>AP025583.1:0-1436232 GCA_022846095.1 Oscillospiraceae bacterium | reverse complement strand
GCGGCTGCGCAGCGCCCATATCTCCACCCCCATCCTCATGCTCACCGCCCGGGACGAGATCCCGGACAAGATCTCCGGTCTGGACTGCGGGGCGGACGACTACATGACCAAGCCCTTCGACGCCGGGGAGCTGCTGGCCCGGGTGCGGGCCCTGACCCGGCGGCAGGGCGAGGTGCTGGGCGAGCGGCTGGTGGTGGACGATCTGACCCTGGAGCTGAGCTCCCGCTGCCTGTCCCGGGAGGGGAAATCGGTGCGCCTGGGCTTCAAGGAGTTCGAGGTGCTGCGCCTGCTGATGTCCGCCCCCAAGGCCGTGGTGCCCAAGGAGGACCTGATTACCAAGGTGTGGGGCATGGAGTCCGACGCGGAGGACAACAATGTGGAGGCCTATATCTCCTTCCTGCGCAAAAAGTTCGCCTTCCTGGGCTCCCGTGTGGCCATCGGCACGGTGCGCAAGGTGGGCTACCATCTGGAGGTGCCCGTCCCATGATCCGGAAGCTGCGGAAAAAGTTTATCCTGACCAATATGCTGCTGGTGACCCTGGTGCTGCTGGCGGTCTTTGCGGCGCTGCTGGGCTCCACCGCGCAGCAGCGCCGCGTCGAGAGCATTGGGGCCATGCGGATGGCGCTGGAGTGGGGCGGCAAGGAGCCGCCCCGCTTTGAGATCGGCGCGGCCCCGCCCGACCCCGCCGGGGACGGGGACCGGGCCCACGGGCGGGAGAACCGCCAGTTCGCCATGACCCCCGTCTTTTGCGTCACCCTGGACGGGGACGGCGCCGTCGAACAGATGTGGAGCGGCGGGAGCGTGTCGGTCTCCGACGAGGTGCTCGCCGCGGCGGTGGAGGAGGCGCTGTCCTCCGGCAAGGAGGAGGGGACTCTGAGCGGCCTGGGCCTGCGCTACCTCATCGACCGGCAGGAGGATGGCGCGGTGCGCCTGGCCTTCGCCGACCGGAGCTGGGAGCGGGACAGCCTGAAGAGCCTGGTGCCGCCCTCCCTGCTGGTGGGCGCCGGGGCGCTGGCCGTCTTTTTCCTGATCAGCCTCTTTCTCTCCTCCCTGGCCCTGCGCCCCGCCGAAAAGGCGTGGCAGCAGCAGCGCCAGTTTGTGGCCGACGCCTCCCACGAGCTCAAGACCCCCCTCACCGTCATCCTGGCCAACACCGGCATCGTCCTGTCCCACCGCTCGGAGCTGGGCGGGCAGGCCAAGTGGGTGGAGTACATCCAGGAGGAGGCCGGGCGGATGAAGGGCCTGGTCTACGACCTGCTCTTCCTGGCCAGGAGCGACGACGGCACCCATCCCCCCCGGCGGGACCCGGTGGGCCTCAGTGAGCTGTGCATGGGCTGCCTGCTCCCCTTCGAGTCGGTGGCCTTCGAGAACGGGGTGGCCCTGGAGAGCGAGATTACCCCCGGCCTGTCGGTGGTGGGGGACGAGGCCCAGCTCCGGCGGCTGGTGATGATCCTGCTGGACAACGCCGTCAAATACGCCGGGGAGGGGGGCCGGGCCGACTTGTCCCTGTCCCGCCAGCAGGAGAAGCTGCGCCTGGAGGTGCGCAACACCGGCGCGCCCATCCCTCCGGAGCACCTGGAGCACCTCTTCGAGCGCTTCTACCGGGTGGACAGCGCCCGGGGCCGCGGCGAGGGGGGCTACGGACTGGGCCTGGCCATCGCCCGGCGCATCGCCGAGGCGCACCACGCCAAAATCTCCGTACACAGCGGCCCGGAGGAGGGCACGGTCTTCTCCGTGGTTTTTCCCAGGAAATAGAAGAAAGGGCGTCCCGTCATTGCGAGGAGGCCCCGCGGGGCCGACGCGGCAATCCGTTTCCTTTTTTGGAGGCCCGGCCTCCGGCGGCGGGATTCTTTGCTTGCAAAGAACCCCGGGAAGAAACAACCAGGGCCTGCGGGCCCTGGACCCGGGGGCCCCACGGCGGTGCGATTTAGGTAACTTGCAAAACTTGAAAGCGCTCAGGGCTCGGTTCGGTCTGGCACTTGAGGCGAATAGGGCTGCCGCCCCTGCGGCACATGACCCGCCCAGACTTAAAAGTAGTTGCTATTCAAGGCGTGCCTAAAAAGCCGCACGTACTGCCATGCCCCGTACTGCGCTTGGCATTCGTAGGGCCCTCCATAAAAGATGCGTCGCAGCGCCGCCTCACAGCCCTCCGCCCCCGGGCAGCACCACCGCAAAGGTGGCGCCGCCGCCGGGGGTCTCCGTGATGCCGATCCGCCCCCGGTGGAGGGAGACGATCTCCGCCGCGATAGACAACCCCAGTCCGTAGTGCTCCCGGTCCGTGCGGGCCGCGTCCCCACGGTAAAAGCGCTCAAAAATCCGCTCCCGCTGCTCCGGGGGGATGCCCGGGCCGGTGTCCGCCACCGTGAAAACGACCCCCTCGGGGCAGGGCCCCACGCTCAGGTCCACCGTCCCTCCCGCCGGGGTGTGGGACAGGGCGTTGTCCGTCAGGGCGGAGAGCACCTGGGAGATACGTTGCGCGTCCCAGCGGCAGCGGGGAAGGGGCGCCTCGGGCAGGGAGACCGCCAAGGCGATCCCCCGCTCCCGCGCCGGGCCCTCAAAGCACTCGTAGACCCCCAGCAGCAGCGTCTCCGGCTCCGCCTCCCCCGGCTCCACCGTCCAGGTGCCATCGTCCGCCCCCGCCAGGGTGAGCATATCCCCCACCAGCCGGGACATGCGCAGGCACTCCCCGTCCGCCACCTGGGTAAAGTGCTCCGCCTTTTCAGGCGGCGCGCCCCGGATGGCGGAGAGGCAGGCGTGGATGACGGCCAGTGGGGAGCGCAGCTCGTGGGAGGCGGCGTGGACGAACTCGGCCTGCCTGCGGCGGCTGGCCTCCAGGGGCGCCAGCATCCGCCCGGCGAACACCCATGAGAAGGCCGCCAGCAGGCAGATCGCCAGGGCGGCGAAGCCGCCGAAGGCCAGCCGCAGCCCCCGCAGCTCCGCCGTCTCGGCCGCCGTGGAGCGCAGGATCAGCAGCCCCGCCCAGCCGTTTTCCAGGGGGATGCTGGCGGCGGCGGCCCGGTAGCCCACCCCGCCGGCATCCCGCAGGGAGAAGAACTCCTGCCGGGAGAGGATCCGGCTGTCCGGACGGCGGGAGATGTCCAGGCCGAATTCCTGTAATGCCTTTTCCCTTGCCAGCGCGACCAGCGCCTCCCGCTCCTGCCCGTCCCCCGCCCCCCGGTACAGCAGCGGCGTGCCCGACAGCTCCAGGTACACCAGCAGCCCGCCCCCCGCCTCGGTCTGGGCCAGCCAGGTGTGATCCACGGCGGACTGCCCCCGCAGGTGGAAGAGCACCGCGTTGACCTCGCTCTGGAAGGAGGCGGCCGCCCCCTCCCCCAGCTGCCGCTGGGCCACGGCCAGGGAGGCCAGGGTCATGCCCACCAGAATAATCCCGGTGGCGGCGGTGCACACCAGGGTCAGGCGGCGGCGCAGGCGGGTGAAGATCTTATCCACGGCCGCCCTCCAGGCGGTAGCCCACCCCCCGCACGGTGCGGATCTCCATGCGGCTGCCCACCTGGAGCAGCCTGCGGCGCAGGAAATAGATGTAGTTGTCCAGGTTCCCGTCCTCCACCGGCGCGTCGGGGCCCCACACCTTGGACAGCAGGATGCCCCGGGGCAGGGTCTGGTCCGGGTTGCGCAGCAGCGCCTCCAGCAGCGCCCCCTCCCGCTTGGAAAGCGAGCACTCCCCCGCCCCGCCGGAGAGCACCCGGCCCCCGGCGTCGTAGGCCGCGTCCCCGTAGCGCAGCAGGGCGGCGCTCTCCCACTTCCGGGGCCTGCGGCCCATGGCCCGGATGCGGGCCAGCAGCTCCTCCACCGCGAAGGGCTTCACCAGGTAGTCGTCCGCCCCCGCATCCAGGCCCTCCACCCGGTCGGCCACCGTGTCCAGCGCCGTCACCAGCAGCACAGGGGTCTGGATGCCGTCGGCGCGGATGCGCTGGAGGACGGTGGTGCCGCTCAGGGTGGGCAGCATCCGGTCCAGCAGAATCAGGTCGTGGGCCTGCTGGCGGATCCAGCGCAGGCCGTCGTCCCCGTCGGTGCACACGTCCACCGTAAAGCCCTCCCGCTCCAGCTGGTAGCTCACCGCCTCGCACAGCTTCTCGTCGTCCTCCACCATCAGAATCCGCATGAACGCCGCCCCCCTTGTTCTGGTATGATTGTACCACACCAGTCTCTAATCCGTCTTGAAATTTACCCTGAAAATTCTTGGAGAAAGCCTTAGAGGTTGGGGTGGTATCCTCCAGATACTACATAACCGGAGGCAATCATATGAAACAGCTCTTCAAGCGCGGCGGCGCCGCGCTGCTCGCCCTGCTGCTCCTGTTCACCGCGGCGGGCTGCGGCGCGGGCGGGCAGTCTCCCTCCCCCACCGGCACGGCCATGGGCCGCTATGTGGAGACGGAACGCCCCCTGCCCGCGCCCTTCTTCGAGATCATCGGCTTCCAGTCCACCGGCGACGGGACGCTGCACGTTATGGGCTACGTGGGCAACGCCGGGGAGCAGATCCATCTGGCCTGGTACGACTCCGTCGACGGCGGCCGGACCTGGGAGGAGCAGACCCACGCGGGCCTGGCCGAATTCGACCGGGCCGACCGCTACTGCCACGCCGTCGCCGCCGCCTGGGCCGGGGACGGTACGTGTTATGTCTACCTCAGCGACTCGGCGGAGGACGGCACCCAGTTCGAGTATATGGCCCGGGCCGACGCCGGCGGCGCCCTCACCGATCTGGGCTGGGACGTACCCGCCGCGCCCAGCGGCTCCGGCCTGCGGGCCTTCCGCGTCGCGGACAGCGGCGATTTCCTGGCCGGACGCTACGAGGACGTGGTGCAGCTGGACGGGGCCACCGGGGCGGAGAAGGGCCGCTACTTCTGCGCCAACGCCGACTGGGCCGACGGCTGGGCGGTCAGCGGGGACACCCTGGCCTTCTCCGAGGGCGGGCGCGTCGTGTTCTACAGCCTGGAGACCGGCAAGTCCGTCAGCGAGCTGTCCGCCAGCGCCCCGGCGGAGAGCAGCTGGACCACCACGGATCTGTACCGCGTCATGGCCCCGGGGCCGGAGGTTGGCTTCTACTTCGCCGACCCCACCGGCGTGTACCGCGCCCTGCCCGGGAGCAGCGTGGCCGAGCAGGTGGCGGACGGGGGGCTCAACTCCCTGTCCACCCCCTCCCTGATGCGCATGGATCTGGCGGCGGCGGGGGATGAAATCCTGCTGCTGGGCTACCGCCAGAACAGCTACGTGCTGCTCTGCTACGCCTACGACCCCGACGTGCCCACCCTGCCCGGCCGGGAGCTGGCCGTCTACACCCTCTACGACAACCCCCTGGTGCGGCAGGCCGCCGGCCAGTTCCAGCTCTCCCACCCCGAGGTCCACGTGGATCTGCGGGTGGGGGCGGCGGAGGACGGCTCGGTCACCCGGGAGGACGCCCTGCGCGCCCTGGCCACCGAGCTCTCGGCGGGCAAGGGGCCGGACGTGCTGGTGCTGGACGGCCTGCCCGTTACGAGTTACATCGAAAAGGGCGTGCTGGCCGACCTGTCCAATACGGTATCCGGCGCGGATTTGCTGGAGAACATCACCGAAGCCTACCGGCAGGCGGACGGCGCTCTGCCCGCCGTGCCCGCCCAGTTCCAGGTCCCCCTGCTCCACGGGGAGGACGCGGCGGGCCTCGCCGGCCTGGAGGCGCTGGCCGCCCGGCTGGAGGCGGAGCGGGGGAGCTACAACCACCCCCTGACCATTGTCCGGCCCGAGCTGCTGCTGGACTTTTTCCTCCCCGTCTGCGCCCCCGGCTTCGTGGACGCGGACGGCGCGGTGGACCGGGAGGGCCTGTCCGGCTTCCTCTCCGCGCTAGGCCGCATCATGGACCTGGAGCGCGGGCGCACGGCGGACGACGGCTACAGCGGGGATGACGAAAACATCTTCAACTTCGGCGCGCTGCTCTGGAAGGGCACCGGAGCGGGGCTGGACGTGGGCAATCTGACCGTCTTTCACAACCTCTATCCCGCCCGCCAGGCGGACGAGGACACCGGCAGGGGGGAGATCGTCCCCATCTTCGGCCAAAACGCCTATCTCCCCCGCACGGTGCTGGGGGTAAACAGCCAGAGCCGCGAGGGGGAGCTGGCGATGGAATTCATAGCCGCCGCCCTGTCCTACGATACCCAGAAGGCGGACCTGGAGGGCGGTATGCCGGTGAACGCCCGGGCCTTTGAGGCGTCCACCCAGGTTGAGGCGCGGGACGCCGCCATGCGCACCGACGAGGACGGCCGGGTGAGCTTCTCCTACTACGCCATGTATCTGACGGACGCCGAGGGCGCCAGCGCCCCCGTGGAGCTCTATGTCAACTACCCCGGCGAGGCCTGGCGCGCGGAGATGGCGCAGCGCCTGCGCGGGCTGGATACCCCCCTGGTCTGCGACGAGTCCCTGCTCCAGATCATCCGGGACGGCGCGGCCGCGTACCTGGACGGCGGGGGCGGCTTGGAGTCCACCGTGGACGCTCTTATGGAAAAGCTGCGGCTCTACGCGGCGGAGTGAACAAACCCGTGGGCGGAGCCTGAAAGGCTCCGCCCACGGGTCTCAGTCTGTCGAAAAACCAGATATACAGGATTTGGTGCGCAAGATGCAATCATCATTGTTGCAGCTCAGGCGGATAAGGCGGCGTGTCATTGCGAGGGCCGCAGGCCCGTGGCAATCCGTCTCTTTTTCGGAGGCCCGGCCTCCGGCGGCGGGATTCTTTGGTTGCAAAGAACCCCGGGAAGAAACAACCAGGGCCTGCGGGCCCTGGACCCGGGGGCCCCGCGGCGGTGCGATTTAGGTAACTTGCAAAACTTGAAAGCGCTCAGGGCTCGGTTCGGTCTGGCACTTGAGGCGAATAGGGCTGCCGCCCCTACGGCACATGACCCGCCCAGACTTAAAGGTAGTTGCTATTCAAGGCGTGCCTAAAAAGCCGCACGTACTGCCATGCCCCGTACTGCGCCTGGCATTCGTAGGGGCCGATGCCCACATCGGCCCGCTGTTCCAGGCCCGTAGGGGCGATTCACGAATCGCCCGTCCTCCTTCGACCGCCTTATCCGCTTGAGCCGCATCTCTATGGTATGTTTTTCGGCAGGCTAAAAGACACTTCCCCCTTGCAATTTTCCCGCCAATGTGATATAAAAATGGAAGTACAAACGCGAAGAACGGGAAAATAGCGTGTTATGCCACGTCAGAGAGCGTCCGTCACCGGCTGAAAGCGGACGCAGCGGCACAGCGCTTGGTTCGCCCGGGAGCGGCCGCGGGGAAAGACGCGGACGGAGCCCTCCGTTATGAGGCTTGAGCGCGCGCGGTGTACCGCGCGAATCGTGGGTGGTACCGCGGAAGGTTTGCCTTTCGTCCCTGTCTTTGGGGATGAAGGGCCTTTTTATTGCTTAAAAGGAGCGAAGGAAATGAAGGAAAAACTGGAACAGATCCGGCAGGAGGCCCTGTCTGCCCTGGCCGAGACCAAGGCGGCCCAGGATCTGGAGGCCCTGCGGGTCAAGTACCTGGGCAAGAAGGGCGAGCTCACCGCCGTCCTCAAGCAGATGGGCGGCCTGTCCGCCGAGGAGCGCCCGGTCATCGGCCAGCTGGCCAACGAGGTGCGCGAGGCCCTGACCGAGGCCCTCTCCCGCCAGCAGCAGGCCATCGAGGCCGCCGCCCTCTCCGCCCGGCTGGCCGCCGAGGCGGTGGACGTGACCATCCCCGGCAAGCGCCCCCAAACCGGCCACAAGCACCCCATGTCCATCGTGCTGGACGAGGTGAAGGACATCTTCATCGGCATGGGCTTCCAGGTGGCCGAGGGCCCCGAGGTGGAGCTGGCCGAGTACAACTTCACCAAGCTCAACACCGAGGAGGGCCACCCCGCCCGGGAGTGGCAGGACACCTTCTATATCAAGGAGGACTCCTCCCTGCTGCTGCGCACCCAGACCTCTCCCATGCAGGTGCGCACCATGGAGCGGCAGCAGCCCCCCATCCGCGTCGTCGCCCCCGGCCGCGTGTACCGCAAGGACGAGGTGGACGCCACCCACTCCCCCATGTTCCATCAGATCGAGGGCCTGGTGGTGGACAAGGGCATCACCATGGCGGATCTGAAGGGCACCCTCAACGCCGTGGTGGAGCAGCTCTACGGCAAGGGCACCAAGACCCGCTTCCGCCCCCACCACTTCCCCTTCACCGAGCCCTCCTGCGAGGTGGACGTGCAGTGCCACGCCTGCGGCGGCGTGGGCTGCCGGGTGTGCAAGGGCGAGGGCTGGATTGAGCTGCTGGGCGCGGGCATGGTGCACCCCAAGGTGCTGGAGGGCGTGGGCATCGACACCGACGTGTACTCCGGCTTTGCCTTCGGCATCGGCGTGGAGCGCATGGCCATGCGCCGCTTCGGCATCACCGACCTGCGGCTCATCT
This sequence comes from Oscillospiraceae bacterium, assembly GCA_022846095.1. Taxonomy (NCBI): domain Bacteria; kingdom Bacillati; phylum Bacillota; class Clostridia; order Eubacteriales; family Oscillospiraceae; species Oscillospiraceae bacterium. The sequence goes on along the minus strand of AP025583.1, from coordinate 1,427,832 downwards.
TTGAAAACGACATGCGGTTCCTGGCGCAGTTCTAAGGGGGAGGAAATACAATGAATTTATCTCGTAACTGGCTGGCGGAGTTCGTGGACGTATCCGCCGGCGACAAGGAATACGCCGACGCCATGACCCTCTCGGGCTCCAAGGTGGAGCTCACCGGGCGCCCGGGCGAGGAGATTAAAAACGTGGTGGTGGGCAGGGTGCTGTCCATGGAGCGCCACCCCGACTCCGACCACATGTTCACCTGCCAGGTGGACGCGGGCGGCGCGCCCGTGCAGATCGTCACCGGGGCCCAGAACGTGCAGGTGGGCGACCTGGTGCCCGTGGCCCTGCACGACTCCCGGCTGCCCGGCGGCGTGCACATCACCGCGGGCAGGCTGCGGGGCGTGGAGAGCAACGGCATGCTCTGCTCCTACAAGGAGCTGGGCTTCACCGATCACGACTGGCCCCACAGCGTGGTGGACGGCATCTTCATCCTCCAGAGCGACCCGGATCTGGCCGCCATGGACCCCCGGCCGGGCGACGACGTCGTGCCCCTGCTGGGCCTGGACGACGCGGTGGTGGAGTTTGAGATCACCCCCAACCGGCCCGACTGCCTCAGCGTCATCGGCCTGGCCCGGGAGACCGCCGCCACCTTCGGCAAGCCCCTGAAGCTCCACACACCCCAGGTCAAGGGCGTGGACGGCACCAGCGTGGCCGACGTGCTGGACGTGGAGATCGAAAACCCGGAACTCTGCCCCCGGTATACCGCGCGCATGGTGCGCAACGTGAAGATCGCCCCCTCCCCCCTGTGGATGCGCCGGCGTCTGCGCGCCGCCGGGGTGCGGCCCATCAACAACATCGTGGACATCACCAACTACGTCATGCTGGAGTACGGCCAGCCCATGCACGCCTTCGATTTCTCCTGCGTGGAGGGCGGCAGAATCATCGTGCGCACCGCCCGGGAGGGCGAGGTCATCCAGACCCTGGACGGAGCGGACCGCAGGCTGACCCCCTCCATGCTGTGCATCTGCGACGTGCACAAGCCCGTGGGCGTGGCCGGCGTTATGGGCGGCGCCAACTCCGAGATCGTGGGCGACACCGCCATGGTGGTCTTTGAGAGCGCCAACTTTAACGGCGTGTCCATCCGCCGCACCGCCACCGCCCTGGGTATGCGCACCGACGCCTCCTCCCGCTACGAGAAGGGCCTGGACCCCATGAACACCTACAAGGGCGTGCAGCGGGCCTGCGAGCTGGTGGAGCTGCTGGGCTGCGGCGAGGTGGTGGACGGCGTCATCGACGTGATCGCCGCCGACCAGGCCCCCCGCACCGTGCAGCTGGTGCCGGAGAAGATTAACGCCCTGCTGGGCACCGACATCGCCGAGGCCGAGATGCGCGCCATGCTGGAGCGCCTGGACTTCAAGCTGGACGGCGACACCATCACCGTGCCCTCCTGGCGCGGCGACGTGGAGCACTACTCCGACATCGCCGAGGAGGTGGCCCGGCTCCACGGGTACGACAAGATCCCCGTCACCCTCATGCGGGGAGAGACCACCCAGGGCGGCCTGACGGAGACGCAGCGCGCCGAGCGCCGGGTGGGCGAGCTGTGCCGCGGCATGGGGTACAGCGAGATCATCACCTACTCCTTCATCTCCCCCACCTACTACGACAAGATCCGCCTGCCCCAGGACAGTGAAAAGCGCAGGTCCGTCACCATCCTCAACCCCCTGGGCGAGGACACCTCGGTGATGCGCACCACCGCCCTGCCCTCCATGCTGGAGACCCTCTCCCGCAACTACAGCTACCGCAACAAGGCCGCCAAGCTCTACGAGCTGGCCACCGTTTACCTGCCCGTGGAGGGCTCCGACCTGGCTGACGAGCGCACCGTGCTGTCCCTGGGCGCCTACGGCGACGAGCTGGACTTCTTCGCCCTCAAGGGCGTGGTGGAGGCCCTGCTGGGGGCCATGAACGTGAAGAACGTGGCCTTCCGCGCCCGCGGGGACATCGCCGCCTTCCACCCCGGCCGCTGCGCCGAGGTGCTGGCAAACGGCGTGTTCCTGGGTGTGCTGGGCCAGCTCCACCCCCTGACCTGCGGCAACTACGGCATGGAGTGCGCGGTCTTCGCCGCCCAGCTGGACTTCGCCGATCTGCTGGCCCAGCGCGCGCCCGAGGCCCGGTACGCCCCCCTGCCCAAGTTCCCCAACGTGACCCGGGACATCGCCGTGGTGTGCGCCGCCGGGGTCACCGTGGCCCAGCTGGAGGACTGCATCGCCCGGGGCGCCAAGGGGCTGGTGAAGGAGGTCGAGCTCTTCGACATCTACACCGGCGCCCCCATCCCGGCGGGTAAAAAGAGCGTGGCCTTCTCCCTCAAGCTGCGCGCCGACGACCGCACCCTCACCGACCAGGAGGCAGACGAAGACGTAAAATCGGTCCTGGCCCTGCTGGAGAGTGAATTGGGCGCCGTGCTTCGTTGAATACAGTCATAGTCCCCGACTCAATAAGAAACCGCGGGGCCGCGCCGGAAGGGCGCGGCCCCGCGGTTTCTTTGGTTCCATGACATTAAGGCTTTCGCCCGTTTTCCTCGGAATAGGACATGAGCTTGGATATTCTGTCCCCTATCTCCATGACCACGGGCGCGATGACCTGAATACGCTCCTTCGTCAGGCGGGATACCGGGCCGGATACGCTGATCCCCGCCACCACCCTGCCGGTGTAGTTCCGGCCGGGAGCCGCGACGCAGCGCGCGGCCAGCTCGCACTCCTCGTCGTCCAGGGCGTAGCCCTGCCGGCGGATGCCCTCCAGCCGTTCCGTGGCCCTCACTCCGCCGTGATGGTGATTGTCCCGCCGAGCTCCCGGATGGCGTCCGCACCCTCCACGGCTTTGCCCAGCTCAAAGAGGACGCCGCGTCCGCCGCCGCTGAAGCTGCCGTAGAACATCACCACGTCCTTCCAGGGCGCGTAGTAGGCCAGCGTCCCCGCCTGGGCGGAGGTGATGTCGGGAGTGCCCGAGGTGTCCAGCGCCGTGGGCGGATAGAAGGTCTGTTCGTTGGAGCCGAAGGGCTGTACGTTCAGGGTCAGGGGAAGCTGGGCCGCCAGGGAGAGGGCGGCGGGGCTGTCGTTCAGCTCAAACACGACAGTGGTATCGCCGCTTGTTACGATCATTCTCATGCCGGTTCCCTCCTCCACGTTTAATTGCAGGCCCTCCACCCATTGGGTCACGGCGTCCTGGGACATGCCGTTGAGGCGGCGGCCCTCCAGCCACTGCGCGCCGCCGGCCAGCTCATACAGGCCGGAATCGCTGAAGCCGCTGCTTCCGCTGGTGCAGAAGGGCACGATGGTCTTGCCCGTAACGTCATAGCTTTCGAGAAAGGTGCTGATAATCTTGGGCGGTCTGCCGTTCCAGATGGGATAACCCAGGAATATCACGTCATAGCCGTCCATGCCCTCTGCTGCGCCGCTGATGGCGGGGCGGGCGGCGGCGTCCCGCTGTTCCACCTGGGAGCGGCTGGAGGCGTCGTTGTAGTTCAGGTCGGCGCTGGTATAGGCCTGGGCGGGGACAATTTCAAACAGGTCGCCGCCGGTGGCGGCCTGCACCCGCTCCGCCGCGCCCCGGGTGGTGCCGGTGGCGGAGAAGTAGGCCACCAGGATCTTCCCGCTCCCGGTGGTTTCCTCCCCGGCGATTTCCTCGTTTAGGTTCTCATGGAGGGCCGCGGCCACCTGGGCCCGGGTGGCCGCTTTGGCCCTGACCGGGTCGCCTGTCCAGACCGGCTTCTCCCCACGATAGCGGGCCATGACGATGTCCAACATCTCCACGCTCACCGGGTCGTTGGGGCCGAACATGCCGATGCCGTACCCCTGGAGCAGGCCCCCGCCGGAGGCCCACAGAACGGCGTCGGTGTACCAGCTCCCGGCCTGAACGTCAGAAAAATTGGCTGAGGCGGTGACGGCGGGCGTCCCCGCCGCCCGGTAGAGCACGGTGGCCAGCATCGCGCGGGTCAGCGTCCCCTCCGGGTCAAAGCGGTCTGCGGACACACCGTCCATCAGGCCCTGCTCCCGGCACCACGCCACAGCCGGGGCATAGGCGGCGTCAACGGGAATGTCGGAAAAGCGGCCCGCCGCCAGCGCCGCCGGGAAGAGGCTCAAGGCCAGTGCGAGGGTTAACAAGAGGATAAAAAGTCTTTTTTTCATGTCGATGCCTCCTTACAGGCTGGTGAGTACGGGATTACGGAGATAGCCGTACACCCGGCGCACCTCGCTGGGCTTGTTGGTATCCAGCATGGAGGGCCGGGCCTTGTCCAGGGCGGCGATCTTGGCGAGATCGCCGGCGTCCAGCGTAAAGTCCCACACGGCCAGATTTTCCTCCATCCGCTCCCGGTGGATGCTCTTTGGGATGACGGCCACGCCCCGCTGAATGTCCCAGCGGAGGATGACCTGGGCCACGCTCTTGCCGTGCTTGGCGGCGATCTCCACGAGGGCAGGGTCGGTAAACATGCCCTTTAGGCCCTCGGCGAAGGGCGCCCAAGCCTCCGGCTGCACCCCCAGCCCGGCCATGACCTCCAACTCCTCCTCCCGCTGGAAATGGGGATGCCGCTCGATCTGGTTCACCATGGGCCTGACCTCCACGTTGTAGCACAAATCCATCAGCCGGGCGGAATCGAAATTGCTCACCCCGATGGCCCGGACCCTGCCCTCCCGGTAGAGCTCCTCCATGGCCCGCCATGCGCCGTAGTAGTCCCCGAGGGGCATATGAATGAGGTAGAGATCCAAATAGTCGAGGCTCAGCTTGGAGAGAGATTCCTCGAAGGCGGCTTTCGTTTTCTCATAGCCCATCTGCTGGATGTAAGCCTTGGTGGTGACGAACAGCTCCTCCCGGGGGACGCCGGAGCCTTTGACGGCCCTGCCCACCGCCTCCTCGTTCTGGTAGGAGCTGGCGGTGTCCATCAGGCGGTAGCCCACGTCCAGGGCCTCCCGGACCGCCCGTTCGCAGAGGGCCGGGTCGCTGACCTGAAAGAGACCGAAGCCCTCCATGGGCATCTCCACGCCGTTTTGCAGCTTCACCGTCTGCACCATCGTCAAGCCCCCTTCCCAGTTATAATAAGTTGTTGCAAAATGACCTCTCCACGGGCCTCTGGGTCGTCCATGATAAGCTCTCCCACGGCGGGGGCGGTGATGGTTCCGGCGCGGGGATTCTTTACGCTGACGATGGGCGTCGTGACGGTGGCCTCCACCTCGGATCTTTCAAAGGCCAGGTCGGTGTCCACCATCTCACAGTCAATGAGCTTGAGGCCCTTGCAGTAGCACAGGGGCTGCGTGCCGACGATCTTGCAGCGGACCAGGGTGAGGTTTTCCGAGTACCAGGCCAGGTATTCCCCCTTCACCACGCTGTCGGTTACGGTGACGTTCTCGCTGTGCCAGAAGGCGTCCTTGGTGTCGAAGCTACAGTGGTCAAAGGCGCCGCCCTTGACATACTGGAAGGAATACTTGCCCTTGAAGTTCACCCCCCGGAAGTCCAGCCGCTCTCCGCGCATGAAAAAGTATTCGCTCTCGGCGGTGCTGTCCTCCATCCTCACATCTCTGGCGGACCAGCCGAATTCCGGGGAGAGAATGTCGCAGCTTTTGAGAACAATGTGGTCACATTCCCGCAGGGCCTTGATGCCGTGGAGTTTGGTGTCCTCGATGGAAATGTGGTCGGAGTACCACAGGGCGGCCCGGCACAGCCCGGTCAGCTCCGAGCGGCGGATGGTCAGGCCCTGGACGTGCCAAAAGGGATACCGGAGATTAAAAAAGCAGTCCTCCGCTGTGATGTCTCCACATTCTTTCACGGCGCTCTCCCCGTCGGCGGGACCGTCGAAGGCACAGTGCCGGACGGTGAGGCCGTGGCTGCCGTACAGCGCCCGCTCCTGGTCAAACGTTTTATGCTCGATGATTTGTCCGCTCATCATAGTGCTCCTCCTATACGTTTTTGCCCATCTCGCGGGCCTCCATCAGCTTGCCGGTCAGCCGTTCCATCTCGCCGGGGCCGTTGGCTCCGCCGCCCCGGACCACGCCTGCCAGCCGCGCCCTCTCAAAGCAGGCGACCCAGCCGTTTAATCCGTGGATGGGGCCGTCCGCGGCGCTGTCCTCCGCCTCCGCCGAGGCGGTCAGCAGATAGATGTCCCGGAAGGCGCAGTCGGCGGCAAACAGGGCGTTGGCACGGTCCAGCAGGGTCTTCATCTGGCCGGACATCTCGTAGTAGTAGACCGGGGTGGCGAAGCAGATTACGTCGGCCTCGCGCATCTGCTCCACGATGGCGTTGGTGTCGTCCTGCTGGGCGCACCGCCCGTTTTTCAGGCAGGCCATGCAGCCGACGCAAAAGCGGATGTCCTTTCCCCGCAGGGAGACGGTTTCCACCCGGTTCCCCGCCTCCCGTGCACCCTCCGCAAACTGCCGTGCCAGCAGCTCGGAGTTGCTGCCACGGCGCAGGCTGGTGGAGATGATAAGTACCTTTTTGTTCATTTCAGTCACTCCTTCGTTTGTTCGGCCCGCTCCAGAGAGCGGATGATATAGTCGATGCAGTCCACCTGCTTTTGAACGGTATGCAGGCCGTCCATCAGGCGCTTGCGCTGCTGCCACAGCAGCCGGATCTGGGCGTTCCTCCGCCCGTCCCTCGCACAGGCCAGATACCGCTCCCGCAGCTCGGACTGGAACCCACAGGCGTCCAGACAGCCTATCATCATCGAATCCTCCATTGGCCTCCCCCTCTGATGCTTCTATTTTATACCTCCGCCCTGAAATTACAAACAGTTGTTAGTTATATCCAGCAATCGTTGACAGGAATATCAAAAGGCGTTACACTTGGGGAAAGGAGGCGGCGGTCATGATTGAGACAAGACTGCTCCACTATTTCCTCGCCATCGCCAGGGAGCAGAACATCACCAAAGCGGCGGAAACCCTCCACGTCACCCAGTCCACCCTCTCCAAGCAGATGATGGATTTGGAGCGGCAGTTGGGAAAGCAGCTTTTGATTCGCGGAAACCGAAGCGTCACCCTCACCGAGGAGGGGATGTTCCTGCGCAAGCAGGCCCAGGAGATTATGGAGTTGGTGGACAAAACGGAGTCCGCCTTTTACGCCGGGGACGAGATTGTGGGCGGCGACATCTATCTGGGCTGCGCCGAGACGCCCGCCATGGAGGAGATCTCAACGGTTTTTCAGGCCATCCACGCCGACTACCCCGGCATCCAGTTCAATATCTTCAGCGGTGATGCCGCAAGCGTCATGGAAAAGCTGGACAAGGGCCTTTTGGACGTGGGCATTTTACAGGAGCCGGCCGTCTATGAGCGGTTCGAGTACACGGCGCTGCCCTTTAAAGACGTGTTTGGACTTCTCATGCCGCGGGACTGTCAACTGGCCGCAAAGGAGGCCGTGACCCTGGACGATCTGGACGGCCTGCCCCTGATTTTCTCTCAGCAGACCCACCACGGCCCCTCCCGGACGGAGTGGTTTGGAGCGCGCTATGACAAATTCCATATCGTCGCCACCTACAATCTGCTCTATAACGCCACCCATCTGGTGGAGCAGGGCATCGGCTGCGCCTTCTGCCTGGACGGTCTGGCGGATACCAAAAGCAGGAATTTGACCTTCCGCCCGCTTGACCCGCCGCTGGAGGTGGACATTGTGGCGGTGACCAAGAAGTATCAGCCGTTCTCCCCGGCGGCGAAGGTATTTATGGAACGGATGATGGATTTTCCTCATAAGAATGAGAACATGAATCTTGCGTAAATAAAAAAGCAGGCCGGCACTGTACAGTGCCGGCCTGCTTTTCGACCTCAGCTTAAATAAACAGCAAAAAATTGAGGCTCCCAACGTTTCACAGTTGGGAGCCTCTCAAGGCAAAAAGCATTCACTATTTGCCTTGCATATTGGTGCCGTTAAGCGATCCAAATCCGAACCCATATTCTTCCCTTTCAGCGCCGCCTTTAGGTCCTCAAGGTGTACTGTGTTATACCTGCTGGCGCGGCTGGCGGGAGAAACGGGGTGCGGCGCTTATTGCGCCCCGCTTCTCCCGCCAGGAAAACGGGCGGGATTTTTGTGAACGGGAGTGAACAAAAAGCCTGTCCGTTTCCAGAGAGCGGAGGCAGGTATACAAACCCCCGTCTCCCGTCCCCCCGTGCGTTCCCTCAAAATCAAAAGAGGCGGGCAAGCACTCTTGGGCTTGCCCGCCTTAATGACCGACAAGCAAAACCGGGCGGGGTTGCTGCCCCTGAGCGGGGACAGGCCTGTCGAGGGAGAAAGATGGACAAAGGCTTCGCCCTCAATATAGAACCACAAAACCGCTGCCAGAAGTCTGGGAAAACCTTATGCGGTTCTACGGCGTCCCTGTCGGACTATCTTCCCAAATGATTTCCGTTTCCAGCCAAGTGCGTACAGTATTAAAGATTATCTCGTTCGGATCGTCCTTGTGGCAGAACCTTGCCCAATAGTCCTCGCCAGCGTGGTAAATATGAACCCAAGGAGAATTGTTGTAGAAGTACAGCCATATTCCCATCTCCGGCAGGCAAAGGGTAATCGGATCTCCATCCAATGTCTCCGCCCCCTCTGGCTTTTCCCCGAAAAACGTTTCTGTAAACTCCTCCGGGTAAAAATCCTCCAGCGCCATGACATAAGTGATGTAGTCCGGATGACCTTTCCCATCGGCCTCTGTGAACGTCTCGTCGTGATACCAGGAGAACCAAAGCCGTTCCGTCTCCGCCATCAGCCCCGCCAGGGCGGCGTCCCATTCTGTCTCTCCCGGCGTATAAGCCTCTGTGTTCAAAACGTGGGAGTTTTCGTCCAGGCAAAAGCTGAGAAGCATGGCTTCTTGCATGTACTTTTCTTCTTCGCTGGTCTCTCCCACCACCGTTTGTAGGGTAAACTCATAGCTTTGGCTCTCACCGTCCGGGGCGAAAAAGTAGATATAGTCGGCGCTGCCGGTGGGAGGCGTATAGCCTCCGTCGTCATCGTAATAATAGTCGAAAGGCGGCTCGTAATCTGTCTCATATCTCCATGCGCCCACTTGCGCACGATACCATTTTGGGTTGTTAACCCCCAAGAATTGCTTACTAACTGAAAAACTGGCGCAATGGGAAGGCGCTTCCCATTCGCCGGCATAGGTTTCCTCCCAAGAGGCTGGCACATAAATTGTCCAGCCGTTTCCGTGGTAAAGGACAAACTCTATTTCCTCGCCCATGATAGTTTTCTGAGCGGATTCCCGGGGCCAGAGATACCCTTCCAATTTTTCCGCAGCAGTTTTCTGCATGGAACGCCGCTGCGTTTCCGCCTCCGTGCGCTCTGCTTCTTGTGTGGCGATTTGGGTGGGGTTCGGCTCCGCATCGGGTTCTATTTCCGGTCCAGCACATCCACTGGTCAGAAGAATAAGTGCGAGCACCACTGTAGCCATCTTTCTGAGGTGCTTATCTCTGCGTTTTCCCATATATTCCAATTCCCGTTGCCTTCTTTTTAGCCAAATATTCCGAACAAAATTGGCTACTCACTCATTGCTATAGAGGTATTTTAACATGACACTTTTAATTTAACAAGATTTGTAGGGGCTGCAATTTCTAAATTATTTTGAAATTATAGGAACAAAAGATATAAATTTATGCCGTAATTGTTTAGATAGAGATACCATCACATCCAGAAGGGTGGGGCCGTACTTCTCCCAGCTGGAAAAGCACTTGGGGCAGATGAAGAAGTACCAGGCTACCATTGACTATCTGACGCAGGAAAATGAAGGATTGAAGGAAAAGGTCAGGGACGAAACGAGCATACAGAAGCGGATGGAGGTCTTGACGCTCAAAAAGGAGAATGAGCGGCTTCGGCGGTTTGTCCAGAGTATCCCCCCGGAGGTCAGACAGGCGTTGACGGCACAGCAGAAGCACCCCAAAGACTACCAACGGTAAAACGTACTTATTACTGAATATGCTAATGGGAGGTAGCATTTGAGCAGAAGGAAAAAGCTGATATACAACACCGACATTCCCCAGCACCAGATTGTAGCGATCGCCCGCTGCCTTTTGCCGGACATTCTCGCCCTCTACGAGAGCGAGGAGGGCCAGCGGGAGTTTGCCGAATGGAAGAAGCAACGGGAGGCGGAGAAGCAGGAGGTCAGGACAAAAAGGGCGGGCGCACCGTGAACACGGCTGCGCCCGCCCTTTTTGCGTTTATGGGGTCTGCTTTTTCTTCCGTGGGCCTCTCGGCTTGGAGGTGGGTTTGCGTTCCAATCCGTTTCGGAAATAGGTCGCTTCGTAGCGGTCAAAGAAAACAATAAATCCGAACCCGTCCCCAATTGGGAATAGGTTCGGATTATATTGGTTTGCCACTACTGTGCAAAATTGATATCGCCCAAAAGGGGGCACAGCTGAGTGGTGGATGAAGCACTCGGTTTTGAATCCTATTCTCAAAAAATTAAGTTTTCAGGCTCTCGTTATTAAAATAATAATTTGCGACATTTTCATTTCTTAATGGAAGATAATGCATGAGGAATATTTCTGTGATATCTAATACAGTCTTATAGACGCTATTGAAATAATGCTCAATATCTTTCTTCTCTAATTTAAAGAGATCATCAATTATATACCCTTTAAGTCTTAAATATGTAGGTGTCTGTTTAAATGCATTGTCGATTCTACCATTATTGTGAATCATCATATTCCTTAAGTTAACAATATCAATAAGGTCATTCCAAATTGATTCTGATAACACACCTTTTAGGTCAATTCTAAAAGCCTGCTTATAAATTCTATTTGCTTTTTCTATGTTCATGAAATCATTTCTCGTGTTTTTACGAACAGCTTTTTTTACATATTCGCTACAATCTTTATTTGCGTTAAAGTTATTTGCCAACAGTAAGGTTTCAAAATAATCTCTCAAAAACACCTCAATAATTGATGCCAATTCTATTATTTCCATTTGATAACAGTCATATGCCAATAGCCACTCTTCAGAAGATGGCTTCTCATTAATCAAACCTTTTATCCCTATCCAATTAATACCTTGAATTCTAATAAATCGCGATATTTGTCTCAAAATGTTGTCTGTCGTATCACGTTTACCACAATAGGGGCAGAAATTCGGAGTAGCAGTTTTATGAATTTTCTTATCAATAATTAAAATATCCACAGCACCGCAATACGGGCAATACAACTGATATAATTGAATTCTTCTTCGATGCATATTTAAGTAAAATTCATTTTTAGGCAATGGTTTTCTTCTGTAAAGAGTGCAGAACTTCGAATAAAATTGATAATAATATTCTTCCATAAACTTTTTGTGGTTTCTACTGAAGTCGGCCATATATTTCTCATCTACTAATGAATATATCTCGCTATTGAATTTTTCCATATTTGAAATCCTTTGTATCCTTAAACTATTATATCAGTTACAATATCTTGTTTACAAAAATCCGTTTTTTTGTGTTTAGAAAGAAAATGCAATTATAGCACACCGGTATTCGAAAGACCTAAAGCAGGCTGTAGTTTCACGGTGTATTACTGGGGCTACTGTGAATGAAATACGTACCAGCTATTGCATTGCCTGCAGCACTCTTTTCTATTGGTTGAAGCAACATAAAACCGATTCTGCAGGAACGATATCAAGAGATCAATATCTCATATCCTGATATTTTTGCCGTTGTCTAATTATACTAAGAACCGTCAGAATTTACAATGTTTTATTCAATCATATATCTACTTCGACTTGCGCGCCATTAAGCCTCTCGATACAATTTAGAAAAGCAGGATAGGAGGGTTAGATATTGAAATTAAATACAGAAGAAAAGCAATCATTAGCCGCCCGTTACCAATCTGGAGAGTCCGTCGCGGAAATCTGTGCATCGTCAGGAGTCCCACGAAGCACATTTTATACTTGGATTAAGCCTTACACGATAACAACGACGAATTCTGGTTATGAAATCAGTCAACAGGAGTTTATTAAGTTGAAGCAAAAGCTCCAAAAGCTGGAACAGAAACTTGAGATTTTGCAAAAGGTCAATTGCACAGCATCTGCTCCACTTCAAGAAAAGCTACAAGAGCTTGCCAAATTATATGGCCAATACAGTGTCCATGCTCTATGTGAAGCACTGTGCGTCTCCCGTGGTACTTTCTACAATCACATTTTTCGTCGAAAAGACGTCACTACCTATGACAAGCGACGGGCAGAGATGAAGGAGCATATTCGAGTGGTCTTTGATGAAAGTCAACAGAGATTTGGTGCCAATAAAATTGCGGTTGTGCTGGCAGAACGGGGGATCAGGACCTCACCTAAATATGTGTCGGAGCTGATGCGGGAAATGGGATTGCAAAGCGTCAGCATCTACTCTAAGCGTGATTATCAAAGAAGCGTCAGGATAGAGAAAAAACAAAACATCCTACAGCGGCAGTTTCAAGTATCCGAGCCGAATCGTGTCTGGGTCAGCGACGTCACCTGTTTTAAAATGAATGGGAAGTACATATACATCTGCGTCATCTTGGATCTCTTTTCCCGGAAAGTGATAGCACACGGAGTATCACCCAAGAACAGTACCTATCTAATTACCTCAACCTTCAAGCGCGCTTTTCAGAGCAGGGGCGCCCCCCAACAGTTAACCTTTCACAGCGATCAAGGGGCCCAGTATACATCAAAGGCGTTTCGCAAGCTACTGCGAATGAACAAGATTGTCCAATCCTTTTCCAAATCAGGCAGCCCCCATGATAACGCCGTCGCGGAATCATTTTTCGCATCAATAAAGCGGGAAGAGATTTACCGTACCCAGTACAAATCAGAACGGCAATTCCGTGAGAGCATTGACAATTACATCTCCTTCTACAACGCTCAAAGGCCACATAGCACCTTGGCATATAAGACACCAGATAAGTTTGAGGCACTGTATGACGCCAAGAAAAGTAAGGTGGGATAGGATAGACACGGGGTTCAAAACCAGTGAATTGCCCTTTTCCGGCCGTTAATTTCAGGCCTTTCATAAACATGCGGTGATAAATTAACAGGAATACAAAATGCCAGAAAGCCTGATTCTATCAGGCTTTCTGGCATAAGACAAAGGCCGGAGTATTAGACAGTCTAAAAAAACTGTTCAATACTCCGACCCTCATTCATCCGGGCCGCAGTCCAGGAGGTCATGAAGCCCTACGTGGAGCGGCTGGCCGCTATCTCCGCCAAAGCGACGCAGCTCTCCGGCGCGGACTTCTTCCTTATGGTCTACTTGGGCACCATGCTGCTGCCTGACGGCAGCCGCCAGCAGCTCGAAGAGGCGGCCGCCCGTGCGCGGAAGCTGGGCATAGAGTATCTGAAGCTCGGCAAAGAAAAAGACATTGATGCCTTTATCGCTTCCGGCATCCTGAAAGTCAAAGACGAAGAAAGGTAGGTGCAAATATTGATTCGGAGAACCATTACCGGGATAGGGGCAGTTAATATCTCCCGGTCCATCCGGGGCCCGGCACTTGAAAATGAAGTGCTGCTGACTGCCACCCCGGAGGGGGTGAGCATTACGCCCTTCTCGGAAGAGGGCCTGAGCCTGGGCGGGCGGTATGCGGTGAAGGCCTGTTTCGACCAGTACAACCGCATTCGCATCCCCCAGAATATCCTGGACGCTTCTAACCTGGAGCGGAACGTTATCGTGGAGCCCAGTACGGACGGGACGCTCTTGCTGGCCCCCGACAAGGGGGATTGCTGTATCATCTGCGGCGGGCGCGAAAACCTGCGCAGGCTTAACCACGATAAGCTGGTATGTGCGGGCTGTATTAGCAAAATGGCTATTTCTGAGAAAGGAGATGCTGGTGACGAAAACGTTGCGGATTAGGCTGGGCGCAATCGTGCTTGCCTGTGCAATGCTGCTGGGTTTGATACCGGCACGGGCAGCGTCGGATTACACGGCTGTGTTCAATATCAACGAGGGGAGCGTGACCATCGACGCCGAGGGCACGTACTTAATTCAAGGGAATGGTCAGCAGACCTCAAATACGATAGAGATTACTGGGGGAGACACCGATCACAGGTTTTACCCAACGGTTATTATTGAGAATGTAAATATTAAATCTTACAGCTCCCCCATCGTCTCCGGCAACTGGGGCGGGTGCGAAATCATGGTGAAGGGTGAAAACTTTCTCCAGGCCACCGGCAACAACCAGCAGGGCATTTATGCGGGGGATGACGGCACCAAAATATATGGCGATGGGAAGCTGACCGCCATCGGTGGACCGAACGCCGCAGGGATCGGAAGTTCCTGGGCGAGGGTAAGTATCGGCGGGGCAGGGTCATACCGCGTAATTGGCGGCGCAGGGAAGGTTGGCCTTGGCGGTGCGTATGCCAACCTGTCACTCGGCGCCGGCGTCGAAGTTTACAGCACAGACTACTATTGCATTGACTGGGAAGGGCTCACAACTTTTGGAGCCTCTATATCTTTGGGCGGACACATGCAGAGCGCATCAAGCGTTGACAGGCAACTGGTGTTTGATTGCCAAGGGTCAACCTACAGTATTACCGTCCCCGCGGGATATGTGCATTTCCTTGCGACACTACCTTTTTGGCAAACAAATGAGTCTTATACAATAACCCAAAACAACGCGCTGCTTTATGACAGCGATAATAATTCCTCATTTGAGTTAAAGAGAAACACTTATAGTTACACGCTCACAGGCCTCCATGCGATGTGGCCGGTTTCCTTCAACAGCAACGGCGGCAGCGCGGTTGGGACAGTAAACGTGTCGGACGGAGCAGCGCTTTCCGCCCCTGCCGCCCCCACCAAAACCGGCTATACGTTTGGCGGCTGGTTCACCGACGCAGCGCTTAAAACACAGTACAATTTCAGCTCCGCGGTGACAAAATCTTTTACGCTGTATGCCAAATGGAACCCGCGCACCGATATGCCCTATACCGTGCAGCATTACCAGCAGAATTTGACCGGGAGTGGGTACACCCTTGCCGGGACACAAAATCTCAAAGGTACCACGGGGGCAAAGGTTACCGCCAGCGCGCAGAGCTACACGGGATTCAAGTTGAACGCTTCCCACGCCAGCCAGGTTGCGTCAGGGACGATTCCCGCGAGTGGAAGCCTTGTCCTGAAGCTCTACTATGATCGCAATACCTACACCGCGTCCTTCAACAGCAATGGCGGCAGCGCCATCGCCGCACAGTCTGGAATCAGGTATGGCGGAACCGTCTCTACGCCCGGCGCGCCGGGTAAGACCGGCTATACCTTCGGCGGCTGGTACACCAATTCCAGCCTGACAACGGCCTATAATTTTTCGACGGCGGTTTCAGGTAACATTACACTTTATGCCAAATGGACGCCGAGGACGGACACAAGCTATAAGGTAGAGCATTACTGGCAGGATGTGTCCGGGAGCGGCTACACGCTGCACGAGACGCAGCAGCTCACCGGCACCACCGGCACGACCGCTACCGCCGCCGCCAGGAGCTACACGGGCCTCGTGCGCAACGCAAGCCACCCCAGTCAAATTGTGAGCGGGACAATTGCCGCTAATGGCGGCCTGGTGCTCCGCCTGTACTATGACAGGAGCACCTACACCATCACCTTCAGCAGCAACGGCGGGAACGCCGTCCCCTCGCAGAATGGTATCCGATACGGCGGCTCCGTCGTTGAGCCCATCGCCCCCACCAGGACGGGGTATACCTTTGGGGGTTGGTTTACCGACACGGGGCTCACCTCAACCTATGATTTTTCCACGCCGGTCACAGGGGGTATTACCCTCTATGCAAAGTGGAACCCGCGGTCTGACACAGGCTATACGGTGGAGCACTACTGGCAGGCCGTGAGCGGGGACGAATATCCTTTCCACGAGGCGGCGGCGCTGGCGGGCATCACCGACGCTGACGTGACCGCCCAGCCCAATACCTATACCGGGTTGCACGAAAACACCGGCCACGCAGACCGGGTGCCCTCCGGCAAGATCGCCCCGGACGGGAGCCTGGTGCTCCGCCTGTACTACGACCGCGACCTCCACGCCGTCACCTTCGAGAGCAACGGCGGCAGCGCCGTTGCCACCCAGGAGGGGATCAGGTATGGGGCCAGTGCGGTGGAACCCGCGGCCCCCGGCAAGACCGGCTATGACTTCGGCGGCTGGTACGCAGACGAGGCACTTTCCAACGCCTACGACTTTACCGGCGCTGTGCTGCGGGACATTACCCTCTACGCCCGCTGGCCGCCCCGGGCGGATACCGCCTACAGGGTACAGCATTTCCTTCAGGATCTGGAGGGGGACGGGTATACCCGTCAAGAGGTGGAGGAGCTGGTAGGCACCACCGACGCCACCGTGGTGGCCGGGCCGAAGAGCTTCACGGGCTTCCATGAAAATACCGGCCACGCCGACCGGGTGGCCACCGGCCAGGTGGCCCCGGACGGGACCCTGGTGCTCAGCCTGTACTACGACCGCGACCTCCATACCGTCACCTTCGAGAGCAACGGCGGCAGCGCCGTGGCCACCCAGGAAGGGATCAGGTATGGGGCCTGTGCGGCGGAGCCCCCGAACCCCGGCAAGACCGGCTATGACTTCGGCGGCTGGTTCTCGGACGAGGCCTTGTCCGCCGCCTATGACTTCTCCACCCCTGTAGTGGAGGACATCTCCCTCTACGCCCGCTGGGTACCCAGGACGGATACCGCCTACAAGGTGGAGCACTACCTTCAGGACGCTGCCGGGGAGGGGTATACCCGCCAGGAGGTGGAGGAGCTGGAGGGCACAACCGACGCCACCGTGGCGGCCGTGCCCAAGACCTACGGAGGCTTCCATGAAAACCTCACCCACGCTGACCGGGCGGCCACCGGCCAGGTGGCCCCGGACGGGAGCCTGGTACTCCGCCTGTACTACGACCGCGACCTCCACACCGTCACCTTCGAGAGCAACGGCGGCAGCGCGGTGTCCAACCAGGAGGGGATCAGGTATGGGGCCAGCGCGGCGGAACCCACGGCCCCCGGCAAGACCGGCTACGACTTCGGCGGCTGGTACGCCGATGAAACCCTGTCCGACGCCTACGACTTCGCGTCCCTGATTACGCAGGATATTACCCTCTACGCCCGCTGGGTGGCCAGGGCGGATACCGCCTATCGGGTGGAGCACTACCAGCAGAATCTGGACGGGAGTGGGTACACCCTGCATGAGGCGGATGCGCTGGAGGGCACCACCGACGCCGCCGTGGTGGCCGTGCCCAAAACCTACGGAGGCTTCCACGAAAACCTCACCCACGCCGACCGGGCGGCCACCGGCCAGGTGGCCCCGGACGGAAGCCTGGTGCTCCGCTTGTACTACGACCGCGACCTTTTTACAATCACCTTCGAGAGCAACGGCGGCAGCGCCGTCCCTTCCCAAAACGGCATTTACTATTTAGGCGAGGCGGTGGAGCCGATTGCCCCCGGCAAGACCGGCTACGACTTCGGCGGCTGGCACTCCGATGAAGCCCTGTCCGCCGCCTATGACTTCTCCACCCCTGTGACGCAGGATGTTACCCTCTACGCCCGCTGGATCCCCAGGGATGATACGCCCTACAAGGTGGAGCACTACCTCCAGGACGTGGAGGGGGACGGCTACACCCTCCAGGAGGTGGAGGAGCTGGTGGGCACCACCGACGCCACCGTGACCGCGATCCTCAGGAGCTACACCGGCTTCCATGAAAATCTCGGTGCCGCCGACCGGGTGGCCTCTGGCCGGGTAGGCCCGGACGCCAGCCTGGTGCTCCAGCTTTACTATGAGCGGGACAGATACCTTGTCAGCTTTGACGCCAATGGCGGGGAGGGCGGCGGCACCCCGCTCAGCGTGACCTATGGCAGGCCCTTCGGGCCGCTGCCGGAGCCCGCCAGGCCCGATTATAAGTTCGTGGGCTGGTACACCGCGCAGGACGGCGGCGTCCACGTGGCCGCGGATTCCGTGGTCAAAACCACGGGGGACCGCACCCTGTACGCCCAATGGGTGGAGGATGACTTCGGTGTGGTGGATGGGACAATCGTCTATCCTGACGGAGCACCTGTGGAAGGGGCCACCGTCACCATCCGCGCGGGTAACGTTGACTACAAAACCGTGACCACCGACGCGGAGGGGCGCTTCTCAATCCTCCAGGTCAAGTACGGCATTTACAATCTGGTCGCGGAGAAGGGCGGCGTCGTTGTCACACAGAAATTTGAGATCCAGGAGAAGAAGTTAACCCGAACGCTCACGCTTCCCCAGGGCAAAACCAACAGCGTAGTGGAGGTGAAGGACGGGGCCCCGGAGATTGTTGTCGGCGGGCTGGACGCCCTGTTTAACGAGCCGGGGGTGTATCTGGAGGAGGACGCCGCCGTGGTGGCCGGAGGCGGCACGGTGGAGTTGAAGATGACGGTGGAGCCGAAGGACGGCACAGCGGAGGATGCCAAGACGCTGGCTGCCAAGGCCCCCGGCCCCGTACTCCTCTACCTGGAAATCGGAACGCAAAAGACCGTCGCGCCGCTGGAGGCCCAGTCTGTGACAACCGCGCTGACCGAGCTGCCCCAGCTCATTGAATTGTTCATCCCGCTGGAACAGGAGCAGGCCGGGAAAAGTGAGTACCAGGTACTGCGCATGCATAATGGGGCCGTAGACATTATCACCGGCGTGCCCAATGCCAACGGCGAGTACATCAAGGTGGAGGGCCCCATGGTCATCCTGTACGCCCGCGCGTTCTCTACCTATGCGCTGGCCTATGCCGTCTCCTCCCCCGGCAGGTACTTGATTACGGCGGAGGCTGGCCCGGGCGGAACAGTCTCGCCCGAGAAGGCCGTCGTTTACAGCGGCGTCCGGGCCGTTGTGAAGATCCTCCCCGACGCCGAGCATCAGGTGGGCCGCGTCCTGGTTGACGGCAAGGAAGTGGAGAGCACCCAGGAATTTGTCTTTGAAGAAGTCCACAGGGATCATGCCCTGGTCGCGGAATTCCTCTGCCCCCTCACCGCATATGAGGATCTGTCCACTGACCGCTGGTATCACCTCTACGTGGACTATGTGCTCAATCGGTCGTACATGGTGGGCACCGAGCCCGGCAGATTCGAGCCGGATACCATTATGACCAGGGCGCAGATGGTGACGCTCCTCTCCCGTATCGACGGCTCGGCCCCCCTGGGCACCGGCGTCAAGTTCGAGGACGTGGAAGCCACGGCCTGGTACGCCGCTCCCGTGGCGTGGGCCGCGGAGCACGGCGTGGGGCTGGGGTATGGGGACGGCCGCTTTGGCCCCGGCGACGAGCTGACCCGCGAACAGCTTGCCGTCATGCTGTACCGCTACGCCGACGCAGCGGCGGCAGGCACGGCGGAACTGTCCCGGTATGCTGACGGGGGCATGGTATCCCCCTGGGCCGCAGAGGCCATGCGGTGGGCCGTGGAGGCCGGTATCCTGGAGGGGAACGACAAGGGGCTGCTTCTGCCCCGGGGCAGCGCTTCCAGAGCCGAGGCCGCCGCCATGATTTACAGGTTCCTGACCCAGTAACCCCAAGGGGCGCGGTGCAAACCGCGCCCCTTCTATATGGAGGTGTCTGATCATGTTTGAGCGGATGAAAAGCCTTTTTCGCGGCATAGGCCAATTATTGCGCAACCCCATCCTGATTGAGGAATACCAGAGCGCCCTGAAAACCGTCGATGGCTACTACACCAAAGTGAAGGAGGATCTGAGCAAGATGAACGTGGCGTATGAGCACACGAAAGCTGAACTGAATCTCCAGCAAAAAATGGAACAGGCAGGCGTGTCTGTTGGGCAGAAGTATATTGGCAGGGACCTGGACCTCAGCGTGATGCTGGAGCATCCTCTTGACTGGGCGGGGCCCTTTAACCAGAAAGCCGTGGGGGCCGTCAAAATTGAAGCATTCTATACCGACATGGAGGGATTTGTCGATATGATTAAAACAGACGCCGGTGATATTCAGGCAGATCACTTTCTGTCCAGGCTGAACCAGGGCAAGCTGGCTATCCAGGAGGCCGCGCCTGCGCAGGAGGCCGCTGAATTCCCTCATCCTCAGCTGGACAGCTCGAAGGAGCTTACCGACAGGATGGAGGCAGCCGGATTCACCCCTGTAAGCTACCAGGGGCTCAGTGATGGTTTCCTTATGTGGGAGGATATAAAGACCGGCAGGGCGTTTGGCCTGGACGGCTGGGATACGGTCAAGGATTTTCTGGATGATATGGAGCAGGGAAAGGTAGCGGGCCTCCTCATTTACCCAAGCACCGAAGTAGAGGTGTTCACGGATCCAGATAAATTTTTAAGGGAGTATGCTCAGGAAATGGACTCCCGCGGCCCAAACGGCGTATCCCCGCGGCTGGTCTCCAGAGATCCGGCCCTGCGTAAAGCCGTGGATGATCTCATCTATGACCAGTTTGGGGAAGAGAATCCCAATGGCCCGGAGTATTATCAGCAGGCACAGGGCAGCGCGCTGGCGGATCAATCCGTTGAGATGGAACTGTGAAAGGGGTCGTTTTCAAGCAGCGTTACAAATCAGTGAACATAAAATCCACCCCCACGCTCAACCGCAAGCACCTGAATTACATCGCCACCCGCAAGGGCGCGATCCACAACCCCGGCTGCGCCTTCGGCCTCTGGGGCCGCCTGCCCGGCATGGCCGCAAGCGAGAATATCAACAGCCTCGCCACGGCCAAGAAGGTGGTGACGGCCGCATCGCGCACCCACACGCTGTACAGGGCGATCCTCTCCGTGGACGGTGAGGCGGCCAAGCAGCACGGGCTTTATGAGCGGGGGGCCTGGCAGGCCCTTGTCGATAAAAAAGTCGGTGTGCTGGCCGAGCAGATGGGAATAGAGCGCAAGGACTTTTGCTGGGCGGCGTCCATGCACTATGTGAAGGGGCACCCCCATGTCCATATCATGTACTGGGATGACAGCGGCAAGGTGCGTCAGGAATTTGTGCCGAATGAGCGCTTCGAGCTTATCGCAGAGAGAGTCCGGGCGGCGTTTGGGTATGAGATCTTCCGGGAGGACATCCAGCAGCTCCAGCAGGAGAAGCGCGGCATCGTATCCCAGACGCGGCTGGAGCTTCAAGGGCTGTGCAGGGAAGCCAACCTGGCCGAGGCCCTGAATCTGAATAACGTGTCCTTTGCCAGGCTGGACGCGCTCCAGAAGTCCTTCGTGGCGCTGGCCGCCGACCTGCCCAAGAACGGCTCCCTGAAGTACGCCTATCTGCCCCAATGGTATAGAGAGAAGCTGCACGCCTTCACCGATGAGATCATGAAGATTACCGACTTCCAAAGGGACGCCGCAAAATATCTGAAGCTGACCGACGAGATCAGCCAGCTCTACGGCAACGGGGCTGAGAAGCAGCAGTACAACAGGGAGAAGGCACAGGAGGAGCTGTACAAGGGCATGGGGAACACGCTTCTGGATGCCCTCAAGGGGTACAAACGGGAGCTGGAGCTTTCGGCCCCTTCGGAGCGTGGGGATCTGGCGGCCATGGTGCGGAATCTGGTGCCCCCCCTCCTGGGGGGACAGCCAGCCTATCCCGAGCTGCTGAGGCTGATGCCCAAAGAGCGCACCCCCATGCGGGAGCTGCTTGCGGACGAGCCCTTCAAAGCGAAGCTGTTCGGCCTGACCCGTGAGCTGTGCAGCGATCTGCGGGTACGTGCCCTGGCGGACGGCTACGTCAAAGCCTCTGCGGAGAGCCCGGAGCTGAAGGAGCTGGGCAGGAAGGAGTTCGAGCGGTCGGTCTACAAGGAACTATACCGCGTGGTGCAGGGCGTTGTGTCGGAGAAGCTGCAAGAGGATTCCGGCTACAATGCGCAGATGGCCCAGGACACCGTGCTGTCCCTTCTGCTGAACCTGTTCCGCCTGAGCAGCCAGAGGACCGGCCAGGCCCAAAGCCAGCGCGACCTGCTGCGGATGCGCACCCGTGAGCTGTCTGAGACGGCAAAGCGCGACCGGCATAAGCAGCAGGAGCAGGCGGGGGATTGGTCGCAGGGCCAGTAACCCTTCATTATGATGATGCCGCTGAACAAATTGACAGGATATTACTACTTCGATAAAATGGAGATGAAAAATGATACAAGGTGCAGAACGGATTTGGGTAGTTTGTGGTGGTATCACTATTATTATCTCTGCGGCAATTATTCTAATCGGCGTTGCTTATGCGTTATTAAAGAATAACAGCATCAGCGAAAAATCGGTTAAACGTACCGAGCAGGCAGAAATGATACTTTCGGCGGAGCATGAATCGTTAGCGGCGCAACAGCAGATGCTGCTGGATCGAACTGCCGCTGCTGAAAAAATTATGTCCCAAATCCATAACGCCCTGCTGGATGTCCGAAGTGAGCGCATCCATTATGCCATCCTGGATGACGATCAAAAGCGTCTGGTAGACAGCGCGACTAATAATGGGAAGTATGCGCAGGAATTTGCAAGGGTCGCCGCTGAAAATCAAGAGCTGCGCCAGAAGGCACTGCTGCTGGAGCGGACCATTGCCAAAATGCAAGCGCAGCAGGAGCGCAGACCCGGCCCTCGCCGGGATACCGACTGGGAAATGGAACTGTAGGCTGGCCGTACATAATGTGCAAGGGCATGGCCCCGGAAAGGATAATATTATGAGAGACATTTTGGACACCATCATCATGGAGGAAGATCCCTTCCTGGATGAGACGCCGGAGGAAGTCGTGATGTACAACCTGAATGGCACCCTGGACGGGGCCGGGCATGATGAATAATATCTGAGAGGGCAGCCGGTTGGCTGCCCTTTTCTATTGGGGGGAGACAAATGAAGCTGAATAAGACCCGGCAAGATCTCGTGGACGCCTTTAAGGCTGCACTACAGGAAGATACCCTGCCCTGGCAGCAGTGCTGGCGCGCGTCGCGGCCCATCAGCCTTCAGACCGGGAAGGAGTACCGCGGCATCAATAATCTTTCCCTGTCGTATGCGGCATATCAGAAGGGCTATACCGATCCGCGGTGGATAACCTACAAACAGGCCCAGGCCAAGGGCTGGCAGGTGCGCGGGGGTGAAAAGGGCTCCCGGGTGGAGTTCTGGCACTACTTCGACAAACAGTCCGGGAAGGTCCTTGACCAGGCAGATGTGCGGCGAATTCAGAGGGATCAGCCGGAGCGGATGAAGTTTATCCGCCTGGCCGCCTATTCCTACACAGTATTCAACGCCGAGCAGGTAGACGGCGTACCACAGCTTGCGCCGCAGGAGGCAAAGGTGGATGTGGCCATGCTTCAGCGCGGGCGGGACTTGTTTCTGCGCAACCTGGGGGTGGCATTCCGGGAGGGCGGCTCCGAGGCGTATTACCTTGCACGCACCGACAGCATCCACATGCCCTACACCGAATGCTTTACGAGCGACTACGCCTACACCTGCACCCTGCTCCACGAGGCGGGCCACGCCACCGGGCACGAAAGCAGGCTGAACCGGGAAATAGGCTCCCTATTTGGCTCTGCCACATACGCCAGGGAAGAGCTGCGTGCGGAGATCGCCTCGGCCTTCCTCTCCCAGTCTCTGGGCCTGAAGCTGGATGAACAGGAGCTGAAGCACAGTATCGACCGGCATAAGGCATACATCCAGAACTGGATTTCCATTTTCGATGAGGACCCGAACGAGCTGTTTGCCGCCGTCAAGGACGCGGACAAAATCGCGGACTACCTGCTGGAGCACGGCAAGCTGCTTGAGCTGGGCATGAGCGAGGAGGCGGCCAGGGAAGTGGGGCAGACCCCGCAGCTCCAGGCGGAGGAAATGGCAGGGTGGGAGCCGTAAGGGGCTGCTTTGCACACTTGCCGGCAGATTACGGGAACTTATCCACATCGTTATAAAATTATGTGAATTGTGCGCAATAACAGCACAAGTATTATGTAATATCGGATCAATTTGTTGCAATTGACGGGCGGTTGTAGTATACTGAACATGTAAAGGTATCGGTATCCGCCCCGTCCATCTGGAGGTAGATATGAAAAATCCCAAAATGAAAATCGTCGTGGCCGCCGTTGTCCTTGTTGTAGCGGTGGTCTGCATATTCGGAGGCAGAGCTGTGCTCAACCAGGCCGCTGCTGCTGGCGCTGGGGATCCCGCAGTTGCCTCCACCCCCACGGCAGCGCCTGAAGGCACCGCGGGCGCTTCGGCGGCCCCCCAGTTCACGGTGCCCACGGCAATCCCATCGACCGAGCCTGCCCAGGACGCCGGGGAGCCGGTAGCGGGTAACAGTCCGGACGTGGCCGTCGTGACGGATGAGGACGGCAACGTGACCATTACGCCCGACTGGGACGCCAAGCGCGAAGGCGCGCACATCGCCGCGAAGGAGCCCACGGCCAACATGGGCGGCTCCGGCGGCGGGAGCATGGATTTGGAGGATGGCGTCTACCAGGGCGATCACCCCAACGCCACTCCGACCCCTACCCCTGTCACCACCCCGACGCCCACACCGGCACCCACAGCTACGCCGACGCCGAGCCCGACGCCCACGGCCACCCCCGCGCCCGTCCCCTCTCCTTCGGCAGACCCCTCTGATACGCCGCAGGAGCCCACTGTACCGTCTCAGACGCCCGCCACACCCACTCCCAGCCCTACCCCTTCGCAGCCCTCTGGCGGCGGCTCTCTGCCTCCTGATGACGGTACGCGGTACAATGGAGAAATTAGCCCAGACGGGAAATACGCCTGGTGTAAGGGCTTTGGTTGGGTAGAACGTGGAGAAGGCAGCTATGGAATCCCTGGAAAGGGCACGCATACTGAAGACGGCGGTGAAGTCGTCGGTGACATGTAAAAGCTATAAGAAAGCACACAGCATTCGCTGTGTGCTTTCTTTTTACTCCAAAAGGAGAATTCACATGAAAAGAATCATTTGCCTCGTTCTTACCATAGCATTACTATGCTCTCCTGCCTTCGCTGACGGAGATCCCAATATTGATGGCGGCGGCGGAGATTCAGGTTCTGGATCTGGATCTGCGGCGTGGAATCCTGGCGATGATGGAGTGAGAGTAACAATTTTGCAAGGGACTACCCCCATTTCTATTTTGGACTACTCTAATGTACAACGAAGCCGAACTCAGCAGAGTTTTAAAAAACAATGTAAGCTTTTCTATAAAAATGGTGGTCAACTTGTCCCTTACTTTGATCAGTACACCAACATTGTCCCCACAATCCCCTTGCCAAGAATCGTTAGTTCAGATGGCACCAGCAATATCGAAGCAATTAAGCGTACTTTCACCACAGAAAATAGGCTTCGAGATCTCGCTTTAGATGCGGGCTTACTTTACGAAGATCTGATTGGCGGAGACTACAAGCTCATGCTGGAACCCATAGCGTATTTCAAATATGACAATGTACAGTACGCTATGACAGCCACGGAGGCCGCGTTGTTCGACACCAAGGTAGGAGGGGATCTGAAGTATTGGATGGGCACGCTGACCCATCAGAACCTGCCCCTGGCAATGTTCCTGGAGCGCCCGGACGTGGGGATCCAGCCCTGGGGCGGGGCCACCTCCGGCCGGAGAAGCAACATCGACATCATCAACTACCTGGGCGTCGGCATCGTCACCTTCCGCCCGGAGGAAGAGGTGGAGCCGCCCGAGCTGGGGGACTACGTGTACCGCACGGACACCGACGTTATCACCGCGGCCTACGTGTACAACAACAGGACTTCGGACATTACCCCGGACGATAATCGGTACATCACCTTCGGCATCCTGGGCAGGAGCTACAGCGTGGCGTATGTATGCCCGGGCGGCGCCGGGCAGCTCGTCTGGGTGCGCTGGCACACGCCGAGCACCCCGCAGGATTTTGATATTACCGTTTCAGACGGCTCCGTCATCAGCGTGTCGGTCGTGGATGTGCCCGACGTGGAGCCGCCCGACCCCGACTTCTACGACACCAACCCGGGCTTCCGCCCGGAGGAGGCCCCGGGATGGGGGAAGTGCAAGTCAACAACCTGGTCTGAGTGGATCCCCGAGTGGCACCCGCCCGTGATGATGGGCCCCATCCTTATCCCAGGGTACTGGACGTTCGACAAGGCGGACTACTCCGCCAGCCTGGACGTAGAATTTCGCCTCACCCCGGATGAGCGGGTACGCACCGACGTGCGCTACTCCAGCGGCTACGAGATGAAGTCCGGCTACGGCGTCACCGCCGACTGCACCGTAAACGTGACTGGCAGCGGCGGTGTGCTCAACCGGGACGTGACCCCCGTGCAGAACGTGGTGGCCGTGTTCCCGGAGTTCGGCTTCCGATCTTACGACCGCCTGCTGACCCCGGCGCGCGCCGACGCCTACCGCACGACCTGGAGCTTCAAGCCCAATAAGTATTCCTACTACAACAACCCCACCCACTTCACTCCCCTGTGGTATCCTGACAATGAGGACTACACGGTGCCCGTGGCCGTGTTCGACGCCTGGACGCCGGGGGGGATGCTCTACGCCACCGTGAGCGATTCCGTCCACATCGACGGCAGCGTTTTCGATGACTGGTACATCCGCGTGACGGAATCGGGCTAGGGGGGCAATATTGGAGGTGTTTTTTAGTATAGCTTGGTGGTGTGCCGTCGCCTTATTTTCTCTCATTGCCCTCTATTATTTAGGCCACACCATAGCAATCTCGATGCGGGCCAGGCAATGCGCGGACACAATGCCCTTAAATGAATCATACTCGTGCGTCTATTACCTTCCCCTTATGTTAGTCATTTTGTTCTCATACTGCCGCTTGGCTTCTAAGCAAAACGCGCTTTCGCCAGATACGTGCCTCCCACCCGTTCAGTTATCCATATGTGTTGGCCTCTGGCTTTCCATGTGCCTGTGTGTTATCATCCAAGATAAGGAGAAAAACCACATGACTTGGGGAGAAGATATGGATAAAACGATTGCAGGTTTTTTAAGCTTGTTTGAAGTGGTGAGGGGCTTCTTGCTCTCTATCGGGAAACCATTTTCCAAATTATCGGGCAGGTGCAGAGCTGCCGTTGGACTGGCAGGAGTGCTGTTTTTTATTTTCTTCTTTATACTGCTTGACCAGCAGCAGGAGTTGCAGGCAATCCTGCTGTTGCTGTTCTTAATCACATATCTCCTGCTGCAGGCATATCAGGCGCTGCATTCCTGCCGCAAGCTCTTACTCTTCTGGCTGTTTTACGGCGCTCAGATTGCCCTCTTGGTTTATTCGGCTCTTCCAATGCCTCAGAGCGGCGCTGCGCCTGGCTTCTTGGCATACGTCGGGTTTGTCATACTGTTTACGATGATATGGCTGCTAATGGCGGGGGCCGCCGACATCGAACCGGCAAAAATGGCGTGTGGGATTGTCAACACCGCAACCACGATCATTTTGATCGTGGTCAACGTTTTGGCAATCTGGGGGGAACGCAATTTCCCCACCTACGGCTCAACATGGAACACCATGCAGCACTATTCCACGGTTATCCTGCTCCCTCTGGTGGTCGGCGGATACCTGGCGGCCCTGCTGAAGCAGATGCAGGAGTATTGGTGGGCAAAGGAGGGGAAGCAAGCCCAGACAAAATAAACGAGGCCCCCGGCAGCGCCGGAAGCCTCCAGTGAAAAGAATTGACAGATGGACAGTAGAATTGTAGAATAAGCGCAAGGCGCTGTTGCTTAATGGCGGTTAGCTACTCCCTTGAGAAAGGGGGTGACGCTTATGGGAAACGGGCGTTGGGTGAAAGCCCTTCGCTTTGTGGTATGCTTTCTGGCGGTCTTATGGCTGCTGGTCTACATATCCCCAAACGCGTGTTAGCCGCCAGGACTTGCCCTCCTGACGGCTAACGTGGACTTTGGTTCACGATTTAGCGACTTGAGGGCTAACCGTCTGTGCAACAGCGCCCCATCTGTCTTTAGTATAGCAATCTCAAAAGGGTCTGTCAATTACCAACTGGGAATTCCAGATGGAATTTCATCACAAATATCAACGTGCCGTCCGCTTCATCACACGATGAAACGGGCGGTTTTTGTATGGAGGGATACAAAATGAAGTCATGGAATGCTTCGCTCATAGAGCTTATCGGCGGCAACCATATCTGTAGCGATGAAGACGCACGGGTGGCGCTAATTGAACTCCTGGGCAGAGTCAAACAATTTAAAATTACTAAGTGGAAGCGTTTTCGTGCTGCCCACAGACAAGAAAATCCCCTCATTTATCGTGTATGCATTCCTCAACTTTACTTTGTTTACAAACATCTTCAGGGAAAGCGTTACATGTGTGCTTGTAATGATATGGAAGATGTCCTATACTCAATGGCACCAGATGATATTGGCATACTGGTTAATATTATAAAAGTGCTGGAGGCAGGGCTATATGAAGAGATGGAGGTTCCGTGGTTTAAATCAGTCAATGAAATCAAATTTTCAGGAGATTGTTGCCGGTGTGGAGAGCCTAGTAAAATTTGAGTACCCGGGCGTGTGGAATCGTTACGCCTTGAGTGAGGTCTATTCATTTGCAATTTCCATGCTTGGCAGTATAATTGAAAGCGAAACCAACCTACAAATAATTAATAAAAATGTGCCCAAAGAACCATCATATACAATTCCCTTTGCTACACAAGTAAATGTACTGGAACTGGATCTAAAAGGTATTAATGTAATTTCATCTCCATGGAGGCAGTCTAAATTTGTTTTAGCACTTCAGAGTTTATTTACAGCAGGCTTTATCCGAGAGTGGAATACGACAAATGGTCGTTTTTATGAAGAGTTAAATTTGGCGATTATCGATAACGGCAAACATCACATAACAGTGGGTCGTCTCTACAAGGAGGGGACAGCCAAGCTGGCCACTCTTTCACTGCAATCTACCTTTCATAAAATAACAACCGATGGTGTCTGGTGGTATGAGGATGGAAAGAAGGACTCGCGGGTAGGGGACTATCGGTTTGCCGCAATGTATGAGCTGGCCCGTCGGAGAGCCGCCATGCTCCATGATACTCCAAGAGCTATCCGGCCTTCAACTCCAGAAGAGCCAGTCTCTGTCCCAGATGCAGATGATGACAATGCCTGCTGGCAGCTTTACCATGAGATGAAATTACTCCAGCGGGAAAACTACGCGCTGAAAATGGACAATGAGTTGAAAGATAGAGAAATAGAAAAATTGCAACACAGCTCTTCCGGGGGGTAACATGGCAGTACCCTAGATAGCAGAAAGGAGGCCCCACATGAAAAACAAACGCGATTACGAAAGAAGGCGGCGGGAGCGCAGGCAAAAGGAGGAAAAGATATATCGAAACCGGGCGGAGCTGGAGCACGTCCCCAAACCGTTTCAGGACGTCACAGAATTTGAATGCTGCCTGGAGGAGCTGGTCTTTGCCATGGAGGATAACCAGCACCAATTTTCCCTGGGCCTGTCCACTGTACTGAGATGCCTCGCCATTGCGGAGACGGAGGGCTATGTCCCAAAGCTCCCGTATGACTGGTGGTATAGCCTGCGCACCTTGTAACCATTGGTAGACTAAAAATAGAGTGTTACACAAAGTGGGGGATGGTTCTAAAACCGTCCCCTTTTTCTTGTTACGGAGGGACGCCATGAAAAAGAGAATTGCCGCCGCAGCGGTATGTATGCTTATTCTAACCCTGCTCTCGCTTTTGATCGCCTACAATCTGGACTGCCTGGCCAGCCATAGCGGGGCCTTCTCCCCCAGCCCGATGACGGCGCTGGCGGCGCTGGGGAACAGGAAGGTGCTCATTTTCTTCCTGTTGTTTACGGCCCTGTCCGGACTCGCCGTATCCTACATGGCCTTCGGCCGCAGCACCATCAAGTACCGCAGCGGTATGCAGCAGATAGTCCCGGGGGTTGAAACGCCAATGCCGGAGGGCCAGGGGCAGTACGGCACGGCGCGCTGGATGCCGAAAGAAAATATACCGAAGGCCTTTACCGTCGTTCGCATTGACAGCAATTCGCGGCTGATTCGGCAGCTTCTGGCCGAAGGGGAAGATGATTTAAGATAACCGAAGGGGGTGGGGCGCTTGCGCACCGCCCCCTTCCCTATCCTGAAAGAGAGAAGGTATAACGTGGCTAAAATGAAGCTCTCCCATCCCCGGGCAGGCGGCCTGGTGGTGGGAATGAGCCAGGACGGCAAGGAGCTCTACTGCACCACCGAGGACACCCACACGCTTATTCTGGGCACCACCCGCAGCGGAAAGTCCAGGGGCCTGGTGCTGCCCAGCATCTGCCTCATGGCGCTGGCGGGCGAGAGTATCATTGCGGTAGACCCGAAAGCCGAGCTCTACCTGTACACCTACCCGTTCCTGGAGCGCTTGGGGTATGAGGTGATTACCATTGACTTCTGTTCCCCCCTGAAAAGCAACCGCTACAATTTCCTCCAGCCCGTGATTGACGCGGTCAACCAGGGGGACAAGGCGCTGGCCGTCACCAGGGCCCGGGACATCGCGGCCATGCTCGTCCCCAACGACCGCACGGAGCGGATTTGGCTGGACGGCCAGCGCTCCATCCTCACCATGGGCATCCTGGCCGTGGTGGTGGACAACATGGGGCACCCGGAGTATCAGAACATGGCCAACGCCTACCAGTTCATCGCCAAGATGTGCTCCCCTGTCGGGCCCCGCGGTGAGCTGCCCATTGTGCGCTACCTCTCGGAGCTGCCCCCCGACCATCCCGCCCAAATTGCCATGAGCATTTCCCAAATTGCCCCGGATAAGATGCGCGGCAGCTTCTACACCTCCGCCCTGGTCAGCCTGGAGCTGTTCACCGACTCCGCCATCCACAGCATGACCGCCTACACGGATTTCGACTGCTACACCACAGGGAAAAACAAGCGGGCGGTTTTTATCATCCTGCCCGACTACAAAAGCACCTACTACTCCCTGGCCTCCCTGTTTGTCTACCAGCAGTATCAGATCCTTGCCGAGGTGAGCGCCGCGTCGGGCAACCGGCTCCCCCGGCGCGTCAACTTCCTGTGCGACGAGCTGGGCAACTTCACCAAAATCACCGATTTCGACAAGATGATCACCGTGGGCGCGGGCAAGGGCTGCCGCTTCCACCTCTTCCTCCAGGACTTCAACCAACTGGACGAGCGTTACGGGGACAAGGTGGGCAAGACCATCCGCAGCAATGCGGATACGTGGGTCTACCTGCGCAGCAAGGACGCGGCCACGCTGAAAGAGCTGTCTGAATCCCTGGGGCGCTACACGGTGAAGTCCCCCTCCCTCTCCGGCAGCACGGGCGGCAACATGTCGGCCAGCTACAACCTCACCGGCCGGGAGCTGCTGACGGTGAGTGAGCTGGAGAAAATAAGCAGGCCCTACCAGCTTGTCAAAACCGGGGCCGACCCGGTAATCATGTACGCCCCGGACATCTCAAAGACCATATTTAACCGAATGCTGGGCCTGGGGGACGAGGCGCACAACACCGCCCTGATTTTACAGCGCGGCGCGCGTCGGCCGGAGCACCCCATCGAGACAAAATACTGGGGCATCTGGGAGCTGTACGAACGGCTGCTAAAAATCGCACAATAAAAGGAGACTTGATTCCTATGGAAAAGATGAAAAAGAAGATTGTTTGCCTGCTTATGTCCGCCGCCCTGCTGCTCACCGGCGCGGGGGCTACCGGCAATTTCGCATCCAGCGACCTGGCGGTGGGGACACAGCGCCTCCTCCACGATCTGACGAGCTTCCTTACCATCCTCTGCCCTGTCATAGGCGGCTTGGCGGCTCTCATTTGTATCGCCCGCAAGGCCATGTCGGATGAACAGGACGGCAAGATGTGGAATAAGCGTATGGTCGTTGCCATCATCTGCGGGGCGGGCGGGGCGCTGGTGTCCGGCGTCATCTCCACCATTGCCAGCTACTACTAAGCCCATGACAGCCATCTTTTCATCGCTCATCAGCGATATTGTAAACGCCGGGTTCTCCGCGTTCGACGGGGTTATGCTCTGGCTCTTGGAGGGGATGCTGCACGTGGAGTCCCTGGTGGACACGGCGGTGTCCAGTATCGTCACCACCACCGTCATCTCGGATCTCTACGAGTTCGTCTACACCTTCGCCTGGGGGCTGCTGATGCTGAAATTCCTGTTTAAGGGGTTTGAGATTTACATACTCTGGCGGGATGGGGACGCGGATTCCAGCCCCCAGGATATGTTTATGGGCAGCATCGAGGCGGTGGTGGTCATGCTGGCCTTCCCCTATCTGTACGACGTGATGGCCGAGGCTACCGTCTGGTTTGCCTCCGGCATCATGGCGGGCTTCGGCATGTCCACGGGAGAATCCTTCCCTGTATTCTCCGCAGATACCCTCAAGGGGCTGAACATCATCCTGGTCCTGCTCCTGCTGGTCTACCTGATCCTGACCGTGGTGCAGATTGTAAAACTCATCCAGCGCGGGTTTGAGCTGCTGGTCATGCGCCTGGGCGTCCCCATCGCCTGCCTGGGGATGGTGGACAGCGACAAGGGGCTTTTCAAGGGGTACATCCAGACCTTCTTCAAGGCTATGTTCACCAGCGTCATCCAAATCGTGCTCATGAGCATGTCCCTGCGCGTTGTCGTCACCCCCACACTGCTCAACATCATCTGCGGCATCGCCATCATGGTCACAGCCTTTGCCACCCCGGCCATGATGCAGCAGATTCTGATCTCCGTGGGCCGCGGCGGGGGGATCAGCCAAAAGATCTATTCGGCTTCTATCACGGCCCGGTCTATCCGCGGCCTGTTTGGGAAGTGACGGCATGGAAAAGATCAACCAAATGATTACCTTCCTTCAGGTGGTCATCCCCCTGGGCGGGGCAGCCCGGATTATTTATTGCCTGGCCGTCATGTCGATGGACGAGGAAGAACAGTCCTCTTACAAAAAGCGGATCAGGAACATCCTGGTCTTTGTTGTCCTGGCGGAGTGCGTCTCCGGATTCCTTCGGATGGCGGCCCACTACTATGGAGGTTAATTGTGCAGAAGAAATTATCTGTCCCTGAAAACATCCCGCTCAGATGGGAGGCGTGGCGCGGCTTCGGCGCGCCGGAGCTGGCCGCAAGCCTGGCTGTCACCGGCGTGTCCCTGGTCGCGGCCATCGTGTACCGGGTGGTGAGCGGGGAGGGCTTCAGCCCCATTATCGCGGTTTCCATCGTTGGCTTCACGTTCGCCTTTTGCGTGGGGCTGTTCAGCAAGCTGGACAATAACCAGTCCATCTTCGACTTTGTAATCCGCCAGCTTGAGTACAAGAAAAACCAGCAGGAATTTCTCTACAAAAAGGGGAAGGAGGCAGTCAGGTTTGTCGAAGAAGAAGAAAGTTGAAAACCCCCGGCAGCTGACCGCCCAGGAGTTCACCAACGTGGAGGACATCGCGGGCAGCATTATCTACGGCGTGGACGGGTACCTGTTCGGCTCCCTCATCCTGCGGGCGGGGGACGGCAAGCTGCTGTCCGAGCACGAGAGGGTGGCGGAGGCCGGACGGATGGCGGCCGCCCTGGCCGGAGAGACGGAGCCGTGGCAGCTCCTCTCCGTGCCCCGGACGGTGGACACCCTGGGCATGATACGGGAGCTGACTGCCATGCGCAGGCAGACCGACCAGGACGCGCGGCTGAAGCTGATAAACGGTGAAATCGCCGCGCTCCAGGAGATGGCGCGGGAGGGCACCAAGGAACCCCTGATTATCCTCAAGTGCTGGACGAAAGCGGCCAGGGGCGCGGACAAGGTGCTGATTAACCGCCTCCAGGGGCTGCGGAAAAAGCTGACGGAGCTGCGGGTGTCGGCCGAGATTATGACGGATGTGCAGCTCACCTACCTCTGCAAGGTGTTCGGGGATCTCAGCACCTTCCAAAACCCGGACGAAGAGGAATTTGACGAGGAGCTGCCCATCCTGGAGGGGCAGGCCCGCCGCTTTACCCTGAAGGGCGAGGAGCCCACCGGCTCCGGGCTGCTCAGCCTTATTACCCCGGTCGGCGGGCTCTCCTTCGGCGTCTCCAAGGTCGTGGCGGGCTCCGTCCTCGCCCGGGTGTACGCCGCGCTGCGCTTCCCCTCCGAGCTGGACTACGGCTGGGCCGTGGAGCTGATGAACAGCAGCGACTGTGTGACCGGCATTACTTACTACCCCGGCAATATCTACGAGCTGGGCAACGCCCTCTCCCGCAGCATCAAGCGCGGCAGCGTGGACGCGGCCGCCGAGAGCGACGCCCGGCGCAGGAAGCATTACGAGCGCCAGGTGCAGGACGCGGACCAGCTTATCGACGAGCTGGACGCCAAGAACTCCGCCATCGGGCACATCACCCTGCTCGTTATGCCCTTCTCCAACGACGAGGAGGGGTTTGAGGAAACCTGCCAGAACGTCGTTTCCCGCTACGGGAAAAAGCGCATCACACTCAAATCCCTGGGCGGCCTCCAGAAGGAGGCGTTTAAGCATATCTCCCCCTACCATGTCGGCCAGCCCAAGATTGAGGCCGTCGCCAAACAGATCATGCCCCTGGAGACGCTGATGGGCGGCTCCCCCATGACGGTCAGCCTCCTGCGGGACGATGGGGGCTACTACTTCGCCCGGACAATGGACGGCGGCATCATCTCCCTCAATCTCCTGCTGCGCGGCAGGGACCGCACCAACGGCAACATCGTGGCCACCGGCACCAGCGGCAGCGGCAAGAGCACGGCCCTGAAGAGCATCATCATGACCCTCTACATGGCGGGCGTGAAGATCATCATCATCGACCCGGAGCGCGAGTTCCGTGAGCTGGCCCAAAACCTGAACGGCGCGTGGCTGGACGTGGGCGGCGGCGCCGTCAAGTCCAACTTCCTGCAAATACGCCCCGTCCCGGAGGATGACCCGGAGGAGGCGGACGGCCTCTACCGCAGCAACGACAATGCAATGGCCCTGCATATCCAGACCCTGGACGTGATGTTCAAGCTCTACCTGCCCAGCCTGACCGACCTGCAGCGTGCCCTGCTGAAAAAGGCCCTGGCCGACCTGTACCAGCAGTTCCACATCACCTGGAGCACCGACATCGCGGGCCTCTCCCCCCAGGACTTCCCCACCGCACGGGATCTGTACCAACTCCTGGTGCGCAAAGCGGAGGAGGACGCGCAGTATAAAGACCTGGCCGCCCTTGTCTACGACATGGCGGAGGGCGCGGATTCCTTCCTCTGGAACGGACACAGCGACATCGACCTGAGCAACAATTTTGTGTGCCTGGATACCAAGCGCCTGATGAACGCCAGCGACGAGCTGAAGCGCGCGCTGTACTTCAACAACCTGACTATGTGCTGGGAGGAGATCTCGCGGGACCGCAGCCAGCCTGTTTTCCTGCTGTGCGACGAGGCCCACATCCTCCTTGACCCGGAGATCCGGGAGCCCGCAAAATACCTGCGCAACCTCAGCAAGCGCGTGAGGAAGTACGAGGGGATGCTGGGCGTGGTGCTCCAGTCGGTGGTGGACGCCCTGTACGAGAAGATCCGGCTGTACGGCCAGGCACTGCTGGACAACGCCGCCTATAAGCTGCTCTTTGCCACGGACGGCAAGAACCTGAAGGAGACGGCGGACACCTTCCTGCTGACCGAAGCGGAACAATCCCTGCTGCTGGGGGCCCCGCGCGGCCGGGCCCTCTGCCTCATTGGCCAGCAGCACGTGTGCGTGGACTTTGACATACCGCAGTACAAGCTGGATCTGATGGGCTCTGGAGGCGGGAGATAACATTTAGGAGGAAAATGATTATGCCGTTTGAACTTAAATGCCCGAACTGTGGATACCCCAACCTTTTCCTTGTCGTAACCAAGACGACTGAGATGACCTACCTCCTCTCGACGGATTGCGGGTGGAAATCCACACCCGTTGAAGATGCATACGGGAATCCTGAAATAGATGACAGGCCGAAAATACTTGATTCAAAGGTGACCCTTTTTTGCCAATTCTGCGGGCAGGAGAACGAGGCTGTGCTGGATTCTATTTCCCACCGTTATACCATAGGGAAAGAAATGAACCACGGGCACAGCGTCAAAATCGCGGAAGATGGTAAAAGCATAGAGGGGGAAGACTGACAGCATGACGGGCACATTGACGCGCGGGGCGCTCATCCTGCTCCAGGAGATGTCGGGCGGAAAAGACGGGGAAATCGGCCTGCGCAATGTCATGATGGTGCTGGTGGGCGTGGCCGCCTCCGTTATCCTGGTAGTGTGCGGCTTGATCTACGTGCTCACGTCGCCGGTGGAGTTTGCCGGAGCGCTGGGTGAATTCCAGTTGGAATACGCCTGGCTGGTGGCCCCCGGA
Organism: Oscillospiraceae bacterium; assembly: GCA_022846095.1. NCBI lineage: Bacteria > Bacillati > Bacillota > Clostridia > Eubacteriales > Oscillospiraceae > Oscillospiraceae bacterium. The sequence goes on along the minus strand of AP025583.1, from coordinate 1,391,745 downwards.
GACAGCGCCACCAACGGCGAGGCCCTGACCGAGGAGGAGATCGCCGCCCTGGTCAGCGGCATATCGGATCCGGACCGCCGCGCGGTGGTGGAGGAGGCCCTTAGCCTGGTGGGCAAGGTGCCTTACTTTTGGGGCGGCAAGTCCGGCCCCGGGTGGAACGAGGACTGGAACACGCTGAAGCTGGTGACCGCCGCGGGCTCCTCCACCAGCGGAACGTACCAGCCCTACGGGATGGATTGCACCGGCTTCGTCCACTGGGCATTCTGGACGGCCCTGGGGCGGGATTCCCTCATACCCGCCGCCGCCAACTCCCTCTGGTACGGCACGGACCCCATCTCGGAGGAAGCGCTGCTGCCGGGAGACATCGTGTACAAAGACCCGCCCACCGTGCCGGTCAACCACGTGGGCATTTACCTGGGCAAGGGCCCGGACGGCAAAAACCTGTACGTCCACTGCTCCTTCAGCGGCGGGGGTGTGGTGATGAACAGCTACAGCGGCTTCCGCTTCTGGCGCAGGCCGCCCATACTGGATAAATAGGAGGGATTACTTGAAGCAAATCTTTTGCCTGGCCGCCCCCGGGCGGTGCAAGCAGCTTGAACCCCTGTTCAACGAGCTTGATATGGTACCCATCTTCCTGGACATCGGCAAGGTGAAGTCCCTGATGGCGTTTGTGAATAAGGAAAAGACACTTCCCCAAATGGATTACATCCTCTTCGACCTGGACGGCTGCGGCTACTCCCAGGAACATATTCTCAGCGCCGTACAACAGATACGGCGCTTTTCTATTGCCGAAATGATCTTCCTCTCCCCCGCGGGGGAGGACACCGACCTGCTGTACGGCTGCCTGGCCAACTTCCGCCTGTCCAACCTGATCGCCGTGGACAGCCGCACCGACGTGGCGGCGGAGCTGCGGGCCTGCTTTGAAAAGGAGGGGGGCAACTACCACCGCAGGCTCTCGGCCATGGCCAACAGCATGGCCGCCACCGCCACCCGGCAGGCATCCACCCTGCGCATCCCACCGGGCATGGTGCTCTCCGTCGCCGTTGCCGGGGCGCAGGCCCGGGTGGGCGTCACAACCCAGTGCTTTGCCCTTTACCACTACCTGAAGGGGCTGGGCTTCCACCCTGCCCTGCTGGACGAGAGTGGGGAGACGCTGGAGCTGCTGGCCTCCCTCTACGCCGAACAGGCCCAGCCGCAGGAGGGATACACGCTGATCAACAGCATCCCCTTCTGCACCCGGCGTATCCCGGAGTTCAACGCCTACGTCACCGACCTGGGCGTACTCCGCCCGGAGCTGGCCGCCTGTTTCTCCGCCCAGGACATAAGCGTCCTGGTGGGCGGGGCCAAGCCCTGGGAGCTGCCCCACCTGGCGGACGCCCTCCGCCTGCTTGCGGACACGCCCCGCAGGCTGGCCGTGCTGGTGTCCTTCGCAACCCAGCGCGACATGGACGAGATTGGCCAGTACCTCGGCGGCCACGCCGCCAACGTCCCCTACCACCCGGACATCTGGGAGCCGGGGAGCACAGGGGCCTATCAATCGGCCCTGTTCCCCTGCCTCCAGGCGCTGTGCGCAGGTGAGGCATAATGCCCGCCTGCCTGATGGGGGCCGTCCCCCTGCTGGCAGCGGCATGGGCGGACTGGCGCACCCGGGAGATCCCGGACGCCTGCGTATTCCTGATCGCCGCCTGCGGGGTAATGAACATAGCGCTTAACGCTTTCCCGCCGCTGTGGGCCGTGGCGGGGCTCCTGCTGCTGGGGGCCCCGCTGCTGCTCTACGGGCTGTTCCTCCCCTCTGGTATCGGCGGCGGCGACATTAAGCTGTGCGCCGCCCTGGGGCTGCTGCTGGGCCCGCTGGCGGGCGGGGTGATGCTGGTGCTGGCCCTGCTTCTCACGGCCCTGTACGGCCTGTGCAGGGGCACGGGGGCCGTCCCCTTCGCCCTGTTCCTCCTGCCCGCATACGCAGTAATTTTGCTTTGGAGATGATGTTGTTGTTCAAAAAGAAAAGCACAAAGGATTTGGTCCACCCGGGCGGGCCTGCCGCACCTATCCCGCCCGTGGGGGACGATAGGCCGTCCGGCCCCGCCGGGAAGAAAAAGAAGGAGCGGAAAGCCAAGCCTGCGCGGGAAGGGCGGCGGCTCTCGGTCAAGGACATCGTGAAGAGCCGCCCCTTTATCGGGGGGCTGTGCATCCTGTTTGCCCTCCTCCTGGCCTTTGTGGCGACCCCCATGCTGCAAATGAAGATCGCGGAGACAGCGCCGGTCGTGGTATTGAAGCAGCCGGTACCCGCGGGGGCCCAGCTCACCGGCGATATGCTCTCCACCGTGGAGATGGGCGTCACCAACCTGCCCATGGGCACGCTCCACAGCACGGAGGAAGCGGTTGGAAAGTTTATATCCATCGCCGGGGCCAGCGGGGATATTCTCACCTCGGCGCGCCTGTCCGACCAGTTCCCCAGCGACGATCCTATCCTGACGCAGCTCCCGGAGGGGACCATGGCCATGTCCGCCACACTGAACGACCTGGCCCAGAGCGTGTCGGGCAAGCTGCGGGCCGGGGACGTTATCCGCCTCTTCGCCAGCCTGGATGAATCCACGGAGCTGAACACCGGGGACTACACCGCGATTGCCGTGCCTGAGCTCCAGTACGTGGAGGTACTTGCCGTGACCAACTCCACCGCCGCCGACGTGCTTTCGCAGAATGAAACCATGGGGCAGGCCGCAGCGGACAGCGGCCGGCAGATCGCCACGGTTACACTGGCCGTCACCCCGGAGCAGGCGGCGGTGCTGGCCGGGCTGGAGCACAGCGCCACCCTCCACGCCGCCCTGGTGGTGCGCGGGGACGCGCAGGCCAAGGCCGGGGCCCTCGCCGCACAGCAGGCCTATTTTGCACAGGAGGAAGAGGAAGCACCCGTACAGCCGCCTGAAGGCGGGGAAGAGCCCACACCCAGCCCTTCGCCTGAACCTTCGGCCGCTCCGGAAGGGAGCGGGCAGGAAGGGGCGAATGCGCAATGACATTGACAGCGGTATGGGGCAGCAGCGGCAGCGGGAAGAGCGCCGTCGCCCTGGCCCTGGGGGTGGCCCTGGCACGCAGGAAGGAGGACGTCATGATCATCTCCACGGACGGCTGCACCCCCGCGCTGCCCGTGTACCTGCCGCGGAATAACGGCCTGACCGCCAGCAACTCCATAGGGGGCCTACTGGAGCTGCAAAACCTGACCGAAGGCTCTCTGAAAGGCCGCATCCACCGGCACCCAAAGAGCGACCACCTGTTTTTTATGGGCCACGTCTCGAGGGAGATTGCCGCCATCACCTACAGGCCCCCGGAGCGGGCGGCCATCGTCAGCCTGATCCACATCCTCCAGGGCACGCCCTTCCGCCACGTCATCCTGGATTGCGCATCCAACCCCGTCTACGACAGCCTCACCCTCTTCGCCCTGGAGGCCGCGGACACGGTGCTGCGCGTGGTGACGCCGGACGTAAAGGGCTGCGAGTTCCAGAAAGCGCAGCTCGCCTGGCTCTGCAACAGCGACGCCTTCCACACAGAGCGGCACGTCAAGCTGTGTAATCTGGCCTTCCCCTTCTCCCCCGTGGCCGAGGCCGCCGCCCTGTGCGGCGGGTTTGACTTCTCCCTGCCGTATGCCCGCCAGGTGGCGGAAAAGATGGCGGCCGGGGAGCTGCTGGCGGGCTTCAACGAACTGTCCGCCATTCAGTTTGAGGACAGTATCCGCACTCTTGCCGGGCGCGTCCGGGAGCAGCTCGGTAAATAAGCCGGAAAGGAGGCGCTGCAATGGATACGCTGCATCAGATAGCCGTCCGTTTCTGGAGCGATTTTGACTACTTCCTGCCTGTCGCCGGGTTAATCTTCCTGTGCGCCGTGGTGGTTACTGTGGCGGTGGGCTTGGGGGTGGTAATCGTCCGCCAGATTATAAGGGCGGTCTTGTTCATCGTTTATAAAATTCAGGATAGAGAGGATGATTGGATATAAACGAGAAGTATCGAGGTGAGTTAAATTGGCCGAAAACCAGATAACCGATACCCAATTGCAGGAAAACCGCTGCCCAAGTTCATCCCCTGCCCGGAGCGTAGAAAGCCCCAGCGATCTATTAAATCGCCGGGGCCGTACTTACAAATATTTGGCGTAATCCCGCTTGCCGTAAAATACCCGCATAATATCCACCTCGCGCCGTTCGTCGCTCACAAGGTAAAGCCCCACGTAGTTGTCGATTACAAATTTATGGTACCCCTGTTGCTTTAACCTGATGTCGCGGGATTCTTCACAGGAGTAGGGGAACTGTGAAAGCATATCGTACTTCTGCTCCAGTGCATCCGCAAAGCGGGCGGCGGCAGGCTTATTTTGCAGCGTATCGGCAAGGTATTGCAGTATCTCCACAATGTCCCCGTCCGCACCGGCGGTAACAAGAACCCTATATGCCATGCCGCGCCCTCAGCTCCCTGAGCGCATCTCCGGCGTCTTTGGTTTTGCCCTCGGCAAGCTGGACTTCAGCTGCGGCCAGCTTTGTATAGACATCCTGCATAAGCATGGTTTTCTCATAGACCTCCATGCTCATAACCACCATGTCGCCGTAACCGTTTTTGGTAACGAAAATCGGCTCCTGCTCCGCGGCGCACAGGGCGGAAATTTCCGTGGTGTTTTTGAGATCACGGATCGGAATAATACGTGGCATAGTACCACCCCTTTCGTGGCCTTATTATACCACAATTATGGAATGTATCGCAATAGGAAAACAGAATTCCAGTTAGGAGGGCCCTATTATATGACCGACCCTATCACCCATTATGGCGTGGATCAGGCCCGCAGCACCATCTATTCCCCGCTGGGGGATCTGCCCTACGCGCAGATCCTGCCCAGGGTACAGGCGGCCCTGGCCTTGAGCATATCGGGCAGCGTCGAAGAGCTGTCCGAGGCCGACCTGAAGGACAAAATAGAACGCTATATTACAGACAACCGTATCAAATGCTCCCTCACCGCCGACGTGGGGGGGGGGCTGGTCAATTACATCTACCACGACATGGCCGGTCTCTCCTTTATCACGAGGGACCGGCTCTTCGAGCGCTCCGGGTTTGAGGAGATCAACATCAACGCCTGGAATGACGTGGAGATCGTCTCAGGCGGGCAGCGGGTGAAAACGGACTACAGCTTCCTCAGCCCCCAGCACGCCATGGACATCCACGCCCGGATGCTCCGCAAGACCAAAACTATCATCAATGACGTTATCCCCAGGGCCACCGCGGACATTGGCGGCGGTATCCGTATCACGGTGGAAAAAGACCCTATCCTGGACGAGGACGTGGCCGTGGCCTCCTCCATCCGAAAGGTCAACGTGGCTGACATCGGCCGGGAGGAACAGGAAGCGGGCGGCGTGTTACTGCCGGAGATGATGGATTTATTGCTGCTGTGCGCGCACAACGGGGTTTCAATGTGCCTCTCAGGCGGCACCGGCGCGGGCAAAACAACCCTGGGCGGATGTATCCTCTCCATTGCCTCCAGGCAGATGCGCACCTTTACTATCGAGGAGGACAGCCGCGAGTGGAATTTTATCCGAAAGGAGGGTGACAAGATCATCAACAGCGTCATCCACACCCGTACAAAGCCGAATAAGGACAACCCCGCCCTGAGCATTACCCAGGAGGAGCTGATCAAGGACTCCCTGCGCTTTGACCCGGACATCATCGCACCCGGCGAGATCCGCGGCCGGGAGGCCTTCGAGGTCATGGGCGTGTCCAACACCGGCCACACCGTCATCACCACCACCCACAGCAACGGCACGGCGGACACCATCGACCGCATCGTCACCCTGGCGAAAAAAGCCTTCGACATGTCTGATTCCACCCTGTTCCACATGGCCTGCCGGGCCTTTCCGCTCCTGGTTCACATGGAGCTTGGGCGGGACAAGAAGCGCCGGGTCACCGAAATCTGCGAGGTGCTGGGCTATGAAAACGGTATGGTAAAGTCCCAGATGCTCTATGAGTTTGTCGTTGAGGACAATATCTACAGGGACCGGAAATGCATCGAAACCGTGGGCCATTTTGAACACCTGGCACCCATCTCCCCCGCCCTGGCCAAGCACATGCTCAAGAAGGGCGCGACCAGGGCCGAGCTGAAGCCCTTTTTGGAACTGGAAGAAAAGAGCGGGAACGGAAAGGGGGTGGCTTAGTGCGGATCGCTATTTTCCTCCTCCTGGTGCTGGGCGGCTTTCTCCTGGCCGGGGTTTCCCTGCCGGGGTACAGTATGCGCACGCGGGTGCGGGAGGCTACCGAAAGGCTCAGGCAGCGCGCGCCCCGGAAGCGGGAGACGGCCAAAGACTACGTGGCCCGCATCGACGGGGTGCAGAAGGAGAGCTTCATGAACCGCAGCCGCCGGGAGGCGCAGGAGGTTTTTGAACAGACCGGCCAGCGCGACCGCTTCCCCAAGATGCTGAAGGTGGCCCTGCTCACCGGCGCGGGCGGGGCCCTGCTGGGGCTGCTCTTCCGCAACCCCCTGCTCTCCATCGTCCTGGCCGTGGGCTGCTACTACATCCCCCTCTGGCTGACCCAGTTTAACCTGTACCGCTACAACCGCTTCATTAATGAGGAGCTGGAAACGGCCCTGAGCCTGGTCACCACCTCCTACACCCGCAGCAACGACGTCCTGGCCGCGGTGGAGGATAACCTGGGGCATATCAACGAGCCTGTCCGGGGTGTGTTCGCCGCCTTCTGCAACAACGTCAAGTACGTGGACGCCAACGCCGCCGCTCAGATTGAGCGCATGAAGGGGGCGCTGGACAACAAGCTCTTCAGCCAGTGGTGCGACAGCCTGATCCTCTGCCAGGAGGATCACACCCTCCGGGCCGCCCTGGCCCCCATTGTGGCCAAATTCTCAGACCAGAAAGCGCAGCAGCAGGAGAACGAGACGAAGATGATGCTGCCCCTCCAGCGGGCCATGATGATGGTGGGCCTCACCGTGGGCTTTATCCCCATGCTCCGCCTGGCCAACGCCGGTTGGTACGCCAACCTGGTATCCACCTTCCTGGGCCAGCTCGCCATGGTGGCCACGGCGGTGATCTCCCTCATGACCATCAACAAGGCGATCCGCCTTTCCAAGCCCATCGAGTATGACGTGTAGGAGGTGCAGCCATTGAATATTCTCATTTTCCTGCTGTTCGGCTTCGGCGCGTACTTTGCGGCGTCCAGTTGGCTGACGCCGGTCTACAGGCCCGCCGCGGCCGCGCTGCGCTCACGGGCCCCCAAGGCCATGACGCAGACGGAGGTAGCCATTTCCAGGCTGGCCGCCAGGCTCCGGCCCCACATGGACTTAGACCCCATCAAGCGGATGCGCCTGGAGGAGAGCCTGCGCAACCTGGGCCACCCGGAGAGCCCGGAGGCTTTCCAGGCCACCGCCCTGGCCCGCGCCCTGCTCCTGTCGGCCGCCGCCGCGTGGCTCGTCCTCTTCAACGTGCTGCTGGGCCTTATCATAACGGGCACGCTCTGCTTCTCCCTGTACACACAGCAGGAAAAGAAGCTGCAGCAGGAGCTGAACGAGCGCCGCCAGCGGATTGAACGGGAGCTGCCCCAGTTCGCCAGTACCATCCGCCAGAGCCTCAATTCCACCCACGACGTGGTGGGCATCCTACAGACCTACCAGAAGGTGTGTGGCCCCGTGCTCCGCGCGGAGATCGGCCACACTCTCAACGACATGGTGACGGGCAACCCGGAACGCGCCCTGAAGGCCCTGGAGGGGCGCGTGGCCAGCCCCAAGCTGGGCCAGCTCACCCGGGGGCTCGTCGCCGTCCTGCGGGGCGACGACCAGCGCCTGTACTTTGACATGCTGGCCGCCGAATACCGCAAATCCCAGAATGAAGAGATTGCCAAGGCCCTGCTCAAGCGCCCGGATGAGGTAAACCTGTACCTGGTCCTGCTCTTCACCTGCATCGTGCTGATGATTGCCGCTTCACTCGGCGTAAGTATCACCCAACAAATGGGGACATTTTTTTCATAATATGAGGAGGAAAACATCATGAAAACCTACATCAACGCCCTGAAGAACCGCTTCTCCCTGGCCTGTACCCGCTGCTATACCGGCCTGCAGGACACCCGCCGCAAGCTCAACGAAAACAGCGGCCAGTTCGTGATAGATCATTCAATCGTCTTCGTCATTGCCCTCGTCCTGGGCGGTATTGGGTTGACGCTGCTTGTCAACTATCTCCAGAGCGACCTGTCCAATACCATTAAGACGAAAATCAACGACTTCTTCAACTAAATGGTGTTCAGCAAAACGGGGCGGCCGCAAGGCCGCCCCCGCTTTTTTAAGGAGCTGCGTATGAAGAAACTGAAAGAAACGCGGGGGGACTTCACCATCAACGGCGTGTTCATCCTCCTCCTGGTTTTTCTGCTGCTGGCCCTGGCCATCTCCGTGTTTGGGGTGATTAACCGCTCTATGAAGCTCCACACCATGGCTGCGGAGCTGGTGCGCTACGCCGAGGTGCGCGGCCAGGTGGATTCCGCCGTCTACACGGAGCTGGACAGGCTGGAGCGCGTCACCGGCGTCAACGTGGACTGCACCATCACCGCGGACTATATACGGGGCACCTCCAGGGTACAGTTCGGGGACAACATTTCCGTCCACCTGGAGTACGACACCTATTTCGGCGTGGGCGGCCTGCTGTCCGTCCCCATTACCCTGAAAACCACGGTGGCCGGGAGGAGTGAGCTGTATTGGAAATAGCTGAAAAGCTGCGTGAAGAGCGCGGGGAAGTCACGCTGCACATGGCCGTCATCCTCATGGTGGGGATGCTGCTCTTCGCAGCGGCCATGCAGGTGCATCACGTATACGCTGTGCGGGACATGGCCGCGGAAAAGACCAACGAAGCCGTCCTGGCTGTGGCCGCCAGCAACGTGCCGGAGATCTACCGGGGCGTCCGGGAGAGCGACGGCACCGCCCGCAGATACAACGGCGGGGCGTGGGGCCACGCCGTATCCACCACCGCCGTGCTGGAGGCCCTGGGCACGTCCCTGGGCGCTGTCCCCCGGGGGGACGGCCTGTTGGTGGAGGGCTCCTTCCAGATAAACAACCTGCACACCACCTTCGTCAATATGGACGGAGACAACCTGAACTTCACCACCACTATGGAGGTGGTCATCCCCCTGACCCTGGGCGGCGGCGTCCTGCCCCCCATCCACAGCAGCCTGGAGGTGAAAACAACCTATGAGCCAAAGTTTTAAGCGCTTCCTGCTCCAGCTCAGGCTGGACCCCCTGGCCCTCCTTCAGACAGCCGGATTCGTCGTGTTCTTTTTCCTGACGTATGCGTCCCTGGCGGGGGGCTGGCTGCTCTGCGCCGCCGCCTGGGCATTCCTGTTTGAAGCCCTGGAGCGGGCGGCAAGCCGCGGCTGGCCCGCCTGGTACGCCACCCCGCTGACCCCCAATTTCTACGCCGTGCGGGCGTTTGGAGGGCGGCGCACCATCTTCCAGCGGCGGCCTCCAAATGCCCGCACAGCGGGTTGTAAGGCCCTGCTGCGCGGCCTGCTGGAGGAACAGCGGCTGCTGCCCGGGGCGCTGCCCCCCGGGCGGTATCAGGCAGCTACCCATGACGCCGTGTTACGCAGGCTCCGGGCCATGGAAACTGCAAGCCATATTGCAGTCCGCCCCGTTTACACGGTGTCCATGGCGCGCATCCGCACCCAGCTCACCGATGGCCGTTGCCGGAAGTGCAGGCAGCGCTGCATGTTCCCCGCAAATGGGGAGCCACGGCAATTCTACCTGGTCCGTTTTACGATTGAGAGGAGGGGTGTACCGTGCGATGGCCATTGAGCAGGAAAGTGAAAGACCCCAGGGCCTACCTGATGGAGACTGTTACCGGGTTTTATTGGGAAGGGTTTGAGCCGCCTAGTGACGATATTCGTGGCAGGCTGGCCCTGGAGGAACTTGCGCGGCGCATTCAATACCTGCTTGATTCAGGACAGGCCGCCGTTGAACCAAACCTGGAGCACGGATATATGTTCCAACTCTACCAGGCGGAAAAGGCGATGCAGACCGGCCGCTATGCCCTTGCTTGCCATGAGCTGCAGGATGTAATACATTCCAGGCATGGAATCAGCAGGCAGGTGCTCATGATTGTCCTGCACCAGCTCCAGAGCTATCTGGAGGTGTAGGCATGTTCCGTAAAAAGTAAGCTGGATTATCTGGCACGGTTGATACTGCCCGTGCAAAAAATAAATTCTCAGAATTGTTGAAATCGATGAAAAGTACTCTAAACTATGAGAAAGGCGTTGCCGCGCGGGCCGCGTTCCTGGACTTCGCTATACACGCCATTGGGCGTGAACTGGAGGCCGAAACCACAGCCCCTACCCTGCATCTGTCCGGGGAGGTTCCCGATGAAAGGTTTGAAATTCCCAATATACCTGTTAATGAAGAATCCCGTAAGGCTTCCCTCAGCGCCTATAATGCAATTACACGGCCCTGGTATACTGTGAGGCTGCGTACCGCAGTCCGACAGATCTTTGAGCATGGGTTCCGCCAGGAAGAGGGTTACTTTACCGGAACTCTTTACCCGGAGATAAACCTGGTCGCTGTCTCAGATGGCCGTCATCACCTGACAGCAGCGAGTATGAAAGGGACCGCGTCTGCCAAATTTTGGGTGACACCCCTTACCCCCTGCTTTGATACATTGCGGACGGACGGCGCGTTCTGGTATTTCTCCGAGAAACAGGATGCTCCGGTAGGTGAATACCGAATTGCGGTTTTATACGAGCTTGCGCGGCAAAAGCAAGCGCTGAACCAGTCTGAGGCTATCAGCGAGCCGCCCCATGGGGCGGACACAATAGAACAACCGCCCGAAGAACCATGGGATGCTGCCGCATTGCTGCAATTTAAAAATGAGGAGATCTTCTGCCTGCGTCAAGAAGTTGAAATTCTGAAGCGCCATGTGGAAAGGCTGGGGGGGAGTTCGCGGGGTATTGATAAGCCCACGGGCAGGACAAGGGAATGAACTTTATGAGGATAGAAAAGAGGGCGTCCGCTGTTGCAACCAGCGGACGCCCCTTTATCTAAGCTGTGTTTATGCCCCACAGCAGTGCTTATACTTTTTCCCGCTCCCGCACGGGCAGAGCGAATTGCGCCCAATTTTTTGTGATTGGACAGGCAGCTGCCTGTAGTGGCGGCTGCTTGGGGAGAGTGTGGGCTGGAGTTCCCGGTACTGGCGATTGAAACTCCTTGCACCTTCGGCATCACCGGTTTGTCTGCATAAAGCTGTCAGCTCTGATAAGATCTGCGCCCTGTCCTCGTTGCCAAGCTCCAGCTCCGGCTGTTCCAAACCTCGCTTCAGGATCTCCGCCGCCTTCGGCAATCCGTCGGGCAATGTATAATATACGTTCGCCCAGGCCCGATAGCCGCCGCCCCAGGCTGGGCATAGGGATAGAAGGGTTTTATACTGCTCCTCACAAGCCTCAAAATCCCCCACGGCCAGGTGCATATCCCCCAGGGCCATGCAGGCCGATTTCATGTTGTCCGGCTCCAGCGGGAACATTTGAATGAACTCCTGACAGCAGGCAATATGTGCCATGAGCACGGCCCCGCCCTCTGGGAACAGTTCACATATCTCAAAATATCGGTCCAGCATGACCGCCAAAAACCCGGAAGTCCACCCATAACCAGCAGCACAGCGGAAAAACAGGGCGTCATCCTCCAGCTGCACCCGAAGCACCTTCATGCGCTCCAGCGCATCCGACATCCTGCTGCGGGCCGCCAGATGCGCGCTCTCATGGAAGGCTGACAGGCCGCTTGTTACCAGCTCGGATATACAAAGTGTTTCTTCGAACAGCCCCTGCACGTTTATTGCCATGGAATCACCGTCCTAACTATAACATAAGTGGAGGTCATATTAATGACACATAACCCTTGTTTTAAAATGCCGAATGAATTGATTATGAACACCGGGAACCTGCAGCCAAGCACCATAGGCATCGCGGCTGTACTGTATGCCTATATGAACCGCCACCGGAGCTTTACCAACAGTATTAAGAACATCGCTAAACTGGCCTGCCGCTGCGAAGATACCGTGTGTCAGGCGGTGGAGCAGCTGGAACAAGGCGGCTTTATAAAAAGGCTGCGGAATTATGCGTACAGGCTGGAACTGGGACGCAACGTGTTTGCTCAGACTACCTACCGCATCCTCCGACCCGTGGAAAAGGACTATACCCTCATCCCTTATTCCTGGGTCGGGTTGGATATGTCGCCTTGTGCATATCAGACCCTCTTGGTTTGCCGTATGTATATGATTAAAGACGAAAACCGGGCATATCCGTCTCTCAGGACAATTTGCGGCCTGATCCGCATTGCCAAATCCACAATCTGTAACGCTATAAAGCGGATACGTGAGCTTGGCATACTGGTCATTGAGCATTGTAAGAAAGAGAACGGGGCATACACCAGCAACTCATATCACATGGTCAAGCGTGTAGTTGAAAAAGCTGCAAATCTTTTTGGCCGAAGGATGCAGCCCCTTTCCGATACAGCAGCACCCACCCAGGGATACGTCTTGAATGCAGCCCCATTCCTCTTTGAATCCAGTCTAGCACAAGTGTCACTATTCCACAATATCTAAGTGTGGTCTCATTTTTCGGCTGCTTAAAACAGACTAAGATAACGTAGGTTTATACATGAGGAATAGAGTAACGCCAGGCAGGAAATCTCGGGTGTGCGCGTGTAGGAGACAAGGCCGTACTGCGCCCTTTTTGAGGGAGTCAGTCGTTGCTAAAAGTATGGCCCATGAACAGGGGTACCAGCTCGGCATAAAACTTGGAGCGTATTTTTGGAGAAGGATCAGAAATGCCTTCTTATACGTTCCAGTCTGCGATTGTACCGCAAACTAAACAGACGCCCCGGAGCCGCATATTGGCGGCCCCGGGGCGTCGTGTTGCTATTCGGGTTTCTGTTATTTGTCATCCAGGAACGCCACGGCACGGACAAAGCCGGCCGTGCCCTTGAAAAACTTGATAGGGAAAGCAAACAGCTTCCATCCAAAAGGGGGGACGGTTTCCAGGTTTGCCAGCTTCTCGATATGGGCGTACTCCTTGTCGATACAAAGCAGATGACAGGGCCAGAGATATTTGGGATCCCGGTTGTGCTCCTTATAGTCTTTGGACCACCACTCGTAGGCCCGGTCAAAACTCCAGGAGTCGGTACCCACCGTCTTGATCCCCTGATCCAGCACCCAGCGCAGAGCCTCCCTGGTCAAATGCCCGCCGTGCGTGAGATACTCCGGCGTACCCCACAGCTTGTCGTTTCCGGTACGGGTCAGGAAAATATCACCGGGCTTCAGGGTATAGCCGATCTTATCCAACCTAGCTTTCAGCCCGTCCACATCCAGCAGACCTCCGTCCGGCAGGTCGGATATATCCACCACGACCGCATCGCCGTAGCAGTACTCCAGCGGCCACTCGTCAATGGTCTTGGCCAGGCGGCCCTCACTGACGGGGGTCATATGGTAGGGTGAATCCATATGGGTGCCAGTGTGGGTCGTCATCTCGATGAAGTCGTCGGCAAAGCTCATGCCGGGGTTGGGCCAGTCCTCAGGGTGAATACCGTAGCAGCGCTCATCCTCCATGGCTCCCTCGATATGGCTGATATGCCTAAATTTGCAGTTCATCAGAGGGGAGGGATCGCCGTTGGTGGACATGGACAGATCGATGATTTTCATAGTTACGCTCCTTTTTTCAGTTGATGATAGGCCTGCCGGAAGCACTCTATGGGTGGGGAAACGATACCTGCGCCGATTTGGCCGATGCCAGGGTCTGCATGGGCAATCCCCGTGTTGATAACAGGAAGCGTTCCTGTCTCCAGTACACGCCGGATATCAATTCCTACCGGGGTGCCGCGGTAGTCGAAGACGGGGATTTTATAGCGCCGATGCTCTGCCGCGGTAATCGGATACATATCCGAGCTGAACTGCTGGGCCTGGTGGGTATCGACGCCGATGAAGCGACCGATGCCCAGTGCCGCCGCCATGGCGAAGGCTCCAAGCCCCGCCGTCTCCGTGATGTAGGAGTCCCCCATGACCGGGCAGGCATCCCGGTCTGAGTAACCCGCAAAATAGTTCCCACGGGCGCGGGGGGAGGCGGCGGTAAACCACACAGCGCCTGTCCCGGCAGTCTGAATGCCGAACTGGTATCCGTTGCTGCACATGCAGGACACAATGCTGCTGTGGGGAAGGCCGCGGATGGTGTCCATCGTGGCCTTACAGTTGCCGATAGAGAGGTTGAGGAAAAAGTGGTCGTTGGCATCTAGGAAGGCCAGCGTTGCGGCAATATCCGCCTTTGACCGCCCTGTCCGGGCCATCCATGGCGCCATGTGCCTGATAAACAGGCCGGTGGAGGCCTTGTTCCGGTTGTGGCAGTCGTCGCCGCGCTGGATCCCACGCGCCGACATCTCCGTAATATTTACCGGGCCGGACAGTTCCAGGGCTTCGGCCAGAATGGGGGCCAGGACTTGCTCCATCCAGCGCAGGCGGTCCAATACCTGGGCGTCATTGGCGCCAAAACGCAGGGCCTTGCCCAGCCCCTCGTTCATTGTTACATAGACGGAGTTCCCGTAGGCCTCGTTTACAAAGTGAAATACCGGCATGGAGGGGGAAATGATACCGGCCATAGGGCCGGCGGAGCCATGGTCATGATTGCTGTAAAAGCGGATCTCACCTTGCTCCGCCAGCTGACGCGCCTGCTCCAGACCTTGCGCCCAGCCCTCCAGCACAGCGGCGCCGCATACGGCGCCCTGCATAGCGGGGCACATTTCGGCCCAGCCTGTGGGAGGTCCGCTATGGGTCACCGCCCGGCCGCTGGTGAGGCAGGGAAGGACGTCACCCGCCTTGGTGACCCCGACCAGCGACACGCTGGAGCACTGTATCCGCTCCAGGGCTTGCCGGTTGGCAGCCTCTACCCGCTCGTCGTTCAGCATAACCGGCCCGCCCTTCAATCCAGCACCGCCACGCCGTTGATTTCGATAAGAAGCTCCGGGCTGCAAAGCGCGTTTACCTCCACGATGGTGCTGGCGGGGGGATTATCAGAGAAATATTCCCGGCGTATCTGGGCAAACTGCGGGCGGTTGGCCATGTCGGTGACGAAGACGGTGATGCTGGCCAGGCGTTCGGGTTTCGCCCCGCCGGTGTGCAGCATGGACATCAAATTATCAAGCGCCCGCCGGGCTTGAGATGCAAAATCCGGGCCTGCGGCGTTACCCAGGCTATCGCAGCCGATCTGGCCTGAGAGAAAGAGAAGTCCGCCGCAGCGCACAGCCTGCGCCCAGGTGCCGTCGGTGCCCCCTACCTCCGGGGTGGATACGATTCGCTCCATTGAAACAATCCTTTCTTAATACAGCGGCTTTCTAAAGGTGGAACAACTGCTCCGCATTGCCGGAGAACAGCAGTTTTCTCTGTTCAGGCGGAAGATGCAGACGATCGATGGTATCTATCGTAGCTTCCATAGGTACAAAGGGGTAATCGGTTGCAAAGAGCAGGTGTTCCGGACCCACCATTTGAAGCGCGAAGCGCAAGTTGTCGGCGCTCAAACATACAGTATCCAGATAGAGCCGGGCGATATACTGTGAGGGCAGGGCGCTGATATGCCGGGCAGCCCCGGGAATGAGCCGGCTCTGATGATCAATTCTAGCGGCCAGCCAGGGCAGCACGCCGCCCGCGTGGGGGACGACGAGCTTCAGCCGGGGGTAAGCGTCAAACACACCGGACAGGATGAGGCGTAGGGCGGCAAGCGAGGTATCGTAAACATACCCCAACATACCCTCCAGCCCGTAGTCCCGCACATGGGGGGCGATAAGGGGCGTGGTGGGGTGGAGATAGAGGGGGATGTCCAGCCGCTGCGCCCGTTCATACAGCGGCCAGAGGCGCTTGTCGTCCAGGTAGAGCCCCATCACATTGGAGAAGAGCATGGCACCTGCAAAGCCAAGTTTATGACAGCGCTCCATTTCACATAGCGCCTGGTCCACGTTGCGGTAGCACAGTGTGGCGAGCGCGGAGAATCGGCCCGGGTAGCTTTTTATAATGGAGGCAAACTCGTCGTTGACCGCCCTGGCCAGAGCGATTCCCCCGGCTTCATCCAGCAGCTCGGCGCCGGGCAGGTTGATACTCAACACCTCCAGCTCGATGCCGTTGTGATCCATTTGTTCCAGCAGTTCGGCAATATCGAGGCTTGCCCTGGTAATCAGATAGGAGGAGTCGGGCCCGTACTGGAAGCGGTAGGCTCCGCCCTCCCTGCGTATCGTGGGCGGTCCGGGGCGGTCCAGCAGTGCGCGGATATAGCTCTGAGGCATAAAGTGTGCTTGGAGATCAATGCGGCGTTCAGCCATGTGCCGCCTCCTTTTCCTTCAGCGCGCGCCAGACCCGCTCCGGCGTGGCGGGAAACGTATCCAAATGAACACCGGCTGCGTCGCATATGGCGTTGAGGATAGCGGGAGCCACAGTATACATGGAGTGCTCACCCACCCCCTTGGCTCCATAAGGGCCGGTGGGGTAGGGGCTTTCGATAGAAATGGCCCGCGTGCGCCGGGCAATATCCAGCGCGGTTGGGATGGGGTATTCGGCCAGCGTCTTGTTTATAACGGCACCTTGGCGCACCTGCAATTCCTCCGTCAGTGCATATCCCTGGCCCATGACTGCCCCACCTACAAGCTGGCCTTGTACATTCAGGGGGTTGATTACCTTCCCCGCGTCATGGCAGGTGGCGAGAAAGAGCACCTGGCTCTCCCCGGTCTGCATATCCACCTCCACATCGGCCAGCGTCGTGATATAGGTCTGCCCCAGCTTGGCGTGCGTGCCTACAACCCAGGCGAAGGAAACCAAATTTTCTCCCAGTACGAAGGCCTCGGCTGCAAAGTCGGACAGGGACAGAGCCTCCTCGTGCCTGCCAAGGGAAAAGATACTCCCCCGCTCCGCGCGAATGCAGTAATCAGGTACGCCGAACCGCTTTCCCGCCCGACGGAACAGGCGGCCCCGCAGATCGGTGACGGCCTGCAACACGGCGTTTCCGGCGCAGTACATGGCCCTGGAGGCCACGGTGGGCCCCGCCTTGGGGACAAGCGCGGTATCGCCCAGCACCACGTCGATCTGCTCCAGGGGCACATCCATCTCCTGGGCCACAATCTGGGCCAGTGCGGTGCGTATGCCGGTGCCCATCTCTACGATGCCGGTGCGGACTTGAAAGGTGCCGTCGAAGAGCAGCTCCACCTCGGCCCCCGCCCCTGTCAGGCTGTTATACGGCTTGGCGGAAACGTCGAACTGAGGAATGCCGCAGGCGATGCCCCGGCCCACCCGCCTGCCGGGCCGCGTGGGCGGGGGCATCGGGCCGGCGGCCTCCAACACCCGGTTCATAGTCTCCTCCAGCGTAACCGGGCTGTCGGTAACCATCCAATCGTTGGCCACGGGATCTCCCTGCCGCAGGGCGTTTACCCTGCGCAGCGCGATGGGATCCATCCCCAGCCTGTCCGCCAGAACATGCATGGCCCGCTCCAGCGCCGCGTTGGCCTGGGGGCCGCCATAACCCCGGAAAGCGCCTGAAATGGGGTTGTTGGTATACACACTGCGGCCCGTCACCTGCGCATTGGGCACTCTGTACGGCCCGGCGGCGGCAATCCCCGCGGCGGTCGTCACGCCGGGAGAGTGCTCCGTATAGGCGCCTGCGTCCAGGAGGAAATCCGCCTGGAGCGCCACCAGCTCACCTGAGCGCTTTGCCCCAAGCCTATAGTGGAAGACGCCGGGGTGGCGCTTGGTGCTCAGAACCATCGACTCTTCCCGTGTCCAGATCATTTGGGCCGGGCGACCCGTCAAAAAGGTGACGAGGGCGGAGTGGAGGTGAACGGTCATGTTCTGCTTTCCGCCGAAGGAACCACCCAGGGGAGGGACAATGGCCCGCACCTTATGGACCGGGAGCCCCAGCGTACGGGCGATTTGGTGGCGGATGTTAAAGGGCTCCTGGGAGGGGGAGTATGAGGTGAGAATCCCGTCGTAGTCGTAGTATGAGATCCCGGCCTCCGGCTCAAGATAGGCGTGCTCCTGACGGGGCACATGCTGGGTATGCTCCACCACCACATCGGCCTGGGCAAAGCCGGCCGCCACGTTGCCGCAGTGGTATTCGTACTCCTTTGCAAACTGCTCGGGATGTATCCGGGGCGCCCCCGGCTGCGCCGCTAGCTCAGGGTCGGAGAGGATGGGGAGAGGCTCGTAGGCGGCGTGAATCAGTGCGATAGCAGCCTCGACCGTAGACATCTCCTCGGCTGCAACAACCGCCAGCGGTTCCCCCTGCATGCGCAGGATGCCGCCCACGGGAATTAGCACAGGCTGGTCCAGCTTGTGCAGGCCGTGCAGATTGACGCCGGGAATATCCTCTGCCGTAATCACACATGCCACCCCGGGCATCAGGCGGGCCGCCGATACGTCCAGAGACAGCAGCCGGGCGTGAATTTGATCGCTGCGGAATGCGCGGCAGACCAGCATGCCGGGCAGCCGCCGATCCGCGCCGAATTCAGTTTTACCAGTCACATGAAGGCAGGCGTCCTTTCGGCATACCTGCTTACCGATATAGTCCATAGTGGGGCTCCTTCTAGTGAATCAGTGATTCCACGGCGTCAATAATAAATTCATAGCCGCCGCAGCGGCACAGGTTGCCCGAGAGCGCGTGCTGGATTTCCGCCCTGGAGGGGCTGGGATTGCGAAGCAGAAGGCCCTTGATGCTCATAACCATGCCGGAGGCGCAGAACCCGCACTGGACTGCCCCGTGGCGTACCATGGCCTCCTGGATTGGATCGGGAGCCCCGTCCCTGCCCAGGCCCTCCACGGTGAGAATATGCCGACCTTCCGCCTTCATAGCGGGCATAATACACGAATTGACCGGCATATCGTCCACCAGGATGGTGCAGGCGCCGCAGTCTCCGGCTCCGCAGCCCTCCTTGGTGCCCATCAGGCCGCAGCGCTCCCGCAGCACCGAAAGCATGGTCTCAGAGCCGCGGATTTGAAACTCCACATCCTCGCCGTTCAGGTTCATCCTCAAGGTTTCCAAGCGATTCACCTCCTTGTAGCGCCGTCTTCGCCGCCCGGGTTATGGCCCGGCGAAGCAGCACTTCCACCATGGCGCTTCGGTATTCCGCACTGCCGCGCAACGCACTGTCCCTGGGGTGAACCTCCAGGGAGACCTGATGCGCAAATGCGGCAATGGTCCTGTCCGTTACAGGCGCCCCCGCCGCCTGCCGCTCCAGTGCATAGGGGCGGAAGGGGGTTTGTGCCACAGGACCAACGGCGGAGCGTATCCAGGAAAAACGTCCGTTGTCAACCGACAGACTGACGGCGACATTGACCATGGGCAGGGCCAGAGCACGGCGCATGGAGAGCCGTTCCACCGCTGAGGCTTCCTGCCGGTCGGTGCGCAGCGCTCGGATGCGGATGGCGCAAATCAGTTCCCGGATGCTGTCTACCCTGGAGCGCCCCACCCCCTCGTAGAGGTCGGCCACCGGGACGCATCGGCACCCCTGGGCGGAGCGTATTTCGGCCTGCGCATCCAGGGCAATGAGCGCCAGTGCACCGTCGGCGGCCGGCTGTGCGTTGACGATATTGCCGGAAAGGGTGGCCACATTCCGAATCTGGGGTGAGCCCACCGCGGCGCAGGCCGCGCTCAGGACGGCGGCGGACCGGCGCAAAAGAGGGGATTGTGCGGCCTGGGCATGGGTGACGGCGCCCCCCAGAACAAGCGACTCCCCTTCCTGTCGAATGCAGCAAAAGCCCGGTATACGTGTCACGTCCACCAAAATGGGTTCAGAGGCTCTGCCGTCCCGGTGCAGGGGGATTAAGTCCGTACCCCCGCCCAGCACTCTGGCGCGACCGCCGCTGCTGCTGAGTATTGCCGCCGCCTCTTCCGGAGAGGAAGGAAACACTACTTGTTGCCACACCTTGGGGTACCTCCTTGTGTTGAGGGGGCGCTGCGCCGGCAGACGCGGCGCCCCTTTGGCTTGAAATGGCTACTCTGTGTCCGGAGTGCGGGAGTGGTAGGCGCGCTCAGCCTCCGCCTCCAATGCCGCGCCCTCCTCGTTGTAAGGGTATACCTTGTCCACGTAACCCATAAGCTCATGGAAGCGCTCCGGATGGGGCCTGGTCAGCAGGCTGACCACCACCAGGGTGATACATCCGAAGAGGAAGCCCCAGAGGCACTGGTCGAAGGAGCCGAAGGCGATTTTATAGGGGCCATAGTTGAGGATACAGTAGGACACGATACCGACTATCATACTTGCAATGGCGCCCTGCTTAGTGGCGCGCTTCCAGAAATAGGCCCCAATGACGGCAGGGACGAACTGTAGCGTGGCCGTATAGGAGGCCAGGGACAGGGTGACGATAAGCTGTGGGGGATTGAAGCTGAAAACTGTGGTGATGACCAGCAGGACGATCATGCCGGCTTGGCTGAACTTCAGCGCCTTTTTTTCCTCCATCCCTCCGGGCAGAAGATCCTTGCCGATGACCGATCCGAGAGAGAGAACCATGGAGTCCAGCGTAGAGAGGCTGGCGGCAAACACGGCCAACACGGCACAGATAATGAGGGGCAGGGGGATATAGGCCAGCAGCATACTCATAAAGGCGTCGTCCCCACTGGCCAGGGCCGGGAAGACCGCCTTGGCGCCCAGGCCGATCATCATGGCCGCAGGAATGGCGATGATGGGAATGATTGCGGTGCCCACCATCATCATGCGGAAGGACTTTTTGTCCCGCACGGTGAGGTAGCGGGAGGAGATCTGCATCTGGCTCAGCGGCATAAAGAAGGCGGCCACCGTGATGCTAAACAGCCGTCCCCAGGTGTAAAAGCCGTTGGGGCCCGGGATGGACAGCACCTCCGGATCTACGGCCTCAACCCGCGCAAACAGCTTGGCCAGCGAGAAGTCGAACTCCTTGCCCAGAATAATAAAGCAGATCACAAGGCCAATGGTGAACATGAATACGCCCTGGATGGCGTCCGTACGGGCCACGGTGCGCATACCTCCCACCTGGGTGAGGATCAGCCCCAGAAACGCAACGATGACGATGACGGCGTAATAAGAGATCTGCCCGTCCGTGAGTACGGAAATCAGCTTCCCGACGCCGACCAGCTGCAGGGCCATATAGGGCACCATAAAGATAACGGTGATGATACCCGCTATGATTCCGGCCCACCTGGTTTGGTAGCGGTCACTGAGGAACTGCAGCGGCGTGACGTAGCCGTTTTTCCGGCCCAGGATCCAGATGCGGTAGCCGAAGACGATGGTAAGCAGGAACATGGCGGAGTTGCTCCAGCCCACGTACACCCAACTGCCCACGCCGTGGGTGTAGAAGAATCCGGACAGGCCCACCAAGACAAAGGCGCTCATCAGCGTGGCGCCCATACTCATGGTGGCCACGAAGGGGGACACGCCGCCGTCCGCGATATAATGGCTGGCCATATTTTTCTTAGTGGACTTGGAGGAGTACACTGCAATGCACAGGAACAGGGCCGCCAGGCCAACCATGATGCACCACATGGCGATGGTAATGCCGCTCATCTGTCATCCCCCCTCAGCTTCCAGAATGTTGTCAACTCAAACGCCAGGATACCGCCTATGAGCAGCAAGGTCGAGATAAACCACTTGAACAGGTGCACCGGAATACCCAGTATCATCGGGTGCACCACATGATACGGGTAGAGCAGGGGTAAAAACGTGTAGGCGATCACCAGGGCAAAGTAGACAAACCACGCCATGCGGACCTTCCTTGTCCTCCTGCGGGCCTCCTCGCCCGTCTTGTAGGTCGGATGTTTCATTGATAATCCCCCCGTTCATTACGCCGGCAGGCCGACTATAATCAGCACTCTGCCAGCAGGCTGATAATCTTCTGGTGGTTGACGTCCATCAGGCCAATATCCGAAATCTTTAGGTAAGGGATCATGGGATGGGTCTGGAACTGGAGGCAGGCGTGGGGATCCTGCATGACGCCGCCCAGCTCCACGCGGGTGAGACGGGAGATCTCGTTGACTCTGGCAGCCACATCCTGAATGGTCCGATCGCACATCAGGCCGCCGATAGGCAGATCCATGTCCCCGAGGACCTTGCCGCCGCAGACCGCCACAATCCCGCCGTTCATTTCGATCACACGGTTGATGGCCAGGGCCAGATCGGCGTCATCCACACCCACGGCTACGATGTCGTGAATATCCTGGGCCAGGCTCTGGGCGATCGCCCCCCGCTGGAAGCCAAAGCCGCGGATCAGCGCCCGGCCGATGTTGGGGCCCTCCGTGCGGCCGTAGCGCTCCACCACTATGACCTTGAGGATGTCCCTGTCCGTGTCCGGGGCCACAAGGCCGCCATTGACGGGCATGGTGTCGGTCTCCCAGTTGCTCCAGATGTTTCCCGGCATAGCCCTGATGATGTTGAAGCGGTATTCGCCGTCCGGGATCTCCCGGAGCCGTAGCGCCATATCCTGCGGGGTGACCCTGCGCACATGGCTGAAGGAGTGCAGAATGTGTTCCTGATATGGGGGAGATTGGAGCTGTGCCACCATTTTCCCGTTCTCTGCCACCAGTTCTCCGCCGACATAGACCTGCCGGGGCGTGAAATGGGACAGATCGTCCACCACCAGCAGGTCGGCCAGCTTGCCCGGGGCGATGCCCCCCAGTTCCCCGTCCAGGCGGAAGTTGCGGGCACAGTTCAACGAGGCCATCTGGATCGCCGCCGCAGGGTCAATGCCGGCCTCCACGGCAATTCGGACACACTCGTCGATGGAGCCCGTACGCACTAGGTCAACCGGATGGCGGTCGTCGGAACAAAAACAAAATTTTCCGGTATCCAGGCCGTTTTCCGTGATAGCCAGGACGCATTTATCAACGTCCTTTTGTGTGCTCCCGTTTCGCATCATCACAGTAAGGCCGTTGCGCGCCCGCTCCCATGCCGTCTCCTTGGAAAAGGACTCGTGGTCGGCAAAGATACCCGAAGCCACATATGCCTGCAGATTCTTTCCTGTAAAGTCATGGGCGCTTCCGTCCACAATCCCGTCCTGCCGCAACATCCAATCGATCTTTTCCACAAACCCCGGGTCCAGGTTGACAACCTTGTATTTGCTGACCTCGCCCAGGCCGAATACATTTTCCTGGGCGAAGAGCTGCTTGGTCTCCTCCAGGCCGATCTGAAAGTTTGGGGTCTGATTTTCCGGATCCCCGCAGGGGACCTGGGCGGGTACATATTGGAACACACGCAGGGGGGTGCGCTTCCCCTCGTTGACCATCATGGCGACCCCGTCCATTCCCAGCGCATTGCCGATTTCGTGGGAATCGATGAAAACGGAGGTAATGCCCATTGGGAGTACGCCTTTGGCGTAGTTGGTTACATTCACCATGCAGCTGTCGATATGGAGATGCCCGTCCATAATACCTGGCGTAATATAGCGCCCCTCCACATTGACGCGCCGCTTGGCCTCTAGGTGGGAGGTGTCGCCCACAAAGCCGATACGGTCGCCGTAGACGGCAATATCTGCCTGGTAAACCTCGCGGGTATAGACATTTACCAGCATTCCGTGCTCAAGAATCAGGTCAGCGGCTTTGTCCTTCATGATGGCGTCGATTACGTCAAATCTACTGGTTTTGCTCCTGAGATAGTTTAAATTTGCATGGGGCATCGGGCGGCCTCCTTTCAAAATGCGGCGGTTTGCTCCTCCCTGTCCTGTTGTAGCATCCCTCCCTCTGTCAGCGGCGTGCACGCGAAAGGGGTTTTTCTTGACTATCCGGGTCTTTGTAGTAAGATTATAACAGTACGTATAGGTCTGAAATATGTGGACATACCACAAAAACGACAAAATCTTTTTTATTTCGACCCAAAATTTGGACACCTTGCACGACGGATGGCATGAGGAGGTGCACATGCAGACTATAATGGACAGCCCGCCCGCTGCGGCGATTCCACTTTACGAAATCCTGCAGCTGAATACCTTTGCGGATAGCCGGATACTGGCGGGGGAAGGCAGCTTAGATCGGGGTGTAGTGGGAATAAATCAGTTGGATGCGCCGGATATTTCCAATTGGGCGCGGCCGGGAGAGCTGCTGGTGACCACGGGATTTGTCGTCAAGGATGATTTAAACCGCCTGAGCGAACTCGTTGACAGCGCAGTACATATGGGCCTTGCCGGGCTGTGCATCAAACCCAAGCGGTTTATCCAGAGTGTCCCGGACTCTGTAATTGATACAGCCGCACAGTTTGAATTTCCGCTTATTGAGCTGTCACCCCAGGCACATTTCGACGACATGCTGAAAGAATTTTATACGGGCCTGATCCAGCGGCAGGCGCTGTTTTTAGAGCAGGTCACCCAGCTGAAGAACCTGGTAATGCGCCTGCTGCTGGAGGGTGGGACGCTGGAGGCCATTGCGCAGCAGATTTCAGAACTGGCGGGGAACTCCGTCTTTATTGAGGACACCTTAAACCACCGCGGCGTCATGTCATGTTGCCCGTCGGACATGGCTGTCGCAGATGGAAAGGAGGCGCTTTTAAAGCAGTTCGGAGCGGGCTGCGCCAGTCTGGCCCTGTCTGTGGAGGGACATGATTTTGGGACGCTCTACATCTTTCCCACATGCCGTTCTATACGTCCTAACGACATAGCGTTGGTGCGGGAACTGGTTCTGCCGGTGGTGCTGGAAATATCCCGGGAGTTTTCCCTGCGTGAGATGGAGAACGGTCATTTTAACGATTTTTTGGTGCATCTCTTTAACGATAAGATTTCTGACATCCGGAGAGAGGAAGATCGGGCGAGCAATTTTCAACTCTCCGACCGCGAGACTTACCTGCTGATTTGCCTGAGGATAGCCAAGCTTGAGCGATCATCGAATTATTACGCCACGTTACAGATTGCTTCCGCGTTCAGCAATATCTCTGCGCTCTTCCAGCAGATTGGGTACCTTTGCCGCATTGCCCATGAAGGGCCTGTCTATTATCTGATCATTACGGCACAAAAGAGGCGGAACCTTGAATCGGGCGCCGCTAGGCGGGATATTTCCAATGTTATGCGTCGGGTCAATGAGACCTACCCCAAACTGCTGCTGGGCGCGGGCTGCGGACAAATCCACACAGGGCTACCCGGCCTGATTCAAAGCCGGAACGAGGCGATGTCCGCCCTGCGAATGAGTGAACTCTCCGACCCGCCGGGAGAACTCCAATTTTATCGGGACATGGGGCTGCTTCGCTTTGTATATTCTGAGCAGCCGGCTGAGGAGGCCGCAATGCTGATTCAAGATACGTTGGGGAATTTGCTTACATACAGCCCCAAAAAACGGGCAGAGCTTTTAGATACGTTGGACCATTACTTTTCCTGCTTTGGAAACCTGAAAAAAATGTCGGAGGAGATGTATACCCATTACAATACAATTGCATACCGCATGAAGCGGATTGAAGAGCTTACGGGATTGAACCTGGATTCGGAAGACAGCCGGCTAAAGCTTCAGGTTGCGTTGAGACTTTACATGTTTTCCCATGGAAATCCCTGAAGCCGCCACAAACAAATTCGCGATTTTTCGTCGACAGTTGACATAGATTATCGTCCGGGCTTTCGTTACGATGTGGGTGAGAAATCACAGGAAGGCATAAACCACACGGATAAAAGGAGGAAATCTAGAATGGCGATTATCGACAAAATGGAAGCTCAGCTGCGTCCCCCCACCATTGGAATGAAGCCCTACGAGGCCAAGGTCATCCCCCTGACCACCGGCGAGGATATGCTGGTGCGCGAGGCGCGGTGGGAGGAAATTCCCCTGCTGATGGAGTGCATGGAGCCGTTGATGAAGCAGCCCAAGGATTTCTATGACATCGTCGCCTCCCGTATCTATGCCGAGCTGCTGGGTATGCTGCGCTACCGTGTCCGTGACGAGTACCTGTTCGTCGGCGCGGTGGACGGCGAGATCGCCGGCATCGTGAACGGCCGGCTGGTGAACGAGAAGGTGGGCATGAGCTACCACACCATCACCCTGAAGCGCGGCGCCCGTGTGGGCGCGCACCTGTTCGCGGCGAAGATGGAGTACCACCTGGACGTGATGAACCAGAACGAGGTGTGGATTGTGGCCGAGAGCCCCAACGGCTTCAAGCGCTGGATGATCGAGTACGAGCTGGAGTCCCGCCCCGACTGCCCCCACGAGCTGGGCGGCGTGCCCACCTACGTGCTGACCCGCGCGCTGTGGGAGAAGCACAAGGCCAACAAGTGCGCCGGCATCCGTCCCGCCTTCGAGGACGTGATTGAGGCCAACAAGATCCTGCATAAGCCCGCGAAGATCAGCGTTTAGGCGCGTGAGCGCAGAAAGGATGGTGCCCTAATGCGAGAAGTAGGAATCGTCGGCGTGGGCCACACCAAATTCGGAAAATCGGATGTCTCCTTCCTGGATATGCTCACCCAGGCCGCCCTGGAGGCGATGGACGACGCGGGAGCCGGCACCGGCAATAAGAACGTCATCGACCAGGTGTTCGTGGCCTCCATGGGCGCCGGGATGCTCAACCGCATCAGCGGCTCGGCCTCCGCTCTGGTGGATACCCTGAATATCCGCCCCGCCATGGCCGAGTGCGTGGAGAACGGCCCGGCTTCGGGCGCCTCCGCCATCAAGCTGGGCTATATGGCCATCGCCTCCGGCCTGTGCGACTGCGTGCTGGTGGTGGGCGGCGAGATGATGCGGGTGGTGTCCGGCTGGGAGGCCACCGACTTCGTGGCCACCATGCTCCACCCCACGGGCGAGTACCCCTACGGCCTGACCCTGCCCTCCTTCGCGGGCCTGTTCACCCGCCTTTGCATGGAGAAGTACGGGGTGGAGAGCCGGGATCTGTCCATCATCTCGGTGAAAAACCACGAGAACGCCTGCCACAACCCCTGCGCCCACATCCAGCGCCACGTGAAGCTGGAGCGCATCAGCGACCCGCGGTACGTGGACGCCACCAGCCCCATGGTGGCCGACCCCCTGCGGCAGTTCGATATGTGCCCCGTGTCCGACGGCGCGGCGGCGGTGCTGCTGGTGGCCAAGGATAAGCAGGAGGAGCTGGGCTTCGGGCACAAGACCTTTGCCCGCATCGCCGGCATCGCCTCCGCCACCGACACCCACTACGTGGCCGACCGGGCGGTGCCCACCGACCTGCTGGCCGTGCGCACGGCCGCCCAGAAGGCGTACAAGATGGCCGGGATGGGCCCGGAGGACATTGACTGCGCCGAGCTGCACGACGCCTTCCTCATCCTTGAGATTGTGGAGAGCGAGGAGGCGGGGCTCTTCCCGCGGGGCGAGGGCCATCTGGCCGCCCGCCGGGGGGACACCGCCATCGGCAGCAAGCTGCCCATCAATACATCCGGCGGCCTGAAGGCCAAGGGCCACCCCCTGGGCGCCACGGGCGTGTCCCAGGTGGTGGAGCTGGTGCGCCAGGTCCGCGGCGAGGCGGAGGGGCGCCAGGTCGAGGGCGCCAAGACCGGCCTTGCGGTCAACTTCGGCGGCTTCGGCAACAACGTGGTCGCCACCATCATCACGGCGAAGTAAGGAGGGGTCTGGAATGGAAGAGATGTACGCCTATAAGTGCGACAAATGCGGGAAGCTCCACCACCCCCGCTACGCGGTCTGCCAGAACCCCGACTGTGACGGCCGCTCCTTTACGGAAGAGCCGCTGAACGGCCACTGCAAGCTGCTGACCTGGACGCGGGTGTTCAACCTGCCCGAGGGCTACATGTGCGCGTGGCTGAACTTCGGCATCGTGCAGTTCGACAACGGCGTGACCGCCGTGGGGCAGATCGGCTTCGACGAGCCCCCGGAAATCGGCATGGACCTGGTCTCCACCGTGGGGATCGTGAAGGAGGCCGTGGGCAAGGACTGCTACGGCTTCATCTTCCAGAAACCCTGACGCCGTGACGGGCGCGGGCGCGGTCCGGGGAGAACGGATTTGCGGGGCGTTCCTAGCGGCGCTGGACGGGCGCGAAGTCCCCGTGAAGCTCCACTCCCGCTTCCGGGGTGCCGCCAACCTGTCCACGCCGCTGGGCCTGTTCACCCTGCTCTCGCCGGGTAAATGCCTGCAGCCCTACGCGGTGCGGCTGAAAGAAAAAACAGCTTAGCTGGGGGTAAAAAACAGTTTAACGGGAGAAGTAAGGTATCAGGCCGCATCTTATGACGCCGTACTGCGCAGGCTCCGGGCGGCCGCAGCTCTCCCTCTGCATGCAGCGCGCATGCAGGGGAGAGCTGCGGTAATTTTACCTGGTGCGCTTTACAATTTAGGGGAGGGCTGAGCTGTGTGATGTCCGTGGAGCAGAAGAGTAGGCTGCATAGACCCCAGAACCTATCTGATGGAACCCATAGAGGGATTTAGCGTGGAGAAATGTGGGCTGCCAAACGAAATCGCCCGATGTGATACATTTTAGGCATGGGATCAGCAGGCAGGTGTTTATTATTATCCTGCACCAAATCCATAGCAATCTGGATCATTCCGATGCATTTCCTGTCCAGGTACATGGGCCAAGCGCTATTGAAGGCCTGCCATATAGTCGCATTACAGCAATATTAAAATGATGAGATTTACTGCCTGCGCCATGAGGTTGAGACCCTGGAGCGCCATGTGGTAAAGATTGGATGGACCGGAACAGCATCGATAGTCCCGGTTTTTTAAGTACTACATAAGAACAAGAGAGAAGCGCCCGCTGTTGCATCAGCGGGCGCTTCCTGTTTGGAGGAAAGGAAATGTCAGAAATACGCAGACGCTGGGAGCCCTCGTTCAAAGTCCCCAACCGTCTTATCATGGATTTTTCCCTCAGCTTCAGCGCCCGCCGGATGGGGGCGGTACTCTTCAGCAGGAGAAACCATCTGGGAGCTTGCCGGCGCAGCCAGGCGTCGTTGGCCAAGCTGGCCGGGTGCTCCGTGACCACCGCCCGTAAGGCCCTCCAGGAGT
This sequence comes from Oscillospiraceae bacterium, assembly GCA_022846095.1. Taxonomy (NCBI): domain Bacteria; kingdom Bacillati; phylum Bacillota; class Clostridia; order Eubacteriales; family Oscillospiraceae; species Oscillospiraceae bacterium. The sequence continues at coordinate 1,362,828 of AP025583.1, read as the reverse complement.
TGGAGGATACAGGATATATCACACGTTCACAGAATCACCGGTACAACGAGACGTTAGGCAGGTTTGTGTACGACCAATACACGTACCACTGTGAAGTTTGGTTCCACGGTGGTTTCACCCTGGTGCCCTGGAATCTGTTAGGCCACCCTCTCAAAAGCAGCGCGTTCGTCCTATGCCTCTACCTGCACCTCCAGGCTGGAAACAATTATAGGGCTTTCCCAAGCCTGAACCTCATCTGCAAAGATCTCGGGATAGGCAAGGCCATTGTATGCCGCGCCCTCCGGGAGCTGAGAGCTATTGGCCGGATTTACTCTGAATTCTGCATCAAAGTGAATCACGTCTATAGCTACAACTCCTATTACCTGATCCGCAATGCCGTGTGCTGCCCTGACGCCGTTCCAGCGGCCCAGGGCCGGCCCAGGCGTGACCGCCCGGTGCTTCCCTATCCCCTTTCCTGTCGTGCCATTCTGCGCGCCCACATGATGCAGCGCGCCGGGTCGGCTCCTTTCCCTTGCCTAAATTATAGGCTTAAAGAGGGATATAATCAAGTGCTTTTGGGCTTGGGGGGTAGTTTCAAAACTGGTAAACTAGTTCTAGACTTAGATAACGTAGGTTTATACAAGAGGGAAAAGGCAGTTAGTTGTGCCATCTATAATAATTTATAATTAAACCACTCCGCAGGCGTCCGCGCGGCACTGACGGCAGCCGGTGAACTGGGGGATCCACTCCCCCGCCTCCCGCCTGGCCTGCGCGAGCTGGGCCGGGGTGGGCGGCGGCAAATGGCCCATCTGCCCGCAGGGGATAAGCGGCATGATATTCAAAACCGCCGCCCCCGCCTGCGCCGCAAGCCGGGCAATCGCCCCGATCTCGTGCCCGTTCACGCCGGGAATCAGGACGGTGTTGACCTTGACCAGGATACCCGCCCCGGCGCACAGGAGCAGCCCCCGGCGCTGCCGCTCCAGCAGAAGCCTCGCCCCGGGCCCGGGCGGCAACCCGGCGCCCTCCCACTGAACGCGGGTGTAGATCCGCTGCGCCGTCTCCTGCGTCACCGCGTTGATTGTGACGGTGAGGGTGTCCAGGCGCGCGGCCAGCAGCTCCTCCAGCCGCGCCTCCAGCAGCAGGCCGTTGGTGCTCGTGCAGAGGATCAGCTCCGGGAAGTGCGCGCGCAGCAGCCGCAGGGTGTCGAAGGTCTCCCGGTTTGCCAGGGGATCGCCGGGCCCGGCGATCCCCGCCACCCGGATGCGCGGGTCGCGCAGGAGGGCGCGCCGGGTGCGAAGCACCGCCTCTTCCGGGGTGATAATCGCGGAGGTGACCCCCGGCCGGGACTCGTTCGCGCAGTCGTACCGCCGGTCACAGAAGGCGCACTGGAGGTTGCACCGCGGGGCCACCGGCAGGTGAATGCGCCCGTACCGCCCATGCCCCGCCCCGCCGAAGCAGGGGTGGATCTCCAGCGGCGCGGTTAAAACCGGCACAGCGCCTCCACCTCCTCCTCGCCCAGGGGGTGGGGGACGCACCGCGCGCCGCCCCGCAGCATCCCCCGGGCCAGGCTGCGGAACTGCGCGGCCACCTCGCTGTCCGGGTAGCGCTCCAGCACCGTCGCGCGCTCCAGCTCCGCCCGGCTGATAAGGCCGCTCATGGAGATCCGCTGCGTCAGCTCGGTGCCCACCGCCCTGGCAAAGGCTTCGGCCACGCCGGGCTCGTCCCGCCCGCTTCTGGCGTTGTAGACCACCCCGGACAGGCGCACCCCGCCGTCCGCGGCGTACTTGGCGATGCCGCGGCAGATGTTGTTGGCCGCGTAGATCGCCATGAAATCGGCCGTGGTGACCAGGTATACGTCCTCGGCGATGCCCTCCCGCAGGGGCATGCTGAACCCGCCGCAGACCACGTCGCCCAGCACGTCGTAGAGCACCACGTCCATGCCGTCCAGCAGAGAGCGGCTCTGGATCTCCCGCAGGGCGGCGGCGATGCCGCGCCCTGCGCAGCCCGTGCCCGGCTCCGGCCCGCCCGACTCGATGCACAGCACGCCGCGGTAGCCCGCAAAGGCCACCGGTGCGCCGGGCCCGGCCTCCAGCTGGTCCAGCACCGTGGGGATGCGCCGCCCCACCAGACAGCGGGTGGTGTCCGCCTTGGGGTCGCACCCCACCACCGCCACCCGAAGGCCGTCCTCCGCCATAGCGGCGGCCACATTGGTGACGGTGGTGGACTTGCCGATGCCGCCCTTCCCGTAGACACAGATCTTCTTCACTGGTACAGCGCCCCTTTCAGCCTTCTGGCCTGCATGATCTCGTTGAGCATGTCCTCCACCAGGCAGGCCGTGCCCGCCGCGCCCACATAGGGCCGCGGGGTGAGGCACACCCGGTCGAACACCGGAAAGTCGAACCGCACCAGGGGGATCCCCATCCGGTCGGCCAGCTCCTGCTCGAAGGAGGACCCGAAGAGGACCGCGGCCTCGCCGGCCTGGGCCTCACCGTAGAAGGCCTCTATATCGTCCAGCTCCTCCCGCGCCGCCAGCAGCTCCACCTCCATGCCCAGCTCCCGGGACAAAAAGCCCGCCATGCCCCGGGCGCGGGCGCCGGCGCCAACCACCGCCGCAGGCACGCCGTAGAGGGCCTGGAGGTAGGAGTAGGCGCGGCCCAGGCCCTCGGCGGTCTGGGCGGCAAAGGCCCGCTCCTGCGCGGAATAGTCCAGGGCGAACCGCCGTTCCAGGCAGTCCCACAGCGCCCTGGCCCCCGTCAGGCCGTAGGGGTAGTCCAGGCACGCGCAGGGCACGCCGAAGCGGCGCTCCATCTCCCGGGCCAGCTCCAGCCCCCGGCCGAAAACCAGGTTGAGCCCCGCCCGCGGGGCGCGGCGCACCTCCTCCAGGGTGCAGGCGGAGAATACCGCGCCCACCTCCGCCTTGCCGCCCAGCAGGGCGCGCAGGGCCTCCAGGTCGGCTTCCAGACGGGGGTCGTCCGCCCCCAGCCCCAGCAGGTTCACTGTGGGGCGGACGGCGGGCGGCTCCGGGCGCATCTCCTCCGCCAGGGCCAGCAGGGCGGCCTCGTACCCGCAGCTGAAGTCCCCGCGGTAGCCCGCCGCCTCCACGGGGATTACCCGCGTCCCGCACTCCGCCTCGAAGGCGCGGGCCACGGCCCGCACGTCGTCCTGAATGATGTCGCTGATGCAGCCCGTGACCAGAAATATGATCTCCGGCGCGTACAGCTCCCTGGCGTGGCGCAGGGCCTGGCCCAGGGAGGCCTCCCCGCTGAACACCACGTCGTGGTCGCTGAGCACGGTGCAGGTCTGGCGCACGTCCTCCATGTGGCAGGCGGCGAAGTGGAAGGCCATGGATCCGAAATTGCACCCCACCACCGAGTGCAGCAGGACGAGGCCGTCCCGGACGCCCAGCAGGGCCTGGTGCGCGCCCAGCAGCTTGCAGCCAAAGGCCGTTTTCATGCTTCCTCCTCCTTCCGCCTCAGCCACATGCGCTCCCACATCTCCCGGGCGGCCAGGCCGCTGCGGTTCTCGTAGCGCGGGAAGTGCTCGGTGCCAAAGGGCATACGGTTCAAAATCAGGCTCTCCCGCTCCCGGCGGTTCTCCAGCCGCTTTTGCAGCCGCCGCAGATTGCGCGCGTAGGAGGCGAAGGACAGCGAGAGCATCTCGCTGGAGGCCGGGATCAGCGGCGCGCCCAGGCCCTCCAGCGTGAAGTCGTTGGTGCCCACCACGGCGTCAAAGGCCGGCAGGGCCCGCGCCAGCACCTCCCGCGAGGGGTTCAAAACGATGGGTGTCCCGGGCGCGTAGAGCTCCGCCGCGTCCCGCATGCGGGAGAGCAGCTTTTCCTCCACCTCCGGCGTGATCCCCAAATCCCGGCGCATGGCCGGGGTCAGGATCAGAAAGACCACCGCCACGGGCACGCCGAACTCCTTCGCGTAGAGCTTGAGGGTGAAGGGCGCGTCCTGGAGGCCGCGGCACACCAGGGCGCAGCGGTACCGGGCCAGCTCCGCCCGCACAACCGCGGTCTCCGCCAGCGTCTCCCCCACCGCGCGCGCCACCTGCCGCTCCATCTCCGAGCGCATGCCCAGCTTTTCCCCGATGTCCCGGTAGAGGGTGGCGATGCCCTCCAGGCCCACGTAGCGCCCGCTGCCGCCCAGGTGGAGGTAGTCGGTGCCGAACTTCTCCTTCATCCTGCGGGCCCATCGGATCCGCTTGACCAGGTTGAGCTGGGCCGCCGGGGCGGCGGCCAGCCGCTCCGGCGCGGCGCTGGGAATCCAGCAGTTCACCGCCACGCCGCATTGGGCCAAAAAGGCCTCCATCTCCCGCAGGACCAGCCTGCCCTCTCCGCCCCAGCCCACCGTCTCGATGTTCACGCTGCGGGGGATCACCGTCTGGGGCTCCATCACCTGCTCCACCAGGGCGTAGAGGGCCTCCGTGAAGCCGCAGCCCCGCAGCTCCATCTCCAGGCGGTTGTCCCCGGTGATCTTCTGCCGGGCGATCTCCCGCAGGCGGTTGCGGGCGTAGTTCTTGTCCCTGTGGGAGAAGAGCTCGGACTGGACGCCCACCACGGGGATCCCGTCCCGTCGGAAGCCGTCGGCCACATGTCGCACGTCCTCGTTCAGCACGTCGCTGACCGGCGTGGGGATGAGAAAAATCCAATCCGGACGGTAGCGCTCCCAGGCTGCCAGCACGGCCCGGCGCAGCTTTTCCTCTCCGCCGAAGACGATTTCCCTCTGGGTCAGATCGGAGCTGAGCAGGGCGTAAAAGGGCTGGTGGCGGCGGCGGGCGGAGTAGCGGTAGTGGTAGGCGCAGCCCATGGGGCCGTGGAGGATGGCCACGACGTTCCCCCCCACCTCCCCGACGGCCCCCACGCTGCCGGAGATCTTGCCGTTCACGCCGTAGGCGTGCAAGAGTGTGGAGGGGTACATTTTCGTGCTGAGCTCGTCAAAAAACAGCTGGTACAACGCTAACCCTCCTTTTCGCCGCGGGGCGGCGCGGATGATTCCTCGGAGAAGCTGCCCTTCTCCACGCGGTAGAGCCTGTCGCAGGTCTTTTCGCACAGCATCCGGTTGTGGGACACCAGGAGGTAGGCCGTGCCGTGCTCCCGCTGGTGCGCCTTGAGCAGGTTGATGATCTGCACCTGGGTGATCACGTCCAGCATACTGGTGGGCTCGTCCAGCACGATCAGCTCCGGTCCGATGGTCAGGATCCGGGCCAGGGCCGCCCGCTGCAGCTCCCCGCCGCTGAGCTGGCCGGGGGTGCGGTAGAGGTGCTCCTCGTACAGCCCGTAGCGGGCCAGGGATTCCAGCAGGCCCTCCATGGAGTAGGGCAGGTTGTAGATGGCGTAGGGCTCCACCATGCTCTTGAGCAGGATCAGCGCCGGGTTGAAGGAGGTCTCGGGGTGCTGGAAGAGGATCTGGATCCTCCGCCGACTCTCCCCCCGGTAGGGCATGGCGATGGGCGCGCCGTCCAGCAGGATGCGCCCCGACGTGGGCTTGAGCAGCCCGGCGACCATCAGCCCCAGGGTGGATTTCCCGCTCCCGCTCTCCCCGAACAGGCCCACGGTCTCCCCCCGGCACAGGGTGAGGTCCGCCCCGTCCACCGCCGGGCCGCGGGCGCCGCGGTATTTTTTCGTCAGCCGCTCAGTCCGCAGCAGCATACTTCCAACACCTCACTTTACGTCCGTCTACGCCGAACAGGGGCGGCGGCGTGCCGCAGCGCGCCCCCCGGTCCCGGCACCGCCCGGCGTACCGGCAGCCCCGGGCGCAGTCCGCATAGCTGTCGTGGGACGGGGCGAAGCCCCCGTCCTCGTAGGTCATGCCGTTTTCCGGCATGGCCCGGATCATGTCCCTGGTGTAGGGGTGGAGCGGCCGCTCCAGGACGTCCGCGGCGGGGCCCAGCTCCACCTGCTGGGCGGCGTACATCACGCAGATGCGCCGGCTCACCGCCCCGGCGAAGGCCATGTCGTGGGTCACGCAGAGCAGGGTCTCCCGCTCCAGCAGGTTCAGCGCGTCCGCCACCAGCTTCACCCGCCGCCCGTCCAGGCCCTTGGTGGGCTCGTCCGCCAGCAGGATTTTGGCCCCGGCGGAGATGCCCATGGCCACCATGGCCCGCTGCCGCATCCCGCCGCTGAAGGTGTGGGGGTAGGCGCGGGAGAGCTTCTCCTCGTCGGAGAGGTTGAAGCGCCGGAGCAGGGGGATGCTGGCCGCGACGGCCTGCTTTTTGCTGTAGCCCCGGTGCTCCGTCAGGGGCTCGCCCACCTGGAAGCCCACCCGCAGCAGGGGGTTCATGCTGGCGCCGCCCCCCTGGGGGACGTAGGAGATGATCCCGCCCCGGATCTGCCCCAGGCGCTTTCTGTCCGCCGCGAGGATTTCCTCCCCGTCCAGCATAATCCGCCCGCGCACCACGGCGTTGGGGGGCAGAAGCCGGAGGATGGCCAGCAGCAGCACGCTCTTGCCGCTGCCCGTCTCCCCCACGATGGCGGTGCGGCTGCCGTCGGGGAGGTCGAGGGAAAAATCGTCCACCGCCAGGACGCTGCGCTCGGAGGCGAACTCCACGGTGATACCGCTTAACTCAAGCATGTCCGGCCGCCGCCCCCTTCTGAACCCCGTAATAACCCAGCAGCATGAAGCCCAGCACCGCCAGGGACGTGCAGATGATGGGGGGCAGGTACCACCAGTAGTAGCCCCGGATGACCCCATTCTGGTAGAACGCGTAGTGCAGGATGCTGCCCCAGCTCTTGGCCCCGTAGTCCCCCAGCCCCAAAAAGCTCAGCCCCGCCTCGGTCATCATGGCGGAGGAGACGGCCAGGGCCGCCCGGGAGAGGATGATGTCCCTCAGGTTGGGGATCAGGTGGCGGGTCATAATGAGGAGGCCGCTCAGGCCGATGGACTTCTCTATTTTAATAAAGGGGGCCTCGCAGAGCTGGAGCACCCGGCTGCGCAGGATCCGCGTGGTGCCCGTCCACGCGGTCAGGCTGATGGAGATGATGATGCTCAGCTTGCCCGGGTTCAGGTAGGCAATGAGCAGGACGGTGAGCGCCAGGTCGGGCAGTGCCATGGTGACGTTGGTCAGCGCGGTGACGGCCTTGTCCAGCGGCCCCTGGCAGTAGCCCGACAGCAGGGCCAGGGCGGTGGAGACCACGGTGACGATCAGGGAGGTGAACACGCCGATGAACAGGGACACCCGGGTGCCGTAGATCAGCTCGCTGAGCAGATCCTGCCCCACGTCGTTGGTGCCCAGCAGGTGCTGGGCGCAGGGCTTGATGTAGGGCAGGCCCATCTCGTAGGGGTCGTAGGGCGCCAGCACCGGGGCGAGCAGGGCCACCAGGAGGAAGAGGCCCACGATGGCCGCCCCCCACTTCATGGCCGCGTTCATCCGCCGGGGGCGCGCGCGCCTGCGGCGTGTCTCAGTATTCAAGCAGGCCCTCCTTAATCCGCGGGTCAATCGCGGCGATCACGACGTCGCCCAGCAGATTGCCCGCCACGATGCACACGGCGGAGATCATGAAGCAGAGCTGGGCCGTGGGGAAATCCCGGCTGCTGACGGCGGTGTAGAACAGGTTGCCCATCCCCCGCCAGCCAAAGATGACCTCCAGGATCATGGAGCCGGAGAGCAGGCCGCCGAACTGCATACACAGGCTGGTGACAAAGGGGAGCATGGCGTTTTTCACCACGTGGACGAAGAGCACCTTCCGCTCCCCCAGGCCCTTGGAGTAGGCGGTGGTGATGTACTCCTCCCCGCGGATCTGGGAGACGTTGCTCTTCATCAGCAGGAAGTTGCCCGCCGTGCGGAACAGGACGAGCAGGGTGAGGGGCAGAGCGGCGTGCCAGAGGATGTCGGCGGCCTTGGCCAGGCCGCTCAGCCCCCCGGAGGTCATGCCGTTGACGGGGAACCACCCCAGCTTGAAGGCAAACGCCACCAGGAATAGAATTCCGATGCAGTTGGTGGGTACGGTGTTGAGAAACAGCATAATGGGCGTGGCGATCTTGTCGAACAGCCCGCCGGGCTTCCAGCCCGCCAAGACGCCCAGCGCCGCCCCCAGCAGCCCGCCCAGAATAAAGGTGGGCACGCTGAGCACCAGCGTCCACCCGGCCCGCTCCAGCACGTTGTCCAGCACGGGCTGTTTGTTGGAGTAGGCGATGCCGAAGTCCAGGGTCACGGTGCTCTTCAGGTAGGTCACGTACTGCTCCCAGAGGGTGTCGTTGAGCCCGTAGCGCTGGGCGATGCGCTCCAGCTCGGCGGGGGAGTCCTCCAGAAGCTCGTAGTACCGCTCCTGGCCCACCAGGTGCACCAGGGGGTCCCCCGGCATGAAGCGCACCATGAGGAAGCTGACCGTGATCACCACGTACACGGTCAGGATTGCGATGACTGCTTTTTTGAAAAGATGCATATCCGGTAGCCCCCGTCTGTTCCGCTCTTTGATTTGGGCGGGGTCCGCATCCGCGGCCCCGCCCAAACCAAGCGGCCGTTCCGCCGCTTACTTCTGCGTGATGGTATAGAAGGTCTCGGCGTGCACCACGCCCACCGAGGGATAGTTCTCAAAGCCGTCCATCTTGTCGGTGCGGTAGGGGAAGAAGCACTTCTCCCAGCACACGGCGAAGGCGAACAGGTCCTGGGAGGCCAGCTTTTGCAGCTGGCCCACCGCCGCCAGGTACTCGTCGTTGTTCACCGCCTCCATCAGGGAGAGGTAGGCCGCGTCCAGCGCGCCGTCCTGGTAGGAGTTGCCCCAGGCCATGGCCCCGGTGCCAACCAGATCCCGGTTCAGGAAATACCAGAAGGCGGTGCGGTAGGTGGCCACGCCGCTGGTGGTGTAGCCGATGAACATGTCGTAATCGTTGTTGGCCACCATGTTTTTGTTGGCCTCGTCGCTGACCAGGGACTCCTGGTCGTAGTAGGCGTCGATGCCCACGCCCCGCAGGCTGGCGACGATGACCTCGCCGATGCGGTTGAAGAGCTCCTGCTTCTTGGTGGCGTACTGGGCCGTCACCTTATAGGTCAGCTTGCCGCCGTCGGGCATCTCCCGGAACCCGTCGCCGTCCGCGTCCAGGAAGCCCGCCCCGTCCAGCAGGGCCTTGGCCTCGTCCACGTCCTGGTACAGCTTCCAGAGGGATGGGTCGTAGCCCGGGCAGGCCTCGGGCAGAATCCCGCTGCCGGGGATCTGGCCGTATGCGCCGTTGCAGAGCTGGCACAGCAGGTTCCAGTCCAAGCTCTTCACCGCGGCCTCCCGGAAGGCGTGCTCCAGGTTGGCGCCCCGGGCCATACCAAAGGTGACCTGGTTGCAGCCGATGTAGCCGCTCTCGCCGGAGTCGATGTTCTCATTGCCCGCGATCACGTCCAGCAGGGTGTAGCTCACCGGGGAGGCGTAGTCGTACATCACGTCCACCTCGCCGTTGGCCAGGGCCATGAGCAGCGCGTCCTGGGTGGAATAGGACTTCAGGGTGATGGCGTCCACCGTCAGCTCGCCCAGGAAGGCGTTCTCGGGCACCGCCTCAAAGTACATGGTGCCCGCGTCCTTGTCCTGGCTCACCAGCCTGTAGGGGCCGCAGCCGATGGCGGCGTCCTCGCCGGTGTAGGACTCGTAGTCCTCCACGTTCTCCCAGATGTGCTTGGGGATGACGAACATGGTCAGGGTGGCGTTTTTGACGAAGTAGTACGCGTCGGGCTGGCTGAACACCAGGGTGACGGAGTCCTCGCCGTTGACCCGGACCTCCTCCAGGTTGCGCAGGGCCTTGCTGCCCATCACGTCCCGGCGGAACTCGAAGGTAAAGACCACGTCGTCCACGGTGACGGGCTCCCCGTCGTGCCACACGGCGGTGGTGGGGAAGGTCATGTCCAGTTCGCAGCCGTCCTCGGAGATCTGGTAACTCTTGAGGAAATAGGGCTGCATGTCGTTGTTCTGGTCGGGGTAGAAAAAGTTGGCGTAGGTGATGCTGTTGTAGTTGAACTTGCCCAGGGCGCCCGCCTGGGAGAGGATGCTGGTGGTCTCGGGCTGGCCCGAGGTGCCCACAATCAGGTTTTCGATGTGCCCGCCCGCGCCGGTTTCCGCACCGGGGCTCTGAGTGGACGGCGCCGGGGTCTGCGCGGCCGGAGTACCGCCGCAGGCGGCCAGGCCCATGGTCAGGGCGGCGGCCAGCAGCAGGCACACAATCCGTTTGGAAACTGTTTTCATGGTTTTCTCCCTCTCATTCAAGTGGATTCGTCTATATGGAAACACCGCGGCCCGCGAGGCTGCACCGGTGAGAATCACGTGCAGAAGCCGGGCAGAGGGCAGCGGGAGCACAAAAAAAGCAGCCCGGCGGCTGCTTTTTCATCAAATGGAACGGCGGCGGGAGATCCCGCCGCTTCCAACCGTGCTGATTCACCGCAACACAAAGTCCGACCAAAGACGGCAAGCAGGTATCCTGACTCAAGTTCACCGCTCCCGCGCGCCTTCTCAGATCAAAACCGATCCAATGGCGATGCGCGGTCGCTCCCTCTCACAGTGACGGGTTCGTTTCGGATTTACACCGAATTCCCTGTTAGTTCCTTTCGGAAACATGCCGTCCGTATTCAATTTTTGCCATTGTATCACAAAGCCTTTTTCCCGGCAACCCCCCAAAAGAGGCGGATTCCCGCCAACCGCTCCGCGGGGCGCGGCGGTTGACTTTCCCACGCCCTGTGTGTGATACTAGGTAAAAACGGGAGAAGAGGGGAACGCATATGCGGGAGCTGATAAGCCTGCCCCTGACGGGGGCGGTGCTGGCGCAGTACCCCGGCGGCCCGGCCGAGGCGGCCCGCGGGGCCGGCTGCGGCGGCCTTGAGGGGGTGTGGGGCGGCGAGGCGCTTTCAATGGAAATTCCGGCCGGGCTCTGCGTGGGCTACCACCTGACCTTCTGGCCCGACTGGCTGGACTTCTGGCGGGGCGACCGGGACGCGCTCCGGCGCAAATTCGGCTCCGAGGCGGCCTGGCGGGCCTTCTACGGCGGGACGGAGGGCCGGGACACCCTGCTGGCGCTCTACCGGGCGGATTTGGAGCGGGCGCAGGCCCTGGGCGCGCAGTACGTGGTTTTCCACGTCTCCGACGTGTCCCTGGAGGAGGGGTACACCTACCGCTGGCTCCACACCCACCGGGAGGTCGCGGACGCGGGGGCGGAGGCGGCCAACCTGCTGCTGGAGGGGCTGGAGCCCAAGCTCCTCTTCCTGGTGGAAAACCAGTGGTGGCCAGGCTTCACGTTCACCGACCCCGCCCAGACCCGCCGCCTGCTGGACGCCATAAGCTACCCCAACAAGGGGATCATGCTGGACACCGGCCACCTGCTGAACACCGACCTGTCCCTGAAAAGCCAGGCGGAGGGCGCGGCCTATCTCCACCGCATGCTGGACGCGCACGGGGCGCTGTGCCGGTATATCCGGGGCGTGCACCTGCACCAGAGCCTGAGCGGGGCCTACGTGCGCGCGCATACCGGCGCGCCGCCCCGGCGCTGGCGGGACGAGGCGGACTACCTGAAAAAGTTCTCGGAGAGCTACGCGCATATTCTGCGCATCGACACCCACAGCCCCTGGGACGAGCCGGAGATCGCCGCCGTCATCCGCCGGATCGGGCCGGATTACCTGGTGCACGAGCTGTCCGCCGCCTGCCGCGCGGAGCGGGAGGCGCGCGTGGCCGTCCAGCGCCGGGCGCTGGGACTTGAAAAGAGGTGAACCCTGTGCAGGACAAAAAGCTGCTGCAAAAGCACCGGGCGCTGCTGAAGCAGCTCTCCCGCGCGCCCATGCCCGCCGGGGCGGCGCGGGCGGAGGCGGAACGCGCCCTCCACGCCCGGCACCGCGGCTACGCCCTGGATATGCCCCTGGGCCGGGCGCTGTACGCGAGCTATTCGGACGGAGAGCTGGCCGGGCTTCTGCGGGAGCGGGGCCGCGCGCTGGGATACGCGCCCGCGCAGCACGAGGTGTTCCTCTTTTACCGAACCTACCTCAAGCGCCGCTTCGGCACCTGGCCCGCGGCGCTGCGGGCGGCGGGCCTCAGCCGAGACCGGCGGGAGGAGGCCCAGATTCTTGGGGACTGGGGCGCGCTGTGGCGGGAGGAACCCACGGTGTGCCGGGATCTGATTTCCCTGGCGGAGCGGTGGGAGAGCCTTGGCTATCCGCCCACCCAGAAGGAGCTGGGGGAGCCCACGGCGCGTTTGAAGGAGCGCTTTGGCCCGTGGAGCGCGGTGCTGTCCGCGTCGGAGCAGCTTTTACAGTGGCTGGACGGCCGCGAGCCGCCCCCGACCGGGGCGCGGCCCGCCGGGGAAACGGAGCAGCTGCGCGCAATCGCGGCGCGGCTGGGGCGGACGCCCCTGCGGGCGGAGGTGCCCGAGCAGGCGCGCTGCGCCCTGCGCTTCCATTGGGGGAGCTGGAGCGCCGCGCTGCGCGCCGCCGGGCTCACGCCGCTTTCGCCGGAGCAGGAGGCGCTGGCGCGTGCGGATTACCAGTGCAGGAGGCGGGCGGGCAGCGGGGTGCTGGAACGCCTGGAGGCGCTCTCCCCGGCGGATTTGGAACTGCTGGAGCAGCTGCGTGCGCTCTGCCGCCGCCTGGGCCGCGCGCCGCTGAAGGAGGAGGCGCCCGAGCCGCTGCGCGCGGCGCTGATCGACCGCTGCGGCTCGTGGCGCAACGCCCTGTATCAAATCGGCGTGGCCGCCCTCACCAGGCAGGAGGCCGCGCAGGTGAAGCTGGAGGCGCGCCGGGCGGCCCGACGCGCGCAGGGGCGGGGGTACTGAGGCGAATGCGGCCTTGACACAAATTGAACGGGACGGTATAATAGGGTCAAAATTACATATTTGCTGTGTGGTTATGCTGAAAGGCATATGAAATGACAAGCCGGTGCGAATCCGGCGCAGTCTTATCTCTACTGTGTGCGGCGCAGGCCGCGAGCCAGGTTGTCAGCCCCATGGCGGTAATACAGCAAGGTGGAATGTGTTGCCGGTTTCTGCGCGTCTCCCTCCCGCTGCGGCGGGATGGGGCTTAGTTGTTGTGTCCATTTCGTGGACGTCGACGCGGAGCGGAAACCGGCAACGTACTTCCACCTTTTTCGCCGCCGGCGGAAACAGGGGCGCCGGCGAAGCAAAAGGGTCCGGGGTCTCCTGTTTTTGCGTCGAAAATTGCGAAATGAGCGATATTTCCGTAAAAAAGATCGTTTTATCGCTCCAGATGTTGACAATTCAATTGCAATAGCGTATGATAAGCATGTCGAGAGACAGTGCAAACGGCATATGCCGTTTGCGGCTATGGGGTACCCCATAGCCGCAAACCCTATGTCTCGAAAGACAAAAAAGCACAGAGCATGGATGGGTAGGAAGCCGGTGTGAATCCGGCGCTGTACCAAGCAACCGTGTGTTCAACGAAACGGCAATATGCCACTGGGAGCAATCCTGGGAAGGCGCCGGAGTAGGAAAGCCGCCTGTGGGCGGCAGTGGGACAAGTCGGGATACGCGCCCTTCCGTGCAGTTTTTGCGAACCTCTGGGTGATGGTCGCTTGGGCTGCTGGGTATATTGGCATAAAAGCAGTAGAGTGGACGATCCGGGGACGGAGCGTCTGCTTTTTTGCTTTTCGGGAGGCACCGCCGCACGCGGCCGCGCTCAGGCTGAAAGGAGGGAAACGGAGCCCCCGACCATGCACGATCCTGAAATCAGACGTTTGAAATGGAGGATTGCAGCAAATGAAGAACAAAAAGTACCTGAAGAAATTCCTGGCAACCGGCGCCGCGCTGGCCATCCTGCTCACCAGCGCCCTTGCCGCCAACAGCAGCTCCTGGCCCGTCTACGGCGGGAACCCGAAGCACAACGCCGTGGTGTCCAGCGCGCCCACCGATCCCAAGTCCGGCAGCAACGCCGTCAAGCTCTCCCTCACCCCCGGCACCAGCGGCTGGGATGGCGTGGACAATGTGCCCGTCATGCAGACGGTGGACGGCGTCACCTACGCCTACGTGCTCTTTGACGGCCGCGGCACCAACGGCGCCCAGGTGGTCAAGGTCAACTGCAACACCGGCAAGGAGGAGTGGCGCACCACCGCGCAGCAGGCTTCCGGCTCCCTCAACGCCAAGAGCGGCTTCCAGCTCTCCACCCCCTATCTGGACGTGAGCACCGGCACCCTCTACGTGGGCGTGATCAGCGCTTATACTTACGATCCCATAAAGGACGAGTACCTCAAGGACAGTGACAGCAAGATCCTGGCCCTCACCAATCTGGACGCCGCCGCCCCCACCGTAACCCAGGTGCTTACCGGCATTAACGGCCAGATCAACACCCCCATTGTCAAGGAAGGTAATTACATCTACTTCGGCACCTGGCCCGGCGGCTCCAACGCGGGCGCGTACTATCAGGTGGACGTGAGCAATACCAGCTATGCCTACAAGACCTTTAGCCCCTCCAGCTACGGCTTCTATTGGGCCGGTGCGGTGTCCGACGGCACCAACATCTACTTCGGCAGCGACAACGGTATGCTTTATTGGCGCTCCATCGCCAACTTCGACACCGTCGGCGGCGAGCTGAACCTGGCCGATCCCGATATGGGTGGTGTGGACACCGTGGGCAACATCCGCTCCACCGTCATGTGGGATGGCACGGATCTGTACTTCACCAGCCAGGGCGGGTACCTGTGGAGCTGTGCGTATAGCGCTGATGATGGTCTTTACATCAACTGGAGTGCGGATTTAGGCAGCTACACCTCTACTTCCACCCCAACCAAGGCGGGCGATCGCATCTACGTGGGCGTCTATTCCGGGTTCAATACGGGCGGAGTCAAGTGCATCAGCGCCAGCACCCAGGCTGTAAGCGACGTGATCCCCGTGGCCTCCGGCAATGGCTTCCCCGTCCAGTCCAGCATCCTGGTGAAGGGCACCGGCACCGGCACCGATTATCTTTACTTTAACACCAACGCCAGCACTGGCGCGGGCTATTGCTACAGCTACAGCGGAAGCGGAACCGGGACCCAGGTGTGGGGCACTGCCGCCGACACCTACGCCCTGGGCGGCATGGCCTGCGACAACGGCTACATCGTCTTCGGCAACGACTACAACAGCCTGTTTATTGTCCACTAATTTCCAGTGGAACAAGCGCCGGGGAATCCCCCGGCGCTTGTTCCCGTGTTCAGAGGGGTAATATATGAAGAAACGAGTTCTTTCCCTGGCACTCTGCCTGGCTATGCTTTTTTCCCTATGCGTCCCCTGTGCGGAGGCTGCGGTAACGGCCAATCAAATCCAGTTTGTGATTGATTTGACGAGCTATACCGGTAGAGTTGAAGTCAAAGGCAGCTTTGGAGAAGGGATAGAGATAAAGCCCGGAACAAGAAATGAAATTTCCTATGGGCGGGGTAAAACGATCCCAAGTGTTACGATTACGCTGCTTGATTTTGCGCCGGAAAGCTATGACAACTGGAAAATACAAGGTGAGATGGTAAAGGCGCCCCTTTCGGACTATCTCTACAAGGACTCAGAAAACCAAAAGTATTTTGTGACAAAGAGTCCGAATAAGGCAACAACTGCACAAATTACGCTGTCAGACAATACCATCAGCTTTACACGGATAGCTACAAACTTGCTTATGACAGCAAATAACTGGGGTTCCGGAGCAATGGTTGAAATCACTCCTGTATTCGCCGCCAGTGGATATATTGCCACGGCGAAAAGTGCCGACGCACAGCAGGGAACCGTATCCGCCGAACCCGGCGGCGGGAATAACGTATATGTACTCAAGGCCACAGCCGGCGCGGGCTATTCCTTCGATTACTGGCGCAACGACATCTATGATACATACCCCGATGATCCCGTCTATCAGCTCCGGGAGAATCCCTACACCGTGACCCTGGAACAGAACGAGGCCTATACTGCCTATTTCCGCACGTGGAATGAGGCCACTGTGAGCGCCTCCCCGGCGTCGGGTGGAACTGTGACGGCCGAGCGTCTTATTGACGACGAGTGGAAACTGACCGCAACGCCCCAGGAGGGTTACACCTTCCGCTGCTGGGAGCGGGCAGACGGCACAAGCACGGACGCAAATCCTCTCGTGGTGGAGCTGGGGATGGACACGGCCTACACCGCCCATTTCTCCCCGCCGCATATCTACGGGATTACCTCGGCTAAGGCTGCGGCCCTGCCTCCTATGAATCTGGCCTCCGGCGAGACGGGAAACGCTCCGATTCCGGCGGGCACTCTGGTGCGCATCGACTTGCAGTTCGACATACGCGGCACTTCGTCCCAGGTGGCCCACAGCAAGGTTGAGGTATACGCCGGGGACGAGGCCGCCGTCAAGGCGGGCACCGCCACGCGCCTGGGCCAGGCCGAGGGCGCCGGCACGGGTATCCCCACCCTTATCACCGTGAACCCATGGCCCGCAGGCATAGACAAGCTCACTGTAAAGGCCCGGACCGACGGCTGCGACCCCTGCTATAGCACGGTGGAAGTCCGCACCGCCCCCGCTGGGGAGGGCCTGGAGCTCAATTACCTGTCCATGCCCCAGAAGTACGGCGTCAGCAGCAGCAAAATCTATGGCCCCGACCTGTACGGCATGGCCGTCTTTGTGGATAAGCAGACCGGTACTCCCGCCGTTTACGCCGCGGGTCTGGGCGGCGTGTTCGAGTTGGGCTACGGCGGCAAAACCGACATGGTGCGCATGAAGGGCATGGAGGATCTGGGCAACGGCGGCGACAACATCTCTATGTCTTCCTATGCTCTGGCCGTGGGCGGCCCGGACGTGGGGGATCTCACCGCCCTGGTCAGGCACGTCACATACGAGGGCGACGGTTCGGACACTTCCACCATCTCCACCGCCTACGAGCTGCGGCACTACGACACCGCCGCCGGACAGTGGGAGACGGTGGCCGGTTCCGCCATACCGCCTGCCCTGGCCCCCGAGGCCCATGGGGCCGTCAACACCGCCCTGATTATGGATGGGGACGACGTGTGGACCGACAAGGCCCACTGGGACGGCAAAGCATGGACGGCTCAGGATTACGGTTTTTCCTCCTTCCTGAAGCTGGGGGCGGACACCGCCTACGGCATCGCCAAAGGCGGCACCTACCGCTACACGGACGGAACCTGGAGCAGTCTGGCCCTCCCCGGTACCCTGCTGGACGCGGCCTATGACGGGCGGCTGCTGGTGGGCCTCACAGACGGCGGTTACGCCGTGGTGAAGGGCGGCGCCGCCGCGGCCTCCTACCCCGCCGTGGGCAAGAGCGTCTTGGGCGACATCTGGACCTCCGACGGGGCGTTTGTGCCCCAGAGCGCCCCCGCCGTCCACCACGTTGGTTTTGGCGGCGACGGGCAGGTGTACGCTCTGGCCGCCGGTTCCTCGGGCAGCTACGTGCTCCGGGGCGCCCAGGACGGGTGGCAGCTCATGGATACCGCTGAGGCCTTTGGCGTGGGCAGTACCAACGAGGCCGACGCCCAGCCCACCTCCATCAAGCGCATCTCCTCCCCCGCCGAGGGCGTGACCGTGTTGTACGGTGAGAAGGGCTCCCTCTACCTCCAGACCGCATATTACACCATCACCTTCAACTCCAACGGCGGCAGCGCCGTGGCTCCCCTCACCGGTCAGACCTGGAGCCCCGTCTCCGTCCCCCGGCCCACCAAGGAGGGCTACGTCTTCGCGGGCTGGTTCTACGACACCGGCACCTTCAAGCAGCCCTGGAGCCAGCTGGTCATCCCCGCCTCCAACATCACTCTCTACGCCAAGTGGATGGAGAAGGGGGCCATCGACCCCAACGACAAGTACGGCGAGGACCGCGCCAAGGCCCTGGCCCAGCTGGATCAGGCCCTGGACCGCATGGATCAGCGGGACTACACCGAGGAGAACTGGCTGCGGGTCCTCCAGGAGTACGACAACGGCCTCTACGCCATCCAGGTGGCCATGCCCGACCCCGGCAGCGACGCCCCGGAGATTGTCAACAAGGCCATCGCGGACACCATCTACGCGGCCCTCAATGCCGCCCTCAACCGCATGAACGCCGTGCCCACCCAGTCCGTGGGCAGCATCACCGTGGCGGTCTCGGTGGACGCGGACACCATCGGCCTGGGCTACCTCGTGCGCCCCACCCTGGTCACGGTGCCCAAGTACACCCGCGCCTCCCAGGTGATCACCGACCTGCTCTCCCAGAACGGCCTGCGCTGGACTAACACAGGCACCGTCAACAGCAGCTTCTACCTATCCGGCATCAGACCCGTGGATCAGACCAGCGCAAAGCCCGCCAATTACCTGATGAACGTCAAGGACTTCTATTTCAACGAGGCCGATAGGAGCGACAAGCTGCTCAGCGAGTTCGACTACAACCAGTGGTCGGGCTGGATGTACTCCATCGGCGACAGCGACAACGCGGAGTACCCCTCCTTCCCCGGCGTGGGCTGCTCCGAATGGCGCATGATTGACGGCGAGGTTATGCGCTGGCAGTTCACCGCCTACGGCTACGGCGCCGACCTCAACGCCGACAACTCCGCCTGGGGCTCCAGCAGCCTGGTGCCCGACGCGGGCAACAAGAGTGAGCTGACCTGGGCCGTGGCCGCCCTGCGCCGGGACAAGAGCGACGCAGTGCTGGAGAAGGACGAGAACTTCGTGGCCGCCATTAAGGTGCTGGAGAATCCCGCGGCCACCCAGGCCCAGATCGACAGTGCCTACGAGGCCCTCACGGGCGGCAGCAAGCCGGTCAACCCCGACGACGAGACCTCCATCACCACCCGACCCGAGGTCACCCCCGATGCCTCCGGCGAGGCCAAGGTGGAGCTGAAGGAAGCGGATCTGGCGGACATCATCGACCGCGTGAAGGAGGAGGGCGCGGGCGCCCTCGTCATCGAGCCCGCCGTAGACGGCGCCGCCACCAAGGTCACCGTGGAGCTGCCCCGGCAGTCCGTGGCGGATCTGGTGAAGGACACCGACGCCGCGCTGGTTGTCAGCACCGAAATCGCCAAGGTGCGCGTCCCCACGGCCGCCCTGGCCGAGCTGGCCGGGAGGAGCGGCTCCACCGTATCCATCTCCGCCGAGGCGCTCAAGGACAAGAACGGCAACCCCAACGGCCAGGTGAAGGTGGAGATCACGGTGGGCGGCGCCGCCATGGAGACGCTCTCCGGCGGCATCACTGTTACCATTCCCGCCAAGGAGCCCACCGCCGGCACCGTGATGATGATCGTCACCGACGAGGGGTCCAAAATCCTGAAAAAGTCCTCCGTGAGCGGTAGGAACGTGGCCGCCCTGCTGGATGGCTCCGCCACCGTCATCGTCAAGGATAACAGCAAGACCTTCTCCGATGTGCCCGACAGTTACTGGGGCAAAGACGCCGTGACCTTCGCGGCCTCCCACGAGCTCTTCCAGGGCACCGCGGCGGATACCTTCGAGCCGGCGGGCGATATGACCCGCTCCATGCTGGTCACCGTGCTGTGGCGGCTTGAGGACGAGGCCAAGACCGGCACCTCCGCCGGCTTCAGCGACGTGGACGGCGCCGCCTGGTACGGCGACGCGGTCCAGTGGGCCGCCTCCATCGGCATCGTCACCGGCACCGGGGACGGCTTTGACCCCGACGGCAAAATCACCCGCGAGCAGCTGTCCACCATGCTCTATCGCTACGCAGGTGCGGCCGGCCTGTCCACCGCCGCAAAGGGCGATCTGGATAAGTTCACCGACGGCGGCACGGCCTCCGGCTGGGCCGGGGACGCCCTGGCCTGGGCCGTGGGCTCCGGCCTCATCGGCGGCAAGGGGAACGCCACGCTGGATCCCTCCGGCACCGCCACCCGCGCCGAGGTGGCCACCATCTTCCAGCGTCTGGTCGCCCTGATGGTGAAGTAAAACAAAGACACGGCGCAACAACGGCGGATGCGGCCCCGCCCCTGGCGGGGCCGCATCTTTTTCAGCAAGAGGAGTGAGGTTTATGCAGGCCGCGTGCAAAAACCAGGAGAAAATCTTATCCCCAAAGGAGCTGGAGGGGTACCGGCAGTGGCTTGCGGAGCTGGCCGCGGAGGCCGGGGCCCCCGGAGGGGATTTGGGGCACATCGACGAGGCCCTCTTCCCCTTCTTTGCCCCCAAGCGCCCCGTGGGCCGGCAGGTCTACAGGAGCTTTTCCGACGAGGCGCTGCTGGAGCCGGTGCTGCGGACCATGGACCACCCCGGCCACAAGCCCAGGCTGGATCAGGTCTACTGCGTCTACTGCTGGTACCTGAAGGAGCGCTTCGGCACCGCCCGGGACGTCTGCTGGAAGGCCAGGGCCCGCTGGAAGCAGCGGCGGGACGAGGTCAACTGGCCGGCCGACTGGCCGGAGCGGGTCGCGCCGCAGGAACTGATCGCGTACTGCGGCGGGCGGAACTACGCGCCCACACAGGCGGAATTACAGACGCTGGAGGAGTTCTGCGCCCGGATCCGGCACAGGCGCTGCCCCCTGTCGGAGGATCAGGCGCCCGCCGAATTCAGGCAGCTGCTGGCGCGGGCGGGCTGTACCTGGGACAGGGGGATGCGCCTGCTGGGCGTGCCCGTGCTGCGCAAGGAGGCGCTGCGGCACATGAAGAAATACTGGGCGGCGCAGCGCCGGGGCATGGCGCTGCCGGATTTAGAACAGGAGGCGGACTATGAATGTGAAGCTTAAGCGGTGCCTGGCGCTGATCCTGGCGCTTTTCCTGGCGCTGGGGAACGGCGCCGCCGCGGTGGCGGACGACACGCTGGACGCGGCCATCGAGGACACCGCGGCCTACATGTACCGGACCGTCCAGGACCCCCAGGTGGGCTCCATCGGGGGCGAGTGGGCGGTGTTGGGCCTGGCCCGGAGCGGCTACGAGGTCCCGGAGGCGTACTACCAGCGCTATTACGCCACCGTGGAAAACTACGTCAAGGCCTGCGGCGGCGAGCTGCACGACAAGAAGTACACCGAGTACTCCCGCGTCATCGTGGCCCTCTCGTCCATCGGCAAGGACGCGCGAGACGTGGCGGGCTACGACCTCACCAAGCCGCTGGGGGACTATGAGCGGACCATCGCCCAGGGCCTCAACGGCCCCATCTGGGCGCTGATCGCCCTGGATTCCAAGGACTACCCCATCCCGGAGAACCCGGACGCCGCCACCCAGGCCACCCGCCAGCTGTACATCGACCGCATCCTGGACTGCCAGCTCCCCGACGGCGGCTGGAGCCTCTTCGGCGGCACGGCGGCGGCGGGCAGCGGGGACGGCGTGTCGGACCCGGACATCACGGGCATGGCGCTGCAGGCCCTGGCCAAGTACCAGGACCAGCCCGCGGTGGCCAAGGCCTCGGAGGAGGCGCTCACGTGCATGTCCCTGCAACAGGACGCCGGCGCGGGGTACGCCAGCTGGGGCACCACCAACTCCGAGAGCTGCGTGCAGATGATCGTGGCCCTGTGCGAGCTGGGGATCCCGCTGGACGACGCCCGCTTCGTGAAAAACGGGAAGACCATGCTGGATAACCTGATGACCTTCTACCTGCCCGGGAAGGGCTTCCTGCACACCGCCGGCGGCGGCGGTTCCAACCAGATGGCGTCCGAGCAGGCCTTTTACGGCCTGATCGCGGCCCAGCGCCTGCAGGACGGGCGCAGCAGCCTGTACCGCATGGGGGATTCCCTGGTCATCTCCGGCGCGCTGGCCGGGCCGAAGCCCGGCGAGGGGCTGGTGGGCAAAGATCCCGACGTTCGGTCCATGCCCATCACGGACAGGGAGGCCACCTTCCCGGACGTCACCGGCGTAAACGCCCACAGAAACCAGCCCGCCATCGAGGCCCTGGCCGCCCGGGGCATCCTCAGCGGCAAAAGCGACGGGCGCTTCGACCCCGATGGGAATATGACCCGCTGCGAGTTTGCCGCCATCATCGTCAAGGCCCTGGGGCTGGAGCCCCAGGCCTCCTCCCAATTTAGCGACGTGCCCTCCGGGGTCTGGTACGCCGGGTATGTGGGGACGGCCCACGCCTACGGCATCGTCACCGGCACCGGGGACGGCGCCGCGTTCCATCCCGACGGCACCATCAGCCGGCAGGAGGCCGCCGTAATGGTGGCCCGGGCCGCCGGGCTGTGCGGGATGGACACCGCGATGGACACGGGGGCCATCCGGGACGTGCTGGCCCAGTTCACCGACTACGTGAGCACCGCCCAGTGGGCGCGGGAGGGGCTGGCCTTCTGCTACCAGGAGAACATTCTGGACCAGAGCGAGCTGGAGATCCGGCCCGCGGCGGCCATCAAGCGCTGCGAGGTGGCCCAGATGGTCTTTAACCTGCTGGGAAGCGCGAATTTATTGTAAGGGGGAACCGCACCATGCTGAATATTAACTGGCTGAAAAACTCCGACAACGTGGTCTACTGCCGGGAGGACGAGGTCCTGCCCCGCCTGGCCCGGGAGCTGGGCATCGCGGATCTGGCGCAGCGGGTGGCGCAATTCCGGGACGCGCCCACGGCGGAGGGCCTGAACATCAAGGGCCTGAAGCGCACGACCCTGAAGCTCTTTATCCCCAACCTCACCTTCTCCCAGCCGATCGAGATGGGGGAGAACGTGTGGATCTATATGGGTGAGCTCTGCCCGGCCTACTGCCTGTACACCCCCTGGGGGGACGGTGAGGCGCAGGCATGAAGCTCACGAAAGGAAAGCTGATCGGGGCGCTGGCCGTCCTGGTCATCTTGGTCGGCGCGTTCTGGTACGGCGGCAGTGCCCCCGGCCTTCAGGGCTGGACGGTTGACCCGCCGCCCCAGGCGGCCGCCCCCTCGCCCACAGCCAACGCGGCCCCCACCCCGGGCGCGCCGGCCTCGTCCACCCCCGCGCCCTCCGCGCCCGCGGAGGAGACCCGCACGCCGGAGCCCACGGCCGCCCCGGCGCCCCCCTCCCAGGCCCCCGCGGACACCCCCGCCCCAGCCGCCTCCGCCCCGGCGGAGAGCCCCCAACCCACGTCGGGCCTGGAGTCCCGGCCCGGCGGCCTTGAGGGCGGTATGACGGCGGATGAAAAGCTGGCGGCCGCGGCGGCCATCGCGGGAGGCTCCTCGCCCGGGGTCGAGCGGGGCGACGCGGACTACTCCCAGTCCCAGGGCATGGCGATTGACCCCGGCACGGGGAAGGACCGCTACCTCACCGACCCGGTGCCCGAGGGCAAGCCGGTGCCGGTGGAGCCGCAGGACGCGGAGATCTCCGACACGGCGTATACCTGCACGCTGTCCGTGTCCTGCGCCACCATCCTGGACAACATGGACTGGCTGGACCCCGAAAAGGAGGAGCTGGTGCCGGAGGACGGCGTCATCTTCCCCGCCACCACCGTCACCTTCTACGAGGGGGAAAGCGTGTTCAACGTACTCCAGCGCGAGATGAAAAAGGCGAAAATCCACATGGAATTCGAGAACACCCCCATCTACAACTCCGCCTATATCGAGGGCATCCACAACCTCTATGAGTTCGACTGCGGCGAGCTCTCCGGCTGGATGTACAAGGTCAACGGGTGGTTCCCCAACTACGGCTGCTCCCGCTACCAGCTCCGGGAGGGGGACGTGGTGGAGTGGGTGTACACCTGCGACCTGGGGGTTGACGTGGGCGGCTATGCCGCCGTGGGCGGATAGGGCCGCGGGCGCCGTCAGGAGGTGAGGATATGCGCGGCAGGGACACCTTTTCCAGCTACCACCCGCTCGTCAACTTTTTATACTTCGCCCTGGTGCTGGCCTACACAATGTGCCTGATGCACCCGGCCTCGCTGCTCATTTCCCTGGCCGGCGCGCTGGCCTATTCCATCTACCTCAACGGGCGCAGGGCCGTGCGCTTCAGCCTGCTGTTCCTGCTGCCCATGATGCTGATGGCCGCGCTGCTCAACCCGGCGTTCAACCACGAGGGGGCGACGCTTTTGACCTACCTGCCCTCGGGCAACCCGCTGACGCTGGAGAGTATTCTGTATGGTCTGGCGGCGGCGGCCATGCTGGCCGCCGTAATCACCTGGTTTTCCTGCTACACGGCGGTGATGACCTCGGACAAATTCGTGTACCTGTTCGGCCGGGTCATCCCGGCGCTGTCGCTGGTGCTGTCCATGGCGCTGCGGTTTGTCCCCAGGTTCCGCGCCCAGCTGCGGACGGTGGCCGAGGCCCAGCGGTGCGTGGGGCGGGACGTGTCCGAGGGCGGGTTACTCCGGCGGGCGAAAAACGGCGTGACCATCCTGTCCATCATGGTCACATGGGCACTGGAGAACGCCATCGAGACGGCGGACTCCATGAAGGGCCGGGGTTACGGCCTTCCGGGGCGCACCGCCTTTTCCATCTACCGCTTCGACAACCGGGACCGGGCCGCGCTGGGGTGGCTGCTGTTCTGCGGGGTGTTCGTGCTCTCCGGTGTGCTGGCGGGAGGGCTGTACTGGCGATACTACCCCACGGCCAAGGGGGCCGCGCCCACGCCGCTGGGGGCCATGTTCCAGCTTTGCTACCTGGCGCTGTGCCTGACGCCGGTTATCCTGAATGTAAGAGAGGATCGCACATGGACGCGTTTGCAATCACAAATCTGAGCTTCACCTACCCGGAGCAGACGGTCAGGGCCGTTGACGATCTGACGCTCACCGTGGCGCAGGGGGAGTTCCTGGTGCTGTGCGGACCGTCCGGCAGCGGAAAATCCACCCTGCTGCGCCAGCTCAAAACCGCGCTGGCCCCCCACGGCGCGCGCACGGGGGAGATCCTATTCGAGGGGACACCCCTGGAGGAGCTCGGCCAGCGGGTGCAGAGCGCCCGTATCGGCTTTGTGCAGCAGTCCCCGGAAAACCAGATTGCCACCGACAAGGTGTGGCACGAGCTGGCCTTCGGGCTGGAGAGCCTGGGCTGCGACACCCCCACCATCCGCCGCCGGGTGGCGGAGATGGCCTCCTTTTTCGGCATCCAGGCCTGGTTTTATCAGAACGTGGCCGACCTCTCCGGCGGGCAGAAGCAGCTGCTGAACCTGGCCTCCATCATGGCCATGCAGCCCAGCGTGCTGATCCTGGACGAACCCACCAGCCAGCTCGACCCCATCGCGGCCGCGGACTTCCTGGCCACCCTGGGCAGAATCAACCGGGAATTAGGCACCACGATCCTGCTCACGGAGCACCGGCTGGAGGACGCCTTCCCCCTGGCCGGGCGGGTGGCGGTCATGGACCGGGGGCGGCTGCTCTGCACGGGCAGGCCCGGCGAGGTGGGCGCGGCGCTCAGGCACGCGGGGCACGCCATGTTCCTGTCCATGCCCACCCCCATGCGGGTGTGGGCCGCGGTGGAAAACGCCGCCCCCTGCCCCGTCACGGTGCGGGAGGGGCGGGACTGGCTCACGGCCTACGCGGCGGGTCGGGCGCTGGAGGAGCCGCCCCCGGCGGCCCCCCGCGTTTACCCTGGCGGGACGGCCCTCCGGGCCGCCGATCTCTGGTTCCGCTACGAAAAGGAGCTGCCGGACGTGGTAAAGGGCCTGTCCCTCACCCTGGAGCGGGGGGAGTTCCTGGCGCTGCTGGGCGGCAACGGCACGGGCAAAACCACCAGCCTCAAGCTGCTCTCCGGGCTGAAGGCCCCCTACCGCGGGGAATTTAGGGCGGAGGGCCGGGTGGGGGTGCTCCCTCAGAACCCGCAGACCCTCTTTGTGAAAAAGACCCTGCGGGAGGATCTGGCCGAGCTGCTCAAGGGCGGACGCGGGGCGGCGGCGGCGCGGGAGGCCAAGCTCGCCCGGACGGTGGCCCTGTGCCGCCTGGAGGGCCTGCTGGACAGGCACCCGTACGATCTCTCCGGCGGGGAGCAGCAGCGGGCGGCGCTGGCCAAGGTGCTGCTGCTGGACCCCGATATTCTCATGCTGGACGAGCCCACCAAGGGCCTGGACGCGGAGTTCAAGCAGGTATTCGCCGAGATCCTTCAGACCCTGCTACACCGGGGCGTGGCCGTGCTCATGGTGAGCCACGACATTGAGTTCTGCGCCAAATACGCCCACCGCTGCGCACTGTTCTTCGACGGAAGCATCGTGGCCGAGGGGGCGCCCCGGGCCTTTTTCTCCGGCAACAGCTTTTACACCACCTCGGCCAACCGTATGGCTCGGGGCCTGATCCCCGAGGCCGTCACCGCCGAGGACGTGATCGCCGCCTGCGGCGGGGAGCTGCCCCCCGCGCCCATGCTTCCGGAGGATTGCCCGCCCCTGCCCCCGCCCGCCTCCGGCAGCCCGGATGAGAAGCCCCGAAAGCTGCCCCTCTGGCGGAAGGCCCTTGCGGGGGTGTCGGCCGCGGCGGCGGCCGCCGCCTTTGTCCAGGCCATGGGCCTCACCGACCTGACCGCGCTGGTGGGCGCGGAGGGCCTGACCGGCCTGGCGGGAGGCTACGCGGGCCTTTACGCCGTGCTGATTGGGGCGCTGCTCGTGTTCACCCTATCCATCAGCCGCCGTTCCAGCCCGCCGGTTACGGCCCAGGTCCCCAGGGGGAAGCGCAGGCTTTCCCGGCGGACCGTGGCCGCAGCCGTCATGATCCTGCTGCTCGTCCCGCTGACGCTCTTTGTGGGCACCTACTACCTGGGCGGGAAAAAGTACTATTTTATCGCCCTTCTGGTGCTGATGGAGTGTATGCTCCCCTTCTTCCTCATCTTCGAGGGACGCAAGCCCCAGGCGCGGGAGCTGGTGGTCATCGCCGTACTGTGCGCCATCGGCGTGGCGGGGCGCGCCGCCTTCTTTATGCTGCCGCAGTTCAAGCCGGTCATGGCGCTGTGCATCATCGCGGGCGTGGCCTTTGGCGGGGAGACCGGCTTCCTGGTGGGGGCCATGACGATGCTGCTCTCCAACGTCATGCTCAGCCAGGGGCCGTGGACGCCGTGGCAGATGTTCAGCATGGGCGTCATCGGGTTTCTGGCCGGCGTGCTCTTCCGCAAGGGCCTGCTGCGCCGCACCAGAGGCTCCCTGTGCACCTTCGGCGCGCTGGCGGCCATCGTCGTCTACGGCGGGATTATGAATCCGGCATCCGCCCTCATGTGGTCGTATACCATCAACTGGAACATCATTCTGGCGTACTACATCTCCGGCTTCCTCATGGACTGCGTCCAGGCCGCCGCCACCGCCTTCTTCCTCTGGTTCGCGGCGGAGCCCATGCTGGAAAAGCTGGACCGCATCAAGGTCAAATACGGCCTGGTGGAGTAGGACGCCCGAATCTCTCACGGATGAAACGCCGGACAGAATCAGCTAAAATAACAAATTATAAAGCAGAGCCTGGAGCAGTTACCATGCTCCAGGCCTTTTTTGTCTTTTCATTCTACTTGTCCGTTCCGTCAGGGATATATTCCATTATGTCTCCAGGCTGTCAGTGAAGGTATCTGCACAGGCTTTCAATGGTGCGGGTATCGATGTGGCCACCATCATGAATCTTTTTATACGTGGCTTGCCCCATCACACCATCTTTTTTCACCGTGTAGCTGTTTATCCCTCTACCCTCAAACAGCTTCATCATTTTACATAACTTATAGGCATAATGTCACCACCTTTTCTGGCTAATTATACACGAACAATGTCACAATTTATAGTGATATTATGTACAACTCACAAGCCCGGTCGGAAAAAAGAGGTGTACTATGAACGGTTTAGAAAAGAAAATCGCCGCTGAACTTGCAGCTGCTAAAGCCCTGGAGGAAAAGTATAATGACCAGCCCAGGTCTGGATGGGTTAAGCCCGGAAGCAGGGCGCGGTCGAACCAGGCTATCTCCGTGTCCCGGCAGGAGGTCGTGGCGCTTGCACGGGATCACCATGCTGCGTTAGTCTGCAAACATCAAGCCCAATATCAGGTCATCATGCTGCAACGCCATATGCAGCAATACGCAGGAAAGAGCCAGGATGCAATCACATGCCCGAGCTGCGGCAAAGAGTATCTCATGGAGTGGTTACAGGGGGAGTGTCCTTATTGTAGAGCTGAAAAGGAATCTTGGGAGTTACTTGATAAATCTTATGAGCAGCCCAGCGTAACCCCTCGCGTGTAGCCATAAAAATCAAATCGTAAATATGTAAATTTTGGTTGCAACAATCACTAAGTTATGATAAAATTATCACGGCGTTTTGCGCCCAAATAAAAAACGCCTCCGCTGCAGCCACAACGGAGACGTTCGCCAGCGCCAGGCTGGCAAGCAGGTACCTTGAAAAACACGTACCCACCACAAGGAAAACAAATTAAGTGGTACGTCAGACCAGCAGACTGATCGAAAGTCACCGTGGGCGCCCTGATAAGGTGTCCGAGGGCCAGTTTTGCACGCTGGGTAAGACGCTTGCTTTTAACTTCGATACATTTGTGCCGAAGTGCGAGTGCAGTAAGGGGCATTTGGCAATGTCCATCCCTATGACAGCGGTGATATAATACTACTCCCTAGGCTTAGCTTGGGTGCCCAACTCGTACGGACAGGCCGAACGGGATCCCTGTGCCCCCGTTTTTGAATAGACATTAAGGCCGTGAACAGCTCTTTGCCAAGAGCGGTAGGTACTGCTGGTGTAAATTTTACTATATGCTATGCTTTAAAGTGGGAACAATCGCTCCCACTTTAAAGCATATTATGTGGTGCGGATGACGGGAGTCGAACCCGTACGTCCATGGGACACTAGCACCTCAAGCTAGCCAGTCTACCAGTTCCAGCACATCCGCATAGCTGTGCGGCCTCAAGGAAAGGCCGCTAGATTATTATAGCGGGACAGGGTGCTTTTGTCAACTGTATTTTTCCGTTTTTCGCGTCTTGTGTCCGGTGCGCCCCTCCTGTATAATGGACGGAAAGGAGGCGGGCCCATGTTTGATTTTACGCGGATCGAGCACTATAGGGAGGGCAACCGGATGGAGGCCAAGCTGGCCACCGGCGGCCTGCCCGAGAGTATCTGGGAGACCTACTCCGCCTTCGCCAACTCCTACGGCGGCGTGATCCTGCTGGGGGTGGAGGAGCTGCCCGACCGCCGCCTGCGTATCCAGGGCCTGCTGGACCCCCAGGAGATGCTGGAGGAGTTTCTCGCCAAGGTGAGCGATCCCAAGTTCGCCAGCACCAACCTGCTGCGGGAGGAGCAGACGCAGATCCTGGAGCTGGAGCAGGGGCGCGTCATCGTCATCGAGGTGCCGCGGGCCGCCCGGGGCCAGAGGCCGGTCTACGTGGGCAGCGACCCCTATTCCGGCACCTACCGCCGCATCGGCGACGGCGACTACCACTGCACCCACGCCGAGGTGGACGCCATGCTGGCCGGACGGCGGACGCCCTGACCCTCCCCTGAGCGAAATGCCCCCGTGGGACAGCTCCCACGGGGGCATATTTGCTCGTTACAGGTAGCTGTCCAGGACCGCCTTGTAGCTGTCGCCGGGCATCACGCCTACCTTGCGCTCCACCTCTTTGCCGTTCTTGAAAAAGATGACGGTGGGGATGCTCATGACCTCGTAGCGCACCGCGAGCTCCTGCTCGTCGTCGGTGTTGACCTTGCCCACCAGGGCCTTGCCCTCGTACTCCCCGGCCACGCTCTCGATGATGGGCGCCGCCATCTTGCAGGGGCCGCACCAGGAGGCCCAGAAGTCCACCATCATCAGCTGCCCGGAGGCCAGCGCCTTGTCGAACCCGTCCTTGTTAAAGTGAATGACTGCCATTTCTTATTCTTCCTTTCAAATGGTTTCCTTGTTCCGGTCCAGATACTCCGCCGCCCGGTGGCCCGCCACCAGGCCCTCGCCCACGGCCTTGGAGACCTGGAGCGGCAGCCCGGTGCAGTCCCCCGCGGCGAACACGCCGGGGATGTTGGTGCGCATGCAGCGGTCCACCGCCACGTAGCCGCCCTCCAGCGCCAGGCCGGGGAGCAGGTCGGTGGGGGCCACGGCGGCGCGCAGGATAAAGACGCAGGCGCAGGGCAGCTGCATTGCGTCGGCCCGCAGCGCCAGGCTCCCCGGCGCCCCCGTGATCTCCAGACGGGCGGCCTTGACGAAGGGGATGTCCGCGTCCAGCCCCTCGGGGGCCTTGCCGGACACGTAGGTCACGTTACAGCCGATTTCCCGCAGATAGTTGGCCTCGGCGGGCGCCTCGCCCGACTTGCCCACCACCACCACGTCCTTGCCCCGGTAGAGCATCCCGTCGCAGGTGGCGCAGTAGGACACGCCGGCGCCCAGGCGCTCGGCCTCGCCGGGGTACTTCTTCCCGTGGGCGACCCCGGTTGCCAGAATGATTGCGCCCGCCTCCTCCACGTCGCTGCCGATACTGATGTAGAATTTACCGCCCATGGGCATGATATTCAGCGCGCGGCCGGTTTTTCGCTCCACGCCCTGCTCCGCCGCCTGCGCCTCGAAGCGGGAGAGCAGCTCCCCGCCGGGGATATGGGGCAGGCCCAGGTAGTTGTCCACCCGCTCCGCCTTGTAGAGCGGGCCGTCCCGCCGGTCCCCGCCCACCACCAGCACGCGCTTGTTCCGCGCCCTGGCCTGGACCGCCGCCGACAGGCCCGCGGGCCCCGCGCCGATTACGGCAATGTCATAGCTCAATGATAGTCCTCCTCGCGCTCGCCGAACAGAGCGGCCACCACGGCGGCCACGCTGCGGTCCGCAATCTCGTAATAGACTTCGTTGCCGGAGCGCTCGGCCCTCACGATGCCCGCGGCCTTCAGCCGCATCAGATGCTGGGAGATGCAGGACTGGGACTGGCCGGTGGCCTCCTCGATGCAGCTCACGCGGCGGCAGCCGCACTTGAGCAGGCTGCGCACGATGCGCAGCCGCAGGGGGTGGGCGAGGGCTTTCAGCAGCTCCGCCCTGGCGCAGTAGTCGAGGTCCTGGTCGTTCATGCGCTCACCTCGTCTTTTGGATTACAATATTAGTATATTCAAATATGGTGATTTGTCAACTGTCATTTTGAAAATTACAGAAAATTTTTCCTTGACTTTTTTCTCCGGGGCGCGTATCATGATAACTCGTTTGATATTCAAATTTTTTGATGTTCAAACGATTCTAGCTTCGGAAAGGAAATCCAACCATGACTGAGACGAACGCCAAGATCCCCGGACGGGCCGGGAAATACGCGCTGCGCATCCTCGTCGGCCTGCTGGTGCTGGTTGTGGCCGCGGTGCTGGCCCTTCTGCTGCTGTTCCAGCGGGAGCTGCGCACCCTGGGCACCCTGGAGCGGGTGGACGGCACCTCCCTGTTTACCATGGACTACATCGGCGACTACGGCTTTGACGACTTCCTCCAGACCGGGGCGTCCACCGACGGCGAGCTGGTGGGCTTTATCGCCCAGAAGCTGCTCAAGGGCCTGCCCATGGACTTCGACCTGCCCGACCTGGGCTGCTCCACCTTCGCGGCCCGGACGCCGGAGGGGGACGCCATTTTCGGGCGCAATTTTGACATGTACTACTCCCCCGCCCTCTTTGTGCGCACGGCGCCGGACGACGGCTACAAGTCCATCTCCATGGTGAACCTGGCCTACATCGGCTTCGGCGAGGAGAAGCTGCCCACCAACTTCGCCAACAGCTTCATGGCCCTGGCGGCCCCCTACGTGCCTCTGGACGGGGTGAACGAGAAGGGCCTAGCGGTGGGCGTGCTGCTCATCGACACCGAGCCCACCAACCAGCAGACCGACAAGGTGGACATCACCACCACCACCGCCATCCGCCTGCTGCTGGACAAGGCGGCCACGGTGGACGAGGCCCTGGCCCTGCTGGGGCAGTACGACATGCACGCCTCGGCCAACTCCTGCTACCACTTCCAGATCGCCGACGCCCAGGGCAACGCGGTGGTGGTGGAGTACATCGGGGACGAGATGAACGTCATCGACAGCCCCATGGCCACCAACTTCCTCCTCACCCCCGGCGACTGGGACTTCGGCGGCGGCCAGGACCGCTTCGAGATCCTGGAAAACACGCTGACGGAGCAGAATTTTGTCCTCACCCCCGCCCAGGGTATGGATCTGCTGGAGGCCGTCAGCCAGCCGCCCCGGGAGGGCAAACGCACCACCACCCAGTGGTCCTGCGTCTACAACCAGACCCGCGGCACGGTGGACATCGCCGTGGGCATGGACTACGACAACCTGTATACCTACGCCATCGCGGGATAAACCCGGCGCCCCGCCACCCGCGCGCGCCGCGGACGTTGACGGGCCTTTGAAGAGCACAGGGGGCGGTGATTCTATCACCGCCCCCTGTGCTTTTCCTTCTTTTTCTGCTGCCGGAGCTGAAAACGGCGCTCTTCCTCCGCCTCGTCCCGCCGGCGGCCGGCCGTCCTCCGCTCCTGCTTGTTCTGCTCCCGCTGAAGCTGCAGCGCCTGCTGCGCCTTTGTGCCCACGCCCGTCCGGCCCAGCTCCCCCGCCGCCAGGCGCTGCATGCGCTTGGGGCTGCGCGCCTGCGCGTCCCGGCGCCCCGCCGGGACGCCGGGGCTGAACTCCAGCGCCCGCCAGTGGGCGAGCAGGAGCTCGTAGACCTCGTAGTCCTTGGGCTGCGCGCCGAAGGTCAGCTTGCACGCCTCCAGCTTCCCGCCGTCCTCCCGCTCCAGCACCCCGACCCAGAAGGGGTCCTCGAAGAAGACGGTGAGCCTTGAAAAGCCACATTCCATATTCAGTTCCTCCTTTTGTGTATCCGCGGAGAACGGACAACCAAGGAGGCAGGTTACTGACGGCGGGTGGGACGCCCCGCCGCGCCCGGACTACCGACCGGGCCGTGTTTTTATCTCCGCACCCCTATCTTACACAGCGGCGCCCCCGCCTGTCAAGGCGGGGGCGCCGTTTCCTTTGCCTATTGCCGCGCCCGTTCGGCGCGGATGCGCCGGATCTCGTCCACCACCGCCTCCGGGACGGCGGGCGGGTCGAACTGGGGCCGGGCCAGGTAGAAGCCCTGGAGGTACTCCACCCCGGCGCGCAGGACGGTCTCCAGCTCCTCCCGGGTCTCCACCCCCTCGGCCAGGGTGCGGATGCCCCGCTGCTTACAGTAGCCGATGATATTGTTCAGCACGGCCAGGCGGGCGGGGTCCCTGTCCACGTGCCGGATGATGGATATGTCGATCTTCACCAGGTCCGGCTCGGTCTGGAGGAGCACCGAGTCGCTGTTGAAGCCGCTGCCGTAGTCGTCCAGGGCCAGCAGCGCGCCCCAGCGCCGGGAGGTCTCCAGCTTGTAGGCGATAAAGCCGGGGCTGAGCTCCTCCCCCTCGGTCAGCTCCACCACCACCCGGCTCAGCAGATCGCCGTAGCGCAGCTCCAGCGCCTCCACGTCCTCGCCGTCCATGCGCTGGCCGCCGATGGAGTTGATGAAGGCCAGCGCGTCCGGGGCCAGCGCGCCGGCGCGGAGCTTCTCCTCAAAGGCGGCCAGGGCCTCAAACCAGGTCAGCTTCTCCATCTGGTAGAGCTTGGACTCGGCCTTGGCCAGCCGGAAGAGGTCCGCCAGGTTGGTCAGACCCTCCACCTGGGGGCGCATGAGCAGCTCGTAGCCCCACACGCTGCCGTCCTCAGCCGAGACCACGGGCTGGAAGGCGTAGCGCACCAGGCGGCCGTCAATCAGGCGGTTCAGGTCGTCCTGGCCGTGGATGAGGATCCTGCGCTCGGCGTACTCCCGCTGATCCAGCTCCCGGATGGCCCCCTTCATGGTGTGCTTGCTGGCGTACATGGCGAAATCGGCCATGCGCAGCAGCTCGCCGAAGTCGGCGGCGTCGTCCGGGTACCAGACCATGCCGCCGGAGGCCCGCACCTTGATGCGCTTGCCGTCGGGCAGGGTGATGCAGTTCTCCCCCGCCGCGCTCCAGAAGCCGTCCACCAGCGCGCGGATCTCCTCCTTGCCGCCGCAGCCGTAGAGGAAAACGTTGAACTCATCCCCCGAGCGGCGGCCCACCACGCTGCGGCAGCGGTAGAAGTAGGACAGGCTCCTGGCGAAGGCCTGGATGTAGCGGTCGCCGCAGTCGTGGCCGTAGGTGTCGTTGACGTATTTCAGATTGTCCAGATCGAACATCAGCAGGGCGGCCACCCCCACGCTCTCCCGCTTGTCCGGGAGGAAGAGCCGGGTGAGCCGCTCGTCGAAGGCCCGGCGGTTGTAGAGGTCGGTCAGGATGTCGAAGTCCCGCTCGTACTCGATTTTCCGCTTGGCCTCCATATCCCGCGTCACGTCCTGGAAGGCCCCCAGCACAGCCTCCCCCTCCTCCCGGTAGAAGAGCTGGATCCACCGGTCGCCGCCGCCGGGCTGGTTCAGGCGGAAGATCAGCTCCTCCCGGTCGTAGAGGCTGTGGCCCACCGCCTCCATGCGGGCGCTGAATTCCGCGGCGGGCAGCCAGCCGTCGCCCTCCTCCCCCTCGGGCCAGTCGAGGATGGTGAACAGGCTTCCGCTGCAAAAGACCCGCTCGCTGTCCCTGCGGTACTCGAACACGCCGATGGGGATATGGGTGATGTTGATGATCTTGGAGATGCGGGCGGCCGACTCATACGCGGCGGCGGACAGGTTCTCCACCGCCTCCGCCAGGGCGTCCACCTCCGCCATGTCCACCCGGCCCAGCCGGATGGGTTTGTCCGGGTCGCTGCGCCGCAGCGCGCCCGCCAGGGCCGTCACCGGCCGGGTGACGCTCCGGGCCGCCAAAAAGACCAGCACCAGCCCCAGCAGCAGCGACGCGGCCGCCGACACCATCAGCAGCGTGTGGATGTGGCGCGTGAAGCTCAACAGGCGCCCGCTCTCCAGAATGCCCAGCAGGGCCCACTGCTCCCCCTCGAAGGGGGTGTTGGTGTTGTAGAGCTTGAGGGGCTGCACCGCGGCGTAGAGCTCATACCCCATCCCCTCCAGGGCCACGATGCCCTTTTGGGCCGCGGCGGCGGCCTCCACCGACCCGGCCTGCCCGAACCAGGCCTTGTAGTTGGGCCCGCTGGAGCACACGGGGGTGTAGGTCTCCCCGCCGTCCTGGCTCACGCCCAGCAGATAGGCCCCCGCCCGCTCGTCGGCCAGCTCCTGGTACTTGAGCTGGTCGGCCAGGTAGTCGGTGGTGATGTCCACCCCCAGCACGCCCAGCACCGTGCCGTCCTCCCACACCAGGGGCACCGAGTAGGCGACCACCTCCCGGTCCATCCCGCTCAGGGAGAAGGGCCCGCTCCAGTAGTAGAAGTACCGGCCGCCGCGGCTGGCCTCCGGGGCGGCCGCCGCCGCCCGCACCGGGCGGTAGAAGAACTGCGTCTCGGCCGCCTCCGGGTCGTCCAGGCGGAAAAAGGCGCTCCAGTAGCTGTCCAGGGCCACCGAGGTCTCCCGCGCCACCGTGGGCAGGCCCCGCTCCAGCAGCAGGTCGGCGTTGTTCTCCGCGTAGCTGCCCGGGTCGTAGTCCCGCACGTAGAAGCCGGGGTAGTTGCCCTCACCGTCGGGGCGGTCCAGCACCAGGAAGACCCCCGTCACGCCGTTGCGGCGCAGCATATCAATCAGATCCGGGGCGGCGCGGGCGATCACCCGCTGGCAGAACTCCGTGTCCATGGCCTGCGCTGCGCCGGACGCCTCCAGCTCCGCCCGGACGGCGCGCAGCACGTCGCTCTCCCCCTCCTCGGTGTTGGACCAGCGGCCCACCATCTCGTTTTCCAGGTAGAGCTTCCGGTTGGCCGTGCGCTCGGTGAGGATGTCGAAGGCGTTGCGCTCCGTCTCGCTGACCACGCCGCCCTTGAGGAACACCAGCAGGTAGATCCCCGTCTGGGCCACCAGCACGGCCAGAAGCAGGATCATCAGCCGCGCCAGAATGGATCTGCCGCCCCGCTTCTTCATCACGCCCTCCCCTTCCCTCAAACGCCCGGTTGCATCAGCCCGCCGCCGCTGCCTCCAGCGCCTGGCGGAACGCCTGGTACCACGCCTCGAAATTCTCGTCCGTATCGTAGCCGGACACCGCCTCTGCCCGGCTCATGCCCCCGGCGATGAGCGCCTCCACGGCGGAGCGGTCGGCCTTGGCCTTGTCCGGCAGGTTGTACTCCGCCACCTGGCGGGTCTCGTAGCCCCGCTCAAAGGGCCTGCTGGTGTAGAAGGTATAGCTCTGGGTCATGTCCACGCCGATGCTGAGGCTCTCCTCCAGCACGGGCGTGATGGTCTGCTCGTTGCGCGCCATCGCCTCGGCCACCGCCTGGCGGTCGTTGGCCGCGTAGGTCACGGGCAGGTAGCCCGAGGACACCGCAAAGCGGGTGTTCTGCTCCGGCGCGGTCATCCACTTCAAAAACGTCACGGCGGCCCGCTCCCGCTCGGCGGTGGACTTGGTGACCACCATGCCCGCCCCCTGCTGCACGGCCACGGGCTGGGTCCCCTCAAAATTGGGCAGGGGGTAGACCTTGCCCTCGATGGGGGTGGCGGAGCCGTCCGCCCCGGTGACCTCGCTGGGGAAGTAGGTGGCCCCGCTGGTAGAGCCCACAAAGGCCGCGATCTCGCCGGTGCGCAGGTCGTCGGAGCGGAAATTGCCGTAGGCGGCGTAGTAGCCGTTGATGTAGGGGACGTAGTAGTTGTCCCACAGCCTGCGCATCACGTCCTGGTCGGCCTGGATGGCCACCTGCCCGTCCTCCACGTGGAAGAGCTCGGTGCCCAGCTGGTAGGAGCCGATGATGACGTAGTTGGCAAAGGCGTCCCGGCCGAAGAAGGCCCTGCCGTCCTCCGGCACGTCGGGGGTCTGGGCGTCGGTCCACTCGTAGTAGCGCGCAGCCAGGGAGGCGATCCCCTCCCAGGTGGCCAAATCGTCCTCCGACGCGCCGGTGGCGGCGGCGAAGCTGTCCCACTCGGTCTTGTTGAGGGAGAGCAGCTCGGTGGACTTGGCCACGGGGAAGATCTTGAAGCCCTCGCCGTCGAAGCGCCCCTCGTCCAGGTAGGAGGAGACGTACTGCGCCTGCTCCTCCGCGCTCAGGTACTGGGACACGTCGGCCACCATGCCCTCCTTGTTGATCTCGTACGCGGTGTCGGCGTAGGCGGCGAACACGTCGGGCACCGGCTCGGCCCCCACCTCCTGGTGGATGGCGTCCAGCACCTTCTCGGTCAGGTCGCCCACCTTGCCGTAGCTGTGGGTCTCCACCACCACGCCGGCCTCGGCCCCCGCCGTCTCGTTGAACTCGTCCACAAGCTGGTCGAATATCCGCTGCTGGGCCCCGTTGTAGTAGTGCCAGACCGTGATGGCCACCGGGTCCTTGGGCGCGGCGGAGCCGGCCTGGGGCGCGCAGCCGGCGGTCAGGGCCAGGGCGCAGCCCAGCGCCAGCACGGGCAGAGTCTTACGTCGCTTCATGCAGTCTTCCTCCAAATTAGTCAATCAAGATCATTACATTCTACCACTGCCCGGCCCTATATTCAACGTGTGCCGGTTCCTTTTTCCAGGGCGCGCGCATAAGACTTCGCTTTATGCGCACTACCGGTAAAACTCCACCAGCGCCTGGGTCCCCAGGCCGTCCTTCCCCTGTCCCGCCAGGGCGCGGTACATCTCCAGCACCTTGTCCAGCACCTCCAGAGCGCCGCCCAGGGCGGCGTACTCCTCCCGGGCGATGGCCATGTCCTTGATGAAGTGGCGGATGTAGAAGCCGGGGGCGTAGTCCCCCGCCAGGATCTTGGGGGCGTAGGCCTCCAGCTGGGCGCTGCCCGCCGCGCCGGTGCGGATGGTGGCGATGGTCTTTTCCACGTCCAGCCCCGCTTTTCCGGCATAGGTCATAGCCTCGCACAGCCCGGCCATGGCCCCGGCGATGGCGATCTGGTTGGCCATCTTGGTGTGCTGGCCGCTGCCCGCCGGCCCCTCGTAGACCACGTTCTTCCCCATGGCACGGAACAGGGGCAGGCAGCGGTCAAAGGCCTCCCGGTCGCCCCCGGCCATAATGGCCAGGGTGCCCGCCTTCGCCCCCGTGTCCCCGCCGGAGACCGGGGCGTCCAGGGCGAAGAGGCCCCTCTCCTTCGCCGCGGCATAGATCTCCACCGACAGCTTGGGACTGGTGGTGGTCATGTCGATGAGGCAGGCCCCCGGCGCGGCCCCCGCCAACACGCCGTCCGCGCCGAAGTAGACCTGGCGCACGTCCTCCGGGAAGCCCACCATGGTGATCACCGCGCCGCACCCGGCGCAGCACGCCGCCGGGCTGTCCGCCCACGCCGCGCCCATTGCCTCCAGCTCCGCCGCCTTGGCCCGGGTGCGGCTGTAAACCCGCAGGTCAAAGCCCGCCCTGATCAGATTGGCCGCCATGGCCGCGCCCATAATCCCCGTGCCGATAAACCCAACCGTCATCCTACCGCACTTCCCTTATTCCATAAAATAGCACCGGGGGCCGAATCAAACCTTATTCGGCCCCCGGTGGGAGAATTATATCACTTTTTCAGCGCCTCGTCCACCAGTGCGGCCCGGAAGCCGTCGGTCATGTGCTGGGTTCCGTCCGTCTCCACCCACAGGGCCTCAACCCCGTCCAGGGAGGCCGCCAGGGCCGCGCCCTCCCCGTAGGGCAGGATAAACAGGGCGGTGGACAGGGCGTCGGCGCGACCCGAGTCCTCCGCCAGCACCGTCACCGAGGTGAAGTAGGCGGCGGGCATGAGGGTGTCCGGGTCGATGATGTGGTGGTAGGACTTCCCGTCCACCGTGTACTGCCGCTGATAGCTGCCGCTGGTGACCAGGGTGGCGTCGGCCACCGCCAGCGCGTGGAGGTAGGGGCGCTCCCCGGAGGGGTCGGTCACGGCCACCGTCCAGGGCTTACCCGCACTGTCCTGCCCGCCGATGGCGCACACGTTGCCCCCCACGCTGATCAGCAGGGAGCCGTACCCCTGCGCCCGGCAGGCCTCGGCCACCCGCTGGGCGGCGTACCCCTTGGCGACGGCGCCCACGTCCAGGCGCATGTCCGGGTCGGCCAGGTACACCGTGGAGGCCCGCTCATCGATGACCAGATCTTCGATGGCGGTGTGGCGGGCGGCCTCCTCCAGCGCCTCCATGGGGGGCAGCGCGGCCTGCTCCGGGTGGGCGGTGCCCGCCTCCCGGTAGTCGTGCCAGAGGGAGAGCACGCTGCCCATGGCCACGTTCACCCGGCCCTGCGTCACCCCGTAGAGCTCCCTGCAGGCCAGCAGCAGGTCGATGATCTTTTGATCCACCCGCACCGGGGCCTGCCCGGCGCTGTCGTTGACGGTCTTGAGGTTGTTCACGCCCTCGTAGTCGTTGTAGATGTCGTAGAGCCTGTGGTAGTCCAGCAGCTCGTCGTGGACGAAGCGGGCCTGCCGGGTGAAGTCCGCCTCGCCCTCGGCGTACCCCGTGATGGAGGTGGCGGTGTCGAACAGGTCCCAGTAATTGGCCTCGTACCGCCGGGGGCCCTTGTCCCCGCAGGCGGCCAGGGACAGCAGCAGCGCCGCCAGCAGCAGCGCCGCGATGGTTTTTTTCATGGTATCACTTCCCGAATTCCCACTATACCGGGCGGAAAGTCGCCTGTCAAGGGCAGACTTTGGGGGATAAGGCGCATCAGGAACGGGCGATTCATGAATCGCCCCTACAAGTGCCAGGTGTTATATGTGGCCGGGCAGTTGGGGCGGCGTTTTCGGCACTAGTTGAATTGCAACTGCCTTCAAGTCTGGGCGGGGCATGTGCCGCAGGGTCCAGGTGTCCGGGGGACACCTGGATGATTTCGGACGAAGCCACCTTAAACCAGGCAGCCCTACTACCATCGGGCAAAGGCCGAACCGAGCCCTGAGCGCTATCAAGTCTTGCAGGTTACCTGAACCCCACCGCCGCCGGCCCCCGGGTCCAGGGGCCGAAGCCCCTGGTTGTTTCTTCCGCGGTTCTTTGCAATCAAAGAATCGCGCCGCCGGAGGCCCGGGCCTCCCCACAATGACAGCGCAGCCAAAAACCGCAAAACACAGCCGAGGGCCTTGGCCCTCGGCTGTGCCCTATTTACAGCTTGACCACCCGCAGCTCGTTCCCCTGGGCACGGATGAATTTTTTCAGCCCGTCCCAGTCCAGCCACACCGTGGCGGTGTTGTCGTTGGGGTGCACGCCGATGCGGGTGTTCCCCTTCAGCCCGGCGTCCAGGGCCACCACGACCTCGTGCTCCCCGTCGTTGATCACCCCGAGGGGGGACACCGCGCCGGTGGTCACCCCCAGGTACTTCTCCAGCCGCTCCGCCGAGGCGAAGGAGAGCCGGGTGCTGTCCAGCACCGCTGCCAGGGCCTTCAAATCGATGGCCCGCTCCTCGGGGGCCACCACCAGGAAGTGCTGCCTGCCCTTGTTGTCCCGGACGAACAGGTTCTTGCACACCTCGCCCTGCTCCAGCAGGCCCTGGGCCTCCATGTCCGCGATGGTGTACACCGCCGGGTGCTCGGTCAGCTCATAGGGGATGTTCAGCTCGTCCAGGCGGGCGAGCACCGCTTCTCGATTGCTCAAGCTCTTCATTCCTTTTTCCTATTATGTATCCTTAGACCACGGCCAGCGGGCAGGCGGCAAGGCACTTGCCGCACACGTCGCAGAAGCCGATGTCGGACAGGCGGTCGGCGTTGGCCAGCAGCCTGTCGTGGCAGACGAAGGGGGCGAACTCCCCGGTTTTCAGCGCACCCGCCGGGCAGGCGTCCACGCAGATCAGGCACCTGCCCCCCCTGTGGTTCAGGCAGTAGTCGGGGGCCGGGGCGGGCGAGGGCTCCAGCTCCGCCGTGGTGAGGACGGTGCCGAACCGCCCGGCGGAGCCCCGCCCGGTGATCAGCATGCGGTTGACGCCGAAGCTGCCCAGCCCGGCCAGGGCCGCGGCGCTGCGGTGGGACCACATGGACTGGAGCTTTTCCGGGTCGTAGGTGTGGGTGGCCGCGATGGGCGCGGCGGCGTACCCCTCGTCCCGCAGCAGGCCGGAGACGGCCCCGCCGATCTCATCCAGCAGCTCGTTGGCCCTCAGGTATGCCTCCCCCCAAACCGGCGCAACCACGCCGGCCTCCCGCACCGCCCGGACCACCTCCGGGGTGAAGGGGATAAAAAAGGAGAGCACCGTGCGCGCGCCGGGCAGCAGCTCCTCCGGACTTTTATGCCACGGCCCCACCAGGGTCTTGAGGGCGGCGTAGCCGGGGTCGTCCGCCGCCGAGCAGGCGAAGAGGGGCGCGCGGAACAGGTCCTCCCGCTCCGCGCGTTCCACACGTCCGCGCAGGACGGCGGCAATCTGGTCAGACAGTCCCACGGCTCACACCCTGGCCCGCGCCTGGGCCAGGGCCCCCTCGATAAAGGACACGTCCAGCGTCTTGAAATCGTCCAGCGCCCGCTGCTGCCAGTGGGCCAGCGGGCGGCAGCGCAGGAACTTCTGGCAGGCGTCGATGCTGTTTTCCACCAGCGTCACGTCCCACCAGGGCTCCTTGTCCTCCATGCTCTCGCTGCCCAGCACCACGGAGCGGAAGGGGGTCTGGTTGGGCTTCAGGCTGCCCGCCATGGGGTGGGTGATCAGCTGCGCCCCGGTGTGCACCAGATCCCGCACCCGGAGCAGCACCTCCAGGTAGGTCCAGTCGGGGTTGTACTCCACCTCGTAGCGGTCCTTATAATAATCATAGCACTTGGAATTGTTGGTGACAATCAGATAGCTCATAGCGCGCTCCTTCCCGGGCGTTTCCCACGTTTGCCTATTAATGAAGCAAATTGCATGCCAAATGCCCAGTCATTGTGCCCCAGGGCTTTCGTCAGCCTGCCGCCCGTTCGCACCGCGCAATTTTCTTCCCGATCCCGCCGCTTTCTTCACGCCGGGCGCAGAAAAGGGCCACCGCAGCGCGGTGGCCCTTCCCACAGCCCTTAGCCCAGGCTGCGGCCTTTGGTGATGGAGTCCAGCAGCATCCGCGCGCCGTGCTGGAGGAAGTCCGCACGGCTCAGGCCGATGGTGCGCTCGATGTAGCCGCCCTTGTTCTCCGCCATGCGCACCATGCCGGACAGGGAGGCCCAGAAGAGGAGCACCGTCTCGGTGGGGGGGAGCTGGATGCGCACCGCGCCCTCCGCCGCGCCCCGCTCCAGGAAATTGGCCAGCAGGGTGTTCGTCTCGTCCCCCACCCGGAGGATGTCCTTCACGCCCTTGCTCTGCTCGTCGCCCT
Source organism: Oscillospiraceae bacterium (assembly GCA_022846095.1). Lineage (NCBI taxonomy): Bacteria > Bacillati > Bacillota > Clostridia > Eubacteriales > Oscillospiraceae > Oscillospiraceae bacterium. The sequence goes on along the minus strand of AP025583.1, from coordinate 1,320,995 downwards.
TGATGTCCGCCGGCAGGTCGCCGGAGGCGGCGTCATAGGCGGTGGGGTTCTCGCCGTAGAACGCGAAGATGGCGGTGCACACCGCGTCGTACGCCTGGAACCAGTTGGGGTTGGAGTCGATGGCCTCCTTGATCTTCTTCTGTAACAGGACCATGCCGGACAGAAGGATGGCGTTGACGATCTCCTCCTTACTCTGGAAGTAGACGTAGAGGGTGGCCTTGCTGTACTCGGCCTCCCGGGCGATGTCGTCCATGGTGGTCTTTTCCGTGCCCTTCTCCGCGAAAAGCCGCTCGGCCGCGGCCAGTATGGAACCTCTGTGGAACTCGGTCAGCGCCTGCTTTTTGCTCATTCTTTTCCCAGCCTCTCGTACTGTTTATTAAACCTCTAGTTCACTTCATACTACCACCGAAGCGGCCTTTTTGCAAGAGGCAAGGCGTTGAAATCCTTGGTTTTTGAGAAAAAACGGGCTCAATTTTTATCAATGCTGCTCCAGGGACTCGAAGAACGTGATGCTCAGGCTCACCTGCACCGCGCCCCCGGTCAGCCCGGCGGCGGGCGCGTCCTGCCCGGCGGCGGCCGGGGCCATGGTCAGAGCGCCGATCTGGCAGCGGAAGGGGCAGTCCCGCAGGTGCTCCACCGCCGCGCGGGCGGCTTCGTAGTCCGTACAGGTAAAGCTCATATCCACCACCCGGCGGACAATCTGCCCCTCCTCCGGCGCCTCCACGTTCTGGAAGCTGAGGCTGTAGTCGGTGGCGGGGCCCATGATGGCGTTGAGGAAGACCATGAGCTGCTGGAGGTTGTCGTATTTGGGGGTCTCGGGGGCGTTGGGCTGGGCGAGGATCTCCTCCAGCTCCCGCCGCATCCCGTCCAGGCGGGTCTGCTTGGCCTCCAGCACCATGACCTCCAGCTCCGCCTCGTCCCTGCGGGCGGCGATCTGCTCCAGGGAGGCTTCCACCGGCTGGTGCACGGCGAAAAAGTAGGCCGCGCCCACCATCAGCAGGGCCAAAATCGTCATGAGCGCCTTTTCCCGCCGGGTAAACTGCTTGGAAAGGGACATCAGTTCCCGCCCCCTTCCTCGGCCAAGGCCAGGGTGATGACCATGGACACCCGGGGCTCCTCGCCCTCCTCGGTCTGAGTGCTGGCGGAGTAGACCGACACGGTGGACACCTCGGGCCAGCCGTAGAGCCGCTGGACGATGCGGGAGGTGTCCTCCAGCGAAATTCCGGACAGGTCGGCGGAGAGCACGTTGGCGCTGACGGAGAACTGCCGCACGGTGCAGGAGGCCATCAGCTCCCCCTGGATGAGGTCGAGGATGTCCACCCGGTCCACCAGGGTCTTTTCCTCGTCGGTCATCCAGCCCACGGAGTAGCGGCCGTACTCCTCGGCCACCGCCTCATAGCCGTCGGTGGCCTGCTCCAGCGCGGCGATCTGCCCCTCCAGGGCGGACAGGGTCCGCTGCTGCTCCGCCACGCCCGCCAGCCGGTCGGCCACGGCGAATTTCCCGAAAAGCACCACGGCGGCGGCCAGGGCCAGGAACATGGGCAGCACCCGGCCGGGGCGCCAACTGCTCTTCTCCTTGATGACCAGGTTGATGGTGGTCTTGGAGGGGTAGACCACGGACTTTTTACCCATGCGGCTTCCCTCCCCAGGTCATGGCGATGCCCACGGCGGCGGCGAAGGAGGAAAGCTCCTCCTCCGTCCGGGCCGCGGGGGGCAGCAGCGTGTCAATTCCGTGCATCTCCAGGTCCACCGCCTTGTCCACGGCCTCCATCAGCAGGGGGATCCGGGTGCCGCCGCCGCAGCAGTAGGCGTCCCGGAGGTTGCTCTCCCGGTTGTTGAAGCCGTAAAAGTTGATGGCCTTCATGATCTCCACCGCGATGGCGGCGTAGATGTTCCTGGGGCCCTCCAGGGCCTGCACCCCCTCGTGGTCGGCCTCCTTGAGGGTGCGGGCCACGTGCTCGTCCACCCCCATGGCATCGGCCACGGCGGCGTCCACCGTGCCGCTGCCGTACTCGATGACGCGGCTGGCCTCAAAGCGCCCGCCGGTGAAGATATGTATCCGCGTGGCGGCGTGGCCCAGGTCCAGGATGCAGGACTCCTTCTCCGCCGCATCCGTGCTTGCCGCCGCGCGGGCGCGGAGCAGCGCGGAGTAGGCGCACTCGGCGGGGGCGGCGGCCCGGAGCTTGAAGCCCGCCCGGCGGAACATGTCCCGGTACTCGCCGATGGTCTGCTTGGGCACCGCCGCGGCGGTGAGATCCAGCTCGGCGGGCGCGCCGTCCTCCCCCCGCACCAGGGCGTTGACGGCGTAGTCGTAAAAATACTGGTCCTTGCCCATGGTCAGGTAGTCCCGGAACTCATAGGGCAGGTTGACCGCCAGCTGCTCCACCGACATGGCGGGCAGGCTGATGCGCCGCAGGAAGGCCTGCCCCGACGGCAGCACCACCGCGCAGTCCCGGCCGGACACCCGGTGCTTTTTGGCGCACTCCTTGATGAAGTCCCCCATGGCCTCGAAGGAGGTGATGCGGCCCTCCCTGACCAGATTGTCCAAAAGGGGCTCCCTCACCACGCGCCGGATGAGGGCCCCGTCCCAAAGGGCCAGCTTGAGCTCGCCCGATCCTATGTCGAAGCCGATGATGGATTTCGCCATGCGGGTTCTCCTTCCATACCGATAATGCGGCGGGTGCTTTCCCCCGCCGTTACCACGCGAACAGGCCCATGTACCAGCGCAGCGCCTGCGCCCCGAACAGGACGACCGGCCACGCCGCCAGGGATACCGCGGGGCCGAAGGGGATCTGACCCCCCAGTCCGCTGCGCGGACAGCCCCCCTCATAGGGGGGCCTTTCCGTCTCCTCAGTCTCCGCGGGGGGAGAGGGGTTCCGCCTCCCCCGGAACAGAGCCAGCAGCAGCCCCGCCAGGCAGGAGAGGATCAGCAGCAGCAGGGTCTGCCCCGGGCCCAGGTGGAGGCCCAGCACGGCGAAGAGCTTGATGTCCCCGCCGCCCATGGTCTCCCGGCCCATGACCCGGTCGGCGAGCAGCACGAACAGCAGCAGGGGCACGGAGATTGCCACCGCCCCCAGCAGGGCGCTTTTCAGGCCCGGCAGGCCCTCGGCGGGCAGGCGCAGCAGCGAGAGCAGCGCGGCGGCGGCCAGCAGGCCGTCGGGGATCTCCTGGGTCTCCCAGTCCACCAGGGACAGGGTGAGCAGCAGGCAGCCCAGCGCCAGGAACCGCAGCGCGGGCCAGGAAACGTCCCAGCGCAGCAGGACGGACACGAAAAATGCCGCCGATACCGCCTCAACGGCCGGGTAGCGGCGGGAGATGGGCGCGCCGCAGTAGCGGCAGCGGCCTTTCAGCAGCAGGTAGCTCAGCAACGGGATCAGGTCGAACGCGGCCAGGGTGTGGCCGCACACCGCGCAGTGGGAGCGGCCCTTGGCGATATGCTCGCCGTGGGCCAGCCGCCACGCCCAGGCGTTGCAGAAGCTGCCCATAACCAGGCCCAGCAGGGCGCAGACGAAGAGCAGGTAGGCGGTGACCGCCGGGGATAAGTAGAGCATGGAACGCCTCCATGGGAGAAATCCGGGAGCGGGGGCCGACGGTCCAGCGCTGGACCGCCCGCCCCCGCTTCCGCAGGGGGAGCCGCAACCCGAACGGCTTAATTATATCAATTTTTATTAGGCAGTGGGCGCGGTAATCTCAGTGACCTTTCCATCTTTGACTTTCACAGTATAAACATCATTTGCTCCACCAAGGACAAAGTTTCCTTGATTGTCCGTACCAAATGAATAGGTCTTCTCAGTACCTGTTGCAACAGGAGGATTTTCGGTTAAGTATTCTGTAACTGCCATTGCTTTAGCCGTACGAGCATTGGCAGCAGCTACCGCCGCCTTAGCACTGTTTAACTGGCTGGTGAAAACAGGAATCGCAACTGCTACAAGTACACCGATGATAGCTACTACAATCAACAATTCAGCGAGTGTAAAACCTTTTTTGTTGTTGGTTTTTGCTTTCAATTTTTGAATCATGTGAAAAGCCTCTCTTTCATAATTAAAATTAAATACCACATTATATTTCCACCGTCCGCCGGGTTGTGCGGGCGTAAGAAACCCTACATATTTGCGTACATGGCAAACATGCCGCTGTATAGCGCCAGAACGATAAAACCAATTACTACACCCATAACAACTGTTATCATGGGTTCCAGCATAGATAACGCTTTGGAACTGGCCTGTTCCGTCTCACTGTCGTAATACGCGCCGATGGTATCCAAAGTCCCCTCCAGCGCGCCGGATTCCTCGCCCACGGCGGTCATTTCCACAAGAAGCGGAGGTAAATAGCGGTTTGTCTTTAATACCTCGCCCAGCCGTTTGCCCTCCTCAATTCCAGTGGTACAGACCCCCACGGCGAGGCCCACGGCGTAGTTGTCCAGCACCTTGCCGGTGATCGTCAGCGCCCGTGTCATGGGCAGGCCCGCCGTCAGCAGCGTGGACATGGTGTTGGCAAACTGGGAGGCCGCCTTCATCACGTTGATCTTTCCCAGGATGGGAATGTGCATCGCAAGCAGTGCAAACTGCTTGCGGCCCTTTTCCGTCTTGCCGTACACACGGCAAGCGACGATTATGCCAATAATTACCGCTGCGACCAATCCCCACCAGTGCGCAAAGAAATCCGACGTACCCAGCAGAATCAGCGTGGGCAGAGGCATTTCGCCGCCGTTGTCGGAAATAATTCCAGAGATAACGGGCACTGTGACCACAATGACAACCGCGATAACGACGACCGCCAGCACCAGCAGGAAGATGGGGTACATCATAGCGCCGCGCACCTTGGATTTCATCTTGTGGGACTTGTCGTAGTACTTCGCCAGCTTGTCGAAGGACTGCTCCAGGGTGCCCGACTCCTCCCCCGCCCGGACGGTCTCGATAAAGGCGGTGGGGATTTTCTTCCCCCGGGTGTCCAGGCTCTGGGACAGGCTGAAGCCCGCCGCCACGTCCCCGGCCACCTGCCGCAGGATTTTTTTCATCAGCCGGTCCGTGGTCTGCTCCGCGATGACCTCCACGGTGCGCACCGTGGGCAGGCCCGCCCGCAGGAGGATGGCGAACTGGGAGGCCACCATGGTGAGCACCTTCTCGCTCACCCAGAGCGGCTCGTTCAGGTCGATGCGCTCCCGCCGCTTCTCGGGCACCGCCTCCACCTTGAGCACGATGGTGCAGTCGGCCTTGATTTTGGCCACCGCCTCGAACTCGTCGTAGGCCTCCACCACGCCGTTCACCGTGGCCCCGTCCCGGGAGACGGCTCTATACTTGAACGCGGTCAGAGGCCCCGCCCCCTTTCTCGGTTTGACCCCGCAGAACCGGTGGGGTCACGCTTAGAACAGCGTGTTTTTCTTCACATAGTCCGGGTCGTGGGCGGCGGCGCGGGCCGTCTCGCCCGAGATTACCTTGTCCTTGAACAGCCGGATAACGGCGTTGTCCATGGTGATGCTGCCCAGATCCGCCGAGGTGGCCACCGCGTTGGCGATCTGGGGGGTCTTGCCCTCCCGGATCAGGTTGCGCACGGCGGAGGAGACCACCATCACCTCGCAGGCCGCCACCCGCCCGCCGCCCCGGCGGGGCAGGAGCTGCTGGGCCAGCACGGCCTGGAGGGTCATGGACAGCTGCATACGGATCTGCCGCTGACGCTCCGCCGGGAACACATCCACCATGCGGTCGATGGAGTCGGCCGCCGAGTTCGTGTGCAGGGTGGCAAAGACCAGGTGGCCCGTCTCGGCGGCGGTGAGGGCGGTCTCGATGGTGACCAGATCCCGCATCTCGCCGATGAGGATCACGTCCGGGTCCTCCCGGAGGATGGCCCGCAGGCCGTCGGCGTAGCTGGCGGTGTCCCGGCCGATCTCCCGCTGGTTGATCAGGCACCGGTCCGGGGTGTGGAGGTACTCGATGGGGTCCTCCAGGGTAATGATATGCGCCCGCCGGGTCGCGTTAATCCTGTGCAGGATGGCGGCCAGGGTGGTGGACTTGCCGGAGCCCGTCTCGCCGGTCACCAGCACGATGCCCCGCCGCAGCTCCGGGAAGCCCAGCACCGCCGGGGGCAGGCCCAGGGACTCCAGCTCCGGGATGCGGTCTGACAGGATGCGCAGGGCGCAGGACACGTGCCCCTGCTGCCGGAACAGGTTGATACGCACCCGGGCGCCCGCGATGGTGCGGGCCAGGTCGGCCTCCCCTGTCTCCGGCATGGGCCCGCCCGCCAGCTCGGCGGCCAGGGCCTCGCAGTCCGCGTCGGTGAGGGGGGGCTCCCCCTCCATGTCCTCCAGCGCCCCGTCCCGCCGCAGCTTGGGCGGCAGGCCGCAGGCCAGGTGAATATCGGAACACCCCAGCGCGGCCGCCCTGGAAACCAGCTCTTCAATGTTCAACGGCTTCTCCCCCCCGCCCGGCCCCGCCGGGCGCGTGCTATGTAGTTCCGGCTTTCGTAAAGCCCTTTTTAATCCAGCGTGGAGTTGATGGTGCGGGCCGCCTCCTCCGCCGTGGTCACGCCCGCGCGCACCAGCGCGCGGCAGTGCTCCGCCAGGGTGGTGAAGCCGTCCCCGCGGGCGGCGGCGAGAATGGCCTCCCGCCCGGCGTGGGCGGTAATCAGGCGGCGCACGTCGTGGCCGATCAGCAAAATTTCAAACACGCCGGTGCGCCCCCGGTACCCCGTGTGGAAGCACATGGGGCAGCCGTCGCCCCGGTAGAACTTCATCCCCGGCGCCCGCTCCATACCCAGCAGCTCCAGCTCCCCGTCGGTAGGCTCGTACTCCCGCCTGCAGTGGGGGCACACGCGGCGCACCAGGCGCTGGGCCACCACGCCCTTCAGGGCGCTGGCGGTGAGGTAGGGCTCCACCCCGATGTCGAAGAGCCGGTCCAGGGTGGCCGCCGCGTCGCTGGTGTGGATGGTGGAGAGCACCAGATGGCCCGTGATGGCCGCACGCATGGCTATCTCGGCGGTCTCGCCGTCCCGGATCTCGCCCACGGAGATGATGTCCGGGTCCTGGCGGAGGATGGAGCGCAGGCCGCTGGCGAAGGTCATGCCCGTCTTTTCGTTGATCTGGCACTGGTTCACCCCGTCGATGTTGTACTCCACGGGGTCCTCCAGCGTGACCAGGTTGACCTGCTCGGTGTTCAGCTCCCGCACCATGGTGTACATGGTGGAGGATTTGCCCGAGCCGGTGGGGCCGGCGATGAGGATCACGCCGCTGGTGCTGCGCAGCAGGCGGCCGTACCGCTCCAGCTGCGCCCCCTCCAGGCCGATGCCCTCCCGGCTGAGAATCTGCGCGGATTTATCCAGAAGGCGTATGACCATCTTCTCCCCGTAGATGGTGGGGAGGGTGGAGATACGCAGATCGATGTCGCTGTGCCTGGCCCGCACGTTGGCGCGGCCGTCCTGGGGGATCTTGCGCTCGGCGGTGTTCATGCCGCCCATGACCTTCAGGCGGGAGAGTACCGAGCCCTGTAAATTGCGGGGTACCGTGAGCACGTTGCGCAGCACGCCGTCCACCCGCATGCGCACCACCATCTCCCCTTCCCGGGGCTCCAGGTGGATGTCGCTGGCCCGCTCGGTGGCCGCCCGCTCGATGATGGAGTTGACCAGCCGGATGGTGGGGGCCGCCTGGGCGTCGTCCCCGCCCACGGTGGTGGTATACACCCCCGCCTCGCCCTCGCCGCCGGACGCCTCCCGCTTCATCTCCTCGATGGCGCGGGCCGCGCCCTCGTTGCCGTACAGGGTGAGGATGGCCCGGTCCACCGCGTCCTCGGTGGCGATCATGGGCACCACCCGCTTGCGGGTGACGTTCTTGACCTCCTCGGCGGCCACGAAGTTCAGCGGGTCGCTCATGGCCAGGAAGAGTTCGTCCTTGGCAATCTTTACCGGCACCACGTTGTGCCGCTTGGCAATGCTCTTGGGCAGGACCTGGGCCATTTCCGGGGAAATGATGGTCTTGGACAGGTCGATGAACTCCACCCCGAGCTGGAGCTCCAGCGCCTCGATAAGCTGCCGCTCGCTGATGATGCCGTACTCAGTCAAAACCTTGCCCAGGCGCTTTTTTGTGGTTTTTTGCAGCTCCAGCGCCCGTTCCAGGTCCCCCTGGCTAATCAAACCCACGCTCAGCAGCAGATCTCCGAGACGCTTATAGGCCATTGTTTCGCCTCTCCTCAACATTTCTTCGCACCGTAATGATACCCGAATTCCCCCCCTAAATCAAGGGCTTCGGAAAACATTTTCATCAAAATGTCGCGGGTTTAAAAATCTTTTTTATACCGTGCGGCAAAAAGTGACCGATTTTACGCACGCAGCCGCCCTTTCGCACAGGAAAGAAAATTGCCTTCCCACCCTTTCTATGTTAAAATGACATATCCGACACGATAGAAGCGGGGGCGCGGGGAGTTATGGAGCACAGGCACAGCCGGAAACGGTCCATTGCGGGATTTACGATGGCAGAGGTTCTGATCACCGTCGGCATCGTCGCGATCCTGCTGGCCGTGGCCGTCCCCGGCGTGATCGCCGCGCGGGCCAGCCTTAAAATGACCGAGCTGGACGCCACCGCCCGGGAGATCTTCCTCGCCGCCCAGAACAGCCTGACCGGCCACAAGGCCGCCGGGACGCTGGAGCAGGTGGGGGCGCTCAGCGGCGGCGACCCCCGCTTCCTCCGCGACGGGGAGTCCGGCATGGACGCCCTGCTCCCCCTGGGCGCCATCGATCCCACCGTGGCGGGGAACCACTATATCGTCCGCCTGAACCTGGAGTACGCCACCGTGCTGGACGTGTTTTACTCCGAGGCGGGGTTCGTCGGAGATCTGGCCGGTATGACGGACAAGGAAATTTATGTGAAGCTCCACGACGACACCGCCGCGCGTAAAGAGCTCCAGGTGGGATACTACAACGGCGGCGGGCTGGACTACGTGCCCCTGGAGCAGCTGCCCGCGCCCGTCGTGGAGCTTGTCAACAACGACGAGCTGCGGGTCAACGTCGTGTTGCCCGCCGACGTGGACTTGACAAAAACCACTCTCACCGTCACGGTGGAGGGGCTGGACAGCGGAAAGAGCGTCTCTTTCCCGCTAAAGGCCGGGGCGGTTGACCGCAAGGCCACCAAGCTGCTGGACAGCTTGGTGGCCGGAGAGCAGTTTTCCGCTATATGTCCCGGCCTCACCCCCGGCGAGCAGATCCGCGTCACCGCCAGGCTGGAGGCGGCGGGCTGCCTCCCCTCCTCCGCCTCCTTCGAGACCAACAGCCTCTTTGCCAATCGGCAGGGGGACACCGTTTTTATCGCCTATGGACGGCATTTACAAAATTTAGCTGTCCGCTATTCCTATGTTGACCCGTACATATCCTCCGCGCTTCAGCAATCCGATATAACCTGGCCGGAAGCTGCATCCAGTTTTGTATCAATTACAAATGCAAGTCTTGTCGAATACGATGGCCAGGGCCTTTCCATTACCGGGCTTACCGTAACGAAAGAGAGCTCCGGCAACGCTTCTCCCGGCGGGCTGTTTGGTGCGTTAGCCGGCACGTCCAGCGCTCCATGCTACATAAAGAACATTCGCCTTATAAACCCCTCTATCACGCTGCCTAATCAGGACACTGTAGGCGCGTTGGCAGCTAGCGCACAGGATACGGTATTTACGAATTGTCTGGTGTATGCCTCGGCCGTTCAAGAGGACACTGGCAAGGTAGATTACTCCAAATTTGACCAGTATGCCGTAGTCGGGTCTGGCACGGTAGGCGGACTTATCGGCAAAGCCACGGGCTGTACGATTATCGACTGCGCTGTGGGTCTTCCTGCCGTAACTAACAACGGTGGCAATTATCTTGGCGGCTTGATCGGGTATGCCTCAGGCTGCACTGTCACAAACTCCTATGCCAGCATCGATCAGCTTGGGGGGACCGCAAAAAAGAATGCCGCCTTGTTCATCGGCCTTGGCGGCAGTATGGAGGTACAGGGCTGCTACGCGGTGGGTAACCTCTCGGCGGATTCCACCGCTATCAACGGCTTTATGGGCGGCGGCGCCTCAATTGAGAATAGCTACTGTGCCGTGACCTACTACGATAAGGACGGCCAGCCCCGCGGCGCCGACTTCAAAATCAACCAGGCGTTTTCCCCTGCCGCGGCCGGTAATTGCGCCTATTTGGAGACTGGCGCAGACGCCCGGTCGGAGACCGCCGCCGCCACCGCTCTTGCCTACGATGCACTCAAGGAATGGAGCGGCATCGGCGGTGCCGCCCTCGCCCCCGAGCTGTCCCACCCCTACCGGGCGGAGCTGGACGGCAAAGCCTACCCCTTCCCCGCCCTCAAGCTGTCGGACGGCAGCTCCATCCCCCACTACGGCAGCTGGCCGGTTCAGAATGTGGACGCCATCGCAGTGTTTGAAAATAACGTCGCCGCTACAAATGGCAACGATCCAAAGGTCAATGTCGTGTTTTGCCCGGAGGGTGGCAGCGTTACAGTGTACGCCGAGGCGCAGTTTGGCGATAAGCCCGCCCGTCAGGCCGTAGAAATTAAAGACGCGCCCTCCACATTTAAGGCGGAAATTTCCGAACATGCCTATGACAGCGCCACCGGGCGCACTGCGCTCCAGATTACTGCATTAGATCAATGCGGCATTTATACCGTGGATTTATCCAGCGGCAGTATCGTGCTGCGTACCATCGTTGTGATATACCGCGCAGAGCTGTCTATGACGGTGAACTCCTCTGTAGTCAACACTGCGGACTCGTTAAACGGACAGTCTCAACGCAATACCAGTATTCTACACGGAGCAGGGCGTGTGGTCACAGTTCCTCCCTCCGGCTGCTCCGTTAAGGTAACTCCCTCCTGGGCGGAAATCGATGTTATGTGCGCTATGCTCTCAAAAGACGTGGATACCAGCCTTGGGGACAAAGCCTGGAAACAGCTGGTAGCTCAGGAGCGCTGGGAGGGCTTGAACTCCGGTGATCCCTTCGTTCTCACAGGCCTGGGTACTATTTTAACCAACATGTCCGGTACGGACGGGCTGTCGCTGCTCACCACCGGCGCAACAGGCAGTGCCGTTATCGCCGCCCGCTGGGCGTTCGATCCCCGGGTCAAGGTGGAGTGCCCCATCCAGGCTATCGGTGTGTCTGCCACGATTCATTATATAAATCTAACGACAGAAGTGATTAAACCGCCGAAGGAGATCGAATATCCCTCCCAGCTCACTCTGGAGGCCAGGGCGGGGGACGCGCTGATATTTCATCTGGAGCCTAAGATCTTTGGAGACGTCGACACTGCCGGCGGCACCTACTCCTGGTCCGTGGAAACCCCTGACGACGGCAGTTCAGCAAGGCTGGATGATCCGAGTGCGGAGAAGCCAGTCCTAACCCTCTCCGGCAAGGGCGTATACACCGTAAAGCTGGTTTATACCGCCAGTGAGACCGCCGGGGGCGGACTATACCGGGATCAAGTCACGCTCCGTGTCACCCGCCGTTCCAATCATACAGATGAAACCAATATCCATCTTAATGTTACCGGCGGCACCAGTTTTATTGGCGGCACGGTCAAACTGGAGCAGCTGGATAAGCCCAAGGATGATGGAAGCAGATGGAACACAGCCGTATTTTCCGCCTATGCCGTGGGCGCTACCGACGATCAGGTCAGCTGGTATATGGGCTTGGACGCCACAGGTACGGAGATTACCGGCAGCCACAGCATCCGCATGAACGAGAACGGAGTCTATTATCTGGACGGGGATATTGGCAAGGCTGTGGCCACCGCCATATTGGACAGTGAAGGGCGGCTGACCATTACCGCACTGGATCGCGACGAGTATTTCGAGGATCTGATCTTCCCGGTCTTTATCCAGGCTCGCGACCAGGTACAGAACGGCTCCGCCTCCAGGCAGATTACCGTGCAGATTATGCGTAGGCTGATGCTTTCGCCGCAGGCTGCAATTGAAAATGCCGGAATTCTTACAGATATTTTTGGCGGTGCTAAAAATATACATCTATCATGCAATCGTCCGAACGAGGCTTGGGGTAATTACAAATGGAAGATCGTAGAAGGCTCTGAATATTACCGTAAATTAACAAGTACTTCGGATACTTCTGGTACCACTCTAAAGCTTTCGACGTATTATGGATTCCTCGAGCTTAAAGATTACGATGCTACTGTTCAATTGACCTGTGGGCCTTTTTCTGGTAACGATGCCGCCACAAGTACCGCCCGAATAAGAGGAGGCTCGGGCAGCGACAAAGCTCAGACTATCAACCGAGAACCCGCCGGAGAATTCTTTTTAGTCGATATAAGGAATTCTAGGCCCATGACGTTTGCTTGGGGGAACAGTTATAAAATTGACAACGAGGGTATAACATATCAACTGGCAAAAACAGGAGATCATGCTATTGCACAAATTACTGCGACTCTGGCTTACGATCAAACTTGCATCAGAACATATCAGGTAGCAGGACTGAGCTTTGGTTCAGATCAGTTAACTTTTAGTGGACGTAGTAACCGCTTTTCTTATTCCATCCATACCGTAGGCATTGAACTGCCCGGAGCAATTAATATTCAAGGATTAGCCTCTGTTCCCTTTAGTGGCGGCAGCCTCTATTTCCCGGTTGATCCTTTAAGTTCCAGCTCCGAGCCTAAGCATGCTAATCTCCCCGCCGCTCTGGCGGATAAAGCTCTGACCGTTTCTTCCAGCAATCCGGAGACGGCTACGGTTAAAACTGATGGTGGGAGTATTGAGATTATCCCCCATAGGTACGGCAACACTGTGCTCACAGCCACTTACACCATCCAGTACAACGGCTATACATACCAATACTCGGATGTCTGTGAAGTCACGGTCGCACCGGATACGGAAGCGAAGGTTTACGTCCAGCCCGTCACCGACGCCGCCGAGCTGGAAGGCAAATTGTATGACGGCAGTTTAGGCACTCCTGCGCTCTATAATGCGGGCGGAAGCATTTCCCTGATGGCCTCCCCATACGTAGCCGAGGACTTCCACAGCGTCTACTTCAAGTGCTGGATCGGCTCGGATGCCGACGCGCTGGATCCCAACCTCTTCTCCTCGGTGGACTGCTACACCAGCAATGCCCAGACCGCCACCGCCGAAGAGGTTGGCCGGGACGGCGGCTACGTATATATTAAGCTCACCGCCAAGCTGGGCAGCCCGTCCGGCGACCCTGTGGTGCTGAACGTCTCCTTCGGCGCCAACGAGGGCCAGTCTGCCGCCGTGCTGTGCTACGACGAGCCCCACGTCACGCTGACGACCTCCAGCGGCGATCTGGGCGGCGTCACCGACGAGAACCACATCTTCGGCGACGGCGTTATGGAACCGAGCGAATGGCAGTTTACCGCCGAGGAAATGAACCCGCTCTACTACGCCGACGGCACCCCGGCCTCCGGTATCCGCTGGGAGCAGCTCTATCCAGACGTGGAGTATAAGCAGACTGTGTTCATCACCTATGATACATCCTCGCCCACCCTAGAAGCAGAGGGCACGCACGTCACCGCCACTGTGCTGATGAATCCCATGTGCAAGGTAGTTATACAGGCCGCCTCCACAATGGTAAACAAAGCCGATACCGCCAACTGCTGCGCCACGTTCGGTCTGGTCTTCCTGCCGCCTGACAGCAGCCAAGGGGAAAGCGGCGGCGAGTCCACTGATGTTCTGGAGGGAATCGGATACCTGACAGGCAGTTGGGCCGGCGGTAGCTTTCACTACCAGTTCGTAGATGTTTACGGCAAGGTGACCGATCTGGAGCAATCCAGCTCTTCTGAAAATGACAACTGGAAGTTTTGCTACAACCCAGACGTATTTGATCCCTCCCATTGGTTTTACTGGCAAGCAGGACAATACGTTGCAAATAACCTTATGCCAGCGATTCAGAGTAAAAACCATAAAGTCGAGGTAAATGGGGTTGAATATATAGTAGCCTCTGATTTAACTCTGGCTACCGGAGAAATCTATTTCTACGCAGAAAAGCCAAAAGCCGAAGGACAGCGGCCGCCCGGCTGGGATTTCATACTTTCAAAGAAAACATAAGCAAACAAAAAGGTGGGGTACACGTGAAGGCCTCCCGCAAAAAACTGAAAAGCGCCTCGGGGGCCTCCATGCTGTTGGCCCTGCTGTTCCTGTTCTTCTGCCTGACCGTGGGGGCGGTGGTGCTCACCGCCGCCTCCGCCAGCGCCGGGCGCACCGCCCGCAACCGCCAGGACCAGCAAAACTATCTCGCTGTGGAATCTGCGGCCATGCTCCTCAGGGAGGATATGGAGGGGACGTCGTTTATCGCCTCCTATGATGAGGTTGTTAAGGTCACAACTACCGTCCATGTGGAACAGGAGGAAGGGCAGGAACCCAAGACCTGGACCACAACCTCCACCGATATAAGCTATACGCATAGCCCTGCGAAACCCGGGCCCGGCAAACTGCTTGAGAAGGTCTCAAGCGATCTTGATACCCTCTATACTAGTACCAAGACCGATCTGAATCAGCCGCTCCCCGCCGGGTTTACGATGCGCTATCCTCTGTCCTTTCAGGCCGCCGATATGCCCGATGTATCCGGCAGCTTGACGGTTGACACGTCCGGCAGCGCCATCTATACCGTCACGGCGGTGCTGTGGGCGGAAACGGACGGGAAAAAGAGTAACTTTACCACCCTGGTCTTCCGCCCCAGCGTTTCGGATGCCTCCTCCACCCTGCGCAAGGACGGCAATCCGTCCTTCAAAACCACCACCTATACCACCACGGTCACCTGGGCTGCGCCGGTGATCACGAAAGGGGGCGCGGCCTCGTGAAGCTCCTGAGAAAGCTGCGCGCCCGATCCGGCGAGACCCTCACCGAGACCCTCTGCGCCGTACTGGTCATGTCCCTGTCCAGCGTGCTGCTGGCCACCATGATCAGCGCCGCGGCCCACATGAACGCCTCCGCGCTGGAGAAGGATAGGGCCCTGTATACCGAGCTGACCGCCGCCGAGGAGCGGTCTGCCACAAAGTCAGAACCAAAGACGGTTGAAGTCACGATAAACGGCACAAAAGTTACTTTCGCCGCAACCTATTACAGCGGCGAGGACGGCGCCCTCACCTCCTACGCAGTTCCCGCGAAGGGGGGAACCGGCGGATGAAACGCCTCAAGCGCAAGCTCGCCTCCCGCCGGGGCGTCACGCTCAGCGAGATGCTGGTCACCGTGGCCATACTCGGGCTGGTGACCCTGGCGGTGGCGGTGGGCATCTCCTCCGCCCTGCGGGTATACAACCAGTCGGTGACCCTGTCCGACGCCCAGACCCTTACCTCCACCCTGTCCCAGGCCATTATGGACGAGCTGCGCTACGCCAGGGACATTAAAACCAACGATGAGGGTGCGCTCTCCTCCTACACCAGCATGGACTATGGTCTGAACGCCGCCTTTTCCGCCGACACGGAAAAGCACATCACGGTGGGCGGCAAGGATCTGGTGGGCTCGGGGGCCTACGCGGGACTTGGCGCCGGGGCCGAAATCTCCTACGACAGCTCCACCCAGTGCTTCACCGTCACCCTCACCATCCTCCAGGGGGAGGATGAACTTCGCAGCAACACCTTCTCCGTCCGCGCCCTCAATCCCCCGTCCTGACGCATAAAAGCCGCCCCGGAGCATTGAACAGGACCAGTAAAAACGGACAGTGACAAAACACCCCCTGATGTAGGAAAATAGACTACATCAGGGGGTATTGTCATGAAGAAACGAGAATATACACATGTCGAAATGCTGGTGCCAGAGATAGAGGCAATGCTGTCGGCAGGGAAAACACAGCGGGAAGTGGCGGAACAATTCGGATTCAAGAACAAATATGTGGTAAAGAACCTGCTGAAACGGCAGCGGGAGAAGCGGCGCAAGCTGGCGGCGGGGATCGTCCCGCGTCCCAAGGGCAGAGCGCACAAGGGCAGCAAGCCCAGAGACATAACAGCAGAGCAGGCATATGAGATTCAACGGCTGCAGATGGAAAACAAATTACTGCGGGATTTTCTGCAATCGGCTGGGAGGAGGTGAAGGCAGGCGTAAAGTATCAAGTCATCTATCGCCATCGAACGGACTACCCCATTTGCAGGATGTGCCGGTTCTTCGAGGTGTCCAGAAGCGGATACTACGACTTCGTCCGGCGGCTTGGCAAGCCGGAGAGAGACTTTGAGCTGGCAGGCATCATTGCCGCCCAGCGTGAGCGGAGCTTCCGCACCTACGGCTACCGCCGAATGTGGCTGTGGTTGGAGCGGCAGGGCATACACCGCAATCCCAAAACTGTGCTGAGGATCATGAAAAAGTACGGGTTGCTGTCTGAAATCCGGCGCAGGAGGAAGTGGACGCAGATGGGGCAGCAGGTACATAAGTATGAGAACCTGCTCAACAGAGCGTTTCACGCAGACAGGCCCAACAGCAAATGGGTAACGGACATCTCTTACATCCATACGAAGCAAGGTGTGTTGTACCTGTCTATGATCCGCGACCTCTACGACAACAGCATCGTGGCGTACAAAACCGGGACGCAGCAGACGGTAAATCTGGTGCTGGATACCATTCGTCTTGCCATGAAGCGGGAGAAAAAGAGGGTCGCTGCGGAGTTGCACCTCCACAGCGACCAGGGATTTCAGTACACCTCGCAAGCATACTTCAACCTGACTCAAGAATACGGCATAACGCCGTCCATGTCAAGGCGAGGCAACTGTTATGATAACGCTATGGCGGAAAACTTCTTCTCCATTCTCAAGACGGAGTGCATCTACCGCCTCAAGCCCGCCTCCTTTGAGGAGGCCAACCACATCATCGATCGTTTCATCTACTTCTACAACCATGAGCGCATCCAGTTAAAAACCGGAGAGGCGCCGCTCACGCGCCGCCTCTCCGTCTAATACTTGCTTTTCCTACCAGGGGCCTTTTTTGTGCTGTCCGCACAATCTGGGGCTGTTCACATGGCTCCGGGGCGGCTTTTGTACTGTATTACACCTTGACGATATACCCCTCTTTGCGCGCCGCGGCCTGGGGCAGGGGCCCCGCCGCGTAGCCCAGGGCGATGGAGCCCACGCCCCGCAGGGTCTCGGGCAGGCCCCACTGCTTCAGCAGCGCCTTACCCTCGGGGCTTTCAAAAATCTCCTTCTCCCGGTGGACCCAGACGGAGGCCAGGCCCACGGCGTGGGCGGCCAGCATCATATTTTCCAGCACACAGCTGCCGTCCTCCACGCAGGTATTCCTGCCGCCGTCCGCCAGCACCAGCACCACCACGGGGGCGCCGTAGTAGGGGTCGGTGTCCTTGCCCATCACCTTGGCGTTCAGGGCCATGAGGGTGTCGCGCACGGCCTTGTCCCGCACGGCCACGATGACCGGGGACTGGGCCCCGCCGCCGGTGGGAGCGTAGGTGCCCGCCTCCAGCACGGCGTCCAGCGCCTCCTCGGGTACCGCGTCCGGCTTGTAGCCGCGCACGCTCCGGCGGCTTTTCAGCAGCTCCAGCAGTTCGTTTTTCATATCGCTTTTACCTCCATAAATTTCATTCTTCCGCCCGGGGGCGGAGCTTTTACGGTTTTAGAATACCACAAAAAGCATGCGGTAAGTTGCCAAAACTACAGCAGCAGCTTGATGGAAAACCACCCGTCCCGGGCCGTGTAGTCCAGCTGGGCGCCATATTTTTGGACGAAGGCGGCGATGCTCTGGCTGCCGATGCCGTGGCCCTCGGCGTCGGCCAGCGGCAGGCCGGTCACCGGGTCGAAGCGGACGGTGCCCGTATAGTTGTTGGAGATGCTCAGGAAATACTGGCCCATGGTGGCGCTGTCCACCACCCGGATGGCCCGCGGCCGCCCCTCCGGGATGCGCAGGCAGGCGTGGTAGGCGTTTTCCAGGGCGTTGGAGAGGAACACCCCCAGCTCGGTACGGTCCGCCTTCAGCCCGGCGGGCAGGTTCATCTTTGCCGAGAACTCCACCCCCGCCGCGCCGGCGCGGGCCTCAAAGCGGGAGAGGATGGCGTCCACGATCGGGTCCCCGGTGAAGCGGCGCAGGGCGGCGGGGCCGCCGCAGTTCAGCTTCTGCTCCATCTGCTCCAGCACCCGGGCCGCCCCGGCGCCGTCCCCGCTGCCCAGGCAGCCCTCCAGGATGCCCATGTAGTGGCGCAGGTCGTGGCGGAAGATCCGGTCCTCCCGGTCCATCGACATCCGCCGCTCGGCCGCCTGGCGCATGGACTCCACCTGGCTGCGCAGGGCGGCGTTGTCCTCCCGCAGGCGGGCCTGCCGCTGCAGGCGGAGAAAGAGCTGGTTGAAGCCGCTGTACACAAAAAAGGAGCCCAGGGCCAGCGCACACAGGCCAAAGGTGTTTACGGCGGAGCCCCCCTGGTACCCCAGGGTCAGGGCCATGAGCGCCCCCATCAGGATGACCGGCACCAGGCACAGCCGCAGCCAGCCGCTCTCCAGCTCCCGGGCCATGGCCAGCAGGGGGCGGCGGAAGAGGAAATACACCGCAAGCAGGCACAGCAGGTAGAGCACGCCGTGAACCACCACCCCCGCCGCGGGCACGAACAGCTCCTCCGCAAGCATGCCCAGCACCGAGCCGCTGACGGTGAAGAGCGCGGAGGTGCAGTTGGCGTAGAAGGTGCGCGCGTCCCGGTAGCGGGAGATATAGAAGGTGAACACCAGCATACTCGGCATGTAGAGAATGCGGATGGCGTGATCCCCCGCCCCGAGGTACACCATCACCGCCGTCAGCAACGCGAAAAGGGCGGTAACACCGCCCGCCAGCAGCGCGGTCTTTTTGCGGGAGAAGCGCCACTCGATCAGCAGCAGCACGTCCACCACGCCGAAGAGGGTGACGAGCTCCGAATCCAGGATGCGCAGGAGCATGGCCCCACCCCCCTTTTCTAGTTAGCCCTGATACAGGGTCGTCTGAGCAGTACGGTAATCACAACTGCGGTTTTCACTTTGGAAACACCCAGGCTGTATTATTATAACACCCGCGGAGGCGCAAGAAAAGAGACATCCCAAGGGATGTCTCTTTTCTTCGTGGTGGAGATAAGCGGGATCGAACCGCTGACCTCCTGAATGCCATTCAGGCGCTCTCCCAACTCCATCAGTTACATACCCCTCTAAATGGAGTTCGGAGATGCGCATCAATATGTAGGACAAATGACAATCAACCTTATTTCTCTTCTGGCTTAGGGTTTTTGTTATCCAATGGTATAAGTGCATTTTTTATCCCATCAAATGTTTCAACAAGGTGTATATGTTTACAGTTGTTCCACGCATTTTCTGAAACGTGTTCGAGCATAATTACTTGGAAATGCCACCCTTTAGAAATGATTTTGGAAAAGAAGCTATCCCATAGCTTGAATATATCCTTAACCTTGCTCCAATCGTCTTTTATGTTAATGGCGTTTTCGCTTTCTTCATAATTATAATCTGACGTATTAAAATAGGGCCTACTTGGTTGGTCAATTATTAAATAACTCGGCACATACAATGTATCACCTGAAAGCATCATATGATGAAGTCCGGCGAAAAGGCATAAATGCATAAACAAATGATCGGAACTACTAGAAATATTTGCAATAGATGCTGACATATTCTTTTTTAGGGTCAGTGCTGCCTTTTTATAATCAAACCATGCGGAGTATTCACCATATTCATCTAGCGCATTTCGTGATACACCGATGTAAGTCTGAATAAACTCATTTAGTGTATTAATAACAAGCCCTCTATTTTCTTCAACTGCGCTATATTGATTTTCAAGTGTCTGGAGCTTGCGTTCCTTTTCTTCAATTTTGGCATCTGTGGCGTTTGTGTTTCCTACGTTAGAATCAAGTCGATTATACTCTGCTCGAATTTCTCCAAGAGAAACTAACTTCTCCGCTGTTGAGATAGGACTATATTCCACATGAGCAGTTCTGGAAAGCATCGTGTCTAACGTTTTTAATTGTTCATTTAGATCATGAATCTTTCGCTCAACATCATATTCAAAAGGACGTCTTTCCCTAATGGCAGCTTTCACTCTCGTAAGCTCAGTTGCTAAGTTGTTTATAAATTGGCGGTACTCTCCTTGTGTTCTATCCCCAAATTCTTTTTTGATATATGTTATCGGCTGTAATGCGTCAGCTTCGCCCCGAAGGTTATCCCTGTAATCATTATAGCTCTTTTTGAAACGTTTCAATTTTGCTAATTGCAGTGCAACATTTTCACGTTCTAGTTGCAACTTTTCGTATTCTTGTTCAACGGAAAAGTTTGTTGAAAAATTTGTAATACCTTCTCCCACCATTATTTTTATTACTTTATATGCTTCATCGACGTCTAATGCTTCATCGACCAACCCCTTTTCTTTGGCCTTTTTCACTAGCATTTGAATATTTTGATTATGTTGCTCAATTTTTTTAGACTGTTTCTTTTTTTCTATTTCAAGTGCAGCTATTTCTTGTTTAAGATCATTTATTTGTTTTTGTAATCGTATGGTTTCAAGATTTATCACTCCAAGAGAAAGATCAAAAATTTGAGGCCAAGCATCCCGATAACGATCAATATACATCTTATCAAAAAAGCTCTTGCCATTATCAATGATGTCTTTCGAAAGCGTATTAAATATTAAAAAATAGCGAAATGAGAGATGGGTATTCTTTCTGATACTCTTTCCACCGTAAGCTAATGTAACATCATCTTTTATCGAAAATTCCGGTTCAAGAATCGCTTTAATTCCCGACTCATCCATTTTCGTGAAAGGCTCATCGGGAATTTCTCCTGATTGAGAGAAATAGTAATCATCTGAGAAACTGCCCTTTTCTGTTATTTCACCGCGGGCTATGGTATAGATTTTGTCGTTTATTGCGAAACGAATACCGTACCAAGCTACATTTTCGCCAATATGTTCATAAGAAATCGTAACAGTATCTTTACTCCCACATAAACAGTAATCAATTATTTCCAATACCGCTGTTTTTCCTGTTTTGCTATTTCCAGTTATTACATTAACCTTATCATTTGAAAACTCCAACTTTCGCAACCTACCATCTTTAAGCCATAAAAGAAGTTTATCAATATAAAAATTCATATTTCTATACGCAAGCTCAAATAGAAATCACTTGCATCTCCTTTCTTCAAAATCTCTGCAAGTTTTTGCGATGCAGCAATTCTAGTTTTAGCCTTTTCTCCTAGTGATGTATTCGCAAAATCGAAGTTACTATTCGAAAACTGCACTCCATTATCTACAACTTTAAGGAGGCCTAGCTTTTCAAACAAGATTATTGAATTCATAGATAGCAATACTTTTTCATGGAATCTTGCGCTAAAGTTTGAAAAAACGATACTCTCTTTAATAATTAAATCCTCTATGCTTTTTATACTTGAATTGGATCGTTTCAATGCACTTACTACCCTTGAGTAACTTAATAACGGTTCAATAAGCATACACTTTGATAATTCCATGGAATCCACGTATCTTAGAACAGCTATAATAGATATGCCTGATAATATCTCATTGTCGCGAAAAGTGCTAATCTCCATGTCTTTTACTCCCGCTAGCCCAAGAATGCTTCCATCCAATTTTAGATTCATTGGCAAGCTTTATAAATTCACCATTAGATAGAGAGAGCCCCATATCTGTAGAGATAAGTTTTAATTTCTCTTTCATTACTTCATCAAAACAAGCTAAAGCATTCTCGTAATCTAACTTAGAATTACTTTTAGTTGATCTATGACAAAACTGATGTATACGTTTCCAAGTCAAAGCTGCCTCTTTATGAAAACTATTTAGAACTGGTAGGCTAATTCGTCCATCCTGGTACCAATCGTCTAATTGTAGCTCTACTGATAAATAATACTCAGTTAACTCAGCAATTTCTGCCAGGCCATTATCAGTTATGTCTATTGCACCAATTTCTATTAACTCGCTAACAAAAGTTTGCTGTTCCAGATGTTCCGGGAGTAATGGGCTATATTGTCTAAATGGTAATAATGTAGTACGGTATATGTTGAAAGCAGCCCTATAGTGTGTCATCCATTTGGAAAATGTAATAACTTGATGTCTACCATTTTGTACGTTATTAAAAAAATCCTCTTTGAGTTGCAAATATAGCGTGCTAAAAACATCGTTTACATATTCATCTTCAGTCATTTTACTGCGTATACCGTCCCGTATTTGGTCAAACAGTGAATCTGTTGAGTTATGAAATTCTGTCCTTTTTAAAAAGGCTGATAGTACTGATACTGATAAATGAGTAACATTATTAATTAAAACTTTAATGTCTTTGTCTTTTGTTTCTTGGCTCAACTTTTTAAGATATGCGTACATCTCAGTTCCGGTAATTAATCCATCCTTCAGCTGCTGTATTTTACAGATAACTTCATTTGTTTTAAATTTGCGGTTTACTACTAGGATAAAGCGCGATTGTGAAACAAAAAGTTTCTGGGTCTCCTTTTTGTTTCTTGCTTCTGATGGGTCAGATATTAATTTGCTCCAATTTGATAGAGTTTTCCATAAATCCTCGGATAATTTAGCTAAATTAGGCTGTGTATCATTTGCAGCTTTACCTATTGTGTGTTTTACTTGGATGTATAGGGTATCTTTTTGGGTCGCTGTTATAACATGAACATCATCCAAGGCTTCATATCCAACTTCTTCTCCGGGAAGCAACTGCAACAGCCTTACAATGAAATAGAGATATTGATATTCAAAACCAAGTTGCTGTTTATCGGCTGAAGTGATTTCTGTCCTTCCGTTCTGCTCAGCCATTAGTTTTCCTCCCTTTAAAATCTCACTAAACGAGAAACCATCTACATATTAACTAGAACACATTTGTGTTGAGGACATTTTCTTATACACTTTACTACATATTAACATACTTTCCTTGTCAACTCAACAAATTATGTAAGATGCCGCCCAATGGAGACTATGGGCGGCATCTTACATATACTCCCGCAGGCCGAGCCGGAAGGGTTGGCCTTTTTTCATACCTTGAAAAAGGAGGTAAATGTGAATGGCAGACGAAACGAAAATCCCCGGTGCGGATGAAACGCCCGCGCCGGAGGCCCATACTCCTGAAACGCCGGGCCCCCCTGCTGGGGCGGAGCATCCCGCTCCTGAAACACTCGACGGCCCTTCCCCAGAGGGGCATGAGGAGCAGGGTATCATACCGGGTATGGGAGACAATTCTGCCTCCACGGGCAAGGTTGTCGATCTGACGGCGGCGCGGGCCGCCGCTGAAAAGAAAGAGCAGACGGTGGAGCACGCTACGCCCAAGGGCAGGACGGCCAAGGGTGCGAAAGCTGATAAGCCCTCCGCCAAGGACAAGGCCCCCACCAAGGGCGCGCCGTCCGCATCGCGCAAGGCCGGGCGGCCCAAGAAGGGAAAAACCGCACCGATCAAGGAGGCGGCCCCGGCTCCGGCTCCCACGCCCGATCCGCCTGTTCCCCGCGACGCCTCCAGCGGCGTGGAGGAGAAGGTTGAATATATTAACCTCTCCGAGCTCCACCCCTCCCCGCTAAATCCCTTCGGGGTACGGGATGACACGGAAATGAAAGCCCTTGTGGAAAGCGTCAAGTCGGGCCGTGTGAACCAGCCCGCATTGGTGCGCCCCCGCGAGGACGGCGGCTATGAGATTATCGCGGGCCACAGGCGGCACAAGGCCAGCGAGCTGGCCGGATATTTCAATATGCCGTGTATCGTCCGGCAAATGACCGATGACGAGGCGATCATCGCTATGACGGATGATAACCTCCGGCACCGGGAGAAGCTGCTGCCCAGCGAAAAGGCCCTTGCCATTAAACAGCAATATGAGGCGATTAAGCACCAGGGGGCCCGTGGCGACGACGAGGAGGCGGGAAAGCTCTCCCTGGCCCAAGTGGGTGAGCGCAACGGCATGAGCGTTAAGACGGTGCAGCGGTATGTCTGGCTGGATGACCTTGTGCCGGAGTTGAAAGAGCGCATGGACGGCGGCAAGCTGTCCTTTACCCCCGCCGTGGAGATTTCCCGCATCCGGCCCAAGCTCCAAAAGTATATCGCCGTTTCCATTGACGGGCTGGGCTCCCCCTCCCAGGGCCAGGGAAAGCGGATGCGGGAGCTGGACAAAAAAGGGGAGCTCACCCCTGACAGGATCGACGGAATTATGGGTGAAGAAAAGAAAAAGGAGGATCGTGACGTGATTATCCCTTACACTGAATTGGATGAGTTTTTCGATCAAAAAGTTACCCCCCAGGAGATGAAGGACAAAATTTTGTCCCTGCTGGCTGAGGACAAAGAGAAGCAGCCCCCGGAGCTGGGCAAGGGGGACAAAAAGGTGGAGATTGAAAAGTAACCTCTGGTCATCGTGGCCAGAGGTGTTTTATTCCCCCGCCGCGTCCCCGTGATCATGGCTCTGGTGGAATATCCCCCGTCGCCGCCTATTTCCGGGCACAGGCGGGGATGGCCGTCAAGGGTGGTGGGGCAGGGGCCCCGGCACCGCCGCTTGCGGCGGCTTGCCCTTGACGGACAGCCCCGGCTGTGGCATACCCAGCGGCGCGACGGGGGCATATCCTCCAGAGCCGCCCCCTTTCCCAAGAATGGGAAAGGGCGGGGGAATAGGGCTGAACCGTCCTCTCTGAAACTCAGTTTGAAAATGGAGGTTTTCAATATGAAAAGGCCCCTTGCGTATATTACCGCCGCATGGAGCGGCGACCCCTCCGAGGCCACGGATCAGGCGGCGAACTACTGCCGCTCCGTATACGAGGCGGGCTTCTCCCCGATCTGCCCGGCGCTGTTCCTCCCCCTGTTCCTCAATGACGGGGTGCCGGAGGAGCACAAAAACGGGATCGACATGGGCCGCGATCTCCTGCGTCGCTCCCGTGTGCTGGTGGTGTGCGGCCATACCGTCACCGAGTCCATGAAAAACGACATCGCCGTGGCCCAGCGGCTGGGGATCACGGCCACCACCCTGGAGGGCATCCTGACGGTGAAGGGCCAGGGCCGGAGGCATGGCCGCCACTGATAGCACTTCTGGCCATCCTGGCCAGAGGAGCGTCCCCGGAAAGGAGGGATTTCCCTGATAGACGAGGACGTTTCCCGGCGCACCATCGCCGTCTACGTCAAAACCGGCAAGCTGACGGCGCGGGCGCTGGCCTACGCGCTGGGAGCGGCGGCCCGGCAGATCCGCAAGGCCCAGCGGGCCGGGCAAGCGCCCCATGGCAAGCAGAGCGCGAGGAAGCTCATGCGCCACGGTGGGGACACCAGCGGCATGGAGCTGCCCGGTGATACCAGGCTCTTTGACCGGGTGGCCCGGCGCTGGTGCGTGGACTACGCCATCCGGCCCGTGGAAAAGGGTAAATATTTGTTGTTGTTCAAGGCAAATCAGGCCGACGCCATCACCGGCTGTTTTTCGGAATACTCCCGGCGTATGCTGAACCGGGGCAAGGGCCGGCGCCCCCCCATGCGGGAACAGCTCAAGCAGGCGCAGGAGCAAGCGCGACGGCAGCCAGAGCTCCAGCGTGACCGGGAAAAGGAGGTGGCGCGTGAGGACAGATAAGCTGCGCAAGTACATTCTTCCCAACATCCCCTATCTGTTTGTGCTGTGGGCCTGCCTGAAAGCGGGGACGGCCTACCGGCTGGCGGTGGGGGCTGGATTTGGTGAAAAGCTCCTGGGGACGATCCAGACCATCGGCCCGACGTTTGCGGACTTCGCGCCTGGCCTCGTCCCCTTTGATTGGCTGGTGGGCATCCTGGGGGCGGTTGGTTTCCGCCTGCTCATCCACTTCAAGACCAAAAAGGCAAAAAAGTTTCGGCCCGACGTGGAGTACGGATCGGCCCGATGGGGCTGCCCTAAAGACATAGCGCCGTTTGCCGATCCCAAGTTTGAAAATAATATCATCCTCACCGCCACCGAGCGGCTGACCATGAACACCCGCCCCAAAATCCCCGGCAACGCCCGCAATCTGAATTGCGCCATCATCGGCTCGTCGGGCTCGGGCAAGACCCGGTTCTGGCTCACGCCCAATTTGCTCCAGGCAAATGGCTGTTCTTATGTCTGTGTTGACCCCAAGGGCGGGGTGCTCTCCCCGGTGGGGTATTTCCTTCAAAAAAAGCAAGGGTACAGGATCAGGGTATTCAATACCATTGATTTTTCCAAGAGTATGCACTACAATCCGCTGGCCTATATCCACAACGAGGCGGACATTCTAAAGTTCGTGGATGCCCTGATTTCCAACACCAAGGGCGAGGGCAAGGAGGGTGATCCCTTTTGGACAAAGGCGGAAACGCTCCTTTACTGCGCCCTGATCGCCTATATCATTTTCGAGGGGCCGGAGCAGGACAGGAATATGAATACCCTGGTGGATATGATCAGCGGCATGGAAGTAAAAGAGGATGACGAGGACTACATGAACGCGGTGGATTATATGTTCGCCGGGCTGGAAAAGCGCAAGCCGGATTGCTTCGCAGTGAAGCAATACCGCAAGTACAAATTAAGCAGCGGTGTTATATGCTCTAAGCAACTTCTTAATCATGATTTTTCTCATGGTTAGTGAAGTGCTTAGAGCATATTTCATTTCAGGAGGGCGCGAATATGAGAAACGACAAAATAACACCACTTTACGAGAGATTGAGCCGCGACGACGAGCTGCAAGGCGATTCAAACAGTATTGTTCACCAGAAAGAAATGTTGGAGGAATACGCCCGCAAGAACCACTTTCCAAACCCTATCCATTTTACCGACGACGGCATTTCGGGAACCCGCTTCGACCGTCCGGGTTTTACGGCTATGATGGAGGAAGTGGAGGCCGGGCGCGTGGAGGCAATCATCGTCAAGGATATGAGCCGGTTAGGGCGCGACTATCTCAAAGTCGGCCAAGTCATGGAGATACTACGGCAGCAGGGCGTCCGGCTAATCGCCATCAACGACGGCGTTGACAGCGACAAGGGCGACGACGATTTTACCCCATTCAGAAACATCATGAAGAACATCTCCCATTCGGGAAAGGTAAGTAATGATTTCTCCCTTTTCGGACGGTTTTGACTGTATCAATCGCTGTTTTCGTTGTTCCTGCGGTAAGTTTTCCATAGTTCATGGAGTGCAAGCTGCCATTGGATTCCGGGCGGCAGCCATAGGTGAAAAAGGGGATTTACCCGAAACGCATCCGGTTCAGCAGCGGACTGAATCCAGACACCCTTGCCGCTCAACTCGCGCAAAGCCTGCATCCAAAGGATCGGGTCGCGCGCTATCCGTGTAAGCTCGGCAACAAGGAGAATGTCCGCCTTTTGCTCCACCGCCTCCTGACAAGCCCTTTTCCAG
The DNA here is from genome assembly GCA_022846095.1 of Oscillospiraceae bacterium. Taxonomy (NCBI): domain Bacteria; kingdom Bacillati; phylum Bacillota; class Clostridia; order Eubacteriales; family Oscillospiraceae; species Oscillospiraceae bacterium. Next base: position 1,293,767 of record AP025583.1, on the reverse strand, counting down.
CCGTCGCGGTCAAGCGTAGTTCCTTTTTCATACTCGCTGACTTCTCCCACGATTTCATAACCCAGCCGCTCGGCCTGCTCATGCAGCCGGGCGCTTTGTGCTTCCAGCGCGTGGTCGCCGTCAAGCTGCGCCTGTGTCGCTACCCGGCAATATACTACCACACGCTTGCTTTTATTGCTATCCATGATCTGACCTCCATTCAGATATTGCCGACAAAGCGGTAATAGATTTTGATGTCCCGGACGTTTTTTCCGTCAACAACGGTTTTTTCTCCGACCTCAATGCGGTCGATCAGCTCGTCCACCGTTTCACGGTCAAGCTCCCGTATGTGCAGGTGCTTTCGGACGACTGCCGCCCAGCTCTGAATGTCGGCGGCGCTCTGCTCATACTCCCTGATTTCCGCAAGAAGCGTATCCAGCCGGTCGGTTCGCTGGCGACGCTCCTGCTCGGTCTTTTCAAGCAGTACAGCGAAGGACGCTGCGCTGATGCTGCCGCAAACCTTGTCCTCATAGAGCTTGGCGGTCATTTGCTCCAGCTCATAGACGCGGCGGCGCAGCTTCCCAATCTCCTGCCGGACGCTTTCCTGACGCTCGGCGTCTGCGGCGGTGTGCTGCGCTTGCAGCCTGTCCAGCACGGCAGCCTCGTCCAGTTCCAGCGCCTCGGCATGGGCGCGAATTTCATTCAATACAAGCTCCGTCAGCGTCATTTCATAGATGGTGTGCCGGGAGCACGCGCCATAGCCGGAAGCCGTATAGCGGGAGCAGAAATAGGAAACGTACTTTTTGGACGTGCCGTTCTTGCGGCGCTGCGTCTCCCGGTTGCCCTGAAGGGGTGCTTTGCAGTCGGCGCAGATGAGCTTGCCGGTGAATAGGAAGGGCTTCGGCGGGGCGTTGTCCGCCGAGAGCAGCGTCCTTTCCCGGTTGATGGCCTGCACTTCATCCCATAACTCCGGCGAGACGATGGCTTCATGCAGAGCCTCATGCCGTATCCATTCGGATTCCGGCTTATAGATCATGGTGCCGTCCTTATAGGAGCGCGAGCCGGTCTGATTCTGAATAAGATTTCCGGTGTAGACCTCGTTTGTCAGTATGTTCTTCACCGTGGCGTACATCCAAAGGTTCGCGTACTTGCAGGAGCCGTTTCCGTACCGCTTTGCCCAATACCAGCGCGGGGACAGGATGCCCTCGCTGTTCAGCACGGCGGCGATCTTGCCGTAGGCCATACCGCCGCGCCGTAGCTCGAACATCCGGCGCACTACGGCAGCAGCTTCCTCGTCGATCACCAGCCGATGTCTGTCCTCTTCACTCTTTCGGTAGCCGTAGGGGGCGTAGGCGGCGATATACTGACCGCTGCGCATTTTGGCGTGAAGAACGGATTTGATCTTGCCCGACAGGTCTTTCAAATGGTAGTCGTTCATCAGACTGCGGAAGTGCAGCATATCCGTGTTGTCGCCCTCGGTATCGAGGCAGTCAAGGACGGATACGAAGCGGCAGCCCAACGAGGGGAAAATAACGTCGGTATAGCGTCCGACCTCCACAAAATCACGGCCCAGCCGGGATAGGTCTTTCACAAGGATCAGGTTGATGAGGCCGTGCCGCGCGTCCTCCAGCATCTCCAGAAATCCGGGACGCTGAAAATTGCCGCCGCTGTAACCGTCGTCGCGGTAAGACTTGACCTCCGTCCAGCCGTTGAGCATTACGAATTTGGAGAGCAGTTCATATTGATTCTCGATGCTGACGGATTCATCAGCGGGGATATAGTTTTTTGCCTTGGCGGAGTTGGAGGCGTCGTCCACGCTCAACCGGCAGTAGATGCCGACCTTATATAGCTTTTTCATACGCTTCCTGCCTCTCCTGCGCCAGCGCGTCGTCCACGCTGCCGACGTAGCGGTAGACCACCTTGACGTCGCAGATGCGCTGTCCGTTGACCTTCCGCGCCTCGCCCACCTCGATGCGGTCCACCAGCTCAAAGAGGATGCTTTCGTCCAGCGCCGTGATCTCGGTGTAGCGGCGGATGACCTCCATCCAGCGGTTTGCGTCCTGCCGGTTTGCAAGCTGCGCCCTGACCTTCTGCTCCAGCTCCGGTATGGCGGCGGCTTTTTCCGCCCGTTCCGCTTCGTATTTCCGCATGAGCGTCTGAAAGACCGTCTGGGGGATGGTGCCGGTGCATTTGTCCTCATAGAGATTCTGCATCAGCCGTTCCAGCTCACTCATACGCGCCGCTGCCGCTTTCAGCTCCTGCTCATAGGAGATAACGCGGCTGCGGCTTTCCTTTTCCTTCATGCGGCTGATCTGCTCGGCAAGGCGCTCACCGTCGCACTCGACAAAGCGCGCCTTTTCCCGGATGTCCGTCAGCACCAGCTCCTCCAGCACATTCTCATAGATGGAATGGATGGTGCAGGCGCTTTTGCCGCTTCTGGCATAGTTGCCGCAGATGAAGGAGCTGTACCGCCCCGGCGTACCGTCCTTGTAGGTGAACCGCTCGATGTGGTTGCGCATCTTGAAGCCGCAGTCTGCGCAGTAGACAAGGCCGGTGAAGATGCTGCGGATACCGTCTGTGGGCGGCGTCTTGCGCACCTTCTTTTTGTCGATGCTGACCACGGTATCCCATACCTCGCGGGAAATGATAGGCTCATGGGTTCCCTCCACCCGTATCCATTCCTCCTCCGGCTTGTTGATGAGCTTGCGGGACTTATAGGACAGCGTGCCGGTTTTGCCCTGCACCATGTTCCCGATGTAGACCTCGCTGCGGATGAGGGCTTTGACGGTGGTTTCCGCCCACTTGTGGTTGACGTTGCGCGGGTCGCTGCGCCCCTTGCGCTGATAGTAGAGCGCACCGGGCGGCAGAACGCCCTCCTCGTTGAGCGTGACGGCGATGGCGCGGAAGCCTGTGCCGGCGGCGCGCATGGAAAAAATGCGGCGCACGGTAGGGGCGGTTTCCTCGTCGATGACAAGGTGGTGCTTATCCTCCGGGTCGCGCTTGTAGCCGTAGGCGGGGTAGGTTCCCATGAACTTGCCGCTTTCCGCGCAGGCCCGTTTGACCGCCTTGACCTTCTTGGAGGTGTCCCGGCTGTAAAACTCGTTAAATAAGTTCAAGAAGCACATAACGTCGGTGCTGCCGTTGTCACTCATGGTGTCGATGCCGTTGTTCAGCGCGATAAAACGGCAGCCCAGCGAGGGAAACAGGTAGTCCGTGTACTGACCGAACTCGATGTAGTTACGCCCAAAGCGCGATAGGTCTTTTACCAGAATGAGGTTGATTTTCTTGGCTTTTGCATCTTCGATGAGGCGTTTGACGCCGGGTCTGTCGAAATTCGTACCTGAGTACCCATCGTCACAGTACACCGCGATCTCGTTCCAGCCCCGCTGACGCACATAGCTTTGCAGCAGGAGCTTCTGATTTTCAATGGATACGGACTCTCCGTTGCGCTCATCGTCGTTGCTGAGCCTGCAATAGATGCCTACGTTGTATGTCTTTTCGATCATCTGTATTTTACCTCCCGATTCTCTGCGATTCATACATCCGTGCGGCGTGATGGCTCTTGCAGGTTTTCCCTGCAAGAATATGATACCGGGGATACCATTTTCGCGCAAGGATGCCGCCGCAGGGAGGCTGATTGTCTGTTACGATGCGTGACAGGGCTGCGTGGCCGCAGGAGCGTCCAGCTCTGTCATGGCGCGGCGCACCGCAAGCTGCTCCAGCGTCCTGCCAAGGTCCTTTTCGCCGGAAAACACGCTTGTCACGCGATAGAGGGTCTTGCCGATCCTGACCTCCTTATAAGAGGCGACCGGCTCTTTAGGGATGGCTTGCTTCTGCATAAACGCACCTCCGATTTATCATGTAAGTCCCGCTGCCACGATATGACAGCGGGGCTTGTTCGTATTCGTTCCGGCAGAGCAGCCGCGCCGGAGGGATTGCTGTCATGTTGCATGATACTGCACCGGCGCGGCTGTCTGCGTATGTTGTGTCATGTAGTTTTGTTCCGCCGTATTTGTCACAGCCCCCGGCGCGAGGCATATATCGCCTCTGGGACCGGTATCAGCCGCCTTTGGCAAGGCTGTCCCATTCCCACCAGCGCCGTGGCTTGTAAGGCTCACGAACGCCGCAGGAATCCCCCTCAAGTCAGTGGGAGGCCGTAGCTGGGGTTGCGTATCGCCCGCGCTGTCATCGCGCCCGATGCTGCCGGGCATCGGGTCAAAGGCCGCGTAGATCGCTCGGACAGCCGCCCGTCCCGAAGGATGGGAGGTCTGTCGTCATGGCGGCGCGCCTTTTGTCGCTTAGCTTTTCAGCCGCGCGGGGTCTGTGCTGATACCGGTGTCTATGCGGTTGTCAAGGAGCAGAGGCGAGAAAGAAGAATATCCCTCTCATATACCTCAAGAAAAATCGGGCAAAAGTTCGGGGTGTTAGCGAAACTTTTTGAGAAAATTCCTGAGATTTTTCCGTCCGCGTGAAATCGCTTCCGAAACTGTGCTTTTAACAACACCTTCGCTGGCCGCAATTTCAAGCTGGGATCGTCCTTCAACGAAATGAGCAAGGACACGCCGCCGCTGCGAGGGCGTGAGCTGTGCCAGCGCTTCTTTCAGCAGCCGCTCCAGTTCCATGCGCTCCAGTGCCTCGTCCGGCTGCTCCGGCAGATTCAGCGCCTCCGCCTCGATGCCGTCGCCTGCGTCCAGCGAGTAGAACGCCCGGTTGTCGCGGATGTACTGCGCGTAGTTGATCTGAAGCCGCTTATCTTCTTCGAGAAACGCAGCTACTTCATCGGAAACCTCGATAAAGGTATCCTCGGTGTACCATGGGTAAAGCTCCCGCAGATTGATCGTTGTCATGTTGTATTCCTCCGTTTGGATGTTTGTGTTCGTGGTTGCGGTTGAATCCAAACGGAGGGCGGCGGGGAGCGGCAGCCCACAGAGAAGAAAAACAGTGCAAACAAAAAGGCACCCGCACAGGCATAAAAGCCTGAACGAGTGCCTTGCAATTCTATTTCATAATTGGGCGGAGCTATATCGCAGATAATCTGTGATGTATAGAAAACGAGCTGCAACTCACATAGATAAGTGCAGCTCGCAAAAGTCTCTACAACACCTGCTTCTTTTTGAGATGTTCTGTATCCACTTCCTTTACGGTGGATAGCCGCATTAGCGATACCTCCTTTTGTCAGTCAATCCCATAAGACATCCTCACATATCTCGTAATTATGATGTATAGCTCATTTGACATGAGTTGAGTGTATATTTAGCTGAATTAGAACTCACCATAAAATATAGGAGAGGTGATTTCTGATGAACTTTCTTGACCTTTTTGCCCTCAAACTTCGGGAGAAGCGAATCCAGCAGAAGATAACACAGCGTGGACTGGCTGAAAAACTGAATATGTGTACGCGCACGATTATTGAGATTGAAAACTGCAAAAGCAATCCGAAGTTTGAAACCGTGGCTCTCATTTCCAAGGAGATGAGAATCAGCCTTGACGCCGTGGTGTTTCACGATGAAAAACCGCGTGAAATTCCAAAAGTTGTGGCAGATTTCTTTGCCGGAAAGAGTGATGCAGAAGCGGAGCGGTATATTGCATTGTGCCAAAGCGCAGAGAAGTTGAAAAACGGTGAGTAAAAGCGGCCATCCATGCGGATAGCCGCTTTTACTTATAGAATAGCCAGCGGGCATAGACACACGATTTTTACCCGCTGGCTGCTTTTGTCCGCGCAGTTGGAACGACGGGCAATTTTTATTCTATTTTTCCTGTTTGTGCGCATCCCTGATTTTTTCGAAGCTGTCCTGACTGACGGCGTGTTCAATCAGGCAGGCTTCGTATTCGGCGATTTCCGGGTCTACGCCCGCAGTGATCAACTGCATCGTAAAAAACTGGTGCCGCTCGTAGATTCTTTCCGCTATCTCACGTCCCTTATCGGTCATGCGCAGGCAGCCGCCTTTGTCTATAACAAGAAATCCGCCCTTGCGTAGCGCACTTGTGGCGTGGCTGATGCTGGCTTTGGAGTAGCCCATGTGCCGCGCAAGGTCAATAGAGCGCACCGCACCGGACTGCCGTTCAAGAATCAGAATGGCCTCCAGATAATCCTCGCCGGATTTACGAATTTCCATCATCGTCTCCCATCTGCCGCAGAACATTTCGGTGATAGCGCAGTTTGCCGCCCTCAATATAGAGGACGCTATCCGCAGCCTCCGCGATTAGCTCCATATCATGCGTAATCAGCAGGATGCAGCGACCTTCTCCGGCAAGCCGTTTTAGCAGATCGACCGTCAGGTGCATATTGAAACCGTCCAAGCCGCTGGTAGGTTCATCAAACACCAACAGGCTTCTCCCACTTGCCGCAGCCAGCGCCAGCAACAGACGCTGCTTCTGGCCTCCCGATAACGAAGCAGGATGCCGATCAGTAAAGGCTTCCAGTCCCATCTCCCGCAACCGGGAAAGCGCAGTTTCTTTCAACTCTGCCGTTTCCTTTTTGCCGAGGGAAAACTCGTCCAGCACAGTAGGCGCATAGAGCTGATAATCGGAATCCTGCTGCACAAAAAAGGATTTTTGTGTGCGACGCTTCCGCCTCAGGATTTCACCATTGAGGGAAACCGAACCCATTGCCCGGTATAAACCTGTGATGATGCGGCAAAGCGTGGATTTGCCTGCGCCGTTGGGTCCGGCGATGGCAAGTATCTTTCCGCTCTGTGCGGCAAAGCTCACTTCCTCCAAAATTTGCTGGCTGTCCAGCATACAGGAGATTGCGGACACCTGCAAGGCGTCGTCCTGATTCTGCCGGTATGCTCCGCCTACGCGAAATGCCGGTGCGTCAAAGGGACGAAGTCCCATCGCCGTCATCTGCTCCGCTGTCAGGGATAGGGCGTCTTTCCGGTCATAGACGGCGGAAATCGCACCATCCTCCATGAAAACAAGCCGGTCAAAGGAATCCCGCACATAATGGAACCGATGCTCCGAGAGGATCATCGTATGCCCCGCCATTTTCAGCCGATAGAGCAGCGCGCCAAGGCGCACCATCGCTTCGCTGTCCAGATTTGCGGACGGCTCATCCAGGACGATAACCTTCGGCTCCATTGCACAGACGGAGGCAATGGCGATAAGCTGCTTTTCGCCGCTGGACAGAGGGAATATCCTTCGGTCGATCAGTCTTTCAATGTTCATCTGTTTGCAAACCGTGTTCAACCGCTCCTGCATGACCGGACGCTCCAGTGGGATGTTCTCCATCCCCAGCACAATCTCATCCGTCGTGTTGGTGGCGAAAAACTGGCTGCGAGGATCCTGAAAGACGCTTCCCACCATCGTCCCCAAACGATGGATGGGCATTTTCAGTGCGTCCTCACCGTCAAGGGAGTAGCCGCCCTCCAGCTTTCCCGGATAAAAGCCGGGGCAAAGCCCGTTGAGAATACGGGTCAGCGTCGTCTTGCCGCAGCCGCTTCTGCCGGACAGGATCACCAACTCGCCCTTTTTTACATGAAGGTCGATACCTCTGAGCTGTCCCTTTGCTTCACTTGAGTTCTCATAGGAAAAGGAGAGGTTTTTCAGTTCAATCAAAAGACGCCCCTCCTTTCCAGCAGAAACACAGCCGCGGGAATCAAAACTGCCATCGCGCAGAGCGCAGCATCCTTTCCCGTAAAGCGCACAGGACGGTAGGAAATTGTTTCCCCCAAAAAGCGTACTCCACGCACCGTCATGGAGGCAGAGAGTTCTTCGGCGACTTTTGTCGTGCGCAGGATCAGTGGGATCAGTATGTATTCCACCGTTGAGGGGAGATGGGTAAGCGTGTGAACCACGCCTACCCCGATCCCGCGAAACCGCTGCGAAGCACGGATCGCACGATACTCGCCGCCAATCGTCGGGAAAAACCGCAGCAGCACAGCAAGCCCGATGCCCACCGCCTTCGGGAGCCGCATTGCCTGTAAGGAGGCAAGCAGAGAACCGGTAGGCTCTTTCGCAAGGCAGATAGCAAAGGATAACGGAACCATTGCCTTGCGTCCTATAACGCCCATATTGGAGAAGGCCAGACCTAAAAAGTAAAACCTGTCGTCAGGCAGAAGCTGCACACCGATCCATGCAAAGCCCGTCAGTACGATGTACGCAAACAGGAATGGCAGGAGATACTGCCCCTTTCGCATGGTGAGTTGCAAGAGCATACACCATGCGAATAGAAGCAGTCCACCCATGTTGGAGTGGATGAAGATAATCGCTGCCACACCGATCAAAAGGTGTACGAGCCATGTCCTCGGATCAACAGTCGTTCCGGGTTTTATTTTCGTCAGGCTCATGCGACACCGGCAGGCTTAAAGTGCTTGCCCAGCATTTTGACGCCCAACAGATAACCGCCGACGCAGAGGATTGCCGTCACGCAGAGAGAAATCAGAATGTTTTGCGGAGCGCACCAAAATTCCGCGGTCTGATTGACCGCTGCCGTAGCTGTGGCTTCATCCATGCCCAAATCCATATAAATTTTGACATAGCTTGCGCGGAACAGGAGCAGGTTCAGGGTACTGCCCATTGCGTTCATGCACCACATGAGGACGTGAGGAACGGCGGGGCGCACCTTGCTCTGATAGCCACCCTTGAGCATGATCAGTTCATTGACAATAGCCAGAATGTAGAAATACAGAGCGGCATAGGCACTGCCCATGATCAGCATATAGGTACCGTACAGCGCGGCAATGATAAACTGCGTCCCGATTTTCGGGCACTTGCGGATCATCAGCACATAGACGATGCCGTTGACAAGGCCAATCAGCCCCGGCTCCAGGAAATAGAGAAGCTGCATATTTGCCGCAAAGGGCAGCATGATGAGGTAGCCGATGCCGATCATCAGGCAAGACAATACGATAACAAGGACGAACTCCTTGAGATTCAAAAATTTTGATTTCATGTTTCTCCTCCTAAGATTGTTTGAAAGTATAGTTTCCAGCCTGATTTTGCAATTCCCACAGTCGTGAGTAAAGTCCGTCTGTCCCGACAAGCTGGTTATGGGTTCCTTTTTGTGTGATCCTGCCGTTTTCAAGAACAAGGATCTGCTGTGCGCCGCGCACGGTTTTCAGCCGATGGGCGATCATGATTACGGTGCGTTCTTTGGATATTTCGTCCAGCGCCTTTTGCACAGCCGCCTCGTTGTCCGCGTCAAGGGATGCGGTCGGCTCGTCCAGAAGCAGGATCGGGACATCTTTCAAAAATGCTCTTGCCAGCGAAATACGCTGTCGCTCGCCCCCGGACAGGGTTGCGCCGCCTTCGCCTACCACAGTATCGTAGCTCTCCGGCAAGGCGGAGATGAAGTCGTGGCAGCGTGCTTTTCGGCAGGCGTCGAGCATCTGCTGTTCGGTGATGCGCTCATTCCCGAAGCATAGGTTCTCCCGAATCGTACCCCGGAACAGATAGGCGTTTTGCATCACCATAGATACCTGTGAAAGCAGGCTTTCCGGCGCGATGCTGCGAAGCTCTTTCCCGGCAAAGCGCACCTGCCCATGCTGGTAGTCCCAGAATCGTGCCATCAGCCGCAGAAGCGTCGATTTACCGCTGCCGGAGGGTCCTACCAGCGCAGTGAGTGCCCCTGCCGGTGTTTCAAAGCTCACGCCATGGATCACGTTGGTATCCGCTGCATAGTGGAAGGAAACGCTGTCAAACGCATAGCTGTCGCCGTGGGTGATTTTGTCTGTGCCGGAAGGGTCGGACATCGTCATCACCTTGTCCAGCCGCTCACCGGAGAGAGCCATGCCCCGCAGCGCTGAAATGCTGCTCACAAGGGTAAGCGCCGGTTCGGTCAGCTTTGTGGCAATCACAAGAAAGCCTGCGAAATCCAATATGGTAAGACTGCCGCCCATCAGTAGATACAGACCCACCATCGCCGTTACGGGAACAACGAATTTGACCAACGAAGCGCACAGAGTGGAAAGGCTGCCTGCAACGGCCTCGTCCCGCAGTGATTCCCTGCGCAAATCAGAAAACGCTTTTTTCAGCGCCTCGAAGCCGCTGCCGGTACGGTGGTAGGCTTTGAGGTCTTTCATACCGTGCAGGTATTCGTTGAGCTGCGTTGCGGCTTTTGTCTTGGCCTCCATAACGGAGCGGCTATGTTTTTCCTTGACCTTTGCAATTTGCAGCATCAGGATTGCGCAGACGGGCAGCATTGCAAAAATCGCCACCGCCATACGCCAGTCAAAGAACAGCATACAAACAAAGGAAAGCAGCAGCAGAAAGCCCACGCCGATAGGATAAGGCAACCAGTAGCACATGGTAAATTCCACATTGGCAAAATCGCTTGCAAAGGAGCTAATCAGCTCACCGGATTCCTTGGAGGAAAAGAAGCCGAGACTCTGACGGCGCAGTTTTTGAATATATGCAATACGCTTGTCTGCCGTGTCGTGATATGCGCGTCCATAGGTGTTGTAATAGGAGATCAGCTCCACAACATATTGCAGAAGGACATAGGCAATCCCTATCACCGCAATTTTAATCAGCAGCGCAATATCCAGCGTATATGGCGGATAAAACGCCTGCCCCAAGAGATAGATCGCCATGTATGCAAGGATCGCGGGGAGAATGCTGAATGCCTGCGAGAGAAACAGCCACAGCGTCGGAGCAATGATCTGTTTCGGATGGTGGAAGGTAAATTGCCGGATCATCTTAAACATGGGCAGGTCCTCCCTTCATCTGCCAACTTTCGGTTTCGTTCTGAATTGCCCAAAGATGTGCATACAGGCCATTTGCTTTCAGCAGTTCGGTATGTGAGCCGTGCTCCCTGAGTTTCCCGTTCTCCAACACAAAGATGCAGTCCGCATCCTGAATGGAGTAAAGCCGATGGGCAATCATCAGCACGGTTTTCCCTTTCAAAAGCTCCGCCATGCCTTCCCGCAGTGCAAGCTCGTTTTCCGCGTCGGTAAAAGCCATCGCCTCATCCAGCACGACGATGGGTGCATCTTTTAATATCGCCCTTGCAATGGCGATACGCTGCGCCTCGCCGCCCGACAGCTTATGTCCGCCGTCCCCCAGCTTTGTATCATAGCCTTTTGGCAGGGTGAGAATAAAATCGTGGCATCTTGCCGCTTTTGCTGCTCTCTCCACATCCTCGCGGTGAACCTTACGGTGCATGGCGATATTGTCATAGACGCTTTCCGCAAAGATGTGCGTGTCCTGAAAAACAAAGGCGATGGTGTTCATCAGGGCTTCCGTGGAATATTCCCGGATGTCCCGACCTGCGACAGTGATTGAGCCGCTCTCCACATCCCAGAACCGGGCAATGAGTTGCCCTGCCGTGGATTTCCCACCGCCAGACGGTCCTACCAGCGCAGCGAAGCTCCCGGCAGGAATCTCCATTGTCAGGTGGTCTAATGCCATGCGGCGCAGCGGGTCGGCAGCGTTCTGATAGGAAAAGCTCACATCCTGAAACACAATTTCAGCTCCACCCTTTGGGGCAGTCTCCGTTCCCTCGGATATGGGCTGCATATTCAGCACCTCGTCAATCTGATCCATGCGTACTGCCAGGTTCCGCAAATCTGCTCCGAACTCCACAAGTTCCATCAAGGGACTGATGCAGGCGGGACCGACTATCAGGAACATCAACAGCTCCATCATAAGCTCATGGTCGCCGGGATGCAGGTACAGCAATGCGCAGCCGGAAACAAGAAGGAACGCCAGCACGGAGATTGTGATGGTCTTATATGCGCCGAAAATCGGCGTGACACGCTTCAGATAGACCTTCCAATGCTCCCTGTTCTTATCCACCAGCCCTGTCAGGCGGCGGGCTGCCGTCTCCGGCCTGCCGAAAATTTTTTCTTCCTCCATGCCCGCCACATATTCAGAAAACGCTGCATCCAGCTCGGTGGAGGAACGGTTCAGGTCGCTCCATATCTTCTGACCCTGCTTTCCGCCGAAAGCGGAAAACTGGATGAGAAACGCAAGCACGAGAGCGATAAAGATCGTCAGTGCCAGCGGAATGTTGAGTGAGAACATCAGCACGGCCAAAGCTGCCAGCAACAGCCCCGCGCCGAAAATATTGGAAACATCGTGGGCAATGATGTTTTCCATCTTTTCGATATTCTCATTCATCATCTTCTGCGTTGCGCCGGATTGACCGCCTGTGTAAAAGCCGAGGTTTAGCCGCCCCATGTGGTCGAGGAGGCGCATACGCAGGTCATAGAGTGCATTGAATGCGCAGGCATGGCAGGAAAAGCTGCCGATTACAGACAGCACGATGCCCAGCACGATACTTCCTATCGTGACCGCTGCCCACATCCATATCTCGTGGGTCGGAGCAGCCGCACCATCAAGCGATGCCAGCAGAAAAAGCCGGATGATCCGGTAGACCGTATAGAACGGTACGCCGGACAGCAGAACGCTGAGTGCAGAGCAGGTCACGCCGAAGAAATACTTTCCCGGAGGGCAATGCGCCGTTCGGAACACGCGAAGAATGACGTTTTTCTTTGCTTCTTGCATAGAACTCCTTTCTCTGCGGCGCAACGCTCAAGAGCAGCCACCGCAAGCAAAATGATTGTTGGTTAGACGAGCTTAACCAGCAATCATTATACGCATGGGCGCTGTATTGTCAACGGCTCGGAAAGTGCCTCAAAATTAAGATGACGTTGTGCGAAATTTGCGAAAATCGTTGAATTACCAGCAGTTTCGTGATATAATCACATCCATGAGTTGCCTGTTGCTAACCAAAATTTGTGCCAAAACAGAAAGCGGTGTGCCAAAACAGAAAGAGAGGAGCGGCAAGATGGTTACAATACACAGCATCGAGGAAATGCTGAACTTCTATATATCGCTCGGCGGCTTACGGAAGGACGCAGCAAACGGCTTTCGCTATGTGTTTCCGAGGCAGCACTCCAAGGTTCGCTTCTGGGGCGATCTGCACGGCTTTTCCGCAGCGGACGCGGACTTTACCTATCCGAAGGATACAATCATCCGCAGTCAGTTTAGTCAGCGCTATGTAGGAATCGGGCTGAGCGAGCAGGGGACCGTGGAAGCCTACACACAGAGAGATCAGACAATTCACTTCGGCGAGGGCGTCAATTGCTTCGTCTTTGATTCGCCGGTGCCGTTCTTTATGAAAGTTCCCGGAGGGCAGCGGCTGCGGTTTCAGGGATTGTACTTTCAGGAGCAGTTTTTTGCGGAGAACAACATCCCTCTCTACGATAGCTTCTGGAGGGATGCAAAGAACACGATACACGGCGCAGACCTTCATGCACCGGAGTTGGTGTCCATCTACCGCCGCATTGAGCAATGCCGCCTGACAGGGCTTGCCTTTGATACATGGCTGAAAGGTTTTGGGCTGGAGGCGGCCGGGTATCTGATCGACCTTGTGCAGCAGCTATCCGCACAGCCGCCGGTCTATCTCGACGAGAACGAGATTCGTGCGGTAGAAAAGGCAAAGACTATCCTGCAAGCCAGCCTGAAGCACCCGCCTGCGGTCATTGACCTTTGCAGGAAGGTCGGTGTCAACAAGAACAAGCTGCAAAAAGGCTTCCGGTTGACCGAGGGAAAAAGCGTTGCGGAATATGTCCGTACCCTGCGCATGGAGCGCGCCCTTGATCTGCTGGAGGACGATACCCTTTCCATTCAGGAGGTGGCGGAGGAGGTTGGCTATAACGGTATCAGCAACTTTTATGCGGTTTTCCGGCAGACCTTCGGGGATACGCCAGCCGCAATACAAAAGCTGCTGGAAACAAAGTGATCCGTCCTCCAGCGTCATATCCATATAACGCAGGAATCGGAAAAAAGGGACAGGGCTTTTAAGCGGTATCATCAGATATAAAAACAGCGGGCAGAGGGTGAACACCTCGGCTCGCCGTTGCCTTTGTCTGTTCGATTTGGACTGCGGACAGATTCGTACAGTTTAAGTTGGCGCAGCAAAAGCTCTTGACAAAAAGCGCTCTGCCGCGTATGATATAGCTAAGATATATAGCAAAGCTATGTGAAAGGAGGCTGCGGTATGGATTTGCCATCAACGCAGCAGAAGATTTTGGACAGCGCCAAGCGTTGGTTTCTGGAAAGGGGCTTCAAGTCCGCTCCGCTGCGCGCCATTGTGAATGATGCGGGCTTTACGCTGGGTGCGTTCTACGGCTATTACAAGAATAAAGAGGAATTGTTCTATGCTCTGACAGATGAAACAGCACAAGGCGTTGCCGCCATTGTCGGCTCCATCGGGGAGGAGATGCAGCAGTTGCCACCGGAGCAGATGCTCTTTTCCATGCTGGACTGCTACCTGCGCCGTCTGCCAGAATTGGTGGATTACCTCTGCGCCCATCGGGAGGAAATGACGCTGCTACTCCGCTGTACGGAGGGGACAAAGTACGAAAACTTCTTCGACGGCTTCCGCATGACGAACACCGAGCGGATCTCGCAGGGCATAGAGACCGCCGAACACGCGGGACAGTCCCTGCACAGCATTGACCCCGGCTCCCTTGACCTGATGCTACGCGGCTACTTTGATATGCTCGCCCGCATCATTTTGGAAAACGAGGACAGGGACACGATTATCCGTAGGATGCGCGATGTGGCGCTGGTCTACCGCAACGGAATGCTCAGTCTGATGGAGACGCCTCTCTCAGCGGAGATCGGAGGGTAATAAGAAAACAGCGCCGTTTTGTGCGGCGTTATTCAATAAATGTCAGTTAGCTATCTCTAACCAAAAGAAAGGAATCATTGCTTATGAACAATCTCAGCCTATGGCAGCAGCTCACCGGGTTCCCATATCTCGAACTGTATGTGAAACTCCTCAGTGGGGCGATGCAGCTCGACGTATTCAGTGACCTTACTGAAAAGACCACAGTCGCAACTCTTGCCGAAAAGCGCGGCTGGAACGCCGCCAATACAGAGCATCTCCTCGCCGCACTAACAGCCATCGGCTTTGTAGAGAAGGACGGCGAGAGATATCGGAACGTTCCCGATGTCAACCGTCTGCTGGTGAAGGACACGCCGGAATACCTCGGCGGATTTTTGCAGTATTATGCCATGAACGAGGGCACGATGCCGATGGACATTGTGAAGCTCGTGGCCGAAGGTCCCCAGCCCATGCAGCAGCAGGCGATGGACGGGCAACTTGATTTTGCCGCGATGGGTGCGATGCTGCGTCAGGCGCAGGCGGGCTACCGTCAGCAGGAGCTGCTTGCCATCCTGCGCACATTGCCGGAGTATGACAAACTACATCGCCTTTTGGATATGGGCTGCGCCACGGGACTGCTGGGAATTGCGGTCATTGCCGACAAACCGGAGCGCACGGGCGTATTGTTCGACCAGCTCCCTGCGGCGCTGATTGAGGAATCCATCGGGCAGGCGGGGCTTGAAGGACGAGCCGAAGCTGTCAGTGGGAACTTCCTGACGGACGATCTGGGTGTGGGCTACGATCTTATTCTCGCGGTATCCGTGATGCTGTTTGCAAAGGGGCGGATGGACGCGCTGCTCAAAAAGTGCTATGATGCGCTCAATCCAGGCGGCGTGATGCTGGTGATCTCTGAGGGAATCGCCCCCGACCACACCGGCCCGTGGGACATGACGCTGGGGTATCTGCCCTACTATATGCAGGGCATGGATATGGGCGTACTCAAAAACGAAGTTTCCGACGCCGCCGCACAGGTGGGCTTCCGTTGTGAGAAGCGCACGGAGCTGCTCTGCTCCGGCTGGCAGGACATCGACATTCTGAGAAAAATCGAGAAATAAGAGCAGAAAAGGCAAACCGGAAACGAGAACAAGACGTAGCCATAACGGATTCGGGATAACTTTTGCAAGCAGGGCAAAGAGGTACCCACTTTGCTTTTCGGGCAATTTCCGCCGCCGCGAAAACTGCCCTCTGCTTGTCAGGGGCAGCGCCCCTGAAACCCTTTGAACGATTTTTCCAAAATCGGCTGCGCGTTTCTGCGAAACGCTTAGGAGCATGGCCGTTACTGGCGATCATGCTCCTGTTTCTTTTCCTCGCTGCGCTCATCCTTGCCCAGCATCCTGTCCACGTTCTGCTTGTGGAGCAGCAGCTCGCGCATCTCATCGCGCGAACGCCGGTATTCGGCATACGCCGCCTTTTTTTCGGCAAGCAGCTTGGCATATTCCTCCTGCAAGCTCTTGACGGTGGGGAGCTTTTTCACGCCCAGCTCGTCAAAGGCGTTCTTCGCCGCCTTGTGCAGAAGGATGTCGCTCTCATGCTCCGCGAGATACTTTTTCGAGTAACCGGCCTTGCGGTAGCCCGCGTAAACGCCGCGGGTCTTGGCGTAGTTGGCGATGTGGGTTTTCAGCACGGCGATCTCCGCCATGCGCGTCTCCGCCGCCTTGATCTGTGCAGACAGCGCGTGGAACTGTTCCGTTGCAGCAGAGGCTTTTTCCTCCAGCTCCCCGTAGTCCAGCAGTCCATGCTCCCGGAGATAATTGTAGGTCTGCGCCATCTGCTTGACGTTGAACACCTTTGCCCAACGCTCGTAACCGCCGCCCTTTCCCGCTTGCAGCTTCGCCTCGATGTCGATGAGCAGCGTGTTCTTTCTCTGCGCGGTCTGACTGCGCTTTTTGCGCGGCGTATGCTCCTTTTTCCCGGCAAGAACGGCGCGCAGATCGTCCTCTGTATAGCCGTCTATGGAAGAAAGACGGACAAAGCCCTTTTTATCGGGATGGCGCAGGGACAGCGTATTCCCGCGCCGCCTGACCTCACATCCGCTGTCGCGCAGCAGCTTCAAAAGCGCGTCGAAGCCGTCGGGCTTCTGCAAAAGCGCCGCGTCAATGAGGCCGCAGAGCAGCTCCCGGTGGGAGGGCTTCGCCTTGTTTCCCAGCCACTTGCCGTAGTGATTTTTCCCGCGGTTGGGCGCTGCGATGACGGACAGCCGGTGCTCGGTGCAGATGGCGTCGCTGAGCCTTGCGACCGCCCTGCCGGAGCCGAGAAAATCCCGAAACTTTCGCTTGTAGTCCAGCGTGGTGGAGTTCCAAATGATGTGATTATGAATGTGTTTTTTGTCGGTGTGCGTGGCAACGAAAAAGGCGTGTCGTCCTTTCAGAAACCGCTCGGCAAATTCATAGCCTATGCGGTTCGCATCCTCCGGTGTGATCTCTCCGGGCTTAAAGGACTGGCGCACCTGATAGGCGATCACGTCGTGCCGCTGCTCCCTCCCGGTGATGGTCTGGTACTGGCGCTTGGAGTAAAGGAACTCGGCGTCGGCGGTTTTCGGGTCGCATTCGTAGGCGGAGATCAGTTCGCCGCCCTGTGTCTTTTCTGGATTCTTGGAGTAGTCGATGCGGTCGGTCAGGCAGTCGGCAATCGTCTTGCCGTGACTGACGTGCATGGAAATGATGCGTGTGGTCGCCATGGGGCGCGGCCTCCTTTCTGTAAGACGGATTTGCAACTTTTTTTCTGAACAATGCGCCGCTCCGGTTGTAAAAGCGCCTAACAGGTGTTATACTATGCAAAAGGAGCGTGGAGTGTATGAGCTTTGCAGACGCTATTATCAAGCTGCGCAGCGAGCGCAGGATTTCGCAAAAAGAGCTTGCGGAGGATTTGAACGTGAGCTGCGCAACGGTAAACCGTTGGGAGAACGGAAAAACCGTTCCGAATAAGATGACGATGTTCGTTATACGGGAATACTGCAAACGCCATGGCGTAGCATTTGCCTATGATGAGGAACAGAAACGGGGTGACGCAGGATGAATCTCGGCAGAGAAACGGAAACGCTTGAATTTAAGAAGTCCACCGGAGAGCTGAAGGAAGGGATCATTTCCATCGGCGCAATTCTCAACAAGCATCAGAAGGGCGAGCTGTATTTCGGGGTCAGGCCGGACGGTACGCCCATCGGACAGGAAATCTCCGAAAAAACGCTGCGGGACATCAGTCAGGCAATCTCCAATCATATCGAGCCGCAGATTTTTCCTGAGATACAGACCGTGCGCATCGACGGGAAAGAGTGCATCCTTGTCCGCTTTGAGGGCTACAATACGCCATACTTTGCGTATGATGTTGCCCGCATCCGCGTTGCGGACGAGGACAAGGTGCTGTCGCAGCAGGAGCTTGTGGCCTACCTGAGAAAGCAGGACGGCGCAGAGGACGCATGGGAACGGCGCGTGTCAAACTTTCTTGTGGAGCAGGTAGACGGAAAGCTGGTCGAGCGGTATGTTGAGCGCGGGCATGAGGCAAAGCGCATTGAATTTGAATATGCGGATAAGACCTCTGCGCTGAATAAGCTGCTGCTGACCGAGGGAGAGCACCTGCTGAACGCGGGCATGGTGCTGTTCTGCGAGAGTATGTACGCAGAGCTGCAAATGGCAATCTTCGCGGGAACGGAGCGGCTGACGTTTCTGGACATCCAGCGTCATCGCGGAACGGTGTTTGAGCTGGTGGCGCTTGCCGAAAAATACATCATGAGCAACATCCACTGGCGTGTCCATTTTGACGGCTCATTGCAGCGCAAGGAGATTCCCGAAATCCCTGCCGACGCCATCCGCGAGGCTCTGATTAACTCCTTCTGTCATAAGGACTACGGCGCTTGTCAGAGCAACGAGGTCGCCATCTACAAAGACCGTGTTGAGATATATAATCCGGGCAGCTTCCCGGAGGGCTACAAGCCGGAGGACTTCATCAGCGGCGATGAGCGCCCCGTGCGCAGAAATCCGCTGATTACCTCCATCCTCTACTACTCAAAGGATGTGGAGAGCTTCGGCACAGGCTTGAAGCGGATTGCCGACGCCTGCAACGAAGCAAATTGCCGGTTTGCGTTTAAGATTATGAAGTCAGGGTTCGTTGTTGTGTTCTTCCGCAGTGAAAGTCACGACGCACAAGATAACGCACAAGTCGGCGCACAAGATGCCGCACAAGTCGGTATCAGAGATAAGATTTTGGCCTGCTGCCAAGAGCCGCGTTCCAGAATCGAGATCGCCGCATACTGCGGATATAAAAGCGTCCGCAGCCTTATGCAATCCCATTTGAAGCCCCTGCTGGAAAGCGGGCAGCTTCGCATGACCATTCCCGACAAGCCCAACAGCCGCAATCAAAAATATGTTGCGGTCAAACCGGAGGAATGATATGTTCACCTATATTTCCATTGAAGAATTTGCGGACGGCGTAGTAAAAAACAACAAGGACGCCAACCGCAGGGAGCTGATCGCGGCACTGCGGGAATCCCTTGCCGCCAAGAAAAACGGCGCAAGATGCATGATATGCGGCGCGCCCATCTGGGCGGCCGGCAGCGCCATCACGGGGACGAATATGTGCTTCACCTGCACCACCGGAGAGGCCGACGACAGTGAGGATTACGAGATCGAATAAAACGAAAAGCGCGGGGCGATATGCTCCGCGCTTTTGCTTGATGCGGTGTTTCTGAAAACAGCCTTATCCATATATCCAGTCCCGAAGCATATAGCGTAGGACATGGAGCTTTGCCACCAGCCAGCCCGCCAGCATGGGCAGTCCGTAGGGGCTTATGAGGAACGCGATCACCAGCAGCCCCGCGCCGTAGCTGACGGAATCCACAAAGAGGATGAACAGACCGAAGAAGCCGAGAATAGCGGCGGGGATGCAGAGGATGCCGCTGGACAGGCTGACGACGAACACGAAAAACCATGTGACGACGGCAAGCACCGCGAGGATGGGCGCAAAGAGGATTTTCAAAAGGAAACGCATATCAATATCCCTCCAGTTTTGTTTGTTTCTGCTTTCAGCATACAGGAAGCTGCTTTGCCCTGCAAGGATGCCGGACCGCAAAAAAGCAGGGGCGGCTTACCTCGCAGCAAGCCGCCCCGCATGGGATATATACCCCTTTATTTGATGGCGGCAAGCCGGGACAGGATACCGCTTGCCGCCTGCCAGATCCGCTCCTGATTTTGGAGTATATCATCCATATCCGCGGCGTAAACGCGCCCTGTTTCATGCACCCGCCGCGTGAGCTGATTGAGATTATTAGACGAATACCGCAGCAGCGACACCAGCTCCCGCAGCTCCGGCAGGTCGAGCTTCACCACATACCCGTCAATGGCCATTTTCCGAAGATATGCGCCCATGTTGGTCGTGCCGAGCTGCGCCATCTTCGCCTCGATCATCGCCCGTTCCTCCGGCGTCACACGGACTTTGAGCTGGATGTCCCGTTTCCGCTTCGCCATGTCACAGCTCCAAATCCTTCTTCTTTGCGGCGGTCGGCTTCTGCTCCGCCGCCTGTTGCAGCTTGGAGCGGACGGAGGGCTTTCGGCAGTGGAGCGGCTGTGTGCGGTCCTCCTCCTTGGAGATGACGGCAAACACGCCCCTGCGGCCTTTGAGGGTCGTGAGAGCAAGGGAGGAAAAGGGCAGCAGCTTTTGCAGCGCCGCCGTGTCCTTTCCTCCGGCGCGTTCCATGAAGTCACGGGACACCTCTGCCATGAAATGCGTCCCGTTTGGGCTGTTGGGCTGCACAGGCTCTTGCAGCTTGCCCAGCAGCCGCGCCGCCTCCGCTTTGATCTCGTCGGCTGTGAGGGGCTGCTCACGCCGCGCCCCCGTGAGAAACAAATCCGTCAGACCGGGATGTGAGCTTACCACAAACTGCACCGAGCGGTCGCCGCCCATGCCGTCTTTGTTTTCGTAGACAGGGATGGTATTCGCCCAGCGCTTGTTGTCCCGCGAGATACGTCCGTCGTAATCAAAATGGCGGACGGTGGCGGCGAGGACGTAGAGCATCCGCTCCTGCCCGAACTGCTCCGACACCTGTCCCACTGCCGCAGTGTCAAGGCGGTTATCATGATAATTGTCCCGGATGGCAGCTTCAATGGCGTCCTTACAGCTCACATTGGCGCGGAAAGACGCGCGGTAGGCGTCCAGCTCCCCATTCTCCTGCGCGTGGCCGGCGGGATAGGGATAGACCGGCAGCTCACGGAGCTTTTTTGCCTCGTCCTTTGCCGTAGCTTCCACGCTGTCGCGGATTGTGTCCATGTAGCCGGTTTCCAGATCGGAGAACTTGTCGTAGAGGATCGCCATGGGCGAGGGGGACAGCAGCAGCGCCCGCATTTCCGCCTCGCTGAGCGTCAGCTCCTCCACGCTCATCAAAATATCCTCCCGCACGGTGTATTCATAGCTGTGATGGAGGATTTCCTCCGGGGGCTGGCCCTTCAGCCAGTCCCGGTATTTGTCCTGCTCCCGCGAGAGCTTGTCGTATAACGATTGCTGTAATGCCTCGTTCATATTCATCGTGCCTCCTGTTCGTGAGATTTTTTCCGGTCGCCCGCACCGTGGACGCTGGGCACCTTCAGCTTGTCGAGGACGGAGGGGCGTTTTGCCACCACATTCTCCGCCGCCTGTTCCATGGGCGTCCGGTCGTCGATGTTCAGTTCTGCGTTCAGCTCCGCCAGCCGCGCGGATTTTTCTTTCAGCTCCGCCTCCTGCGGGAAGGGCTTACCCAGCTCCGCCTTGGCCGTCGCAAGCTGTGCCTGCACGTTTTCAAGCCTGCCCTGCACCGTCTGGAGCCGCTCCGGCATCTGGGCGAGGGCGTTGTCGATGCGGACAAGGTTGCCCCTCGCGTCCTTGCCCAGCTCTACCCGGTGGCTCATCCGCCCCTTGAGGGTGAGAACGAAGTCCTTGCCGAAGTTTTCAACGGTCAGAGACATGGCAAAGCCACGATAGCTGCCGATGGGAACACTTTCGAGGCCCTTTGCGTCCTTGAACGCTTCCAGCAGCGCCGCGCCCGCATTGTCCTTGTCGGTAAGAAGGTCGCCCTTGACCTCCATGCCCGCAAAGCCGTCCTTGGGGTGGGGATGGGCTTCCAGCGTTTTCATATCCGCCTCAAAGCCGGAGAGGAAGCCTTTGTTTTCCTCGATCTGTGCCGGGAAATGCCGCAGGATGTTGTCCTCCAGCCGGTACTGCTGGCTCTGGTGGTTGGCTTTCATCAGCCGCAGCCGCGCCACGTCCACATCAAGGTCCATTTTTTCACGGATGCGTTCGTCTCCGGCGCACAGCGCCTTGATCTCGGCATAGGAAAGCGCCGCCTCGTCAATATCCTCACAGCTTCTCACCGGAGATTTTGAGGTCATGATCTGGGAGATGAATTTCTGCTTGTTCTCCACGGTCTGCCAGAGGTACGCATCAAACGTTGATTCCGTGACGTAGCGGTAGATGTGTACCTCCTTGTTGCGGTTGCCCTGCCGGATGATGCGCCCGCTGCGCTGCTCCAGATCACCCGGCCGCCACGGGCAGTCCAGGTCATGGAGCGCCACGAGCCTGTCCTGCACGTTCATGCCCGCGCCCATTTTGAAGGTGCTGCCCATGAGGACGCGCACCTGACCGGAGCGCACCTTTGCGAATAACTCCTTCTTTCGGACTTCCGTATTCGCCTCATGGATGAATGCGATCTGTTCCCTCGGAATCCCACGGGCAACCAGCTTTTCCCGGATGTCGTCGTAGATGGTAAAGGGCGGCTCCTCCGGCCCGGTTTCCGCGTCGATAGCAGCCTCCAGCGCGTGAAGCTCCGGGCTGTCCGTGCCTTTCGCGGCGATCCTGCCGCTCTGCGCCGCCTTGCCCTTGGGGGTGGAGAGGTCGCAGAACACGAGCTGCGTCAGCTTCTCCGCCTGCCCGTCCTGCCAGATGCGGTGGATGTTGTCCACGCACAGATTGACCTTGCTGTTCGGGTCGTCCGGCAGGTCGGGGTTGATTACCCGCTGATCGAGGCCCAGCTTGCGCCCGTCCGAGGTGATTTTCAGCATATTGTCCTCCGTGGGAGCAACCGCGCCGGAATGTACCTTGGCGGCACGTTCGGACAGCTCCTGCACCATCTGCTTTTGCAGCGGCGTGGGCTGGCTGACCTCGTTGTGATAGACAGGCGTAGGCGTGGGAAGGTTTAGCTGGTCGGAGGTCTTGATGTCCGCAGCCTCCCGAAACAGGTTCATCAGCTCCGGCAGGTTGAAGAACTTGGCAAACCGCGTCCTCGCCCGGTAGCCCGTACCTTCCGGCGCAAGCTCGATGGCGGTGGTGGTTTCCCCAAAGGCGGAGGCCCAGCAATCGAAGTGGGTCAGGCTGTTGCGCTTGAGCATATCGTGCTGCAAATACCGCATCATGGTATGAGGTAAGCCGGCAGTACCGACTCCCTCCCGAACCGTGCGGGCACCTCTCGATGCACACGGCTCTCCGTTTGTTATCGTTTTACGACTTCATCGAATTGTGAATCTCAATATGGCAGGACGGGCAGACCGCCAGCGTTTTACGCCGACGCTGAAGCATGATACGCTCCCATTCTTGTTCCCCATTAAGATCTTTCAGCCGCCGTACCTGATGCATTTCAAGCCCGTCGCAGTCCATCCCGCATAATTCACACTTGTTAGTGTGGAGGCGTATAGCCAGACTGTTGGGCTTGTCATACTTTTTGTAGATGTCCAGCATATCCACTTGACCCAACGCAGGTTCCGTTTTCTTTCTAAAGCCATCGTGGTAATAGACAGATTCTTTCATGCCGGATTTGGTCTTGTAGGCAACCGTGAATTCGCCATTCTTGACGTACCGTTCCTTAATCTTCCTTACCTTGCAGCGGTATTTGGAACCAAAGGTCTTGAGCATACTGTATTTCATACGGCTGGAGAAATGATTCAAGGTTGACACATTGCCCGCTATTGCGTAGTAATTGTACAATCCTCGTATCTCCGAATTGTAGCGACTGAGTATCTCAATATCCGTCCTGTTAATGAGTTTTCCTCTTGGCATGGTTTTCCATCGCTCTTTACCTGATTCATCCTTTTTAATGCGAATTGCGCCGTATTCCAGCAGCTTAGCCGTCCATTTTTCAAGCGGCATACGGAGCTGAACAACACCGCTGTATACCCGCTGGCGTTTCCCGTTTTTCAGACGCTTGATGTCCTGACTGCGCGATACGGATATATCGTAGCCAAGAAATCTTGCGTTTTCCGCAGTATTTGTAATCTTCGTCTTTTCTGTGGACAGGGTAAGCCCAAGCTTCTCTTTCAGAAACACAGTGAGGTCTTGTTTGAGCTTTTTTGCGTCCTCATGACTACCAATTACGCCCACGATAAAATCGTCTGCGTAGCGTACATACTGGATAGCCTTGTAGCTTGTCTCCTGCACCGGATGTGTAGGAAGCTTTCGCTGTTCGGAGCGCATCTGCCGGAGCGTTCTGGCGCACTCTTTCTTTTCCTCCACGCTTAAGTCATCCCAAACCTTGTCGTTCTTGGCTTTGTAGTAGAATATCTTCGATGCCATATTACGATGAGCGGGGTTTGCCGTGCGTGTCGGCTTGTAGAACCTTGCTTTGTATTCCCCCATATATCTGTCGAGCTCATTGAGGTAGATATTTGCAAGAATTGGGCTCATTCCCGACCCCTGCGGCGTACCGGAATAGGTCATGTGGTATTGCCATTGCTCCATATATCCGGCTTTCAGGAATTTCCACATGAGGCTGATGAACGCCTCATCGTCAATTCTTTTATGCAGGATGTCGATCAGTACATGGTGGTCAAAGCTGTCAAAGCACGCTTTAATGTCTCCCTCGACAAACCATTTTGCGCCTGTGAAGGTCTTTTGAATCTTCGTGAGCGCAGTATGGCAGCTCTTTTGGGGTCTGAATCCATGAGAAGCGTCTGAAAAGTTGGGTTCGTAGATGCTTTCCAGCAGCATTCGGATAACTTCCTGCACTAACTTGTCATCCCCGGATGGAATGCCAAGCGGTCGCTTTTTCGCCGGGTTGTTTTTCTTGGCGATATAAGTGCGGCGGGCAGGATTAGGCTGGTAGGAGCGGTCTTTCAGGGATTCTATCAGCTTTGCAATTCTCTGACTGCTCATACCGTCGATGGTGATGCCGTTTACTCCCGGTGTCATACTGCCGCCGTTTGCGTAGATATTCTTGTAGGCGAGCAGATAGAAGTCGGGATTATACAGATTTCGGTAAAGACGCTGAAACCTGTACTCGGGATTCTTCGATTTATCGCTTAAACTATTCAACACATCAGTTGGATTTCTCATAGTGCCTCACGCACCATCCTTTCATTTAGTATTGAAGAAACAAACTGCTTCCCTTCGCCATGTAGCAGAATTACCTGCATCCGTTTTTACGGCTTTCCCTGTCGGTTCAGGGTTAGCGGACTACTATGGAAGCTGTGTTACCTTGCCCACTGGCTGTGGGTTTAGGTAATCCCCGGTAGCATATATCAAACATTAGCGTTTTGTGTTGTCGGTTGCGATGTTCGCCATTTCCCTCTATCCGGAGGCGCTTCATTCCGAATATCCCACGGTTGTCCCTATACACATGACAACCGCCGGAATGCCGTGCGTTTCAGTTCCTTTCGCACGGAGACACACGATGGGTCCAAGCTCTGGCTATCGTTTAGGCAGTTTCGCTTTCAACCTCATACACAAATTTTCACCCCCATACACAGCGGTCATTTAGAAACTTTATTCACCGCTGCATACCAGCCGCTTTATGCGGTCAGCGACATGCTGCACTCCCCATTGGGTTTCCCCGTCCGGATAAGTCGCGGGATGACAGGTTGCTATTTTCACCTTCCTTTCCTGATATTTTTACCTGCCGCTTGCTAAAGGCGGTTTTTGATATATACCTTTACGGGCGCACATACAGTTCTGTCATGGAATTTGAGATGGGCGTACCCGTGGCGAAGGTAACGCCCTTGCCGTGGGTGATTTCGTCGATGTACCGGCATTTTAAGAGCATATCCGAGGACTTCTGGGCGTCGGTGGTGGAAAGCCCCGCCACATTCCGCATTTTTGTGTAAAGGAACAAATTCTTAAAACTGTGCGCCTCGTCTACATAGAGCCGGTCTACGCCGAGCTGTTCAAAGGTCACAACATCGTCCTTGCGGGCGGCGTCGTGCAGCTTTTGCAGCTTGGCCTTCAGATTTTTCTTGGTGCGCTCCAGCTCCTTGATGGTAAAGCGCTCGGCGCGGCTGGCCTTGAGTTCTGCAATGCCGTCCTCGATCTCCCATATCTGCTCCTGCAAGAGCCGTTCCTGCCGCTCTCTGGACACGGGGATGCGCTCAAACTGGCTGTGGCCGATGATAACGGCGTCATAGTCGCCGGTGGCGATGCGGGCGCAGAACTTCTTGCGGTTACGTGTCTCAAAGTCCTTTTTGGTAGCCACAAGGATATTGGCGGAGGGGTAGAGCCGCAGAAACTCCGAGGCCCACTGCTCCGTCAGGTGGTTCGGTACGGCAAAAAGGGATTTCTGGCACAGGCCGAGGCGTTTGCCCTCCATGGCGGCGGCGATCATTTCAAAGGTCTTGCCCGCGCCCACCTCATGGGCAAGGAGCGTGTTGCCGCCGTAGAGGTCGTGGGCGATGGCATTGAGCTGATGCTCCCGCAGGGTGATCTCAGGATTCATGCCCGGAAAGATCAGGTGCCTGCCGTCGTACTCCCGGGGACGGGTGGAATTGAAGCGCTCATTGTAGAGCTGCACCAGCTCCCGCCGCCTGTCGGGGTCGCGCCATATCCAGTCCCGGAATGCCTCTTTAATGGCCTGCTGCTTCTGCTGGGCGAGGGTGGTTTCCTTACTGTTGAGGACGCGCTTTTCCTTGCCGTCCGCGTCCCTTACGGTGTCGTAGATGCGCACATCCCGCAGGTTCAGCGTATCTTCAAGGATTTTATAGGCGTTGGCGCAGTCGGTGCCGTAGGTCATGCGGGCGTTGATGTCGTTGTAGGGGATGCTGTTCTTGCCGGAGATGTTCCACTCCGCCGTGAACTCCGAGTAGTTGACCTCCAAGGAGCGGCGGGCATACAGAGGCGGCTCCAGCAGCTCGAACATGAACTGCTGAATGTACTTCTTGTCGATCCACGTCGCGCCGAGGCGCACCTCGATCTCCGAAGCGTCAAGGTCTTTCGGCTGGGCGGCGCGCAATGCCTCCACGTTGGGCAGATAGCCGGGACTGTCAACGGCTGCTTTCTCCGCCTCCCGCAGCTTTTGCCGGACATTGCCGGAGAGGTATTCATCCGCTGTCTGCCAGTCGCCGTAAACAGGGTCGAGGAAAATGACGCCGTTCAGCTCGTCGATGATGTCGTCCTCGCTTTTGCCGGTGAGCTGGGACATATACGCCATATCCACGCGGGCTTTTTCCCCAATGGACAGGGCGAGGGCTTCTGCGGCGGTGTCCACGCTGGTGACGGACTGCCGCTGCCGGATGGTGCGCTTGGTGAACATATCCGCCTTGCCCTTGAGCTTTGTCTTGTCCTCATCGTCCAGCATTTCAAGGGAGCAGAGCAGATAATAGGAGCTGTCGTCTGCAAAGGCGAGGGCGTTGCCCCGGCTGTTGATGAGGCCGTATTTTTCGGTGAAGCGGTCATAGAGGCGGTTGAGCTTCTGCTGCTCGGCGCGGATGGAAATGTCGTCGGATTCCCACATCTGGAGGTCGATAAGCCGGTGAACGCAGTCCCGCAGCTCGGCCATGCCCTTGACGCGCTCCTTTGCGGTGGCGTTCAGGTTGGGCTTGACCATGACGGAGTTCTCACGGTAGTACACCTCGCCGTCCACCACGGCATAGCTGTAATTCTTCACGTTGGGGTCTGCCGGAATGGTATCCTGTATGGTTTCGTTCTCACCGAGATCAGGCAGCTCGGCGGCTCTGTATTCGCCGCCAATGCTCTGCACCGCTGCATGGAGCTGCGCGGCAAGGTCCGCGCCCTCGATGGGCGCAACTGTAAAGTCCTGCCTGCCGTACTGCGTACTCTCCGAGGTCTGCCTGCCTAATACCATCTCAGGATTGTCGAGGAAATACCGGTTGATGGCAAATCCGTCCTCATTTTCGCCCAAATGCACCCAATCCGGCTCAATGTCGATGGGACGATCTCTTTTCTGTAAAAAGAGAATGTCCGACACAACCTCCGTACCGGCGTTGGCCTTGAACGCATTGTTGGGCAGGCGGATCGCGCCCAGCAGCTCCGCCCGCTGCGCGATGTACTTACGGACTTCGGGAGATTGCTTATCCATGGTGTAGCGGGAGGTCACAAAGGCGATCACGCCGCCCGGACGCACCTGATCCAGCGTTTTGGCAAAAAAGTAGTCATGGATGGAAAAACCGAGCTTGTTGTAAGCCCGGTCGTTGACCTGATACTGTCCAAAGGGCACGTTGCCGATGGCAAGGTCGAAGAAATCCCGCCTGTCGGTGGTTTCAAAGCCTGCCACGGTAATGTCCGCCTTGGGATAGAGCTGCTTTGCGATTCTGCCGGTGATGCTGTCCAGCTCCACACCGTACAAGCGGCTTCCTTGCATCTCCTGCGGGAGAAGCCCGAAAAAGTTCCCGACGCCCATGGCAGGCTCCAAAATGTTGCCGGTCTGGAAGCCCATGGTTCCAACGGCTTCATAGATTGCCTTGATAACCGTGGGGCTGGTGTAGTGGGCGTTGAGGGTGGAGGCGCGGGCGGCGGCGTATTCCTCCGGGGAAAGTGTGGCGTACAGCTCTGCAAATTCGTCTGCCCAATTTGGCTTATTTTCATCGAACGCATCTGCCAAACCTCCCCAGCCCACATAACGGGAGAGGATTTCCTGCTGTTCCGGGCTGGCCTGCAAGCCCTCAAATTCCAACTCCTTCAGAAGATTGATTGCCGCCATATTCGCCCGGAACTTGGCCTTTGCGCCGCCTGTGCCGAGATCATCGTCCAAAATGCGGAAATTCTCCGCAGGCGGCAGCGGTGCGGGCGGGTCAATCTCCGGCTCGTCAAAACGCAGGGTGCGAATCTCCACATCATAGGGGAGGTTGTTTTTGTCAGCGGGATACACCGCCACGGTTTCCTCGGTATAAGCGGGTTTTGGTTCTTTTTCGGGGACAGCCGTATTCTCTGCGGCGGTCTTTTCCGGCTGCGGATACCGCTCCATGAGCCGTGCGAAGCTCTCCCTGCTCTCCGCACGGGAAACGGGATAGCGAAGCGACGGATCGCGGAGAGAAATATCAAAAAGACCAATGCTCTCAATAATAAACGGCTTGCCGTCCTCCAAATATACCGTATCGCCTACGGAATACGGGAACGGTTCTCTCTGCGGGGCAGGAGCCGTTTCTTCCGGTTCATGCCAGCGGTATTGCTCCACATCCTCATCCGAAACGTGAATGAGGTCGCTGAAATCAAGATTTTCCAGCTCGTTGGTAATAAGCTCCTGCAAAGAGCCGTACTGCCGGGTTTCCAGATGCTCGTCATCCAGATAGCGCTCCAGCCGGTAATTCACAAGGTCGATATTCACCTGAATGGGAATCTCATCGTCGGTGACGGTGGTGTAAGCGACGCCAACCTTGGTGGGGTCGCTGAAATCCGCCTCTGAGCCGTATTCACTCCGGCAGAAGTCGGAGATCAGCCCCTTTGCACGCTCCATGAGCGCCTGCTCCGCCTGTCCTTGCAGCTCCAGCCGGTACGCCTCCGCCTGCCATTCGCTTGTAAATTCCTCGGTCACGCCGTCCGCGTCCACATAGTAGCCGTGGGTCTCGTCGTCCCACACGGCGTACAGGGTACGAAAGCCCCGGTCAAGGCTCACCACATGGAAACGGTCTGCGGGGATAATGGCTTCTGCGGTCGGCTCACGTCCCGCTACCTCTGCGTGCGCCTGTTCATCCGGGTAATCGCCGTAGATACGCAGATACTTCCGTGCCTGCTGGTCGTAGATGGCTGCGCCGTCATACGCAAAGCCGTCGCTTTCCATCGTGCCGTCCACATAACCCTGTGCGGCTTTTTCTGCTTCTTCCAGCGTTTGATAGTCCCGCTTCTCATCAAAGCCGTTTTCAAAGTGATGATACACTACGACCTGATACTGCGGTGCCATCCGGTCGGCATAATCATCAATCATTTCTTTCGTCAGCCATTCCGGTTTTTGGGGGAGCGCGTCATACAGCTCCCGCATTTTGACGATCTGTGCATAGACGCTGCCCGCCCACAGATGCTTTTCTGCGCGATTGCCTGCGCCAAGAAAGTATTCGCAGTCTGCCCGCAGCCGGTCTAAAATCAGGTAATTCCGGTTCTGCTCCAACACAGACTTTTCTTGCTCTGTGAAGAATTTATCCTCGCGGATAAGCTGTGCGATACGCCGCTGCACCTTCGACCATGTCAGTTCGGCGGTTTCCGGGCTTCCAGCGCGGACGATAAAGAGATTGTTGCCCTCCTTGCCGCCGTACTCGTGAGCAAGCCATGCAGCAGTTTCTTTTTCACGTCTGTGCTGTTGCATATACCGCACTACGGCGTGTTTGCTCTCGATATTTCCGTTCCATGCACGGAGCGCATCGTCTATATCGTCCTGCGAGAGCGGACGCAGCAGATCATGGAGCCGCGCATAGGTTCCCTCAAAAGTCTCTCGGTGCAGGCGGCTGCGGAACTCCGGCATATCCGAAAATAGCCGGATAAGCTCCATATCTTTTGAATTGAGAACGGCGCGGCGCACGGCTGCATTACACTCGATCTCCGCATTTTCCCGGTCAGAGTGCCCGCAGGCGTTGCGATAGGCCGTATCCTCCGAAACCGCTGCCATCACCACCGGCCTGTAATGCTCCAAACGTTCCTGCACCGTGGGCTGAACTTGCTCTGCGGCGGGGTCGCGGAACACCCTCGTGCCGTCCGCGCCGAACTCGGCTTCGTATGCGTCAATGGCGGCTTCCGCCTCATGGTCAACGGAGCGCAGGGTATAGACGCGGCGCTCACCTCTAAAGTCCGGCGCTGCGGCAATGGTTACATCGTATTTGTCCCGCAGTTCCTCCACATAGTTCTCCAGATTGTGCGCCGGAACGCCGCACATAGCAACACGGCCAGCGCCGGGTATCGCTCTTGTGGTAAGGTTGAGGTCAAGCAGCTCCGCCGCCTGTTTTGCGTCCTCGCCGTACATCTCAAAGAAATCGCCCACCTGAAACAGCACGATGTCGTCCGGGTGGGCTTCCTTTACGGCATTGTAGTCGGTCTGCGCCTGCACGGGCAATTCGCGCTCCGTTTCCTTTTCCCGCTGAAGCTGGGCGTACCGCTCCTTTTCCCTTGGGGAGAGGAAGCGGTCCTTCTGAATGAGGCTGTCAATCCTTGCTGCCACCTTCGTCCAGCTCAGCTCCACATTGGCACAGCCTGCCTTTTTCAGCGTAATGCCTTTTGCACTATGATCTTCATAGCTGCCGCTTGCTCCGGATACAGCATGGGTATGACCTCCGATGCCATACTCATCTTTGAGGAAAGCTGCCTTTTCCTTGCCGGTGTGGTCGGCGGTGAAGTATTCGTAGATTCTGCCTTTGCCGCCCTCGACACCGCTGCCGCGATCCAGGGCGTGGTCAATCTCGTCCTCCGTGATGAAGCGTCCCAGCTCCGGCACTGCGGCCATTTCGGAGGAATATTCTCTGCGTGGCAAGGACATATCCCGCAGGCTCTGCCAGATGTTCTCCAGCTTGTGGTAATGGAAGCGCAGCAGGCCTCTGTCCTGTTCATGGGCGGCGTAAAACTGCGCGAACTCGCCGGAGAGCGTATCGCGGAAATCTGTGTTTGTCAGTTGCTCTGCCAGCCGCGCCGTTTCATCAGGAAATCCGCCGCCACGCAGCGTATCCATGCAGGAGAGATAGCCCTGCTCACGCGCCTCATCGCTGAGATCGTGTTTCAGATACCAGAGGGCTTGGGCAAGCTGCATCCGCTCATGCTGTCCTGCTTCGGCAAGCTCTACATTGGAGGCATACGCGCCGCTGTCCATAAGCTGGGAAATGTGCGCGGCGGCGTCCTGCCATGCGATTACCTGTGCGGTGCGCACATACTCCGCGCTCCTGCCGGGGGCGATGTGGATGCCGTCTACGGCGTACCACGCGGAAAGCTCGCCCTCCGGCGTTTTGAAGCCGCTGCCGCCGTGGAAGGTGTTTTGCAGCAGCGCGGCAACGTCCTCCAAAGACTTCTGCTTCTGGAACGCAGCGGCAATGACCATGCGGGTAGCGTCCGAATTGCCGCCCAGCCGCAGCACATGGTCAAGCTGTGCCTGAGAAACGGAAAAAGCGAAGGGCGTCTGTGCGCTCTCCGCTTCTTCTATGGCTGTAATCTGTTCCGCTTCGGTGGGGAAAAAGGATAGCTGACCGCCCCGTGCGGGGTGTTCTGTTATGCGTAGATCAGCTCCGCGAGAATCACTTCCTCCGCCTGCGCCTTGCAGGTGTTCATCAGGCCCACCCATTTCATTGGGTCGCGGGCTTTCAGCGCCTCCGTCGCTCCGGCCTCCGCCGCCAGCTCCGGCATCATCTGCTCTAAGCGGCTCTGCGCCGCCTGCTCGATCTCCAGCAGGTGCGGGAACAGGGTCTCCTCCAAGATCATCTGGTTCCAGAGAATGGGACGATGCTCCTTCAGGTACTTCTGGCGCATCCGTCCGTACTTGCCGAGGGGCTGCTCCGGCACCTCGATCTTCAGGTCGGGGATCAGGTAATCTCCGTTCCTCGTGTAAGTCAGGTTGTTCTCCATGCTCTGCCGTCCTTTCCGCGCTGTGTTCGCGCTCATAATTTCGTATGGTGACTTCGATCTGCCGCAAAACCTGTTCGTTGATCTCGCTGACCGCCGTGCCGAGGGCTGCCACCGTGCGCGGGGTGTTGAAATCAAAGATGCTGAAAAAGTCCTCGTGTTCAAAGTGCTCCTCCGGCTGCATCCCGCAGCGGGACATGAGGGAGTAGGTGATGCTGACCGCTGCGGCGTTTTTGAACGCCACCTCGATGTTGTAATCATCATACTCCTCCAGATAGGAATCCGCAACGATGCCGAGGATGTCGCGGGAATGGTCGCGCCAGTATTCCGCAGCAAGCTGAGAAGCGACGTTCTCGAACTGCTCCGCAAGGCCGTTTCTGCCGGAAACGCCGTAATTACGCTCCAGCATGGCGCTCACGTTGTCGGTATGTGCGTCTTTCAGCTCCCACAAGTTGACGCGGCGGGCGTTTTCCTTGCCGCCGGTGTCGGAAACGTCAAAGACGTATTTAAGCCGGGGCTTGTAGCCGGAAGCGTCAATGAGGGCGATGCCCGTGCTGCCGCGCCGGACATAGCGCCCCATTTTCTCGTTCCAGAAGTCGTACTCCGCGCAGGCGGTGGCCTCCGGGCGCTGCATATAGATCATGAGCTGCTCGTTGTAGGGGTATTTATACAGCCTTGCGGCGGTGGTCAGGAACGCCGTCCACGCTAAATGGCTGCCGGTGATCTGCCGCGCGGTGCGCTCCGCCTGCTCCGCGTAGGCTTGCAGTTTGTTGGGCATAAGCAAAATCCTCCCTTCATGGTTTTATCGTGGTTTTCGTTCTTCCAAAGGAAACGCGCCGGACGATACATTCTTCGTCCGGCGCGCTCCCAGCGGCGAATCTGCGATTTTTCCGGCTCTTGACCGTAAAACTGTCTGTTTTTGCTCAGAGGTCAAAATCCGGCGTCAGGTCAAGGGCGGCGTACTCCGCGTCGGTAATGCCCCGCAGCTTTGCGAGGGCGCTGTCCGTCAGCTCCCGCAGCTCGGCCTCCTCCGCGTCCAGATACCCCCACATTTCTGTGAGAGCCGCAATCAGGCCCTCGCGGGTGCCGTCTGCGTTGTAGATGCTCATGAGGTTGATTTCTTCATGGGTAAATGGGTTGTTTTTCATATCAAAGCTCTCTTTCCGCGCTCCGTTTGGGCGCTGTTTTATTCTTCGACTGCTCCGGCGTCCTTTCCCTGAGCTTTTCCAGCACGGAGGGCTTCTTCTGCTCACGGTGGGAGGCCGCGGCCAGCTCCGTCAGGGAGATGGAAAAGCCCGCCTTGACCTGCGCCTCCAAACCGGCCACGGTGGGCTGCTTGGGGCCGTTGTTGATGATGCCGTCGATCATACCGTAGTCGTCCTCCATGGACATCTCCGCATTTTTGAGATAGTTCTCCGGCTTGAGGAAATTGGGAAGCTCCCGGAAGCCTATGGAATCGACGTAATGACAGGATACTACGCCGTCCTTCTTCAAGGCAACGATGTCGCTGACCGACAGGCTGTGTCCCTTGAAATCCGCAGGGTGATCCACGTTGAACCGCTGATAAATCATATCCAGATTGGTTCTGGAATTCCCATAATCCATAAACCCTCCGGTGTAGATCGCGTCGTAGCCGCCGCGCTCCGGCGTGACGCCCTTGCTCTGCAAGTAGTCATAGTTCATGAAGCGGTAAGTGTCCAGCTCGCCGCCGCGCCGGATCTGATAGATGAGGAAAGCGTCCTGCGGGTTTTCCAGAAACAGCTTCTCCGTGTCCGCCTGTTCGCTCAGCGTCACAACGCCGCGTACCGCGTCCCATTCCTCTCGCTCCACGCCGAACACGCCGGTGTGGGAGGAAATGTCCTCGGCGTCCAGCGCCATGGCCTCGGTGTTGTCGCCGTAGAGCAAAAATACGGGAACGTCCTGCATGAACAGCTCCATGGCGCGCTCCTTTGTCAGCGGCAGCATGGCGTTGCCGTCCGTGTAGCCGTACTGATACATTTCTGAAAAGCCGATGCCCGTATCCGGCATGGGATAGCCCTGCTCCAGCTCCGGCAGCGGCGGCAACTCATCCTCAACATTCGGCGTTTCCGTTTCAACCTCCGGCTGCGGTTCTTCCTTTGCCCGCCATTCCTGACGGAACAGACCGTTAAAGCGTTCCAGCAGAGCGTGGGAGCCGTCGTCGATGCCGATCTCGTCTGCCAGCTTGACGAAATCCTCCAGTTCCTTCCGCAGCTCTGCGTTCTCACCGGCAAGCAGCCTGTCCGCCACCGCCTCCGCCGCGGGTCTGTCCGCGCTGTCGGGAACGTTCAGATCCCGGCGCAGGAACGCCGCGTAGTCGGCGGCAAAGGTCAGTGCGTCGGCGCGGGAGGGCGGGATGGTGACAAGCTCATATTCCGTGTCCTTGGGCAGCTCGACGCCGCGCTCCCGGCAGATTTCCGCAAAGTGCTTCTCCACATCCGTGATGATGCCGTTTGCGGTCTTGCTGATGGTGTCCAGACTGGCACGGAACTCCGGCAGCTCGGCGTTTTTTGACCACGTTGCCACATAACCGAAGCTGTTTGCGCCGGTTTCGATGCCAAAGCAGGCGCAGACCATAAAGGAGATGCTTTCGGCCTCCACCTCCTCGGTATTGCGGCTCTTATGCCTGCGCTCCTCTGGCTGCTGCAAGCCGTAATTGTGGAGCTTGGCGTGGGCGATCTCATGGACGGCGGCGGATACCGTCTGCACCTCGCTCATGCCCTCCCGCAGCGTGATGCTCTGGGATTTGGGGCTGAAATAGCCGTCCATATCCGCAGACAGCGGCTTTACCTCCACCGGCACGGGAGAGGAACGGCGCAGCGCCTCCATGAACGCCTCATAATTCTCAACGCTGCCGGTCAGGTTGGCGACGGGGCTGGCCACGCGCTCCGGCAGGGGCTTTCCGTCCGTCTGGGCGTAGTCGAACACCTTGACCGGGCGGAACATGGGGATCTCGATCTCCTTTTCCTCGGTGATGATTTTGCCGTCCGCGTCCAGAATGGGCAGCTTGGTGTCCGGGTCGAGCTTTTCCTGCTCGATTTTCTTCTTATACGGCGTGGGCGCGATGATGGTGATGCCCTTCTCACCCCGCAGCACATGGCGGGAGAACTTGTCCCGCCAGCGGTTGTAGCCCGCCACAAAGGTGGCGTCCGGGCGCTGCAAGTGGATGAGCGCCTGATTGTTGAGGGAATAGTTGTGAAACCGGCTCATGGTGCGCAGGTAATTGCGGTACTTTTCCATATCGCCGGATTCAAAGATGTCGCGGATGCCCGCCTCGATGCGGTCGGTGATCTCCTTGAGCTGTTCTCTGTTTTTACCGGGTTTCTCTGGCATAGGTTCCTCCTTCCATCAGGTCGATACGCAGGAGCTGAAGCCCCCGCGAAAGATATTCCCGTAAATCCGTTTTTCCGCAGAGATAGCGGATGTCGCCTGCCTTGTCCTGCTCCCGCAGCGTCCACAGGTCCGCCGCCCAGCGTACAAATGCCGCGTCCGGCGCGTTGAAGGGCTTTTTGCGGCGCTGATAGAGATACTGCCGCCCCAGCACCATGATCGTGCAGACGGTGTTGACCACATCGAGAGAACATTCGTTGAGAACGGCGATCCTCCGTTCATACGAGGCCGCGCCCAACAGCTCGCGCAGCGCAGGCTTGGCGTTTACAATCAATGCCGGATAATCCGCTCTTGTCGGATACGGAGATTTTCGTGTCATAGGCACTTCCTTTCATTTCATGGGCTGTTTACCCCTAAAATGGCAGCGCCCGCGCAGGGGTAGGCTTTCCTGTGCGGGCGCTCGGTTCTTATTCATTTTCGGAGTATATACTCCTTGCGGGCGGCGTATATCCGGCGTTTTTGGCGCGTTCGCTGGCGGCTCTGCGCCGTTCGTCGCTGAACGGCTCCCGGACGCTGACGCAGCTTTTCGGCACGGCGTAGCTGACCGCTCCGGCGTGGACGACCCTATCCGGGTACACCTTGTCCGGGTATTTCTCCGCAAGGCGCTTGAGCTTGCGTATCAGCTTCGGGTCGTGGGTGTAAATGCTGGCGGTGGATTCTTCCTCGTTGTAGAGGATGATACTTTCCTGCTCCAGCTTGGAGAGCTTCATGTCCTCGCCCCCTTGTCAAACTCCAGCCGGAAGCGGACGCTCTCGCCGGTATCCTCCAGCACGGCGGTGGCGTCGTAGGTGCCGCCGGTCTTTTCGGAGTAGAGGCCGGTGAGTTTCACCCGCCCGTCTGCAAGCAGCGCGGCGGCGACCTTTTTTGTCAGCGCGGCACGCTTGGCGGCAAAGAACTTGTTGTCCCGCCACAGCCCGAAGCGGCAGTCGTTTTTCTCGCAGAAGAAGCCCTTTTTGCTCTCGGTCACGTCGCTGCCGCAGCGGGGGCATTTGCCGATGACCTCACGGCCGGAGGGGAACAGCACCTCCGCGCCGGAGATGACCTTGTAGGTTTTTACCAGCTCCGTGAGCATATCCGCAATGCCGGTCATGAACTCGTCCGGGGACAGCTCGCCGCGCTCCACCTGCTGCAAGCGGTATTCCCATTCGGCGGTGAGAAGCGGGGACTGTAACTGCTCCGGCAGCACGGTGATGAGGGAAACGCCGGTATGGGCAGGCACAAGGCTGACGGCCTTCTTCGCCCGCTTGCGCTCCACAAAGCCCGTGGCTACCAGCTTTTCGATAATGGCAGCGCGGGTGGCGGGCGTTCCCAGTCCCTTTCGTTCCGCTTCTTCCGGCATATCTTCCTTTCCGGCAGTCTCCATGGCGGAGAGCAGTGTATCCTCCGTATAATGCTTGGGCGGCGTGGTCTTGCCCTCCTTTACGGCGGCTTCGGCGCAATCCAATACCTGCCCCTCCGACAGCTCCGGCAGCGCGGCGTCCCGCTTTTCCTGCGCGAGATACCGCTTCCAGCCGGGAACGAGGGTGGTTCTGCCCTTGAGGGTGAATACAGCGCCGCCGCACTCCAGCGTAACGGCGGTTTCTGTATAGCGGTGTGCGTCGCTGACCGCACGGAGAAGCTGCCCTGCCACAAGGCGCAAAATATCGCGCTCTCCCAGCGGCAGGACGGAGGTATCCGCCTTGCCCGCGCTGGCGGTAGGAAGGATAGCGTGGTGGTCGCTGACCTTGCGGCTGTCGCAGACCTGCCTTGCGTTTACGCCCTCTGGCGCGGTTGTTTCGCAGATGGCGGCGGCAACGGCTGCAAGCTCCGGCACGGAGGGTTCCAGATCATCGGTGAGGAAGCGGCTGTCCGTGCGGGGGTAGGTGCAGAGCTTCTTTTCATAGAGGGCTTGCAGGTAGTCAAGCGTCTGCTGTGCGGTATAGCCCAACGTGCGGTTGGCATCCCGTTGGAGCGCGGTCAGGTCGTAGAGCAGCGGCGCTTTCTCCGTTTTCTCCGTGCGCTGCACCGTCCTGACCGTGACCGGCTGACCGGCGCAGGCGGCGGCAAGGGCGTCCGCCTCCGCTTTTTCTTTGAACTTTTCGGACACTACGGCAAAATCGCCGCAGCGAAGGTTCACTGCGTAAAAGACTTCCGGGTGGAACGCCCCGATCTCCGCCTCCCGTTGGACGATGAGCGCCAGCGTGGGCGTCATGACGCGCCCCACGTTCAGAGTGCGGTGGTAGAGGACGGAGAAAAGCCTTGTGGCGTTGATGCCCACCAGCCAGTCCGCGCGGGCGCGGCAAAGGGCGGACTGGTGCAGCCCGTCGTACTCCCGTCCCGGACGAAGGTCTGCAAAGCCCTTTCGGATGGCCTCGTCCTCCATGGAGGAGATCCAAAGCCGCTTCATGGTTTTCGTGCAGCCCGCCATGTAGTAGACGGTGCGGAAGATCAGCTCGCCCTCGCGCCCTGCGTCGCAGGCGTTGATGACCTCGGTCACGTCCTCCCGGCGCATGAGATCCCGCAGCAGCTCGAACTGTTTGGCTTTGTCCGCTTTCAGCGTGAAGCGCCAGTTTGCGGGCAGGATGGGCAGATCGTCATAGCGCCACTTGGCGTACTTTTCATCGTACACATCCGCGCCCGCCAGCTCCGCCAGATGCCCATAGCACCAGCTTACAAGGTAGCCGTTTCCCGAAAGATAGCCGTCGTTGCGTTTGGTCGCGCCCAGCACGGCGGCGATGGACTGGGCGACGGAGGGCTTTTCCGCGATCACTAATTTATGGTGTGTCATATTCATTTTTCTCCTTTTCTGCACAGCAAAAAGCAGCCCCGAAGGACTGCTTTTCGTGTCTGTTTTTCTAATCGTATGTGGGTCAGGGCCGTTCAAGGCACCGCTTCCGGTATCGCTCGGCAGCCTCGGCAAAGGCTTTGCGCTCGGCGTCGGTTGGGTCCCGTGTTCCATCCAAAAGGCGGCACTGTTCATAGCTTTCCACCGCGCCGGTCAGCCTGTCCAGCAGCGCCTCCGGCGTGAGGCAAATCTCAGCGGTGTCCCAATTTTCACGCCTGTCATCCCATGTGAGGTAGGTATAGCCGTGCCGGGTCGGCACCACCTCCACGCCGGTATCTTCTGTAAGGTGCTCCCTGAATGCCTCCAGCACCCGTTCAAAGCTCAGCATCCGTATCACATCCTTTTCCGCTGCATTTGGTCTTTCATGGGTACATTGTAGCATCGGTGGGAGAATGCGGCAAGGGTCGGGGGTCCTAACGCTCCGGCGCTTTTACCAGCAGCTTCTCCCGCAGGTCGGTGTCACGGTAGCAGGGACGGAGGCAGACGGTGCCGTAGCGGGAACAGCCGCAGCAGAAATGCCCCTCCGGGGCGGGGGTGCGCGGCGTTTCCTCCTTTCCCGGATGGGGGCGCTGCATCATCAGCCGCTCCAGCGGGTTTTTTGTGAAAAGGGTCATGCATCCGCGTCCTCCGTTTCCTCCGGCTCGTCCGCATCGTCCTCGTTTTCGTATTCCTCATCTTCATCCTCATCGCCGTAGTCGTAATCGTCCAAGTCCACAGGTCCCTTTGTGTCGGGCTTTTTCTTACGGAGCTTGAACCAATACAGCGCGCCGCCGCCCGCCATCAGGAGCAGCAGCACAATCACAACAAGACCGCTGCCGGACTTCTTTTCGCCGCCGTCCTTGTCGGGGCTGTCGCTCGTATCCGGTGTCGGGTCGGGCTCCGGCGTCTTTTCCGTGACCTTTTCCTTTCCCATGCACTCCGTCATATTGGTCTTGCAGACCGCGCAGGCGGTGTTGACCGCACCTGCCTCGCACTTGTCCTTGCAGGAGCAGACGGGGGCGGAATCCTCGTCGATGAGTGCAAGCAGGTCGCTTTCGTCCACAAGGTTCAAAAAGTAGGTTTCATACTGATCTCCGTCCTCGTCCAGCGGCTTATCGTAGTCAATCACCAGATAGAGGGTATGGCCGTTGCGGGTTTCCACCGCGATGAACTGCTTGTTGGTGTGCTTGTCATAGAGCAGGTCGCGGGTAACGGCGCTGCCGTTTTTGGAAAAGCCCGTCCCTTTCTCAATGGCGACAGGCGCGGCGGTACCGGCGGGCTCCTGTGCTTTCGCCAGCTCGGCGGCGGGCGTCTGTGCCGCAGCGGTCTTTCCCGTGCTGCCGGAGGCGTTGGAGGGCTTTCCTGCACCGGTATTGCTGCCGTTGCTGCCGGTATTGCCGCTGCTGCCGGTATTGCCGGAGGGCTGCTTCCTGCAATCGCAGTCTGCGGGACAATGGGTGCTGTGCTGCTCCGGTGTGGGGCTGGGCGCAGGCGTTTCCTTTTCATAGAAGGGGTTGGCGATCACCACATAGCCCGTGCGGTTGCCTGCATTGTCCACGCCCATGATGTAAAAGTGGGAATCCCGCGTGTTTTTGTCAATGCGGACGCTGAACTCGCCGTTTTGCAGGGTGGTATAAAGCTCATCGTTCACATAGACGCCCGCCATGCCGGAGAGTGCGTCGGCGGCCTCCACGCGCAGCAGCGTACCGCTGACGCCTGCGCGAAGGACCGGCGCTTCAAGGTCTATGTAGCGCAGCTCCAGCGTCAGCGTATGCTCCGTGCCGTAGGGGTCGTTGACAAAGAAAAACACGATACCGTTGTCCGGCACCGTGTAGCGGGCGAGGCCGTCGTGGGCAAACTGCTCCGTCAGGTCTGTCCTTTCGGCGGTTTCCCGCAGCGCCGCCTCTACCTTCTGCCAGCCCGCGTTGTTTTTGTCCCTGATACGGACCGTGACCGTCACCGGCGCGTTGTGCCAGCCTGCCGGAATATCTGCCTCCAGCGCGTATTCCGCCTCCGGCTGCGGCGTTTCCGTCGTTTCAGGCGGTGCGGGAGCCGGTTCCTGTGTGTTCGGCCCTTGCTCTGCCGGAGGGGGCTCCGGCGTTTCTTCGGGCGTGGCGGGAAGCTCGGCCTCCACGATCTCCGGCGTGCTTTCCGGCGCGCCGCCTGCCGGGGTGTCCTCCATATCCGTCGCCATGGCCATGCCGGACATGGTGAGGAACATCAGAGCAAGGCAAAGGACGGCGGCAACTCCGCGCAGCAGCCGGTTGTTATTCTTCTTCATGCACATAGTCCGTATCCTCCTTAGTATTGGGTGTGATAAAGGGCGCACCGCCCCTTTTGAGCTGTGTGAGGAACTGTGCCAGCTCCTCCATGCTCATGCCGGTGGCGCGGGCAAGGCCGATGATGTCGGTATTCTCCAGCTCGACGATGCTCTCGTCAAGCTCCCGGTTGCGGGACTGGAGGGCGGCGATCTTTTCATCGTTTTTCGCCCGTTCAGCCTTGAGCTTTGTAATCTTAGGGTTCATTTTTTGCTCCTTTCAGCGAGATCAGGGCGGGGACAGCCGCCCGTAAGCAAGGAAGTGGGATTGCCAATAGCTTGAATTGAGGCTTGTGTACTGGATGGGGTCGCCGCAGTGAAGCATCATGTTGTTGCCTACATAAATGCCCACATGGGACGCACCGGTGGTGTCATAGGTGCCTTGAAAGAACACCAGATCGCCCGGTCGGACATTGGCGGCGGACACCCGCGTACAGAGCTGGCGCAGTCCCTCCGCGCCCAGCCTGCCGAAGCTCCAGCCCACGCCGCAGTTGTTGTAGACGTAGCTGACGAAGCCGGAGCAGTCGAAGGAGGTGGCAGGACTGCTGCCGCCCCAGACGTAGGGGTAGCCGAGGTACTTCTCCGCCTCCTTGATGATGGCGGCGAACTGCGCGTCCTCCAGCGCTTCCGGGGGTATCTCGTACTTCTCATAGTCGGCGGTGTAGTATTTCCCGATGTACTCCGAGCCGCCGAACAGGTCCGGGCGGTTGCCCAGAGTAGCCATATACATGGCGTAAAGGGAGAGCTGATCCTGCGACATGATATAGACCGGCACATGGGAGAGGTTAAAGTTTTCCAGCTTTACGGTGCAGATGTAATAGGTGTACGGCACCTGCACGTCGTACTCGTAACTTTGCAGATTGCCGTCCGCGTCGGTGTAGTAGCCGGTACGGGTTTCCGTGCGGTATCTCGTTTCCGTAGCGACGGTTTCCGTTAGGATGTACTGCTTTTCAAACAGCATATCGAGTATGCCGCCTACCTCGGAAAGCGTCCACTCCCTGCCCATAAGGGCGGTGACGGCGGAGATCAGCACATAGGGGTCATGCTCGATGTCGTCCAGCTCGAAGTGGTACTCGTCGTAGTCGTGGGTGCTTTCGTAGGTGTTGAGATACTGCTGCAATTCCGCTTCCATGGCGCAATACTGCGCCTCTGCCGCCAGCATATCCGCGTCCTCGCTGGGGTAGGTGGACACGTTGACGCCGGTGGCTCCGCCCTGAATCAGCAGAGAACAGGAGGAAACGGTGCAGAGGATGAGGACAATCATTGCCGCGATGCCGCCCACGATAAGAAAGCCCTTTTTGTGACGGGCGATGAACTCACCGGTTTTCTTGGTGTTCTCTGCGGCTTTCCGCGCCGCCTTTGCCGTGGCTTCGGAGGCTTTGACCGTATTCCCGGCGCTTTTTCCGGCTTTGGCGGCGGCGTACTCCCGCTTGATAGCCTGCTTCTGCTGCCAGCGGGAGTAGGGATTGCTGGAAAACTGCGGGTCATGGTGCTGTGCCGTTTTGTCCAGCGCACGGAGGTTGGCGCGGTCTGCCTTGACCTCGGCGCGGTCTGCGCGGCGGTAGGGCTTCTCCTTGTGGGAGCGGTGGGCGTGCTGGGCAAGTCGCACGGCGCGCTCCGCCGCCTGCTCCACGCCGTGGGCGCTCTCCACACCCACATTGTCCTGCTCATGCTCCCGAATCTCCCTGTGGACGGCAGATAGCGCCGCCGCACCGGGCGCGTCCCGCAGGGCGTGGGCCAGCTTGGAGGGCGGGCGTTTTTTGTCCACCTCCTCAAAGGAAAGACGCGTCGTTACCCTGCCGGTCTGCGGGTCTACCGTGCGCTGCTTCCGCTTTACGGTTTTCTTGGGTATCTTCGCCTCGGCCTTTTCCAGCTTCTTCATACGCTTGTCCGCTTTTCGGATGGCCTTTTTCAGTTCCGGCGCTGCCAGCTCCTCGTCGGTAAACAGCAGCCGGGGCGAGCGTTTGCTCATGGGGTTTCACCTCCGTTCGGGGCATACGGTACGCCGAGAAAGTCCAGCACCTTGCCGCAGCCCAATTTATGGATGCAGAAATCGTACTGCTTGGGATGTGTCAGCGCCATGCGCTGAAAGCGGTTCGGCGGCTTCTCCAGATGGATGCCGAACATACAGAACATACAGCCGGTGCGCTTCGCGCCGGTGGTGGTCAGCCTGCCGTTTTCCTCCACGATCTCGCCGTAGACGGACGCATACGGGATACCGGTCATTTTGAGATAGGCCAGCACATCCTGCTCTGTCCAGAAGGACATGGGCTGAGAGGTGGGGTCCCGCTTATGATAGGCGTTGCATCCGATTTTGAGATAGACGCTCTGGCGGCGTGCGCTCTCACAGGCCATGGTCGCAATGATC
This sequence comes from Oscillospiraceae bacterium, assembly GCA_022846095.1. NCBI lineage: Bacteria > Bacillati > Bacillota > Clostridia > Eubacteriales > Oscillospiraceae > Oscillospiraceae bacterium. Next base: position 1,250,575 of record AP025583.1, on the reverse strand, counting down.
TGCTTTCTACCGGTTTCCCTGTTATATCTGTGCAGGGGACGCTCCTTTATCACGGTGCAGCAGGCGTCAGAAACGGGAAATGGCGCATCCAGCAGGATACGCCATTTCATGTATCGTTCATTGAATTTTGAGGGCGTACCGTCACGGTTTAATCCGTTCAGATGGCATAGCGCCCATGTGCCGCCCTTTCGGGCGTAGCGGATACGCCGCGCCACATCCTTGGATATGACGGGATAGCCGTATTCCGATATGACCTTTGAAAAGGGCATTTCGGGCCGCAGCCACGTTACATTGGGAACGGTTTTCACAAATTCCCGTATCTCCGGGTATTCCAGCCCCGTGTCTACAAACACGGCGGGAATGTCGGGGAACGCCCGCCGTGCAAGGTCCAGCAGAACGGTGCTGTCCTTGCCGCCCGAAAAGGAAACGGCGACCTTGCCGCCGTAGTGGTGATACCATTCAATGATCTTCGCCTGCGTCACGCGAATTTTCCGCTCCAGCGGCCACGCCTGCATGACGCTCAAATCCTGCCGGGTGTAGGCGTTCATACCGCAACACCTCCGATCCGTTTCTCTGCCAGCGTACAGTATTCCGGGTTCAGCTCAATGCCGATGTAGTGCCGTCCGAGCTGCCTTGCCACCGCCGCCGTAGTGCCGGAGCCGAGGAAGGGATCCAGCACCACGCCTCCGGGCGGGCAGCCTGCCAGCAGACAGGTTTCCGCCAGCTTTGGCGGGAAAGCGGCGAAATGCCCGCCCCGGTACGGCACGGTGTTGATTTGCCACACGTCCCGCTTGTTGCGAAGCTGCGGGATGTCCTCATCGGCGTACCCGTTCGGGCGGTGGTCGTTGAGGTGTTGGTGCTTCTGACCGGGAATATCTGCGGAATACTTGTTGCCTGCACCAAATCCGCGCTTCATCCGCGCAGGAGTGGAGGCCGCAACCGGCTCCGCGATGGCAGCGGCATCGTAATAGTAGCGGCGGGACTTGGACAGCAGGAAAATATGCTCATAGCAGCGGCTTGGCCTGTCCTTGGTGCTTTCCGGCATGGGATTCGCTTTCATCCAGATGATGTCCGAGCGCAGATACCAGCCGTCTGCGCGCAGCGCGAAGGCAAGCAGCCACGGGATGCCGATCATGTCCTTTGCCTTGCAGCCCTCCACCTTGCCGTTGAGGGCGACCGCCTGACCGGTTCTGCCGTTGGGGTACTTGGGGTCGAGGCTATCCCCCTGATTGCCCTTTCCGGCATAGGTGTCCGCGATGTTCAGCCAGAGGGTGCCGTCCGGCGTGAGAACGCGCCTGACCTCCCGGAAAATGGAAGTCAGGCGCTCCACATACAGCGCCGGGGTTTCCTCCCGCCCGATCTGCCCATCTACGCCGTAATCCCGCAGTGCGTAGTACGGCGGCGAGGTTACGCAGCAGTTCACGGAATTGTCCTGCAGGGTTTTCAGCACGGTCAGGGCGTCGCCGCAGTAGATGCGGTCAGCCTGCATAGTCGAACTCATCCCTTAGAAGCGAGGTAAGCCCCTCGACAGCAGTGAGGATGTCCCTGCACACGCCGGTCAGCTCAGATATGGCCGGTTCTCCGTCGTACTCAAATACGTCGGCGTCCTCATTGTCCTCGTCCGCCTCACGCTCTGCGGCGTATTCGCGCTCGATGCGCTCGGCATACTCGCAGCAGCGTTCGCCGGGGCAGCAGGGATTATCCGCAGGAACGTAACCGGCGTATTCCGGCTCGATCAGGTCGTTTTCGATGAGGTCGGACAGGTCCGCAAGGTCACGGGACTTGAGGTAATTGAGCGCCCTGCCCCAAGAGCTTAACATCTCCTCGCAGCGCTCGTCAAAGTCGAGGGTGGATCTGCGTACAAGGTCCAGATAGCCGTCCTTCTCGGCTCCGTTTTTGATGTAGTGCATGAGGATGGTCGCCATCCACAGCAGCTCCAGCTTTTCCTCGATGTGGCGCAGATAGTCCTCGCCGTGGATCAGGTACAGATTTTCTTTTTCCATTGTGATGCTCTCCTTTACATTATTTATAGTAGAATCAAGTCAGGCGATCTCACCCAGCATGGAGAGGAACAGCGACTTGCCCTTGGGCGTGACAAGGGTATATACCCCCTGATGCCCGTTGACGGCGATATAGTCCTTTACGAAGAACAGGCCGTCGCTGGCGGGCTTTGCGTAGGGCAGCAGCGTCCCGGAGGGCGCGCGGTAGAGATAGCGCTTGCGGATGAGGAACGCGGTGAACATTTTCTCCGGCACCTTCAGCTCCTTTGCGGTGGCGCGGAGATTGGTGCAGCACTCCGGGTGGATGAACGCATCGTAGAAGTCCGCCTTGGGCTTTGCCAGCCGCAGCTCCTGCTGAAGCAGCTCGTTTTTCCGCTGTTCCTCCAGCATCCGCTGCGCCATGAGCAGCACCAGCTCCGGGTTTTCCAGCACCTGCTCCAACACGGATTTCGTCATGTACGCGCCGTGCTTGCGGATGGCCGGAATGACCTCATGGGTGATCCAGCGCTTGAACGCCTTTGCCTCCGGCTTGCGGGAGGTGATCACCAGCGAATACAGTCCGGGTTCGTTGATGATAGCCATGCGCTGTTTCCCACCAAGGGTATCAATAGTGCTGATACCCTTTTCATCATCATCCAGACGCTCAACCGTCATGCTCGGATTCCCCAGTTCCAGCGCTTTGCACACATCCGCCGCTACAAACCACGGCTCGCCGTTGAGGTTCAGCGTTCGCACCTTTCCAAAGGCGTTGTTTTCAAAAATCATCAGTTTGTTTTCCATCGTGCAATTCCTTTCTTGTTTTGTTATGCAGTCTGCTCCTGTGGCTTGGTGGTGAGCAGGTCGTAAAGCTCCCCGCGGGGGAAGCGGTCTACAAAGGGAAGAATGACGTTGCCGTAAAAAAGCAGCCCTTCGCCTTCACCGCTGTGGGTGACATACGAGAGCTGATGGGGGGAGATATTGAGCTGTTTGGCGAGAATCTGCCGGTCGCCGCTGGCCTGATTGAGCATGAGGATGAAATCGCTGTTCTCAAAGATGTTCTCCACCTCGCGGGAGGAGAGCAGGTCTTTGACATTCTGCGTGATGCCGGTGGGAATGCCGCCCCACTTGCGGAAGCGCTTCCAGATTTCCACCGTGTAGGCGGCGGTCTGCTCTTCGCGTAGCAAAAGGTGCATTTCGTCAATGTAGTAGCGAGTGGACTTGTGGGCTTCCCGGTTGATGGTGACTCTGTTCCACACGGCGTCCTGCACGATGAGCATCCCGATCTTCTTGAGCTGCTTGCCCAGCTCCTTGATGTCGAAGCTGACAATACGGTTTTCAATGTTGATGTTGGTGCGGTGGTTGAACACGTTGAGGGAGCCGGAAACGTAGATTTCCAAAGCCGTGGCGATGTACTGCGCCTCCTTTTCCTCCTGCCGCCGCAGCTCGTTATACAAGTCCTCCAGAATCGGCATATTCTCCGGCACAGGGTCGCTGAGATAATCCCGGTACACCATGTGCACACAGCGGTCGATGATGGTCTTTTCCACCGGCATGAGGCCGTCCTTGCCGCCGACGATCAGCTCGCAGAGGGAGAGGATGAAGTCGGATTTCAGGCTCAGCGGATTTTCATCGTCCGAATAGTTGAGATTCAGGTCCATAGGGTTGATGTAATGCGGGCTTGTGGGGGAGATTTTAATGACCTGTCCGTGCAGACGCTCCACCAGCGGTCCGTACTCGGCTTCGGGGTCGCAGATGATGATGTCGTCGTCGGTGACGAGGAACACGTTGGCAATCTCCCGCTTTGCGGCAAAGCTCTTGCCGCTGCCGGGAGTACCAAGGATGAGGCCATTGGGGTTCTTGAGACGCTTGCGGTCTACCATGATGAGGTTGTTGGAGAGGGCGTTCAGCCCGCAGTACAGCGCTTCCTTGCCGTCCTGAAACAGCTCCTGCGTGGTAAAGGGAATGAAGATGGCGACGCTGGAGGTGGTAAGGCCCCGCTGTATCTCGATCTGGTTCAGCCCCAGCGGGAGGCTGCTCATCAGCCCCTCCTCCTGACGGAAATCAAGGCGGGTAAGCTGGCAGTTGTACTTCTGGGCGATGGAGGCCGCCTGAAACACGTTGTTGTCAAGCTGCTGGCGGCTGCCTGCGGTGTTGACCACAATAAAGGTCAGCAGGAACATTCGCTCGTTGCGGCTTTGCAGGTCTTGCAGCAGCTTCTTCGCCTCCGTGCCGTAGGTGGCGAGGTCCGAGGGGATGATGTCCATGTCGTATCCGGCGCGGACGGCCTTTTTCTGCTCCTCAATGGTCATCTTCTGCAAATCCGTGATCTTCCGCTTGATGGTCTTGATGGCCTTGACCTGATCCACGGACTGGACGTGCATACTGACGATGAGGGAGCTTTCCATGTCGAGGAAGTCCGCCAGCATCCGGTCGTTCAGCTCCGGCGCTAAAATCTGCAAGAAGCTGGCGCAGCCGATGCGCCTGCCGACGCCGAAGGAGCGTCCGGTGCGGAACTCAAAGGAGCTGGGCGCGATGAAGTCCTTGACCGAAAGCCCGGAGGGTGCCAGCCAGTCCCACGAGAAGCGGAACGGCTCCTGCTCGTCCATGTGCAGCATCCCGTGCAGCAGCCGCAGCCGCTCCGTGCCGTTCATCGGCTCCGCCGCCACGCCGAGACGCTTGAAGTTGTTGAGGATGTCGGTTTCGATGCGCTCTAAGCGGGGCTTTGCGGCTTTCAGCCCGTCCGCCTCCACGCCGAAGGTCAGGTACTTGGTCTTGATGAGGCCGTTGTTGCCGCGGGCAAGCTGGTTCTGGAGCATCTGGGTGTATTCCAGACGGATGCTGTCAAAATCGTCGCCCTGCGGCGAGATGGTGATGTACCTTGCGTAATTGTCCTTGTTGGCGGACATATTCACAAAGGAGAGCTGAAAGCGCACGGAGCTGTCAAAGTAGTTGAGGAAGTCGCACCAGCCGTCAAAGATAGCGGTCTTGTCCTCGTTCTGGTTGAGCTGATAGTTGATGTCCTGAAACTGGACGGTTTTCGTGTAGTAGCTGTCCGTCACGCGGCAGATGCCGTCGGGGAACATCCGCTGAAACGGGATGCTGTCCTGCGCGGACTTCTGTTTCTTATCCTGCCGCTTCGCTCTTGCGATGGCGGCCTCGATCTGCCTGCGTTCGGCGCGGGTGAGTTTTGTGCGGGTGGACAATGCGATACACCTCCCGGTCTAAATTGTCCTGCCGTTCCAGAACGGCGTAGAAATTATTGGTTGCGTAAGGGCGCTGCTTGGGGCGCAGGAAGCAGACCTGCACGATGTTGCGGACGATCTTTTCAAGGGGCTGTCCGTTCTTCTCATACATGGCCAGCAGGAAAAAGGGCAGCATGAGCAGGATCATGCAGATCGCCGCCGTGCTGACGCCGGTATGGGCTTTGAGCAGGAAGAACAGCGGAACGCCCAGCGCCGCGCCCGCGCCGAAGCAGACGAGCTGGCGCTTCGTCAGGTTCAGCAGCACCTTGGTCTTGACCGCGTTTAGGTCTTTGGGTACGGGAACGTATGCCATATTGGTTTACCTCCTATGTCATAGTGTTTTTTCATAGCGGAGTTTCATCTGCGCAGGGTATTGTCCAGCCTTCGGCGCTCTCGAACCTGTCCACGCAGTGCCGCCTGCCCGCCCCGCGCAGCACCAGCCAGCAGCGTGCAGGCTTGCTCCGCCCTCGGTGTCCAGCGTATAGGTGATGATTCGCTGATAGCCCATTGCCCGCGCCGCCCGTGCCGCAGCAGCGTAAAGGAAACTGCAAGCGTTTTTGGTTCCGTCGGTGCAAAGGCGATTAACCTCCAGCGTTTTCCCATCGTCCAGATACCGGCTGACCGGACGCCCTACGATGGCGACGCCTGCCAACCGTCCGTCTGCCTCGCAGCCGATGGAAAACTTGTGTCCAACGACGGGCTTATGATGTCGGTGCCAAAGGGCGACAAAGGCATTTGCTTCGGACAGCGAAATGGGGGTAAGTGTCAACAAATCTCCGCCTCCTTGTCCTTGATCGCCCTTGCGGGCGTGCGCTCTGCTGACGTGCGGAGCTTTTCCAGCACCGACGGGCGGCACTCGGTGCTGCTCATTGCGTAGCTCTGCAAGACGTCCTGCTTTTCAAATACCTCGTCCAGCGCAAAGCAAACGTCGCTCATATCCTCCATGCGGTTCTGCCACTTATCAGCCACCATCTTCAACGGGTTGTCGAACAGCAGCAGGTAGTCCGCCTCATCCGGCTCAAAGCCGTGGGCGGTGGTCAGGTATTCATGGATCTGGCGCACGGCGGTGATGGCGGCGGAGTTGCAGATCAGGTCATGTCTGCTCATCTGCTCCCACTCGCCCTGTAAGGTGGTGAGATTTTCATCGAGCCGCGCAAACAGACGCGATAGCCTATCCTGTTCCGTATTTGTGGATTTGTTCATGTTGGTTCACCTCTCTAATGACTGTTGAAAATTGACTTTGCGAGACTGCTGGTTTTGAACAGGGTGAAGCAAAGTAGCACCGTGTAGCCCATGCACAGCCAGATGGCCGTGGAAATGTTGTCGTCTATGAGCATATTCTGTACCAGCACCGCATAGATGGCGATGCAGATGATGATGAGAAAGCCCTGAAACGCCAAAGCCAGCAGGGAGCGGAGATAATTCTGCCCCATGCCGCCCCATTCCTTACCCATCATGGTGGCCATGGGGATGGGCGCGATACTGGTGACGAGGTAAATCTCGATCATTCTGCCGTAGATGATGATGAAAATGCAGATGGTCAGCCCCCACATGGTGAAGCCCACCACGAAGGATTGCAGCCACAGCCCCAAAAGCGTCCACACGTTCATCTCCAGCAGCCTCGCCTCAAGGTCCGCGATATGGTCGGCGAGGTTGATGGAGGTGTTGCCCACGATAAGGCCGGAGGCGCTGTTTACCACACTCTGCGCTGCCTCAAACACGCCCATGACGATGTTCCATGTGTTGGATACGATGAGCACGGCTGCCGCTGTCTTGAATACCCACTTAAAGAATACCCATGTGTCGATGTCGTGGAGGTTATTACGGTCCGCAATGAGCTGGATCAGCTCCAGTGTCATCACAAAGGCGAGAATCACGCCGGCGATGGGCAGGATCAGGTTATCCGAGAGAGAGCGGATCATGCTGTAAATATTGGCGTTCCACGCCTGCGGGGTGCTGCCGATGTGTCCCGCCGCCTCCGCGACCTTGGCGTTGACGTTATCAAAGAGGCCGGTGAGGTTGTCCATGATGCCCCCGACCAGCAGCTCCTTTAGCCATTCGGTGAATTTTTCCCATATCAAATCCAATGGGTCAGCCCTCCTTTCCCGCCCCCGCCCGCAGAGGGCGGGCAGGGGCGAAGGGTTTTACATTGCGGCATGGACGGGATTAACCGAACAGCCCTTTGAGCAGCGGCACGAGGATCATACCGATGAGCGCCACACCGCCGCCCGCCATGAGCTGTTTCATCCCTTGCGATTTTGCGCCCGGATTGTCATTTCCGTAACCTTCCAGAAGGTTGATCACGCCCCAGATGCCAAGACCGGCTCCGAGGGCAATGACGAGGGTCTGCAAAACATCGACTGCGCTATTGAAGAAATCCATATTTTATGTGCCGGAATCGTTTCTTTATGGTTTTTACGATGGAAACCGCAAAGCCGGAATAAGCTGGCCGCGCTGTGCGGCTGTCGATTCCGGCTTCTCCTTTCAAATTTTCGGTTGTGCTTTCCTCCGACTTTGCGTTTCTCGTGTGTCTGCTGCATTGTCGGCGTCCTCCTTTACGGAATGGGTGTCTGATCTATATATAAAAATCCGCCAAATCAGGCGGATTCTGAACCTGCGGCCGCGCCCGCGTCAAAGACCTCAAATTCCTCCTCCGACTTCAGCTTGAGCTTTGTGGAGAGGAATTTTTCAATGTCAAAGGCGTTCTTGGGATTCGCGTCCGAAAGATACTTGTAGTTGGGGTGTTTTGTGATGTCGTATTTGTCGGATAGGAACGGCCTTACGCCGCGCAGCTGCAAGACACACTTGCCGCCATTAAGAACGGCAAGCTCATCCTGACTCATCAGCTCCTTGCCGAGCTTCTGATAGTTCAGGCTGTGGGAAACCTCTCTGCCGCGGCTTTCGCCGGTGTTGAAGGTGTCAATGGTCTCCTTGCCCAGCGCGGCGGACAGCTCCTTTAATGTGGTCGGCTCCTTGCCGCCGAGGAATACGGAGCTGTCGCAGTTGCCGATGATGGTGTCGCAGTTGTCCTTGTAGAGCGCCTTGAGCTGGCTCTGTGCCTGCAAAACAAGGCAGGCGGAGATTTCGCGGCTGCGGATGGTGGCCATCAGCTTCTCCAGCTTGGGAATCTGCCCGATGTTGGCGCACTCGTCGATGAGGCAGCGCACATGGACGGGCAGCCTGCCGCCGTACACGTCGTCCGCCTTGTCGCACAGGAGGTTGAATAGCTGGGTATAGACCATGCTGGCAAGGAAGTTGAAGGTGTCGTCTGTGTCGGAAATAATGATAAACAGCGCCGTTTTCCGGTCGCCCAGCGTGTCCAGCTCCAGCTCGTCATACGCCGTGATCTCCCGAAGCTCCTGGATGTCGAAGGGGGCAAGGCGCGCGCCGCAGCTAATTAGAATACTTTTTGCTGTCTTGCCCGCTGCTAAGCGATATTTGGCATATTGGCGCACGGCGAAGTGATGCGGCTCCCGCTTTGCCAGTTCTTCAAACATCAGATCGACGGGATTTTTGAAGTCCTCATCGTCCTCCCGCACCTCCATGGTGTTGATCATCTCGATGAGGGTGGCGAAGTTCTGCTCCTCAACCGGCGCTTCGTAGTAGATATAGCCGATGAGCGCCGTGTAGAGCAGCGTTTCCGCCTTGCGCCAGAAGTCGTCGCCGGATTTCCCGTCCCCCTGCGTGTTGGCAATGAGGGTCGTGACCAGCTTCAGAATGTCCTTTTCGCTGTGGAGATACGCGAAGGGGTTATAATGGTGGGACTTCTTGAAGTTGATCGTGTTCAGTATCTTGATCTTATACTGATTTCGCTGAAGTAATTTTCCACATTCGACCACGATGCTGCCTTTTGGATCGGTGACAACGTAGGAACTGTGTAATTGCATGAGGTTGGGCTTGATGAAAAACCGCGTCTTGCCGCTGCCGGAGCCGCCCACCACCAGTACGTTCTTGTTCCGCGCCGTTTTCGGGTCCTTGGGTCGGCTGTTCATGGTCAGCCGCTCCGTCTGGGTGAGAATGACGTTGTTGGCAAAGGTGGGGTCTACATAGGGCTTGATGTCCTCTGCGTTGCCCCATCTTGCGCTACCATACTCGATATTCTTCCGAAACTTCCTTGCGTTCTTCCCCTTGACGTAGACGGCAAGCCGGATGAGCAGGGCGGCGGCAATGCCCACGCACAGGTCGATGGGGTGAAAGCTGGGCAGCGCCGATTGGAACGCGGCGGCGAAGCCCTCCATGATGTGCAGCGACTTTTGAGAGAAGTCCGCGCCGGGAGCCAGCCGCGCCGCCTGCCCCAGCTTTGTGGCAAAGAACGCGATAAAGACATAGGGGATATTGGGAAGCAGGAGCTTCTTTACGCTGATCTGCTTCATAGCTCCAGCCCCTTGTCCTTGTTCCGGGACTTGTCCGGCGTAAGGGACAGCACCTTCGCCTTGAGCGCACGGAGCTGCTCCAGCACCGAGGGTTTGTCTTTCGAGGCGCGTCTGACCTCTTTTGCCGTGTATTCCTTGAACGCCGCCGTCAGCGCGTCTGCGTCCCGCCCCTTGAAAAAGATGAGGTATTTCGGCGGGGACACGCTGCGGTCCTTCTTCACGGCGAAATCCACGCCGTATTTCCGTGCCACGCGCTCAAAGGACTTGATGTTGCTGTCGGTGATCTCGATATTGGATACGCCCTGATTCTGCCCGATGAGCTGCTTCACCGTCTGCTTGCCGGTGGGCTTCTCCGGCGCGGCGCGCGCCTTTGCCAGCTTTTTCTCCTTGCGGCTGGCAAGGTATTTGAGAATGGCGGCCTTCAGCAGCCGCGCCGTGAGCTTGGTTGCGCTGATGACCAGCGTGACCGCTCTGTTTTCCACTTCCTCCTGCATGGGTCATCCCTCCTTTGTTCGTGATTGGATAAATGCCGGTGGAAGCCAGCGCTCATCTGCCGCGCAGCCCGTCGCCGTACATATCGTGGTTGACGAGGGCGGAATAGTAGCTTCCGATGGTGCTGGGCGCGTTGAACAGCGACGCCAGCAGGTATTTCTTGATGTTGCGGACGTAGGTGGTGTTCTGCTTCAGGCAGTCAAAGACGTACTCGATGTGGGAGGCTGTGATGCGCAGCAGTTTCTCCTTCACCATCTCAGACGGGTACTCGTCTCCGGCAATCACGATGGTCTGTCTGCGGGAGCAGAGGGTTTCCGCAATAAGCTCCACTACCTCGTCAAGCTGCTCTCTGTCCTGCCGCGGGTCCTGCACCAGAATGTCGTACTCGATATTCTCTCTGACGATCTCTCGCGCTTCCTCGTATCCCATCCTGTCATATCCCGCGCCCTGCAAGGGGGCTGGGGGATAGATTGGATCAGGATTTGATGTATCCGTAATAGATTCATCTGGAATTTCTTTTTCTTTATTTCTTCTATCTTTATTTAATTGCGCGGGCTTTTCCGTATATGGCTCGTCCGTATCCGGGGTATCCAGATACGGGTTTTCCGTATCTGGTGAAGCCGTATCCGGCAGAGGCGTATGCGGCGATTCATAGATGGTGTACTCGGTGTCGGTGATGCGCCCGCGGCTGTCCCTGAGCTGGCGGCGGACAAGGTAGCCGTGCGATTCCAGTTCCTTGAGCGCCGCGCCGATGGCGTCCACGCCCTCCTTGCAGATGGCGGCAAGCCCGCGGGTGGTGTAGTCCCACTCATCGGTCAAAGAGAGCATTTTGGACAGCAGACCGATGGCTTTCAGCGTCAGGGTGGTGTCCCGCAGGTGATAATTGGACATGACCGTGTAATTGTGGTTCTTCTCCACGCGAAATACTGCCACGGTGTTCACCTCCCCTCGGAGGGAAAAAGCAGCCCCGCAGACGGAGCGTTTGCCCCTGCTTCGCGGCGGATGAGGCGGCGGAGGGTATATTCCCGCTGCCCGCGTCTTGCGGTGATTTTCAGGGCGTCCAGACCGAAACGGGCGATGAGCAGGGCGTTGATGAGCAGCCGGAACGCCTCATCGGGGATGATCTGCGGCTCCGCAAGGTCACCCTGCGTGACCTCCGCCGTGTGGCAGTAAAGGCTCTTTGCCGCCATAAGCAGCGTGTAGTCATGGGATGAAATGCCGCGCCTGCGGGCATAGCGGAAGTCGATGCCGCCGCGGAAGAAGCAGTTGAAGGTCCTGTCCGCAAGCTCCTTGTTGGAGGTCAGCAGATACAGCGCGGCGAAGAACTCCGGCGTGTCGCGCTCCTTGCGGCAGCCCAGCAGCAGCCGCAGGGTCTCCATGCGCTTCCTGTGGGCGTTGTCCTGCCACATGGTTCCGGGAAAGCTCTCCGCCAGCCGCATGATTCTTGCGGTCAGGCGCGGACGGTACGGGAACAGCTCCGCGACCGCCTCCGCGTAGCCCACCGTACCGGCCTCCATACGCTCGGCAAGGCAGGGGCAGGACAGGGCGGTACAGCCCAGCTTTTTGACATATTCCGTACAGAGGACGCAGGAAACGTCCTCCGGCTTATACTTGAACGTGTTGATATACATGGCTTTGCTCCTCTCTGGATATGACAAAACCGGGCAAAGAAAGCTCTCTGCCCGGTCGGTGTCGTGGTTGTCTGCGGTCGTATTCGGTTATCTGGACTGGTCACGCTGGCGCTTGCGCAGCCATGCGTCCAGCAGCTTCAGGATGGTTTCCTCCATCTTCTGCGGCGTATAGGAGCGCGGGAAGTATTTGCGCAGCTTGTCCACCGAGAGGACGACGTTATACCCCTCCGGCTTTTTCTGCTCCATCATGATGTCCAGCATGGTGTCGTCGTTGAGCTTGCCGTCGCGGGAGAGCTTTTTCATGCGCTGCGCCTGCGAAAGCGAGGGCGTGGCCTGCTCGCTGTCGATGGCGGTGAGTAGCATTTGCTGTTCCTCCGGCTTGAGGTAGGAGATTTCCACGGCAGGGGTCATGCCGATCTTCTTCTCGTCCACCATCTGCTGAAGCTCCGGGGAGAGTTCTGTCAGGCGGATATAGCGCTGGATTTGTGTAGGGCTGTCATTGCTGTTCTCTGCAATAACCTCGCGGGAAGTCTTTCCACTCAACTTCTGTCCAAGTTGGTCAGAAGTTAAATCGTGCCGTGTACCCTGTCTTTTGATGGCCTCCAGCTTCATTTTGTACGCCTGCGCCCGTTCAGAGGGCAGGATGTTTTCGCGCTGGATGTTACTGTCCACCATGAGGATGGTGGCGGTGTCGTCGTCCATCTGCCGCACAATGCAGGGCATGGCGGAAAGCCCCGCCAGCTCGCTGCCGTGCCTGCGCCGATGTCCGGCGATGATCTCGTAGCCGCCGTCCTCACGGGGGCGGACGATGGCGGGGACGAGTACGCCGTACTGCCGGATGCTCTCCGCCGTTTCCTGCATGGCCTCGTCGTCCCGCACCTTGAATGGGTGGTTGGGGAAGTCGTGCAGCTCCGACAGCGGGAGCAGCGTGATTCTATCCTCCTGCGCAGCCGCAGCGGTCTTTGCCCCGCGCTTTGCTGTGCTTTTCGGTTCTTCCATGTTCGTGTTCCTCCTCGTTGAAAGCGGCAGGAACGAAAAAAGGGAGAATGACCGCAGCTACCGCCATTCTCCCATGAAAACAACTATGCGATTGTGATTTCTGCCCCTTGACCGTCTGAAAGAGAGGTATCTGATCGAGAGCCATCTCGCCGCAAACCCGCATGAATACTGGATTTTTGCTGTTTGCGCTTCACCTTCCCGAACGACGTATGTTCAACGAGTTTTACGCCCGTGACACCAGCCGGAAAATCAAGTCGGTATTCAAGGCCAAGGGCATGACCGGCAAGCACATGACCGGGCAAATCCCCTATGGCTACCTTTGGGCCGACGAGAAGCGGGAACAGTGGGTAATTGACGACGAGGCCGCCGCCGTTGTCCGGCAAATCTTTAGCTTGACAATGGAGGGCTTCGGCCCCTATCAAATCTCCCAACTGCTCAAACAGCAGAAAATTGAAATCCCCTCCGTTCACCTTGCCCGGCATGGCGAGGGCGTGAATAAAACCAAGACTTTCAAAGACCCTTGCGGCTGGTGTTCATCTACTATCGTCCAAATACTCAAAAAACGCGAATACTTAGGCCATACTGTCAATTTCAAAACCCGCAAGCACTTCAAGGACAAGAAAAGCCATTATGTAGACGAGAGCGAATGGACGATTTTCGAGAACACCCACGAGGCCATCATCGACCAAGAAACCTTTGACAACGTGCAGCGAATCCGTGGGAACGTCCGGCGCTACCCGGACGGCTTTGGAGAAATCCACCCCTTGACCGGCCTCATGTATTGCGCCGATTGCGGCGGCAAGATGTACGTCCACCGCACCTACAACGGCCAGCGAATCCCACAATACACCTGTTCTCAATATGGCAGATACCCCATAGGGACGCTTTGCCAGACACAGCACAGAATCAACGCCAGCGTGGTATTGACCTTGATTGCCGATATGCTGAAAGCTATTGCCGAGTATTCCAAGACCGACCGGGCCGAGTTTATCAAGACCGTACAAGAGGCGCAGGCCACACAGCAGACCACCGACATCACCAAGAAAAAGAGGCGGCTTGCGGCGGCGCAGAAACGGGCCGGAGAGCTTGAACGGCTGATATGTAAAATCTACGAGGACAACGCTTTAGGCAAGTTACCCGACGCGAGATATGCCGCTCTTGACGCGCAGTATGCCAAGGAGCAGGACGAGCTTTCCAGCGAGATTGACGGGCTGGAAAAGGCAATCAGCGGCTTTGAGCAGAACCGGAAATCTGCTGAAAAGTTTATCGCCCTTGTGGAGAAATACGAGAACTTCGACACCATGACAACGACCATGTTAAATGAGTTTGTCGAGAAAATCCTTGTGCATGAACGCGCCCGAAAAGGCAGTATCGAAACCACGCAGGAGGTAGAAATCTATTTTAACTTTGTGGGCCGGTATGTGCCGCCGCACTTCGGGGAGGTTAATCTAACCCCGGAGGAACAGGAGGCCCTACGGAAGAAAGAGGAACGCAAAGACAGACTGCACCAGAACTATCTACGCCGCAAGGCTAACGGCAAGCAAAAGGAATACGAGGACAGGATAAAGACCGAGAAACGGCGGCAGATGGAGGCCAAGAAAGCCGCCCTACGCGCCGAGGATATGGCAAGGGGCGTGTATACAATCGCCGCCGATTTGCCGAGACAGGAGCCGCAGAAAAGTGTATTGCCAATCCGCAACGCAGTAGGCTAAATATTCAATCTTTCCGTCCTGTTGACTTCTTAATTCTCTGATGTTATACTATTCATATCGGTATGAAAAGTATGTATAGGAGGTGTTCAGATGTCAATGCCAAAGGGTAAGCACATTTTTGGAACAGTGAAAGTCGGGGAACGAGGACAAATTGTTATTCCCAAAGAAGCAAGAGAATTATTTGATATTAAACCCGGCGATACACTCTTAGTTTTAGGTGACGAAGAACAAGGTATAGCAATTACGAAAGCTGATGTCATGAAAGAAGTTGCAATAAAAATACTAAAAGGATTGGGAGGATTTATGCCAGATGATAAATAATGTAACTAAAGATTTTTTTACCACGAATATTAGCTATATCTTTTTACTGGTTGCAACCATTGGCGATCTATTAATTCCCTTTCTTCTTGCTCCGTTTAGCGGTAAATATAATCACCTAACTATGGTTATGAGCCTGTTAGGTAACCGAAATCAAAACTGTCATTCAATTTATAATCTTTGGCTGGTATTAGCTGGAATGATGTTTGTAATTGGAGGCATAAAACTATTTGTGGACTACACCAAGAAGTCACTTGCGCTTTCAATATGCCTACTTCTTGTTATTCTGGTTTATGCTATTGGGGCGTGTATTTTATCTGGAATCTTTTCAGTTGGCGAAACAAAGGAAATGCTTACTATCCCAGAAAAAATTCACGGTTATGGTTCTGTTCTAGGCTTCTTATTGTTGACCTTTGCGCCTCTGCTAATTGCTTTATTATCTTTTCAGATAAAGGATTTTGTGATTGGAGCTATATCAATTATATTCTTTATCCTTTCAGCGATATTTTTTACTCTATTTGTAATGGCAGATAAAGAAAGTTCTGCTCGTACCATTATTTCTTTTGAGGGGCTATGGCAGAGGCTAAGTTTGTTGTGTATGTATGCACCAATTATCGTTATTTCACTAAAGAAATTGTTTATAAATTAAGGTGCGAAATGGAAAACAACGAATGGATATTATGCCCACAATGCGGTAATAAAACGAGATTGAAAATCCGAGAAGATACGGTACTTGAAAACTTTCCACTGTTTTGTCCCAAATGTAGACATGAAACTCTAATTACAGTACGACAGTTTAATATATCAGTTATCAAAGAGCCAGACGCACAGACGCAGAGCCGATAACCAACGAGATAGTATCTCATGGTTGCCGGCCCTGCGTTTTATTATCGGCTTTCTGATACTAACCAGCGGCGGCTTTGAGAAGTCAAGGCCGCTTTTTTGCGGCCACAGGAGGGCCGCCAATGAGCAAATATCCCTTTTGACGCGCCCCCTAACCGGGGGACAAGCCACAACAGAATAGCAAAAACGTCCAGTAGGGCGCAAGTGAAAAACCAGTCACTTGCGCCCTATTTTTATGCGACAAGACGTGAGCTATTCCGTTGTAGTTCGTCTGCGATTGCAGACGAACGCCGGGGATATTTGCAGAGATTCCGCGCTCCTATTTTTACCGGGCCGCCAGTTTATAAAAAATTAAGAAAATCCGGCACAGAAGGGCCGGAAACGTCCCTTTTCCAGCCTGTAAAGTTCGGGCCAAGTTGGCCCGATGTTTGCCCCCGTTGCCGCTCCCCGCCTCCCCCGTTTCGATTCGCAAAAAACCAATCGAAACGGAGGAAAGGCAGATGGAAGTCACCATCAAAATAAACGGACAAGCCCTGTCCGTAGAGGTCAGCGTCGAGGTTTATGAATACCTTGACCGGGCCGACCACAAGGAAGAAAACCTATCCCATGAACAGCGCCGCCATTGGGATATACGGGAGTTTGACGAGTACATAGTCGCCACCGAGGGACGCACCTACCAAGAAACGCCGGAGCAATACGTTTGTCGGAGGGAAACGCTGGACGAGCTGCTTTCCATGTTGGAGAACTGCACCGCCACACAGCGCCGCCGGTTCCTGCTCTACGCGCTGGACGGATTGAGCTTTGAACAGATCGCCCGGCTAGACGGCTGTTCCCGGAGTTCAGTTCAAAGCGCTATTGAGGGAGTACGAAAAAAACTTAAAAAACTTTTGAAATTGTGACCGTGCAAAACGCCATTTTCGGGCTAACCAAGTGAGGGACATTCGCCCCATCACCGAGAGGGACAGGCAGTTATGAGCTGCTTGTCCCTCTTGCCATTTTAGGAGGTCAGCCCATGACAATCATCAATCTACGCAAGTATTACTACCCCCTTGTGAAAACGGACGTGTTCGTGGAAGTGCCGGACGACGTAGCGGACGCGCTGCTACACCTGCACCGGGAGGAAAACAACCGCAAAAGCAAGATGTTTTATCACAAGGCGTATTTCTCCCTTGATTGCGAGGACGGTATCGAGAATGAGGCCATCGGCTGGGCGCAGCCGTCGCCGGAGGACTACATGATTCGGGCCGAGGAAGAAGCGGCCCATGAGCTTTTGTTGGAGCATTTGCGGGAGGCTATCGGCCAGCTTACCCCCACGCAGGCCCGCCGCTTGCACATGCGCTACATGCTGCAAATGAAGTACCGAGAGATAGCCGAGGCCGAGGGAATCAGCCCGACACAGGCCAGCGATTCCGTGCGGCGGGCCGTGAAGAAATTGCAGAAGTATTTCAAGAAAAAGAAATGGACGAGGGAGGACAATTATTGAAGCCATTGGAGGAAGAACGGAACCGGCTGGAAAAGGAAATCCGGCAGCTTGAAAACCATCAGAAAATCCTACTCAACAAGAAAGCCGACGCGGAGCGCAAGGCCCGGACACGCCGCCTTATCGAGCGAGGGGCCATTCTGGAAAGCGTCTTTCCTGCCCTTGCCGGACAATCCGGCGAGGAAGTCAAGGCGTTTCTGCTCTCCCTCTCCCGCCTGCCCGGAGCCGGAGAAACCACCCAGGAATCCGCGAAATCCGGGGACGCGCTCTAATTCCCTTGCTTGCAAGGGCGCACTTATACACCGTTGCCGGTGTGTGCGCTCTGCGAGGCTTGTTGCGTCCTACGGACGCGATGGGGCGCTACTCGCCCCAAACCCCCAGTGCGCCACATGAGACGGAACACCCACTTTGCGGCTATTCCGTCCCATGCGGCCTGATTATCCTCCACCCGGAGGGAGGTGCTACTATCGCAATCTATCACTGTACCATCAAGATTATCAAACGCAGCGAGGGCCGTTCAGCCGTCGCCGCAGCCGCCTACCGCAGCGGCCAGAAGCTAACCAATGAATGGGACGGCATGACACACGACTACACCCACAAGGGCGGCGTTATCCATTCTGAAATCCTGTTGCCAGCCCATGCGCCGCCAGCGTTTCAAGACCGCTCCACCCTCTGGAACAGCGTGGAGCAGGCCGAGAAATCCAGCAAGTCACAGCTTGCCCGTGAGGTTGAAATCGCCCTGCCCGTGGAGCTTGACCGGCAGGCCCAGCTTGCCCTTGTCCGGGCCTACATCAAGGACAACTTTGTTTCAGCCGGTATGTGTGCCGACTTTGCGCTCCATGACAAGGGCGACGGAAACCCACACGTCCACATCATGCTCACCATGCGCCCGTTAGAGCAATCTGGCGAATGGGGCGCGAAGTGCCGCAAGGAATACGACCTTGACGAACGCGGCCAGAGAATCCCGGACGGCAAAGGCGGCTGGAAGAACCACCGCACCGACACCACCGATTGGAACGACAAGGACAAAGCCGAACAGTGGCGGGCGGCGTGGGCCGAGTACGCCAACCGAGCGTTAGAGCAGGCCAGCAGGCCGGAGCGGATAGACCACCGCAGCTACAAGCGACAAGGCAAGGAGCAGCTACCCACCGTCCACATGGGCGTGGCCGCCACCCGCATGGAGCGACGCGGGATTGCCACCGACAAGGGCAACATCAACCGGCAGATCGCCGCCGACAACAAGCTCTTGAAAGAAATCAAGGCCCGCGTGACGCGCCTCTTTAACTGGTCTAAAGAGCAGGCAGCCAAGCCACAGGGCAAAGAAAGCGTTATGGCGCAGCTATGGCAGGCCCGGCAGGAAATGAGCAAACCGGCCACCCGCACCGGCAAGGTAAAGGCCCTCAAAGAGAGCGCCGCCCTTTTCAATTTCTTACAGGCCAACGGTATCACGTCCATGCGTGAGCTTCACGAAAAAGTAGCCGCTATGAACGCCAGTTACTACGACCAGCGGGGCGAGATTGTCAGCGCCGAGCGCCGGATTGCTACCCTCACGGAACGGCTGGAAATGTGGGCGCAGTACGAACAGCACAAAGGAACCCGCCGCCAGTTTGACGGACTGAAACCCGGCAAGCGCGAGAAGTTCAAGGAGCGCCACAGCGCGGAGCTTGCCCTATTTGATACCGCCGCCCGTTATCTTCAAGACTTAAAGGCCACCGGCGAGGCCATCACGCCCCGACAATGGCGGGCCGAGGCCGATACCCTCACCGCGAAAAAGGACGTGCTATATAGCCAAATGCGGGCCATGCGGGAAGAAATCAAAGCCGTGGAGCAGCTACGCAAGGCCGCCGAGCAGCTTTCCAAGACCGAGCAAATCAAGCACAAGGAGGAACCCGACAGATGAAAGAAACGATTTTGAATATCACCATCACCATGACTATCAGGCTACCCTTGCCGCCGACACCGCCCACGCCCGCAGCGGCGGCCATGCAGCCGGAGGAACGGGAGCGGCCCGTCTGCCGTTGTGGAGGACACCTTGAGCAGCACAAGACCGCGTGAAGCTGTCCCCGTCATGGACTACCGCCAGTATCGCCGGGCGCGGCGGCTCGTGCATGAGTGCTGCAACTACGACGGCGGCAACTGCCTTGCGCTGGACGACGGCGACGAGTGCGTTTGCGTCCAGAGTATTTCCTACTCCCTGTTGTGCCGTTGGTTCCGCGCCGCCGTCCTGCCGCTGGATAAGGCGCTGGAAACCGCCCTATTGCACCGTGACGAGGCCAAAAGGTGCGCCATGTGCGGGGCCGTATTCCGGCCCCGCTCCAACCGGGCCAAGTATTGCCCGGAGTGCGCCGCGAGAATGAAGCGAATCAAGGCCGCCCAACGAAAACGAAAACAACGGCTGAACTGTCACGCTTTAGAGGCTAAAAAAGGCCCGTAAATAGCGGCTTTCAAGGTGCTTGTCAAAGGGGGCCTGATACATTTTACCTTTGCCCCCGGAAAACGGCTCCTAAAGGCGTACAAGCCCCATAAGAACCCAAAGGAGGGACACCCATGCCAGACAATCGAAAATATTACTACCTGAAACTGAAAGAGAGCTATTTTGACGAGGATTCCATCGTCTTGCTGGAAAGTATGCAGGACGGCGTTTTGTACTCCAATATCCTGCTGAAGCTGTATCTGAAATCCCTCAAACACGGCGGCAGGCTCCAGCTTGACGAGAATATCCCCTACACGGCGCAGATGATAGCCACCATCACCCGCCAGCAAATCGGAACCGTGGAACGGGCCTTGCAAATCTTCTTGAAGCTGGGCCTTGTGGAGCTGCTGGACAGCGGCGCGTACTACATGAGCAACATTGAGCTGCTAATCGGCCAGTCCTCCACCGAGGGGGAGCGCAAGCGGGCCGCAAGGCAGAAAAACAGGGCGCTTTTACCGGCCCGGACAAACGGCGGACATTTGTCCGACATTCGTCCACCAGAGATAGAGATAGAGTTAGAGATAGAGAAAGAGATAGAGAGAGAGTTAAAAAAGGGACAGCCCGCCCGCGCCTATGGCAGATACCAGAATGTGCTTTTGACGGATAAGGAGCTTGCCGAACTGCAAGCCGAGTTTCCCACCATCTGGGAAAGCTACGTCGAGAAGCTATCAGCCTACATGGAATCTACCGGCAAGACCTACAAGAGCCATGCCGCCACTATCCGGCGTTGGGCCGCCGAGGACAGCCGCAAGGCCACCAGTGGAACCAAGGGCGGGGGCCTGCCTGATTACAGCTACAAGGAGGGCGAGAGCTTATGAGGGACGCGCTGGAAAAAGTGATTGACAACATACCGGCAGCCGTACAGGAGCCGGACGACTACACCGACCCGGAAACCGGCCTGTTAGTTTGCGGCAAGTGCCACACCCCCAAACAGTGCCGCGTGACGCTATTCGAGAAAGAGCGGCTTTTGCCTTGCCTCTGCCAGTGTGAGCAGGAGCGCCAGCGGGCGCGGGAGGCCGCCCGGCAGGAACAGGAACGGCTGAACCGAATCCACCGGCTGAAAGCAAACGCTTTACAGGACAAGGCCCTCTTAGCTTACACCTTTGACCGGGACGACGGCCAGAATCCGGCCATGAAATACGCCCGGCGCTATGTGGAACACTGGCCGGAAATGAAAGAGCGCGGGCAGGGGCTTTTACTTTGGGGCGGCGTGGGAACCGGCAAGACCTTTGCCGCCGCCTGTATCGCACAGGCCCTTGTTGAGCAGACCGCCCCCGTCCTGATGACGAACTTCTCTAAAATCCTCAACAGCTTATCCGGCATGTTCAGCGAGGACAGGAACAAGTACCTTGCCAGCTTTCATCATTTCAGCCTGTTAATCATTGACGATTTAGGGATTGAGCGCAATTCCGAGTATGCGCTGGAACAGGTTTACAACGTCGTGGATAGCCGGTATTTGAGCCGCCTGCCGTTTATCATCACCACCAATCTACCGCTTGCCGAATTGCAGGCCCCGAAAGATTTAGCACACGCCCGAATCTATGACCGCGTTCTGGAACGCTGTACCCCGATATGCTTTAGCGGCAAGAACTACCGCAAGGACAACGCGGCGGCCAACAAGACCGAGGCCGCCCGGCTTCTCAACGAGTAACCAACCGACACGCGGCCCGCAGCACCGGCGAGGCCGTCACCGAAAGGAGCGCCTATGAGTAACGAACAGACCAACATCACCACTAACACCGCAACTGACACCGGCAACGCCGCCCCCATCACCGCGCTGGAGGACGAGCGCCCGGCCCTTGTAAAGAAAATCGGCAAGACCACCTACAAGGTGCGCGTACATTTCAGCACCACCAGCACCGAAACCATGAGCGACAAAATCAAGCGTATGTTGCGGAATGAGGTTCAGCAGATGTGAGCCGCAGGCAGGCACAGAACGGGCCGGGGAACAACTCCCCGGCCTGTCCTATCGAATCCATGAATATTTTGTGAACTTGATTAAAAAGTCCTTGACAATTCGTTTCGGGCAAAACCGCCAAGTCGATCCTGATAAGCTGCGGGGCCCGGCTGGCCCCCTTCGACATCCCCCAGCTCCGGGAGATTATGAGCTATGACGAGCTGGAGCTTGACCGCATCGGGGATCGGAAAACGGCGGTTTTCTTCACCATTTCGGACACCACCCAAACCTACAATTTTTTGGTGGCCCTGGCCTTTTCGCAGATGTTCAACCTCTTATGCGAGAGGGCGGACAACGTACACGGGGGCCGCCTGCCCCATCATGTGCGTGTGCTCTGGGATGAGGCGGCCAACACGGGACAGGTGCCGGGGCTGGAGAAGCTGGTGG
The DNA here is from genome assembly GCA_022846095.1 of Oscillospiraceae bacterium. NCBI lineage: Bacteria > Bacillati > Bacillota > Clostridia > Eubacteriales > Oscillospiraceae > Oscillospiraceae bacterium. The sequence continues at coordinate 1,228,689 of AP025583.1, read as the reverse complement.
CCGTCATCCGCTCCCGCGAGGTCAGTCTGTGCCTGTTCTACCAACAGTGGGCGCAGTGCAAGGCGATTTACAAGGACAACGCGGAAACGATTTTAGGCAACATGGACAGCGTGATCTTCCTCGGCGGGCGGGAGGGCTCCACCATCAAGGAGATTTCCGAGAACTGGCTGTGCAAGGCCACCATCTCCATGCAGACCGAGGGCCGGACGCGGGGGCAGTCGGGGAGCTTCAATCTGAACACCCAGCGGCTGGGCCGGGAACTGATGACCCCCAGCGAGCTGGCGACCATGCCCGGCGACTATTGTATTTTACAGCTTCGGGGGCTCCCGCCCTTTTACTCCCGCAAGTACGATTTGAAAAGTCACCCCAATTACAAGTACACCGCCGAGGCGGACAAGCGCAACGCCTTTGACCTGGGCCGCCTGACCTCTCGGCGCATGAGGAAAATAGACCCCAACGAGGAATATACCGTGTACGAGGTGGACGTGCCGGACGAGCACTTAGAAGAGGACGAGGACATCCTCAACTATGATGATCTCGACGACCCGGACACTTTTGCATAGTACCCCCCACGCTCCAATGAGAATTAGAGCGTGGGGGGTACTATCATGGAGAGCCTTGCAAAATTGATAATATTTTTTTAAATAACGTCTCATCTCCCACTACTATAAGAGCCAATTTTTCTCGTACTCTTGTTAACCCCTGAAAGAGTAATTGTCGATATAAATAATCTGGATTTGGATGTACCTTGGCTTGTAATTTTCCTTGGGCATCATATTGGAAAGTATCATCCATAATCATAACTACGTTGTCAAATTCTTGCCCAATAACCCGGTGTGTGTTGACGTCACCGCTATAAGCATCAAGACTGCCACTATAATAATTTGACTTTGTATAGTGGATAAATATGTATCCTTTGTTCCGAAAATAGGCAAGAAGCATTTGAGCTTCAGATATATCATTTGCAAAAGAAATTGTAACTGATGGGTAATGCGGGAGTATATCGGTCGATTTTAGATTCATTAGCCTACGAATGAATGAAGCTAATTCCCTGTTTGTCCTAATCTTACTTGACAGTTTTAATTTAGTTAAGTTAGGCAACGTTTCGATACGCTCACTTATTGCTGCATAGCTTTCTTTGTTTGATAAAACTTGCTTGCTGTCATATGAAAAAACTGTGATGGCACCAGTTTCCTTTGTTTTCTCTACCACGTCTTGAAATTGACCGCTGTAAAACCGATGACTTTCATCCAGAAAAATGAACTCATATTTAGAAAGGTCAATATAGGAATTAACCTGTTTAGCGACAAGAATATCAACATTCTCTAATTTTTTTCGCAGGAACTCATGCCCTTCTGATGGAATTCCACAATGAATCAAACAACAGGTCCCCAAAGTTGAACAATGCACAGCTAAATCGTATAAGAGTAATGTTTTTCCAGTGCCTGGTCCTCCTGTTAGAGCTATAAAGCGAAAACTATTGGCCGAATCAATAATACTAAGTATTTGAGCTTTAAAAGCGTCTTGCTGTGGAGTTAAAAAATAATCTCCTTTAATAAATTTTTCTGGGGTGTTTAATGGCGAGACTAAATAATCTGATACTCTAAATAGTTCTTCAATATTGCCAAGAAATAAATCCGTCTGATTGGCTAAGACATTTGCAAGATTAAAAAAAGAGTCTGATATTAGCTCTTGATCATGTGTAAGAGTAAACAAAGTGTTCGTGCTTTTAACGAAAGTAAATAAAACAACTTCTTTTGATAAATGAGATAAATAATATTTATTTTTCAGTAGTTGCTTTTTGATTTTCTCTTCGGAGACCGCTTGACTCTTTAATTCAATGTTAACAATTAATCCATCGCTTACTCTCAACAGATCAAACTCTTTTCCTATTTGAGGAATATTAAATGAATAAAAGAAACCGTCAAACGACATCAAAGATGAATTATGTGTAAGCAGACTATCTACCAATGAACGGAGACAAGCTATCTCATGTTCCTTAGTTTTAATCAAGGAGTTTCGATCACACAGTTGATTATCAAACAGAGCAAATTCCTCTACGGTTGAAAGCCTTGTTAACACATATAGATTTAAAGGTTTCACGTATTTCTCCTTCTTGCTGCCCATACCCTATAAGACTTGTTGTGAGTATTCGTTCCAATACTCATCATCACTTGTTACGCCATGTAACCAGCAGTACAAAAGTACCGCCTCAAATTCCTGCTTCCGCCCCTTAATAAAGCTCTTTTTAGGCATACTCCTATATAAAGAATCCAGGCAAAAAAGATTGCTCTTTTGTCTATAATCATAATCCCAAAAGAACGATTCGCTTAGGCTAATTCCTTTGTATTCTGAACGTTTATCATAATATTCGCTTTTTAGTTTATGCCCTTTGGGCCACATTTCTGGGCATTCAAAAAAATAGTGCGCCCACTCATAACAAAAATTATAGACATTTACGCCATGCTTATTATAGGTATCAAATATCCACTCGTTAACACTATCCGAAATATAAAAATCCGAATCATATGGGTAAAAGGAATTTCTAATTCGGTGGGCCTCTTTTACAAATTGAAATACCATTTCCGATTGCCCATCAAGGAATTTAAATCGCTTAATAGCTTTTGGATAAATATCATATGAAAGCGCTCTAAACTCGGCTTCGCTATCATAAAGGAGAAAATAATCATCTGTGATTAGATTCATTAACTGCTTATGCATATATTTACCATGCGATGAATAAATCGAGACAAGCCACTCCCTTACCTCTGGATTGTATTCCCGAACAATATGCCTATACTTATCTACTTTTTGCTCATGCAGTACAGTTTTTTCGTCGACTGGCTTTGAATCCAAATAGTTATTAAAATATTCAAATATATAATTAACACAAATCCGTGTATTTTCTAAACGCTTTTCCAAATCGTATTCATTGATGCCATCTTCCCGTTTTCGTTTTACGATGTATTCTTCAAGTGTCATCGTATACACCTTTCTTTCGCTTAATATTGACTTCATTTTACAACACGAATGACTTTAAGACAACATATTACAACCTGTTTTAGGTCAATATTTCATAAAGTCTGTGTACGAGGTGGACGTGCCGGACGAGGGGCACATGGAAGAGGACGAGGACATCCTCAACTATGATGATCTCGACGACCCGGACGCCTTTGTATAGCTTCTGGCCAGTGTGACCAGAAGAGGAGCTTGCCGCCTGTATAGGGCGGCTTTTTTCATGGCCGGGGGCCTGCCCCCGGAGAAATGGAGGCATTATGCAGTTTTTCGCTACCGCTGTTACCACCCTTCAAACGCTCGTCATCGCCCTGGGGGCCGGTCTGGCCGTGTGGGGCGTGGTCAATCTGCTGGAGGGCTACGGCTCGGACAATGCGGCGGCCAAAAGCCAGGGCATCAAGCAGCTCATGGCGGGCGGCGGCATCATCGTGCTGGGCACCACCCTGATCCCCCTGCTGTCCAGCTTGTTTTAAGGGCCGGGGCCTATGGGTATTCTCACCGACTGGATCACGGACTGGCTCAAGGGGCTGCTGATCGAGGGCATCATGGGCAACCTGGAGGGGCTCTTTGATACGGTAAATGTCCGAGTCGGAGAGATTGCGGTGCAAGTGGGGACTACCCCGGCGGCGTGGCACGCCGGGGTTTTCTCCCTCATACGGCAGCTTTCCGAAACGGTGATCCTGCCGGTTTCCGGGCTGATCCTGACCTTCGTTGCGACCTATGAGCTCATCCAGATGATCCTGGAAAAGAACAATATGCACGAGTTTGACGTGGCGAATATCTACAAGTGGATGTTCAAGACCGCCTGCGCCATCCTCATTCTCTCCAACACCTTTGCTATCGTCAACGCGGTTTTCGATGTCTCCCAAAGCGTGATTGCACAGTCGGCGGGGCTGATCCAGGGCTCCACGGACATTACGCCGGATATGCTGGCCGGGCTGCAGGCGACGCTGGAGGGCATGGAGCTGGGGCCCCTGCTGGGGCTGTTCATGCAGTCTCTGATTATCGGCTTCACGATGGACGCGCTGGGCATCGTCATCTTCGTGCTGGTGTACGGCAGGATGCTGGAAATATATATGCTCACCAGTTTAGCGCCCATCCCCGTGGCGACCCTCTCCAACCGGGAGCTGGGGAGCATGGGACAAAACTATCTCAAATTCCTGTTCGCGGTGGGCTTCCAGGGCCTGCTGATCTTGATCTGCGTGGCGATTTACGCGGTGCTCATTCAGGGCATCGCCACGGGCGGCGACCCCATCGGGGCCGTGTGGGGAACTATCGGCTACACGGTTTTGCTCTGCTTCATGCTGTTCAAGACGGGGAGCATTTCAAAAAGCATCTTCGGTGCTCACTAAAAGGAAAGGTGATCTATGACGGACTGTTTCACTTCTGAAAATAGGGTCCCCGCAAAGTCGGCAGACTTTGTGGGAGGAGGAGCCGCAACGGAGCGGGCGGACTTCTGGCCAGAATGGCCAGAGGGAGCCGAGCGCAGTTTGGGGCGACGAGGCCAGAGCTTTGCCCCGGACGGGCGGCCCCTGGCCCCGGACGGCTTGTTTCTCATGGACGGGATCGAGGGGCTGCGCGCCCTGCCCCGTCATTCGGTGGATATGCTCTTGACCGATCCGCCCTACGGCACCACCCGGAATTACTGGGACGTGCCCCTGCCGCTCCCGGAGCTGTGGGAGGCGGTGCGGTGGGCGGTGAAGCCGGAGGGCGCGGTACTCTTGTTCGCGCAGTGCCCCTATGACAAGGTACTGGGCGCGTCCAACCTCCCCATGCTCCGCTATGAATGGGTGTGGTACAAGAGCCGCTGCACCGGCTTTCTCAACGCCCGCCGCGCCCCGCTGAAAAAGTCGGAGAACATTCTTGTGTTCTACCGCAAGGCCCCGGCCTACTACCCCCAATTCGACCAGGGGGAGCCCTACAAGAAAATCCACCACCGCAGCGGCCAGAGCCCCAACTATGGGAAGTTTGAGCGCACCAGCGGCGAGTCGGACGGGCGGCGGTTTCCGGGGAACGTGCTGGCGTTCTCCACGGTGGCAAATACCATCCACCCCACGCAGAAGCCCGTGGACTTGTGCGAGTACCTGATCCGCACCTACACCCGCGAGGGCCAGGTGGTGGCGGACATCTGCGCGGGGAGCGGCACCACGGCGGTGGCGGCGCTGAACACGGGCCGCCGCTATATCTGTTTTGAGAACGCCCCGGCCTTTTACGGCCCGGCCACCGAGCGGCTGGAGCAGGCGCGGCTGGCCGTCGAGGGCGGCGGGAAAGGAGTGTAACTATCGGTAAATATTCCATCATCTACGCCGATCCGCCCTGGCGCTACGCCCAAAAGGGCTTGCAGGGGGCGGCTGAAAAGCATTACCCCACAATGGGGATTGAGGAATTGTGCGCCCTGCCCGTGGCCGATCTGGCGGCCCCGGACTGTGCACTTTTTTTGTGGGCCACGTTCCCCCAGCTCCCGGAGGCCCTGCGGCTGATCCGGGCCTGGGGCTTCACCTACAAGAGCGCGGCCTTTGTGTGGCTGAAAAAGAACCGCAAGGCGGATAGCTGGTTTTATGGCCTGGGCTTTTGGACAAGGGCCAACGCGGAGGTCTGCCTGCTGGCAACGCGGGGACACCCCAAGCGGCGGGCGGCCAACGTCCACCAATTCATTATTTCACCCATCGAGGCCCACAGCAAAAAGCCGGATGAGGCCAGGGACAAGATCGTGGCCCTCATGGGCGACCTGCCCCGCGTGGAGCTGTTCGCAAGGCAGACCCCGCCCGGCTGGGACGTATGGGGCAACGAGGTGGCGCCCACCGTTCCGCACTTCTGGTCAGGCTGGCCAGAAGCGCCGGGGGCCGGAGAGGAGGTGCGGCATGGCCTATGTAAACGTCCCCAATGACCTCTCCAAAATCAAGACCAAGCTGGCCCTGAACCTGACCCGCCGCCAGCTCGTCTGCTTCGGCGGCGCGGCCCTGGTGGGCATCCCGTCCTTCCTGCTGACCCGGAGCGCCATCGGCAACACCGGGGCTATGTTCCTGATGCTGGCCGTGATGCTCCCGGCCTTTTTCATGGCGATGTATGAGCGGGACGGCCAGCCCTTTGAAAAGGTGGTGCGGAACATCGTCCGGGCCCGTTTCCTGCGGCCCGGCCCCCGGCCCTATCGGACGGCGAATATGTACGCGCCATTCACAGGAAAGGAGGAACCGATTGACCAAAAGCAAGCCCACGGCAAAGCGCGGCCCCGCTAGGGGTAAAGGGCGGGCGGCCCTCTCCGCCCAGCAGACCATCCCCTATATGGAAATGCTCAAAGACGGCGTTTGCAAGGTGCGGGACGGCTACTACACCAAGACCATCGCCTATGAGGACATCAATTACTCGGTGGCAAGCACCGAGGATCAGGCCGCCATCTTCGACGGCTGGTGCGGCTTTCTCAATTACTTTGACGCGGCGCTGCCCTTCCAGCTCTCCTTTGTCAACCACCGTTCCCGAGGCGGGAGCCGCTATAAAGTCAACATCCCCATGGCCCACGATGCCTTTGACAGCATCCGGGGCGAATACACCGAAATGCTGAAACGGCAAGTGGCCCGGAGCAACAACGGGATTGAACGCTTCAAGTACATCACCTTCGGCGTACCCACCGCCGACCTCGCCGCCGCCCGGCCCCGGCTGGAGCGGGTAGAGGCGGACATTCTGAGCAACTTCAAGCGCCTGGGGGTACACGCCCACGCCCTGAACGGGCGGGAGCGGCTGGAGGCCCTCCACGGCCAGCTCCATCCGGGGGGCCGGGAGCCCTTTCACTTCTCCTGGGAGGACATCCCCCGCACGGGTATGGGGACAAAGGATTTCATCGCCCCGGACAGCTTCGACTTCACCCAATCCCGCACGTTCCGGGTGGGCCGGGCCTGGGGGGCCGCCTCCTATCTGCAAATCCTGGCTTCCGAGCTCTCCGACAAGCTCCTGCTGGAAATGCTGGAACTGGACGCGGAAATGACCGTGACCCTCCACGTTCAAACCGTGGATCAGACCCGCGCCATTAAAACGGTAAAAGGCAAAATCAGCGATATTGACAAGATGAAGGTGGAGGAGCAGCGAAAGGCCACCCGGAGCGGCTACGACCCGGACATTTTACCGCCCGACCTCATCACCTACTCCAAGGACGCGGCGGCCCTCCTGGCCGATCTGCAATCCAGGAATGAGCGGATGTTCCTGCTCACGTTTCTGGTGCTCAATCTGGCCCCCACGCGGGAGAAGCTGGAGAACGAAGTGTTCACCCTCTCCGGCATAGCCCAAAAGCACAACTGTTCCTTGCGGCGGCTGGACTGGCAGCAGGAGCAGGGCTATATGTCCTCTCTCCCCCTGGGGGACAACGCCATTGAGATACAGCGGGGTATGACCACCAGCTCCACCGCGATCTTCGTGCCCTTTATGACAAAGGAGCTGCGTATGGGCGGCCAGTCTCTCTACTACGGGATGAACGCCCTGTCCGGCAACGTGATCATGGCCGACCGCAAGCAGCTCAAAAATCCCAACGGGCTTTTCCTGGGCACCCCCGGCAGCGGCAAGAGCTTCGCCGCCAAGCGGGAGATCGTCAACGTGTTTCTCACCATGCCGGAGGACGATATTGTGATCGCAGACCCGGAGGGGGAATATTACCCCCTTGTCCACCGTCTGGGCGGGCAGGTGGTGAAGCTCACCCCCTCGGCGGGCTCCGGCACCTACATCAACCCCATGGACATCACCCCGGACTATGCCGACGATGAAGACCCGCTCTCCCTGAAAAGCGACTTTATTTTGTCCCTGTGCGAGCTGATCGTAGGGGGCCGGGGCGGGCTGGCCCCGGTGGAGAAAACCGTGATTGACCGGGCGGTGCGCAGCGTGTACCGCCCCTATCTGGCAGACCCGGCCCCGGAGCGGATGCCCATTCTCCAGGACTTGTACGAGGAACTGCTCAAACAGCCGGAGCCGGAGGCCCGGCGGGTGGCATCCGCCCTGGAACTGTACTGTACGGGATCGCTCAACCTCTTTAACCACAGGACGAATGTGGAGGTGAGTAACCGCCTGCTGTGCTACGACATCAAATCTCTGGGGAAGATGCTCAAAAAAATCGGCCTGCTCATTCTCACCGATCAGATATGGGGCCGGGTGACGGCCAACCGGGACAGGCACAAGGCGACGTGGGTATATCAAGATGAGTTCCATGTGCTCCTGGCCGATCCCCAGGTGGGGGCTTACAGCGTGGAGATTTTCCGGCGCTTTCGCAAATGGGGGGCCATCCCCAGCGGCATTACCCAAAACGTGAAAAGCCTGTTGGAGAGCAGCGAGATCGAGTCCATCTTCGGCAACTGCGATTTCCTCTATATGCTCTCCCAGGCCGCCGGGGATCGGGAGGTGCTGGCCAGCCACCTGGGTATTTCGCCCCACCAGCTCTCCTACGTCACCCACTCCGGCTCCGGCGAGGGCCTGCTGTTCTACGGCGATACCACCATTCCCTTTGTGGATCGGTTCCCCAAGGACACCGAGCTTTACGCCCTGCTGACCACCAAGCCGGAGGAGAAGGCCAATGAACGAAAAGAGGAATGAGGCCGGGGGCGCTTCTGGCCAGGGTGGCCAGAAGTTTCGCCAAGAGAGCAACCAGGAACGGCTGAACAAGTCCAAGCTCCGCATGGAACAGCGCGGCGAGAAGCTGGGGGCGGCCCGTGAAAAACTGGCGAACCAAAAGCCGCCCAAACGCCCCGGCCCCGTCAAACGGGTGGGTCGGGCGGCGGGGCGCGGGGTGCATGGCTATGTCCACGGCAAGCTCTTTCAGGTGGAGCAGGAGAACGTGGGCACCGAGGGGGCCCACCGCTCCGAGCTGGTGGGCGAGGCCGCTGCGCGTGGCGGAACACGGCTTGTCAAAAAGGCTGTGCGCACCCATCCGGCGCGGGCCGCCCGCCGGGCCGAGTCCAGCTATATTAAGGCCCAGGCCGACTATCAGGCCCGCAAGCTGGCCCGGGAGCACCCGGAGGCTATGAAAAACGCCCTCTCCCGCCAGTGGTACAAGCACAAGCTGAAACGGGAGTATCAGAAAAAGGCGCGGGAGGCGGCGAAACAGAGCGCCAAGGCCGCCGGGAAAACCACCGCCGCCACGGGCCGGGCCGTGGCGGGCTTCGTCAAGCGGCATCCCGTGGGGGCGCTGATCCTGGTGGCCTGCGTCCTGCTTCTGCTCATTCTGCAGTCCTGTATGTCGCAGATCGTGTCCCTGGGCAACGCCACCGTGGGCGCGGTGGCCGCCAGCACCTACCCCGCCGAGGATGGGGATATGCTGGGGGCCGAGGCCGCCTATTGCTCATTGGAGGCCGAGCTCCAAAATTACCTGGACACCTATGAAAGCACCCACAGCTATGACGAGTACCACTACGATCTGGACGACATTGAGCACGATTCCTATGTGCTGATCTCCATTCTCTCCGCGCTCCATGAGGGGGCCTGGACGGTGGACGAGGTACAGGGCACCCTGCAAATGCTCTTTGACCGCCAGTACCTGCTCACCGAGGACGTGGTGGTAGAGCGGCGCTACTACATCGAAACCGATACCTGGACGGACGAGGACGGCCACACCCACCACGACAGCTACCGGGTGTACTACGACTATTTTATCTGCACCGTGACCCTCTCCAACGAAAACCTGTCCCACCTGCCCATCTACATCATGGGCGAGGAGGAGCTCTCCCGGTACGCCCTCTTTATGGCGACCCTGGGCAACCGGCCCGACCTGTTCCCCGGCTCCGGCTATGTGGACAAGTACACCAACCCGCCCCCGAAGTACGAGGTGCCGGAGGCGTATCTGGCCGACGAGCGGTTTGCCGCCATTCTGACCGAGGCGGAAAAGTACCTGGGCTATCCCTATGTGTGGGGCGGCTACTGCCCCAGCACGTCCTTTGATTGCTCGGGCTTTGTGTCGTGGGTGATCAATCACAGCGGCTGGGACGTGGGCCGCCTGGGGGCGACCAGCCTATACAACATCTGCACCCCCGTTTCCAACCCCCGGCCCGGCGACCTGGTATTTTTTACGGGCACCTATGACACGGCGGGCTGTTCCCACTGTGGTATCTATGTGGGCGACGGGATCATGCTCCACTGTGGCGACCCCATTCAATATTCCAACCTGAACAGCAGCTATTGGCAGGCTCATTTCTTCGCCTACGGGCGTTTACCATGATTGGAGGTTTTACATGGCGACAAGCAAAAGCGCGAAAATCCAGGCCGAGATGGAAAAAGTCAAGGCCAAGATCAGCGAGGCCCAGGCCCGGCTGAAAGAATTGGAGCAGAAGCACCGGGAGGCGGAAAACGAGGAGATCGTGGACATCGTGCGGGGCATGAGCGTTCCCCTGGACGAGCTGCCCCTCCTGCTCCAGAAGCTCCGGGGCACTTCTGGTCAGGCTGGCCAGAAGTCCACCCCTGCGGGAGAGGGGGCGGCGGAATGAAAAAGGCGCGGCTGATCGCGGCGGCCCTCTGCGCTGTTCTGCTGCTCTGCGGCTTCACCGTCCCGGCCTATGCCTACTCTGACGAGGGCGGCACCGGGGGCGCTGATCTGTGGGAGGGGCTCGACCCTGCGGAAACGGCCCCGGCCCCCTCCCCGGAGCCGGAGCAAAAGCCCTTCACCCCCTCCGGCACGGGTACGGTGGTGGATAACGCCACCGACCAGGAGGGCAAGGAGTTTTTCACCATCATCACCCCGGACGAGTCCATTTTTTATCTGGTCATAGACCGCCAACGCGGAAGCGAAAATGTGTACTTTCTGAACGCCGTCACCCTGGCCGACCTCGCGGCCCTGGCGGAGAGCGCCGGGGAGGAGCTCCCAGGCACCCTTGCCCCGGCACCGACACCCGCGCCCGATCCTGACCCTGAGCCGTCCCCGGAGCCGGAGCCCGAGGCCGGGGCCAAGGGCAACGCCGCTCCCCTCCTGCTGGGGCTGGCCGTGGTGCTGATCGGCGGTGGGGCCGGGTGGTACTTCAAGATTTACCGCCCCAAGCACCAGAAAGCCCCAGAGCCGGAGGAGGACTACGACGTGCCCGATCCCTATGAGGACGGCGACCCCTGGGACGAGGAAGGCGGCGGCGACGGGGAGCAGTCGGAATGAGCCGGGAACTGACCCGCGAGGAAAAGGCGGCGATCCGAAAGCTGGTGACTTCCATGTGTGCCAACTATGACCGGGGCTATGGTTGCCTGCCCCTGGATTGTGAATGTTATATGCTGGGCAAATGCTACACCGGGGCGCTGTGCCGCTACTTTCGGGAGGCCGTCCTCCCCCTCGATCCGGCGCTGGAGGCGGCCCTGACTGCTGAGGGGCCGCCTCCTGATTTCAAGCCCTGCCCCATATGCGGCGGGCACGTCTCCCCGGACGGGCGGCAGGCGTACTGCTCCCAGCGGTGCGCCCAGGCCGCCCGGCGCAGGCAAAAGCGGGATTTCATGCGGAAAGCAAGGGGCCGGACTGTGGACAATTAGGCCCCTGAAAATCCGCTTGTATCAAGGCTTTCCAGGGGCACTGACAGGGCGGGCCTATGATTTCACGGCCCGCCCCGGTTTTGCCAGATACTGTCCACAAATTGAGGAGGATGCTATGGATAAAAATGTAGGTTATGAGATCAAGCGGGCCGTACTTTTTGATAATGGCCGGGGCTTTGCCCTGGGCGAGAACCCCAGGGCCCCCAGTCCCTTTGTGACATGGCAATTCACGCAGGAGTCGGGCTATCGGGATTACTACTGGGGCCGCTACTTCAACACCGAACAGATCGCCGCCGCTAACTTCAATGATCGTATGGAGAATTATATCCAGCAATTCGGTGTTAAAGTCGTGCAGACCGAGGCCCCCGGTCTTTATAAGTATTATTCCACCCAGCGGCCCGTTGACTTGGGGACGTTCCCACAATCATCCGACAACAAGCCGGATCAGGTCGTCAACTACGACGAGCGCCGCCCGGTAGAGGGCGAGGCGTTTCGGGCCTGGGGGGAGCTGACCTACACAAAGCCCCTGACAAAAAGAGAATGGATGCTCTACGAATTGCTGCCGTCCTCGGATAATCCCGATATGCGCAAGCCGCCCATCGCGGAGCAGCTCAAAGAGGCCGGGCGGCTGGCCCAGGAGAACCGGGGGCAGCCGGGCTCCAAAAAGGATGCCCCCGACCGGGGCGACAGATAGGAGGCGCTATGGAAAATAACCCTTTGAAAAACGCGGAGCTGTCCGTGGAGCAGAACTATGACCACATCGACGGGCTGATCAACAACCTGCCCCTTCCGCCCCAGCCCCCGGAGAAGGACCTGGACAAGGTGAAGGAGCCGCCCCGCCATACCCGGAGCCGGGAGCGGGAGGAGCGGTGAAAAAGCGTGTCCGTGACGTGCCCATCTATGTGTGGGTACGGCCCGACGAGCTGGAGGCCATCCGGGAGCGCATGGCCCAGTCGGGCATCCGCAACCTGAGCGCCTATATCCGCAAAATGGCCCTGACCGGCTATGTGCTCAATGTTGACCTCTCGCCCGTGCAGGAGCTTGTCTCGCTCCAGCGCCGGTGCTCCAACAATCTCAATCAGGTGGCGATCCAGGCCAACACCTACGGCGGCATTTACCCGGAGGAGATCAAGGCCCTGCAAAAAGACTATGCCGACCTGTGGGGCCCCCTCTCCGATCTGTTGGAAAAGCTGTCCGCCATCGTGAAGCTGTGACCCACGGGGAGCGGCCCCGCGCCGCTCCCCGGTTGTCGGCGCTTCTGGCCAGCATGGCCAGAAGTGGGGACAGCTCATTGCAAACTAAAAACGCTTGTTTCGGCGCCACTCAGTCATTCCCCAAATTATACCGAATATTGAAAAGATCAAAATCACTGCACTAAAGCTATAATTGAACGGTATATTTAGCCTATACTCCAATGTATCAAGCGTCCCAATCGCCCCTATCAGCGAAACGATATATAGTAAAACATTGAGAAGTACACCATTTCTACTTTTCTTTGACTCGTTCTCTGCGGTCATATATGAGATTTTTAACTTTGTTGCTTCCTTGTGGTGCTGAAAGGAATTTGTTTTATATATGTAGCTGAGTAAATTATGGGTTTCTATTGGAACATGAGGAGCAAAGAACAAGTTCTCTAAATACAGGTTGTTACGCATTACTTTGTTAATGTCTGAGGTTATTTCTAAATTAATTATTTGTGTCAGATATATATACAGTTTAATAGACTCTAACAAAATTCCATTGTATAAGGAAATATCAACATTATTTGAATTATATTTTGTGATAACGCTGGCTCCATCTTGTGGATAGTACTGGTAGTTGTCTGTTGTGCTAATATTCACAAGTGGAGACGGTATCTCTTTTGTACCTATCAAGTTGCAAAAATATTCTGCTACATCAATAATATCATTTGATAATACAAGTGTATTATGAATAAAAGAATAATTCTCTGGTACAAACCTTTTTCCGGTTAATTCATAGAAGAAACTACTAATATTATCATATATTAGTTCAGATATTTTACTGTTGGAGGGCGTTACAAATTCTTCACCGAAGTATTGATACCCATTAATAGATAACAGATTATAGTTTCCCATTTTCCCCAAGACATTATCCTTTTTTAGAGGAGTACCTGTTTTAAAATCTATAACCTCAAACGAAATCATTAATGCTCTGTTTAATGAAAATATGACTGGGTCAATTTGAAAAACGTGATCCCCGACATATACCAGGAATTGTTCCATAAAAATAAAAAAGTCAATATTAAAATACATAGGATCAGATAAAACTGATTGAGCATGAAGCAGCTTTATACAGGAACCAGTTTTCTTTATAACTTCTTCAAAACTCGCAATATCACTTTTTTCAGTAACAGTTGAAAAGGAAAAAGATGTGTTTTGCTGAATATAGTCGTACTCTGCACATAATTTCAACGTCCCCTTAGGTGATATAAGTTTATCATCCTTCAAAATATAGGTAAAATGATGTTTATCCATCAAAGTAGTCAAGGTAGATGATTTTCTAAAAAACCGTCTGGACTTTGAATATTTGGTTGTTTCGTATGCACTCATAAAAATAATTGTATCAGTATTATTCACAAAACAATCACCTCGCATTATTAAGTGTATTATGCCGCTTTATATTAGTGCAAGCACTATCGCTGATAACATCATTGTGCTTGATTTTCAGCAGAGAAACAAGAGACATATGCAGGATATATGAGGTATTTAAATGCGAATGATATTGACCTGTCGCCGCCCCCTTTGGTCTGGCCCTCACGATCTCAACTGCTCCCTGTGGAGTTTTATTACTGGCTGACACTTCTAGCCCAACTGGCCAAAAGTGTCAGCACTAAGAAAGCGACTGTAATTAACTGTTTTTAATCTATTATATCTAAAGTTGCAAGATATTCTCTTAGTCTTTGCAACACAACATTTAGGTCACCTTCGATTTCGGTTGACCGTCGCCATGTAGCTTTATATTCCTCTTTACATTCCCTACAATAATCTTCATGGTCGGGGCGCAACCGAAAATCAACATAGTCACCCAACTGAATTTTGCACTTCTTCTCAATATCATTAAAAGCGTTGTAGATATCCGAGGATATGAAGGCCGAGCTCGCTGCCAGTGTATCCTGCGCAATAACTGCTTTTTCAAGAGCCAAGTCGTATTTTGCTTTATATGTATTATAATCATTCCTGCAATCCCTTGTAAAGTGTGGGAAAAGTAGGATAACTTCCTTTACCATATTCACAGTTGCTTTTGTCAATTCGCGGTACAGTTGGAACTCTGTATCAAACCTCGTCTTACTGATATAAGATTTACCTTCCAACTTATTCTTAAAGCTCTCTAACTCTTTGCTCAACTTAAGCTCATATTTTTTCTCTAGCCGATTAGCGATTTTTTCAGAAGCAAATTTAGTTGTACCTGCAATAATTGCTCCAGCGCCGCCAAAACTTATGATTATTGACAAGCCAATTTTCCAGACAACATCCCAATCCATATTAAAATCCCCCTTTACAGTATTCTTTTAATCTTTATTATACATTGTTTTATCTTCTCCAACAACACATTCGCTATTTCTTTTGGCTGGTCTGGCCAGAAGCCGGGCCACGGGCGGCGGCTGTTTTCAGCCGCCGCTTTTCGTATGCAAAGGAGGGATGCGCACGGCCACGACCTACATCAAGCCCCACAAGCGGGCCGCCAAGCGGACGGCCCTGCAATCCATGAAAGACCGTTTCGACTATGGACTAAACCCGGAAAAGCTGGGTGCCGTGTCCTCCTACCTCTGCGAACCGGAAACCGCCCACGCCGAGTTCCTTCTGGTGAAAAGCCAGTACCAAGCGGAAACAGGCCGGGCGGCGGAGCAGGGGGCGCTGTGCTACCAAATCCGGCAGGCTTTCCCCGAGGGGGAGGTGACAGCGGAGCAGGTCAACAAGATCGGTTATGAAACCGCCATGCGCTGGACAAAGGGCAAGTATCAGTTTTTTGTCTGCACCCATATTGACAAAGGGCACATTCACAATCACATCTATTTCAACTCCACCGCCGCTGACCGCTCCCGGAAGTTCCGCAACTTCATCGGCTCCACCTTTGCCCTGCGGCGGCTCTCCGACCGGGTGTGCCTGGAGCACTCCCTTTCGGTGGTGGAGCGCCCCAAGCTCCACAGCAAGGGCAAGTATCAGCATTACGGCCAGTGGCTGGGCGGGGAGCGGCAGCCCTCCTTCAAGGAGCAGATCCGCTGGGCCATCGACACGGCCCTAGCTGAGCGCCCCGCCGACCTTGCCGCCTTTCTCCGGCGCGTGGAGGCGGCGGGCGCTCAGGTGGTGCATGGCCGGGGCGGGGCTATCTCCTTCCGCGTCCCCGGCCAGGATCGGGCCACCCGCCTCCGTGCCTCCACCCTGGGGGACGGCTACGGCCTGGAGGACGTGCAGGCCGTCATCGACGGCAAGGCCCCCTTGCGGCAAGCGCCCAAGGAGCTGCCCCGCCCGGCCCCCCGGCGCGTCGATCTGGTCATCGACATCCAGGAGCGGATGCGCCAGGGCAAGGGCCCGGCCTATGAGCGGTGGGCCAAGGTCTACAACCTCAAGCAGATGGCCGCCGCCCTCCAGTTCCTCATGGAGCACGGCCTGACCGACTATGACGCGCTGGAGGCGCAGACCTCCGGGGCGGTGGAACGCGCCCACGCCCTGGCCGGGGAGCTCCAGGCCACCGAGGCCCAGCTCTCCAAGACCGCCGATCTCATGGCCGCCGTGGTGGACTACGCCAAGACCCGGCCCGTGTTCGACGGCTACAAGGCCGCCCGGTACAGCAAGAAGTATCTGGCGGAGCATGGGGCGGAGCTTGCCACCTACCGGGCGGCCAAGGCTTCTATGAGTGACATCCTGGGCGGGGCCAAGCTCCCCAGGATGGACGCGCTCAAAAAATCCCGCCGGGAGCTGGCCGACAAGAAAAAGGCCCTCTATACCGAATACCGGGAGGCCCAGCGGGAAATGCGGGAGTTGGTGGCCGTCAAGGGGAACGTGGATCATCTGCTCGGCCTGACCGGGCGTGAAAATAAGGCCCAGGAGCGATAGCGACGGGCCGCAGATAAGAGGGCGCACAGCGCCCGGACTTCTGGCCAGTTTGGCCAGAAGTCCCAGCGGGTCTGGGGGCACCCCAACAAGCATTTTCGCGGCGCGAAAATGGCAAGTGTCTATACACTTGCCTTGCTTGCCAGTAGCGCAAACTCACTATATGTCTGCATTTGTAACTTTTCTTTGAAAGTTATTGACAATAGGCCAAAAGCAGACTATAATCATTGTTATATAACAATGATTATAGTTCGGAGGTGTACTAAGTGCCGCCAAAGGCGAAAATTACAAGGGATATGATTATAGACGCAGCATTTGAGATAGCACGAAATGATGGTGCCGAAACTATCAATGCTCGAACTGTATCAAAAAAATTGAATTGTTCCACTCAACCTGTTATGTATCATTTCAAAACAATAGAGGAATTGAAAAAGGCTGTGTACGTCAAGGCAGATGAATTTCACTCGGCGTACATCGCTGCTATTCAAGGACAATCCCCTATGAAAAGTATCGGGCTGCAATATATCCGATTTGGAGCAAAAGAAAAGCACCTGTTTCGTTTTCTGTTTCAAACTAATGAATTTTCAGGAAAAAGTGTTTCTGATTTGACAAGTGCCGAAGAAGCAGAATTTATTTTTGAGACCATATCAAAAACAAGAAATATCCCCATTGAACAAGCACGGGTAATCTTCAAATCTCTATTTTTGTTTGCTCATGGATATGCCAGTATGATCGCAAACAGCGATATGGAATACAATGAAGAAACCATTTTATCGGATTTGGATTTGATATTTGACGGTACGCTATATGCGTTAAAGGGAGGATTGTAAAATGTATCGTTTATATAAGAAAAATGAATTGAACTTTTCTTTGGCGTGGATTATTGCCTATGTTGTTTTGCTTAGTGTTGCTGACAACTTTTCGGCTTCGCTCGGCGTTGAAAAGATAATCACCACACCTGTGAGTACAGCCTTTGCGCTGCTTATTTTCGGCTTTATTAAAAAGCACGACTTATCGGAACAATACGGCTTGTGTTCTTTCAAAGGGAGCATAAAAAATTATTTGTACTTTATTCCGCTTGTTTTAATGATGAGCGTTAATTTGTGGAACGGCGTTACAATGAATGTTGCTGCGCTGGAAACCGTTTTATTTGTTCTGAGTATGCTTTGTGTCGGATTCATTGAGGAAGTTATCTTCCGTGGTTTTCTTTTCAAAGCAATGTGCAAAGACAATCTAAAGTTAGCGATTTTAGTTTCAAGTATTACCTTTGGCTTGGGGCATATCGTAAACTTGCTGAACGGCAGAGAGTTGATACCCACGCTTTTTCAAATCTGCTATGCAACTGCAATAGGCTTTTTATTTACGATTATTTTCTATAAAGGAAAGAGCCTTTTGCCGTGTATCATTGCACATAGCACTTTGAATTCACTATCTATCTTTGCTGTTCAAAGAACGCAAATGATCAGTATAATTAACTCCATTGTATTGTGCGTTATTTCTCTTGGATATGCACTATGGATATTGAAAAAAGCAGAATAAGGCTGTACTTAATATTAAACCAGGTGGCGTCTGGACATTTTGTCCAGACGTGACGGGGCCAGCAATCGGAAGGGAGGGCTACCCTATGAACGCGGAGCAGAGAGTTTTGATTATTGATAGTGATTTGAAAAACTGCAAAGCCATCAAGTACGCCTTGACGGAATACGACATCAGTGCTTATTACACCCTTTCCGTGGTAAACGGTATTGAACGCTTGATGCGCCATGGCTGCCAACTGGTCATTCTTGACATCTCCCTATCGGAAACAGATGGACTTGAACTGCTCCGCTTTATGCGGCAGATGAAGGATATGCCGATCCTGGTGCTGTCCTCCCAGGGCGGCATTGAGCACAAGGAGCGGGCATTTCGCCTGGGGGCAGACGATTACATAGAAAAGCCCCTGGAGCTCCGGGAGTGCCTGCTCCGGGCCCAGGCCCTGCTCCGGCGCTACAACGCCGCCGTCTCCCTGACCGGCCAGCGGTGCTATACCATCGTCAACTTCGAGGATATGCTCATAGACCCCCACACCCGCCGCGCCCGGTACAACGGGCGGGAGCTGGAGCTGACCCGACAGGAGTTTGACCTGCTGTATCTGCTGGCGACCCACGAGGGCCGGGTACTCACCCACGACCAACTGCGCCACCACGTCTGGGGCGATGATTTCATGGGGGACGAAAACAACGCCATCCCTATCAGCGTGAGCCGCCTGCGGCAAAAGCTGGAGGGCGGGCGCTGCATTGAAAGCGTCCGGGGGATCGGCTACCGCTTCATAGACCCTAAGAATAAAAAGGAGTAATAAGTCTAATCTAAGTCCCGGCTGTCAAACCAGCCGGGCTTTTCTCATGCCCTGCCGCAACTTGCGCTTTTTGTATATCGACTGAAAGGTTACTGAAAGCCGACTGAAATGTTAATCTTCTATACTCCCTCCCAAACGGAGGGAGGCGCGGGAATTGGCAGGGCAACGGGAGCGGCGCAAGGAAAAATCTGAATACGGCTACAGCCCAGCAAACGCCGCTTTCCCCCCGGGGAGAGCAGTGTTTTCCCATCCGACTTTTTTCCGGCGCTTTCCCTGGCTTCCGTCAAAGTCCTACTTCTGGTCATACTGGCCAGAACTGAGGGGCGGCTGCCCCGGCTGTCGCTCCCCGCCCTCCGTTTCGATCTGTTCACGCTCAACCGCTGACAATCGAAATGGAGGACGTACAAATGAAAACCATCCACCTGAAACGGTATTATCCATATCTGCCCAAGTCCGAGCCCTTGGCCGTGAGTGACGAGGTCGCCGCCGTCCTCTCCGTTGGAGGACGCATGGGCGACAGCTACCAGCGCCGCAAGCGCGACAACGGCGAGTGCTCCCTGGAGGCCGGGGAGGGCTACGAGGCCGACGTGATCCGCCCACCCCTCACGCCCGAGGAGATCATAGAGGGCCGGGAACTCAGGACGGCCCTCTATGCCGCCCTTGCCCAGCTTCCCACCGTCCAGGCCCGGCGCATCTACTCCCACTACATACTTGGGATCAGCAAGGCCGATCTTGCGCGGGCCGAGGGGGTGGCGGAGTCCGCTGTCCGGGACAGCATCGACCGTGGCTTAAAAAAACTGCGGGAAATTTTGAAAAATATTCTCTAAACGCCTGCGGTTTTAGCCTCTAACCCGCCTAATAGATAGAGAGAGGTACAAGCCCTTTCTTCTGAACTATGACAACTGAATACACAGCATTTCAGGCACAAAACCCGCGTGATTAGCGACGTAAGGTGCGCCGCCAGGACAGCCAGCTTTTGGAGGTGATGGACAAGCTGGCCGAGCGATCAACGCCTACCTTAGACCCGGCCCTGGCAAGCCGGGCGCGAGGACAGCGCGGGGGATAATGAAACTTGCTCACGCCCTCCCACGGACTTGAGGGGGAGCCCCTGCCGTATGCGCCAGCCTAAAAGGGTTCCCGGCAAATCATAGATTTGCCGGGAAGAGCCGGAACAGCGGAATGAACGAGCTTTTGCCGCAAGGCAGAAGTGAGGGATATGGAGCTTGTGACGGCGAGGCAGCGGTACAGGCGGGAGCTATGACAGCCGGGGCCACCGGCGGCCTGAAATGTTCCCCACGCCGGGGATGCGTGGCAAATACGGCGCGTTCAGATAGAACGAAGGGGGCCGCCCGATCCGGGGCCCTTCCGTCTTGCGATGGCTCAACCAGACCCGGAGCGGCGGCCCCTTCTTTCGTGGATCGAAATGGAATACCCCCCTCCGCTTCTGGTCATCCTGGCCAGAGGTGGGGGAAGGTGAAGGGGCGGCGCGGTTTTTCTGCGCCGCCCCTTCACGTTTCCCCACGGGACACGGGGAGGCTGATCTGTTCCAACACTTTTGAAATGAGGAGGTCTGTATGCAGTCAACTACTCACGATAAACGGCGCGAGGCCACCTTTGCCATTGACGACTTTGAAATATCGGCCACCTTTGCCGACAGCCATAATGCGGCGGCCCTGGGGCAAGTCAAGCAGATTTTGTTGTCCGCTTTCGCTGGCAGCGTCCCCCAAAAACGGGCCGGAGGCATCCTTGCAATCCACCCCGGACAGAGGGATAATAATAGTGGGGGTACTCCCTATGTACCTTGAAAACTATATATTTCCTACGTATTGATGCGTCATCTCAACGCTACAACGGATGATTGAGAAAGGACGGATCAATATGGAAAACCGGGTTTGTTGTTTATACAGAGTTTCCACCGACAAACAGGTGGATCACGACGATAAAAACCAGGCGGACATTCCTATGCAGCGGAAAGCCTGTCACCGCTTTTGTGAGGAAAAGGGCTGGACGATTGTTCACGAGGAACAGGAGGACGGCGTTTCCGGCCACAAGGTACGGGCGGAAAACCGGGACAAGGTGCAGATCATCAAGGAATACGCCAAGCAGGGCAAGTTCGATATTCTGCTTGTGTTCATGTTTGACCGCATTGGCCGCATCGCGGATGAAACGCCCTTTGTGGTGGAATGGTTCGTAAAGACCGGCATCCGGGTGTGGAGTACCCAGGAGGGCGAACAGCGGTTTGACAATCACACCGACAAGCTCACCAACTACATACGGTTTTGGCAGGCTGACGGTGAAAGCGAAAAGACCTCTATCCGTACCAGGACGAGCCTGGGGCAGATGGTGGAGGAGGGGCACTACAAGGGCGGCAACGCCCCCTATGGCTACGACCTCGTAAAAAGCGGGCGGATCAACAAGCGCAAGCACGAGGTCTACGATCTGGCCGTCAACGAGGCCGAGGCCGCCGTGGTGCGGATTATCTTTGACAAATACGTGCATGAGGGCTACGGGGCCCAGCGGATCGCCTCCTACCTAAACAATCAGGGCTACCGGGCCCGGACGGGCAAGAAGTGGCACCACGCCAGTATCCGGGGTATCATCTGCAACCTCACCTATACCGGCGTACTGCGGAGCGGCGATAGCCGTTCCCCCGTTCAGCCCCATCTGCAAATCATTTCCCCGGAGCTGTTCGAAGCCGCGCAAAAGATACGCACCGCCCGCGCCAACTCCGCCGAAGAGGAGCGCACCGTTCCGCTGAACACCAGGGGCAACTCCCTGTTGGCCGGAAATGTCTTTTGCGGGCATTGTGGCTCCCGCCTCTCCCTCACCACCAACGGCAAGGCGTACCCTTGCAAGGATGACCCCAGCCGGATGGTGAAGCGTGTGCGATATATCTGCTACGGCAAGACGCGCAAGCAAACCGAGTGCGACGGGCAGACCGGCTACACGGCCCATATCCTGGACGGTATCATTGATAAGCTGGTGCGCCAAATCTTTGAGCGCATGAAAGCCGTCCCCAAAAGCGAGATTGTCAACGTGCGCTACCGGGAAAAGATGGAGGAGCGGAAAAGCCTGCTGGCCTCTGTCCGGGCCGAGTACACCAAGGCCGCCGCCGACCTCGAAACGCTGAAAGGGGAAGTCATTAAGGCAATTCACGGGCAAAGCGCTTTCTCCCAGGAGCTGCTCGGCACCCTGATCAGTGAGGCCGAGGCCAAATGCGCCGAACTGAAGCAGAACTTTGAAGCGGCCCAGGCCGCCTGCGACGAGGGGCAAGCCGTCCTGGCCGCGCTCAACACCCAATATGACGACATCATTTCCTGGTCTGAAATGTACGACACGGCCAGCTTTGAGGCAAAGAAAATGATTGTCAACTGTCTGATTGGACGGGTGGAGGTCTACCGGGACTACAAGCTGCACATTGATTTTAACATCGACTTTAACCAGTTTAACCTGGGAATGGACATTGTGACCATAGCCGCATAAAGCAAAAATCCGCTTCTTTTCAGAAACGGATTTTTGTCTGTGTTCCCGGAGGTTGGTGGAGATAAGCGGGATCGAACCGCTGACCTCCTGAATGCCATTCAGGCGCTCTCCCAGCTGAGCTATACCCCCAAATTGAGGGGAACACATATTCAGTTTTTGCTTTTGGAACTGCGGGGGTACGTAACCGCTTCAACTGGGCTCCCAGCTGAGCTATACCCCCACATAACCATATTCAGTTGCGGCTCAAGCGCTTTTCACACCCCACCGGGGATGTCCAAGCCTTAAGTCCGAGGGTTATTATAGCGTATACCACGCGGCGTTGTCAAGCCCTATTTTTCACAAGCCCGCTGAACCGGAGGATGCCCCCGGATGGGGCCATCCTCCGGCGCTTTGCGGCTAAAACTTGCTCAGACAGGCCCGGGCGGCCT
Organism: Oscillospiraceae bacterium; assembly: GCA_022846095.1. Taxonomy (NCBI): domain Bacteria; kingdom Bacillati; phylum Bacillota; class Clostridia; order Eubacteriales; family Oscillospiraceae; species Oscillospiraceae bacterium. Next base: position 1,205,884 of record AP025583.1, on the reverse strand, counting down.
CGCCGATAACCTCCTCAAAGGTGGGATGGGGGCGGATTAGGGCCGCCAGCTCACCCACCGTCACGCCCCGGGCGATGGCCAGGGCCAGCTCCCCCACCATATCGGTGGCCCGGGCGCACATCAGCTGGGCCCCCAGCAGAACCTGGTCCTCCCCCGCCACCAGCTTGACGAAGCCCCGCTCCTGGCCGGTGAGCAGGGACTTCCCGTTGGCGGACGTGACCGCCTTGCCCACCCGGACCCCGCGTCCGGCGGCCTTGGCCTCCGCCTCGCTCAGGCCCACGCTGGCGATCTCCGGCTCGGTATAGACGCAGGAGGGCACCAGGTGCAGGTCGGTGGACCAGGGCCTCCCGGCGATATGGGCGGCGGCGGCCAGCCCCTGTTCCGAGGCGGCGTGGGCCAGCTGGGGGTAGCCCGCGGCGGCGTCCCCGACGACGTAGAGGTGGGGGACGCAGGACTGCATATGCCCGTCCACCTCCACCCGGCCCCGGTCAAAAACCACGGGCACCGAGGGGGAAAACAGCGCCTGGGCCAGCGGGGCGCGGCCCACGGCGACAAGGATGGCGTCGGAGCAGGCGCTGTATTCGGTATTCTTCTCCCGATAGGTGCAGCGCAGCCCCTCCGCGTCCCGCTCAATCTTCTCCACCACGGCGCCCACCGCGATTTGGACGCCCCGTTTTTTCAGCTGCATGGACAGGCTCTGGCCGATCTCCCGGTCCAGGCCGGGCAGGATGCGCGGACAGCCCTCCAAAATAGTGACTTGGGTGCCCAGTGCGGCGTAGAGGCTGGCCAGCTCCACGCCGACGACCCCGCCGCCGATGACGGTGAGGCGGTTCAGGACGGGGAAGGTCTCCAATATCCGGTCGCTGGTCACCACCCCGGGCAGCTCACACCCCGGGATGGGCGGCAGGGCGGGCTTTGAGCCCACGGCGGCCACCACGTCGCCGGCGGACAGGGACAGGGCGCCCCCCTCGTTCAGCTCCACCTCCACCCGGCCGGGGGCGGTCACGCGGGCCGTCCCCTCCAGGCGGGTGACCCCGGCGGAGTCCAGCAGCTGCGCCACGCCCTGGCGGAGCTGGCCGGTGACTTCCTCCTTGCGCGCCAGCAGCGCGGCCTGGTCCAGGGAGGCGGCGCCGCAGGACAGCCCCCAGGCCCGGCACTTCTCCATCTCCTCCATCACCGAGACGGTGTGCAGGAAGGTCTTGGTGGGGATGCAGCCCCGGTTGAGGCAGGTGCCGCCCAGCAGCCCCCGCTCCACCAGGGCCGTCTTGCGGCCGTATTTCGCCAGCTGGGCGGCGCAGGTATAGCCGCCCGGACCGCCGCCGATGACCACGGCGTCGTAGGTTTGCTCCATGAGATCCTCCTCCTTATTCAAACTGGGCGCCGAGCAAATCGGACAGGTCGGCCAGGATCTGCCGCTGGAGCGGGCCTGCCGGGCAGGCCTCCTCCAGCCGGGCGGACAGGGCCGCCCGGTCGTAGCGGCAGCCGGTGAGCTGACCGGGCAGGGCGGCCAGGAAATCGGCCTCCATGCCGTCCGAGTACAGGCGCACCTGCTCCAGCGCGCCGTCCCGGACGGTATAGCGCAGCTGGAGATCCCCCCAGCCATAGCGGCGGCTGGCCTCCTGGGCGAACTGGGTTTTGGCCCCGTAGTTCCACGCCCAGGAGGAGAAGCGCCGCTCCCCCGCCCGGATCTCCTCCCAGTCCAGCTCCCGCGGCATGAGGGGGACCGGCTCCAGGCCGTACACGGCGCCGAAGCTATCCGCCAGCTGCCGCCGCAGGGCGGGCACGCTCAGCCCCGGACAGTGCTCCGTCAGGTTGGTGACCCTGGCGCGCACCGAGGCCACCCCCTTGCGCTCCAGCTTGCTCTGCGACACCTGGAGGTAGTGGGAGAGCATGGACATATCCACGTCCACCAGCAGGGTGCCGTGGTGGTAGCAGCACGCCCCCGTCTGGTAAAAGGCGTTGCCGGAGAACTTGCAGCCCCCCAGGGTGATGTCGTTGCGGCCCGACTTCTCCCCCTCCATGCCGAAGGCCCTCAGGGCGTGGAGGATTACGGAGAGCTGCCGGTCCACGTCGTAGCCGTCCTGCCGGACCAGGAACGTGAAGTTCAGGTTCCCCAGGTCGTGGTAGACCGCCCCGCCGCCGGAGAGGCGGCGGACCAGATGCCCGCCGTCCGCCTCCAGCCGGGCGGTTTTGCACTCGCTCCACGCGTTCTGGTTCCGGCCGATGACCACCGTGCGCTGGTTGCGCCACAGGTAGAGGATGCACGTGCCCGGCGCCACATGGCGCAGCAGGTACTCCTCCACCGCCAGGTTTTCATAGGGCACGGTGTTCTCCGTCTCATAGACCCGCAGCGCGGTGATCATGGCGCGCGGTAGCGCAGCACGGGCTCCCGGGCCGCCTTCACCTCGTCGGGGCGGCCCACCGGGGTATCGTGGGGGGCCTGGCGCAGCGTGTCGGGGTTGGCCCTGGCCTCGGCGAGCACCTGGAGGAAAACCTCCGCCGCCCGGTCCAGGGTCTGCTTGGACTCGGTCTCCGTGGGCTCCACCATCAGCGCCTCGTGGACGATGAGGGGGAAGTACATCGTGGGCGGATGCATCCCGAAGTCCAGCAGGCGCTTGGCCACGTCCAGGGCGGTGACGCCCGCCTCCCTTTTCAGCCCCTCCAGGGCCATGACGAACTCGTGCATACAGGGCCCGGGGTAGGCCATCTCGTAGCCCTCCGAGAGCCTGTGCATCAGGTAGTTGGCGTTGAGCACCGCGTCGGCGGAGGCCTGGGGGATGCCCTCCCGGCCCAGCATGAGGATATAGCTCAGGGCCCGGACCACCACCAGGAAGTTGCCGCAGAAGGAGCGCACGCGGCCCACGGACTTGGCGGGCGCGGCCAGGGTGAGGCCGTCCTCCCCGCGCTCCACCACCGGCCCGGGCAGGAAGGGGGCCAAAAAGTCCTTGCAGCCCACCGGGCCGCTGCCCGGCCCGCCGCCGCCGTGGGGGGTGGAGAAGGTCTTGTGCAGGTTGACGTGGACGCAGTCGAAGCCCATGTCGCCGGGGCGGATCTGGCCCATAATGGCGTTGAGGTTCGCGCCGTCGTAGTAGCACAGGCCCCCCGCGCCGTGGACGATCTCGGTAATCTCCAGGATATTTTTGTCGAACAGCCCCACGGTGTTGGGGTTGGTGAGCATCAGCCCGGCGGTGTCCGGGCCCACCGCGGCGCGCAGGGCGTCCAGATCCACGCAGCCGTCGCCGTTGGACGGGACGCTGACCACCTGGTAGCCCACCATGGCGGCGCTGGCCGGGTTGGTGCCGTGGGCGGAGTCGGGGACGATGATCTTCGTGCGCGCGGCATCCCCCCGGGACAGGTGCCAGCCCCGGATCAGCAGCAGGCCGGTGAACTCCCCGTGGGCCCCGGCGGCGGGCTGGAGGGTCACCCGGTCCATGCCGGTGATCTCGGCCAGCGCCTCCTCCGCCCGCAGGAGCACCTCCAGGCAGCCCTGGACGGTGGAAACAGGCTGGAGGGGGTGGACGGCGGTGAAGCCGGGCAGGGCGGCCAGCTCCTCGTTGACCCGGGGGTTGTACTTCATGGTGCAGGAGCCCAGGGGGTAAAAGCCGTCGTTGACCCCGTGGACCTGCTTGGCCAGCTGGGTGTAGTGGCGGTCCAGCTCCACCTCGCTCACCTGGGGCAGGCAGGGCGCTTCCGCCCGGGCCTGGTCCTCCGGCAGGGTGCACACGGGCACGTCGCAGGCGGGAAGCAGGGTGCAGCCGTGGCCCGGCCTGCTGCGTTCAAAAATCAGTTCCATGACCGGCTCGCCTCCTCAATCACTTTGACCAGACGGTCCATCTCGTCCCGGCTGTTCTGTTCGGTGGCGCACCACAGCACGCCGCCCTCTATGGGCAGGCCCCCCAGGATACCGGATCGGGCCAACAATTCCTCCAGCGCCTGGCCGGGGATGGGGCAGGTGGTAAAAAACTCGTGGAAGAAGGGGCGGTCGTAGACCAGCGAGAAGCCGGGCAGGGCGCACAGCGCCCTTTGCAGGTAGTGGGCCTTGCTCATGCACTGGCCGGCGCAGTCGGCCAGGCCCGCGGGCCCCATGGCGGACAGGTAGCACGCGGCGGTGAGGGCGCACAGCGCCTCGTTGGAGCAGATGTTGCTGGAGGCCTTCTCCCGGCGGATGTGCTGCTCCCTGGCCTGGAGCGTCAGGACGAACACGCGGCGGCCCCGGTCGTCCGTGGTCTGCCCCACGATGCGGCCGGGGAGCCTGCGCATCATGGCCTGGGTGGCGGCCATAAAGCCCAGGTAGGGGCCGCCGAAGGACATGGGGATGCCCAGGGGCTGGCCCTCCCCCACGGCCACGTCGGCGCCGCACTCCCCCGGCGTCTTGACCAGGCCCAGGGCGATGGGGTTGACCCCCATGACCGCCTTGGCCCCCGCCTCGTGGGCCAGGGCGCAGAGGGCCTGGCCGTCCTCCAGCACGCCGAAGTAGTTGGGCTGCTGGAAATACAGGCAGGCGGTCTGGCCGTCCAGGGCGGCGCGGATCCCCTCCGCGTCGGTGGCGCCGTCTCTGGGCGGCACCACCTCCACGGGGATGCCCCGGCTGGCGCAGTAGGTGGCGATCACCTCCAGCACCTGGGGGTTGACCGCGCCTGAGACCACCGCCTTGGAGCGCCTGCGCTCCTGGCACATGATCACGGCCTCCGCCGCGGCGGTGGCGCCGTCGTAGACCGAGGCGTTGGACACGTCCATGCCGGTCAGGGAACAGATCATGGTCTGGTACTCGAAGATGGACTGGAGGATGCCCTGGCTGATCTCCGCCTGGTAGGGCGTGTAGGCGGTGACGAACTCCTCCTTGGAGGCCACCGTCTTGACGACGGAGGGGATGTAGTGCCAGTAGCTGCCCGCGCCGCGGAAGATGGAGGAGAAGCGCACGTTCCGCTCCGCCAGCGCCTCAACGGTGCGGCGCACCTCCAGCTCACTTTTGCCGGGGGCCAGGTTCAGCCGGGACACCCGCAGGCCGTCGGGCACGGCGGCGTAGAGCTCCTCCGTGCCGTTACAGCCCAGCGCGCGCAGCATCTCCTGCCGCTCCGCGTCGGTGTTGGGGAGAAAGCCGCCCATGCTCACGCCTCCTCGGCGCAGACGGCCTCGTAGCCCGCGGCGTCCAGCAGCTCCTCGGCGCCGGTGACCGGGGACACGCGGATCAGCCACGCGGCGTAGGGGTCCTCGTTGATAAGCTCGGGGTGGTCCAGCAGCGCCTCGTTCACCTCGCTGACCACGCCGGAGACCGGGCAGAAGATGTCGGACACGGCCTTCACCGACTCCACGTCGGCAAAGGCCTGCCCCACCTCCACACTGTCGCCCGCCTCGGGCAGGTTGACGAAAACCAGGCTGCCCAGGGCGTTCTGGGCGAAGTCGGTGATGCCGATCTCCACGCCCTCCTCCAGGGCGCGGATCCACTCGTGGGACTTGGAGTACTTCAGGCTGTCGGGGGTGTTCATAACAAATGCCTCCTTATTAATATGGTAAAACGAACAGTCGGTTCAGGAACGCTGGTAAAAGGGCAGGCGGACCACCTCGGCGGCCACGCGGCGGGAGCGGACCTCCACCTCCACGCCGTCCCCCTCGGACAGGGCGCCGTTTTGGACCAGGGCCATGGCGTAGGATCCGCCCAGATAGGCGCAGTAGGTGCCGGAGGTGGTCACGCCGACCTGCTCCCCGTTGCGGAACACCGCCTGGTGCTCCCGGAGGATGCCCCGGCCCACGGCCTTCAGTCCGACGCGGGTGCGGGGCGGCCTGCCCTGGGCCTCCAGGGCCGCCTTGCCGATGAACTCCGGCTTCTTCATCTTCACGCCGAAGTCCAGTCCGGTCTCCAGCGGGGAGATTGTCTCGTCCATCTCGTGGCCGTAGAGGGGCATGGAGGCCTCCAGCCGCAGGGTGTCCCGGGCCCCCAGGCCGCAGGGGATCAGGCCCTCCTCCCTTCCCGCGTCCAGCAGCAGCGACCAGATCCGGGGGGTATCCTGGGCGCCGCAGTAGATCTCGTAGCCCAGCTCGCCGGTATAGCCGGTCTGGGAGATGAGGCAGGGCATACCGCCGATTGCCGCGTCCGCCCGGAAGGAGTAGTATTTGGCGGGGATCTGCTCCTCCGGGACCAGCTTGGCGAGGATTTGGGTGGACTTGGGGCCCTGCAGGGCCAGCTGCCCCACGGAATCGGACAAATTCTCCATTTTGGTGCCGGGCAGCAGGTTGGCGCGCATATGGGCGTCGTCCTTCGCGGCGTTGGAGGCGTTGACCACCACGAGGTAGCCCTCCTCCCCCGTGCGGTAGACGATCATGTCGTCGATTACGCCGCCGATTTCGCTGCACATGGGGGTGTAGCGCACCCGCCCCACGGCCAGGCTGGTGAAGTCGTTGGCCATCAGGTGGTTGAGCGAGGCCAGGGCGCCGGGGCCGGTGAGGGCGATCTCCCCCATGTGGGATACGTCGAACAGTCCGCAGGCGGTGCGCACCGCCATGTGCTCGGTCATCATGCCGGTGGGGTACTCCACCGGCAGCAGGTAGCCGGCAAAGGGGACCATCTTGCCCCGGAGATCCACGTGGGCCTGGTAGAGCGGGGTTTTTGCTTCCATCTTCCTTCATCCTTTCTGGAGGGCGGCAGCCGCCGCCGGGTTTACAGGGAGATTAACGGGCCCTGAAATGCACGCAGGGGCACACCGCGCTTGTCGGTGTGCCCCTGTCTTGTTACCTGAAAGATTACCCCCGGAGGAGAGCTACCTCTTCGGTGTCAACTCAATGACTTTCCAGAGTGTTGTCAGATCCCGGTCCTTTAACCTGAGAGTTCTTGCAGCCCCTTCGGTGCCGCGCCCGGCGCGGTCTCTCCCGGGATCCTCATTCAACTGGGAATTCAGCTACGAATTCCCTATTTAATTTTCCTCATTATAACGGGAACCCGCGGGGAATACAATTGTGAGATTTGACAAAGATAAACCCTGGAGTTTATCCTAAAAACCAGGCATATAAAAGCGGCGTTCTTTATAGAAGGATAAATAATGCGTCCCGATTCGGGACGCATTATTTTACAACAAGCGAAAGATGCGACTAGGGGGGAAAAGGCGCACCCTGTCATTGTGAGGAGGCCCCGCGGGGCCGACGCGGCAATCCGCTTTCTTTTGGGGAGGCCCGGCCTCCGGTGGCGGGATTCTTTGCTTGCAAAGAACCCTGGGAAGAAACAACCAGGGGCTTCGGCCCTGGACCCGGGGTCCAGCGGCGGTGCGGTTCAAGTGGCTGGCAAGACTTGACAGCGCCTAGGGCTCGGTTCGGCCTGGCACTTGAGGCGAATAGGGCTGCCTTGTTTAAGGTGGCTTTGCCCGAAATCATCCAGGTGTCCCCCGGACACCTGGACCCTGCGGCACATCACCTGCCCAAACCAAAAGTAGTTGCAATTCAAGTACTGCCTGAAAAGCCGCACGTACTGCAAGCCCCGCAGGGGCGATTCATGAATCGCCCGTCCAATATCGGGAGCCTTATCCATCCAAGCTGCAACAACAACGCTTCATCCTGCGCACTCACTGCGTTTATCCAGCTTTATTCTATCCGGGCGCGGGGGCCTCCCCGTTCAGATCCTCCAGCACCAGGCGGGCCGCGCGCACCGCGAAGCGCCTCAGCTGGGAGAGGTAGCGCTCCGGTTCCATGGGCGCGGGGGCCAAAAGCCAGCGCAGGATGGATGCCAGGAACGCGTCGCTGAAAAAGGTGACGTAGAACTGGTGATTCTCCCGGTCGGAGAACAGATCCCGGGTAAAGGTGTCCAGGCAGGGGCCGATGACCTCGCAGAAGTAGTCGCGGAAGGAGTTCTGCCCCTCAATCTGCAGGGCGCTGCGGTAGAAGTCCCGCTCCCGGTAAAAGTAGCGGCACATATTGGAGAGAAACTCCCAGCTGTCCCGGAACTCCTTCTGCTGAACCGACTCGATGAACTCGGTATAGAAGATCCAGTTCACCAGGTCGTACTTGTCCCGGAAATGGTAATAAAAGCTCTTCCGGCTCATGCCGCAGGCCTGGCACACGTCCCCCACGCTGATTTTCGCGAAGGGCTCCTGCGCCATCAGCTCCTTCATGGCGCCCGCAAGGGCTTTTTTTGTGATGTTCGAGTCGGGCATTTCGGGCCGCACCTCCCCAGCAACTCCACATTTGCTGGGCAAAATTATACCACTATGTCGAAAAAAGTGCAACCCGGCGGGTACACACCCGCTCCAAAAGCAGTTTTGCCGCGTCCATTGCGTCGGGGACGGAGGTATGATAGTATAGGCTTAGATGGTTGCCGCCGGGCAAAGAACCAAACAACCGGGAGGTACGGTCATGGGAATCAAACTGCTCCTGCGGGGACTGATAAAAATCCTGTCGGGCGCCGCGCTGATGGGGCTGCTGCTCTTCGCGCCCGCTGGCACGTGGCGCTTTCCGGGCGCGTGGCTGCTGCTCGCCCTGCTCTTGATCCCCATGCCGGTCGTGGGCATCGTGCTGTTTGTCAAGGCGCCCGCGCTGCTGAAAAAGCGGCTGAACAGCACGGAGCGCGAGCCGGAGCAGAAGCTGGTCGTCCTGCTCTCCGCCCTGATTTTCACCGCCGGCTTTCTCCTGGCCGGGCTGGACTTCCGTTTCGCATGGGCGCAGCTCCCCGGCCCCGCCGTGGCGGCCGGGGCCGTCGTCTTCCTCCTGGCGTACGGGCTGTACCTGGAGGTCATGCGTGAAAACGCGTACCTCTCGCGCGCGGTGGAGATCCAGGAGAATCAAACCGTGATCGACACAGGGCTGTACGGCCTTGTACGCCACCCCATGTACCTGGCGGTGACGCTCCTCTTTTTCTCCATGCCCCTCGTCCTGGGCTCCGGGGCGGCAATCGTCCCGTTTCTGTGCTTCCCGGCGGTGCTGGTCAAGCGCATTAAAAACGAGGAGGCGGTGTTGGAGGCGGGCCTGCCCGGCTACCGGGCGTACCGGGATAAGGTAAAATATCGGATGCTCCCCTTTCTGTGGTAGCGCGCAAGCGCCCATGTAAAAGGCCGCGCCGCCCCGGGGGTGGGGGCGGCGCGGATGGGGGAGCTAAGTATGCCGCCCATGCGGGCGGCATTTGTGCCTGCTTAGTTCAGGCAGCCCCAGTTCATATCGGACACGACCTCGCTGGCCGCCACGGGGCGGCGCAGGAAGGTGGGCACGGAGATATACACGGGGTAGTAGCCGGAACTCCCCTGGTCGGGATAGAGGGGCAGGGTGGCGGAGCCGCCGTTGCAGCCGCAGGAGCCGGAGCCGACGCCGGTGCCGGCGCTGCCGCCGCAGCCACAGCCGCAGCCGGAACCGGTGCTGGCGCTGACGCCGCAGCCGCAGCCACAGCCGCAGCCACAGGAATCCCAACAGGAGTGATTACAATTGCAGCACATAAATATGATCCCCCAATTCTGTATTGCGGGGACCTCACCGGCCCCCACAGCACAGTATATGCCCGGGGGCCGGGATGTGACAAAAAAGGGCGCGCCTCCCTCGGGAGGCGCGCCCTTGTCCAGGTCTTGTGGTTTACAGAGGACGGACGTTGACCGCGCGCAGCTTGCTGCTGTTCTTGGGATCGGGCTCGGTGTCGTAGGACACCTTCTGGCCCTCGGCCAGGGTCTTGAAGCCGTCGGTCATGATGGCGGAGAAGTGCACGAACACGTCGTCGCCGCCCTCGTCGTTGGAGATGAAGCCGAAGCCCTTGGTCTCGTTGAACCACTTGACAGTACCGTTATTCATAATCAGTACCTCCTGAAAGAAAGATTGGAGCCGAACGGTCGCAAACAAAAAACCCACATTTTTGTACACCATCCAACGAACAGACGATGACTACAAAAATGTGAGTTCAGGTCGTACATTCAGACTACTTGCTTACTGTACCACACCGCGGCGCGCCTGTCAAGCAAAATCGCCGGAACAATTGCGCCTAAATCTGCTCCTTCTCGCCGTTCTCCGCCAGCAGGCGGCGCACGGCGTCGTCGGTGTAGGACAAAAGCCGCCCGTAGGAGGTGGCCAGCTGGGTGCGGTTGCCTCCGAAATAGGCTCCCGCGCGCAGCAGCGCTGCCTTGCGCTCCTTCAGGCGTATGTACTCCTCGATGACGTGGTCGGCCCGGTAGAAGAGGATGTTGAACTTGCCCCGGTTCAGGGAGACGGGGAACAGGTCCGTGAGGAAGGGCTCGTCCTCCGGGTAGAGCTTCACGCCGTATTTTTGGCAGGCATCGTGGGCGAAGGGGATCAGGGCGTCGCGCTCGGCCCTGCTGTCGGCCGGGTGGCTGAGGGCCAGGCTTTTGACCCCGGCGCGCACCATCTCGCAGAAACAGTCGATGGCGCCGCACTGGAAGGAAAACGGATCAATGGTATACATGCTCTTGCCTCCTGTAATGACCTGCTTATTTTACCCTATTTCCCGCAGGGACGCAAGGCGTGGCGTCTGTCAAACTATGCCAAAACCCCCGGATCGCCTGTCCGATGGGCGATCCGGGGGTCAAAATTATTTTGCCCAGTCCCTGCTGCGGCCCACGGCCCTGTGCCAGCCGGAGAGCAGCGCCTCCCGCCGGGCGGGCTCCATGTCCGGGGAGAAGGTGTTATCACACATCCACAGGCCCTTGATCTCCTCCCGGCTGCTCCACACCCCCACGGCCAGCCCCGCCAGATAGGCCGCCCCCAGGGCGGTGGTCTCCCGGATGGCGGGGCGGCGGACTGAGCGGTCCAGGATGTCCGCCTGGAACTGCATGAGGAAGCGGTCCCGGCTGGCGCCCCCGTCCGCCTTGAGCTGGTTGAGGGGCAGGCCGGTGTCGGCCTCCATGGCCCGCACCAGATCCGCCACCTGGTAGGCGATGGACTCCTGGGCCGCGCGGATGATGTGCTCCCGCTTGGTGCCCCGGGTCAGGCCCACGATGGCCCCCCGGGCGTACATGTCCCAGTAGGGGGCCCCCAGGCCCGTGAAGGCGGGCACCAGGTACACGCCGCCGTTGTCCGCCACCTTCTGGGCGTAGTACTCCGCGTCCCGGCTCTCGGTAAAGAAGCGCATCTCGTCCCGCAGCCACTGGATCACCGCGCCCCCCACAAAGACCGAGCCCTCCAGGGCGTACTCCACCCCGCCGTCCAGGCCGATGGCGACGGTGGTCAGCAGGCCGTTTTTGCTCTCACAGGGGACCCTGCCCGTGTTCATGAGCAGAAAGCAGCCGGTGCCGTAGGTGTTCTTGGCGTCCCCCGGGGAGAAGCAGGTCTGGCCGAACAGGGCCGCCTGCTGGTCCCCCGCGATGCCCGCGATGGGGATGCGCGCCCCCTGCACGTCGGCGTAGCCGTAGACCTCGCTGGAGGAGCGCACCTGGGGCAGCATGGCCCGGGGGATGTCCAGGGCCTTGAGGAGCGTGTCGTCCCAGTCCAGCCTGTGGATGTCGAAGAGCATGGTGCGGGAGGCGTTGGTGAAGTCGGTCACGTGGGCCGCGCCGCCGGTCAGCTTCCACAGCAGCCAGGTGTCCACCGTGCCGAAGAGGATCTCCCCCCGCTCGGCCCGCGCCCTGGCCCCCTCCACGTGGTCCAAAATCCACTTGATCTTGGTGGCGGAGAAGTAGGCGTCGGGCACCAGGCCGGTGACGGCGCGGATGTGCCCCTCCAGCCCGTCGGCGCGCAGCGTGTCCACAATGTCCGCCGTGCGGCGGCACTGCCAGACGATGGCGTTATGGATGGGCCGCCCGGTCTCGGCGTCCCACAGCACCGTGGTCTCCCGCTGGTTGGTGATGCCGATGGCGGCGATCTCCGCCGGGTTGACCCCGGACTGGGCGATGACCTCCATCATCACGGCGTACTGGGAGGACCAGATCTCCATGGCGTCGTGCTCCACCCAGCCCTCCCGCGGGTAGATCTGGGTGAACTCCTTCTGGGAGACCCCCATGATGTTCTGCTCCCGGTCGAACAGGATGGCCCGGGAGCTGGTGGTGCCCTGATCCAGGGAGAGGATGTAATTGCCCATCACAATACCTCCTGAATAAATGTAAGCGGCGGCCTGCACCGTTGCCCTGTCATTGCTTGGAGGCCCGGCCTCCGGCGGCACTTGGCACTCGTAGGGGCGATTCACGAATCGCCCGCCACCATCGGCCGCGCCCTACCCCCCTGTACCGGCCTGCCGCTCCATGCACCGGGTGGCGACGAAATTGGCCCCGGTGCCGCACACGTCCTCCACGACCACCTGCCCCAGCGCCACCGGAGCGGTGAGGGCAACGCCGTCCAGCGCCGCCACGGCCCGGAGCATCAGCCCCTTGGGGATGGGGCGGTCGGTCTTGACCGGGCAGCGGCGGTGGGCCGCCCCCTCGATGCGCACCGTGGAGCACACCACCCGCGTGGGGTTGGTCAGCTCTATCTTACCATATTCCGCGCCCTTTGGACAGCCGTTTCCCGTCACGGCGCACCCGTGCGCCTCGTCCACCTTCAGGTGGCAGCCCTTGGGGCAGACGATACAGATAAGTTCCTTCATCATGGTCACCTCGCAACTTCCGCATTGGCGCCCCTATGAGGGGAGCTGCCGCCATCGGCGGCTGAGGGGTCCACCTCTTTCACGGACACCGTGATTTCCCCCTCCGCCCGGTCCAGCAGCACCCGGGGCAGCACAATCTGCTCCATCTCGCCGGGGGCCAGGTGCTCCCGGCGGAAGGCGGCGATCCGCCGCTCCCCCGAGCTCACCACGATCTCGCTGTCCCCGCACACCCGGTTCACCCGGAAGAACAGCGTGCAGGCGCGCTCCACCCGGCCGGGCCGGATGCGCTGGGGCACGGTGTAGGTTACCCCGCCGCCGTTTTTGACCTCCAGCGCCTCCCCGGCCTCCCCGGCCCCCGCCAGGGCGTACCGGGCGGCGGCGGCGCCCGCCCGCTGGCTCTCGGCGGTGACGAAGTCCACCAGGTCGTGGACGTGGGCCACGTTGCCGCAGGCGAACACGCCGGGCATGGAGGTCTCCATATCCTCATAGACCACCGCCCCGTTGGTGCGGGGGTCTATGGCGATGCCCGCCTGGCGGGTGAGCTCGTTCTCCGGGATGAGGCCCACGGAGAGCAGCAGCGTGTCGCAGTCAAAGACCAGCTCCGTGCCCGGGATGGGGTTGCGGTTTTCGTCCACCCGGGCCACCACCACCTGCTCCACCCGGCGTTCCCCCCGGATCTCGGTGATGGTATGGGAGAGGTAGAGGGGGATGCCGAAGTCGTGCAGGCACTGGACGATGTTGCGGTTCAGGCCGCCGGAGTAGGGCATCAGCTCCACGCAGCACAGCACCTCGGCCCCCTCCAGGGTCATGCGCCGGGCCATAATCAGCCCGATGTCCCCGCTGCCCAGGATGACCACCCGCCTGCCGGGCAGGTAGCCCTCCATATTCACGTAGCGCTGGGCGGCCCCGGCGGTGAATACCCCCGCCGGGCGGGTGCCGGGGATGGAGATGGCGCCCCGGGTGCGCTCCCGGCAGCCCATGGCCAGCACGACGCTGCGCCCCCGCTCCACCCGGTAGCCGGTCTCCCGGCCCACCATGTGGACGCTGCAGTCCGCCCCCACCTCCAGCACCATGGTGTCCAGCCGCACCTCCACGCCGGTGCGGCCCAGCAGCTCCACAAAGCGCCCGGCGTACTCCGGACCGGTGAGCTCCTCCTTGAAGTAGTGCAGCCCGAAGCCGTTGTGGATGCATTGGTTCAGGATGCCGCCCAGCTCCCTGTCCCGCTCCACGACCAGGATGCTGCGCGCCCCTGCGTCCCACGCGGCGCAGGCCGCGGCCAGCCCCGCCGGGCCTCCGCCGACGACAATCAGATCATACATGGTTTTCCCCTCCCTTGGTCTGGCCGCACAGCAGCCACGTGCCGTCCCGGTCCTGGACGATCTCGGTGGGGTCCACCCCCAAACGCCGGGCCAGCAGCTCCACCACCCTGGGGCCGCAGAAGCCCCCCTGGCAGCGGCCCATGCCCGCGTTGACCCGCCGCTTCACCCCGTCCACCGAGCAGGGCGGGACCGGCGTGTCCAGCGCGTCCAGGATCTCCCCCTCCGAGATGGTCTCGCAGCGGCAGACAATCCGCCCGTACTCCGGCCGCGCGGCCACCAGGGCGGCGCGCTCCGGCCCGGACAGCTCGCTGAAGCGCACCCGGCGGCGCTCGCAGACAAACTCCGGCTTCTTCTCCAGCGCCAGCCCCGCGTCCGAGAGCAGCCCGGCGGCGTACTCCCCGATGGCGGGGGCGGCGGTGAGGCCGGGGGAGCAGATGCCCGCCAGATCCAGGAAGCCGGGGGCGGCGAACTCCAGGATGAAGTCCTCCCGCTCCGTCTTGGCCCGCACCCCGGCGAAGGAGCGGATGCAGGCGCGGAAGTTGATGGAGGGCACCGCGCGGCCCGCGGTGGCGCGGACGTAGTCCAGCCCCCCGGCGGTGGTGGCGGTATCCTCCCCCGCCACGTCCTCGGCGTTGGGCCCCACGATGAAGTTTCCGTGGACCGTGGGGGCGCAGAGCACCCCCTTGCCGTCCGGGCCGGGACACTGGAAGACCACCTTCCCCGTCCGCTCCCCCTCCTCCTTGTCCAGCAGGAAGTACTGCCCCCGGCTGGGCAGGATGGAGAAGGCATGGGGGGCGGCCAGGTCGTGGACCTGATCCGCGCACACCCCGGCGGCGTTGATTACGAAGCGGGTCTCAAACGTCCCGCGGGAGGTGTGCAGGCGCCACCCCTCCTCCAGCCGCTCCACGCCGGTGACGGCGGCGCGGCGGTACAGCTCCGCGCCGTTGCGCACGGCGGTCTCGGCCAGGGCGAGGCAGTACTCCCAGGGGGAGCAGATGGCCGCCGAGGGGGCGTGGAGGGCGGCGGTGACCGCCGGGGATAAATTGGGCTCCAGGGCGCGGGCCTGCGCCCCGTCCAGCAGCTCCAGGCCGGGCACGCCGTTGGCCCTGCCCTGGGCGCAGAGCGCCTCCAGCTTGGGCAGATCCCGCGCGCCCAGGGCCGCCACCAGGGAGCCGGTGCGCCTATAGGGCACGTCCAGCGCGGCGCACAGCTCCTGCGCCAGGGCGGAGCCCCGGACGTTGAGCCGGGCCATCAGGGAGCCGGGCGCGGGGTCGTACCCCGCGTGGAGGATGGCGCTGTTGGCTTTGGTGGTGCCGCAGGCCACGTCGTTCTCCCGCTCCAGCACGGCCACCCGCAGCCGGTACCGGGACAGCTCGAAGGCCGCCGCAGCGCCGGTAATGCCGCAGCCGATGATAACTACATCATACATGATTTTTCCTCCCCGTCAAATGAAAAGAGCGAAACGGTACAGGCCCCCCTGCGGGGAGCCGCTCCGTTTCACTCTCATACTCTGAAACACGATATGAACTTTTCAGCGGGCGGTCACATGTCCCACACCGCCGGATTGGTGGCAGACACCGCCACCGCCCCCGCCGCCAGCGCGGCCACCACGTCCTCCTTCTCCTCGATCAGCCCCCCGGCCACCACCGGGCGGCGGGCGCTCTCCGCCAGGCGGCGGATAACCTTGGGCATGAGGCCGGGCAGCACCTCGATAAGGTCGGGGGCGTCCTGGGCCAGGTGGCGTTCGATGTTCTTCAGGGCCATAGAGTCCAGCAGGAAGAAGCGCTGCACCGCCACGAGCCCCAGCTCCCTGGCCCGGCGCACCAGCTGCGGTTTGGTGGTGAGGATGCCGTCGGCGGCGGTATTGCGGGCGATGAAGTCCACCGCCGCCTCCCGCTGGGCCAGGCCGTCCACCAGATCCAGGTGTATCAGGACGGCCTTGCCCGCCCCCCTGACCCTGGCGGCCGTCTCCCCCACATGCACCACGTCCCCGTAGAGCAGGAAGAGCACCTGCGCGTCGCTCTCCAGGGCCCGGGCCAGCCCCCCGTCGTCCTTGACCGAGGCGATGACCGGGGCCTCCTCCAGGCGGCGGATTAGTGCGGCGGCGTCCATGCGCATCCCCCTTTTCCAAATAAAAACGCGCAAAGTACCCCCTGCGGGGAACCTTGCGCATCTCTCACACTCTGCGTAAGGTTATTATAGCACGCGGCCACGCCGGTGGCAAGGGGCAAAATCGGCGCGGCCGTTCAGGCCGTGGGCCGCGCCATATCCTGCGGCCGCCCTATATCCAGTATTTTGATTCCCCGCCGCCGTTCAATGCAGCGCCGGATGCGCCCGTCACAGGGGGAAGCCCCGGCCACATTGCATATGACGAACGCGGAGCGCGCCAGCATGGCTTTAACCGTCCTCAAATACCGCACCCACCTGATATTCGTCTCCGGGTCGATATTTATTAGGTCTGTAAAGGGCGGCAGATACCGTCTGCGGACTGCGTCCCAGTCCACTTCGTCTCGTAATGTGTAATGCGTGACAACCACCAGCTCCACCCGCATCCCGCCCTCATGCGGCTGCAAAAAGCCCCACATGGGGCTGTTGCTTTGCTCGACGAGGAACGTTGAGACGCCCAGTCTGCGTGCTAAGAAGCCCATGGCCTGCCGAAGCCTGTTTTTTTGCTCCTCCAGCTCACCGCCCCGCCTTCCCGGCAAAATGATGCTGCACACCAAAGGGGCGGCGGGACCCCGCTCCATCCGCCTGCCCTCCATTCGCTCCACGGCACAGGCCCTGAGCCGCCTCCGGCTCCTGCCGTCCCGTGCGCGTACCGCCGCCTGAATTTTCCCGTACAAATCAAGATATATCGCCGCATACCTATAAAGGTACATTTAACCACTTCTTCGCCCCCGTATAATAGTATTGCTATTATTAAATATAATAGCAATATGTAGTTCCTGTCAACCTTGCTATGACTTAAACTTGTAGCAATAACAGGATAGGTGGTCTGAGGGCGTATGCGTGACAAAAAATTAATCAATGTTCAGATAGGCAATGCGATCAGAACCGCAAGGGAACGCGCCGGTTTAACGCAAGAAAAATTTGGCGAACTCGTCGAGCTTGGAACCAATAACGTTTCGGATATAGAGCGTGGAGTGGCAGGTATAACAGTCTCAACGTTAAAAAGAATCTGTGAAAAGCTGTCCATCTCCAGTGATACCATTCTATTTGGTGATCAAGAGAAAAGCGACGTCGAGTTCCTGGCTGAGAGGCTCACACGCCTGCCGCCCGAACAATTCGAGGCGGTCAGGGTGTTTTTGAATCAAGTGTTTGAGCTGTTCGGCAAGCTGGGCTAATCGTGAAACTAAAAGAAGAACAGCGAAAGGCTGGAACACCCACTTGGGTGTTCCAGCCTTCCTTTTTAAGGGCGGCGCGCCATGTCACTTCCCGTTCTGCTCCATCCACTTGGCCAGCTGCTCGGCCAGGGCGGAGGGCCCCTTCTCCTCCTGCTGGGCCTGGAGGAACTTCTGCACGTCCCGCTTGCCTGCCGAGCCGCCCTCCCGCTTCTTCTTGAAGTCGGAGAGCTTCTCCCGGTAGCCGCACACGCAGGCGAACATCTGCTTGTCCCCCTCGCCCCGCAGTTCCATCTTCTTGTGGCAGTTGGGGCAGCGGGCGTTGGTGGTCTGGGTCACGCTGCGGCGGTAGCCGCACTCCCGGTCGGGGCACACCAGCATCTTCCCCCGCTTGCCCTGCACGTTCAGGAGGAATTTGCCGCAGTCGGGGCACTTCTCCCGGGACACGTTGTCGTGGCGGTAGGTGGCGTCGCTGGCCTTGACCTGAGCCACCAGCCCGGCGGCGAATTTGCGCATCTCTGCGACAAAGGCCCCCTCCTTCTCCCGGCCCTGGGCGATGTCGCCCAGGCGGCGCTCCCACCGGGCGGTGAGCAGCGGGGAGCGCAGATCCGCCGGGGCCAGCCCCACCACCTGCACCCCCTTGGAGGTGGGCACCAGCTCCTTCCCCCGCCGCTCCATGTAAAAGGCGGAGAAGAGCTTTTCGATGATGTCGGCCCGGGTGGCCGGGGTGCCCAGGCCGCCCGTCTCCTCCAGGATTTTGCCCTGCTCCCGGTCGGTGACGCCGGGGTGCTCCATGGCGGAGAGCAAAGTGGCCTCGGTGTAGCGCTTGGGGGGCGCTGTCTTGCCGGCGTCGGCCCGGGCGGAGAGGATCTCCACCCTGTCCCCCTGGCGCAGGGACGGCAGGTTCTGCTCCCGCTCGTCCCCGTCCTCTTCCTCCTCCTCCGGGACGAAGGCGGGGCCGTAGGCCGCCCGCCAGCCCTGGTTTTTCACGATCTTCCCCCGGGCGTGGAAGCGCTCCCCGTCCACCGTCAGGGTGAGGGTGGTCTCCTCGTACTCGAAGGGGGGCAGCAGCACCGCCAGGAAGCGGCGCACCACCAGGTCGTAGATATTCCGCTCCGCCCCGGACAGCCGCCACAGATCCACCTGCTCCTCGGTGGGGATGATGGCGTGGTGGTCGGTGACCTTGCCGTTGTTGACCAAAAAGCGGGTCTGGAGGGGCCGCGCGCGCAGAACGGACTGGGCCAGCTCCCGGTACTCGTCCACGGCCACCGTGCGCAGCCGCTCGTTGAGCGTGGGCACCACGTCGTCCGAGATATAGCGGGAGTCGGTGCGGGGGTAGGTGAGCGCCTTGTGCACCTCGTAGAGGGACTGCATGATGGACAGGGTCTCCTTGGCGGAGTAGGCGTATTTCCGGTTGGCGTCCCGCTGCAGCTCGGTCAGGTCGTAGGCCGCCGGGGGCGGGGTCTGCTTGTAGGCGCGCTTCACCTCGGTGAGCACGCCGCTGCGCCCCGCCAGCCGCGCCGCCAGGGCCTCCGCCTTCTCCCTGTCGAAGGTGCGGGCCTGCCCGTTTTTGTCCCGCCAGGTGGCGCTGAAGCCGGGGGTCCTTACCCGCACCGTCCAGAACTCCTTGGGGACGAACTGCCGCCGCGCCTCCTCCCGGTCCACCACAAGGGCCAGGGTGGGGGTCTGCACCCGCCCGGCGGAGAGCTGGGCGTTGTACTTGCACGTCAGGGCCCGGGTCACGTTCAGCCCCACCAGCCAGTCCGCCTCGCTGCGGGCGCGGGCGGAGTAGAAGAGGTTGTCGTACTCCGAGGCCGGGCGCAGATGGGCGAAGCCCTCCCTGATGGCCTTGTCGGTCTGGGAGGAGATCCACAGCCGCTTGGCGGGCTTTTTCCAGCCCGCCTTCTCCATTATCCAGCGGGCCACCAGCTCGCCCTCCCGCCCGGCGTCGGTGGCGATGACCAGCTCGGATACGTCCCCCCGGCGCATGAGGGCCTGCACCGCCCGGAACTGCCTGCCGGTCTGCGGGATGACCACCGTCCTCATACGCTCGGGCAGCATGGGCAGGGTGAGCATGTCCCACTTCTCCCAGGCCTTGTCGTAGGCCTCCGGGGCGGCCAGCTCCACCAGGTGCCCCAGGGCCCAGGTGACGATATAGCGCTCCCCCTCCAGGCAGCCGTCCCCGGCGCGTTTGCAGCCCAGCACGCGGGCCAGCTCCCGGCCCACGGATGGCTTCTCCGCCAGCACCAGTATTTTTGACATGGGTTCCACCTCGCCTTTCTTTTGCTTTAGGATACCATAGACCCGGCGGGGCCGCCACAAAAAACTGTTATTTGCGGAAACCTTGTCACGCTTTGCCCCGTCTAAACGTTAAAAGGACAGTATCGGAAGGAGGCCGCGCCCATGAACCGCCTAATCGCCCCGCTCCTGCTGGGGCTGCTTATGCTCTCCGGCTGCGCCGCCCCGGCGGCGGAACCAACGCCCGCGCCGCCGCCCACGGCCGCACCCACAGCCACGCCCGCCCCCCTCGCCGTGCACGACCTGTCCGGGCCGGAGGGGTATACCGAGTCCTTTTTGACCTGGGTGGTGGACGGCGAGGACTGCGTCGCCTGCTGCCCCGTCCGCCAGCTCCGGCAGGACGAGGATCCCTCCGACCCCTGGCAGGCCGAGTCCCCCGGCTACGGCTGCGGCCCCCGGACCGCCTTCCGGGCCGCGGACGGGAGCTGGGACACCGGCTTCCTCTACTACACCGGCTTTGCGGGCTGCGCCCAGATGCTCTCCCCCAGCGGCATCCTGGTCATCAAGGACCGCCGCCACTGGGCCATGCTGGACTATAAGACCGGCCGGGAAAAATACGAATTCTACCGGGACGACGCCCTGGCGCTCTACCACGACGTGCCCATGTCCAACGGCCTGGGCGCCCTTTACGGCGAGGAGGGGACCACCTTCTTCGACCTGGAGACCGGGGAGGCGGTGCCCCGGGGCGATCCCCGGATCTGCCCCCCGGCCCGCAGCGGGCAGAGCGTCGTCCAGGACGCGGAGGACCGCTGGCGCGTGGTGGATCTGGAGGGAAACACCCTGCTGGAGGTGGAGGGCTATGACCTCCAGCAGTACGGCGGCCGGGGCGGCAATCTGTACCTGCTCTCCGACGGGGTCTGGAGCACAAGGCGCTGGTACGACGGCGCGTTGAACCCCCAGCCCACCTCCATCGGCGGCCACACCGTCCTGGCGGCGTCCGGCGGCTGGCTGTGGTACGACGACGGGACGGAGATCACCCTCTTCCGGGGGGAGGAGCGCCACACCCTGCCCACCGGCTTCTGGGTCATGGAGGTGGACAACGGCCTGGCGCTGCTCAAGCACGGCGTGGGGGACGCCTGGAACCCGGCCACGGCGGTCTACACCCTGGACGGCGATGCCGTCATCCCCTACGGCAGCTGCGACCGGGCCGCCCTCATCACCGACGTGGTCTCGGGCAAGTCCTACCTCCAGCGCGTCACCGGGGGACGCAGTGAGCTGCTCTCCCCCCAGGGCGAGGTGCTGTGCACCCTGCCCGGCGAGGAGCCCACGGCCACCGAAATCGCCCTGGCGCTGGGCTTCACCCCCGATCCGGCCACCGGGGCGCTGCTGGTGGCGGGCTCCCGCCCCTGCTAAAAATTTTTCCAGGGGTCTTGTCACTTTTCCCCCTCCTGAAACGTTATAAAGGTAGAAAAGCGATCCGCCATGGGAGGTATCGAGATGAAACGCAGCCGCAGCTTTCCCCACCATATCGCCGCGACGGCCGTTTTACTTGCAGTGCTGCTGCTCTTCTGCGGCTCTGCCCCGGCCTCCGGCTTTACCCGCCCCGGCCCCGCCTCCCCCGCGCCCTCCCCCGGCGCGGAGGAGGCGCCGGGCTGGAGCGTGGGCCCCCTCCCCGCCTACGCCTGGGACGCGGTCTGCGTCCCCGTCCGGCAGGTTACCGGCACCGGCGCGGCCGAGGGCGCGCTGGGCGCGCGCTGCGCCTTCCTGGCCGCCGACGGGAGCTGGAAAACCGGGTACGACTACTACACCGGCGCCGGGGACGCCCCCCTGCTCTACACCCAATACGGCGTCCTCACCCTGTCCGGCGCCCACAACTGGACCATACTGGGCTACGACGGCGCGGTGCGCTACCACGTGGCCGTGGACGACGCCCCCAGCGCCTACGCCTCCGCCACGGTGAGCGAGGGCATGTGCCTGCTCCCCTCGGCGCAGGGCGCGCCCCTGCGCTGCCTCGACCTGGAGACCGGGGCCTTTGTGGACACCAGCGCCATCACCGCCCTGGGCGCCTTCAGCGGTTCCCTGGCCCCCGCCCAGCGGGCCGACGGCCCCCTGTGGGGCTACGTGGACCGGACCGGCGCGTGGATCATCCCGCCCCGCTTTGCGGAGGCCGCGGCCTTTCAGGATGGGCTGGCGGTGGTGCGCACCGGGGCGGACACCCTGGGGGTCATCGACCGCCGGGGCTTCCTGCTGCTGGAGGCCCGCTGCGGGGCGCTGACCCTCTTCCCCAGGGCGGACGGCGGGGCGTGGTACGCCCTGTCCGGCGGGGCCTGCGAGGTGCTCTCCGACCCCGGCGCCCTGGAGCCCATTTCCTCCGGCGCGGACGGCCGCAACGCCCGGTACGCCCCCGGCGGCTGGCTCTGGTACGACGAGGCGGACTGCGTCCGGCTGGTCTGCGGAGAGCGGCGTTACACCCTGCCCGCCGGTATGCTGGTGGAGCGGGTGTGGGGGGATATTGCCCTGCTGCGCCACCCCGGCGCGGACGGCGGCGCGGCCCGCATGGCGGTCCGCCTGGAGGACGGCGCGGAGATCGTGCCCTGGTCCGACCC
Source organism: Oscillospiraceae bacterium (assembly GCA_022846095.1). Classification (NCBI taxonomy): domain Bacteria; kingdom Bacillati; phylum Bacillota; class Clostridia; order Eubacteriales; family Oscillospiraceae; species Oscillospiraceae bacterium. The sequence goes on along the minus strand of AP025583.1, from coordinate 1,183,890 downwards.
CGGGCAGGCCGGCGCCTACAGCGCCCTCCTGCCGCTGGCGGACGGCGTGTCCGGCAGGCGGTACCTGGCCGCCCTGCGGGACGGGGCCTGCGACCTCCTCTCCCCTGACGGCGGCGTCCTGGCCGCAATCGAGCCCGGCGATGATTTCTCCCTCCAGGCCGCCAAGGCCCTGGACTTCTCCCGGGAGGAGGGCACCGGGGCCTACCTGGTGGACTGGGGCGGCGGCGGGGTCCCCGTTCTGAACTGAATCTGCACAAGGCCCCCCGGCGCGCACGGATGCGCGCCGGGGGGCCTTCACTTTGTCCCTATATCTCTGTGTGCAGGGCTGGAACGGGCCTGCACAACCTATTTTCCCCTGGGGCAGCAGCGCGCCAGAAACTCGCCCAAATCCAGTTCCCTCAGGCTGCCCCCGGCGGGCGCCTCCCCGGCCCCGTCGAACCCGGTGCACGTCCCGTCGGGCCCCACGCCCAGGAAGCAGGGCCCGTCCGAGATGGTCTGGTCCACCCGCAGCAGATCCGGGTAGTAGTCCAGCAGCACCAGGGGGTAGCGCTGTTCGCCGCGGCAGCGCTCCACGTACTCCGACACCGCCTCCCGCGCCTGCGCCGGGCAGCCGGGGCCGGACTGGAGCAGCGCGAAGGTGCCCGCGTGGGGCAGCACCTCCTCCACCCAGCGGCCGGAGGCGATCTCCTCCGCGTCCGCCCCGCTCCCGTAGCGGCGGAACAGGCCGTACAGCCGCCGGCAGGCCCGCAGGCCCGCCGCCGCCCCCTGCCAGCCCGGCAGGCCGGCGTCCACCAGGACCATGAGGTTGGGCCGGGCGGTGAGGATGTTCGGATTGTCCCCCAGCAGGGCCGGGGGCGCCACCAGGACGAAGGCGCACCGCGGCTCCAGCGCCGCCAGATCCAGGGCCAGGGCCAGATGGGCGGGGTCCTCCCCCGCCATCAGGAAATAGGTGCAGATGCCCTTCTCCGCCCCCTGGGACACCAGGCGGCGGTACTCCCCCGCCCCCATGGCCCCGCCCAGGCGGAAGGTGATGCACCAGGGCACGTTGTACCCTCCCTCGGCCTCCAGCGCCCGGATGCGCCGCGCCCCCACCGTCCAGCTCTGCCAGCCCACGTTGACCCCGAAGGTGCGCAAATGCTCCCGCTCCACCTGCCGCACGGTGCTGCAGGCCATGGCGTAGTAGGGGCTGCGCCCGTCCTCCAGCATCTGCCGCAGCACCCCGATATACCGCTTTTGAAAGCGCCCCTTGGCGAACATGCCGCCCAGATCCACCAGCTTGCGCAGGCCGCGGGAGGGGTCCTCCGCAATCTCCCGGATCCCCCTGTCCACCGCCGATTCGATAACAGCCCTCGTCAAGGCCTCCGCTTCCATGGCCGGCAGCCCCCCTATACAGTATGGTACGGTGCTATCATAATACCACAAAATTCCCGCTGTAAGCTACAAAAGCGCAAATTTGTCCCAAAAGGTGACACTCCCCAAAACTGTCCCAAAAGGTCACAGCCCGGACAATCTGTCCCGCGACAAATAGGCCCGGATTTTCTATCATATACATAGATCCAGAACTCGAGAGCCATAGGCGCGGCGCATACTGAGAAAAGGGAGCTGTTAACATGACCGACAAGACCATGACCGAGGCCGTCCAATCCTTTGCCATCAAAAAGGCGCTGGCCTATCTGAACAGCCACGACCCGGACGAGGCCATCCCCAAGCTGCTGGACTGGGTGGACAAATTTGATAAAAACGACACTGTCGCGGGGCAGCGCAAGGTGTTTCACAGCGTGGTGGACAACCCGGACAACAACTGGTACCGGCTGATCAAGAGCATGTGGACCGACATCGACGGCGGGGTGCGGGAGAAATTCTTCGAGAACTTCATCCTCAACGCCACCGCCCTGGGCGGCCAGCGCCAGGACAAGGCCAAGGAGAAATACGGCTGCAACGTGCCCTGGGCCATCCTGATGGACCCCACCTCCGCCTGCAACCTGCACTGCACCGGCTGCTGGGCCGCCGAGTACGGCAACCGCCTGAACATGGACTACGCCACGCTGGACAGCATCATCCGGCAGGGCAACGCGCTGGGCACCTATATGTTCATCTACTCCGGCGGCGAGCCCCTGGTGCGCAAGGACGACATCATCCGCCTGTGCGAGGCCCACCAGGACTGCATGTTCCTGGCCTTCACCAACGCCACCCTCATCGACGAGCGCTTTGCGGACGACATGCTGCGGGTGAAGAACTTCATCCCCGCCATCAGCGTGGAGGGCTTTGAGGAAGAGACCGACTTCCGCCGGGGCCAGGGCACCTTCGCCGCCGTCACCCGGGCCATGGCCATCCTCAAGGAGAAAAAACTCCCCTTCGGCATCTCCTGCTGCTACACCAGCAAGAACGTGGACGTCATCGGCTCCGAGGAATACTACGACCAGATGATCGACTGGGGCGCCAAGTTCTGCTGGTTCTTCACCTACATGCCCGTGGGCGCGGGGGCCCCCACCGACCTGATGGCCACCGCGGAGCAGCGCGCGTTCATGTACCGCCAGGTGCGCGCCTTCCGCCAGACCAAGCCCCTGTTCACTCTGGACTTCTGGAACGACGGCGAGTACATCAAGGGCTGCATCGCGGGCGGGCGGTACTACCTGCACATCAACGCCAACGGGGACATTGAGCCCTGCGCCTTCATCCACTACTCCGACTCCAACATCCACGAAAAAACCCTGCTGGAGGCCTACCAGTCCCCCCTGTTCATGCAGTACCACGACAGCCAGCCCTTCAACGAAAACCACCTGCGCCCCTGCCCCCTGCTGGACAACAACGGCGCCCTGGCGGAGATGGTCCACGCCGCCGGGGCCCACTCCACCGACCTGCAGATGCCCGAGGACGTGGACGACCTGTGCGCCAAGTGCAGGTACGCCGCCGAGCACTGGAAGCCGGTGGCCGACGCGCTGTGGGAGCAGTCCCATCCCGCGCCCTGAACCGCAAGGATTTTGGATGCAGGCCCGGAAAAGGACGCTTGCACAAGATATGCGGTTAAGGCGAATAAGGCGGCAATCCGTTTCCTTTTTTGGAGGCCCGGCCTCCGGCGGCGGGATTCTTTGCTTGCAAAGAACCCCGGGAAGAAACAACCAGGGCTTCGTTTTTCAAAGGAGGCTGCGCCCGAATGCATCAGGGTGTCCCCCGGACACCCTGACCCTGGGAACCCGGAGCCCGGCGGCGGTGCGGTTCAGGTAACCTGCAAAACCTGAAAGCGCTCAGAGCTCGGTTCGGCCTGTGCCCTCTGTGAATAGGGCTGCCGCCCCTGCGGCACATGACCCGCCCAAACTTGAAAATAGTTGCGGTTCAACAGGTGCCTGAAAAGCCGCTCGTACTGCCATGCCCCATACAGCACTTGGCACTCGTAGGGGCGATTCACGAATCGCCCGTCCAATATCGGGAGCCTTCTCCGCTTAAGCTGCAACAGCAATGATTGCATCTTGCGCACCAAATCTCGTCTATCTCGTTTTCGGCAGACTGAAACGGCCCCTCCGGGGGCCGTTTTTTGCCGTTTTCTGGCCCCGGGCGAAAAATTATGCTATAATCCTCTCAACAGCATTTGGGAGGAATGAACATGAAAAAGACAACCGCGCTCCTGCTCGCCCTGGCCATGGCGCTCTCCCTGGCGGCCTGCTCCGCCGCCCCGGCCCAAAACACCCCCGCCCCGCCGGCCCCCGCCTCCGAGGCGCCCGCCCCCCAGGGGGTGGACCTCACCATCCTGTATGAGCAGGACGAGAGCATGATCAACACCTACAGCCTTCTGGCCGTGAATCCGGACGCCCCCTTCGCCGACGCGGACGGCAGCCCCGTCTCCGACGTGGCCGTCAACACCCGGGGGGCGCAGGCCCTGATCGACTGGATGCTCTCGGAAGAGGGGGAGGCCCTGGCCTCCAACTTCGGCTACGAGGACTACGGCGAGTACCTGTTCTACCTGCTGGACGGCGCCCCCGTCTCGCAGGCCGAGATCCCCGCCGCCACCGACGAGACCCGCACCATCCGCATGTCCACCACCACCTCGGTCAACGACTCCGGGCTGCTGGGCTACCTGCTGCCCAAGTTCGAGGCGCAGTACGGCTATCAGGTGGAGGTCTACTCCGCCGGCACCGGCAAGGCCATCGCCAACGCCAAGATGGGCAACGCCGACCTGATCCTGGTCCACGCCAAGGCCCAGGAGGAGGCCTTCGTGTCGGACGGCTTCGCCTACGTGCTGCCCGGCTTCGCGTCCGAGCGCCTGAGCTTCCTCTACAACTACTTCGTCCTGTGCGGCCCCTCCGCCGACCCGGCGGGCGTGGCGGGCATGGCCGGCGTCAAGGACGCCTTCGCCGCCATCGCGCAGGGGAAATACCCCTTCGTCTCCCGGGGCGACAACTCGGGCACCCACACCAAGGAGATCTCCCTCTGGCCGGAGGAGCTGGGCATCACCACCGATCCCGGCAGCGTGGAGGCCTACCAGGACTGGTACATCTCCTCCAACGCGGGCATGGGGGTGTGCCTGACCATGGCCGAGGAGCAGGGGGCCTACCTCCTCTCCGACAAGGCCACCTTCCTCACCTTCCGGGCCAACCGGGGGGTCGTGGGGTAATTTTTCGCAGGATTGGGGGCGCAGGGCCATGAAAACCGCAGTTCTACAGGCGTTCGCGCTGCTGGCCGCCGGGGACCGCCAGCTGGGGATCATCCTCTCCGTCACCCTGCGCATGAGCCTGGCCAGCTCGGTGATCGCGCTGCTGCTGGGCGCGCCCCTGGGGATCCTGCTGGGCAGCTTCGCCTTCCCCGGCAAGCGGGCCCTGGTGGTGGCCAACCGCACCCTGATGGGCCTGCCCCCGGTGGTCTGCGGCCTGCTGTGCTACCTGATGTTCTGCGGCGTGGGCCCCCTGCGGCACCTGCGCCTGCTGTACACCGTGGGGGGCATGGTGGCGGCCCAGGTGCTGCTGATCACCCCCGTCGTCGTGGGCAGCATGGAGACCTGCCTGAGCGCCTCGGCCCCCGCCATCCGGGAGACCTGCCGGGGCATGGGCCTGTCCACGCGCAGGACCCTGCTGCTGCTGATGAACGAGAGCCAGTACCAGCTCGTTTCCACCTATCTGCTGGGGCTGAGCCGCGCCCTGGCGGAGGTGGGCGCGGTGTCCATGGTGGGGGGCGCCATCGCCTACAAGACCGACGTTATGACCACCGCCATCATGAACTACACCAATATGGGCGACTTCACCATGGCCCTGGCCCTGGGGATCATCCTGCTGGGGGTGTCCCTGGTGCTCAACGTGGCCGCCGCCCTGCTGCAAAGGAGGTTTCTGCCATAGAAGCGTGTGCGCTGCGGAAAACCTACGGCGGCAGGACGGTGCTGGACTTCCCCGGCTACTGCTTCGCGCCGGGGCGCGTCTGCGCCGTCATCGGGGCCAACGGCTCCGGCAAATCCACCCTGGCCCGCATCCTGGCGGGGGTCCTCCCCGCCGACGCAGGCCCCTTCCGGGACGTGGACGGCGTGGGCTATATGCCCCAGAAGAGCTACCCCTTCCGCATGAGCCTGCGCGCCAACCTGCTCCTGAACGGGGGCCGGGGGGAGGGGGCGCGGGCGGACGCGCTGCTGGCCGCCTTCGGCCTGGAGGGGCTGGCCGGGCAGGGGGCGCACAGGCTCTCCGGCGGCGAGACCGCCCGGATGGCCCTGGCCCGGCTGATGATGCGCCGGTACGGCACCCTCATTCTGGACGAGCCCACCGCCGCCATGGACGTGCAGTCCACCATCCGGGCGGAGGAACAGATCCTGGCCTACCGGGCGGAGACCGGCTGCGCCGTGATCCTGGTGACCCACTCCCTCAAGCAGGCCGGGCGGCTGGCGGACGAGGTGCTCTTCCTCCACGGCGGGCGGCTGTGGGAGCACGGCGCCGCCGCCGCGCTCCTGAAAAGCCCGGCGCGGGCCGAGACCCGGCAGTTCCTGGAATACTACGGGCTGTAGAACCGCCGCCTCAACGGACGAAAGCACATAGGGTAAAGCCCAGCGGGGCGGCGTCGCCGCCCCGCTGGGCTTTGTTTTCGTCTTTTGTATGCGCCGATCCGGGGATTATTGGATGCGCCCGGGCTTTGCTTTAAAACCGCTCCCGCACCGTGCCCGGCCTGTCCACCCGGTAGCCCCCCAGCGCCTCCAGGCGGGCGCGGAGGGCCCCGCTCGTGAGCACGGCCAACAGCCCCCGTACCACCGGCGTATCCCAGGCGCCGTCGGGGATCAGCAGATCGTACTGCTCCAGGCACACGGGCAGGAAGTCCAGGCCGTAGAGCTTGGCGGCGGAGTAGATGCCCATACCCGCGTCGGCGGTGCCCGCCGCGATCTGCGCCGCCACCGAGGTGTGGGTGAACTCCTCCCGCCCGTAGCCGTAAATCGCCCCGGTGTCGATCCCCTCCCGGGCGCACAGGTAGTCGATGAGGATGCGGGTGCCCGAGCCCCTCTGCCGGTTGACATAACGGATACCGCTCCGGGCCAGATCGGCCACGCCCCCGATCCCCCGGGGATTGCCCGGCGGGAGCATGAGGCCCTGGGTGCGCCCCACGCACTCCACCAGCCGCACCCCGCCGCCGGGGAAGTATTTCCTGACGTAGGCGGCGTTGTAGCCGCCGTCCCCCTCGTCCAGCAGGTGGATGCCCGCGGCGTGGGCCTCCCCGCGGCGCACCGCCATAATCCCCCCCATGGAGCCCACGTGGGAGGAGCTCATGCGCAGCGGGGGCCGGCCGCGGTGGAGCAGATCCCCCACCTCGTCCAGCAGGGGGTCGTGGCTGCCGATGACCACCAGCGTGCCCTCCAGCTCCTCCGGCCGGCGCAGCAGCCGCACCCGCACCGTCTCGCCCGCCTCATAGCCCTCCGTGCCCTGGGGGATGTCCAGGATGCCGTCCGCCTTCACAAAGGAGCTCACCACGCCGCTGCCCCGGCTCAGGGGAGAGGCGATCATCCGCTCCCCCACCCGGCCCAGGCGGACCCGGACGAACTCCTCGTACTTCAGGCCGGACACCACCCGCCGGGCCAGCACCGCGTCCGCGCGGGCGCCGCGGGGGAAGGGGCTGCAATTCCACCGCTCCAGCAGCGGCTTGAGCAGCTCCTCCAGCACCAGAATGCCGGAGACCGGGTAGCCCGGCACGCCCAAAATGGGCTTGGCCCCCCGCAGGCCCAGGATGGCGGGCTTGCCCGGCTTCATGGCCACCCCGTGGCAGACCACCCGGCCCACCGCGCCGATGACCTGGGCGGAGTAGTCCTCCCGCCCCGCCGACGAGCCCGCGTTCACCAGCACCACGTCGCATTCCTCCAGCGCCCCCTCCAGCGCCGCGCGCAGCGCCGCCGGGTCGTCCGGGACGATGGGGCAGACCCTGGGCTCCGCCCCCCACTGGCGCAGCATGGCGGAGAAGATGGCGGAGTTGAACTCCAGGATGGCCCCCGGCGCGGGGTCCGGCGTGGGGGGCACGATCTCGTCCCCGGTGGGCAGGATGCCCACCACCGCCCTGCGCACCACCTCCACAAACTCCACCCCGCCCGCGATCATGGCCCCGATGGCGGCGGGGGTGATCTCGGTGTGGGAGGGTAAAATCATCTCCCCCGCGCACACGTCCTCCCCCACCTGCCGCACGTGCTGCCAGGGGGCGGCGGGGGCGTACAGCCGCACGCCCGCCCCGTCGGGCACCACGTCCTCGATCATCACCACCGCGTCGCAGCCCTCGGGCAGGGGGTCCCCGGTGTCCACCGGCACGAAGGCCCCCGGCGGGAGGGTGACAGGCGTGGTCTCCCCCGCGCCGAAGCTCAGCCGGGCGTCCAGGGCGATGCCGTCCATGGCGCAGGCGTGGTAGTGGGGGGCGCAGATGTGGGCGTAGACCGGCGCAAAGGTCACACGGCCGCAGGCCTGCGCCGCCGCCACCCGCTCGCCCTCCGGGGCGAAGCCCGCCCCCTCCAGCGCCTCCAGATAGGCCCGCCGCGCCTGCTCCAGGGGCAGATTGGTCAAATACTGAAAGGCCATCGCTTCTCCTCCTAATCCACGCTGTAGAGGGTGACCGCCACCCGCTCCCCGGCGGCGATCCCCTCGCAGTCCCTGGGGATGCGGAAGTACCCGTCGGAACCGGCAAGGCTGGTAATGAGCCCCGATTTGCTGCGGATGGGCCGGGCGTATGTCGTCCCGTCCCGCGCCTCCAGGAACACCCCGGTGTACTGCTCCCGGCCGTGGTTGGCCCCCACCGCCTCGGTGAGCACGGCGCTCAGGGCGTACCGCCGCAGCCCGCGCCCGCACAGCCGGGCCAGCAGCGGGCGGAGGAAGAGGCGGCCCGCGAAAAAGGCGGCCGCCGGGTGCCCCGGCAGGCCCAGCACCGGCTTTCCCCCGATGCTTCCCAGCAGCGTGGGCTTGCCCGGCTTCATGGCCACCCCGTGGAACAGCACCTCCCCCAGGCGCTCCACCACCCGGCAGGCCGCGTCCCGCTCCCCCACCGAGCTGCCCCCGGACAGGACCAGCACGTCGCACGCCCCCGCCGCCCGGGCGGCGGCGGAGGCCAGCAGGGCCTCCTCGTCCCGGACGATGCCGTAACACCGGGGCTCGGCCCCGCACGATTCGGCCAGCGCGGCCAGCATGGGGGCGTTCACGTCCCGGATTTGGCCCGGCCCGGGCCTGGCCTGGGCGGGCACCAGCTCGTCCCCGGTGGAGATGAGCCCCACCACCGGCCTGCGGCGGACAGGCACCTCCGCCAGGCCCAGGGCCGCCAGCGCGCCCACGTCCTGGACCTCCAGCCTGTGCCCGGCCGGGAGCAGCAATCCGCCGGGGCGCACGTCGTCCCCCCGGTAGATCAGGTTCTCCCCCGGCGCGGCCGGCCTCAGCACGCCCACCGTGCCGTCCCCGAAGTCCTCCGTGTGCTCCACCATCACCACCGCGTCCGCCCCGGCCGGGAGGGCCCCGCCGGTGGGCACGGCGGCGCAGGCCCCGGGGGGCAGGGGGCCGTCCGCCCCCTGCCCCATCAGGATCTCCCCGGCCACGGGCAGGAGGGCGGGGATGGCCTCGGAGCAGCCGAAGGTGTCCGCCGCGCGCACGGCGTAGCCGTCCACCGTGGAGCGGTCGAAGTCCGGCACGTACTCCCCCGCCACCACGTCCTCCGCCAGGATCCGCCCCAGGGCGCGTTGGAGCGGGACGGACTCCGTTCCCATGCAGGGGCGGAACGCCGCCCGGATAATCCCCAGCGCCTCCTCCGGCGTCTTGACGCTCAGCATCCCGCCGCCCCCCGGGCTCCGCCCAGGACGGCGGCAATGCCCTCCCTGGTCTCCAGCAGCGGGGGGATTAGATCCCGTATCCGCTCGTCGGTCATGCGGGACACGGGGGCAGAGATGGACAGGGCGTAGGCCGCCCGCCCCCGCCAGTCCGGCACGGCCGCGGCCACGCAGCGCACCCCCTGCTCGTTTTCCTCGTTGTCCAGGGCGTACCCCTCCCGCCGCACCCGGGCCAGCTCCCGCTTGAAGGGCTCCGCCTGCGTGATGGTGTTGGGGGTGCAGCGCCGCCTGTCGCTCTCCTCCCACAGCGCCATGGCCTCCTCCGGCGGGAGAGAGGCCAGGATGGCCTTCCCCACCCCCGTACAGTACAAGGGGCGGCGCATGCCGATGCGGGAGAACATGCGGATGGCTCCATGGATGCTCTCCACCTTGTGGACGTAGACGATCTCGGTGCCCTCGCGCATGGCCAGGTGCACCGTCTCCCCGGTCCGGCGGCTCAGGCGCTCCATGGGCGCCCTGGCCATACCCACCACGTCCAGGTTCTCCACAATGCGGCTGCCCAGCTCGCACAAGCGCATCCCGGCGTGGTAGACCGCCCCCTCCGCTTCCCGCCGCACGTAACCCCGCTCCCCCAGGGCCCCCAGCAGCCGGTGGGCGGTGCTCTTGTTCAGCCCGGTCGCGGCGGACAGCGCCGCCAGGGTCATACCCCCCTGGGAATTGCACAGCAGCTCCAACAGATCGAAGGCCCGGTCCAGCGACTGCACCCTGCTCTTATCGGTCATGGCTCCCCCCTCCGTTTCATAATCCGCAATTTTATTCCAGTTTATTGGCTTTTGAACAAAAAGGCAATGGGAACTTTGCACAAAATGCGGCCTTGCTTTTTGGCCGTGCGGCCCTATAATAAAATCAGAAGCGCGGATTACAAAATATAGTTTCATAATATGGAACGGAGGAACTGCCATGAACCCCATTTTGGAGCAGATTTACCGCATAGGCATCGTGCCCGTGGTGGCCATCGAGAACGCGGCCAAGGCCGTCCCCCTGGCCCGCGCCCTTGTGGCGGGCGGCCTGCCGGTGGCGGAGATTACCTTCCGCACCGCCGCCGCGGAGGAGGCCATGCGCGCCGTCTCCCGGGAGGTGCCCGGCCTGCTGCTGGGCGCGGGCACCGTCCTCACGCGGGCGCAGGCCGACCGGGCTCTGGACGCGGGGGCGAAGTTTATCGTCTCCCCCGGCTTCAACCCGGACACCGTAGGCCACGTGCGCTCCAAGGGGGCCGTGATGCTCCCCGGCACCGCCACCCCCGGCGAGATGGAGCAGGCCATGGCCCTGGGCCTGGAGGCCGTCAAGTTCTTCCCCGCCGAGCAGAACGGGGGCGTGGAAAAGCTCAGGGCCCTTGCCGGGCCATACCGCAGCCTGATGTGGATGCCCACCGGAGGCGTCAGCGCCAAAAATCTGGGGGAGTACCTCTCCTTCCCCCGGGTCCTCGCCTGCGGCGGCACCTGGATGGTGCAGCAGGCGCTTATCGAGGGAGAGCGCTGGGCGGAGATCACCGCCCTGTGCAGGCAGGCCGTACAGACCATGCTGGGCTTTTCCCTGCACCACGTGGGCATCCCCTGCGGGGACGCGGACACCGCCGCCGCCACCGCCCGGGCTTTCGGGGAGGCCCTCGGCCTGCCGTACCGGCAGGGCGCCTCCTCCGACTTCGCCCTGCCCTTTGTGGAGTGCTGCAAAAAGTCCCTCCCCGGCCGGCGGGGGCACATCGCCGTCGGCTGCGGCAGCGTGGAGCGGGCGGAATACCACCTGGGCCTGCGGGGCGTGGGCTTCCTGGAGCAGACCCGCAAAACCGGCGCCGACGGCCGCACCACCGCCATCTACCTGGACGCGGACTTCTGCGGGTTCGCCGTCCATCTGGTACAGAAATAAGGAGGTTCTTCCATGAATCAAAAGGTAATCACGTTCGGCGAGATTATGCTCCGCCTGGCCCCCAACGGGTACTACCGCTTCTTCCAGGACGACCAGCTCCAGGCCACCTTCGGCGGCGGCGAGGCCAACGTGGCGGTCTCCCTGGCCAATTACGGCATGGACGCGGCCTTTGTCACCAAGCTCCCCGCCCACGCCGTGGGGCAGGGCGCGGTGAACGCGCTGCGCGCGCTGGGGGTGGACACCTCCCACATCGCCCGCGGCGGCGACCGGGTGGGAATCTACTACCTGGAAAAGGGGGCCTCCCAGCGGGGCAGCGTGTGTATCTACGACCGGGCCCACTCCGCCCTCCAGGAGGCGGTGCCCGAGGACTTCGACTGGGACCGGATCTTCGACGGGGCGGGCTGGTTCCACTTCACCGGTATCACCCCCGCCCTGGGGCCCGGCCTGGTGGAAATCTGTAAGCAGGCCTGCGCGGCGGCCAAGGCCCGGGGTGTGCGGATCTCCTGCGACCTCAACTACCGGGGCAAGCTGTGGACCCGGGAGCAGGCCCGCGCCGCCATGACGCAGCTGTGCCGGTACGTGGACGTGTGCGTCTCCAATGAGGAGGACGCCAAGGACGTGTTCGGTATTGAGGCCGAGGGCACCGATATTACCGGCGGCAGGCTCAACAGGGCGGGCTATCAGTCGGTGGCCCGGCAGCTGATGGACCGCTTCGGCTTCCAGTTGGTGGCCATCACCCTGCGCTCCTCCCTCTCCGCCAGCGATAACGACTGGGCCGGTATGCTCTACGACGGCGTGTCGTGCTGCTTTTCCAGGGAGTACCGGCTGCACATCGTGGACCGGGTGGGCGGCGGCGACAGCTTCTGCGGCGGCCTTATTTACGCGCTGATGAACGGCAGGGACACCCAGCAGGCGGTGGACTTCGCCGCGGCGGCCTCCGCCCTCAAGCACTCCGTGGAGGGGGACTTCAACCGCGCCACCCTGGCTGAGGTGGAAAAGCTGGCGGGGGGCGACGCCTCGGGCCGGGTTCAGCGGTAAAACGGACGGCCAAACGGTGCTACTCGTGCATAATTCCTGACGAACTCCATATATTCTATGTGGGGTGAAATTCATGAAACAGCACGCATGGAGGCGGTACGCCTTCTGGATCATTTTAACCGAAGCGGTGGGCGCCCTTTCCGGTTGGCTGACGCGGGAGGGCACGCAGCTCTACAAGGAGACCGTTGTAAAGCCGCCTCTGACGCCGCCCAGCCTTGTGTTTCCCATCGTCTGGGCTGTTCTGTTCGCCCTGATGGGAATCGGGATCGCCCGCGTCTCCCTGACCCCCGCGACCGCCGCCCGTTCCCGCAGCCTGCTGCTCTTCCTCGTGCAGCTGGCCTTCAATTTCTTCTGGAGTATCCTCTTTTTCAACCTCCAGCGCTTTGGCTTTGCCCTCGTCTGGCTGCTGGCGCTGTGGCTTTTAATCCTGTGGATGGTCCTTTCCTTCCGCAGGGCCGACCCGCCCGCCGCGTGGCTGCAGCTCCCGTATCTGCTCTGGGTTGCGTTTGCCGCGTACCTGAACTTTGGCGTGTGGCGGCTGAATTAACAAAAAAAGCGGTGGGCCGACCCGGCCCGCCGCTTTTTCTTGTTTTTATGCGAAGAACAGCTCCAGATCGACCTCCACCGTGCCGATCCCGGCAATGCCGCCTTCTACCCATACCAGACGGTATTGTAGGCGATGGGCAGATCGTTGACGTCCTCCAGCCCGATGGCCTCCCGGAGCTTCAGGGCGATGACCGCCGGGGAGCAGAAGCCGTTGCACTGGCCCGCGTCCAGCCCGTACACCCGGCGGTCTCCTGACACTGACAGCAAAGCATCTTGTTTTCCATGGCTTCCTCCCCGTCAAGCTCCGTTTTCTTGACTTTATGGGCGCAGTATACTATAGTCAAAGCCACAAGTATGTTATATTAGCAACACAGAGGAAAAAATATATGGATTTTGTCAGCCTGTCAAAAACGGCCCTGTTCCGCGGCGCCACGCCCCGGGAGGTGGAGGAGATGCTCGCCTGCCTGGGCGCGGCCCAGCGGCAGTTTTCCAAGGGCGAGCTAATCTGCCGCGCCGGCGACGTGGTCACGGCCCTGGGTATGGTGCTCTCCGGCAGCGTGCTCATTGAAAACGACGACCTGTGGGGCAACACCACCGTGCTGGACTGCGTCGGGCCGGGGCAGATTTTTGCCGAGACCTACGCCTGCGCCGCCGGTGAGCCGCTGATGGTCAACGTGGCGGCCGCCGTGCCCGCGCAGGTGCTCTTTCTGGAGGTGAGCCGGGTGCTCCGGGTCTGCCCTCACGCCTGCGCCCACCACGGCAAGCTGGTGCGCAACCTGCTGTCCATCTCCGCCCAGAAGAATCTGAGCCTGTCCCGGAAGATCTTCCACACCTCCTCAAAATCCATCCGCGGGCGCCTGCTGTCCTACCTGTCCTACCAGGCCGTCCGCAGCGGGAGCCGCAGCTTCACCATCCCCTTCAACCGCCAGCAGCTGGCCGACTACCTCAACGTGGACCGCAGCGCCCTGTCCAACGAGCTGGGGAAGATGCGGCGGGACGGCCTGATAAGGGTGGAGAAAAGCCGGTTTGAGCTGCTTGCGCTCTAAGGCGGAAGCGGGGAAGCGCCGCGTCCGCCCTTGAAGAATCTCTCCGGACATGCTACCATAGACCAAGCAGAGCCCCCTGCCGCACGCTGCCCCGGGGAAACCAGTTTGAAACCGCCCATGCGGCATGATAGAGGTGTATTCATGAAACACGCATTCGCCCGCCGTCCCCGGCGGTATCCCGCGCTCCTGTGCGCGTTTTTGCTGGTTCTTGTCCTGGCCCTCCCCAGCCTGGCCGCGGAAGCCAGCCCCAGGGTCCTGCGCGTGGCTTTCCCCCAGGCCGAGGGTTTTACCGCGACGGTAGGGGACGGTAGCCGGGAGGGCATCGTGGTGGACTTCCTCGACGAGATCTCCAAGTACACCGGCTGGAGCTATGAGTATGTGGACGTGGAAAACGACGAGCTGATCGACCGCTTTCTGGCCGGCGAGTTCGACCTGATGGGCGGCACCTATTACTCGGACGGCTTTGAGGACTACTTCGCCTACCCGGATTACAGCTGCGGCTACAGCAAGCTGGTCCTGCTGGCCCGCAGGGACGACCCCTCCATCAAGAGCTACGACCTGGGATCGCTGAACGGGAAGACCATCGGGGTGTTTGAGCGCAACGGCGAGAACATCCGGCGGCTCCGGGCCTATCTGGACATCAACGGCCTGGACTGCACGCTGAAGCCCTATACATACGACCAGCTTATGGAGCAAGGGGGCCTGACGTCCTATCTGCTGAGCGGTGAGATCGACCTGCTGCTGGGCAACAGCGCGGACGCCGGGGAGGCGTTTTACACCGCCGCCGCCTTCGACTCCCAGCCCCATTATATCGTGGCGCAGCCGGGGGACCGGGAGGTGCTGGACGGCCTCAACCTGGCCCTGGGCAGGATCTACGACGCCAACCCCAATTTTGCCAAGGACCTCTACAGCAAAAACTTCCCCGAGCTGGTGGGCACCCAATCCCAGCTCAGCGCGGAGGACCGGGCCTATGTGGCCGGGCGCGGGCCGGTGACCGTGGCCCTGCCGCGGGATTTCCACCCCCTGGTGTGCACCAACAACGCCGATAACCACAACGGCCTCGTACCCGATATTCTGGCGCAGATTTCGGCGTACTCCGGCCTGGAGTTCACGCCGGTCTACTGCGACACCTATATGGACGCGCTGCTGCTGGTGCAGGAGGGCGGGGCGGATCTGCTGGGGTATTATACCGGCTCCGGCGGGGATGCGGCCGGGCACGGCCTGGCCCTGACGGCGGCTTACACCAGCCTGGACTCCATCCTGGTCCGCAACAAGGCCTCCAGCTACCCGGCCGAGGGGCTGGTGGGCGGCATATTGGAGGGGCGGTCCCTGCCGAATGAGGTTGAGGCGGAGCAGGTGATCGCCTATCAGGATTCCATCGCCGCGCTCTCCGACGTCAACCGGGGCAGGCTGGACTTCTTCTACGGCGTGTCCTCCCATCTGGAGTACATCATCCAGCAGGAAAATTTTACGAACATCGTGCAGGTCAATCTGGTCAACGACAGCCTGGACGTCAGCTTCGCGCTGACAAGGCCCGCCGCCCCGGAGCTGCTGTCCATCCTCAACAAGGCCATCGGCAGCATCTCCGCGGAGAAGCACGCCGAGATCAGCAGCCGCAACCTGGTCTCCATCGGCGAGAACCATATCACCTTCACCAGCCTCGTTTACGCCAACCCCGTGCTGGCCCTCTCGGCGGCGGCGGTCCTCCTGGCCGTAATCCTGGCCGCAGTCCTGCTCTTTGTCAAATTCCGCCTGCACGCCGCCGCCATGCGGGTGGAGCTGGAGCGGGCGGAGGCCAACAGCCGGGCCAAAAGCGAGTTCCTCTCCCGTATGAGCCATGAGATCCGCACGCCCATGAACGCCATCGTCGGACTGACCGAGCTGACCGGGATGCTGGAGGGCCTGCCGGAGAAGGCGGAGGAGAACCTGTCCAAAATCAAGTTGTCGGCCGACTATCTGCTGCGCCTGATCAGTGATATTCTGGACATGAGCCGCATCGAGAGCGGCAAGCTGGAGCTGGACAGCGAGCCCTTCTCCCTGGACGAGCTGCTCAACGACGTGGACGGCATCGTGTACCCCGAGGCGGAAAAGCACGGCCTGACGCTCCGGACGCAGCGGGACATCCACACCGACGTGCTGGTGGGCGACGCCATCCGCCTGCGGCAGGTGATCATCAACCTGCTCTCCAACGCCGTCAAGTTCACGCCGTCCGGCGGTCTCATCGTGGCCGCCATCCGGGAGGACGCCGCCACGGAGCGCGGCGCCACCTATACCGTGCGCGTCGCCGACAACGGCGTGGGCATCTCCCCGGAGGATCAGGCCCGTATTTTCCAGAGCTTCGAGCAGGTGGGCTCCAATATGACCAAGAGCCAGGGCACCGGCCTGGGGCTGGCCATCAGCCGCCGCATCGTGGAGCTGATGGGCGGCGAGCTGAAGCTCCGAAGCAAGCCCGGCAAGGGCAGTGAATTCTACTTCACGGTGACCCTGCCCAAGGGCAGCCTGCTCGAGGACTCCGCGCCGCGCCAGGGCGGGTCGGGGAGACTCCAGGGCGTGCGGATCCTGGTGGCGGAGGACAACGACCTGAACGCCGAGATCGTAATGGAGCTGCTGGCCCTCCAGGGGGCCGCCGCCACCCGGGCGGAAAACGGCAGGGCCGCGGTGGAGGTCTTTCAGGACAGCGCGCCGGGCTATTATCAGCTCATCCTCATGGACATCATGATGCCGGAAATGAACGGCCTGGACGCGGCCCGGGCCATCCGCGCCCTCCCCCGTCCGGACGCCGCCGCCGTCCCCATCGTCGCCATGACCGCCAACGCCTTCCAGGCGGACGTGGACCAGGCTATGGCCGCGGGCATGACGGGCTTTTTGTCCAAGCCGGTGGATGTGGCGCGGCTGTATGCGGAGCTGGCGCAGGCCCTCGGCGGCAGGTAGCGTTTCCAGCGCCCGCCCTCTCGGAATGGCATTTGGAAAGAGTGTAAAGCCCAGGGGGCGGCGGGCCGATCGGCCCGCCGCCCCCTGGGCTTTGTTTACTGTGCCCCCATCGCCTCCTCCAGCTTCTTGAGCGCTTTTTTCTCAATGCGCGATACATAGCACCCCTGCTATTGAAAGCGATTTTGCCCGTTTCTTTTACCACTAAAAACCGGCTCAAACCGTTGGTATGACTGGATTTTAGCCTGCCTACTCCAGCTCCTGGAAGCGGAAGTGAAGAATGATCTCCTTCTCCTCCGTCAGCTCCACCCGCTCGATGAGGCTGACCAGCAGCTCCCGGTTGATGCTCGCCGTATCAATGAAGCGGCTCACCAATCCCTTTGCTAGGTCCATCTGTTCCGCCGGGGAGTAGTCCGGCGTGTCGATCCGCGCCAGCCGCTGTTCTAGGCCGGTGCGCTCCGCCTTGACCTTCCCATAGATGCGCTCAAAGTCCTTGTCGTCCAGAACCCCGCTGAGTTTATCCATGTACATCTTGTCGAGATGTGCCGTCAGGCTGTCGATCTTGGTCTTCAGCCCGGCAATCTCCTTTTCGTTGCTGCACTCCGCCAGCGCCTTGGCCACCTCCCTCTGGGCCAAAGGCATCAGCTCGTCGGCCTGGAGGTACTGCTGGCAGACCTCCCGCACCTTCTCCACTACCGCCTGGGTGACCGTCTGCTCCTTAATGGCATGGCAGGTGCAGACACCCGCCTTAGTGAACCGCTGATAGGTGCGGCAGACGAAGTACAGCACATCCTCCCCCTTAGCGTTTTTCCGGTTGAGCACCGCCAGCGGGTAGCCGCACTCGTGGCAGAAGATGAGCCCCTTGAGCAGGAAGTCGTAGGTGCGGCTGCGGGTGTGCTTGCGGCTGGCCACCAGCATCTGCACCTTGTCGAAGGTCTCCCTGTCGATCAGCGGCTCGTGGATCCCCGCCACAATGACCCAGTCCTTAGGGTCCTGCTTCAGGCACTTCTTGGTCTTGTAGTTAATTTTTTTGCTCCGCCCCTGCACCATGTTCCCGATGTAGGTCTCATTTTGCAGCATGTCGGAGATGCGCTCACTGCTCCACAAGCCGGTGTAGGGGCCGGGCTTGGCGACCGGCAGACCAGCGTAAGTGGCCGGGGTGGGCAAACCCTCCGCATTGAGCTGGGCGGCGATCTGACGGCAACTGATTCCATCCAAGGCCATACCGAAGATACGGCGCACCACGGGGGCGACCTCTTCGTCGATGACGATCTTGTTCTTCTCTGTGGGGTGCATCTTGTATCCGTAGACCGGTTTCCCGCCGATGAACAGCCCCTTGCGCTGCTTGTCATGCTTGACGCTGGAGATCTTCTTGGAGATGTCCTTGGCGTACATGTCGTTCATGATCGCGCGGAACGGGGTGATGTCGTTGGCGGTGGAGTCCACGCCCGTGTCGATGCCGTCCAGCAGGGAGATGTACCGCACCCGGTGTTCCGGGAAGTACCGCTCCATGTAGTGTCCGGTGAGGATGTAGTCGCGGCCCAGACGTGAGAGATCCTTGGTGACGACCATGTTGACCTTTTTGGCTTCGATGTCCGCGATCATCCGCTGAAAATTCGGCCGGTCGAAGTTGGTGCCGCTCCAGCCGTCGTCGATGTAGGTGTCATAGACGTCCAGCCGGTGCTTCTGCGCAAACTCATTCAGCAGGGAAATCTGGTTGTTGATGCTCTCCGATGGCCCCTCTTTTTCCTCCTCCTTTTTATCGTCCTCTTTTGACAGTCTTACGTATAACGCCACATGGTATTCCATGGGATCGCTTATCTCTAAGTACATACCGTGCCTCCAGAAATAAGCGGCCATTCATCAAGATGATTATACACGATGAATGGCATCCTCTGCAAATAAATCTGGAGTTCTGAGTTCCTTTCGCAAAAACGCCAAAAAAGAGTCCAGAATCATCTCCCGGTCCTCTCCGGCATTCTTATGATCGGAGTATACAGTCGTAATATGGCACTGTTTCAAACAGCATACCTCCCCTTCTTGGATAGTAAAAGATATGCGGCCATCGCCTGTCCCTTTTCCTAATATCATAAAAACGCACGGCTTCCGGGCCATTTCCTGCGCCGTTTTGCCTGCGGCGCGTATTCTCGATTTCTCTCGGGCCGCGCTGTGCGCAATTCCACCGGCGGGCGTGCTCATATCCTCGCACACTGTCCGCCAAACCCGTATAACTCCCGAAGCCGGCTATAAAGTTGTCAAGGTACCAGGGAAGGATAGTTGGTTTTTCCTTCTCTGATAACAAAACAGACAACTTTTATTCTGATAGTTTCAGCCTTTCAAATATAATTTGTTGAAACAGTTTTAGACAATCCAAGAATTTTACATACTTATCAAGATTCGTCCTTTTTTAGATAAAATATGGTATAATATTCTTAACTTAATCCCATCTGGATGGAGGCGTTTGTATGAACGGTCAAGGGAAATTACTGATTCAATATTTAAGAAATGCCGACAGACTGGTCATTCCTGTTTATCAGCGCAATTATGATTGGAAAGAACAGCATTGTCGCAAGTTATACGATGATCTATGTAATACCATTCGGCAGAAAAAGAAGCATCACTTTTTCGGAGGTATCGTTTCCGTCAGTGACCCTATGGGGAGTAGTTCGGATTATTTAATCATTGATGGGCAGCAGCGTATTACAACCGTGACGCTTTTGCTACTGGCCATGGCCAATTTGATCAAAGAAGGGAAAGCTATCCCAGCAGACGAAACGTTATACGCGCAGATCACCAAGCGCTATCTGGCGGACGAGATCAACCCCGGTCACCGTAAGATGAAGCTGAAACCCATAAAAGGAGATCAGCATTCCTACGAAAAGTTATGGGGCGATCCGTTTGAGTACGACTATGCCTCTAATGTTACGCAGAATTATCTCTATTTTTATAAACGAATTCAAAAGCAAGAGATTACCGTTGACCAATTATTTTCCGCTGTGGAACGTTTGCAAATCATTGACATTACACTGACACCTCCAGATGACGACCCACAGCTGGTATTTCAGAGTCTTAACTCCACAGGACTTGATCTCAATGAAGGGGATAAAATCCGTAATTTCGTACTCATGAACCTTTCCATTGAGACACAGGAATACTATTACGATACATACTGGAATCCTATCGAAAAATACGCAGGCTATAATAGCCAGAATAACACCTATGACGTTAGCGGCTTCATTCGAGATTACTTGAGCATTAAGCTGCGGCGTATTCCTGGTATGAAAGATGTTTACACCACATTTCGGGATTATGCGGAAAAGCATGGCGCACAAATAGATTCTCTTTTATCTGATATACTGGCATATGCAAAGCGGTATCATCAGCTCTTAGAGGGTCAGCCAGCTTTCCCCGCACAACTCAAAGCCTCCATCTATCGACTGAACCGTTTTGAAAGCAACGTGACCCGCCCGTTTTTGTTAGAAGTCTTGAGACTGAGCGAGGAAAAGATTCTAGACATTCAGGCTGTAACCGAAGTCTTTCGCACAGTAGAGGCATATCTCTTCCGACGTGCAATCTGCGACTTGCCTTCCAATGCGCTAAACAAAGTGTTTTTAACGCTCTGCAATGATATTCGCCGATTAGATGGCACTTATGTTCAGTTTTTAGAAAAAATGCGCTATATCCTCGCCAATAAGAAAGAAAAAGCCGCCTTCCCGACGGATGAAGAATTTGCCGAAGGCCTTCGGAGCAAGAATATCTACGCTATGCCCCCGCGCTATAAAGCGTATCTCTTTGAGCGTTTTGAAAATGGCGACAGTGCTGAGTACAAGGCAATCTATGCTCTTCTGGATCAAAGCGAATATACCATCGAGCATATTATGCCGCAAAAGCTGAGCCATGCATGGTATGCCGAGCTTGGAGAGTGTGCAGAAGCGATCCACGATGAATGGCTGCACCGCTTGGCCAATTTGACCTTGACCGCATACAATCCCAAATATGGAAATGCATCCTTTCAAGAGAAAAAGACAATGCAGGACGGCTATTTGCAAAGCGGTATTAAAATGAATCAGCGCATTGCGCAGAAGGAGCATTGGGGCCTGGACGAATTGGAAGAGCGCAATACCTACATGACGCAATCGGCTCTGACGCTCTGGCCCTATGTGGATACGACCTACACCCCACCTGAAAAGCAGTATGACGAATATGCACTGGATGATGACATCTCGTTTACCAGCAAAATTCTTGTAAAATATAGATTTCGCGGCATTGAGCACGAGGCGAAGAGCTGGATTGAAATGTACATAGCTGTTCTTAAGGAGCTTCACAGCGAAAATAGAACCGTGCTGAATTATCTGGCTGATGCTGATGACCAGGTTGAACTATCCGCGCATGTTGCTCGAAGCGCAGATACTTTTAAGCACTGTGAACAGATTGAAGAGAATATTTATATTTTTACGCAGACCTCCACGCAATATAAGATTACGTTGCTGCAAAGGTTTTTTGAGAAGTATGGCGAAGATCCATCCAACCTGATCTTTTTTACGGAAGATCCGGTGAATCCCGAAGTCGATGAAGCCGCACGATACGCCCTGCGCCGGAAGTATTGGACACAAGCTTTGGGAGAGATTCGAAAGAGCACGCACAGCTTCCAGAATGTAAACCCCACCAAGAATAACTATACAATGGGAAGCACCAATAAGCCGGGCGTCTATTTAAGTTGTGTCGCCAATTTCGACTGTGCCCGCGTGGAACTCTATATCGATATGTCTGAATCCTCTAAAAACAAATCTCTGTTTGACACCTTGTTTGCGCACAAAGCTGCTATAGAGGCGGCTTACGGCGGAGCCTTAGAGTGGCAGCGTCTTGACGATAAGCGCGCTTGCCGTATCTGCGACACACTATCTTCTGTCAGCATCGTACAGGAATCTGATTGGCCTTCTATGATTGCATTTCACGCGGAAAAGAGCGCCTTGCTTCTCCGGGCCATACAAGATTTTCTAAAATAATTTAATATTGGGGGAGGCATCGCATGAACTCCATTGTCTTCATCGACAGCGAAATCAGTGTGGAAGGCGAAAAAATCTTAGATCTCGGCGCTGTCAAGCCGGATCATTCTCAGTTTCATTCTTCGTCTTCACAAGCCTTTTCCGCGTTTGTCTCCGACGCTGATTTTATTTGCGGACATAATATTTTGACGCATGATTTAAAGTACATCGGCAAGTTCATGAATCCGGAAAATCCGCCGATTCCCATTGATACACTCTATCTTTCCCCACTGCTGTTCCCTCAAAAGCCCTACCATGCGCTGCTGAAGGACGACAAGCTGCAAACGGGCGAGCTGAACAATCCGCTCAGCGACTCCATCAAGGCGATGCGGCTCTTTTATGACGAGGTCAACGCATTTCAATCGTTAGGCGCTAAAATGAAACGGATTTATTGTGCGCTGCTTTACCCGTTCCCTCAGTTCCGGGGCTTCTTTCAATATCACAATTTCAAGCCATATCCTCTCACTGGATCAGATATTAAGGCGGAGTTCAAAGGGCGTTTATGTGAAAACGCCAACATTGCCGCGCTCATCAAAAGCTGCCCGGTCGAACTGGCCTACGCGCTGGCGCTGATTGCCTCAGGGGACTATCATTCCATCACGCCGCCCTGGGTGCTGAAAAACTACCCCAAGGTTGAGAATGTGATCCGGTTTTTGCGCAGTACGCCGTGTGCGGAGGGATGCGCATACTGCCGCGGCAAGCTGGATGTGACCCAGGGGCTCAAACGGATTTTTGGCTACGACAGCTTCCGCACCTACAACGGCGAGCCTCTTCAGGAAAAAGCCGCGGCGGCGGCGGTGCATGGCAAGTCCCTGCTTGCGGTATTCCCTACCGGCGGGGGAAAGTCCATCACCTTCCAGCTCCCCGCACTGATGGCGGGGGAATCCGAGCACGGACTCACGGTGGTGATTTCCCCTTTGCAGTCGCTGATGAAAGACCAAGTAGACAATCTGGAACAGGCGGGGATTATCGACGCCGTCACCGTCAACGGCTTGCTCAGCCCAATTGAACGGGCGGAGGCCCTGCGCCGCGTGGAGAGCGGAGCGGCCACCATTCTTTATATCTCCCCCGAACAGCTGCGGTCTGCGACCATAGAGCGTCTGCTGCTCTCCCGCAACGTGGCCCGCTTTGTTATCGACGAGGCCCACTGCTTTTCCGCGTGGGGGCAGGACTTTCGAGTGGACTATCTGTATATCGGCGACTTTATCAAAGAGCTACAAACCAAAAAGGGTATGAAAACTCCAGTGCCGGTATCCTGCTTCACCGCAACTGCCAAGCAAAAGGTCATCAGCGACATCAGGGACTATTTTCAGCGAAAGATTGGCCTTGAGTTGGAGCTGTATGCTACCACCGCCGCCAGGGAAAACCTGCATTACGCCGTGCTGCATAAGGAAACCGAGGAAGAAAAATACAGTGCGCTACGTACTCTCGTTGAGCAAAAGGACTGTTCGACCATTGTCTATGTCTCCCGCACGAAGCGCGCGCGGGAATTGGCTGAAAAGCTGACGAGCGACGGCTTCCCGGCAAAGCCTTTTCACGGGAAAATGGATTCAAAAGACAAAATCGCGAATCAGGAGGCGTTTATCCGCAACGAAGTACGGATTATTGTGGCTACCTCCGCGTTTGGGATGGGCGTCGACAAAAAAGACGTCAAGCTCGTCGTTCACTACGACATCTCCGATTCCCTGGAAAACTACGTCCAGGAGGCCGGCCGCGCGGGCCGGGATCAGGCTCTCCAAGCGGAATGCTACGTCTTGTTTAACGACAATGATTTGGACAAGCACTTTATCCTGCTCAACCAAACCAAGCTCAGCATGAGCGAAATCCAACAGGTTTGGAAAGCAATCAAGGATCTGACCAGGACGCGCCCGAGGGTCTGCTGTTCGCCGTTGGAAATTGCCCGCCAGGCCGGTTGGGACGACACGGTATCCGAAATTGAAACCCGCGTCAAAACGGCAGTCTCGGCATTGGAGAACGCCGGCTACATCAAACGCGGCAGAAACGTTCCAAAAATCTATGCATCCAGCATTTTGGCAAAAAACATGCAGGAGGCTGGCGCGGCCATTGACGCCTCCCGGCTTTTCAGCGACGAACAGCGCCAAACGGCAAAGCGCATCATAAAGTCCCTAATTTCAAGCCGAAGCATTGCAAAAGCCGGGAACGACGACGCGGAGTCCCGCGTGGATTATTTGGCAGATATCCTCGGGCTTGAAAAAAGGGCTGTAATCGATGCGGTTCAGACCATGCGGGAAGCGGGACTGCTGGCGGATTCCATGGATATGTCCGCGCAGATACGGCGCGCGGATTCTCAAAATAAAACGGCTCAGATTTTAGAGCGGTTTTTAAAATTAGAGCGTTTCCTTTTGTCGCAGATCTCCGAAGACGGCTGCAGCGTTCACCTCAAGGAGCTCAACGAGCGCGCTTTAAACGCAGGCGTCGCCACGGCAACCGTGCAGAGCATTCGCACCATTTTCTATTATTGGATGATCAAAGGATATATTCAAAAAGGCGAGGCAATCTCCGAACGCAGAACCGACGTCATTCCAAGCATGGCACTTGACCGCCTACAGGAAAAATTTGAGCGCAGGGTGGATATCTGCCGCTTTCTCGTGGAGACGCTGTACGAAAAGGCTCAGGAAACAGAGTCTGAGGGTGAAGAAATTCCGGTGCTGTTCTCCCTGCTTGGTCTGTATCAGGCCTATTGTGAGCAGCCAAAGCTGGAATCCTGGGGAGAACGGACTACTTCCGCCGATATTGAGGACGCGCTTCTCTATTTATCGAAGATTGGCGCGCTGACGCTGGAAGGCGGTTTTCTTGTCCTTTACAACGGCATGGAGATCAAACGGCTGGTTACAAACAACAAGATTCAGTACAAAGTGGACGACTACCGCTTGCTCAGCGAATTTTACAGGCAGAAAATCCAGCAAATCCACATTGTGGGCGAATACGCAAATCTGATGGTTCGGGATTACGACGCCGCGCTTCAGTTTGTGCAGGACTATTTCCAAATGGATTTCCGGCGGTTTATCTCCAAGTATTTTCAGGGCGCTCGGGCGGCGGAGATTGAACGCAACATTACGCCCGAAAAGTACCACCAGCTTTTTGGGGGGCTTTCACAGACGCAGGCGAGCATCATAAACGACCATGAATCCCAGTATATTGTCGTTGCCGCCGGGCCCGGCAGCGGGAAAACCCGAGTGCTGGTACATAAGCTGGCCGCCCTGCTCCTGCTGGAAGATGTGAAACATGAACAGCTCCTTATGGTGACGTTTTCCCGTTCCGCCGCAACAGAGTTTAAAAAGCGGCTGATTGATCTGCTCGGGAACGCGGCCAGTTTCGTTGAAATCAAGACCTTTCATTCATACTGCTTCGATCTGCTTGGAAAAATCGGCAGTCTGGAGGGGGTAGAAAATGTCGTAAGGGACGCCGCCGCCATGATTGAACGCGGCGAAGTGGAACTGGGCCGCATTACAAAAACAGTCGTGGTCATTGACGAGGCCCAAGACATGGACGAGCATGAATTTGCCCTGATTGAGGCGCTGATGCGGCGCAACGACGATATGCGCGTGATTGCGGTGGGGGACGACGATCAAAACATCTATGAATTCAGAGGTTCCGACTCGCGGTATCTGCGCTCTTTGATCCTCAACCATGGCGCAGCCGTGTATGAGATGACCGAAAACTACAGAAGCTGCGGAAACATTGTCGCCCTGGCCAACGCCTTTGCCGAAACCCTCTCCCAGCGCATGAAATCCGCTCCGTGCCAGGCAGTGCAGAAAGAAGGCGGCCTGGTACAGCTGATCCGCCATACCAGCCGCCATTTGGAAACCCCGGTTGTTAATCATATTCTGGCGGCCGATCGCAGCGGAACCGCCTGCGTTTTAACGAGCAAAAACGAAGAGGCACTGCGGGTTTTGTGCCTGCTCACCCAGCATGGTCTGCGCGCAAAGCTCATCCAGTCCAACGATGGATTCCGGCTTTACAATCTGGCGGAGATTCGTTTCTTCCTGGGGATGATTGACAAACGGTTGGTGTCGCCCGTCATTTCGGACGCCGCCTGGGCTGAGGCCAAGGAGAAACTCGCCCTTGCCTATCACGACAGCACCTGCCTTCCCGTCTGCCAAAAAATGATATCCGATTTTGAAGCGATTAACCGCACGAAATATCGTACGGATTTGGAGGAATTTATCAGAGAGTCCAACTACGAGGACTTTTACGGCGACCAGAGGGAAGAGATTTTAGTCTCAACCATCCATAAGGCAAAGGGCCGCGAATTTGACAGCGTGTATATGCTGTTGGATCAAACACCCTATTCCACAGACGAGGACAAACGCAAGATTTATGTAGGCTTGACGCGGGCAAAAAATGAACTTTATATACACTATAACAACGATATTTTTCGGAATTTTTCTCTTGCGGGGATAGATTGCTTTGAAGATAGCAACGATTATCCTGAACCTGCGGAAATCATCCTGCCTCTTTCACACAGAGACGTGGTGCTCAATTTTTTCAAGGATAAAAAGGAATTGATCCTGCGCATCCACAGTGGAACCGTGCTGGATATAACGGACAACTTTTTAAGCATCGAACTGGATAACCGTATGGTTCGAGTCCTGAAATACTCCCAGGTGTGTCTGAATCGCTTGGCCAGATTCAGAGAAAATGGATATTACCCCTACCAAGCTGTCGTCCGCTTTGTGGTGGCTTGGCAAGGAGAAGGAGACGATAAAGAGTGTGCTGTCCTTTTGCCTAATTTGTATCTAAAAAAATTTAGATTGGCGATGTGCGACGATTCCACTCCAAGATAGCCTTGGCGTCCTTTCCGGTAGCAATGTTCCTCCTTAGCTGTCCGAGACTGTTGATGTCCAAAGCAGAAGCATCTACAGGCACGTCTCTACAGTCTTGCGCAGAACGTGTTTCCTTTTAATGAGCATTGTCCTTAAGAAGGTGTATATCAACAAGCCGGTCTACCAGTTCATGGACAAGAAACGGGCTGAGGGCAAACCCTATCGTGTCTACATGATGGCCACCACTAACAAGTTTCTGCGTATTTACTTCTCCTCTGTGAAGGCATACTTGGATTCTTTAGAGTCAATTAGAGGGAGCCGCTCTTGCGGCTCCCTCTGAAATATGGTAAATTGAAACTAACAATTACATATAAGGATCATTCATAGATCAGAAAACCATTTTTTCAATCCAAGTGATATTGGTTCCCGTTGGTCTGTCTATGAGGTGTAGTCCGACCACGGCGTGAACTACCTGGCGCCTACACCTGGAACCGAAGTCATTCCCTACAACTGGAAACGCTGGTTTCCGATGTGTTGAAACTGGGCCAGCAGGCATTTTTGAAGGCGGACGGCCTCCTGTGTACCGATTTTGCGGCCCGTCACGGGCCTTTTGGGATTGGAGCCGGGTGGGGAGTTTTCCAGCGGGCACTGTGGCCCCCTGTTACCGGCGCTGCGTCGGTGGGAAGAGCTGCAGGAAACTGTGCGATAACGCCCATGCCAAGAATCAGTTTTGCAATACCAAGTGTAGGAATTATTACAATGTGAAGGTGTTCAGAAAGAACGAACTCTTCATTTGGATTAACTACTGAGGAGAATATCTATGTTTTACCAAATGATTACCAACGCACGGAACCGTTGGTTTGCATCCACCGAGTGTACTGCTCGGGGAATCATCGCTTACATTGAAAAGTCTAACCAGATGCGTGATGCCCAAGTAGATGCCATCAAAACCTATCTGTTTCTGAAAATCGCCTGTGGCTGTGCCCCCTTGGCACAATTGTTCTGTCAAGGAGCATTCAATACTTTGGATTTAGAGCAAGAGGAACTTTCTGCAAAAACACGAGCTTTTCTACTTACCTATCCGTCCGCGGCAGCGCTGTTTGAGTACGCCTGTCTGAAGAACGATACCGGTGAACAGATTTCCCAAAAACTGGAAAAGCAGATACGTAAAGATCCGGAGAGCATTGATTATAACCATTTTTTCCAGTCCGCTTTTTACGGGGTATCTTATACCGACTATCTATTCAGCCTCCCCATGGGTGCCGGTAAAACCTACCTGATGGCCGCATTTATTTATCTGGATCTGTACTTTGCGCAAAACGAGCCACACAACCCGGCATTTGCCCATAACTTTATGATATTCGCTCCTTCTGGGCTGAAATCCTCGGTCATTCCCAGTCTGAAAACCATTCAGCGTTTTGATCCCTCTTGGGTAATCCCCGAACCGGCGGCATCGGAAATTAAGCGCCAGATTTTTTTTGAAGTGCTGGACCAAGGCAAGACGGCTGACAAATCTAATAAGACGAAGAATCCCAATGTGCAGAAGATTGCTAACCACCAGCCGCTTTCTGAGCTGTTTGGTTTGGTGGCCGTCACCAATGCAGAAAAGGTAATATTGGACCGTATTCAGGAGAGGGCAGGACAAATCAGTATGTTTGAGGAGAGCGATGACGAGAAGGACCAGCGGGCCAATGAGCTGCGCAACCTGATCGGCAAACTCCCCGGCTTGTCTATTTTCATCGATGAGGTCCACCATGCAGTCAGCGACGAGATCAAGCTCCGTGCTGTAGTTAGCAAGTGGGCGAAAAATCAGACCGTCAATTCCGTAGTTGGCTTTTCCGGTACGCCTTATCTGGAAAAAGCAGAAAAGATCAAGGTGAGCGATGGTTTCTCCATATTTTCATCGGAGATATCCAACATCGTCTATTATTATCCACTGATTGACGGTGTGGGGAATTTCCTTAAGCGCCCCATTGTGAAAATTGCTGATTTTCCTGATAGCAGTCGTATTATCGAAAACGGTGTCAGAGAGTTTTTGGATGTCTATCGGGACACCGTCTATTCTGATGGGACACGAACTAAGCTGGGCATCTACTGTGGGTCCATTGAAAAGCTGGAGGAGTTGATCTATCCCTTAGTAGCTCGTATCGCAGCGGAGTATGGGCTTTCCGGCGATGCCATTCTGAGATTCCACAAGGGCAACAAGCAGTATCCCCAGCCAACCGATAGTCAACTGGAGTTTGACAGCCTGGACCAGCCTTTCTCAAAGATCCGCATTGTGCTGCTGGTACAGATCGGAAAAGAGGGCTGGGATTGCCGCAGCCTGACGGGAATCATCCTCTCTCAGGAGGGGGACTGCCCCAAAAACATGGTACTGCAAACAGCTTGCCGTTGCCTGCGTCAAGTACAGAAGGACGCGCTGGAAACAGCTCTAATCTATCTCAACAACAGCAATGCGGAAAAGCTCAACAGTCAACTGCTGAAACAACACCATATTTCTCTAAAAGAACTTTCTGAGACGGACCATCATAAAGTGCCGCTTGCCCGATATGACCGCACTCACTATCTCCGTCTACCCAAGGTAGATTTCTATCAGTTGAAAATCAACTATGATACTTTGATTGTAGAACCTGCTGAACCGGCGAAAAAACTGCTGGATGCCTGCAAAGATGCGAAAATTACGGCGGGTATCATTAAAACCACCGACTTTTCCATGAAAGTGGCGGATACCAGAGTGGACAACGAGGAGCGTGACACTGCCCTGGCCGCTTACCCTGCCTGGCTCTATGGAATCGTCCGCAGCTCCTTTGGTACCCTCACCATGGAGGAATTGCAGCCTTATGACGCCCAGATTCGGGCCATTTTTGATGCGGTAACCAATCTGCGGGACGGCTCCCGGTATTTTAGTTCCCAATATGACCTGCCCCAGGTAGAGGCAAAAATCCGCAAAGCCTTTTGTGCCCTTCGCTCCTACCAAACCCAGGAGGAACGGATACCCCAGTCGGCTTATCTGCTGAATATCGCTAATTTTACGCAGACAGTCGAGACAGAACGCCCCCAAGATTACTACCCAGATCAGAAGACTGTTAAGAATATCGTTTTGGATGACAGCGGAAAATTGAAATTGAAACCGGACATTGCAGCAGCTATTCTGGCCTTGGAAGCGGATGATAGCGAGGCCAACAGATCAATGGCAGCAATCCTCCGCAAGCAGAATTCCTCTCACCCCCAGAAGAACCGCTCCTTCCATTACCTGCCCTACCACACAGACAGTAGCTTCGAGCAGATATTCCTGCAGGAGGTACTGACCTTCCCGGAGATTGAGCGCCTGGGGCTGGAAGTCTACTACAACGGCGACCGAGCCATGACGGAGTTTAGAATCAAGTGCTACAAACAGAGCGCCGACGTTTGGCAGTATATGGGGATGTACACGCCGGACTTTCTTATCCTCCAGCGCAAAGATGGCGAGATTTATAAAGTCATCATTGTTGAAACCAAAGGTGAGGCCTATGCCAATGATCCGAAATTCAAGGATAAAAAGGACTTTACAGAGACGGAGTTCCTTCGGCAGAATAACGCCGCCTTTGGTTATGAGCGGTTTGAATATCTTTATTTGGAGGACACGCTGCCAGAACAGGACAGGCTCACACTGACACAAAAGAAAATTTGCAATTTCTTCGAGGAGAAATGAGGATGAATGGATAACAATAATCGAAATCGAACTACGAAAACGCCAAAAATGAAGACGATGGAGTTTATAAAAGCGCTGAATGATTTAACCCCAGCGCAAAGAGAACAATTAGCGAAAGAAGTTATGTGATTTATGGGAATGACCGTTGCTTTTGAGCAATTTGTGTGCAATATGAATGGAGGCGATTACAATGCCAATTAAATATGTACCGTTTATCCCGGAACCTGTGGAAGGACAGGCTGTATTGGGAAACTTTAACCGCATCCTCAGGTACAAGGGGGCGGATGATATGTCAATGGTCCTGCAGCGTGGGATGCCACTATATGAGATGGAAAAGCAGGAAGCCGTGGGAGAGAACAAGGACGGTAATCTGATAATCCGGGGCGAGTGTGTTTCCGCCTGCGCCTATTTAAAGGAGCAGGGCATTCAGGTGGACCTTGTGTACATCGACCCGCCCTTTGCCAGCGGCGCCGACTATGCCAAGAAGGTGTACCTCCGCCGTAACCCTAGGGTGGCTGAGGCCATCGCCCAGGCGGAACAGGAGCTGGATATCGACGAGTTGAAAGCCTTTGAGGAAAAAATGTACGGTGATGTGTGGGATAAAGAAAAGTATCTCAACTGGATGTACGAGAATCTTATGGCGATTAAAAGCGTAATGAGTGAAACTGCGTCTATTTATGTGCATTTGGATTACCACATCGGGCATTACATGAAAGTTCTCATGGATGAGATTTTTGGGGAAGATAATTTCCGAAACGAAGTCATATGGAAACGCGCAACAGCGCACAGCGATGCAGAGTTTTATGGAAACAATTTTGACTGCATTTATTTTTATACTAAATCGCAAGATAACTACACTTTTAACACGGTTTATCAACCATATGATGAGGCGTATATTGCAAGATTTAGCAGGAGCGATCCAGATGGGCGAAAGTGGGACAGCGGAAATTTAACTGCAAAAGGTCTCCAAGGCGGAGGGTATGATTACGAATATAAAGGATACCGTTCACTTTGGAGAATGCCGCTTGAAACAATGGAGAAAATGGATCGAGAGGGCCGAATTCATATAACAAAAACTGGCGGAATAAGGTCGAAAATTTATTTGGATGAATTGCCTGGGATGCCTGCTCAGTCGATGTGGACAGACATTAATCCTGTCAATTCTCAGGCGAAAGAAAAAGAAGATTACGCCACTCAAAAACCGTTTGCGTTATTAGAACGCATCATCAAGGCATCCTCCAACGAAGGTATGCTCATCGCCGACTTCTTCGGCGGCAGCGGTGTCACGGCGGCGGTGGCCAACAAGCTGGGCCGCCGATTTATTCACTGTGACATCGGTCTCAACTCCATCCAAACTACCCGGGACCGGCTGAAAGCAGATGGGGCCCAGTTTGATGTGCTGGAGATCAAGGACGGAGTACAGCTTTACCGCAACCCCGTCCAGACCATGGATAAGATCAAGTCTTTAATCCCCGGCCTGAAAAATGAGGACTCTCTGGACTCCTTCTGGGAAGGGGCCATTACCGACAGCAAGCTGGGCACTATCCCCGTCTATGTTCCCAACCTGATGGACAGTACATCCAAACTCCTGGATGTGGTGCTGATGAACCGGATCATTCATCAGGCCATCCCAGACCTGGATACTGGCATCAAAAAAGTCATTGTCTACTATATCGATATCACCAGTGAGGACGAGATCCGCAAATTCATCGCTCAAGATGACAGTACCACCGTAGACATTGAGCTACGGGATTTAAAAACTGTTCTGGATAACGTGGTTATTGGTGACTATGCAAAAATCCACATCGAGGAGCAGAAAGATGACCACTTCAGCGGCTATTCTGTTGTGGTGGATACTTTTGTCAGCGACCGTGTGCTACAGAAAATTACCCAATTCAACGAGAAGGCCAGAATGAACGCCACAGCCAAGAAACCCTTTAAGCCCATTCAGGTCAGCGATAACGGTCTGGAACTCATTGAATATCTGAGTTTGGATTGCTCCGCCACTCAGGGCGAATGGCACTCCGACAGCGAGATCAAGATCGACAAAAACGGCTATGTCATCCGCAACGGAGAGAAAACCAAGGAATTCTGGGATGGAACTATTTGTAGTGAAAAGGAGCCTTTTCGCGTAAAGATTCGCAACATCTGTGGAGACGAGACAGTTTGGGAGGTGTGATAAGGGCACAAATATCGATGAACTTCCTTTTAGATAAAAGAGCAACTGTCCCCTATCTGTTCTTTTGTGTCTTTCTACAAGGAGGTGAGGCACATGAAGGACTCGCTGAAATTGCTATACGACAAATTCTGTACTTCTCTGCCTATAGCGAATGCAAGCCGGGAGTTTGAAGAATGCCACCAACTGCACATTGAGCGACTGGACAAGCCAATGCGTAAATTTGTCCTGCGGACCATTGATGTCGGTGACAGATTGCCGAAGAGCTTTCAATGGACAGCTTTGTCTGCGGGTTCCGCCTGGCATGAGGTATGGTTAATAAATTGTATCACTACCAGAACGAGCGTCCGGCAACGGAGAAATATTCCGTGTCGGACGCTCTTGCCCATTTCGATAAGAACTGACTCAGCCCAGCGGCTCGCCCCCTCTGCCAGCGTATGTACCCATTATTCTTGCGGTAGGTGTATCTCCGATAGAAGCCATCGAATATAAGCATCAAATCTAGCCATACATAAAAATGCCCGTCGTCATAAATGTATCAGCTCAGCACCGTGGGCGGCGGACATTTTACATCAAGGAATTTTGCATTCAACGGATATGTTGGCGGGACCAAGTACTCAGGTCAAAGATCATTATAAAGTTGTAATTAAAGACTGCATATACAGTTCAATCATTTGCTTGCACTCAAACCGGGTAGAGTTAAATGGGTCGAATTGCACCATTGAAGACAGACTCATAACCCCCATGGCAAAACAGTCAGCAAAGATTTCTGATACTGCATTTTGATGGGAAGACGTCAACTTTGGAAAAAGGACTTCTGCTAACTCCCAAAAGCCGTTTGGCACAATTTCCAGTGTTCCCGTTAGCGCAAGGTTGAGAACATGGCCAATTTCGTGTAGAAAGACATATTCGGGAGAGTATTCTTGGTGTTTTAGTGAGTGAAATAGATAGATTTCATAATCAGCTTGATTTCCTTGACAGCGGTGTGTCCGGCAGAGACCATTAAAGTTTTTGTGGTTACACTCGGGAAGAATGATAAATAAGGGTTTTCCCTTGCGGACACGTTGCAAAAATTGATATCGAGTTTCTAGTAAAGCCAAAATCTCATGAACTGATTCTGATGTAATCTGTGTCCCTTCTGCTGGTAACAGCTCATCTTGTATTTGTTCCGCGATTTGTTGCAGGCTCTTTTTATTTCGCTTCTCACTTTTGCTGGCGGGCCAGTTCCTGTATAAGTAAATATCAGTCGCTTCTGCTCCCGTACAAATACAGTAAGAAGGATGTCCCGAGTAGAACGCATCCAGACGGTGCTTTTTATAAGCGGTAGGTTCACGGTTCAAATCACCTCTGGGTCTCAAAGGAGTGGCTTTGAAAATTCAAGGCCGCTCCTTTATTTATTCTCCATAAAACGCCTGCTCAAATCTGTGCGCATTGATACGCCTGGTGCGGTCTAAGGCATGCCCATACAGATCTGTCACCATATCCGATTGTGCATGACCCGAGTCCGCTTGAACAGCTTTGATATCCCCTTCAGATAGAACAAGCTTGTAGCTAATACTGCTATGCCGAAGGCTGTGAAATACAACTGGTGGCAGGCGTGCAGCTTCCAACTCTTTATGGAACCAGTGGCACAATATATCTCCCAACACCGGTTGACCATTTTTGCACCGGAAAATAAGGTCTGGTTGGTTCGGCTCCCTTGACGGCAGCTTTTCAGCCTGTTCTTGCTGATAAGAATGTAGTTCTCTCATCACAGTCTGGGGTAGATACACGGTACGAATGCTGGACTCGGTTTTTGGCCGTTTTATGATAACGACTGTGCGGGATTTCTTGATCCTGCTGGGAAATTGGTAGAACACCATCTGCTGATTGAGACACACCAGGGCCTCCCGATTGATACGAGATACTGTTTTGGTTATTCGGATGAATGACTGCTCAAAATTCACATCCTGCCATGTGAGTGCAAGCAATTCCCCTCGCCGTAGTGAGCCCGCAAAGGCTATGTGGATTGCCAGAGACAAAATGCGATTAGAGCACTGTTTCAGCAAAAGTTCGATTTGTTCCGGCGTTAAGAATTGTCTGTGATTGATATGCGTTTTAGGCAGCGCAGCTCTGTGGAAAGGGTTGCTTACAACGTATTCCCATAACACCGCCTGTTCAAAGGCGCTATGAAGAACTTTATGAATACTTTTCAACGTACAGGCCGTAATAGTCCTCCCATAAGACTTGTGATAAATCGTATCCAGTTTAGGAAGCGATAAAAACTGGTGATACAACTCCGCAACCACCCGTGGTGTCAATTCCGATAAGTACATTGAGCCCATGGCGGGTAAAATATAGTTCTGAATTAATCCGACGTTTGATTGATAGGTAGATGCTGACCACCGTGTAAAACCATAAAGGCGGATGTATTCCTGTAAAAACTGCGTCACAGTCATGGCCTTGCGAGTTGTTTGCTCGTATTTCGTTTTTTGACATAATTCCAAAAGAGATTTACGACGGGAAGCCTCTTCAAACGAATGATAGGTCTCCCACCGCTGTTTCCGTATTCCATCAACTGACACATAATGGACCACTGCATAGCTTTTGTTCCTTTTTACAATAGATGCCAATATAATCACTCCTTGCACAAAATGAGCCGCCGGCTTCAGAAAAAGTCGGCGGCTCATCATAGAGTAACACACGCTATGAGAAGTGTGTCAAATTTAATTGATACGGTCTCATTTACCACAACGACTTTTGTCGCGTCAGAATACAGGTAGTCACACGGTCTGTGATGATCCCTCGGTCGCGCTCAGGGTAATATGCGAGCATAGGCTGCGCGGCATCCTGCACCTCTATGGTGGAGAACAATGGAATAACAAGCTGTTTTCCGTAGAGACCGCGTGCTGTGTTCATTTGTCTGTTGAAAGTCGTATTGAACGGTCTCGCCCTCAGGGCAGCAAGCAGGGCTTTCGGCGCAATATCCATTTGGGAGAACTGTGTGTTGGACAAAAGTCCCGCGCCGTTGTCAAAGATCGGGCAGTAGCTGTATTTTCCATCCTGCTCAATCACAGCGATGTTGTTCAAGTGTCGGTCGTCATTACAAAACAGTGCGTCTATCTCAAACAGCAGGGTCAAATAGCGCGGAAAATCTGCCAGCCCGGTATACTCTGCCGTAGCCTCCGCTAGGTAAGCTATCCGGCGCTTATCGCTGGGTAACTGGGCAAGTTTCTGCCTTAACGGCAAGCCAAGGAAATTGCTTAATAGGCGGTTCACCGTAATGAGCGACTGCCCAGGTTCCAAAAAGTTTTGGCTGACACATCCGGTGCGCTCTCTGCCGTGGGCACGCAGGCGTTCCATACGGTAGCGCACAAAAGTAAAGGGGGTGTCAATCTCTATATTGCTTTTCCCTAGTAGAATTGAAATCAGTGTCTCGGCCAGCGCTTCATAGCCGAACTGGTCGAGCTTGTACCAACTGCCCGTGGCACTATCGAACCACTTTTCTTGATTCCCCTTGGAAGATGTTTCGGCAATTTTTTCGTCGGATACAAGATTAATTGTCATTTTGGAGCCTCCAGTTCAATCCACTGCTCATCCTCTGCCATACGCCCGCTGGTCTTCTGGATGATGGCAAGCGGATCATACTCGTCCAGGCCGAGTGCCGCTAAAAACTCCCGTAGCCCAGCCCTCTGGCGCGGTATACACCGCTCTTCCAAAAAGGATTGGAAGTCCGCCCAGTTTGGCAGCACATTGTTACCAAACGCCGTTTTCACGGGTTCAACAATATGGTTTTCTACTGTCAATGTCTCATCCGTGAAGTCGGCGTAGATAGTGGAACAAAGCTTATCTCCGTCAAAAAAACGTAAAATCCGCACATCATGGCCCAACGACAATTTTTGCGTGGTAAACTCTTTCCCCGCCAAACGGCGCATGATGGTGATCCTCTCTCCATCAAAGGCGAGTTCCAGTTCCCGCTGGTCTTCGCAGATACCCAGCTTCTTTAGCCACAATGTGGGCAGCGTAATTTTACAGGTCTTTGAGCCCTTTGTCGCTGTTCCTCCAGAATCGCTGATATTGACTTTAGCAACTCTTTTTTCCATCCGCTCACCCTTTCATAAATTATTATAGCACATTCGGTACGAATAATCAAAATATTTTGGCGGGTTAACCTGCCGGTTGAAGCACAAGCGAAAATGTACTATAATCTGTCTGTGCAACTAAAAAAGTTATTAATGGAGGATTTATGTCTGAAAACAAGAGCATTGTATCGATTCCTAAAAATGCTGATGATTTTTGTTTTGTCTGCACCAGTGCAATTCGGTATGCATTGGGGCGTCAAAGCTATGCCCCTCCCATCGTGATTAATTTTGTGCAGGAGCATATGGCTCAGATGGACTTCCGGGCGGTCTCCGCTATGGTTCGAGATATTGAGGCCTAAGATTATTGGGGCGAAGCGTCTCATGGGGACAGCTATAATAAAAAGCTTTGGATGAAATTTTTGAGCAATCTAAAAGACCGTCTAATTCAGTTAAAGCCCAGCAATTAATGGGGGCTTTGACGAGTACAATCTGGTATGTGCTGGGGTGCCGCCTACCACACCACCGTGTATGCCGGGCGGTACCATATCGATTGCTTCTTTTCTAAACTTGTTTCATCAGCCGCAGCAAATGCTCTCTGGCCGGGGACAGGCTGTCCTCCCCCGCGCAGCGGCAGGGGAGGGAGTTGACGACCTGTTCCAAAAGAGGCTGTTCCTGTCTGCTTTGATCGACCGTGAGGTCGTGAGCCATTACATCATCCCAGGCACGGTTGAGGAAAGCCACTTCCCGGCGACCGTGGGTTTTGGTGTACGCTAACACTCCCGCGTTGGCCATATAGCTGGAAATGGCGGTCTCAGAAATCCCCGCCTCCAACAGACTACGGCGAATACCACATTGCACCACGATGCTCAAGTTTGACCAATCGACGGCAGTCATATCGAATACCACAACAGTATACCTGCTGGCGCAGTGGACGGCCAGCAGGCTGTCCCGGCCATGGAGCGTGATCCGATGCAGATCCCAGCAATAGAGCCTGTCCAGCGGTTCGCCGTAGGGGAGGCTTATAATGTGCAGGTAGTGCTGGAGTGGAATCGTTAGGCCAAGCTGCATGGCGCTCATTCCTCCTCCGTCTGCTCCGGGATACTCCGCAACTCCACCGCACTGTCGCCTGTGATGACCGGGCGGCCTGTCCGGGATTCGATGTCCTTCCGGGCGCTTCCGGCCACAGAGCCGCCCTCCTGAGCCACCTTGCGACTCTCTTCAAAGCCATCGGGCTGTTTCACTTTAGAGAGCTCTGTGGTGGTCGCCTCCGCCAGCATATTGAGCACCAATTCCATCGTGCTCATGTTATCCCGCAGGCTTTCCTTTTTAAGCCCCTTTAAGCCCTTGTACTGTCTGGTGGTCATGCCAGACCATGCCCTGGTAATCTCATCGGTCAGGATCGCGTACTCCTGGCCTTTTCTCACACCCCGGTCCGCCCACTCGTCGGTCAGTTCCTTGCGCACCTGGATGGCCTGGAGGCGCTGGTTGATCCACTCCCGGGAGTACCCCAGCTTCAAGTATCCCTCCAGCGCCCGGTCGATGGTCAGCTCCGGGTCGCTGATCTCGTCGATGCGCTCACTGCCCACCATGGCCAGCCATCGTTTGAAGGGCTCGGCCTTGGGAGAGGGGATAGACTGGATCAGCCTAAGAAGCTGCTCCGTATCGGCGACGTCCGTTTTATAAAACTTCCCATCAGCAGACTGCAGTTTCAGTTGTACGATTTTTTCGTACAACTGCTCTGCTCCTTCTTTTTTCAGTTTCCGCTTAAGATCGCTCCAATAACGGCGGGGATTTTCCGTTCCGCTGAGCACCTCACAGGTGTCCACGATGGAGAAATACCATTTCTCCTGTTCCTCATCCCAAGCGGTACGGATTTTCTTGTCTTCAAACAATTTGATGGCGTTTTTTTGCTCCATAATCTCACGTCCTTTATCTAGTTTAGTGTAGCCGATTTCCAGCGTAAAAGCAATCACAGGGGCTTGTCCCGCCAAAGGACGGTGTTCGTCGTAATTGATGAATGACCGCCCTGATTTTTGTACATATTGACCGCACTTACAATAAGCGCGGCGCTACCCAAGACGCAATGACGCCCGGACAAGCCCTGTGTTTTCAAGGCTTTCCGGGCGTCGCTTGCAATAGGCGCGGTGCGATACATAGGACCGGGAGATGCCGCACTGGGCGGCGATCTCCCGCTGGGTCAGGGGCGTCTTGCCGCCAAGGCCGTAGCGCAGGGTGATGATCATGCCCTCCCGCTCGTCCAAACAGCGCTCCACGCAGCGGCGCACCTTGACGCAGGCGTCCCGCGCGTCCAGCTCCTCCAGCATATTGTCGTCCACGCTGATGACGTCCATCAGGGACAGGGAGTTGCCGTCCCCGTCCGAGTCCAGGGAATCCGAGAGGGAGACCTCCCCCGCCAGCTTTTTCTGGGAGCGGAAGTGCATCAGGATCTCGTTTGCTATCCTCACATAACTTCCTCGTTAGATTGTCTGGGTCGGTGACTGTACCATCACCCCCAACATCGGGACCGCCAGGCGGTGGGAAGTCAATATCACCCTCGGTCGGGTCCTCGTCATCACCGAATAGATAGAGGTGGATTCTTTCTCCATCCCACTCAATGCGCCTAACAATGGTACGGATTGCGGCCCGTTTTTCCTCCACAGACATTTCGTCCAGGGTCCCGGAGAAGGATTTTAATATATCTCGCAACAATTCAAATCCCTCTGTCTGAAGCTCTTTCGCCTGCACAATCCGCCTCATATCCTCGACGCTCTCGTGGATTCTCTTGGCTTCCTGGTCCAAATCATTGATATGGTCCAGTATGCGTTGTTCCGCCGGAGTTCCAGCAGCCCGTACCAGCGTTTCCATCAGGGTGTCCATTTTCTTTTTGCTTTCCTGCTCTGATTTTTGAAGCCGCTCCAGGTCCTCCATCAGTTGGTTATTCGCGTCTGTGAAGAATTTTCTGCCTACTGTCAAGCGCCGCCGGAATTCGCTCCCATCTTCCGCCAGCTTTTTGAGTTCATAACATACAGCTTTATCTAGCATATTTCCGTCACTAATATTTCTGTTTCTGCACAACCCCTTTCGGCTATCAGCCTTTGTCATACACATGTAGACATGGCGGGGGTCCCCCTCGGCAGTTTTGCTTTGAAGCGGCTTGGGTCGCATATAGTCTCCACATTTGCAGTACAGCAGGCCAGAAAGTAGCGCCACATTTGTCCCGCCCTTATTCCATTTTCCACCACGTTCTTTATTGTCTTCTAATAGGGCCTGAACGGCTATCCAGTCGTGACCACTGATAAGTCCCTCATGTTTTCCAACAGACACCACCCATTCTTCCATAGGCTTGATACGTGTACTTTTGCCGGATTGGTCTGTTCGGTTGTATGCCATAATACCATGTACTCCGTCAAATTCGGACTGCTCCGAAAAGAGGTTTACTCCGTGGGTGGTAAGATACTCATACATTTCTTCGTCTGCTCGGGCGTAGACAGGATTAGAAACAATGCCTCGGATAGCAAAGCGGGCAAATTTTTTCCCGTTCTTTGTTTTGTAGCCGCCGTTCAGTAGATACGTCAAAACACTCGATTGAGACTTGTAATCTAGGTACTTCTCAAAAATAAGTTTTACTAGCTGTGCTTCTTCCGGGACAATTTGCAGATGGTAGGCTTTCCGCTTCTTACCGTCTACCGTAACTGTTTCTTCCCCTGTGGACTGATAGCCAGTAGGGGTTATCCCTCCTAGCCACCGTCCTGTTTTCGCCAGCTCGTGGAGGTTGTCACGGATACGCTCGGCAATCGTTTCCCGCTCCAATTGAGAAAAGACCGATGCAATATACATCATAGCTCGTCCCATAGGAGATTGGGTATCAAACTGTTCCTTTATTGATACAAAATCAACATCTAAAGAGTGCAGCTTTTCAATTAGACCCGCAAAATCTCCGATATTACGGCTGATACGGTCAAGGCGATAGCAGACCACAGTACAAATTTTTCCCGCTTCAATATCCTGCATCATTTTTCTGAACTGTGGGCGCTGTAATGTTCCGCCAGAAAAGCCTTCGTCCTCATACAAAATGGCCGCTTCTGCTGCTTCTGCGCCGACACGCTGTGAAAGATATTCTCGGCACATCTCTTGCTGATTACCTATACTCTCACCTTTGCCCGTAAATTTGGATTTTCTAGTATATATAGCATATTTTCTGGTGTTCATATTAGACGGCTCCTGTCGTGTTATCTTATTTAAGTAATACTAGCATTTCTGCACACACAAATCAAATAATCTAGCTCATATATAACGAATTCCAAATAATTTTAGCTAGAGGGCCTCGCTCGGGTAAGCGTGGCCCTTGAATTTATGACTATGTCAAATAGTGCCCGGCAATCACTGAGATACGGTTGTGACCCAACTGATTGCTGACGTACCTCATGGCGCGGCGGTCGTATGTCTTGCCGCGCTTATCAAGGCGGCAGCGGTAGACTTGCCCTGAAGGCCCCATGCGCTCCAACGCGACCCGGTACATGGCGTCAGCATATTCCCGCCGATAGCTATGTACATCCATATGTGACGGCACCCGCGAAAAAATACGCCTGTCTTTAGGTATATCTGCGAAGCGAAGGACAGCCCCGGCCAAGCTGGGCAACACCTCGACGTCGCGCCGCTTGCCGCCCTTGCCGGTGATATCGGTGAGTACCACGGTACCGTCATCGCGCACCGTGATATTGCTTGGCTTAACTGCGGCCAGCTCATGACGCCGAAGCCCTGTGGCCCGCGCAAAATCCACTATGTCTTGATTGTGTACCACAGAAAACCCCTTGTCGCGGGCCACCTGATTGCGACTGCGTGTTATATCGGCCCTCCGGCGCTCGGGGAGGGTAATATGTAGGTCGTTGGCGGTAATGCCATAGATTTTGCAGATAGCGGCCCGCTGGGTTGATAGGGTGGCAGCCGAGAGGCCCCGGTCAATGCCTCGTTGAAGGTACTCTTCCACATATGGACGAGCCTTGTCGAGGGTATTGCAGTGGTGTTCCTGCTTGGTCCATGACGCAAAGCGGCACCCTTCTCTTAAATATGTTTTCAGTGTTCCATAAGAGAATATCCCCTGGGGCGAATAGGTATGCTCGTCCTCTTTGGCTGCGTGACGGCTTTGGCCCACTCTAAGCTGTGCGGTCAGGGCCTGCTCGACTTGGTGGGTCATTGACCCCAACTTTCCCATATATGTAAGCCTCCTCTTTTGCATGATGGATGTTGGTAAGCAAGTAATAGACGGGGGATTTTTGACCAGCTCCCCGATGCTGTGCATGTCCTTGATGATGGCTACCTCTTCGCCCGCATCTAATATTTTATTAAATGCAGGGAACGGCGGCGGCCAGCAGGCCACCACCGTTTATCCGTCCATAAATATGGAACGGATAATCGTGGTGGCCCTTCATCGTGTGCGGCGGTTTTTAGCCGTACTTACGCGATTGAAGATGTCGCATCTCCTGCGTCTATTTCAACCGCACCGCAGCCCAGGACGGGGGCCACGGTTGCGCTGTACCTTGCGCGGCAGGCTAATCACACTCCCTTCGTCGAAACAAATCATCCACTAACATAATGGTAGAAATGTGGCCCTCTCACCGTGGCTCTGACCCTCCCAGAAAAGTTAGTAGCACTACCACCATGCGGAAAGGCTATATTCAATCAAAAAGTTCTGGATTATGTTTATTTTTATGTTTTTCCCCTGCTAATCGATAACGCACATACTGCTAGTATAGAGACCCCTCCTTATACCCTTTTCTAATAGTAAAGGTATTGTATTAGTTAAACAAAGAAGGTACTTACAGATGATTAAGACAGAACCAGAGCGTATCACAGCCTACTTGTGCCCAGACAACTCGTTACTCTTCACCTCGTATTCGACTAGTTATCCCAGCGCCGTTAAGCCTATCCTCTGCGGACGCCGCCCCGCCAATGTCCGCAAGTCGATTGAGTCGTTGCTGATGACCGCCCTCGCCAATCAATTTAACTTTTGGGCAACATTATCATTTGGCAATGAAAACGCCATCGACGAGTACCGTCAATGGCGCTCCGAACATTACCCCGAAATGTCCTACGTCGAGGTCGCCATACAGTCAGTCGGCCGGACGGACAAGCCTCACCCCAACGACGAGCGATGGCATATACATATGCTCGCGTCGGGCATCCCGGAATCTGACCTCGCCCCCAAAATGGTCATCATGCCGTCAGGGGTGTCATACAAGATGTCCCGTGCCACGCAGCAGTATCGCTGGCTCGCTGTCGAGGACTATTTTAAGGGCAAACCCAACATGACCGATGTGCAGCGCCTGGGCGCCCTCAACTGGTACGGAGAGCCCATTTTACAGGCCGGTAAGGCCATCTATATGGCTCGCCAGTACGAGACGGCCAAGCCCGCTGTATTTGCGCGGGGGAGGCGGCTGTATAACTGTAGTCATGGCCTTATTGATAGTTTGCCCGTGATTGGCCGCGGCGAAATCTCCACTTGGGCTCGTGAGGAGTTTTTTGACCATAGGGGGAGCTTCCCTTTTGGGTTGTCGGGCAGCTTTGGCTCATACGTCAGCACTGCCGGAAGCCGTATTGACTGGAGGGACACCTTGGCGGATATCACTACCAAGCACCCTGGCACCACCTTTGATTCGCCTACTTTGGTCCCGGCTGGCGCACCGTTTTAACTCAGCATCACAACACATGGTACCGCACCACATGTCGGCATTATCCATTATGCTCCAGCGTGGCAACATACTCGCGGATAAGCCTGTCTACCGTGGGGCGGCTTATACCCAGTTCGCGGGCTAGGGCTGCCTTACTAACTTTTCTGCTTATGTACCGCTCATAGTGTTTATCAAAATCCGGTATCGCAACGGGCTTGCGTCCTTTATACACACCCTTCTCTTTGGCGACAGCAATACCTTCGCGCTGCCTCTGTAACATCTTTGTCCGTTCTTGTTCCGCCACCCAGGCCAGCAGAGATAACATCTGGTCTTCCATAAGTTTCCCTATATCTCCCATTTCCTTGAACCTGCGCGAATCAAAGAGCCCAGGCATATCTAACGCCACCACATCGACACCCAAGTCGCGGGTCAACCGTTTCCACTCATCCTTGACCTGTTCATAATTCCGTCCGAGCCGGTCAATGCTATCGATAATCAGCAAGTCCCCCGGACGGAGTACATTACACATGGCCTGATATACCGGCCGCTCAAAATCTTTTCCACTTTGTTTTTCCAAAAAAAGAAACCGCTCTGTCACACCGAGGTCACGCATTTTTTGAACCTGCCGGGCCTCGTTTTGCTCTCGGGTACTTACTCTCACATATCCGATAAGTTCCATAACTACCTCCTAAATTGAATTGACAATCTAGGATGGTAGGAACCTGCATGTCGCAGCAAAAGCAAAATTATAACCCTAGCTTTACAGTTTGGGGTGCATCTAACTGTAAAACTGACCCGTGCCCTATCCTGCATGGGTGGGGTACCTGCTGAGGCCGCAGCGACGCCCATGACGCCCGCCTGAGAGGGGCCCGGAACCCCGGTGAGCGACGGGGGTACCGGTGCCGTCTGGGGTCCGTGAGGGCCCGCCAGGCAGGGTGGCTTGGGGGTTGGTGCAGCCCCAGCCCCACCCCACACTGCATCTAGTCCACCGCCGCCACAAGTGCTATACTAATCATGGGAGCGGCCCCAGAGGGTCATAAGCGTCTGCTCCCGCTATCACCCAGCGTTGTACCTTGGCTGGGTGGCAGGTACGGCCCCATGCGGGCCACAAAAAAGCAACGCCGTCCCATATCGGGGCGGCGTTGTTGTTTGAACGAGCTCAGAGCGGCTTATTTGGCGAGGTCTTCGTAAGCGTTTCGGTTTTTTGTAAGAAGAGTCGCAGATACCCGCTGAACCACATCGTCGCTGGCGTAGGTGGTACCAGCATCGCTAGTGGGAACCACAATGACGGTTTCGCGCATCCGTACCCAGCGGCTCTTCTGAGGCCTCCAGGTCCAGGAATGGTCGTGGCGTAGCACTCCGTCGCCGTAAGGGTCAAAAAGGCAGACGTAGATGATGTACAGATACCACAAGCGTGTACCTGCGGTGCCGTGGCCGGGTACCTGGTCGTGTGCCACGGCCCATAGTACCTGTCGTGTCTTGATGTGCATTTCTTCCGGCGTGTGGCAGAGGAGGGTATAGCTGTGCCGATGATTAGCCCTGCTCATAGCGGCGCACCTCCTCCAGCCATTGCTGATACAGGTCACCCGACCAAGGGGCAATCTTGATGTTGTCAATTACTGCATTGATTCTTGCCGCAAAGGCATTATCATGTGGCTGACCACCCCGTAGGAGGGCCAGGAGGGCAAGCACATCTGGGTGAGTATTGGGCAAAACATGACCGTTGCTGCATAGCACTATG
This sequence comes from Oscillospiraceae bacterium, assembly GCA_022846095.1. Lineage (NCBI taxonomy): Bacteria > Bacillati > Bacillota > Clostridia > Eubacteriales > Oscillospiraceae > Oscillospiraceae bacterium. Next base: position 1,138,996 of record AP025583.1, on the reverse strand, counting down.
CCCAGCGGGCAATCCCAGTAGTGATGTAGACCTTTGCGGAATAGTGCGACATCATACCGGGCCACATTATGCCCACAAGGTTCGTTGTCAGTAATACAGATTTGACGTATATTTTTGACATGTGCAAGGCCCCGGCCCAGTACCAGCTCCCATACAATGGCATCCTCGTGTGCCCTGAGCGCGGCGTAGACTTGTTCGCAGTCAGATACATTGTGGAGCAGGTATATTTCGGTTACATACACAACTTTTCCGTCGCGCAACAGGTTAGCCCTAACGGTCCTTGGAGCATAGGCCGGGGGGGAGGGGTCTATGTAATCAGGATAGTCTATAGTATCGCCTTCCAGCCCGAGCGCGCCTAGAAAGTGCTTGCAAATTGATGGGTCGCGCATGACCGCGCAAAACAGGTAGTCATCAGCCAGGGTCAGTTCTTCTAATTGTTTTTCCATGGTGTGGTGTCTCCTTTTGATGTATTGTACCTTGCTGGCTCGCTTGTCCCTCCCATCGTCAGCATAAACTAGTACAATAGAGCATGGTCGATAACCAGAGCTCTCAGCGCCGCCCATTGACAGCTTTAAGGGCAAAGGATATAATTCATGTTATTATTAAAGCCGCATGGAAATGGAGCAGACAGGATTGGTCTGTCCATTTCTAGGCGGCTTTTTTGCTGCCTGTATATAAAGAAAGGCAGGTAATTACACATGACCATGAAAAGAGAAGAAATTAGGCTCCCGCGCCCCTACACACCCCCAACCACCCGTGACGAGATAGTCGCGGCCATCGCCCACCGCCACCGCATGATAGCCATGATGTACCGCTCGTCAGAGCCGGGGTCGGTGGTACGGGTAAATGGCATTGGCCGGGCCCGGGCGGAGCTGAGGACACTGTACCATGCGCTGGGGGTTCTGGACGAGCTGGAAGAAAGCGTTTAATTTCGATTTCCCGGATATAAGCCGTTTTGGGGCAGAAAAAAAGATGCCGTTGCAGAATTTCTCTTTCTGCAACGGCCTCTTTGGTATTGCTGGTTTCGTGTTCAGTTCAAATTTGTTTGAGACGCTTGCACTGCTTGCTGTAAGATGTTGGCAACAAAGCTGTTCAGAGACATTCCCATCTCAGCGGCACGCATAGCAACTTCTCTGTGGACCTCCGGGCTCACTCGAACGTTAAATGTACCCTTGTAGGGCTTTTCTGGCGCAACGCCTTTTGCGGAACATGTTTCGAGGTAATCGTCCACACCAGACTGGAAATCTTCCCGCAAAGAAGCAACACTGTCCCCTTCATAAGAAATAAGAGACCGGATTCCAAGCACTTTACCAAAAAGACAATCATCTTCTTCCGAGTATTCAACTGACCCGGTATAGCCTTTGTACTCCATGAAATTTTTCATAGCAATCCCTCCGCCCCCGGATTTCTCCGGGGGCCGCTTACTGAACACACTTGTTGTTGGAAAGGGGCGGCCCCATTGCTGGGACCGCCCCTTGAACGGTTTAGCAGGCCGCTTCGATGATGGCCTTGGCAACCTTGATGTAGTCAGCGTCTTCCGTGATTACACTGTAAACACCGTTACCTCTCATTTCGGACTCCAGCTTAAACGTGGGGTCAGGGTCCCCAGAGACATCCACATAGTACCAGGTGCTGTCAATGTAGACAAGATTCCAGGCATGATTTACTTCGTCGGCTCCATAATAGATACAGGGAATGCCAGCGGCAGAACAAATCGCCTGGAAAGAATTGGCGTAGCTTTTGCACTCGCCAACGGTTTTACCATTCAGCCAAGTGAATTCGTCGTCGCCATAAGAGAAACGGTCTACCATGGCGTCAATCATGATACTGACCTTTTCCTTATCGCTCATGCCAGAGGAGAATTTTGCAAAGATGGGCGCGAACTCAGTATCATACTTTGCGCCCTCGGTGGCGTTGCGGTTGTACCGGATAATACCAACATTAGGGGAGTCGGCATTGGAGAGGCCAGAACGCCGTCCATATCCGTCATAGCCATAGCCCATAACGTTCAGAGCACTTTCAATCATCCGCTGATTAGTAGCATTGGCATCAGCCGCATAACACGCATAGTTGTAGTTGTAATTGGTGCCGCGGGTAATGGTTCCCTCAGTCGCAATCAGGTTGTGGTCCTTGTAGGTCTGCACGGCCGAGTTAAACATATCCTTGTCGGTGATGGCCTTGACGTCCGCAGGAGCGCTGGACCAGTAATCGGTGGTGGGCTTGTGGGTGCTCAGACTCAGGGTAACAGTCTCGTCGCTGATGGTGCCCACAGCGCCGGAAGAACCGCTGGGCTTGGTGGTCTCAGAGGGCTCGGTAGTCTCGTTGGGGTTGGTGGTGTTGCTGGGCTCACTGGGCTTGGTAGTCTCGGTAGGATTGCTGGGGGTCACCGTGGCGCCGTTGTTGGCCAGCACGTCAGCCAGACGGCAGTAGATGGTAGCGGCCTGGGCGCGGCTCACAAACTGGTCGCCCGAGAAGGTGCCCTTGGAGTCGGTGCCGGTGATGATGCCGTAGTACACCACAGTAGCCATGTTGACCCGATACGCAAAGGCAGCGTCGTCCTCGTAGTCAGGGATACCCAGAGAGGTCTCCCAAATCTTGCCGCTGCTCAGCGAAGGCACGCCCTTGTCGAGCAGGATGTTATTGACCATGGCCGCCATGTTGTAGCGGTTGATGGGCTTGTTGATGCTGGCGGGGTCGTCCCACTTGACGCTCACGTTGGTGAAGAGGCCGACTTCCTTACCCACCGCGACAGCCGGGGCGTACCAGGGGTCCAGGGTGGTCTGGGCGTTCACCTTGTCGGGATAGAAGGCCCGGGTGAGGATAACGGCAAATTGCGCAGCCGTCAGGGTATCGCTGGGAGAAAACTTACCATTGTGCTGAGCGGCATCCCCGCCGGTACCCATCATAACGCCTTCGCTGTAGGCTCGCTCAATCGGGTCAAACGCCCAGTGACTTGTCGGGACGTCGACAAAATGCATCTCAGCGGTTGCTAGGGCCGGGGCGCAAAGCCCCAGAGCCAGGGAAAGGGATAATGCCAGTGCCAACAATCTTTTTTTCATTGTTCTGTCTCCTTTTTGCTTGATATTCCGTGTTTTCTAGGTACTCATCTATTGCCGCCCAAAAATCTTCCCGAAGCGCTGCAAGGGTATCGCCCTCATACGATATAAGCGGTTGCCCCAAAACCTCCCCAATGAAGCCGCCGTCTACACCGCAAAAATCGATGGTGCCCGTGTAGCCCCGGTATGTCATCGTGCCTATCATATGTCCTCCCCCTATGTACTAGGCTTAGGCTCCTCTAGCGCCTCCATGGCATCTGCATCCAATTTTTGTCCGGCCTGCAATCCGGCCATAAAAATCAGTACCTTTTGCGCCTGCTCCTCACTAAGTCCCGCAATAGCCTCTATGGCCTTTTCCTTGTCGTTCATTGTATCGCCTCCCCATAAATTTACCAAGTAAAGTATATATTGATTTAATAAACTTGTCAAGTTAAAGTTGACTGAGTAAATTTTTTGTGATATAGTTTTTGTGAAAGCAGGTGCTTATGATGACATTACCAGAACGTATTCAGTTAATTTTAAAAGAAAACGCTTTGAAGCAGAATGAATTTGCGTCAATACTAGGTGTGTCGCCCAGTTATATATCTAGTCTAATCAGCGGCCGCAACAAAACTGTTTCCCCCGCGCTGGCCGAGGTCATCGAGCACCGCTTGGGCTATGCAACCAATTGGGTGCTTAATGGGGTAGAACCCAAGATGAAGACCCGCGCTAAAAATCCCGGGCTGTCAATAGCCCACCAGCGAGCTATAGCACAGGTTGAGCAGATGTCCGAGGCCCAGGCCCGGGCAGTGCTTGCCTTTATTCGGTCGTTAGAAGAGGTAGAGTCAATATTAAAAGGCTGATATTCTCAATATAAACCAAAAGTCCCCGCACACCATTTATCTGGTGTGCGGGGACTCTCTTTTTTGAAAAAAGCTTGTATATGACGGTTTTAAGTAGAAAACTTTATTGAATTAAAGTCCTCCATACTCATATGTCAGCCCTGGTAACTACAGCCACCCAGTTGGTGATAGGCCTAAAAAGCTGAACATTGTGAGCTGGAGGCATAGTATGAGCAGCAAGTTGGACAAGGTGGCCGCATATCCTTGCAGCGGGGGTGGGGCCGTGACGGAGGATACCGCTTATGGATTTAACCTTATTGTACATTATCCTGCCGATTTGTCAATCTTGAGGAAAAGAGTAGCACAGGTACATGCCGACGCGGTAATTACAAAGGTCAAAGGTCTTAACTGTTCGGCTGAACAAAAAAAGGCGTTGATAGAGTCTCTTATTACCTAAACAATATGGGGAAGCCAATTGGCTTCCCCATATGATTTTTATGGACGTTGGGCGAACAGCTTGCGCCATGTGGTAGCGGTCAACCGAACGGATTCGGTTTCCCAATCTCGGACAGTTGATGTCCAAATACCTAGCTTGTCCGCAAGCTCCTTACGCGATAGGCCAAGGCTTTCTCTTAATGCTCTAACTTGACGCCCCTGCCCATCATAAAGAAAACGGTTGTAATCGTCCAGAAGGTCCAGAAGCGGAACACCGAGCAGGGCCGCAATCGGCTCTAGCTTGTCCAAGGGATAGTAGTCGCGGGCAGTCGGGTCCTCATATCCAGCATAGGTGCCGCGATACATTCCTACATGCGCGGCAACCTCCTTTTGTTCCAGCCCTCGAAGGTGCCGATAGTAACGTAGCTTGTCCGCCGTAGTGGTAAGCGTGGTCGGGTCTATCTCCGTCGCTTGCTTTGCCTCTGACTCTTTACGTGTTCGTGTTGGTCTGAAGCTGTGGACATACATTGGTGCTGTCTGGATGCCCTTGGAGGTCTTGCGCCGCATAATTACCAGTCCAGGAGCCGCCCACAGAAGCGGGGTCCACGTCTGGGAGGATTGTTCAAACATAAGGCACCCAAGCGAGGAAGTATTGTTAGGATAGCATTTTCAATGCACCGGCTGGCGTAGGTGGCCAGCCTGACGTTCTTGTCCGCCTTAAACGTGGTAATCCCCTTGATAAGCCCGATGGTGCCGATGGAGATCAGATCGTCCTGGTCCCCCGACTGGGTGTAGTACTTCTTAATAATGTGCGCCACCAGGCGCAGGTTGTGCTCGATGAGGGTGTTGCGGGCCTCCATATCGCCCTGGGCCATCCGCTCCAGGTACATCCGCTCCTCCTCGGCCTTCAGCGGCCGGGGAAAGGAGCCCCCGCCCCCCGACAGGCGCAGGGAAAAGAACAGGCTATTGAGCATCAGCAGGACACAGGCTGAGAACATAACGGAAAACCTCCTTGATTTCTCTTGCAGTATCCTATTCCCGCTGTGCAAGTCCCTATGCCGGACAGTCATGCGCACAAATTTTCCCCGCTAAACCGATGGGTAACTATCGTATTTGTAAAATTTGCAGAAAGTGTCCGCCGGGGATTTACGAAATGGGTCGAGGTGTATATAATTATCGTGGTTGTGTATGAAAAAAGTCAGAAAATATGAAAAATTTGGCAATGGGGCCAGATTTGGAGGAAAACAGTGAGTATTGCGGATGTAGTCGCCATGCTGGGCGCTATCGCCACGTTCCTGTTCGGCATGTCCACCATGACCGACGGCCTGGAGAAGCTCTCCAGCGGCCGCCTGGAGAGCGTTTTGGAGCGCCTGACCAGCAACGTTTTCAAGGGGGTGCTGCTGGGCGCCGTCGTCACCGGCCTGATTCAGAGCTCGGCCGCCACCACCGTCATGTGCGTGGGCTTCGTCAACGCCGGCATCATGAAGCTCAACCAGACCGTGGGCATCATCATGGGCGCCAACATCGGCACCACCGTCACCGCCCAGCTGCTGCGCCTGGGCGACATCTCCTCCGATAATTTCTTCCTCACCCTGCTCAAGCCCTCCTTCCTGGGGCCCATTCTGGCGGTGGTGGGCATCGTTTTCTATATGTTCATCAAGGGCGGCCATAAAAAGACCGTGGGCCAGATTATCCTGGGCCTGGGGCTGCTGTTCATCGGGATGCAGACCATGTCCGTCTCGGTGGCCCCGCTCCAGGACCTGCCCGAGTTCCAGTCCCTCTTCACCGCCTTCTCCAACCCCCTACTGGGTGTGCTCGTGGGCGCCGCCGTCACCGCCCTGCTCCAGAGCTCCTCGGCCTCCATGGGCATCCTCCAGGCCATCAGCACCACCGGCGTGGTGAGCTTCAACATCGCCATGCCCCTCATTATGGGCCAGAACATCGGCACCTGTATCACCGCCCTGCTCTCCGGCATCGGGGCCAGCAAGAACGCCAAGCGCACCGCCATGATCCACCTGTTCTTTAATATCATCGGCTCACTGTTCTTCCTGGCCGTGCTCTACGCGGGCAACGCCCTGTTCAAGTTCCCCTTCTGGACCGACACCATGAACATGGGCAGCATCGCAAACCTCCACCTGTGCTTCAATATCGCCTGCACCGCGGTGCTGCTGCCCTTCAACAAGCTGCTGGTGGCCCTGGTGGAGCACGTGGTGCCCGGGGACGCGGATCAGCGGGAGGTCTCCGTGCTGGACGAGCGCTTCCTGGCCTCCCCCTCCCTGGCGCTGGAGAAGGCCCACGACGCGGTGGTCCAGATGGGCGAGTTCGCCCGGGACAACTACCGCCTGGCCGTGGAGCTGCTGGACAAGTACGACGCCAAGAAGCTGGAGCGCCTTGCCGAGACCGAGACGGCGCTGGACAAGCTGGAGGGCCTGCTGGACAACTATCTGGTCAAGCTCACCGACCGCGCCCTCACCAACGAGGAGAGCACGAAGGTCTCCGAGCTGCTGCACACCCTGTCCGACTTTGAGCGTATCGGCGACTACTCGGTGAACGTCTCCGAGTCCGCCACCATCCTCCACAACCAAAAGCTCTCCTTCTCCGCCGCCGGAAAGAAGGAGATGGCCGCCCTCACCTCCGCCGTGGGGGAGGCCCTGGACCGCACCCTGGCCTGCTACGAGACCCGCTCCCGTACCCAGGCCCTCCAGGTGGAGCCCATCGAGGAGGTGGTGGACCTGATGCGGGACGAGCTGCGCTCCCGCCATATCGAGCGCCTCAAGACCGGCGAGTGCACCATCGAGCAGGGCACCCAGTTCCTGGAGCTGCTGATCAACCTGGAGCGTATCTCCGACCACTGCTCCAACGTGGCCCTCTACATCGTCCGCCAGACCGCCCCCAAGGACGCCCTTATCCGCACCGACTCCCACGCCTACATGCGGGCCCTGCACCACGGCCAGGACCACGACTTCGACGCCATGTTCGAGGCCTGCCGGGAGAAGTACTACGCCCCCATCGAGCATAAATAGGAAGGCCCGACTGCCAATCAATACGACTTAGGCGGATAAGGCGCACCCTGTCATTGCGAGGATGCCCCGCGGGGCCGACGCGGCAATCCGTTTCCTTTTTGGAGGCCCGGCCTCCGGCGGCGGGATTCTTTGCTTGCAAAGAACCCCGGGAAGAAACAGGCGGTGCGGTTCAGGTAACCTGCAAAACCTGAAAGCAATCAGGGCTCGGTTCGGCCCGTGCCCTTTGTCAGTAGGGCTGCCGCCCCTGCGGCACATGACCCGCCCAGACTTGAAAGTAGTTGCGGTTCAACAGGTGCCGATAAAAGCCGCACGTACTGCCATGCCCCATACAGCGCTTGGCACTCGTAGGGGCCGATGCCCAAATCGGCCCGCCGCTCCAGAGCCGTAGGGGCGATTCACGAATCGCCCGCTTTTCGTTCGCCTTATCCGCCTAAGTGTTTTGACATAAAAAAGAGCCGTCCGCCTTGCAGGCGGACGGCTCTTCACTTGTTTTTTACATCAGCTTCACGGTGTAGTAGACCGCCATAATCAGCAGCCAGGCCACCAGCGCGGCGTACAGGATGACCTGCCCGCCCACCGCCATGGCGGCGATCAGCACGGCGGCCACCAGGGCGCAGGTCACGTAGATCATGACGTAGTTGGCGTTGCGGGGCAAAATTTGGAGCTCCCGGCCGCCCCGCTTGAGCACGCCCTGGTTCTTCTGCAGCATGACCGCCAGCACCACCGCGGCCCCCAGGGCCAGCGCCGCCAGGATCAGGAAGGGGTAGAGGACGAGCCGGCCGGTCCCGCGCCGGATCAGCCACACCCCCAGCAGGCCCCCCGCGCTGGCCGCGGCCACCACGAAGAACTCCCGCTGGTAGAGGTAGTACACCAGCCCCAGCGCCGCCAGGGCGGGCACCAGGACGCAGAGGGCGGGGATGCCGCTCTCCCGGAAGAAGCGGGCCGCCACCGCGCAGATGGACAGGGCCGCGAAGGAGCCGGTACAGATGCCGGGCAGCAGCATGCGCCGGCCGTTCTTCCGCGCCGCCAGCAGCCAGACCAAGCTGCCCACAAAGCAGATGGGGAAGGCGACCAGCAGCACCTTAATTGCCGCCAGGATGGCCTGCACCCGGGCAATATCGTCTATCGTATAGCTGACATAGAAGCGGTTGAGCAGGAAGAGGATGGCCTCCAGGACGACCGCTCCCACGATAATGATCAGCACCCGGTTGAGTGCCGCGTCCTCCTGCCTGGCCCGCTCCAGCCGTACGCGCTCTGCATCTTTCCTCTTGTCCATGTATCCATCTCCCGTGGTATCTGGTATTATTGGGGCCGGAAGCCGGGGTTCGGCCCGTTTCTCCCCGAATCATCAATCTCACTTATTTTAGCAGAAAGCCCGCCGCTTTGCAACAGGAAAAACCCAATGGCACCATTTGCCCTTTGCCAGAGCGGGGCGGCTGTGCTAAAATAGAAGCTGCAATTTTCTTCTGCGGAGGCCGCCCTTAGGAGTATGCCATGAAAGGGCCCTTTTCTTCCCCCGCAGCGCGAACTTTTTGGAACGGAAGGAGGGCGGCCATGTCTGCACCTGCGAACCGGCCCGCCGCCCGGCGGACCCGGCCCACTTTTTGGGACGGCCTGGTGGGGCTGGCGGTGCTGGCGTGCGCGGCGGCAATTTTTATGGTCCTGCGCCCCGCGCCCTCCAACTTTTTGTACGCCGAGATCGTCTTAGACAATGAGACGGTGGCCCGCTACGACCTGAACGCCCTGGCCGGGCCTTTTTACCTGCCGGTGGAGGGCGCGGCGTACCCCCTAATCGTGGAGGCCGACCACGGCCGCATCCGCATCGCCGAGAGCGCCTGCCCCGGCGGGGACTGCCTGCGCACCGGCTGGGCCGACCGGCCTGGACAGCAGATCATCTGCCTGCCCAACCGCCTGGTCATCTCCCTGACGGGGGAGAACGGCGCAGCCGATGGCATAGACGCGGTGACGGGCTGAAAAGTTCCCGAAACTTTTAATCTTTTTTACAAAAAGGGGGAATCCCATGTCCAGGCCGGTCTACCGCCTGACCCGCTGCGCCGTGCTCACCGCCCTGGCCCTGGCCCTGTCGGTGGCCGAGGGTCTGGTGCCCCTCACCATCCTGATCCCCCTGCCCGGCCTGCGGCTGGGCCTGGCCAACCTGGTGACGGTGTACGCCCTGTGCCGCCTGTCCGGGCGGGAGGCGCTGCTCATTCTGCTCGCCCGCTGCCTGCTGGGCTCCCTGCTGGGGGGCAATTTGATGGCCCTGGCCTTCTCCCTCACCGGCGGGCTGCTGGCCCTGGGGGTGATGGCGCTGCTGCTGCGCCTGCCGGCGCTGTCCCTCTTCGGCGTGTCCGTGGCGGGGGCGGCCGCCCACAACGCCGGACAGATTCTGGCCGCCATGGCGGTGCTGCGCACCCCCGCGCCCCTGGTCTACCTGCCCCCGCTGCTGCTGTGCTCCCTGGTCACCGGGGCGGCCACCGGCGGCGTGTCCGTGCTGCTGGTGCAGCGGGTACCCGATTTTGCGCATACACGCGCGGACTGAGAGAATTCTTTCCCATTTTGTAACCGGTTTGTACTCGTATTTTGCCCCGCCCTATCGTATGATGTAGTTTGCCGTATAGAAAAAGAAAATTTACGGGAGGAACCTGAATGAAGCTGCACGCAAAGCGCGCCGCCGCCCTGCTGCTGGCGCTGCTGATGATCCTGCCCCTGGCCGCCTGCGGCGGGGACAAGCCCACGAACCAAGGCCCGGACGCCCCGGCCCAGGCCACGCCCACGCCCACACCGGCCCCCACGCCCACCCCGACGCCCGACCCCTACGACGCGGTGCGCACCTACTGGTCCGAGGATCAGCTCACCCAGGCCTGGGGCCCCGACCAGGTGGTGGAGCACCTCTTCTTCCACCCCATCATCGCCTACCCCGGGTTCGCCTTTAACGACAGCCCCCTGCCCGAGTCCCAGCGCATCGGCCTGGACGACTGGATGGTGACCCTCAACGAGTTCAACAAGATCATCCAGAGCGTCTACGACAAGGGCTATATCCTGGTGCGCATGGAGGACGTGTGGAGCGAGTACACCGACGAGAGCGGCCAGCAGCGGATGCAGCGCAACACCCTGATGCTGCCCGAGGGCAAGCGCCCCCTGGTCATCTCCTTTGACGACGTGAACTACTACCCCTACATGCTGGAGGGGGGCTTCACCTCCAAGCTGGTGCTGGGGGACGACGGCCAGATCTGGGCCGAGTGCACCGAGCCCTACACCAAGGAGACCTTCCTCACCCAGGAGCTGGACGCCACCACCATCCTGGATCAGTTCGTGCTGGCCCACCCCGACTTCTCCCTCAACGGGGCCAAGGCCATCTTCTCCCTCACCGGGTACAAGGGCATCCTGGGCTACCGCACCCAGAACGACATCGACATCGCGGCGGACGACCCCGCCCGCCCCGCCTTCGACGCCAACCGCCAGGCGGAGATCGAGGCCGTGAAGCCCGTTATCGCCCGGCTCAAGGAGACCGGCTGGACCTTCGGCTCCCACACCTGGGGGCACATCAACCTGAACGGCCCCACGGTGGATCTGGACTGGGTCAAGCGGGACACCGTGCGCTGGGCCGAGGAGGTGGGCACTCTGGTGGGCCCCACCAACATCCTCTTCTACCCCCACGGCGCCCGGCCCGACGGGGACGACTGGCACCAGACCGGCCCAAAATTCCAGTACCTGCAGAGCATGGGCTTCCGCGTCTTCGCCAGCGTGGGCATCAACTCCTTCTCCTATATTAAAAAAGACATCTCCGCGGTCATCTGCGACCGGCTCCACCCGGACGGCACCACCCTGCGCAGCGGCAAGTCCCTGGACCGCTACATGCAGTTCTACGACGCGCGGGACATCATCGAGCTGGACGTGCGCCCTAACCTGGGCGTCACCTGGGAGCCCAAGGCGGGCTGATCCGTCTCAAAAAGAGCCCTGCGTACCCACCGGTACGCAGGGCTCTTTTTCCCGTTGACAGAACTGATGTTCCATGGTATAATCACCTCCCTTTACCGCGGCTGGGAAAGGAGCAAGTGCCTATGATACCGCACTGGAAACGCAAATTCGTCATCCTCTGGGTGGGCCAGGCGGCCTCCCTCCTCACCAGCGCAATCTCCCAGTACGCCCTGATCTGGTACCTCACCGACCTGACCGGCTCCTCGGCGGTGCTGTCCATGGCCATGCTGTGCGCCATGCTGCCCCAGGGGCTGCTGTCCCTTTTTACCGGCGCCTTCGCCGACCGCTTCGACCGGCGGGTGATTATGGTGGTGGCCGACGGGGCCATCGGCGTGGTCTCCCTGGGCCTGGTGGCCGTGGCGGCGGGCGGCAGGCTCACCGCCGCGCCCATCCTGCTGGCCCTGGCCCTGCGCAGCGTGGGCAGCGCGTTCCACGCCCCCTGCCTCCAGGCCGTCACCCCCCTGCTGGCCCCGCCCGAGACGCTGGCCAAGTGCGCGGGCTGGAGCCAGGGCATCCAAACCGTGTCCTTCCTGCTCTCCCCCGCCCTGGCGGCCGCCCTGTACGCCGCCGTCCCCCTGCCCTGGGTCATCGCCATGGACACCCTGGGGGCGGTGTTCGCCATCCTGGGCCTGCTCGCCGCCCGCCTGCCCGTGCTGCGGGTGGGCCGCGCGGGACAGAAGCTGCGCATCTGGGCCGACACGGCGGAGGGCTTCCGCATTCTGCGCGGCAAGCGCTGGCTGTGGGAGCTGTGTTTGATCTGCGCCGTCTTTATGGTGGCCTTCATGCCGGTGTCCGCCCTCTTCCCGCTCATGAGCATGGAGTACTTCGGGGGCGACGCCGCCTCCGCCGCCGTGGTGGAGACCGCCTTCTCCCTGGGTATGCTGGCCGGTTCGGTGCTGCTGGGCATCTGGGGCGGCACCAAGAACAAGATGATCACCATGACCGCCGCCGTGGCCGCCATGGGCGGCCTGCTGGTGTGGGCCGGGCTGCTGCCCACCTCCGCCTTCTGGGTGTTCTCCGGCCTGTCGCTGGCCATGGGTCTCACCTCCCCCTTCTTCAACTCCCTCTTTATGGCGCTGATCCAGGAGAAGGTGGAGCCCGAGTACCTGGGCCGGGTGCTGGGCCTGTCCTCCGCCATCATGACCCTGGCCTCCCCCATCGGCCTGGTGGCCACCGCCCTCTTCGCCGACCATACCGGCATCACCATCTGGTTTGTGGCGGCGGGGGTGGTCTCCCTGGGCTGCGCGGGCCTCACGCTGCTCCTGCCCGCGGTGCGCGATTGCGATAAACCGGGACCTGTGGTAGAATAGCCCTACAGCCTTATATTAGCCCAACAGCCCCATATTAAAAGGAGGATGCGCAATGAACGACAAGGAACTGGTGGAACTGGCCTTTGCCATGCTGGAGCGCTCCTACGTGCCCTACTCCCGCTTCCCCGTGGGGGCGGCCCTGCTGTGCGCCGACGGCACGGTGATCACCGGCTGCAACGTGGAGAACGCCGCCTACGGCTCCACCATCTGCGCCGAGCGCACCGCGCTGGTCAAGGCGGTGAGCGAGGGGCACCGGGACGACTTCGTGCGCCTGGCGGTGGTGGGCAACTCCAAGGACTACTGCTGGCCCTGCGGGGCCTGCCGCCAGATGCTCTACGAGTTCGCCCCCGGCCTGGAGCTGCTGGTGGCCCGGGGCGACCACGACTACGTGAAGCTGCCCCTGAAGGATCTGCTGCCCCACGGCTTCGGGCCCAAGGATCTGGAGCAGGAGGGCTGATATGGACGGGGACATCCGCTTCGGCACCCTGAGCATCGACTGCCCCGACGCGGCGCTGCTGTGCCGCTTTTACGCCGGGCTGCTCCACGGCCGGGCCGTGGTGCGCTACGGCTGCCCCGCCGTGGTGCCCCCGGAGGGCCCGGTGCTCCTCTTTATGCAGGAGGAGGACTTCGTGCCCTGCGTGTGGCCCGAGGCGCCGGGAGAGCAGCAGAAGCAGATCCACTTCGATTTCCAGGTGCCCGACGTGCCCGCCGCCGTGGCCCGGGCCGAGGCCCTGGGGGCGGTAAAAGCCCCCGCCCAGTTCGGCGGGGCGGACTTCGTCACCATGCTGGACCCCGCCGGGCACCCCTTCTGCCTGTGCCGCGCGGACTGAACCAAACCGCCCCCGGATGCGTGTATCCGGGGGCGGTTTTTTGTATCCAGAAAACCACTGGCTGGGCCAGTGGTTGAAAAGAGGCTAAGGCGATAAGGATGACAAAGGATTCCCTTTGCTATACTGGAAGTGCGGTCTGCCAACTGCACAAAAAAACAAAGTGAGGACATTCAATCGGGAAAATACTACGGCAATTCTGCGGGTGGAACGGAGTAGGGATCGTAGAAGCGGAGGTGTGTCCCGGACACATACACATATTGGCAGAAATACCACCAAAGACGCGGGTAGCGAGGTTTCATACCAGCGGAAGGAAATGGTCAAGATCCACAAGCGGTAGGGCGGGACACGCCCCAACCCATATGCTCGGAAAGAATAGGGAACCTCGCTGCGTTCAACTAATTAAGAATCCCCAGCACATTGGACATGGGGAGTATCATACCCTAGCCATTCGGCCGTACACCATGTACTTTCCAAGCTGTTTACATGAATTCGGCTTAATGTGAAATCATAAGTGTAAAGTCAATTAATGTAATCTTATGGAGACATATATGAAGAAGTATTTGAAGTGGAGCGCTGGGGGTATCCTGCTGTTAGTCCTGGCGGCGGTCGGGATCCTGCTCTACATCCGCAGCGTCGCGCCCCCCGGTGAGGAGTGGGTCGCCTATGGAAACGAGGCGGTCATCGCCTCCATCGACCGGCAGCTGGAGGGCTTGGACATGGAGCGCGTCCGGACGGAGAAGGAGTCCTATCTGCTGGAGCGGACCGTCCCGGAGCTCCAGGCGGCTGTGGCCCGCGGGGAGCTGACCTATGAGGAGCTGACGGCCCTGTGCCTCTTTCGCATTCGGGAACTGGACCAGCGGGAGCGCGGCTACAACGCCGTCACCGCCGTCGCCCCGGACGCCCTGGAGCAGGCCCGTGAAAAGGACCGGACCCGGGCTGCGGGGAGGGGGGAACTTCCGCCCCTCTTTGGCATCCCGGTCCTGCTCAAGGACAACATCAACACCGCCGGAATCCCCACCAGCGCGGGCGCCGCCGCCTTCGCCGATTTCGTCCCGGCGGAGGACGCGGCCCTGGTCACGGCCCTGCGGGACCAGGGGGCGGTGATTCTGGGCAAAAACAACCTCTCGGAGTTCGCCGGCTTCAGCTCCGGCGTGGCCCCCGCCGGGTACAGCGGCAGCAAGGGCCAGACGGTGAACCCCTTCACCCCCCTGCGCCTGTCCCCCTCCGGCTCCAGCAGCGGCAGCGCCGTGGCGGTGACTGCCAACCTGGTCCCCCTCTCCGTGGGCACGGAGACGGCGGGCTCCATCGTGGGCCCGGCGGCGGCCAACTCCGTGGTGGGCTTCAAGCCCTCCCGGGGCCGGGTGTCCGCCCAGGGGGTCTTCCCCCTCATCAGCGCCGTGGACACCCCGGGCCCCATCGCCAAGACGGTGGGGGATGCGGCCCTGGCCTACGCCGCCCTCTCCGGGGAGGCCGTCCCCACGGATCTGGACACGGCGGAGCTGCGCGGCGCGTCCATCGGGCTGATCTTCTTCGGCTATGAGGACGAGGCCGCCGTCCAGGCCCTGCGGGAGACCCTGGAGGCCGCTGGGGCACGGGTGGAGGACGTGGAGCTGAGCCAGGAGGGTGTCTCGGTTCAGACCCTTATCCCCCTGACCTTCCGGGGGGAGTTCGAGGCCTTCACACAGCAATACGGCCTGCCCATCACCACCCTGGAGGAGCTGGTGGCCTACAACCAGGAGGACCCGGAGCGGCGGGCCAGGTACGGCCAGGACCTTTTGGAGGCCGCCCGGGACGCGGGGCAGGACCCCGGGCAGATTGAGGACTCCATCAAGAGGGCCGAAGCCATTCTGTCGGATCTGTTCGCCCAGCGGGGCCTGGACGCCGCAGCCTTTTTGAACACCGCGGGCTCCACCGTGGTCTCGGCGGCGGGCTGGCCGGAGCTCACCGTCCCCTTCGGCACGGACGGCAAGGGCGCCCCCCAGGGGGCCACCTTTACGGCCCCTTACGGGGAGGAGCCGGCGCTGCTGCGGCTGGGCGCCGCGTTTGAGCGGGCGGCAGAGGGCCGGATGGTCCCCCGGTAACCGCCGGGAGCGCCAACAGGAAAAAGAAGTGTAACGCACAATAAAGCGTTATAAATAAACGAGGAAGTGGCCGTATGCAGACTGCATACGGCCACTTCTTTAAATAATCCGTTTGACAGGAAACCATATTCCTGTATATAAGTACGGTTAAATATAGGGAGCAAAAACGGAACGATTTTTAATCCCGCCATATCCTTGCCCGCTTGCGCCGCCGATGCTCCTATGCTATACTAAATTTATTGCTTTTGGTCTCTATGTGAGCGGAGTTGTTGACGCCCAGTAAAGGCAAGCAACAAATGGAGGAATTGGCTTGAAGCATAAAGTTATTTGCATGTTGCTCACCGTTTGTATTGCCAGCGCCCTTTTATCTGGGTGCGGCGAAAAAAGTCAGGTCGTCACTTATGAGGATACGGATCAGGAGAAAACGACCATCACGTACTTTGGAAACAAATACGAGCCGGAGAACGTCGGGGTCATCGAGGAGATCATCTCCGGCTTTATGGCCGAAAATCCCGGCATCCACGTCTCCTATGAGAGCTTAAAGGGGAACGACTACTATAACGCGCTGCGCAAGCGCATGGCCTCCGGCAAGGGCGACGACGTCATCATGGTCAACCACGACATCCTGCTGGAGCTGGAGCCCAACCATCAGGTGGCGGACCTGTCCGGTCTTGATACCATCTCCAACTACACCGACGCCATGCTGGGGCAGATGAAGCAGGCGGACGGGGCAATCTACTGGGTGCCCACCACCGTGTCCGTGTTTGGCCTGTACTGCAATCTGGACCTGCTGAAGGAGCACGGCCAGCCGGTCCCCCAGAACCTCGCCGAGTGGGAACAGACCTGCGCCTATTTCGTGGAGCAGGGAATCACGCCCATCGTCGCCAACAACGACATCTCCCTGAAGACCCTGGCCATCGGCCTGGGCTTTTACCAGACCTATCAGGAGAACCGCCAGGCGGAGGTGTTCAAGGCGCTCAACAGCGGCGCGGAGCGTCTGAGCGGCTACCTCCGGCCCGGCTTCGCCCTGGTCTCCTCCTTCATCGAGCACGGCTACATAGACGCGGAGACGGCCCTCGTCACCCAAAAGACCTCGGACGACCTCGTGCAGTTTGCCCGGGGGGAATCCCCCTTTCTCCTGACGGGCGCCTGGGCGGCGGGACGGCTGAAGGAGATGGACCCCGGCTTTGCCTTTGAGGTGGCGCCCCTTCCGGTATTGGAGGACGGGGCGCTGCTGGTGATCAACGCCAGTACGCGCCTGAGCGTCAACGCGGACAGCGCCCATCCTGATACCGCCCTGGAGTTCGTGACATATTTTACACAGCCGGAGAACATCCGGAAATTTGCGGATCAACAGGCCTCGTTCAGCCCGCTGAAGGGCGGCGGCGCCTCCTCCATCGAGGAGGTCCAGCCGCTGGTCCCCTGCTATGAGGCGGGGCGCACCGTCATTGGGACGGACGATCTGTTGAATCTCCCTATTTGGGACCTGACGGCGGAGGTCTCCCAAAGGCTGCTGTCCGGTGAATCACTGGACTCCGCCATGGTCTGGCTTGACGAACAGACGGAGGTGCAGCCGTGATGAAGGAGTATGCCAAGCAGCCAAAGTGGAAGATCGCGGCGGCCGCCGTCCTGGTGGGGGCCATCCTGGCTTTTATGACCTTCCAGTTCGTGGACAGTGTGCGGGAGCAGCTGTGGGAGCAGTCCATCGAGACCATCCGGGAGAGCACCCAGCAGGGGCTCAACACCCTGCGGGTGCAGCTTGAGGAGGAATTTCAAGCGATGGACGTCCTGGTAAGCCCGCTGGAGCGGGCCGGGCGGGCGGAGGAGATGGACGGTCCCCTCCAGGAATATGCGCAGGTGGATCAGGGCGTCAGCCTGTATCTGGAGGATGGTACATGCCTTCCCTCCGGCACATCGACGGACGTGGCCGCGGCTCAGGCTCTGTTTCAGAAAATGGCGGACCGCGGTATCCTGGACCCCCACATCAGCAGCGTCACCGGGGTGGACGTGTTTGATCTGTTCATCCGGCTGGACATGGCGGATGGGAGCACTGGGTATCTGGTGAAGGAGTATGAGGTGGGGGCCATCGTGGACAGCTTCTCGCTCTCCTTCTATCAGAACGCCGGCTTTTCCTACGTGGTGGATTCGGATGGGAACGTCCTGATCCGGTCTCCCCATCCGGGCAGCAACAAGACGGTGCAGAACCTGTTCGACATCCTGCGGGAATCCTCCAATGACCCCCAGGTATTGGGGCAGTTCGTGGACGCGCTGGCCTCGTCGAAGTCCGGCTGGGCCACGCTGTCCTACCAGGGGGAGCAGACGGTGTTCTGCTACCTTCCCCTGAAGCTGGGGTCAGACTGGTCGCTGGTCTCCATCATCCCCCAGAATGTGGTCACCGCCCAGACCAATGAGATTATCCAGCGCGCGCTGCTGCTCATCGTGGCCATCCTGGCGGGGATCGCCCTGCTGGTGGCGCTCTATTTCCACTATGCCGCGCGGACGGCCAGGAAGCTGCGCCGGCAGGCGGACTATATCGTGCATCTCTATAACGCGGTGCCGGAGGGCATTGCCCTGTTGAGCGCGGAGGCCCCCTACCGCTTCCTACAGCTCAACCGGGAGGGGCTGCGCCTGCTGGACTACCCGGAGGACGCCGCCAACGACGCGCCCATGGGCCGGTGCCTGGCGGACATTCTGCGTCCGGAGGACGTTGCCAATACGGAGGAGATGTTCCGGGAAACGGTGCGCACTGGAGAAAAGAGGACCTTTGAAAACCGGGTCATCAAGACGGACGGCAGTTTGTTTTGGTCCTCCTGCATCGTGGAGAAGACCCGGGATGGGGATGGAAACGATATTCTGATCGCCACCTTCCACGACATCACGGCGGAAAAGCTGGCGAAGGCCGAGGCGGAGCGGGAGCAGCTGCAAGAGCGCGGGACGCTGGTGACCGCCGTGTCCAACGTATTCCCGGTGATCATCAGTCTCAACCTGACCCGGGACACATTGAAATTCATCTACTTACGGCAGGGGCTCCGGGTGGATTTGGGCGGAGAAACCACCGTCAGCCAGCTCTATCAGAATTTCCTTTCGGGGATGCACCCGGACAGCGCGGAAGCGTTCCAGAGCCGCTTCGCGCCGGAGTCCCTGCGCCGCACACTGGGCCGGGAGCGGCGGGAGGTCTTCCTTGAGGCCCGCCAAAAGCTCAAGGACGGGGCGTATCACTGGACCTCCACCCAGGTCATCTATGTGGACAACCCCTATTCGGAGGACCGGCTGGCCATCCTCCTCTCCCGCAGCATCGACGAGCAGCGCCATGAGGAGGAGCAGCAGCGCCGGGCCCTCCAGAGCGCGTTGGAGGGCGCCCGGGCCGCCAGCACGGCCAAGACCCAGTTCCTCTCCAACATGAGCCACGACATCCGCACGCCCATGAACGCCATCATCGGCATGACCGCCATCGCCTCCGCCCACCTGGACGACAGGGACCGCGTGGTGGAGTGCCTGAAGAAGATCGGCCTGTCCAGCCAGCACCTCCTGAGCCTCATCAACGACATCCTGGACATGTCGAAGATCGAAAGCGGCAAGCTCTCCCTGCGGGAGGAGCCCTTCAACTACGCACAGCTGGTCTCCGAGGTCGCCGAGCTGGTGCTGCCCCAGGCCAAGGCCGGCCAGATCGAGCTGAATATCCGTCTGGGCGCGCTGCAGCAGGAGTCGGTGCTCGGGGACGCGCTGCGTCTGCGCCAGGTGTACCTGAACATCCTCAGCAACGCGGTCAAGTACACCCGTCCGGGCGGCGGCATCCAGATCGAGGCCTGGGAGGAGCCCGGCCGCCGGGCCGGGCGCAGGAACTTCTTCTTCCGCTGCACCGACACGGGCATCGGCATGTCTCCGGAATTTCTGGAGCGCCTGTTCCAGCCCTTTGAGCGGGCCCAGGACCCCGCCGGCAGAACCATCACCGGGACCGGCCTGGGCATGGCCATCACCAAAAACATCGTTGACCTGATGGGCGGCGAGATCCAGGTGGAGAGCAAGGCGGGGAAGGGCTCCGTGTTCACCGTGCTGCTGCCGCTGGAGCTCCAGGACGCCCAGCGGGAGGAGATCCCCGACGAGTGGCTGGGGGTCCACAGCCTGATCGTGGACGACGACCGGCAGACCTGCGAAAATGCCGCGGAGCTGCTGGAGGGCATGGGCCTGCGGGCGGAGTTCGTCACCGAGGGCAAGGCCGCCGTGGCGCGGGTCGTCCAGGCGAAAGACACGCCGGACCCCTTCACGCTGGTCATCATCGACTGGAAGATGCCGGAGATGGACGGCGTGGAGACGGCCCGCCGCATCCGCCGGGAGGTGGGCCCCGAGGTCCCGGTCATCATCCTGACGGCCTACGACTGGACTGAGATCGAGGCCGAGGCCCGCCAGGCCGGGGTGACCGCCTTCCTGTCCAAGCCCTTTTTCCGCTCCAGGGTGTGCTACCTGCTCCAGGAGCTCAGCGGAGAAAAGAAAGAATCGGCGCCCCTCACCCCCGCCCGGGACTACACCGGCTGCCGGGTGCTCCTGGTGGAGGACAACGAGCTCAACCGGGAGATCGCCCGGACGCTGATGGAGGAGCTGGGCGTGACGGTAGAGGAGGCCCGCGACGGCGCCGAGGCGGTGGAAACGGTCTCGGCTTCGCCGGACGGGTACTACGACCTGATCTTTATGGACGTCCAAATGCCCGTCCTGGACGGGTACGGGGCCACGAGGGCCATCCGCGCGTTGGGGAGAGCGGACGCGGAAAGCGTGCCCATCATCGCCATGACGGCCAACGCCTTTGAAGAGGATGTCCGGGCGGCGCTCCGGGCAGGCATGAACGCCCATTTCGCCAAGCCCATCGATGTCGATAAGCTGGAAATGCTGTTGAATCAATATCTGCCCCAAAAATGAGTAAGGAGATCCCCATGGAAAAAAGCAGCGGCCTTTACTTGCTGGTCTATGATTTTTATGAGGCGCGGATCCTGTTCGGCTATTACCGGAACGGGGACCGCCTGCCGCCCATCCCGGACATCTGTGAGCTGTTCCGGTTGGGGCGGGCCACGGTTCGCTGCGCCCTGTCTCTGCTGGAGGAGGCGGGGTACATCCGCACCGAGGAGCGCAGGCCGGCGCGGGTCTGTTACCAGGCCGGCCCCGGCGGGCTGGAGCAGAACGCGGCGGAATACTTTGCGCCCCGCCGGGACGGTCTGCTGGAACTCAACGACGCCGGCCGGCTGCTGTTGGTCCCGCTATGGGAGGCTGGTGCGCGTGGGTTGGACAACGACCAGTGGAAGGCCGTGCTGCAGGCCGTCCGCCGGGCGCCGCCGGACGGCCCTCCGCCCTCGTTGGAGTTGTACCTGTTCGCGCTGGAAACGCTGGATAACCGGCTGGTGCTCAATCTCTACTGGGAGGTCATGAGTTATATCCGTGTACCCGCGCTGCTGGACCGGGGCAGGTTCCGGGACCTTGTGGAGGAGCGCACCATCCTGGAGGCGCTGGAGCGTAAAGACGCGGTCGCCTCTCTCAGCGGGGTGATGAAGGACACCTATTTTGGACTGGAAGCGGAGCTGTTTGCCTTCATCCGTCAGGCCGGTCCGAAGTACGGCCTGGACAGCGCCCGTCAAATCCCCTTTCAGTGGAATATCTACCGCCAGCGCCCCCAGCTGCGGTACACCCTGTCCTCCCGCCTGATCCGGGAAATTGTGAAGGCCAGGTATCCTGTGGGAAGCTACCTGCCCTCCATCCCTGAGCTGGCGAAGGAGTACGGCGTATCCCCGGCCACCATCCGCCGTACATTGGCCCTGATGGAGGACATGGGCATCACCCGGTCCTTCCAGGGCAAGGGCACCCGGGTGTGCATGGAGCGCGTCCGGCCCGACCTCGGTAAATCCGAGATCCAAGAGGGCCTGCGGCTGTGCCGGGAGGCCCTTCAGCTACTGGCGCTGACCATTCGCGGCGTGGCGCTCCATACCCTGGAGCACGCCACGGCGGAACGGCGGGCGACGCTGGCCGGGCATCTGCGTCATAGCCTGGAGGTAGGCAAGAGCTACTACTGCTTTGAGATCATACTGGCTTTT
The DNA here is from genome assembly GCA_022846095.1 of Oscillospiraceae bacterium. Classification (NCBI taxonomy): domain Bacteria; kingdom Bacillati; phylum Bacillota; class Clostridia; order Eubacteriales; family Oscillospiraceae; species Oscillospiraceae bacterium. The sequence goes on along the minus strand of AP025583.1, from coordinate 1,117,388 downwards.
GTGCGGCTCAACAGCCCCCTGGCCATGGTACGGGAGTGCTATGGCGCCTTGTCGGATCTGGTCGCCTGGGGCTATCCCTTCATGCGCCTGCTGCCAAACGGAGCGTTGGAGGACACCTACGCGGCTTGGGTGGAGCGGCTGGAAAAGCGCCTCCGCCACGGTGAGTTGGATGCCTTTTCCGGCGAGTGGGCGGCGTTGATGGCGCAGGAGGAAAAGAAGTACGCGGCGCTTCTGCTGCGCGGGGACGCAAAATAGGGGCGTCAGTGGCGAAAATTTGGAAGATATTCCACTGCGCCGCTTCGAGACGGCCGCAGAAGGATATGAAGTTTGTCCCGCGCGAAACGCTCAAACCGGCCGGGGCATTCTGCGCTTTCGCATCGGCCTGGCCCGGTGGATAAACCTGATCGTGTGGCGGTGGGGACGCAGGAGCAGGTACACCGCCTGTCAGACCTATCTTTAACATGCTTTTTGAAAGGGGGGCGCCATCTTGCCGCACGGCGTTTATTTCGGCTGGGCGCTGGTCCTTCCGGCGGCCCTGGCCATGGCCCATAGCGCCGCCTCCCTCTGGGCCATGAAGGCTTTGGGCGGTCCATCGGAGCTCACCCCCGCCCGCTGGCTGAGGAATACGCTGCCGCTCGCAGCGGTGTTTGTCCTCTGGAGCGCAGCTCCGGTGCCGCTGATCCTGTTCTACACCTTGGTGCTCGCCAGCCGGCTCCTGGGCGGACTGGGACGGAAGGGCGGCCGCCTGAAGGAGCTGTTCCTGATCAACCTGACCCACTTGCTGTCCATCTCCCTGCACATGATCCTGATTGGGGCCGCGTCCCTGGCCCTGGGCGCCTCCATGCGGTCGCTTTTGGATCAGCCCTTCTGGCGCGTCGCCACCCTCTCCATCGTAGTCTTGATCAACATCCTGTCGTATACGCTCATCCCGGGCCGGGGGCTGCCCCTGGCGGCGGTGATCCGCACCCAGTCGGACAGTGAGGAAATGCGGCCCTTCATGACCTTCCTCTGGTTCTGCAACCTATCCCTGCTGCTGGACGGCATCCTCTGTTCCTCCTCCATCGAATGGGACCTGCTGCCCCTGTTCCTGGTGGGCAGCACACTGCTGCTGGAATTTTACCTGTTCCGCTTTTTGGCGCACCTCTATTCCATCCTGAAGGTGCGTTACCTGGAGGAGGAGAACCTGCGCCTGGCGCAGGCGCTGGAGCGGCAGGCCAGACGGGCGGAGGAGCTGCGCGCCAAGGGGGATACGGACGCCCTCACCGGGCTCTATTCCCGGCGTTACATCCTGGACCGGGCCAGCCGTATGCTCCGGAGCGGGGAGCCCTTTTCCCTGGCCTACCTCGACCTGGATAAGCTCAAGCAGGTCAACGACCGGGACGGCCACCAGGCGGGGGACTGCTATCTCGTCACATTTGCCCGGCTGGTCGGTCAGCGGCTGAGAAAGGGCGATTTGTTCGCGCGGATCGGGGGGGATGAGTTTGTAATCCTGCTCCCCAACTGCGGCGGGGACGCCGCCGGGGACAGGATGGAGCAGATCCGCCAATCCCTGGGGCGGGAGAGCTGCTGCGGCCATGGCCTCTCGTTCAGCTTCGGGGTGGCCGAGGCGCCGGAGGACGGCGGCGCGGACCTGGAGCAGCTGCTGGCGCGCGCGGACCAGGCGATGTACCTGGACAAAAAACGGCAATAGGAGGCGGCGGAGTGCTTAGTTTCTTCGATAGTTTCATTACGCTTTTGTCGGCCGCCACCTATTTTTACTTCAACCGCCAGTATTTTGGCCTGGTCTGTGAGCAAAAGCGGATGACGGATAGGCGCGTGCCGTTCACCGTCGTGTGTTTTGTGGTCAATTACCTCTGCTTTGCCCTGTTTTCACAGCTGGAGCTGCACCTGGTCGCCAACTGGCTGCTGTTTGCCGTATTGCTGTTTGTGGAGACCCTCCTCTATGCGGGCCGGGACGGGCGGTGCGCCCTGTTCAGCACCCTCATCGGGATCATCCTGGGTCTCTCCATCAATATCTTCTGCCGCAGCGCCATCGCCATCCTCATTGGGCAGCCGCTCCAGGCCTTTGACAACAACATCTCAGCCGCCGGAAACCTGAAGTGGCTGCCGGTGGCGCTGGGCTTTTTTCTCGCCGGGCTTGCCATGCGGTTTTTCCGCAGGCCCGCGTATCTGGAGCGCCTGCGGCTGATCCTGCGCTATCCCTCCCACCAGACGTTCCTGCTGGAGGTGATGGCGGGGCTGTTCTGCTACCTCTTCTTAAACCTGCTGCTGTACTCCACGCCGCTCAACGATATTTTGCTGAAGCTCTGGAGCATCAAGTCCTGCCTGTTCTGCGTCATTGGGTTCTACATCGCGGCCCGGTATACCTGGCGGATCTGCGAGCTGGCCGATTACCGGGAAAAGAACCGGCAGATGGAGCAGAAGCTGGAGACGTGGAAAAAAGAAGAGGAGCTCTTGGAGCAAAGGGCCGTTTGCGACGCGCTGACCGGCCTGTACAACAGGGCATACGCACAGGAGCGGCTCGCCGGCATGGTGGCGCAGGGGGCTCCCTTCGTGCTTTGCTTTGTGGATTTGGACGATTTGAAAGGGGTCAACGACCGGCACGGGCACAGCGAGGGCGACCGGTACCTCCTGGCGGTGGCGGAGCAGCTGCGCTCCTCCTGCCGGAGGGACACGGATCTGCTGTTCCGGTACGGCGGAGATGAATTTCTCGTGCTGCTCAGCGGGCTGTCGGTCGCGGCCGTGGAGGAGCGGATGGAAGCGATCAACGCCGCGCTCCGGGCGCAGCGGGATGCCGGCCGTTTCCCGTTTGCGCTGTCCGTCAGCTACGGCGCCGTGGACAGCCGCGGCTTTTCAGACTCCGCTTCGCTGATCCGGGCGGCGGACGCCAGAATGTACGCGCAGAAGCAGAGCAGGAAAAAAGGACGCTGAACGGGTACGGGGAAATAGAAAAGCGGTAAAAAGTCTTGGAGATAACACCTGAATTGAAAGAAATCCAGAATGGAAAGAAGCATGCGTATGAAACAGAAGCTTGCAGCGGTACTGTGCGCGGCGCTTGCGCTGTGCACCCTGGCCTCCTGCGGACCTCAGGGCAGCAAGGAGCCTGAAAAAACGGTGGTCACCATGGTCTGCTCCGAAAAGCTGGAGCACATGGAGGCGCTGATCGAGGAAAAGCTGCCGGACGTGGACTTTCAGTACGAGCGGATGATCTCCTCCACCTTCAACAGCTTGCTCCAGCGGCGGCTGGACGCGGGCCACGGGCCCGACCTGGTGGTCTCCACCCAGCCCGCCGACCGGGACAGCGGGAAGTACGTGCTGCCGCTGGGCGGGTACGCCTTCACCGCCGACTACGAGAGCACGCTGATCAAAAGCCTCTCGGTGGACGACATGGTGTATTTTCTGCCCTTCCCCGGGCAGTATTACGGCTATATCGTCAACAAGACCCTGTTCGACAAGGCGGGCATCCCCCTGCCCACCACCAACGAGGAGCTGGTGGCGGCGCTGTGCCGGTTCCGGGACGCGGGGGTCGGCGTGAGCGAGACGGGGCATGTGTTCGGCTTTCGGGACATGATCGACACCTCCCTGGGCTATTTCCTGGCGGGCTGCATGGTGCCCGACTTCCTGGGCACCGCCGTGGGCGTCAACTGGCTCGCCGCGTTTGATGAGAAGCAGGTGGGGATGACCGGGACCTGGGAGAGCGCCTTCGACCTGCTGAGCGCCCTGATAGAAAACGGCCTGATCAACACGGCCTCCTACAGCAAGCAGGGCAACTCACCGGACAATATTGCCTATATGGGTCAGGGAGAACTGGCGGTCATGTACGGCTATACCAGGGCGCTGGAGGAGTGCAGGGAGAGCAACCGCCAGTGGGCCGCGGACGGCGGCCGGGAATATGAGTACACCATGCTGCCCTTTCTGGGGAAGGGCGGCGTGCCGAATTGGACCATCTCCATGCCCGGCGCCTACCTGGGCATCAACGCCGCGCTGGGCGAGGCCGGAAACGAGGCAAAGCTGGACGCCTGTTGCCGTATCCTGGAGCTGCTCTCCACCTCAGAGGGGCAGGAGGCCCTGATGGCGGACACCATGACGGACAACTCCTATCTGAAGGGCGCCGGGGGCGGCGGCGCGCTGCCCCTGGGCCTGAAGGACGCGGTGGGGGCCGGGTACGTCTACAACGTCAAGTTCCCCGGCAAGGTCATCGAGTACCTGGGCCGGGAGGGGGCGCTTTACCTGGGCGGAAAGCTGGACGTGGCCGAATGCCTGGCCGCCGTGGACGACTACTACCTCAACGGCTCCGCCGCCGTGGACGAGGAGCTGGAGGTGGTGGGCAGCGTGGCCCGGGATTTGATCTACGAGGGCTACGACACCCGGATGCGGGAGACCGCGCTCGGCAACCTGGTGGCCGACAGCGTGGCCGCCCTCTCCGGCGCCCCCATCGCGGTGGTCAACGGCGGCGGTATCCGGGCCAGCCTCTACGGGGGAGAGGTCCGCAACGCGGATCTTGCGGCGGTCTGCCCCTTCGACAACCAGATCGTCAAGGTGGAGATGACCGGCAAGGTGCTGCTGGAAATGCTGGAGAACAGCCTGACGGCCTATAAGAGCAGCGAGGAGGTGCCCGGCGGGCGCTTTCTCCAGGTGTCCGGCATCCACTATACCTTCGACAGCGCCAAGGCCCCCGAAGAGCGCTTGGTTTCCGCCACACTCTCCGACGGGAGCCCCATCGACGAATCGGCGCTCTACACGGTGGCCGTCAACAACTATATGGCGGGCAAGAACGGCTACCTGGACGGCAACGGGGACGGCTACACCATGCTGAACCTGTACAGTGACGAGATCCCCAAGGGGGACGGGGTCAAGCTCCTGGCCGGGGATATGGGCACCTACCGGGACGCGCTGCGGTACTATTTCCAGCAGCAGCAGGGCGAGGGCGTCCGGGCAGGCCTGGAGGGGCGTATCACCAACCTTGCGGAGAATGGGGACATGAAAAAATGAACGACAAGAGCGGGAGACCTGTCCGCCGCAATACAGGGATCGTGGGGCCGTCGGTGGCGGTGGTCCTGCTCTGCGCTGCCCTGCTGGCGGGGATGCTCTGGACTTACCGGACCAAGACAGACGAGGCCATCACCCAGATCAGCGGGGTCTACCTGGGTGAGCTCACCGACCAGATCATCGGCCACTTTGAGACCAGCCTCGACAGTCAGTTCGCCCAGGTGATCACCATGCTGGAGAGCGCCGGGGAGGGGGATCTGGCCGATCTGGACCATCTGCAGGCATTCCTGCGCCGCCAGCGGGAGAACAATGAGTTTACCTATGTGGCCCTCCTGACGGAGGAGGGAATGTGCTACACCGATGAAGACGTGTACCCGGCCATTTCCAAAATCAACTCCCTGAGCACGCTGCTGCAGGGGAAGGAGCGCCTGATCTCCGCCAACGAAACCATTCTGGGAGACGATATGCTCCTGCTGGGAATGCCCATCAGCGGCGTCTCCTTTGGCGGGGAGCGGATCGTGGCGGCCCTGGTGGGGATGGATACCCAGGCGCTCAACGAAAAGATTCTCTCCCACAAGGCGGATTCCAACGCCTACGCCAACGTGATCTCCCGGCAGGGGGCGTTTGTCATGCGCTCCTCCAACCGGCACGCTGCGGCGGGGACCAACCTGTTCAGCAGTCTTCAGGTCAACGCCGTGTTTGACGAGGGCTACTCTCTGGAGAAGCTGCGCCAGCAGATCGCCGCCGGGGAGTCGGGCATGTCCGCCCTGACCCTGAGCGGCGAGCACGAGTACCTCTATTACGCCCCCATCGCGGGCACCGACTGGACCATGTACGTCGCCATGCCCTCGGGCGGCCTGGACGCGCAGGTCGAGGGTCTTGGCTCCTTTATGTCCTTGGCGGCCACCCTGGTCGTCTCCGGGATCGCCGTGATCCTGCTGGTTTTCGCCCTCATCTACATCCGCATCGTGCGGCGCAGCGCAGCGCTGCTGGAGCGGGAGAAGGAGCGGGCGGAGGAGGCTCTGGTCCGGGCGGAGCGGGCCAGCCTTGCCAAGAGCGAGTTCCTCTCCCGCATGTCCCACGAGATCCGCACGCCCATGAACGGGATCATCGGCATGACCGTGATCGCCATGCAGAACATTGAAAAGCCGGCCAAGGTGGCCGACTGCCTGAAAAAAGTCACCCTGTCCTCCAAGCACTTGCTGGCCCTCATCAACGACGTGCTGGATATGTCCAAAATCGAGAGCGGCAAGATTGAGCTGAAGCGGGAAAGGTTCGACTTCAAGGTGCTGCTGGAATCCCTGTCCACGGTCTACTACGGCCAGGCGGCCGCGAAAAAGGTGGAGTTCAACACCGTCCTTGCCGGCGACGTGCCGGAGGCCCTGGTGGGGGACTCCCTCCGGCTCAACCAAATTATCACCAACCTGCTGTCCAACGCCATCAAGTTCACGCCTGAAAACGGGCGGGTCACCCTCCGGGTCAGCGAGGCGGGCGGAGAAGACGGGACGGTCCGCCTGCGCTTCGACGTCAGCGACACGGGCTGCGGCATCGCGCCTGAGAATCTGGATAAGATCTTCAACGCCTTTGAGCAGGAGGACGCCGGCGTGGCCCAGAAGTACGGCGGCACCGGCCTGGGGCTGTCCATCTCCCGGCGGTTCTCAGAACTCATGGGCGGCAGCCTCACGGTGGAGAGCGCGCCCGGACAGGGCAGCACCTTCACCGCCCTGCTCCCCTTTGGGACCGTGGAGCCCCAGACCGGGGACGTCCCCCCCATAGACTACGGCAGCCTGAAGGCCCTGGTGGTGGACGACGATCAGGAGACCTGCGAGCACGTGACGCTGCTGCTGGAGAAGCTGGGCGTGGAGGCACAATGGACGGACAACGGCTATCAGGCGGTGGCCAGGGTGGAGCAGGCCCACAATCTGGACGAGGACTTCGACGTGTGCTTCGTGGACTGGAAAATGCCCTTTATCGACGGGCTGGAGACCACCCGGCGCATCCGTCAGGCGGTGGGTAAGGAGGACATCGCGGTGGTGCTCATCACCGCCTACGACCCCACCGAGATCCAGGAGTCCGCCCTGGAGGCCGGGGCCGTTGGCATCATCAGCAAGCCCCTGTTCACCTCCACGCTGACGCAGGCGTTTGAGAGCATCCGCAGCAGCAAGCCCGGCGCCGTGGAGAGGCCCCGGCGGATGACCGACTATGACTTTTCCGGAAAGCATGTCCTGATCGTGGAGGACAACGAGATCAACCTGGAGATCGCCACGGAGCTGGTTGGGATTTCCGGCGCCGCCGTCACCGCCGCGCGGAACGGGCAGGAGGCGGTGGAGACCTTCGCCGCCTCCCTCCCCGGCTACTTTGACCTCATTTTGATGGACGTGCAGATGCCGGTGCTGGACGGCTACGGGGCCACCCGGCAGATCCGGGCCATGGACCGCCCGGACGCCCACTCGGTCCCTATCCTGGCCATGACCGCCAACGCCTTCTCCGAGGACGTGGAGCGCAGCCGGGAGAACGGCATGAACGGCCACCTCAGCAAGCCCATCGACCTGGACGCGCTGTACGCCGAGCTGGCGGGCGTCTTCCAGAGCAGGGCATAATCCACACCCAATGGGACAACAAGGAAAAACAGAGCCGCCCTGCTTCAGGCAGGGCGGCTCTGTTTACGCTTCGTAATTTGGGTGCGCAACCTATTATTATACCGTTCCTATCGTGGAAGCGGGCCCGCGGGCCGGGCGTGGCCATTCAGTATAAGCGCTCTGGCAGTGGGGCTGTTGAAAAAGCGGCCATAAGCGGCGCCTGCGTTATCGGGTACTCTTATGCAGGCAGAACCTCAAAGGGTATTCCGGCATAGAATGGACTGTGCCCTTCTGATGATTATCACAGTATGGAGATATTAATATGAATATTTATCACCACGATAGCCACGACGATTTCGACTGCTGCCGTCCTTGCCCTCCTACCTTCCCGTGCCCGCCACCCTGTTCGCCCTGCCCCTGTCCCGTCACAGGCCCCACAGGTGCCACGGGTCCCCAAGGTAACACTGGGCCCACCGGCGCAACAGGCCCTACCGGCGCAACTGGTCCAAATGGTCCGGGCAGTATAGCAATCTATTTAGCATCTGACCAGTTTGTGAGTGACGGAGGATGGGTTGGATTGGGGACATCTTCATCACCGGCCCTATTTACGATCAGTACAGTGACGCTGCCGGTCGATGCCACAATCGTCGGTCTTGTATTAAACATCAGAGATAATACGATTCCGGCCAATGAACGTGTGACCGCAGAGATTTTCACAAGTCCATGCGGCTTCACAGCTCCTGTCGGAACTGGTATAACGGCTACGATCACAGGACCAAGTAATGCCGAAACACCAAATTGTCTTGCAACCGGAACCGGCAGTGTTGGGGTTTCGCAAGGGTCGCTGTTATCCGTGCGGTTGACGCTAAGTCAGGGCCTGGGACCTCTCTTCAGGGGCGTGGCCGTTACAGTTTTTGCGACAATTCCTTAAATCAAAGAGAGCATCCCCAAACGGGACTGACAGCAAACAGAATATTTAAAAATACAGATGCGCTCATTTTTATAAGTGATGCGCATCTGCATTTTTATACATGGCATCCACTGTGCCGGCATCGTGGCCGGTTGAGGTATAAAGCCGGCGGAATGAAAGAAAATTCCCGGTAGGTCTGCGGGTGGCGGCGGCGTAAGGGGATAGGGGGTCCGCGCCCCTGCCGGGCGCTGCACGTTTCGTATACCACCCCTCGTGTCAGGGGAGGGTTAGATTTTTCGGTTCCTTAGGTCTTTCTTCTGATTCTGTCTGCAATACCGTTAACTTTCCCTTAGCCCCACAATATTACCGCCTGTTTTGTGAATACTACGGAAAAGCAGCTTTAAAAAAGCACAGTCAAGGAGGAAAAACAGTATGAGACTGCCGCCAACGGTCCGGCGGGTGGAGTGGAACACCTGCGGGCGGCCACGAAATAGGAGGAACATTTTATGAAAGCAGTCGTTTACCAGGGTATCCGGGACGTGGCGGTCCAGAAGGTGGCCGACCCGTCCATCGAGCAGGATGATGATATTATTGTCAAGGTGACCTCCACGGCCATCTGCGGGTCGGATCTGCACCTCATCCACGGCACGGTGACGGGGATGTACCCCGGCTACGTGCTGGGCCACGAGACCATGGGCATCGTGGAGGAGGCGGGCAAGGGCGTCACTAAGGTGAAAAAGGGAGACCGGGTGGTGGTGCCCTTCCCGGTGGCCTGCGGCCACTGCGCCTTCTGCGAGGCGGGGGAGTTCTCCCAGTGCGACAACTCCAACCCCAACGGGGAGGCCGGGGGCCTTTTGGGCTACTCCAAAAATTTTGGCGACTACGCCGGGGGCCAGGCCGAGTACCTGCGGGTGCCCTACGCCAACGTGGGGCCGGTGGTGGTGCCCGAGGGCCTCACAGACGAGCAGGTCCTCTTCACCACCGACATTCTGCCCACCTCCCGCTGGGGCGTGGAGCAGGGCGGTGTGAAGCGGGGCGACACGGTGGTGGTGCTGGGCTGCGGCCCGGTGGGCCTGCTGACCATGAAGTGGGCCCTCTACGAGGGGGCCCAGCGGGTCATCGCCGTGGACAACGTGGGCTACCGCCTGGAGCACGCGGCCGGCTACCCGGGGGTGGAGACGGTGAACTTCGAGGATCACGACAACACCGGCCTCTACCTCAAGGAGCTGACCCACGGCGGGGCCGACGTGGTCATCGACTGCGTGGGCATGGACGGCAAGATGTCCGCCATGGAGAAGGTGGAGACCGCCCTCAAGCTCCAGGCGGGCAGCAAGGCGGCCATCGAGATGAGCTCGGAGGCGGTGCGCAAATGCGGCACGGTGGTGATGCTTGGTGTGTACGGCGGGCGGTACAACCTCTTTCCCCTGGGCAACTTTTTCAGCCGCAACGTCACCCTGAAGATGGGCCAGTGCCCGGCCCAGCGGTACGCCAAGCCCATTCTGGATCTGATTGCCCAGGGCAGGTTCGACGCCACCGACATCATCACCCACACCCTGTCCCTGGACGAGGGGGCCCGGGGCTACGAGGTGTTTGATAAAAAGCAGGAGGGCTGCATCAAGGTGGTGCTCAAGCCCTGAGGGGTGTTTGATAGGGAAAAGGAGGCGGCCGCCATGCCGAAGCATCGCCGTCGGCGAGGAGGCGGGCCGGGCCTGGAACAGCGGCGGCTGATCAAAGTGAAAACAGGGCAACCGGACGCGAGCCGGCCAAAACCACGGTTTTGGCCGGCTCGCTTTGTGCGCGTCGCAAACACGCCCTATCGCCACAGACGCTCAGGGGTTCAATAAGATCGTATGCAGAATCGCCGCCTCGTGCCCGACGCTTCTGTACGAATGTACGCGATCAGCCTTAAACCGGATGCTTTCTCCTTTCCCAATGGAAAATCGATGGCCATCCGTATCAATGTGATGGCGCTTTTGCTCGTCTGCTGCGCCGTTGCTTTGTTTCTATCATGAGTTAATACCAATCGTGCTTTTCGCCCCGGTCCAGGGCGTTGATGCGGGCCATCTCACGCTGCGTCAGCTCAAAATCGTAGAGCTCGGTATTTTCCCGGATGTGGCCGGGATTGCTGGAGCCGGGGATCACCACCACGCCCTTCTGGAGGTTCCAGCGCAGGATGACCTGGGCGGAGGACTTGCCGTGGGCTTCGGCAATGGCGGAGATGACCGGGTCGCCCAGCAGCTGGGCCGTATGGCCCCGGCCTCCCAGAGGGTACCAGCCCTGCACCACGATGCCCAGGCCCTGGATGTAGGGGATCACGTCGTTCTCCTGGTAGTAGGGGTGGATCTCGTTCTGCACCAATGCGGGCGTGATTGTCACCTGGGGAAGAAATTCCTCCAGCTCCTCCACGTACCAGTTGGACAGGCCGAGGGAGCGGATCTTGCCCGCCTCCACCGCCCGCTCCATGGCCCGGTAGGCATCCACATCGCCGGCGCCGGGGTGGTGGAGCAGCATCAGGTCGACGTACCCCAGGTCCAGCTTCTCCAGCGCCTCGTCGATGGCGGCCCCGGCGTTTGCGTACTGGTCGGGGTAGAGCTTGGTGATGACGAAGATCTCCTCCCTGGGGACGCCGGAGGCGCGGATGGCCTCGCCGAGCTCCGCCTCGTTGCCGTAGGCGTGGGCGGTGTCGAAGAGCCGGACGCCGCTGTCCAGGGCCGCCGCCACGGCGTTGCGGCACTCGTCCCCGTGGAGGCTGTAGGTGCCCAGGCCGTTAATGGGCATCACATGGCCGCTGTTGAGCGTGACGGTCCGGGTGTCAAAGTCAAATGCGGCTCTGCCCGCGGCAGCTTCTTCCCGCTTCGGCAAATCCAGCCCTCCAATCCATTCGCTGACATCATCTTGGGAAGTCCCGGCGGCAAAGCGTCGGCCGCCGAGCCAGTTGGCGCCGGGCGCCAGGAGGTGCAGCGCGGTATCGCTGGAGCCGATGCCGCTGCTGTGGGAGGTACAGAAGGGCACGATGGTCTTGCCGGTAAAGTCGTATCGCTCCAGGAAGGTGCTGACGATCTTGGGGGCCTGGCCGTGCCAGATGGGGTAGCCCAGGAACACGACGTCATAACCGCCCATATCCTCCACGCTCCCGTCGATGGCGGGGCGGGCGGCGGGGTCGTCCCGCTCCCGGGTGGTCCTGCTGGAGGCGTTTCCATAGTCCAGATCGTCCGAGGTATAGGGGGTCTCCGGGACGATCTCGTAGAGGTCGGCGGCGAGCACATCCGCGGCACGCCCGGCCAGAGAGCGGGTCGTGCCGGTGGCGGAGAAATAGGCTACCAGGATGCGGGTATCGTCTGCGGGCTCCGGCGCCTCCTCCTGGGCAGGGGCATCAAAGCGGTGCAGGATCACCGCGACCTCCGCGCGGGTCACATCGGCCTTGGGATCGAACCGGCCGTTCGCCTTCCCGCCCATGATGCCGCCGGCCCCGGCCCAGTCCACCGCCGATACCGCCCAAGGGGAGATGTCCGCCCTGTCCGCAAAAACGGACGCCTCCGCCGGAGGCGACCCGGCGTAGCGCCACAGAATGGCCGCCATCTGCTCCCGGGTCACCGGGTCGTTGACGCCGAACGCGCCGCCGCCGTAGCCGGACATCACGCCCCCGGCCGCGACCCAGGCCACCGCGCCGCCGTACCAGGCGCCGTCCACGGCGTCGGAGAAGGAAGGAGCCGCAGAAACCGCAGGACTGCCCGCCATGCGGTGGAGGACGGCGGCCAGCATGGCGCGGGTCATGGTCTCGCCGGGGGAGAACCTGTCCGGGGCGGTGCCGCCCATGAGCCCGTGCTCGGAGCAGTACGCCGCCGCGTCGGCGTACCAGGCCCCGGCGGGCACGTCGGCAAAGGTGCGGAGGGGGGCGGCGGTAACAGTGCTTGGCGTTTCCGGAGCAGCGGGGGGCCCGCCGGCCCTCTCCGCCGCGCAGGCCGGCAGCGTCAGCAGGCTGAGCGCCAGCATGAAGGTGAGCAAGCGTTTTTTCATAGCGGCTCCTCCCTTCATACGGCGCTGCCCATCTGGGCGGCCCGCTCCAGGATGTCGGGGCGGGCCTGGACCGCGCCCACGCCGTCCAGGCCCACGCCCCGGAGCACCCCGGCGAGCTTTGCACGCCCGAAGCAGGAAATCCAGCCCTCCAGGCCCTGGATCGCCCCGTCCATGGCGTGCTCGTCCCCGTCCGCCGCCGTGGCCAGCAGGTAGATCTCCCGGAAGGCGTACTCCGCCGGGAACAGGGGGTTAGTGCGGTCCAGCAGGGTCTTCATCTGGCCACACATCTCGTAGAAGTAGACGGGGGTGGCGAAGGCCACCACGTCGGCCTGGCGCATCTTGTCCAGAATGGCCCCCATGTCGTCGCGGATTACGCACTGCGTCGTTTTCTGGCAGGCCAGGCACCCCCGGCAGAAGCGGATGTCCTTGCCGGAGAGGCGGATCTTCTCCGCCTGGTGCCCCGCCTCCAGCGCCCCGGCCAGGAAGGCGTCGGCCAGGGCGTCGGAGTTGCCCCCCTTCCGGGGGCTGGTGGACAGGATCAATACGCGCTTTTTCATAAGGTCTCCTCCAATTCTATCTTTTTGATAACGCGGGCGGGGACGCCGCCCACCACCGTGTTCGGGGGCACGTCCCGGGTCACCACCGCCCCCGCGGCCACGATGGCCCCGTCCCCGATGGTGACGCCGGGGACCACGGTGGCGTTGGCCGCCAGCCACACATTGTCGCCGATGACGATAGGGGCCGGATGGGTCTGGAAGCGCCTGGCCGGGTCCTCGTCGTGGTTCAGGGTGGCCAGCACCACGTTATGGCCGATCTGCACCCCGTCCCCAATGGTGATGCCCCCCTGGTCCTGGAACCGGCAGCCGGTGTTGATGAACACGTGCTTCCCCACGGTGATGTTCAGGCCGTACTCGGTGTAGAAGGGCGGGAACAGGCAAACGCTGTCGTCCACCGGCTTCCCCGTCAGCTCGGCAAACCGGGCCCGGACCTCCTCCGGCTCATGGTAGGCGCCGTTGAGCTGCTGGACCAGCCGCAGGGCCCGGACCGCCGCCTGACGCTGGTACTCCACAATGGACAGCCCCAGCTCCGCCGCCTTTTGCTCGATTACTTCATAGCCCATGGATTTCTCCTCGTCAAAAAATGAAATGCGCTCTTTTGCATCGCCTCACCGGATAAAATTGGTCCACTGCTCCCGCAATCCCTGTGGTGGAGCGATGCCCTGGCGTTTCCCGGCCTCGATGCACTTCAGGAGCCACGCCATGCTGCGCCCCAGGTTGGTCATGGTCTGCAGCCCCTCCAAATCCCGGGCAACCTGCTCCGGCGCGGTGCCGTGGACCATGTTCCAGTAGGTGGAGGACACCACGGGCATCTGGGCATCGGCAAAATACCGGTTGAGCACGTCCAGCGAGGCGGTGGTCCCGGCCCGCCGGGCGGAGACCACCGCGGCCCCTGGCTTATGGGCAAACGCGTCCCCGCCGGCATAGAACAGCCGGTCCAGCACCGATAGAAACTGGCCGGTGGGGTGGGCGTAGTAGACCGGGGAGCCGAAGACGAAGCCGTCCGCCTCCCGGGCCTTTTCCAGCCAGGCATTCACCATGTCATCCCCAAACACGCAGCGCCCCAGCCCGGCGCACCTGCCGCAGCCGACGCACTCCCGCACGGGGCCATTTCCCATCTGCAACAGCTCCGTCTCCACGCCCGCCTCTTCCAGGGCGTGGGCCACCTGGGACAGGGCCGCGCAGGTGCAGCCGTCCCGGCGGGTACTTCCATTGAACAGCAATACCTTCATGCCGCTTCTCCCGTCAGCGGCAGGACCGCCGGAAGATGCCCGCGCAGTCCTCGTCGTTCAGCTCACAGGGGTTGGCGAGAAACAGCCCGCCCATGGTCTCCCGGGCGTTGACGGCCAGGGTCATGGCCTCATCGGGGGAGATACCGTAGCCGCTCATCTTCAGGCCGTCCACGCCGCAGTCGGCCTGGAGCTTCGCCAGGGCGGTGAGAAAGTCCCCGGGCTTATCGGCGTTTTTCATGCCCATGGCCTTTGCCATCTTGACGAACTGCCCGTCGCAGGCGTGGCGCTCGATGAAGAAGCGGGCAAATTCCAGGGAGATCAGAATGAGGCCCGCGCCGTGGGGCAGATTGGGGTGGTAGGCGCTCATGGCGTGCTCCATGGAGTGCTGGGCGGTGGTGGAGGTGAGCTGCATGGTCATGCCGGCGATGGTGCTGCCGTAGGCCACGTGCTCCCGGGCCTCCAGGTCGTTCCCGTCCTTGACGGCACGGGGCAGATACGCCGCGATGTGTTCGATGGCGGAGAGGGCCAGGGTCTCGCTGAGGAGGTTGACCCCCCTGCTCATCACCACCTCGGTGTTGTGAAACAGGGCGTCGAAGCCCTGAAAGGCGGTGTATCCGGCCGGGACGGTGCGCATCAGCTCCGGGTCCACAATGGAGAGGACCGGGACCAGCCGGGGATCGCCGCCAAAGCCGATCTTCTCGTGGGTCTCCGGGTTGGAGATGACCCCCCACATGTTGATCTCCGAGCCGGTGCCCGCGGTGAGGGGGACGGTGACGATGGGCAGGGGGGCGTGGACCAGGGGCAGGCCCCTGCCGGTGCCGCCGGAGACGTAGTCCCAGAGGTCGCCGGGGTTGGCGGCCATGGCGGCCACGGCCACCGAGGCGTCCAGCACCGCGCCGCCCCCCAGGGCCAGGATGAAGTCGCAGCCGTGCTCTTTTGCGAAGGCCGCGCCCTCCATCACCACGTCCTTGACCGGGTTCTCCATGACTTGTGCAAACTCCGCGAAGGCCACCCCCGCTGTGCGCAGCTGTTCCACGCAGCGGTCGTAGGCGCCGCTGACCCTGGCGGACCTGCCGTTGGACATCAGCAGCAGGGCCTTTTTGCCGGGGAGCCTCTGCTTGCCCAGCTCGGCCAGCTTGCCGCTGCCGAAAATCAAATGGGTGGGGTTGTTAAAATCAAAGTGGATCATTGTTTACTCCTCCAGTCGTTGTTCCTTTTCGGTTTGGTAAACGAGGTAGTCCAGGCAGTCGATCTGCTTTTGGTTGAGATGGACCGCGTCCAGCAGGGCTTTCCTGTGGCGGGAAAGCAGACGCAGCATGTCGGCCGCTTTTCCGTCCTGGGCCAAACGGACACAATGCCGGGTCATCTCCTCACCGCAGCCCGCGTCGGTGAGATTTTGAGAGAGAATGCCCCAGGTGTCTGACGCCTCCGCCATAGCACCGCCTCCTGTCGCTCTCATTATAGAACCGGAAAAGAGAAATATCCAATACCCGTTTTCTATTTCAAGTTATTCTTGCAAAGCATAACTTGCTGTGGTACATTGTGGTCAGGAGGTGCTGAAATGGAATTGAGAGTTTTACGCTATTTTCTGGAGGCGGCCCGGGAGGGGAACATCACCCGGGCGGCGGAGCGCCTCCACGTGTCCCAGCCCACATTGTCCAAGCAGCTCAAGGACCTGGAGGGGGAGCTGGGGAAGAAGCTGTTCGTGCGCAGCAATTACAGCATCAAGCTCACCGACGAGGGGATGCTTTTGCGCAGGCGTGCGGAGGACATCGTGGACATGGTGGACAAGACCGCCGGGGAGTTCAAAGCCCTGGGGGAGGTCACCGGCGGGGACATCCGCGTCGGCTGCGCCGAGTCCGACGGCATCAAGCACCTGGCCCGCTGCGCCAAGGCGGTGCAGGCGCAGTACCCCCGCATCCGCCTGCACCTGTACAGCGGCAACACCGAGGACCTGTCGGAGCGGCTGGACCGGGGGCTTCTGGACTTTGCGGTGCTGGCCCAGGAGGTGGATCTGTCCAAGTATAACTATTTGGAAGTTCCGGCCCGGGACGCCTGGGGCGTGGTCATGCGAAAGGACAGCCCCCTTGCAGAGAAGGAGGCTGTCCAAATGGAGGATTTATTAGATGTACCGCTCATCTGCTCCCGCCAGGGCATTACGGAGGACTTTCCCAAGTGGTTTGGGGAGAAGGTGGACCGGCTCAATATCGCGGCCACCTTCAACCTGGCCTATAACGCCGGTATCCTGGTGCGGGAGGGGGTGGGGTACGCCCTCTCCTTCGATAAGCTCATCCATACCGGCCCCGGCAGCGAGCTGTGCTTCCGTCCCCTCGCGCCCGCGCTGGAGACGAAGCTGTTCGTTGTCTGGAAAAAGTATCAGGTGTTTACAAAGCCCGCCGAGATATTTTTGAAGCAATTACGGGGATTTCTTCAAAAGCGGGAAGATGTACCGACGTGAGGTTATGCTTCGGGGTTGAAAGGAGCGGTTACCGTGCAAACAAGCAGAGAAATGATTTTGCAGTATGCAAAGGAGCGGTACGGAACAGAGCCGGAGTATCTGTGGGCCAAGTTTCCAAACTATGCCGTGCTGCGGCAGAGAGAACTTGGAAAATGGTACGCAATCATCATGGATGTGCCCGGAAAGAAGCTGGGGCTGGACACAGCGGCTCATGTGGACATCCTGGACATAAAATGCGATCCCCTTCTGAGCGGCTCACTGCGGGAGAGCAGGGGCTTTCTTCCCGCTTATCATATGAACAAGGATAAATGGATCGCCCTGCTGCTCGACGGCTCTGTGCCCCAGGATCAGGTGCTCAAGCTCCTGGATTTGAGCTATGACATCACTAAAAAAGGAAAGTGACCGGTACAAAGTCCTCTATACGCCCGCGATTTGAACTTCCGCGATGGAATAAAGCGCCGCGTGTCCGCCCAGCTTGACCCGGCCGCCCTCCATGCGGCAATACAGCGTCCCGCCCCGTTTTGACGCCTGATAGGCGACGATCTCCTCTTTTTGCAGCTTCTCCGCCCAATAGGGGACGATGTGGCAGTGGCCGGAGCCGCAGACCGGGTCCTCCGCCACACCGCACTTGGGGGCGAAGCTCCGGGAGACGCAGTCGGTGCCGGTCCCCGGCGCCGTGGCGTGGAGGAGCAGCCCGTCCAGCGCCCGCACCTTTTCCTGGTCCGGACGCAGGGCCCTGACCGTCTCCGCGTCGTCGAACACGCACAGGAGGTCCCGGCCCATATAAGCGGCCCGGGGCGCCGCCCCGATGGCCTTAACCATCTGAGCGGTGACGGGGAGCGGCCTGAGTTCATAGGCGGGAAAATCCATCTCATAGAGGCCGTCCCGCTGCTCCACCACCAGTTCACCACCCAAGGTTTTGAACCCGACCCGCTCCACGCCCTTTTCGTAGAAGTTCAAAAGGACATAGGCGCAGGCCAGGGTGGCGTGGCCGCACAGGTCGATCTCTCCGCCGGGGGTGAACCAGCGCAAATGGTACCGCTCCCCCTCCTTGACGGCGAAGGCCGTTTCGGAGAGGTTGTTCTCAACGGTTATGTTCATCATCAGCTCCTCCGGGAGCCATCGGTCCAGAATACACACCGCCGCCGGATTCCCGTGGAATACCTCTTGTGTAAAAGCATCCACTACATACTGTTTCATCGCTGTACATATCCCCTTTTTCGTTTTATGGGCTTCGCCGGCCCAAGTCACGCTGAACGGGCGGCGCCCTCATCCGCGAGCCAGCCCTTGCAAACGTCCACCCATACGGCAAAGGGGCACACGCCCCCCGGGCGCATGGCCGACCAGCGCCTCCACCTGCTCCCGGGGGACCATGCCGGGCTTTTCGTGAAAATACGTTTTGTATTTGGAGCTGTTCACCCTGGCGTCTCCGGCCATGACGACCATCACCGCCTTGCCGCCCACCAGGAAGGAGATGGCCTTGGCAATCTCGGCCGGGGTGCAGCCGATGGCCTCCGCGGCGTGCTCCACGGTATCGCCGGTCTGCTGCCGGGACGTGATATAGTCCCCTTTTCCCATTTGATCGAAATAGGCTTTTACAGTTTGATAGGACATATCGTGCGCTCCTTGTATTTGGTTTGACGATAGTATATACTTGGAAAAAGCATAAGTAAAACGAATGTTTCTAATGATTACTTTACAGAAAGTGGAGAAGGAACGATGCACCGATATATTGCCTTACATAAGATCGTTGAGCTGGGCAGCTTCTCCAAGGCGGCCGAGGCACTGGGCTACACACAGTCCGCCATGAGCCAGATGATCTCCTCCCTGGAGAAGGAACTGTCCATCAAATTGGTGGACCGCTTCCGGACGGGGACGAAGCTCACTCTGGAGGGGGCGGAGCTGTACCCCTGCATCGAGCGGCTGGTCTACCAGTATCATGCCGTTCAGGAAAAGACGAAGGAGATCAAGGGCCTGGAGACGGGCGTCGTCCGCATGGGCACCATCGCCAGCATCTCCGCCCACTGGCTCCCGGGCCTGCTCAAGGAGTTCCAGCTGCAATACCCCGGCGTCCAATTTGTGATCTACCAGGGGGACTATACCACCATCCAGGAGTGGGTCAGGACCGGCGCCATCGACTTCGGCTTTGTGAACCCGGACGCGGTGAGAGGGCTTGAAACGCTGGTCCTGAAAGAGGGTGCCATGCTGGCGGTGCTGCCGGAGCACCACCCGCTGGCGAAGCTGGACGTCGTGCCATTGCGGGCTCTGGCGGAGGAGCCTTTTATCCTGATGGAAGAGGGGCATTATTATGAGCCGCTGGAGGCGTTCCAGAAAATCGGCGTCACGCCCAAGGTCAAATACACCATCCATGACGACTACGCCATCATGACGATGGTGGAGGCCGGGCTGGGGGTCAGCATCTTGGCGGAGCTGATCCTGCGCCGGACCAGCTACCGTCTTGCCCTCCGCCCCACCGAGCCCCCCGTCGCCCGCACGATTGCCGTCGGCTATAAAGACAGGGTCAGCCTCCCCATGGCCGCGAAGCGGTTTATCGAGCACCTTCAGGCTCATGCGGCAGAGCTCCCGTGATCCGACTTCCCGCCGGCTCCCGATAAAATGCCCGCCCGGGACCTCCCGGGCGGGCATGATTGCGTTCTTTCCCCTGTTTCGGTATAATAAAAGCAATACCCGGGCGGCTCCCGGTTCGAGATAGGACGGTAACGAGATGGCGATGTGGAATCCGTGGCGGGGCTGCCACAGGTACAGCGAGGGCTGCCGGTACTGCTATATTCACAAGGGCGACGCCAAGCGGGGCGTGGATACAAACCTGGTGGTCAGAACCAAGGGCTTTGACGCCCCGCTGCGAAAGGGCAAGGACGGCGCCTATCAGATGAAGCCCGGGCAGACGGTGTACCTCTGCTTCTCGACGGACTTTCTGCTGGAGGACGCCGACCCGTGGCGGGGCGAGTGCTGGGACATGATCCGCCGGCGCCCGGACCTGCACTTCCTTTTCCTGACCAAGCGCATCACCCGGTTTATGGACTGTATCCCGGAGGACTGGGGGAAGGGGTACGAAAACGTGACGGTGGGCTGCACCGTCGAGGACCAGGCCAGCGCCGACACCCGGCTTCCCGTTTTCTCCCGGCTCCCCATCCGGCACAAGAACATCATCTGCCAGCCGCTGATCGGGCCGGTGGAGCTGGGGCCCTACCTGGACGGCGTGGAGCTGGTGGTGGTGGGCGGCGAGTCGGACCGCAGCGCCCGGCCGCTGGACTACGCCTGGGTGCTCTCCATCCGGGAGCAGTGCCTCCGGCATGGCGTCCACTTTGAGTTCCGCCAGTGCGGAACCCACTTCGTCAAGGACGGCAGGGCCTATACGCTTCAGACGAAGGACCTGTGCAGCCAGGCCAAAAAGGCGGGCATCAACTGTTAAAACTCAATACTGGGGAGGAACGTCATGAAACTGCTGTTGGTCGAGGACGACGCGGAGATCCGCGAAATGCTGCGGGACTACCTGGCCGCTGAAAACTACGAGGTGGTCTGCGCCCCGGACGGGCAGGCAGCCTGCGAACGGTTTGACGCGGAGGATTTTTCCCTGGTCCTGCTGGACCTGATGATCCCCAAAATCAGGGGCATGGACGTGATGGCCCACATCCGCGCGCGCAGCACCGTGCCCATCCTCATCGTGTCCGCCAAGGACACGGACGCCGACAAGACCCTGGGGCTGGGCATGGGGGCCGACGACTACATCACAAAGCCCTTTTCCGTCACCGAGGTGCTGGCCCGCGTCCAGTCCAACATCCGCCGGGCCACCCAGTACGCCACGGCGACGCCGGCCGTTCTGTCCGCGGGCGCGCTGGTGATGAACGTGTCCGACCACACCGTCACGAAAGCCGGGGCGCCCCTCGACTTGACGGCCAAGGAATTCGATATTTTGAAGCTGCTCCTGCAAAATCCCAAAAAGGTCTACACTAAGGCCCAGATCTACGCCCAGATCTGGAACGACGCCTACCTGGGCGACGAGAACGCGGTAAACGTCCACATCAGCAGGCTGCGCAACAAAATCGAGGACGACCCCCGCGCCCCCCGGTATATCCTGACGGTATGGGGCATCGGCTACAAATTGGGGGACCAGTTATGAAAAGCGAAGCGGTCCTCCTTCTTCTCTCCATCTGTATTGTCCTGCTGGTGGGCGTCATATTGTACCAGCGCTTCGCCTACCGGGCGGGGCTTCAACGCAGGCTGAAGGAGCTGAGCCGGAAGCTGAATGACATCCTGGACGGGGACACGGACGAGCATATCATGGTGTTCACCGATAACAAGGCCCTCATCGACCTTGCGGCCCAGATCAACCGCCTGCTGGACTGCCGCCAGCGGCTTCGGGCGGAGTTCAGGCGCTCGGAGATCTCCTCAAAAAAGATGCTGTCCAACATCTCCCATGACATCAAGACCCCTATGACGGTCATTCTGGGGTATCTGGAGATCATGCGCCTGAACGGAGCATGCGAAGGCCCCATGCTGGCCAAGGTGGAGGGGAAGGCCAAGCAGGTCATGGAGCTCATCAACCAGTTTTTCACCCTGGCCAAGCTGGAGGCCGGCGATACGGATATGACCCTGTCCACGCTGAACGTCACCGAGGCCTGCCGGGAGAGCGTTCTGGACTTTTACGAGCTGCTGACCCGGGAGGGGTTCCGGGTGGACCTGGACATCCCCGAGGACGACGTCTGCGCCCAGGGGAACGCGGAGGCCCTGCGGCGCATCCTCTTCAATCTGATCTCCAACGTGATGCGCTACGGCGCGCAGGGCAAGTACCTGGGCCTCGCCCTGCACGCGCAGGAGGATTGGGTGCGGATCGACGTGACCGACCACGGGAAGGGAATCGAGCCGGGTTTCGCCGCCACGGTGTTCGACCGCCTGTTCACCATGGAAGACTCCCGCAACCGCGCAATCCAGGGCAACGGCCTGGGGCTCACCATCGCCAAAAGCCTGGCCGTACAGATGGGCGGCGACATCACTCTGACGAGCGAGCCCTATGTAAGGACCACCTTTTCCCTCCGGCTCAAAAAGCCGCCCTTTTGACCGCGAAAGGAATTTGTAAGAATTGGTCAAGAGTTTTGCAAATCCCGGCCGTTAGAATAGAGGTCAAGAAAGGGGAGAGAGGGATATGTCCTATCTTCTGCAAACCGACCGCTTGACAAAAGCCGTCGGCGGCAAAACTCTGGTCCATGAGATTGACCTCCATATTAAAAAGGGGGAGATCTACGGGTTTCTCGGGCCCAACGGCGCGGGCAAAACCACGGTGATGAAAATGCTCACCAACCTCTGGAAGCCCACCTCGGGAACCATCGAACTATTTGGTGAGCCCCTGACGCCCAGCTCTTACGAGGTTCTTAAGCGCATGGGCAGCATCATCGAATTTCCCACCTTTTACGCCCATATGACAGGCAGGGAAAACCTCCAGCTCCACTGCGCGTATATGGGATACCATAATCCGGGCGGGGTTGAGAATGCAATCCGCCTGCTGGACCTGGGCGAGGCGGCCGATAAGCCGGTCAAGCGCTATTCTCTGGGCATGAAGCAGCGCCTGGGCATCGCACGGGCGGTTCTGTGCAAGCCGGAGCTGCTGATCCTGGACGAACCCACCAACGGCCTGGACCCGGCGGGCATGAAGCAGATCCGCGAGCTCCTGGTCAGCCTGCGGGCGGAGTACGGCGTCACGGTGATGGTCTCCACCCACATTCTCTCGGAAATTGAGAGTATCGCGGACACCATCGGCATCATCCATCAGGGCAGGATGCGCAAAGAGATCTCAATGAGGGACCTCGAGGACGCCAGTGTGGCCTATATCGACCTGACGGTGGACGACGTCCGGCGGGCCGGCTTTGTCCTCAGCGAAAAGCTGGACCTCAGCAACTTCAAGATCCTGAAGGACGGCAAGCTGCGCATCTACGACCCCAAGGTAACCACCCAGGATGTTTCCAAGGCGCTGGCCCTGAACGGCGTGGCGGTCTCCGCCATCGGGCGGCGGGCCGAGACCCTGGAGGATTATTTCCTGAAGTTGACGTCGGAGGTGGATGCGGCATGTTAAAGCTTGTCAGAATGGAGTGGAAAAAGAACCGCATTGGCACCTACGTCCGCGCCGCCGTCATTTTGGCCGCGCTCCTCGCCGCGTTCCTGTTCGCGCTGGCCTTCCTGGGCATCGCCGTGGACCCGGTCACGGGCGTGGTGGACGCCGCCCCGGGACACAACGCCATCTCCTCCTCCATCGAGCTGTTTACCGGCATGGTCTATCTGGTCTTCACCGGCGTCATGCTCTCCGCTTTTATCGTCAGCTCTTACAAAAATAAGACCGTGGACCTGATGTTCTCCTACCCCATCAAGCGCCAAAAGATTCTGGCGTCTCAGATGCTGGCCGTCTGGCTCTTCTGCTTCGCGGCCCTGGCGCTCACCAAGCTGCTGCTCTACGGCTGTATCCTGACCGGCTCCCGATTCTTCCAGTCCGCCTTCCTGCTGGACTTCGACATGGGCAGCCCGGGCTTCTACCTCCAACTGCTGCTAAAGTCCGCGACCATCGTCACCATGGGCTTTATCGCCCTGTTTGTGGGCTTAACCCTAAAATCCTCCAAGGCGACCATCATCTGTTCGTTCCTGCTCATTTTCTTAACCCAGGCCAACATCGGCGATCTGTCCATGGCAAACAGCACCGTGTTTCCCATCGTGCTGACCGCGGTATCCCTGGTCTTTGCCCTATTATCCGTATCCCGGGCGGAACAAAAAGATCTGATGTAGCGGGGGACGTTCCCCGCGTTTCCAAACGTGTAATAGAAAACATTTCATATCTTATAGTGACAGTTGGCCATACATCCGGTGTATTCCGGGTGTATGGCCAACTGCTTTTTTAGCTTTTGTTATTGGCTTGTCCCGGCCGTCCGGGCGTCATTGCGTTGGGGTAGCGCCGCGCTTATTGTAAGTGCGGTCAATAGATACAAAAAAAGAGCGGTCATTCATCAATTACGCCAAACATCATCCTTTGGTGGGACAAGCCCCTGTTGTTGCTTTTATGCTGGAAATCGACTACACCCGTAGACACCAGTGCCGTACTGACTGGTAGCATTGACCCTACGGCATACTGGCGTAAGCTCAAGCAGCGACTGAAGATGGATGATTATTATGTATTCTCCGTAATCCAGCGGGTCTCCACGGGCTCCCTGGGCGGTACGTTGGGGTAGTCCTCCCCCTCCGGGGCGCCCACCATCAGGGTGCAGTACACCTGCCAGCCCTCCTCCAGCCCCAGCCATTCCCGCAGGGCGGGGGCCATGGAGGCCAGCCGGGCCAGGTAGCCGCCCCAGCAGGTGCCCAGGCCCGCCTCCACCAGCAGCAGCTCCAGGGTGGACAGGGCGATGGCGCTGTCCAGCGCCCCCCGGTCCCCGTCCTCCCGGGCGCAGCAGAGCACGGCGCAGGGGGCCCCGCAGGTCACCAGGTTGCGCCCCGCCCGGGCGGAGAGGATCAGCTCCGGCGCCAGGCGGTGGGCGCGGGCGTACTCCAGGGCCAGCGCGCCCGCCCGGTCGGCCTGCTCCCTGCCGTAGAGCACCACAAAGCGGTGGGCGCGGGCGTTTTTGGCGCTGGGGGCCCAGGCGGCGGCCTGGATACACCGCTCGATCAGCGCCCGGTCCGGGGGCTGCGGGGCGAAGTGCCGGATGGAGCGCCGGGCCTGGATCAGCGCGGCCTGCCCGCCGGAGGCGGGCGCTGGGTAGAGCTCCCCCACCCCCTCGGCGCGGACCGCCCGGACGGGACAGGCGGCGGCGCAGTGCATACAGCGCAGGCAGCGCTTCTCCCGCCCCACCTGGGGCGCGCCCGTCTCGTCCATGCGGAAGATGCCCACGGGGCAGGCGCGGGCGCACCGGCCGCAGGAGATGCAGGCCGAGCGGTCGATTGAAAACATAAAAATGCCTCCCAGAAAGTTGGTTGTCCCATCATTGTACAACACAACCGCCGGGGAGGCAAGGGATTAGAAATACAGGGCCAGGGCCCACGCTGCGGTGGCCCCCAGCGCGCCCGCCGCCGCGTACACCGGGGCGGGGATCTTGCGGAACCAGCGGCCCAGGGGCGCGTTGCGCCGCACGTAGCCGTCCGCCACCCGGCGGGCCTCCTTCAGCACCTGGTCCGCCGTGACGCCCTCCTTGGAGAAGGCGTCCTCCTTCACAATAAAAATCGCCTGTTCAAACAGGCGGGGGTCGGGGGATTTCACCACGATGACCCGCCGGGCCACGCCCTTTACCACCGCCGCCACTTCCTTTCCTTTCATTTTTAACAGTATGGCCGAAAGCACGGAAGCCTATTCCAGCAAAGGCATTTTTTGTGGCGGCCGCGCGGGCATATCGGGCCGGCTTTTCCCGTAAACTATCGGTGTTACAAGGATGAGGAGGAAACGCTATGCACAAGGATCGTAGGAAGCTGATTGGCTCCCTTGCGCTCTTATTCGCGGTGAATATTCTGGTGATTACGCTCGCCCAGACCGCCGGGGCGGCCACCTACCGCCAGGGCTCCACAGGCAGCGAGGTGCGCACCATCCAGACCAAGCTGAAAAACTGGGGCTACTACGACGACGCGGTGGACGGCATCTACGGCAGCCAGACCGCCGACGCGGTGAAATACTTCCAGCGGAAAAACGGCCTGACCGCCGACGGGGTCGCGGGCAGCGCCACCCTGAAGGCCCTGGGCATGTCCGCCTCCTCCGGCGGGGCCCAGGCCTCCCAGTCGGCCAGCCTGGACCTGCTGGCCCGGGTCATCTCGGCGGAGGCCAGAGGGGAGCCCTACAGCGGCCAGGTGGCGGTGGGGGCCGTTATCCTCAACCGGGTCAACCACCCCTCCTTCCCCAACTCCATCGCCGGGGTGGTCTACCAGCCGGGGGCCTTCACCTGCATGGTGGACGGGCAGTTCAACCAGCCGCTGGCCGAGTCGTCGGTCCGGGCGGCCAGGGAGGCCATGGCCGGGGCCGACCCCAGCGGCGGGGCCATCTACTACTTCAATCCTAACACCGCCACCAGCGCCTGGATCTGGTCCCGGCCCCTCATCACGGTGATCGGCAAGCACCGCTTCTGCTCCTAGCGGACAAGCCCCCCGCCCTGCGCAAATGCGGGGCGGGGGGCCTTTCTGCGGGTGACAGGGCGGGAGGAACGTGTTATACTGGTGCCATCATCCCGGAAGGAAGGCTGCACATGGGAAATTGGTTCACCATCGACCAGATAGACGCGGATACCCACAGCATCAGCGAGTACCGGCACTGGGAGGAGACCCACTGCTACCTGCTGGAGGGCCGCGACCGCTGCCTGCTCATCGACACCGGGCTGGGAATCTGCGACATTTCAGAGGAAGTAAACAGGCTGACCGATAAGCCGGTGGCCGCGGCGGCGACCCATATCCACTGGGATCACATCGGCGGGCACCGATACTACCCGGAGTTTTACGCCCACGGCGCGGAGCTGGACTGGCTCAGCGGCGGCTTCCCCCTCTCCATGGACGCCATCCGGGGGATGGTCGCGGAGCGCTGCGACCTGCCGGAGGGCTACGACGTGGGCGCATACCGGCTCTTTCAGGGCGCGCCCACCCGCGTCCTGCGGGATTTGGACACCATCGATCTGGGCGGACGCCTTATTACGGTGCTACATACGCCCGGGCACTCCCCCGGCCACCTGTGTTTTTGGGAGGCGGAGCGGGGCTGCCTCTACACCGGGGATCTGGTGTACAAGGACACGCTGTTCGCCTACTACCCCTCCACGGACCCCCAGGCCTACCTGCGCTCGCTGGAGAAGGTCGCCTCACTGCCGGTCAGACGGGTCTTTCCCGCGCACCACGCGCTGGACATACAGCCGGAGATCCTCTCCCGGATGCGGGACGCGTTCCGCCGGCTGGACGCCGAGGGCAAGCTGCACCACGGCAGCGGCACCTTTGACTACGGCGACTGGGCGGTTTGGCTGTAAGCCCCCGCGCCGCCCCGGCGGGCGGCTTTCCCTCCGCATCAGTTAGTATAAGCAAACCAAAGAGGAGGCCTATCTATGGAATTCACCGTGCAGCGGGACGGGTTTCACGGCGCCCTGTACCGCCCGGCTACCGACAAGTTCCCCGGCAAGGCCCTTATCGCCTTCAGCGGCAGTGACGGAAGCTTCCCGCTGACCTGTAAGCTGGCGGAGATCTTCCAGGGCGCGGGGCTGACCACCCTGGCCATGGCCTACTGGAACGCGCCGGGGCTGCCGAAGCGGATCGCGGCCCTGCCCGTGGAGGCGGTGGAGCGCCCGGCGCTCTGGCTGCGGCGCCAGGGCTGCGAAAAGGTGGGGCTGTGGGGCATCTCCAAGGGCGGCGAGCTGGCCCTGCTGGCTGCCAGCCTGATGCCGGAGCTGATTTCCTGCGTGGTGGCGGTAAGCCCCATGGACATGGTGTGCCAGGCCATCGATCCGGGGAAAAAGAAGCCGCTGCCCGGCTCCTCCTGGAGCTGGCGGGGCGCCCAGCTCCCCTACGCCCCCTTCGACTGGTCCCCGGGGCGGGTGGCGCGGGACACCCTGCGCGCACGGGAGCTCACCCTCCGCCCGGCGTATGAGACGGCGGCGGCCCACCCGCCGGAGGAGGCGCTCATCCCCGTGGAGCGCATCGCGGGGCCGGTGCTGCTGCTCACCGCCCGGCACGACTCCATATGGCCCGCCGCCGAGGCGGCGGAGCGGGTCGTCGCCCGGCTGGACGCCGCCGCCTTCCCCCACGCCCACCGGCACATCTGCTATGAGTACGCCAGCCACCTGCTGCTGCCGGTGCGGCTGCGTACAGACCGCTTTTTCGCCATGACCCGCAAGCACCCCGAGGCCTGCGCCCGGAGCCGGGCGGATTCCCTGCAAAAGACCCTGGAGGTTTTGGGCGCGTGGTAGCGCCGTAAAAATATCGTCCGCTTTTGGCGGGCAACCGTTTGAAAGGAGGCTTTTCATTGGACATACTGGTCTATGGCGCCGGAGTCATCGGCTGTGAGCTGGCCCACATGCTGTGCAGGGGCGGCGGGCGGGTCACGCTGCTGGCCCGCGGGTCCTGGAGGGACACCATCAGCCGGGACGGCCTGGTCATCCGGCACTACGCCCAGCTGCGCACCACGGTTGACCGGCCCGCGCTTGTGGACCGCCTGGAGGCGGAACAGGTCTACGACCTGGTTTTCGTGGTCATGCAGGCGGGCCAGCTCCCCGCCGTTTTGCCCGAGGTGGCCGTAAACCGCAGCCGCTTTGTGGTGCTCGTGGGCAACAATCCCGCGGTGGAGCAGTCTCTGCGCCTGGCCTCTGAGGGCTCCCCGGTGGAGAAGGAGATCGCTTTCGGCTTCCAGGCCACCGGCGGGCGGCGGGAGGACGGAAGGGTGGTCAGCATTCACGCCGGCGTGGGCATGACGGTGGGCGGGCCGGACGGCCCCCTGTCGGAGGAGTTCCGCCGCCGGCTGCTTCAGGCCTTTTCGGGCACCGGCTGCCGCCTGGCCTGGGAGGACCGCATGGACGCCTGGCTGAAATGCCACCTGGCGCTGATTCTGCCCGTCTGCTATGTCTGCTACGCGGTGGGCGGCCGTCTGCCCGAGGCCTTCCCCGCCCAGCGGCGTGCCATCCTGGACGCCGCTCTGGAGGGCTGCGTCATGCTTCGCAGCCTGGGCGTGCCCATCCGGACGCAGGACAGCGAGGACTACTACCGCCCCGGCCCCAAACGGCGGTGTATGGCCGCAATGCTGTACCTCATGGCAAAGACCCCGCTGGGGCGGCTGGCTGCCAGCGACCACGCCATGCGCGCCGTGGAGGAGCTGCGGGCGCTGGACGCGGCCTTTGAGGATCTGCGCCGCCGGGCCGGGACCCCCATGCCGGTCTGGGACGCCCTGCGCGCCGGAATGCCGGATTGGGATACCCTTTCCCGGGCCGCCGCGCCTTAAGGGAGATAAGGCGCGGGCTTCGGCCCCTATTTCGCGGCCGCCTCACGCCTCTTTTTCGGAACCTCCAGCTCCATGATCACGAGGCTGGAGAGCATCAGCGCCATTCCCGCGTAGCTGCGGGGCCCAAACACCTCGTGCGCCAGGAAGTAGGCGACGATTGCGGCGAAGACCGGCTCCAGCGTAAAGATAAGGCCCACGTGGCTGGCCGTGGTGTACTGCTGCTGCACCGACTGGACGACGAACGCCACGCCGGTGCACAGCAGGCCCAGGAAGAGGGCCGCGCCCCAGCTCACCGGCGTGGTGGGCAGGTGGGGCCGCTCCAGCAGCAGCGACAGCGCCAGGGTGATGACCCCCACCACGCCCAGCTGGCACACGCCCAGCCCCAGCGGGTCCACCTCGGGGCGCTGCACGGCCCGCTCCGTCAGCAGCAGGTCGATGGCGTAGCAGATGGGCACGCCCAGGCAGATGACGTCGCCCAGCGCGGGGCGGAGATCGTCGTTCAGCGTCAGCAGGGCCAGCCCGGCGGCGCACAGCAGCAGGCACAGCAGCAGCTTGCGGCCGGGGCGGGTGCGGTTGACGAAAAAGGCGAAGACGGGGGTAAAGACCACCGTCAGGGCGCAGATAAACCCGGCGTTGGACAGGGAGGTGCGGGAGACGCCGTACCCGTAGAACACGTAGGTGCCCGTCAGCGCAAGCCCCACCAGCAGGCTGTAGCGCAGGGTGGCCGCGTTCAGGCGGCGCATGTTCTTATGAAAGAACACGCCCAGCACAATAAAGCCCAGGAGAAAGCGGAACGCATTCAGGCACATGGGCGGCAGATCCTCCAGGCACAGGTCGGTCAGGTAGTAGGACGCCCCCCAAAAGGCGGTGACCATGACCAGCAGCAGGTCGGCTTTGCGTTGTCGATTCATCGTTTCTCAGCCCCAAGCGGTTATAATCCATCCATTTAGACAATAGCCCCATTTTAAGGTCTGCCCGCGGAATTGTCAATCGGCCCGCAGGGGCGGCTTGATAAGATACCCGCGGCGGACTATACTATAAGAAACCGGGCCCGGCCGCCCGGAGCGGAAAAGGAGGAGGATGCGGCATGGCCAAGCCCCGAAAAATGCTGGGCGCCGCCGCGGTGGAGGACGCGCCCAACCCGGCGCGGATCAACCGGCGATGCTGAGCGTATGCCTGCCGGGGACCGGCGGGATGCTGCCGCTGCCCGGGCGGTGGCTGTCCTGCTGCTGGATGGAATACCAGGGGGGCGCCCTGCTCATCGACTGCGGGGAGGGCACGCAGATCGCCCTGCGGCAGGCGGGCTGCAAGCTGAGCCGTCTGCGGCGGATCCTGCTCACCCACTTCCACGCCGACCACGTGATGGGCCTGCCCGGCCTGCTGCTCTCCCTGGGGAACACCGGGCGCACCGAGCCGCTGCGTATCGCGGGCCCGCCCGGCCTGGCGGAGCTGCTCCGGCGGCTGCTGGTGGTGGCGCCGCTGCCCTTCCCCCTGGCGGTGGAGGAGCCCGCGCCGGGGGAAACCCTGTCCGGCTGGGAGGGGCTGTCCATGACCTGCCGGGCCCTGGACCACTGGGTGCCCTGCTACGGCTGGCGCGTCGAGCTTGCCCGCAAGCCGGTCTTTAACCCTGAGAAAGCGAGGCGCCTGGGCGTCCCCCAGACGTACTACCGCACGCTGCACGCCGGGGAGCCGGCAACGCTGGAGGACGGGCGGCTGATCCTGCCGGAGCAGGTGCTGGACGGCGCGCGCAAGCCCATCGCCGTGAGCTTTTCCACCGACACCCGCCCTGTGGCGGCGGTGGAGGAGCTGGGGCGGGACGCGGGGCTGATGATCGCGGAGGGGCTCTACGGGGAGGACGCGGCGGCGGAAAAGGCCCACGAACGTGGGCATATGGTGTTTGGCGAGGCCGCGCGGCTGGCGCGGCGGGCCGGGGCGGAGCGCCTCTGGCTCACCCATTTCAGCCCCTCGCTCACCGACCCCCAGTCTGCGGAGCCCTTTGCCCGGGCCCGGTTCCCCGGGGCCGCAGCCGCCCACGACGGCATCTGGACCGAGCTGGGGTAAATGCAGCTTGTAGAGGAGACACCGAATGAAAGTAGAAAAAGTGATGGGTGACAAAAAAGAATATCTCGATTTGCTGCTGTTGGCCGACGAGCAGGAGGACATGATCGACCGCTACCTAGGGCGTGGCGAAATGTTCGTGTTGGATGATAATGGCATCAAAGCCGAGTGTGTCGTGACCAAAGAGGCCGAGGGCGTTTATGAACTCAAAAACATCGCCGTTCTGCCCGGCTGGCAGCGCAGAGGCTACGCAAGGGCTCTGATAGAATCTCTGTCCGCCCATTATCCGGACTGTGAGGCGCTGTATGTCGGGACCGGCGACTGCCCCTCGATCCTCTCTTTTTACCGCACCTGTGGGTTTTCAGAGTCGCACAGGGTAAAGAACTTTTTTGTGGACAACTACGACCATCCGATGTTTGAGGACGGAACACAGTTGATTGATATGGTCTACTTGAAAAAAGAACGGTAAAGCCCGGTTTGTCGGGCAAAGTTGCAAAGAGCAGGAGCCGCCTGACCGTATCAGGCGGCTCCTGCTCTTTGCGCTTACGTTTCCTGTGCGGGCGCCACCTTTGTGTAGCCATCCCAGGCGAACAGGGCCTGCTTCGTCTCGTCGGCCATCATTCTGTCGATGTGGCACAGGTACAGATAGTGGTCGCCGGCCTCCACAGTCTGCGCCAGGGAGACCACGAAGGCGATTCTGGAATCCTCCGGGATTTGGATTTCGCTCCCCTCAACGCTCTGGAGCGGGATGGGCGTCTCCTTCAGCTTGTCCGCCGCGCCGCCGTTCTTGGCGCCGTAGGCCATCACGGCGTCCTTCAGGGTAACGCCGGGCGCGGCCAGCACCGCCTTACCCGTCCTGCGGATGTTCTCGCCGGAATTGGCCCCCTTACCCATGGCAAAGGCCAGCATGGGCGGGTTAAACGAGGCGTACATAAAGAACGATACCGGGGCCATGTTCAGGGCGCCGTCCTCTCTCCTGGTGCAGACCAAAACGAGCGGATCGGGGGAGGTAATCGCTGTTGCCTGGCCGATGTTGATTTCCTTCATAGTGCATACTTCCTTTCAAAACTCATGCGGACCATTGACTTCTGCCGGTAAGTTAATTATACTTAATCCAGATAGAACTTCAAGTACGCAGAATATCCTTACATAGTACGGTTGACGGTACTGAGAGAGGGCGGGCCGCAGATGAACAAAGATATGACCTATGAGGAATACCGCCGGGAGGTAAAGCAGGGCATCCTGACATGTGCGGGCAACTGCCCCGTGACGCCGCTGCTCATGATGCTGCAGGGCAAATGGAAATTTCAAATCATCTATGAGCTGTGCATCAAGGACCCCATCCGTTTTGGGGCGCTGCGGAAGAATATCGAGGGCATTACCAACACCATGCTCACGTCCTCCCTGCGAGAGCTGGAGAAGGACGGGTTGGTATCCCGCGTCCAGTTTAACGAAATCCCACCCCACGTGGAGTATTCGCTGACCGATAAGGGGAAGGCGCTGCTCCCGGTTTTCTATGAGATGACAAAATGGGGCTTCGCTTACATCCCCTAGCCGCTTAAAGCACCTGCGACGGGCTTTAAAATAAACGCGGGGTATCCAAATTGGATACCCCGCGTAATTTTCAGCCAGCCCGCACCGGTGCCCGGTCGAGCCACACATTCTCCTGCTTGCGGCGCTGGAAGGCCTCGGCCTCCGCCGCCGTCGCCGTGCGGATATGGCCCTTCTTCCCGCAGTCCGGGCACTGGACCGCCTTGGAAATGCGCTGGAACTCATAGTGGCAGTGGTCACACACAAAAACCATTCTTCCGACTCCCTTCCTCATGCTGTCCCCATCCTACCACGTTCCGCGCCTCTTTTCAATTTCTTGCGGCATTTTTTCCGTATTGCACAAGATATGGTGGTTTTATGTGAACCAATCCGGGGTGGTGGAGGCGCAACGCCAATGGGCGCAGGGGTTTGGCGCTTTGACAAAAGACGGCCCGGCCCCCAAAGGGGGCCGGGCCGTGCCGTTGATCGGTTCCGGAAAATCAGGCGAAGACCACGGCGCCCTTGACGTAGGAGGGGTCCTCCTCCATGGCCTCATAGGCGCGGCCCATGTCCTCGGGGGCGAAGCGGTGGGTGATGAGTCCGTCGGCCGGGATCACGCCGTCGGCGTAGGCCTGCACGGCCTCCCGCATCAGGCCCTCGGTGTCGGGGATGAAGCCGGGGTGGACGAAGTGCAGCTCGGGGCAGCGGCACATCAGGTCGAAGCCCAGGGCGGTGGGCCAGGGCTCGTGCTTGTCGTAGACCGAGGAGGCCGCGATGATCCCCCGGTCCTCGGCGGTGGGCATCTTCATCAGGCTGGTGGCCAGCCGCAGGCCCTCCAGGCCCTTGGACAGCTCCACCGCCCGGTCGAAGCCCACCCCGCCGGTGAGCTTCATGGCCTCGGGCACGGAGTCGGGGTCGGCCGCGTCAAAGACGTACTCGGCCCCGCAGGCCTTGGCCTGCTCCAGCCGGTCGGGGCGCAGGTCGAAGGCCACGATGTGCTTGACCCCCTTGGCGTGGAGCAGGCGCATGGTCACCTGCCCCATGTACCCGCAGCCCACCATGGCCAGGTAGCCGTCCTGGGGGGGCATGACGGCCCGCGCGATGTTGCAGCAGCACATGACGGGCTCGGCCAGCACGTTCAGCTCGGACAGGGACTCGGGCAGCTTCACAAAGGGGGCGAACTCGCTGACCACCACGTGGGAGGCGAAGGCCCCGCCGCAGGCGCCCGATACCCGGTCGCCGGGGGCGAAGCGGGTGACCTCAGCGCCCACCCGCTCCACGATGCCGGTGGGCTCGTGGCCGAAGGAGGCGGGATAGGGCACGGAATCGATGATGCAGGGGAAGCCCAGGGGGCCCTTCATCTGCATGGCCCCCTCGCCCAGGTAGGTGGGGATCTCGGAATGGCACACGCCGGAGATGGTCATACGCAGAACCATCTCGTGGGGGCCCGGCTCACGCAGGGGCTCGGAGAAGACCTCCATCTTCTTAGGGGCTGTCATCCGCACGACGAGACTTTCCATTTCTACATGCACTCCTTTATCCTTATTTTACAAAAACCCGGATCTGTTATATTCAATATATAGAATTCATGTACAACTGTCAAGCCCCGCCGCCCAGCTGTAATCCCTTGATTCGGCAAGATTACAGGCGTTTAAAAAGATATGAAACTTTGAATATTCCGCGCTTTTCGCACCCTTGTCCCGCCCAGGGGTGGAAAAACCCCCGGACGGCGGCGCCGTCCGGGGGTTTGATGTGCTGTTTTATTTTACGCTCTCGCCGGCGGCCTGCTTGGCCTTGATCTCCTTCAGGGCGTCCTTGTAGCTCAGGTTTACGCGGCCCTTCTCGTCGATCTCGGTGACCTTGACCCAGATCATGTCGCCGATGTTGATCACGTCCTCCACCTTCTCCACCCGGCGGTCGGCCAGCTTGGAGATGTGGACCATGCCGTCCTTGCCGGGGGCCAGCTCCACAAAGGCACCGAACTGCAGGATGCGCACCACCTTGCCGTAGTACAGGCTGCCTACCTCGGGCACGAAGACGATGGTCTCGATGGTCTTCTTGGCCGCGTCGCAGGATGCCTTGTCCACGCCGGCGATATAGATGGTGCCGTCGTCCTCGATGTCGATCTTGGCGCCGGTGTCGGCGCAGATCTTCTGGATGACCTTGCCGCCGGAGCCGATGACCTCGCGGATCTTGTCCACGTCGATCTTCATCTTGATCATCTTGGGGGCGGTGGGGGCCACCTCGGGGCGGGGCTGGGCGATGCAGGGGAGCATGATCTCGTCCAGAATGGCGAAGCGGGCGTCCTTGGTGATCTCCAGCGCCTCCTTGATGATGGCGTGGCTCAGGCCGTCGTTCTTGATGTCCATCTGGATGGCGGTGATGCCGTCCTTGGTGCCGGCCACCTTGAAGTCCATCTCGCCGTGGAAGTCCTCCACGCCCTGGATGTCGATAAAGGTGGTGAAGCCGCCGTTATCGTCCTGAATCAGGCCGCAGGAGATGCCGGCCACGGGGGCCTTGATGGGCACGCCCGCGTCCATCAGGGCCAGCGTGGAGCCGCAGATGGAGCCCTGGGAGGTGCTGCCGTTGGAGGAGAGGACCTCGCTCACCACGCGGATGGCGTAGGGGAATTCCTCCACCGGGGGGATGACGGGATCCAGCGCCCGCTCGGCCAGGGCGCCGTGGCCCTTCTCCCGGCGGTTGACGCTGCGCGCGCCGCGGGCCTCGCCCACGGAGTAGGAGGGGAAGTTGTAGTGGTGCATATACCGCTTCTCCTCATCTTCCCAGATGGTGTCCAGCTTCTGGGCGGCGGAGAGGGTGTTCAGGGTGCACACGCTGAGCACCTGGGTCTGCCCGCGGGTGAAGAGGCCGGAGCCGTGGACGCGGGGCACCACGCCCACCTCGGCGGACAGGGGGCGGATCTCGTTCCTGGCGCGGCCGTCCACGCGGTGGCCCTCCAGCAGCCAGGCCTTGACAATCTTTTTCTGGAACTTGT
Organism: Oscillospiraceae bacterium; assembly: GCA_022846095.1. Lineage (NCBI taxonomy): Bacteria > Bacillati > Bacillota > Clostridia > Eubacteriales > Oscillospiraceae > Oscillospiraceae bacterium. Next base: position 1,082,125 of record AP025583.1, on the reverse strand, counting down.
AGGTGAACTCCTCCAGATACTTGTCCATCTCGGGGTAGTCCTCCAGGAAGAGCGCGTGCCAGTGGTCGATGAGCTTGTTCCAGCGCTCCTCGCGCACGTTCTTGTCGTCGGTGTCCATGGCGGCCTTGGCCTCGTCCATGGTGGCGGCGACGATCTTGTCGAAGAGCTCCTGGTCGAAGTCGGCGTGGTCGTAGGTCATCTTGTCCTTGCCGATCTCGGCCACGATGGAGTTAATAAGCGCCACCTGGGCCTTGATGGCCTCGTGGGCCTCCACAATGGCCTGGTACATCTTGTCGTCGGGCAGCTCCTTGGCGCCGGCCTCGATCATGATGACCTTGCCCTCGGTGGCGGCCACGGTCAGGTCCAGCTGGGAGGCGTGCTTCTGCTCCTGGTTGGGGTTGAGCACGATCTGCCCGTCCACACAGCCCACCTCCAGGCAGCCGATGGGGCCGGCCCAGGGGATGTCGGAGAAGGCCAGGCAGGCGGACACGCCGATCATGGCGGTCACCTCGGGGGAGCAGTTGTAGTCCACGCTCATGACGGTGGCGGTGACCACCACGTCGTTGCGGAAGTCGTAGGGGAACAGGGGGCGGATGGAGCGGTCGATGACCCGGGCGGCCAGGACGGCGGGCAGGGAGGGCTGGCCCTCGCGGCGCATGAAGCTGCCGGGGATGCGGCCCACGGCGTAGAGCTTCTCCTCAAAGTCCACGCTCAGGGGGAAGAAGTCGATGCCGTCCCGGGGACGGGCGGAGGCGGTGACGGCCACCATGACGGTGGTCTCGCCATAGGTGACCATGGCGGAGGCGTTGGCGAGCTCGGCCACCTTGCCCACCTCGATCTTGAGGGGGCGGCCGCAGAGGTCCATTTCGTAGACCTTCCGGTTGTTGAACTGCTTGTGTTTGATGACGGTTGACATGTGCGTCCTCCTTTGTTTTGTGGCGCACGGCAGAGCCCTCGGCCCTTTAGCATTTGAAGACGGACCCCGTGGGGCCGGGGTGCATATTCAACTGCTAAAAAAGCGGCTGGCCCTGACGCGCGCATTGTGTGGAACATGGTAAGAAGGGGTGGCACGGTGTCCCGCGCCACCCCTATTACGTTGTTATTTCCGAATGCCCAGCTTGGCGATGATCGCGCGGTAGCGCTCGATGTCCTTGGCCATCAGGTAGTCGAGCATCTTGCGGCGCTTACCGACCATCTTCAGCAGGCCGCGGCGGCTGTGGTTGTCGTGCTTGTGGATCTTCAGGTGCTCGGTGAGCTCCTGGATGCGGGCGGTCAGAATGGCAATCTGAACCTCGGGGGAGCCGGTATCGGTCGGATGGGTGCGGTTGGACTCGATAACGGCCGTCTTTTCGTCCTTACGAATCATTGGAATTCCACCTTTCATCATGTTCATACCTCAGGGACTGAGTATTGGGCGGGTGAACCCCCCGTTTCAAACGGGCTTTTTTCCCAAAACCAGGTCCGGGGGCACAACTGCATGTTTACATGCCCTAGAACTATATCATAGTTTACCCGGCATGTAAAGAGAAAGATCCCTGAATTTGGTGGAAATTTAGCAGCCTGGCGGCATCCCCGTGCCCACGTAGGCCGTGTACAGGCAGGAGAGCATATCCAGGTGCAGGTGCTCGTCCTGGAGGATGCGGCGCAGGTTGGCCGCCACGTTCTCGTCCCGGATCCAGCGCAGCTGGCTCTCGTACTTCCGGATGCACGCCCGCTCGCTGCGCACGGCGTCCTGTATGATGGGCCCCAGCTTCCGGGCATAATGGTTGTATTCCGGCGTCCACCACGCCCGCCGCCCCTGCTGGGCGCTCCACAGCCGCGGGTCCGCCCCCAGCTGGAGGGCCAGCGTGCCGAAAATCTCCAGGTGGTGCATCTCCACCTCGCTGATCGCGTGGAAGGCCTGGGCCACCTCCGGCACCCCCGCCGTCACCAGGTGGTCGTAAAAGTACAGGCTCACCGCCGTCATCTCCGAGTTGCTCCCGCCCACGTTGCTGAGGATCGCCTCGGCATAGCGCGGGTTGCGCCCCTGCGCGCGCACCTCCGGGTATGGATCCTGCGCGCGGCAGTCGTAGCCGCAGCGCCGGGTCTCCAGCTCCATAGTCGCCACTCCCCTTTTCCGCTTTTTCGATGTACTGTATGCGGATCGGCTCGGCCATCATACCCAAAAACTGTAATGTAATTTTAATAATTATATTACACTTTTCTCTTGATTATTTCTCTCGCTGTGCTATACTATCCACAAGGTGATAAATATGACGAACAATGAAAACGCACTCCCCCGCAACGACGGGCAGCTCTACTACCACCCCCAGGAGCCCGAGCGCAGGCGCAAGCTGGCCGGCGAGAAGGGCCGCGACCCCTATGACGGCCTGCGGCCCGGGTCCGCCCTCACCCACGGCGCGGGCGCCGCGCTGGGCGTGCTGGGCACCGTCCTGCTGCTGCTGCGCGCCGTTCAGCTGGGCTGCGGGACCTGGCACCTGGTGTCCTTCGCCATCTACGGCTGCTCCATGATCGGCCTGTACACCGCCAGCACCCTCTACCACTGCCTGAACACCCCGGTCAAGGGGCGCATCGCCCTGCGCAAGTACGACCACGCCTCCATCTACCTGCTGATCGCGGGCACCTACACCCCCATCTGCCTGGTCCCCCTGCGGACCTTCGGCGCCTGGGGCTGGGCCCTCTTCGGCGTCGTCTGGGCTCTGGCGCTGGCCGGCATCACCCTGGCCATCCTGTGGATTATGGCCCCCCGCTGGCTCACCGCCGGGCTCTACCTCTTTATGGGCTGGATGGCCGTGTTCGCCCTCTACCCCCTCAGCCGGGTGCTGCCCGCCGCCGGGTTCTTCTGGCTCTTCCTGGGCGGCGTGTTTTACACCGTGGGCGGCGTGCTCTACGCCGTCAAATGGCCGGGCCGGAACAATCCCCGCTTCGGCTGCCACGAGATCTTCCACGTGTTCATCGTCCTGGGCAGCGTGTGCCACTTTCTGCTCATGTACCGGGTCATCGCGTTCCTCTAGAAGGCGCGCAAAAGGCGGTGCGGACCAGTCGTCCGCACCGCCTCAATTATTCCCCGACGACGCCGTCCGCCGCCGGCTCCTCCCGCGGGGGCAGTTCCCCCACGGTGGCCACACAGCGGTTGATGGGGGTGCCCAGGTTGTGGAACTTCTCCTCGTAGTCGGTCATCACCCCGCAGACGCCGCCGGCATGGAGATCCCGCGTCACCTCGCTGAGGGTATACCCCGCCCTGGGGAACTGGAAGAGGGACCACTCGAACAGATCCCGGTTGTCCGTCTTGAAGTGGATCTGCCCATCCTCACGCAGAACTTTGCGGTAGAGCAGCAGGAAATTCTCGTGGGTCAGGCGGCGCTTGGCGTGGCGGTTGGTGGGCCACGGGTCGCAGAAGTTGATGTAGATGCGCTCCACCTCGCCGGGCTCGAAGTAGCTGGGCAGCAGGGCGGCGTCCCCGTCCACAAAGAACACGTTTTGCAGCCCCATGGCGGTCACCCGCTCCATGGCGATGACCATGGCGTCCGGCACCCGCTCCACCGCAATGAACAGCACGTCCGGCTCAGCCGCCGCCGTCTCGGCCGTGAAGCGGCCCTTGCCGCACCCCAGCTCCAGACGCAGCTGCGCCGCCTGGGGCATCAGCTCGCGCCACCGGCCCCGGCGCTCCTCCGGGTCGCGGATCAGCACCGCCGCGCAGCGCTCCATCCTGGGGATCAGGTTGGGTTTCTTCCTCATTCGCATGTGTGTTTCACCTCGCAGATCGTATCATACCACACGAAAAGCCGCTCTTGCAATCCCACAGGACATATATTATAATAGTTGAGCTTGTAATCTTCCTATTGGCCTACAATTGTATACTGGGGTCTAGCGCGCCTGGTTTGGGAGTGCCGTGCCGCTATCCGGGCAGGATGGAGCGGAAACGCCGCAAGTCTTTTGGACACGGGCATTTGCGGGATTTGACCCTTGCTTGAAAAGCGCCTCAAAATTGCCTCTGACCACAGTTTTGACCACAGACAGCAGAATTTCCAGAAACGAAAAAACTAAATATCCGGGTGTAGCGAAGTTGGTATCGCGCCTGGTTTGGGACCAGGAGACCGCGCGTTCGAGCCGCGCCACTCGGACCAAAACCCCTCTGAAATCAATGATTTCAGAGGGGTTTTTCTTTGTTTATTGCGGTGCAGATTTTAACCCTAAAAACTTGATAATGTCTCCAATAAAAGCCGATTTTACTCCACTCTTAGATACTTTGTTTTATAGCGACCATTATTTTAATCGCTTTACTTAAGGCGATAGTATAATACCAAAATTGTAGTAAAGGTAAAGCGCTTATTCAAATGTTTTTCCATCTTCGCTTTTTTTGAAAGAATTTGCTATTAAGTCTCCTGATATTCTGGCAATGATCTCCTGATACTCGATCCCGAAGTGCATTAACGGCGCGTTCATCGTTGCGATACAACTGTAAATCTTAATCTTATTTTCCATGGTAGGCGCTATAAGCTTGGTATCCAAAATATGTGATAGGATTGCTTCGTCTATGATATGCGGCAGCGGCAACCGCTCTTTGTACATATCCATATTAGGAAAATGCTCTAAAAAATCGCTGCGTTGGAAGTCGCGGAGAAATTTGCTGATAAAACTTCTTGGAGCCGTGAAAAACTCTTCGTAGTATGTCACTGCTCCCAGTGAGGATTCGATGTAGTTCAGAATCGTCTCTTTGTAGAGACAGTAAATATCACTGTAGTGCAGATAAAATGTTCCTTTATTGATCAGCGCATTATCGCACAGCTCCTTCACCGTAATTTTATCGATTGACTTTTTCTTCAGCAGCTTTATAAATTCCTCTTTGATGTTCCGTCTCGTTTTTGTGACTCTCAAATCTTCTTTCTTATCAGCCATTGTTTCTACTCCTTTGTATCAGCCGGTGGTATCCGCTCCATTTTCTCAACGATTTTCATAAAAGAGTTGAATAATGAATCCTTAAAAATAATCGTTCATTGATTAATGAACTAAGGTACATTAAGATACTACCAGTCATTCAGAAAAAAGTAAAGGAGTTTTTTGAGCGTGAGCATGATTAAAACGCTGGCCAAAAGCGTCGGACAGTACAAAAAAGCGTCATTGATGACGCCGCTGTTCGTCTTGGCAGAAGTCATTTTGGAATGTCTGATTCCACTTGTCATGGCGGAGCTGATTGATGAAATGACGGGCAGCTCAATGCAGCCGATTGTCAAATATGGCGTCGCACTCGTCATTATGGCGATGTGTTCCCTTCTATTTGGCTTCGCGGCAGGAAAAAAGGCTGCAACCGCTTCCTGCGGATTTGCAAAAAATCTGCGGCAGGATATATTTTTCAAAATACAGGAATTTGGATTTGCGGATATTGATACCTTTTCCACCTCCTCCTTGGTAACCAGGCTTACCACAGACGTTACGAATGTGCAGAATGCGTATCAGGTACTGATCCGAATCGCAGTAAGAACCCCGCTCATGTTGGTTTTCTCTACGGTCATGAGTATGACAGTCAACACAAGGATGTCTTTGATTTTCCTCATCATGATTCCTGTTGTTGCGGTCGTCTTATTCGCCATCATATTTATTGTAAAGCCCATTTTTAACCGGGTTTTCAAAAAGTACGATGCGCTGAACAGCTCCGTGCAGGAAAATGTTTCGGCTATCCGTGTGGTAAAGACTTTCGTCCGCGAAGATTTTGAAAAGAAGAAATTTGAACGGGCGTCTGAGGATGTATGCAGGGATTTCACGAAGGCGGAAAAAATCCTGGCATTAAATAACCCGTTTTTAATATTCTGCATTTACTTTGCATTGTTCCTTGTCAGCCTGCTGGGAGCCAAGCTGATTATCCAGACAGGCGCAACCGAGCTGACTACCGGGCAGCTTTCGTCTCTCATCAATTACGGAGTTCAGATTTTGACGTCGCTGATGATGCTTTCCATGGTGTTTGTCATGTGCTCCATGGCCGCGGAATCGGCAAACCGCATCTGCGAGATACTGAACCATGAAAGCAGCTTGAAGTCCCCGGAACACGGGCGGAAGGAGGTTTCAGACGGAAGTATCGTATTTGAAAATGTATCTTTCCGTTATGCGAAGCAGAGCAAGCGCGCCGCCCTGTCAGGGATTAACCTTGCCATTCGGCCAGGCCAGACGATTGGCATTTTAGGCGGGACCGGTTCCTCCAAAACATCACTGATTCAGTTGATCTCCCGGCTGTATGACGCGACCGAAGGGAACGTGCTGGTCGGCGGGAGGGATGTCCGGGAATACGATTTAGAGGCGCTGCGAAATGAAGTGGCCGTCGTACTGCAAAAGAATGTGCTGTTTTCCGGCACGATCAAAGAGAACCTACGCTGGGGCAAAAAGGACGCTACCGATGAGGAAATCGAAAGGGTGTGCCGGCTGGCTCAGGCGGATGAATTTATCCGGCAATTCCCGGAGCAGTATGATACCTACATCGAGCAAGGCGGCAGCAATGTGTCCGGCGGGCAAAAGCAGCGGCTCTGCATTGCAAGGGCGTTGTTAAAGCGGCCGAAGATTCTGATATTGGATGACTCCACCTCCGCTGTGGATACAAAAACAGACGCGCTGATCCGCAAGGCGTTTCGGAAAGAAATTCCGGACACGACAAAAATCATCATCGCCCAACGTGTTTCTTCTGTGGAGGATTCCGACCTGATACTTGTGATGGACGGAGGGAAAATCGCAGAGCAGGGGACCCATCAGGAATTGTTACGGAAAGAAGGACTTTATTGGGAAACTTATACTTCTCAGACAAGCGGAGGTAAACGTCATGAAGAAAACTAAAAACACGTTTGGCAGGCTGCTGGCCTACCTGTTTCACCACTTTAGGTCACACCTGATGATTGCCTCCGTCTGCGTCGTAGTCAGCAGTCTCGCTTCTGTTGCCGTCAACATCTTTTTGCAAAGACTGATTGATGATTGTATTACACCGGGAATCCAAAATGGATTTGCCAGTGTTACACGGACTTTTACATCCATTCTTGTCACAATGGCAATTTTATACCTGTTCGGGGCGTTCACTTCTTTTATCTATAGCCGTCTGATGGCGGTCGTCACGCAGGGAGCCTTAAAGAACATGCGCAATGATATGTTCGGCAAAATGCAGACACTGCCCCTCCGATATTTTGATACCCATGCACACGGGGACATCATGAGTACCTATACAAACGATACCGATGCGATCCGCCAGCTGATTGGACAAAGCCTGCCAACCTTGCTGCAGACAATTCTTTCGGTAATCGTAATGTATATTATGATGCTTTATTACAGTGTCTATCTCACCCTTGTTGTAACAGCAGTATTGGCCATCATGCTCCTGATCACAAAAAAGTTCGGCGGCGTCAGCGCCGAATCGATGACAAAACAGCAGGCGTCCCTCGCAAAAGAGGAGGGCTATATTGAAGAAATTATGGATGGACAGAAGGTTGTCAAGGTATTCTGCCATGAAGAGGCGTGCAAACAGGATTTTGTCCGTCTGAACGAGCAGCTGTTTCGGGACGGAGAAAAGGCAAATCAGACGGGTAACGTCCTGATGCCGATCCTGTCCAATCTGGGGAATCTGATGTATGTGCTGCTGGCGACGATCGGCGGCCTCATGGTTTTTCTCGGAGCAGCCAATTTGGCCTTCAGTGGGAGCGGCATTATGACGATCGGAATTATCGTGTCCTTTTTGAATATGTCCAGACAATTATCCCAGACGATTGGCCAGGCTTCCATGCAGGTTTCCATGATTGCTATGGGCGTTGCCGGAGCGAAACGGGTATTCGCATTGATTGATGAGGAATCCGAGCATGATGAGGGCTATGTAACCCTGGTAAGAGTCAAAAAGAATAGCAAAGGGGAGCTGGAAGAAACACGGGAAAAGACAGGCTTTTGGGCATGGAGACATCCCCATAAGGCCGACGGCAGCATTACCTATACAGAATTAAAGGGTGATATTCGGCTGGAACATGTTGATTTCGGCTATGAGCCTGACAAACTGGTGCTTCGCAATATATCAGTCTATGCAAAGCCCGGGCAGAAAATAGCATTTGTAGGTGCTACCGGGGCAGGAAAAACTACCATTACAAACCTGATCAACGCCTTTTATGACATTCCAGACGGCAAAATCCGCTATGACGGAATCAATATCAACAAAATCAAAAAGCCCGACCTGCGGAAATCGCTGGGTGTTGTCCTGCAGGATGTAAATTTATTTACCGGCACAGTCATGGATAATATCCGCTATGGCCGGCTGGACGCCACTGACGAGGAATGTATCGCCGCGGCTAAACTGGCGAACGCGGACAGCTTTATCAGCAGGCTTCCCGACAGATACGAGACGATACTCACCGGGAACGGGGCCAACCTGTCGCAGGGACAGCGGCAGCTGATTTCTATCGCAAGAGCCGCTGTGTCCGATCCGCCCGCCATGATATTGGATGAAGCGACATCCTCCATTGACACCAGAACAGAGTTCCTTGTTCAGGAAGGAATGGACAAGCTAATGGAGGGCAGAACCGTATTTGTAATTGCACACCGGCTGTCCACGGTCAAAAACAGTAAAGCGATTATTGTGCTGGATCATGGACAAATCATAGAACGGGGCGACCATGACTCGCTGATTCAGGAGAAAGGTACCTATTACCAGCTTTATACAGGCGCGTTTGAATTGGAATAGTCATGTCCAACAGGAGAAGAGCGGGGTTTACCCGACAATAAAAACCGTCATGGCAGGCTGGTGTGCTGCGAACACACCAGCCCTGCGCTAAGGTGATTAGGCTACCCAGCGCAACCGCAAAAACGGCGCCACGACAAGGCCAGTATACCGCTTTTGTCGCGGCGGCACAAACAGTCATCTTTGCGCGTGCATGGGTTCCGGGGCATAAGGCCTCAGTCGGTCCTGTTCTTTGATTATAGCGGTGCAGTTTTTAAGGTTGCTTTATTCTTTCTCCGGTCGGTAGTGTCAAGAATCTTGCGCAAAGGCCCAACGGTAAACTGGGTGACAAGGATTTCTGTTCGTGGTAAAATATATATATACCGTGAAAAAGGGGAGTATACGACCGAACACTGTGTGGAGTGAACTCTATGGAGCTTCTACATAAGGAGGCGCTAAGACCTCAGGAGGGTACATAATGGCCGAGCGTTACATTGTCTTTGACACCGAAACCCCGAACTGGCGCAACGACCGGATCTGCTCCATCGGCCTGTGCGTGGTGGAGGGCGGGCGCATCACCGGGGAGCGCTACGATCTGGTGGACCCCGAGACGGAATTTGCCGCCTTCAACGTACAGCTCCACGGCGTCTCCCCGGAGCTGGTGGCGGGCAAACCGAACTTCGCGGAGCTCTGGCGGGAGCTCAGGCCCATATTTGACAGCGGGGTGCTGGTGGCCCACAACGCCCCCTTCGACATGGCGGTACTGGCCAAGTGCCTCAGGGATTACCGCATCCCCTGGACGCCCCGGGCCACCTACGCCTGCACCTGCCAAATGAGCCGCGCATGCCTCCCGGACGCGCCCAACCACAGGCTCAACACCCTGTCGCGGCTGTTGGGGATCGAGCTGGACCACCACAACGCCGCCAGCGACAGCCGCGCCTGCGCCGAAATCCTGCTGTACTGCCTGAATCAGGGCCTGGATATAGCCCGGTTCCTGCGCACCTACGACATGGGGGGCATTGCCACCCTCCGGCGCAATTTTTGATTCATTTTTCAAATCCCCCCGGCGCAGTCAAATTTGCCTGCACCGGGGGGATTTTATCGAAACCGCGGTATTTTGATACACGGAAAACAGCATGCATTCCAATAATCTACATCTGTAGTTTTTGTGTGTTATTTAATATTTTCCACGGCGAATCCAGTATTTTTCCGCCATGACGTAATTTCGCCACCCCCACCAGTATGGTTTACTGTATGTTATATACCGTATATAGTATTCAAGGCAAAAAATAATGTTCAGAAAACGGCTTGCTTTATTCATCCACATATGTTAACATCGTATTAAATCATTGTAACTTTTTTTAAAATTTTTATTTGATTTGACAAATCCCCTTTTATAATCATAGCGTTTTACCGGGAATGGATGAGGCATCCAAATTCTCACAACCATACATGGAGCCGAGGTTTTATAATCTGCCCAAAGCGCTGTTATTCATTTAATTATGCATCATTGGTTGCAAAAGCATGTGAGCAGCGGACAATTGCATTTGATTTCGTTTGTATTATGGCGGGATTCTCTACTTTTTTTGCGTGTGTACAGAAATAGTATGGAGTGCCGCCATTTTATGATATAGTCAGGCGCGCCCGGCTTCGCCATTCACGGCGCTTGACCGCTCCTGGCAACAATGGCAAAACAACTATGGAGGGGAAAAAATGAAACGGTTCAGAAGATTGGCTTCAGTCGTCCTTGCGCTGATCATTGTTGTGGGGATGAGCTCCACACTGGCCTGTACCTCTACCGGCGTCGGCAAAGACGCCACGGCGGACGGTTCGGTCATGATCTCCCACACCTGCGACGGATGGTATGACAACCGCATCGTCGTCGTCCCCGGCGGCACCCACGCGGAGGGCGAGATGGTGGAGATCTACAACGATCCCTGCTACGCCACCATGCCCGGCATGGAGGCCGTAAAGGTGGGCGAAATCCCCCAGGCCGCCGAAACCTATACCTACTTTAATATTGCCTACCCGTTTATGAACGAGAAGCAGCTCATGATTGGCGAGCACACCTGGAGCGGCAGAGACGAGATGTACAGCACCAAGGGCATGTTCGTCATCGCCAACCTGGAGATGCTGGGCCTGCAGCGCGCCGCCACCGCCCGTGACTTCATCAAGACCATCGGCGCCCTGGCCGAGCAGTACGGCTACTGCGACGGCGGCGAGTGCCTGATCATCGGCGACACCGAGGAAGCCTGGGTGTTTGAGATCTGCGGCGGCGGCACCACCTGGACCCCTGAGAGCGGCCGCCCCGGCGCCCACTGGGTTGCCAAGCGGATCCCCGACGACCAGGCCTTTGTGGGCGCCAACCGCTCCCGCACCGGCGTCATCGACTTTAACGACACTGAGAACACCATGTGGTCCACCGACATCACCAAGCTGCCCGAGGAGATGGGCTGGTGGAAGCAGGGCGAGGAGTTCGACTTCTCCAAGCTGTTCGACCCCCGCGAGAGCCCCACTTCCTTTAACTGCAGCCGCCGCGAGTGGCGCGTGTTCAGCCTGATGGCCCCTTCGCTGGACCTGCCCATCTACAACAACGCCTCCGACATGCAGTATCCGTTCACCATTAAGCCCGACACCAAGCTCACCCCCAGAGACATCATGACCATCTACTCCGACCACTACGAGGGCACCGACTACGACATGACCACCGGCCTGGCCGCCGGCCCGTTCCACTCCCCCGTGCGCTGGAGCGTCAAGAACGACCAGAAGACCGACGAGACGGCCGGCACCCCCTACGGCTTCGAGCGCGAGATCGCCATCAACGGCTGCTCCTACAGCTTCGTTTCCCAGAGCCGCTCCTGGCTGCCTGACCCCGTCGGCGGCGTGCTGTGGTTCGGCGAGGACGCCCCCGACACCACCGTGTACGTGCCCGTGTACTGCGGCACCACCGAGGTGCCCGAGGCCTGGTCCTCCGGCCTGCGCCACAAGTTCGACCCCGACTCCGCCTGGTGGGCCTTCAACTTCGTGAACAACTGGGCCAACCTGCGCTGGGACGCCATGTACAAGGACATCCGCGAGAAGAAGGCCAGCTACGAGGATACCTTCTTCGCCGATCAGGACAAGATCGAGGCCGAGGCCGTCGCCCTCTTCGAGCAGGATCCCGCCAAGGCCGTGGAGTACGTCACCAAGTACACCAACGACAACATGAACATGGTCTTCGACGGCTGGTGGGATTTTGCCTGGCAGCTGGTCGGCAGCTACTATGACGGCCGTCAGCTCGACGCGGACGGCGCCAACACCAACCTGGGCTACCCCAAGGATTGGCTGGAGCAGGTCGACTTCGGCGGCCCGTCTCTGAGAGACGCCGCCATGCTCGCCGGTGAGACCGCCGAGCCCGAGCCCACCGCCGAGCCCACTGCCGCGCCCGCCCCCACCGCCGCTCCCACCACTGCCCCCACCGCGGCGCCCGAGGCCCCCGCGCAGTCCAGCAACACCGCGCTGATCGTCGTCATCGTGGTCATCGCCGTCATCGCCATCGGCGCCGGCGTCTACTTCGCCACCAAGAAGCGCAACAACGGCGGCGAGAACAAGTAAATCAACTGAAAAACCCCCGGTAAACTTGGTGGATCAGGCTCCGCCGTGTCCCTCCCGGCCCGGCCGGCGGGGCGCGGCGGGCCTGTATTCGCCCTTTGTTTTTGCTTGAAACCACAACGAAAACAACCACACGCCGCAGCGTCTGCGGTACGGCAGAAAGGTACGGATAAAACAATGAAAAAAGTCTACGGAATACTGTGCACCACCCTGGCTCTGGCCATGGCCCTCACCGCCTGCGGCGGGAACGGCGGAGCCGCCACCCCCGCGCCCGCGACCCCCGCCCCGGCCACCCAGGCCCCCGCGCCCGAGTCCGCGGCCCCCGCCCCTGAGTCCGCCGCCCCCGCCCCCGATGGCGGCAGCGCCGAGATCTCCGGCGACGCCATCCAGACCCCTATCCTCGTCACCACCTGCGGCCAGAGCCCCGGAGCCGTCATGATCAACATGGTCGCCGTCCAGGGCGGCTTCACCTCCGCCAACGACAACACCCTCACCGCCGAGAACTTTGACGCCGGCGACTACAAGACCCTCATCGTCACCACCGGCACCAGCATGAAGGGCATGGGCGCCGCCGGCACCGACGTCGACAGCGAGATCGCCCGCTGCGAGGCCCTCATCAAGGCCGCCAAGGACGCCGGCCTCACCATCGTCGGCGCCCACGTGGAGGGCATGGCCCGCCGCACCGACAACTCCGACCAGCGCTCCATCGACTCCGTCCTCGCCCTCTCCGACGTCATCCTCGTCGTGGAGGAGAGCGACAGCGACGGCTTCTTCTCCACCTACGCCGCCGACCACGACCTGCCCATCATCACCGTCAAGGACGCACTGGAGATTTCCTCCATCCTTAAGTAAGCCACATTTAGAACGTACTGCAAGCTCCGGGCGCGGCGGCCAAAAACCGCCGCGCCCGGCAGACGGCGGGCCCTGTGTGTTGGCCCGCCGTCCATTTGAAGTTGTTTGTGAGGAGGGTCCAATGTGACAATGTTCCAGCATTCCCTGGCAGTGCTGGCCGTCATCGCCGTCGTCTTCGCCGTGGTCAAGAAGCTGAAGGTCTCCACCGAGCTTTCCCTTCTGGCCGCCTCCGTCGCGGCGATTCTCGCGCACCTGATACTGCCTATGGGAGAAGACCCGCGTTCCCCCCTGCCCTTTACCGAGATCATCCGCCACTTCGTCGAGGGCTCCGTCACCTATTTCGACATCTGCCTGGTCTTCCTGACCGCCACCTTCTTTATGTCCCTGTATAAGGAATCCGGCGGCGTGGCCTACATCGTCAGGCTGATCGTCAAGAAGTTCCACTCCCACCGCATCGTCTGCCTGCTCCTGCTCACCTTCGTCATGCTCGTGCCCGGCGCCGTCACCGGCTCCGGCGCCACCACCGTGCTCACCGTGGGCGGTCTGGTGGGCGCCGTGCTGATGGCCATGGGCGTCAGCGAGGACCGCAGGATCGCGCTGATCTTCATGCTGGCCGCCATGAGCGCGGCCTGCCCGCCCATCAACCTGTGGGCCATGATGGCCGCCGCCGGCGCCAACATGCCCTTCGTCGGCTTCACCGCACCCCTGGCCATCCTCTCCATCGTCAGCGCGCTCTTCGCCACCTTCTTCCTGGCCGGGCGCGGCAAGAAGCTGAACCTGGACGACGCCATGGCGCAGCTGCCCGAGGCCCCCAAGGGCTTCAACGGCATCCGCGCCGTCATCCCCTTCCTCGTCCTCATCGCCCTCATCGCGGGCGGCAGAATCTTCCCCGCCCAGTTCCCCGTGGTGGGCCTGCCCCTGATCTTTATGCTCTCCGCGCTCTCCGTCATCCTCGTCAGCCCCAAGAAGATCAAGATCTTTGAGACTGCCGTCAACACCGTCAAGAACCTCAGGGAGCTGGTCGGCATCATGATCATGGTGGGCGTGCTCAACCAGATCATGACCCTCACCGGCGCCCGCGGCCTGCTCTCCCTCGCCGTGGTCACCCTGCCCCTCTGGGTCCTCTTTGCCGCGCTGTGGATTATCCTCCCCGTGGCCGAGGGCGTGCTCCAGTACGCGGTGGCACCTCTCTTCGGCGTGCCCCTCATCATGCTCTTCAACATGCTGGGCTTCGACCCCATCATCGCCCTCTCCTGCTGGTCCGTCATGCTTCCCATCGGCGACTGCCTGCCCCCCACCGCCGTCGTCGGCCGCGCCGCCGTCCTGGAGCTGGACTACAAGGGCCACTACTACAAGGGCTTCGTCAAGACCGCGCTGGTCCCCATGCTCTTCGCCCTGGCGCTGTGCACCCTCGCCATGATTTTCTGCAACCAGTTCGCGGGCCTGTTGGGAGGTTGATGGTATGAGTATTTTACAGATCCTGAACCTGGTTATCACCGTCTGCTACTACCTGATCGCCGTGTTCTTCCTCGTGGCGATCATCCGCTCCTTCGTCAAAACCAAGAACCCCCAGGAGGCGATCCTCTACACCGTGATTATGATCCCCTTTGTCCTGCGGATCTTACGGCTGAAGTAAAAGGAGACTTGACATTATGAGTAAAGTGAACGTCAACATTGTCAAGGGGATTGCCGTAGCAGTCGTCGTCTGCGCCATGGCCATCGCGGGCTTCCTGTTCCACGAGCACCGCTCTTACAAGGAGCCCGTGGTCGTCAGCGAGCACATCACCACGGTGAGAAAGCTCAGCGACTACTCCGACGCGGTCAAGGGGACGGTCAACGACTGCAACGTGTACATCTTCGACAGCGGCGTGGAGGGCGGCACCATGCTGCTCTTCGGCGGCACCCACCCTGAGGAGCCCGTCGGGCCCATGACCACAGGCATCTTCACCGAGAACCTGAAGGTCACCCAGGGCAAGATCATCGTCATCGACCGCATCAACACCAGCGGCTCCATGGTCACCCGCCTGGGCGAGGCCTACCCCCGCTTCTTCTCCGTGGACACCCCCTGGGGCGAGAAGACCTGGCGCTTCGGCGACCGCGCCGCCAGCCCCCTGGACTCCTGGCCCGACCCCGAGGTCTACATCCACTACCCCAGCGGCCAGAACCTGGCCTACGTGGACATCCGAAACCTCAACCGCAACTGGCCCGGCAAAAAGGACGGCCTCATCACCGAGCGCACCACCTACGCCGTGATGGAGCTCATCCGCGCCGAGGGCGTGGACATGACCCTGGACTTCCACGAGGCTGAGCTGGAGTACGCCGTGGAGAACACCATCGTCACCCATGAGAAGGGCAACGACGTGGCCGCCATGACCTCCATGATGCTCTCCTCCCAGACCTTCGACGTGCCCATCGGCATGGAGTTCTCCCCCAAGGCCCTCCATGGCCTGAGCCACCGCGAGATCGGCGACTACTCCGACGCCGCGTCCTACCTGTGCGAGGTGGCCGAGCCCATGCTCGACCGCATCCGCGGCATCACCGACGAGGAGCTGCTCATGTCCGGCAAGGACCGCTTCGTCATCAAGGCGGGCGAGCACGGCCTGCTCTACGCCCCCATCGACGAGAACGGCTGGCCCATGGACAAGCGCGTGGCCCGCCACGTCGCCACCGCCTGCACCATCATGTCCGTCAACAACACCGTCCACCCCGACCAGACCATCCTCTTCGAGGGCATCCCCTCCTACGAGGAGATTATGCAGAACGGCGCCGGCGCCTACTACCACGACCCCGCCACCGCACCCGCCGACCGCCTCTTCTACGACTAAGACCACCGCCAAACAGCCCCCAAGCGACGCTTTTCACGCAGTGCCGCTTGGGGGCTTTTCCTGCGTAAAAGGACGGTTTTCCTGCATAATACCGGCCCGCACCCTAAATTATACGGCCAAAAGATAAATATTTACCCAATATAGTATAGAAAACCGAAAATATTCTTGCAGAATTGGCTTGCATTCTGCACGCTCATATGTTAACATTTTATTAAATAACTTCGATATATTTTTTTACATTTATCGAATATAACCAATGATTCCAGTAGGAATATCCATTTTAGTAAACTCATTGGTACATATTGAATAACGCCGGGCCAAACCTCCCTGCGCCGCTGCCCCATTCTATTGTGGATATATATTCAAACGGCCTTTGACGGTATTATGGCGGAACCGCATCTTATCCCCGCGCCGCCATTTTATTATATAGTTGGATGCCTCCGGCCTTGTCATCCGGGGTATTTCACGGCTCCAGTGTGTTGAAACATGGCAAATCAGTAATGGAGGGGAAAAAATGAAACGCTTTAGAAAATTGGCTTCCGTCGTCCTGGCGCTGACCATCATTGTAGCGATGAACGCATCGCTCGCATGTACGGTTACCGCGGCCGGCAAGGACGCCACCGCCGACGGCTCCGTCATGGTCTCCCACACCTGCGACGGCTGGTACGACCACCGCATCCAGATCATCGAGGGCGGCACCCACGCCGCGGGCGAGATGGTCGACATCTACCGCGATCCCTGTGCCGACACCAAGAACACCCCCGAGCTGGTGGGGCAGATCCCCCAGGTGGAGAGCACCTATACTTATTTCCACATCGGCTACCCGTTCATGAACGACCAGGGCCTGGTGATCAGTGAGTTCACCTGGAGCGGCCGCGACGAGGTCTTCAGCTCCTCGGGCCTGTTCGTCATCGCCAACCTGGAGATCCTGGCTCTGCAGCGCGCCGCCACCGCCCGCGAGGCCGTCCAGGTTATGGGCGCCCTGGCCGAGCAGTACGGCTACTGCGACGGCGGCGAGTGCCTGCTGGTCGCCGACAAGGACGAGGTCTGGATCTTTGAGATCTGCGGCGGCGGTATGCTGTGGACCCCTGAGAGCGGCGATCCCGGCGCCCACTGGGCCGCCCGCCGGGTGCCCGACGACAAGGTGTTCGCCGGCGCCAACCGCTCCCGCCTGGGCGTCATTGACTTTGACGACCCCGACAACTACATGTGGTCCACCGGCATCACCGATCTGCCCGAGCAGATGGGCTGGTGGAAGCAGGGCGAGGAGTTCAACTTCACCCAGCTCTTCAACCCCGAGCCCTACGGCTACCCGTTCTACGCCAGCCGCCGCGAGTGGCGCGTGTTCAGCCTGCTGGCTCCCTCCCAGGACTTCCCCGTCATCGACCGCTATGACCACTACGACTTCGCTATCACCCCCGACGAGAAGATCACCCCCCAGAACATCATGGACATCTACTCCGACCACCTGGAGGGCACCGACTACGACCTGACCACCGACGCGGCCGCCGGCCCCTTCGGCAACCCCAACCGCTTTGCCGTCCCCGGCAGCATGAAGCCCGAGGGCATGTCCGGTGAGGACTGGGAGCGCGAGATCGCCCAGTACCGCTGCTCCTACAGCTTCGTAGCCCAGTGCCGCTCCTGGCTGCCCGAGGAGATCGGCACCCTGATGTGGTTCGGCGAGGACTCCCCCGACACCACCGTGTACGTGCCCATGTACTGCAGCGTCACCGAGGTGCCCGAGGCCTGGACCATGGGCGACCGCAAGAACTTCGACCCCGACTCCGCCTGGTGGGCCTTCAACTTCGTGAACAACTACGCCAACCTGAACTGGAACGCCATGTATCCCCTGATCCGGGAGCAGAAGGCCGCCTATGAGAGCAAGTTCTTCGCCGATCAGGAGAGCGTCGAGGCCCAGGCCCTGGAGCTGTACAACAGCGACCCCGCCTCCGCCGTGAAGTTCCTGACCGAATACACCAACAACGCCATGAACACCGTCGAGGAGGGCTGGTGGTCCCTGGCCGGCCAGCTGGTTGGCCACTTCTATGACGGCATGCAGATCAACGAGGACGGCTCCTCCACCAACCTGGGCTACCCCACCGAGTGGCTCACCGAGGTCGGCTTCGGCCAGACCAGCGTGAAGGATCAGGCCATGCTGAGCGGCGAGCCTCTTGAGACCCCCGCCCCCAGCGAAGAGCCCGCCCCCACCGCCGCTCCCACCGCCGCCCCCACTGTGGCGCCCCAGGCTCCCCAGTCCAGCAACACCGCCCTGGTCGGCGCGCTGATCGTCATGGCCATCATCGCCGTGGGCTGCGTGTGCGCCGCCGTCTACTTCTTCAACAAGTCCAAGAAGTCCTAATCGGGCAAACCGGAATAACTTCCTCTAGAAAGGTACGGATAAAACAATGAAAAAAGTCTACGGAATACTGTGCACCACCCTAGCTCTGGCCATGGCCCTCACCGCCTGCGGCGGGAACGGCGGAGCCGCCACCCCCGCGCCCGCGACCCCCGCCCCGGCCACCCAGGCCCCCGCGCCCGAGTCCGCGGCCCCCGCCCCGGAGTCCGCAGCCCCCGCCCCCGATGGCGGCAGCGCCGAGGTCTCCGGCGACGCCATCCAGACCCCCATCCTCGTCACCACCTGCGGCCAGAGCCCCGGAGCCGTCATGATCAACATGGTCGCCGTCCAGGGCGGCTTCACCTCCGCCAACGACAACACCCTCACCGCCGAGAACTTTGACGCCGGCGACTACAAGACCCTCATCGTCACCACCGGCACCAGCATGAAGGGCATGGGCGCCGCCGGCACCGATGTCGACAGCGAGATCGCCCGCTGCGAGGCCCTCATCAAGGCCGCCAAGGACGCCGGCCTCACCATCGTCGGCGCCCACGTGGAGGGCATGGCCCGCCGCACCGACAACTCCGACCAGCGCTCCATCGACTCCGTCCTCGCCCTCTCCGACGTTATCCTCGTCGTGGAGGAGAGCGACAGCGACGGCTTCTTCTCCACCTACGCCGCCGACCACGACCTGCCCATCATCACCGTCAAGGACGCACTGGAGATTTCCTCCATCCTTAAGTAAGCCACATTTAGAACGTACTGCAAGCTCCGGGCGCGGCGGTTAACCTCCGCCGCGCCCGGCAGACGGCGGGCCCTGTGTGTTGGCCCGCCGTCCATTTGAAGTTGTTTGTGAGGAGGGTCCAATGTGACAATGTTCCAGCATTCCCTGGCAGTGCTGGCCGTCATCGCCGTCGTCTTCGCCGTGGTCAAGAAGCTGAAGGTCTCCACCGAGCTTTCCCTTCTGGCCGCCTCCGTCGCGGCGATTCTCGCGCACCTGATACTGCCTATGGGAGAAGACCCGCGTTCCCCCCTGCCCTTTACCGAGATCATCCGCCACTTCGTCGAGGGCTCGGTCACCTATTTCGACATCTGCCTGGTCTTCCTGACCGCCACCTTCTTTATGTCCCTGTATAAGGAGTCCGGCGGCGTGGCCTACATCGTCAGGCTCATCGTCAAGAAGTTCCACTCCCACCGCATCGTCTGCCTGCTCCTGCTCACCTTCGTTATGCTCGTGCCCGGCGCCGTCACCGGCTCCGGCGCCACCACCGTGCTCACCGTGGGCGGTCTGGTGGGCGCCGTGCTGATGGCCATGGGCGTCAGCGAGGACCGCAGGATCGCGCTGATCTTCATGCTGGCCGCTATGAGCGCGGCCTGCCCGCCCATCAACCTGTGGGCCATGATGGCCGCCGCCGGCGCCAACATGCCCTTCGTCGGCTTCACCGCACCCCTGGCCATCCTGTCCATCGTCAGCGCGCTCTTCGCCACCTTCTTCCTGGCCGGGCGCGGCAAGAAGCTGAACCTGGACGACGCCATGGCGCAGCTGCCCGAGGCCCCCAAGGGCTTTAACGGCATCCGCGCCGTCATCCCCTTCCTCGTCCTCATCGCCCTCATCGCGGGCGGCAGAATCTTCCCCGCCCAGTTCCCCGTGGTGGGCCTGCCCCTGATCTTCATGCTCTCCGCGCTCTCCGTCATCCTCGTCAGCCCCAAGAAGATCAAGATCTTTGAGACCGCCGTCAACACCGTCAAGAACCTCAGGGAGCTGGTCGGCATCATGATCATGGTGGGCGTGCTCAACCAGATCATGACCCTCACCGGCGCGCGCGGCCTGCTCTCCCTCGCCGTGGTCACCCTGCCCCTCTGGGTCCTCTTCGCTGCGCTGTGGATCATCCTCCCCGTGGCCGAGGGCGTGCTCCAGTACGCGGTAGCCCCCCTCTTCGGCGTGCCCCTCATCATGCTCTTCAACATGCTGGGCTTCGACCCCATCATCGCCCTCTCCTGCTGGTCCGTCATGCTCCCCATCGGCGACTGCCTGCCCCCCACCGCCGTCGTCGGCCGCGCCGCCGTCCTGGAGCTGGACTACAAGGGCCACTACTACAAGGGCTTCGTCAAGACCGCACTGGTCCCCATGCTCTTCGCCCTGGCGCTGTGCACCCTCGCCATGATTTTCTGCAACCAGTTCGCGGGCCTGTTGGGAGGTTGATGGTATGAGTATTTTACAGATTCTGAACCTGGTTATCACCGTCTGCTACTACCTGATCGCCGTGTTCTTCCTCGTGGCGATCATCCGCTCCTTCGTCAAAACCAAGAACCCCCAGGAGGCGATCCTCTACACCGTGATTATGATCCCCTTTGTCCTGCGGATCTTACGGCTGAAGTAAAAGGAGACTTGACATTATGAGTAAAGTGAACGTCAACATTGTCAAGGGGATTGCCGTAGCAGTCGTCGTCTGCGCCATGGCCATCGCGGGCTTCCTGTTCCACGAGCACCGCTCTTACAAGGAGCCCGTGGTCGTCAGCGAGCACATCACCACGGTGAGAAAGCTCAGCGACTACTCCGACGCGGTCAAGGGGACGGTCAACGACTGCAACGTGTACATCTTCGACAGCGGCGTGGAGGGCGGCACCATGCTGCTCTTCGGCGGCACCCACCCTGAGGAGCCCGTCGGGCCCATGACCACAGGCATCTTCACCGAGAACCTGAAGGTCACCCAGGGCAAGATCATCGTCATCGACCGCATCAACACCAGCGGCTCCATGGTCACCCGCCTGGGCGAGGCCTACCCCCGCTTCTTCTCCGTGGACACCCCCTGGGGCGAGAAGACCTGGCGCTTCGGCGACCGCGCCGCCAGCCCCCTGGACTCCTGGCCCGACCCCGAGGTCTACATCCACTACCCCAGCGGCCAGAACCTGGCCTACGTGGACATCCGAAACCTCAACCGCAACTGGCCCGGCAAAAAGGACGGCCTCATCACCGAGCGCACCACCTACGCGGTGATGGAGCTCATCCGCGCCGAGGGCGTGGACATGACCCTGGACTTCCACGAGGCCGAGCTGGAGTACGCCGTGGAGAACACCATCGTCACCCATGAGAAGGGCAACGACGTGGCCGCCATGACCTCCATGATGCTCTCCTCCCAGACCTTCGACGTGCCCATCGGCATGGAGTTCTCCCCCAAGGCCCTCCACGGCCTGAGCCACCGCGAGATCGGCGACTACTCCGACGCCGCGTCCTACCTGTGCGAGGTGGCCGAGCCCATGCTCGACCGCATCCGCGGCATCACCGACGAGGAGCTGCTCATGTCCGGTAAGGACCGCTTCGTCATCAAGGCGGGCGAGCACGGCCTGCTCTACGCCCCCATCGACGAGAACGGCTGGCCCATGGACAAGCGCGTGGCGCGCCACGTCGCCACCGCCTGCACCATCATGTCCGTCAACAACACCGTGCACCCCGACCAGACCATCCTCTTCGAGGGCATCCCCTCCTACGAGGAGATCATGGCAAACGGCGCCGGCGCCTACTACCACGACCCCGCCACCGCACCCGCCGACCGCCTCTTCTACGACTAAGCAACCAACATACGGCAACCCCATGGGGGCGCTCCGCCCGGAGCGCCCCCATGGGGTTTCACTACAAGGAGACAATATGCTGCAATTTGCCGTTTTGCTCGCTGTCGGATACATGGTGTATCTGATCGCGGAAAAAAAGATCAACGACCGGTATCTGTCCTCCTTCCGGCATATTATCCACGTCAACGGCATACGGGGGAAAACCAGCACCTGCCGGCTGATCGACGCCACCCTGCGGGGGGCCGGGTACCGCGTGTTCACCAAGACCACCGGCACCACGCCGGCCTATATCGGCACGGACGGCACGGAGCACCTGATCCGCCGCCGTGGCCAGCCCAACATCCGGGAACAGCTGTCCATGATCCGCAGGGCGCACCGGGAGGGGGCCGAGATCCTCATTCTGGAGTGCATGGCGGTGGACCCCGCCCTCCAGCGCGCCGCCCAGGAGCAGATCGTGAAGGGCGGCCTCAACGTCATCACCAACGTGCGCTACGACCACATCTTCGCCATGGGGGAGACCCTGGACGAGATCGCCGCCAGCCTGTCCAACACCATCCCCAAGAACGGCGTGCTCTTCACCGCCGACGAGGCCTACTTCGACTATTTCAGCACGGTGTGCGCCCAGAAGGGGACCCGGGCGGTGCTGTGCAGGCAAAATGAACTGGCAAATGACGAGAACACGGCGATCGCCTACGAGGTTGGGAAATATCTCGGCCTCCCGGACGCCGGTTTTCGTGCCCATATCGCGCAGTACCGGGAGGATTTCGGCGTCAACAAGCGCTACACCGTGGACGGCGTCCCCTTCCTGAACCTGTTCTCCGTCAACGACCCCCAGTCCACCCGGCTGCTTCTGGAGCAGTACACCCAGGACACCGGCGGGGTTACCTTCGTCTACAACCACCGGGCGGACCGGCCGGACCGGCTGCTGCTCTTCATCCGGCACTTTTTCAGCCAGATCCCCTGCCGGCGGATCATCGTCATCGGGGAGAACCGGGGGCTGGCCTGCCGGCTGCTGCGGAAAAGCGGGCTGGCCAACGTGGAGGAGGCCTCGGATTGCAACAGCATTTTTCAGGACAAGGACGCCGCGCTCATTGTGGGCGTCGGGAACATCAAGGGCGCCGTCTACGATATGATACACGATTTGGAAGTTGATAGCCGTGAATGAATTAGCCATCATCGCTCTACTAATCAGCCTCATCTATACCGACCTGACCAACCTGCTGCCGGGGGGCATTATCGTGCCCTTCTACTTCGCCCTGTACATCGACGAGCCGGTGAAGGCGGCGGCCACCGTGGGCACGGCCATTCTTTCCATCTTCATCCTCCGCCTCCTGTCCAGGTTCACCATCCTGTACGGGCGCAGGAAGTTCGCCCTGTACATCGTGGTGGGGCTGCTGCTCAAGATCGCCTTTACCTACATCTACGTGGGCAACTCCTACATGTTCTTCCACATGTCCATGACCATCGGCTACCTGGTGCCCGGCATCCTGGGCAACACCATGGAGCGGCAGGGGATCTGGAAGACGGCCTACTCCCTGGCCGTGTGCGTGCTGGCCATCAAGCTCATTCAGTTCGTCCTGGCATAGGAGGGCGGCATGAGACGAAATTGGTTTTTACTGGCGCTGACCCTCTGCATCCTCCTGGCCGGCTATCTGGCGGTCTCCCTGGGCAGGGTCTCCACCCGCACGGAGGACTACGATCTGAAGGTGGAGGCGGCCCGGCGCACCGAGCGCTGCTTCCAGGCCGTGCGCGAGCTGAAGCAGGCGCGGGGGATTGCCATCGACTACGCCAGCGACATCAACGCCACCGGCATGATCGGGCCGGACTTCTCGCTGATCACCACCACCCTGGGCAACCTGGAGTCCAAGCGGACCTCCACCAACCCCAACATGGCGGCGGTGCTGATCGACATGTTCGGGGAGCTGGGGCTGGAGCCGGGGGACACCGTGGCCATCAACTGCTCGGGGTCCTTCCCCTCCCTCAACATCGCCACCATCTGCGCGGCGGAGACCATGGGGCTGGAGCCCGTGCTTATCTCCTCCTTCGGCGCCTCCACCCACGGGGCCAACGACCCGGACTTCACCTACCAGGACATGGAGGCCCACCTCTACGATTTGGGCCTGATCTCCACCAAAAGCGCCTATTTCTCCATCGGCGGCAACCTGGACATCGGCACCGAGATGGGCGCGGAGGTGAAGCAGACCATCGTGGCCCGGCTGGAGGGCCTGGGCTATGCGTTCATTTACGACGAGGATTTGATCCGCAACGTGAGAGACCGGTACGCCTTCTACCGGGAGGGCAGGGACGTGAAGTGCTTCATCAACGTGGGGGGCAACGACGTGTGCTTCGGGGACAGCAGCGTGATGGTCCACGCCGGGGGCGGCATCCTCACCGAGCTGGCCGAGAAGGACCACTCCATCGGCCTCATCCAGCTCTTCCTGGCCGACCACATCCCGGTTATCCACCTGCTGAACGTCAAGACCCTGGCCGCGGACTACGGCCTGCCCATCGACCCCTCCCCCATCCCGGCGCCGGGAAGCGGCGGGGTGTACTACAGCACCCGGTACAACAGGCCCCTGGCCGCCGCGGCCCTGCTGCTGGCCCTGCTGCCCCTGGGGCTGTATGTACGCGGCGTGCGCCGGGCGCGGAGCCAAACGCCTGCCCGCAGAGACAAATAAAAAAGGCCGGGTGCTGTGGGCAGCACCCGGCCTTTTTGTCTATTCCCCGTCCAGGACGGTGCGGTTGCGCCCCGCGGCCTTGGCCCGGTAGAGGGCCGCGTCCGCCAGCCGGACGAAGTCCTCCAGCGTGGTGTCCCCCCACGGCTCCCGCACGCACAGGCCGATGCTCACGGTCACCGGCACGCAGCCCTCCGTCCCCCCGGCGGCGGCCACGGCGGCGCGCAGCCGCTCCGCCCCCTCCAGGGCCTGCGCCCTGCCGCAGCCGATCCAGCACAGGAAGAACTCCTCCCCGCCGTAGCGCACGGCGTACACGTCCCCCTGTTCGGCAAAGCGGCGGATCTCCCCGGCGATGGCCCGCAGGCAGGAATCCCCCGCCACGTGGCCGTACCTGTCGTTGTACTGCTTGAAGAAGTCGATGTCCACCATGAGCCCGGCCACCGCCGTCTCCCCGCCCCGCAGGCCGTCCAGCCTGCGGCGCACGGTCTGCTCCAGATAGCGGCGGTTATTGAGCCCGGTGAGCTGGTCGGTCACCGCCAGCTCCTCCAGCCGCCGGTTGGCCGCCGCAATCTCCTCGTACTGCCGGCCGATGATGATGTTGCCGTAGTGGGCGGAGGAGCGGGCCAGGTACAGCCGCCGGGCGATCAGGATCGACAGGGTGCACAGGGCGAAGCTGTTGACCAGGTTGCTGAACAGGTTGTGCATCCCGTCGGGCAGGCAGACGAGGGTCACGTTGAGCACGAGGAAGGCCCCGCCGAAGATAATCAGGCTCTGCCGGAAGCTGAGGATGATCAGCGCCGCCAGGGCGGGGATCATGTAGCTGAACACCACCAGCCCGTTGCCCCCGAACTGGTCCAGGGCGGTGATTGCGCAGGCCCACAGGCTGACCACCCCGGCGTAGCCCGCCCCCAGCCGCAGCCGGGCCGCCCCGCTCCAGGAGCGCATATGCCGCTGGAGCAGCAGGAAAACCACGGTAAAGACGATCAGCGTGATATACAGTCTCACATATCCCGCCCGCCGGGGCGTGGCGAAGGGCCCGCCCTCCCGGACGGCGAATATGGCGATCATCACCACCTGCATCAGCAGGATGGCCGCGCCCATCAGCCGCTGCGTGCGGCAGCCGTCCTCCGCCAGCCTGGCCTCTATCTCCGCGCGGTAGAGCCCCTCGTGGGGAAAGGCCCACAGCTCCGGTCGCTTCATGCTCAGCCCCCCATCCTTAACTCCCATTTATTATACGGGATTGGGGGGTGGTTGAAAAGGTCTATTTTCTTACGCGCCCCTCTTGTGTTTTTTCTGTGGCCCGGCTATAGTGGAAGTGGACTGATCTCAAATTAGACTTTCGCCTGTTTCGTTCAGGCCAGTTTGGAGGCGCGCCATGCTCACACCCCTGTTGGATCCCCAGTCGGACATCCCCCTGTACGAACAGCTCTACCGCCACGTGAAGGGCGAAATCACCGCCGGGCGGCTGTGCGCGGGCACGCGCCTGCCCTCCAAGCGCGCCCTGGCCGCCCACCTGAAGGTCAGCGTGGTGACGGTGGAGGGGGCCTACGGCCAGCTCCTGGCCGAGGGCTACCTGCGCTCCGAGCCCAAGCGGGGCTTTTTCGTCCAGAGCGTGGGCGCGCCCGCCCCCGCGCAGGCCCCGGCCGCCCCCGGCCCGGTGGCCCGGGAGGCTCCGGCCGCCCCCCTGCGCTACGACTTCACCACCGGGGGCGTGGACACGGGGCGCTTCCCCTTCGCCACCTGGGCCCGGCTCATGCGGGAGGTCCTTTCGGAGCAGGACAGCGCCCTGCTCCAGTCCACCCACCCCCAGGGGGCCCCCCGGCTGCGCCGGGCCATCGCCGGGTACCTCCACGACTTCCGGGGCATCACAGCCCACCCGGACCAGGTGGTGGTGGGGGCCGGGTCGGAGTACCTGACGGGGCTGCTGTTCCAGCTGCTGGGCCGGGACGGGGGCTACGCCGCCGAGGACCCCGGCTACCCCAAGTTCCACCGCATCCTGGCCCACGAGGGGGCCCTGGTCTGCCCCATCCCCATGGACGAGGGGGGCCTGCGGGTGGACGCGCTGCGCTGGTCGGGGGCGCGGGTGGCCCACGTGACCCCCTCCCACCACTTCCCCCTGGGCACCGTGATGCCGGTGGGGCGGCGGCGGGAGCTGCTGTCCTGGGCGGAGGAGGCCCCCAACCGATACATCATCGAGGACGACTACGACAGCGAGTTCCGCTTCTCCGGCCGCCCCATCCCCGCCCTCCAGAGCCTGGACCGCTCGGAGCGGGTGATCTACCTCAACACCTTCGCCAAGAGCCTGGCCCCCTCCCTGCGCATCAGCTTCCTGGTGCTGCCCCCCCACCTGCTGGAGCGCTACCGCCGGGAGTTCCTCTTCTACTCCTCCACCGTGCCCTCCTTCGAGCAGTACGCCCTGGCCCGCTTCCTGGAGGGGGGGCACTTCGAGCGCCACGTGGCCCGGATGCGCACCGGCTACAAGGCCCGGAAGGAGGCCCTGATGGCCGCGGCCCGCCGCTGGGGCGCGGCGGCGGGGCCGGAGGCCTTCTCCGGGGCGGACGCGGGGCTGCACCTGCTGCTGCGGGTGGACAGCCCCCTGGACGAGGCGGAGCTGGAGCGCCGGGCCCGGGCGGCGGGGGTGGGGGTTTACCCCCTGTCCGCCTACCGCCTGACCCCGCCCGCCCGGCCCGGCCCCCCCACCCTGGTCATGGGGTACGCCCGGCTGGAGGCGGAGGACATGGACCCCGCCTTCCGCCTGCTCAGGGACGCCTGGGCATTGGCCGGGGGCTAAAAGCGCGCAGGGCGGGCGGTTTACGGATCGCCCGCCGTCCCGTCCAGCAGATCCCCATAGCCCACGTTCAGCACCCTGGCGATGATCTTCAGCTCGATGTCGGTCACGAAGCGCTTGCCGCACTCGATGCGCTGGATGGCGTTTTTGTCCACGTCCAGCCCCGCGATTTGCAGCATGTCGGAAAAGTCCTTCTGGGACGGCCGGGTGGGCATCCTTTCCCGGAATTCCTTGATCCTGCGCCCGCAAATATTGTTGGAGCCGTCGCAAGCCTTATTTTTGTACATAGCCGCTCTCCCAAATTGACATTTAGTAGTTGTCATTTAGGAAAGTATATGTTAAACTGGCAGAAGTATTGACATTCAGTAAATGTCAGTAGACGATTCTTTCGATAGGTCATACGCCCGGCGGCTTTTAATCCATTCTTAACTTGACTTATAACGCTTTGGGCATCAAAATGAACCTATCAAGATCCGAAAGGACAGGTGAACATGAAGAAGAACAAGCCACTCGCCCTCCTGCTGGCACTGGCGCTGCTGGCCGGGCTGCTGACGCTGCCCGCGGCCGCCGAAGAGGGCTCGCCCTCCCTGGCCGACCGCGCCCAGGCCGCCGCGGGCCTTGCCATGCAGTACGGCGGGGCGGACAGCGTGCAGTACGCCCTGTGGCGGGACGGGGAGATCGTCCTCTCCGGCCACGCCGGCAGCTACTCCCGCACCGAAAACCGCGCCCTCACCGCTGACAACCTGTACGGTATAGGCTCGGTGAGCAAGATTTACACCACCTCGGCCGCCATGCAGCTGGCCGAGGCCGGCAAGCTGGATTTGGACAAGCCGGTCACCGCCTATCTGCCCGGCTTCACCATGGCGGACGAGCGCTACAGGCAGATCACCGTGCGGATGCTGCTCAACCACTCCTCCGGCCTCATGGGCTCCTCCACCGCCAACGCCTTCCTGCTGGGGGACCCGGGGGACACCTCCGGCACCGACGATCTCCTGAACCGCCTGAGCACCCAGCGCCTCAAGGCCGACCCCGGCGCGTACAGCGTCTACTGCAACGACGGCTTCACCCTGGCCGAGCTGGTGGTGGAGGCGGTCTCGGGCCAGGACTTTTCCGACTATCTCCACGACCATGTCCTGGGGCCCAACGGCCTGGACGGCACCTTCACCCCGGCGGACGGGTTTGACCGGGCGCTGATGGCCAAGACCTACCTGGGCCAGAGCGACAGCGCCCTGCCCCCCGAGACCCTGGGCGTCGTCGGCACCGGCGGCATCTACGCCACGGCGGAGGATCTGGCCTCCTTCGGCGGCCTGTTCTGCGGCACCAAGCTGCTGCGCCAGTCCTCCCTGGACGCCATGGCCAGCGACGAGAGCGCCCGGGGCCTCTGGCCCGCCGGCAGCGAGGACGACGCCCTGGCTTACGGCCTGGGCTGGGACAACGTGCGCATGTTCCCCTTCAACCAAAGCGGCGTACAGGCCCTGGTCAAGGGTGGCGACACGCTGGCCTACCACGCCGCCCTGGTGGTGCTGCCCGAGTACGGTCTCTCGGTGGCGCTGCTCACCTCCGGCGGCAGCAGCGCCTACAACCAGCTGGCCGCGGCCCGCATCCTGATTGACACGCTCGCGGAGCAGGGGGTCACGGTGGACGAGACCGCCGCCCTCCCCGCCGCCGAAAAGGCCGACATGCCCCAGGACATGGATCAGTACGCCGGGGTCTACGCCGGCACCGCCGGGATCATGACGGCCTCCTTTGATGAAAACGGCCTCACCCTCGCCCTGCCCGAGATCCTGGGCGGCGGCGGCCAGACCCTGGGCTACTACGGCGACGGCAGCTTCCGGGACGAGTCGGGCACCACCCGGGCCAAGCTGGTCACGGAGGAAAACGGCAATACCTACCTGTGGGAGCAGATCTACCAGCCTGTGCAGGGCCTGGCCCCCACGGTGGTGAGCGAGTACACCATGCAGCGGCTGGAGGCCAACGAGGTCTCCGACGCGGTGATGGCCGCCTGGCGCGCGCGTGAGAATAAGAGCTACGTGCTGGTCAACGAGAAGTACTCCTCCGCGGTGTACGCCATGGGGCTCTCCGCGGCCGGCTTCCCCGCCGGGATTCTGGACATCGCCCCCGGCTACGTGTCCACCAACCGCATTGTGGATGAAAATACCGCCCTGGCCTACCTCCAGATCCCCGGCACCGCCGGGCGTGACCAGTCTGACTACCGCTTCTATACCGAGGACGGCGCGGAGTATCTGGAGGCCGGCGCCAACCTCTTCGTGGACGCCGAGACCATCGCCAACCTCTACGCGGGCCCCGGCGCGTACTGCACCGTGGGCGAGCAGGGCTACGCCCGCTGGTTCGCCGTGGGCGGAGCCGCCGGCAAGACCCTGAGCGTGGAGGTGCCCGACCAGGGCGCGTTCTACGTCTACGACCAGACCGGGGCCGCCACCGCTGGCTCCTGGGCCTTTGGGGACACCTCCGCCACCCTGCCCGAGGGGGGCTACGTGGTCTTTGTGGGCCGGCCCGGCGCCCGGTTCCACCTCTCCACCCAGGCCGCCCCGGCGCAGCCGGAGGCCCCCGCCCTCCCCGGCCAGTACGGCAGCATGGCGGGGCTGATGGAGGCGGTGAACGCCAGCCACCGTGCCATTGTGAAGCCCGACGTGGACTTTACCAGCTACCTGCACAGCTTTTCCGGGGATGATTTCAACATTTTCGACTACCAGTCCACCGACGTGGAATACGCCCCCGGCGCGGCCCTGACCCTGGCCCAGGCGGAGGCGGATCTGGACGTGCTGTTCCGCGCCCTCCAGACCACCTACGGCCCCTACTACGCCTTCGGCGGGGACGAGGCCTTCGGCGCGGCCAAGGCCGCGGTGCTCCAGGACTGCAAGGACGCCTCCGCCCTGACCGCGGGGGTGCTGGAGCAGTCCCTGCTCAAGCACCTGGCCTTTATGAAGGACGGGCACTTCACCGTCAACGGCACGGGCCTGTCCGAGGTCCAGGTGGACAACTCCTACTCCAAGGTGGCCTATCTCAAGGACGAACAGGGCTACTACACCCAGGACGGCGGCAGGCGGGTGGCCTCGGTGGACGGGTACGCCGACCTGGACGGCCTCTTCCGCCTCTCCGCCTCCACCAGCGGCCAGGTGGTCTACTACCCCGGCGTGCTCACCGACTTCAAGGCCACCCCGGGCGAGCTCACCGTCCGCTACACCGACGGCACCGCCGACGTGCTCAGCGCCGACCGGTGGAGCTCCGGCTACGAGCAGAGCGACCGCGCCGTTGATCTCCAGTACAGCGGGGACATCCCCGTCCTATTTGCCCGGAACATGGGCTTTGACGAGGCCAACGACGACACCATCGGAAAGCAGTTCCTCTCCTACGCCGAACAGCTCAGGGACGAGCCGGTGGTCATCCTGGATCTGCGCTCCAACGGCGGCGGCAACGGCATTTTGCCCCTCAAATGGCTGGCGGCCTGGGCGGGCAGCCCGGTGACCAGCAACTACCGGGAGCTGATGTACCTGAGTATGGAGGACCTGCTCAGAGACTCCCCGGAAAACCAGTACTACACCAGCCCCGAGGACTGGAAGAACATCGCGGACGCCGCGGCCCTCAACGACCACTACGTGGAGGCCAACCGCCAGCCCGACGCCTTTGTGGACAGCGACAGCCTGCTGATTATCCTCACCGGGAAAAACACCGCCTCCGCGGCGGAGATCTTCGTGGACGCGGCCCGGAACGTGGAAAACACGCTAATCATCGGCCAGAACACCTACGGCATGCTGACCAGCAACGCCTACACCGTGATGTACCTGCCCAACAGCGGCGTGGCCGTCCAGCTGGGCTGCAACCTGTGCGTGTTCCCCGAGGGGGACTTTGAGGAGTTCGTGGGCTACCAGCCCGACCTGTGGACCAGCGCCGACGCGCTGGACGTGGCCCTCAATCTGGTGCGGAACCTGAAATAAGCGGCAAAGAGCGCCCGGACGTTACCGTCCGGGCGCTCAGCATTTCGACAAAGTATATTCGAGACACGACTAAGGCGGATAAGGCGCACCCTGTCATTGCGAGGAGGCCCCGCGGGGCCGACGCGGCAATCCGTCTTTTTGGAGGCCCGGCCTCCGGCGGCGGGATTCTTTGGTTGCAAAGAACCCCGGGAAGAAACAACCAGGGCTTCGTTTTTTAAAGGAGGCTGCGCCCGAATGCATCAGGGTGTCCCCCGGACACCCTGACCCTGGGAACCCAGGGGCCCGGCGGCGGTGCGGTTCAGGTAACCTGCAAGACTTGGCAGCGCTCAGGGCTCGGTTCGGCCTGTGCCCGTTGGTAGTAGGGCTGCCTAGTTTAAGGTGGCTTCGCCCGAAATCATCCAGGTGTCCCCCGGACACCTGGACCCTGCGGCACATGACCCGCCCAGACTTGGTAATAGTTGCGGTTCAATAGTGCCTGAAAAGCCGCTCGAACTGCCCTGCCACGTTCGCTGCCTTGGCGTTTATACGGCCCGACGTTTCCCCGTCACCCTCCATCCGTAGGGGCGATTCACGAATCGCCCGTCCACCATCGGCAGCCTTATCCGCCTAAGTTGCAACTTGACAGGCTGAAGGTCCGCCGTCCCCTACACCCCCAGCAGCTTTTGAAAGGCCTTTTCGCTCAGCACCTCGTTGGTCAGCAGCACGCCGTCCCGGAACAGGCTGTAGGTGGGGAAGGCGGTGGGGGCGCTGCGGGCGGCCTCCCCCGTCTCCAGCTTCACCAGCCGCAC
This sequence comes from Oscillospiraceae bacterium, assembly GCA_022846095.1. NCBI lineage: Bacteria > Bacillati > Bacillota > Clostridia > Eubacteriales > Oscillospiraceae > Oscillospiraceae bacterium. Next base: position 1,050,074 of record AP025583.1, on the reverse strand, counting down.
GGGCACGCCCCGCGCCTCCCCCCACTGTCCCAGCAGCTGGGCGTACTTCCCCGTGTGGGGGCACTGGTCGCAGTAGTAGAGGGTCAGACCACGGTCCCCCGGCACGCCCTCCCTGGCGCAGGGCTTGAACCGGGGCGGGGCGGCGTCCTCCCGCAGGGGCAGGTAGTACAGCTCGAACCAGGGCGGGGCCTCGTCCGCCTTCTGGAAGCCCCAGCGCTTGAAAAAGCCGGGGTCGGACAGGAAGGGCCGCTTTTTGGCGGAGGACACCGCGCACACGCCCGCCTTGCCCTGCCGCCGCGCGTCCCCGATGCAGCTCTCCAGCAGCTTGGCGCCCCAGCCCCGGCCCTTGAACTGGCCGGACACCCACAGGCAGTCGATGAACAGATAGTCCGCCGCCTCCAGGGGGCACCAGGCCGCCTCGGCGGGCAGGTACTCAATGAACACCTTGCCCCGCTCGTCCAGCCTGCGAAAGACCAGGCCCTCGGCCATGCGTTCACGCAGCCAGGCCTTTTTGGAGGCCACGCAGGCCTCCCCCTTCTTCTCCGAGATGGCGCAGCAGATGTGCTCCCGGTCCAGGTTTTCCGGCGTAATCTCGATAAGCTCCATATGGTTTTACCCCTTTCGGATGGGTGTGCGCAGCACGGTGCGGTTCTTCTCCGGCTTGCAGCGCCGGGCGTCGGTGAGGTAAATCTCGTGGTGGCGGCGCGGCTGCCCCGTGGGCAGGGCGGCGCCGTAGTCGGGCGCGTACCCCTGCTGTGCGATGAAGCTGTCCAGCCCCTCCAGGACCGGCCCCTCGGCGTCGTAGCTCCCCAGGTGCATCACCTGGGCGCAGAGCCCCTCCTCAAGGGCCTCCAGCCGGGCGTGGGAGACGTCCAGCCCCTTTTTCCGCGCCGCCTCCCCGCAGGCCCACCCAAAGACCTCGGGCGTGACGAACGCGGGCTGGCGGATCATGGCCGTCCAGCAGAAGCGCTCCTTGTCCATGTGCGCGAAGTCCACGGGGCTGCCGTCGTCCATCCACCACAGCCCCTCCAGCGGGGGCACCACGTAGTCGAAGTAGCCCGCCGGGGTATTGCCCCCCATGCGGCTCATTTTAATGGTGTAGGACAGGGCGTACAAAACCGCCAGCGCCTGCTGGTATTCCCCGCCCTCCCGGTTGGGGTCCCCCCTGCCGTCCACCATGGCGAAGGTCATGGCGGGCACCTCGATCAGCGCGGGTTTCGTCTTGGGCAGGTAGAGATCCTTATACTCCTTCTTATAGTCCAGCTTGTCCATTTCGCCGCCTCCTTTTACTCAGACCCAGTATACCGCATAAAACCTGACAGCGGCCCGTCAGGTTTCATAGCGTTTCAGCGCCCCGCGCAGCCGGTCCCGCAGCCCGGCGCGGACCCACTCCGGCTCCAGCACCTCCAGCCCCTCCCCGAAGGACAGCAGCCAGCCCCAGAGCCAGCCCCCCTGGGGGAAGTCCAGCCGCACCAGGAAGGAGCCGTCCGCCTCCCGCGTCCAGCCCTCCCCCATCTCGTCCAGCACCCGGTGGGCCTGCTCCGGCCCCAGCCGCAGCGCCAGGCGGACCGACTCCCCGGAGTAGGCCGGGCCGCCCGCGGGCCGCGGGCCCGGCCTGGGCCGGTCGAAGCGCTCCTCCAGCACCTCCAGGCCCCGGATGCGGGTGAGCTTGAAGTAGCGCAGATCCCGCCGCTTCCGGCACCAGGCCCACAGGTACCACCCCTGGCCCCGGAAGACCAGCTTCAGCGGCTCCACCACCCGTTGGGAGGCCGTGCCGTCCGCGCCGTAGTAGGAGAAGGCCGCCACCCGCCGCGCCACCGCCGCGTCCCTCAGGGCCTCAAATACCGCGCGGCCGCCGCCGCCGTCCCCCCAGGGGGAGAAGTCCACCTCCAGCCAGCTGCCGTCCTCCCGGCCCAGGAAGGCCCCCAGCCGCTCCAGCGCCTCCCCCGCCCCGGCCTGCCCGGCGGCGGCCACGCTCTGGAGGGCCAGGAGCATCTGCTCCCGGTCCCCCCGGGTGAGGGCGGAGCGGTCCAGCACGAAGCCCTCCATCAGGGAGAAGCCGCCGCCACGGCCCTGGGCCGCGCGGACGGGCACCCCGGCGGCGCAGAGGGCGTCCACGTCCCGGTACACCGTGCGCACCGACACCTCGAAGCGCTGTGCCAACTCCTTCGCAGTCACGGTCCCCCGCTCCAGCAGCAGCCAGACGATCTGAAACAGCCTGTCCGTCTGCATCCTAGCTTTGCGACCGCTGGCAGTGGGGGCAAAAGTACACGTTGCCCCCCAGGTAGGCCTGCCGCACGATGGGCCCGCCGCACACCGGGCAGGGGCCCTTCCAGGTCTTGGCCGAGAGCAGGGTGCAGTACCCGCCCGCCTGTCCGTAGAGGTCCCGCTCGGTGTCCCGCCCGCCGTACTGCGCCATGTCGGCCAGGGTGGTCTTTACGCTGTGGTAAAGGGCGTCCAGTGCCCCGCTGCCCAGGGTCTCCAGCCTGCGCCTGGGGTGGACCCGGGCCTGGAACAGAATGTCCTGGAGCACGCCGTTGCCCAGGCCGGGGATGCGCTGTTCCGTGGCCAGGAAGGCCTTGGCGGACAGGGTGGGCTTGCACTGGGAGAGCAGGCCCTCAAAGTAACTGCGGTCGAAGCCCCCGCTCAGGGGGGAGGGCTTCTCCTTGGTCACAAGATAGTAAAAGTTTTCGTTCTCCCCCGCCGGGAAGGCCGAAATACCCCCGTACATCTGCACGGTGGCAGCCAGGGCGGAGCCGTCGGAGAGCTCCAGCAGGAGCTGGTGCTTGGCGGGCCGGGCCGCGCCGGGGGCCAACCAGCGCAGATTGACCCCGTCCCCCAGGGTCAGGCGCAGATTGCCCAGGGCGATCTCCACCAGTCCGCCGGAGGGCTGGGCGTCGTCCACCGTCCGCCCCTCCAGCAGGCCGGGCAGCTCCCCGGCGCCGGGCGTGAAGAAGGTGAAGCGGTGGGGGGAGGCCCCGGCCACGGCGCGGGTAACCGTCTTTCCCGCGGCGGCCTCCCGCAGCTGGCGGGAGAGCACGGTGCTCTCGGGCAGTTCCAGCATATGGACACGTCCTTTCTCTTATAAGAAGCCCAGCAACAGGCAAAGCTGGGCGGCGGCGTAGGTGAGCATCACCCAGAAGTCGGTGTAACGCTTGGGCCCCAACAGGATGGAGCGGGCCAGGATATAGTCGGAGATCACGAAGAGGGGTCCGCCCGCCAGCCGCCACGGCAGGGGGAGTGCCAGCCCGGAGGCCAGGGCGCAGAAGGCCATGGACACCAGCGCCAGCAGATACACGGTGCCGGGCAGGCGCATGGGACCCATATGGGCCCAGAGGGCGCGCAGAATCAGGATCAGGGCCGCCAGGCAGGCCGCGCCCGCGGCCGCGCAGGCCCAGGCCGCCCGCCCCCACGCCCCCCCGTCCAGAAACGCGGCGATATAGCACACGTGGCCCAGCAGGAAGGCCCCCATGCCGCCCAGCAGCAGGCCGTCCACCTTTCCCTGGGGCGCCGCGGGGCGGGGGATCATCAGCAGCACGTCCCCCAGCAGGCCGAAGAGCAGGGCCGCCAGCACCGCCGGGGCGGCCGCCCCGGCGGGGAGCGAGCACCAGTAGAAGGCGGCGAGGGCGGGCAGGAGCAGGGGCTTGGTGGCCAAACGGGCCTTCTGCCGGCCCCCGGCGCAGGCCGCCAGGTGCAGCAGGGTCAGGGCGAGGAACAGGATCAGCAAAGGGGTATTCACGGTTTACCACCTCCTTGTATCTCCATTGTAGCTTGAAACTTTGTCCGAAACAAGCTATAATTAAACCAGGAGGTGTACTTCCATGAAACATGTTGTGATTACCATCGGCCGTGAATTCGGCTCCGGCGGGCGCATCATCGCCAAGCGCCTGTCCGAGGAGCTGGACATCCCCTTCTACGACAAGGAGATCATCCAGGAGGTAGCCAAGCGGACCGGACTTTCGGAGAACTATATTCAGACGGCGGAGCAGCGCCCCACGGGCAGCTTCATGTACGACCTGTACTGCGCCGTGCAGAGCACGTCCATCCCCGACCAGGTCTTTATCGCCCAGTCCAAGATCATCAAGGAGGCCGCCATGTCCGGCCCCTGCGTCTTTGTGGGCCGCTGCGCGGACTACGTGCTGCGGGATTTCGAGCACTGCCTGCGGGTTTTCATCACGGCCCCGCTGGCCGAGCGCACCCGCCGCGCGTTTGAGGAGTACCACGTGGAGATGGAGAACCTGGAGAGCTACGTCAACAAGCGCGACAAGCAGCGCGCCAGCTACTACAACTACTTTTCCACCAACCGCTGGGGCGCCCGGGACACCTACGACCTGTGCGTCAGCAGCCACATCGGCATCGAGAATACGGTGGCCGTCGTCAAGGCGGCGGCCCTGGGTCTGGACGCGGGCATCCGGTAGCCCCGCCCGGCGCAGGGGGCGGCGGGAACCCTTCGGTTTCCGCCGCTTTTCCGCGCATTTTGACTTGCTTGTCCCACGCCGCTGGGATATACTAGTGCCATGCCTGAAATTCCGAAAAAGAAAGGTGATACGATGCAACAGACCAAAGCGCACGAGCTGGTCGTCGCCGCGGCCCGGGCCCGTCTGCTGGCCATGGAGATGGTGCACACCGCCGCCTCCGGCCATATCGGCGGCTCCCTCTCCGCCCTGGACCTGCTCACCGAGCTCTATTTCGACCACATGCGCGTGGACCCCGCCGACGCCAAGAACCCGGACCGGGACCGCTTCGTCCTCTCCAAGGGCCACTGCACCCCCGCCCTCTACGCCACCCTGGCCCTGAAGGGCTACTTCCCCGTGGAGGACTGCAAGCTCTTCCGCTCCATCCAGGGCCACTACTCCGGCCACCCGGACATGGTGCACGTCAACGGCGTGGACATGTCCACCGGCAGCCTGGGCCAGGGGATCTCCGCCGCCGTGGGCATGGCCCTGGCGGGCAAGCTGGACCGGAAGGACTACCGCGTGTACGCCCTGCTGGGCGACGGCGAGATCGCCGAGGGCCAGGTGTGGGAGGCCGCCATGTCGGCGGCCAAGTACCACCTGGACAACCTGTGCGCCATCGTGGACGTGAACGGCCTGCAGATCGACGGCAAAACCGCCGACGTGATGCCCTCCGAGCCGCTGGACGCCAAATTCGCCGCCTTCAACTGGAACGTGCTGAAGGTGGACGGCCACGACTTCGCCGCCATCAAGGCCGCGTTGGACGAGGCCGGGGCCTGCAAGGGCTCCCCCACCGTCATCCTGGCCCATACCACCAAGGGCAAGGGTGTCTCCTTCATGGAAAACGACGCCGGGTGGCACGGCAAGGCCCCCAACGACGAGCAGTTTGAGACGGCCCGGGCCGAGCTGGAGGCCAAGCTGGCTGAATTGGAGGCGATGTAAAATGGCAGAGAAGATTGCAACCCGCGCCGCCTACGGCGAGGCCATCGTGGCCCTGGCCGGGCAGTACCCCGAGCTGGTGGTGCTGGACGCCGACCTGTCCAGCGCCACCATGACCCGCGCCTTCTCCAAGGCCTACCCCGGCCGCTTCTTCAACATGGGCATCGCCGAGTGCAACATGGCGGGCGTGGCCGCCGGCCTCGCCGCCTGCGGCAAGAAGCCCTTTGCCAGCACCTTCGCCATGTTCGCCGCCGGCCGCGCCTTCGAGCAGGTGCGCAACTCCATCGCCTACCCCCACCTGAACGTGAAGATGGTGGGCTCCCACGGCGGGCTGTCCGTGGGCGAGGACGGCGCCACCCACCAGTGCTGCGAGGATTTCGCCACCATGCGCGCCCTGCCCGGCATGCTGGTGTGCTGCCCCTGCGACGCCCACGAGATGACCCTCACCGTCAAGGCCCTGCTGGACTACGACGGCCCCGCCTACCTGCGCCTGGGCCGCCTGGCGGTGGAGAACGTCACCGACGCCATCCCCGGCTACTCCTTCACGCTGGGTAAGGGCGCCACTCTCCGGGAGGGCCGGGACGTGACCCTGGTCGCCACCGGCATGATGGTGCAGATGGCCCTCCAGGCCGCCGAGCTGCTCAAGGCCGAGGGCGTGGACGCCCGGGTGCTGGACATGCACACCATCAAGCCCCTGGACGAGGCGCTTATCCTCAGGGCCGCGAAGGAGACCGGCTGCATCGTCACCACCGAGGAGCACAATATCATCGGCGGGCTGGGCGCGGCGGTGTGCGAGTACCTGTCCGGCGCCTGCCCCGTGCCCGTGGTGCGCCACGGCGTGCCCGACGTCTTCGGCCGCTCCGGCAAGGCCCCCCTGGTGCTGGAGCACTACGGCCTGACCCCCGCCGCCATCGCGGAGAAGGCCCGCGCCGCCCTGGCCATGAAGGGCTAGGCATGGACGTCCGGCTCATCGCCCTGGACATGGACGGCACGCTGCTGGACGCCGACCACGCCACCGTACCGGCGCGCAGCGCCCGCGCCCTGCGCGCGGCGGCGGAGCGGGGGGTGCTGGTGGCCGCCGCCACTGGGCGGCCCATGGTCTTTCTGGAGGGCGTGGCCCGCCAGCTGGGCGGGGCCATGCGCTACGGCGTGTGCGCCAACGGCGCTTCGGTGTGGGATCTGTCCACCGGGGAGCGGCTTTTATCCCGCCCCCTGCCCGAGCGCCAGTGGCTCCTGATGCTGGCCGCCCTGCGGGACTTCAACCTGCCCTTCGAGGTGTACTGCGAGGGGGACAACTACGTGGAGCAGCGCTTTGCACAGCAGGCCGGGGCCTGGAGCCCATCCCCCGCCTACGACGCCATGTTCCAGGGGCACACCATCTTCGCCCGGGATCTGGACGGGGTGCTCGCGGGCAGGACGGTGGAGAAGATCCATGTGTTCCGGGTGCCCGCCGGGCTGCGGGAGCAGGTGGTCCGCCGTTTGGAGCAGACCGGCCCCGCCGCGATGGCCAACGCCTTTGCCGACAACCTGGAGCTCACCGCCGAGGGTGTGAGCAAGGGCGGCTCCCTCAAGGCCCTGTGCGCCCACCTGAACGTGCCCGCCGGGGCCGTGATGGCCTTCGGGGACGGGTGCAACGACCTGGAGATGCTCTCCTGGGCGGGCTGGTCCTTCGCCATGGAAAACGGCATGGCCGAGGCCAAGGCCGCCGCCAAATACGCCGCCCCCGCCAACACTGAGGGGGGCGTGGGCCAGGCGGTGGAGCGGTACGTCCTGGACGGATAAATAGGGAATAAACGCGCCGCACGGTTTGAAACCGTGCGGCGCGTTTCATTTCAGATTGTCGCGCTTGTACGCAGGATGTAAATATCGTCGTTACAGCTTAGGCGGATAAGGCAACCCTGTCATTGCGAGGAGGCCCCTCGGGGCCGACGCGGCAATCCGTCTCCTTTTTCAGAGGCCCGGCCTCCGGCGGCGGGATTCTTTGGTTGCAAAGAACCCCGGGAAGAAACAACCAGGGCTTCGGCCCTGGACCCGGGGCCGCGCGGCGGTGCGGTTCAGGTAACCTGCAAGACTTGGCAGCGCTCAGGGCTCGGTTCGGTCTGGCACTTAAGGCGAATAGGGCTGCCGCCCCTGCGGCACATGACCCGCCCAGACTTGGGAATAGTTGCTATTCAAGGAGTGCCTAAAAAGCCGCTCGTACTGCCATGCCCCATACCGCGCTTGGCACTCGTAGGGGCGATTCACGAATCGCCCGTCCACCATCGCCTGCCTTTTCCATCCCAGCCGGATTTGTTTACCGCCTGTCCCCGGCGCAGGCCGCCGCCAGGGCCACCACGTCCCCGCTCCTGATGGCGGGCAGGAGCCCCTTGATCGTCTCCTCGGGGAGATCCCACCACCGAATGGCCTCCAGCCGGGCAATCACGGCGGGGTCGTACCGCCGCCGGATGGGCTTCGCCGGGACGCCCCCCACGATGGTGTAGGGCGCCACGTCCTTGGTGACCACGGCCCGTGTGCCGATGATCGCCCCGTCGCCGATGGTCACGCCCGATAGGATCACCGCCTCGTAGCCGATCCACACGTCGCTGCCCACCACAATATCGCCCTTGTTGTCCCACGCCGACGTGATCTCCGACACCGGGAGATCCCACGCCTCGAAGAACAGGGGGAACGGGTAGGTGGACAGGCTGCCCATGGCATGGTTGGCGCTGGTAAAGATAAATTTCGCCCCGCAGGCGATGGAACAGAATTTCCCGATGGTCAAGCGGTCGCCGTTGACGGGGTAGTGGTAGAGCACGTTGTTGCGCTCGAATTCGGTGGGGTCGTGCACAAAATCGTTGTACATGGTGTAAGCGCCGATGGAAATCGCGGGGTTTTTGACCACGGCGTCCAGGTAGACCGTCTGCCGGTCACCCGTGCGCGGATAGATTGTTTTTGCCGGAATAGACATCGTTCTGCCTCCTAATATATTTCTTTTGGGACGCTATTCCGGCTTCGGCAATGCAGCGCTTCATGGTGTTCACCAGCCCTTCCCCTCTACTCTAAATGCAGCGGCCCGGCCTGTCAAGCCCCTCCGCGCTCCTTCTTTTCCCAGCGCCTGCGGCGGTGCAGGGCCCAGAGCGCCCCGTTCAGGAGCGCCGTCACCGCCGTCAGCACGGCCGAGACCAGCGCCACGGCGCGGGAGGTGTCCTCCACCGCCGACCAGTCCCCCCTGGCCGACAGGCCGTGGAAATAGAAGATTTGCAGCAGCAGGGCCAGGGCGCAGGCGGCGAAGCTGGCCGCGGAAAAGCCCCCCGCCCGCTTTCCATACTCCGCCAGGCCGCAGATGGGCAGCACCCACGCGGCCAGACCCAGAATCAAACTTCCGATACTCGTCATAATTACGCCTCCCGTTTACCGCAGCACCGCCTCCAGGCCCGCCCTGGCCCTGCCCGGCAGCCCCGCCTTGATGATGAAATTCCACATGGGTTCGCATTTTTTCCACGCGCCGGAGTAGAAAAAGTGCTTGGCGCGCATACGCAGCTTCTCGTGGCGCCCCGCCCCGGCGGCAATATTCCCCCACTGGTAGAAGGTCTTGTAGGCCCGGCGGTAGCCCTCCTCCATCTCCCGGGCGCTCAGCCGGGGGTGGTCGAATACCAGGTGCCGGGTGTCGTAGCGGTCCCAGTCCCGGCAGGTAATGCGCCCCGCACGCTCCATATTTTTGTACACCGCCGTGCCGGGGTAGGGGGTGAGGATGTGGAAGGTGGCGGTGGTGATCCCCTGGTCCACCGCCCAGCGGGCGGTGTCGCCAAAGACCTCCGGCCCGTCCTCCTCCAGCCCGAAGATGAAGCTGCCGTTGATGAGGATGCCCAGCTCGTCCAGCCGCCTGATGGCCGCGCCGTAGTCCCGGTCCACGTTGACCCCCTTTCCGGCGGACACCAGGCTCTCCCGCCGGGTGGACTCGAAGCCGATGAAGGCGCTGCGGAAGCCCGCGTCCCGCGCCAGCTCGATGAGGTCCCCGTCCAGCACGCCGGGCACCGTCACCGCCCCCTGGAACAGCTTTCCCCTCCCCCGCAGCTCGGTGAACAAATCCCGGCACAGGCGCTTGTCCGCGAAGAGGTTGTCGTCCAGGAAGTAGAGGTGGCGGCCGGGCATAGTCTCCAGCTCGGCCAGGATGCGGTCGATTTTCATGGCGTAGAAGCTCTTTCCGGGCGGGAAAAAGCTGCCCACGTAGCAGAAATCGCAGCGGTTGGGGCAGCCCCGGGAGATGGTCATGGAGTTGGGCACAAAATACTTCTCCCGGCGGAAGAGGTCCCGCCGGGGCAGCGGCGGGTTGGAGAGGTCGAACTCCGGGTCGTAGTAGCGCCGCATGGCCCGCCCCGCCCGCAGGTCGGCCAGGAAGCGGGGGAAGGCCCGCTCGCCGGGGCCCAGGAGGACCGTATCGCAGTGGACCAGGGCCTCCGCCGGCAGGGTGGTGGCGTGCAGCCCGCCCATGGCCACGTAGGCCCCCCGGGCGCGGTAGTGGTCCGCCAGGGCGTAGGAGCGCCGGGCGTTGGTGATGTACGTCTCAATGCACACCAGCTGGGGGTCGTCCTCCAGCTCCAGCTCCTCCACGTGCTCGTCGGCCAGGGTGATCTCGTCGTCCGCCCCGCAGCAGGCCGCCAGGGTGGCCAGGCCCAGGGGTGGGAAGAGGGAGTATTTAATGGGCCGCCAAAAGGGGCTTTTGGCCTCCTCCAGGGCCGGGAGGATAAACTTAATCCGCATCTCCCGCCTCCGGCACGTACTCCAGGATGTCCCCCGGCTGGCAATCCAGGGCCTTGCAGATGGCCTCCAGGGTGGTGAAGCGCACGGCCTTGGCGTGGTTGTTCTTGAGGATGGACAGGTTGGCCAGGGTCAGATCCACCCGGGAGGCCAGCTCGTTCAGGCTCATCTTCCGTCTGGCCATCATCACGTCCAGATTGACGACAATCGGCATATTCCCGCCCCCCTATATGGTCAAGTCGTTCTCTTCCTTGAGCTCAGCGGCCTGCCGGAAGAGGGCGGACATGACCATGCACAGCAGCCCGCCCATGAGGAAGAGGGGGACAAAGAGGGCGTTGTAGGTGAACAGCGGCGCGGGGGAGGCGTAGTAGAAAAAGCTCCACACCACCCGGGCCAGGGCCGCGGCGCAGATCAGGAAGCAGCACACCGCCGCCCGGCGCATGTTGCGGGCGTTGCCGAGCGTGAAGGTATCCCCCTCGATGATCGTAATCAGCACCCGCCTGGCCTGCCAGAGGATTACGGCTGTACAGACGCCGCAGAACAGCAGGAAGAGGGAGAGCACCGTCAGATAGGGGACTGTGCCGAACAGCTGCCAGCCCAGGAGGAAGAGATATGGCCCCATCTGTCCCCAGAGCTCTACAATGTCGGCCGCGCCTCCGGTGGTGGTCAGCATCGGCACACAGGGCAGTACAATCAGGTTGCACACAAAGGTAACGCTCACCAGCACCTTGAGCACCCGGGCCAGGGCCGCGGCGCCGTGTTTTTTCACGTCCATTGAAACACCCTCCTTTTGAGGGTATTCTAGCACTGCCATTATCGTATGTCAATTATTTTTTATTGTTTTTCGATAAACAGTAGGGCGATGAACAGGCGGAGGACCCCCGTCCCCCGCCCATTCTCCATTCTCAATTATCAATTCTCAATTGCCAACCGTGACCCCGCCCAGTATCTCCCCGATGGGCCCGGCCAGAATGAGGTCCGCGTCGTGGTCGTAGGGGGTGGGGCTCTTGTTGATCAGCACCAGCCGCTCCCCCCGGTAGTAGTGGATCAGGCTGGCCGCCGGGTAGACCGCCAGGGAGGTGCCGCCGATGATCAGCATGTCGGCCCCCTCGATGGCCCGCAATGCCCCGTTCAGCACGGCGGAGTCCAGCGGCTCCTCGTAGAGCACCACGTCGGGCTTGACCACTCCGCCGCAGGCGCAGCGGGGCACCCCCTCCCCGTGCACGACGAAGTCCAGGTCGTGAAATTTGCCGCACTTCATGCAGTAGTTGCGGTGCACCGAGCCGTGGAGCTCGTACACGTTCCTACTCCCCGCCGCCTGGTGCAGCCCGTCAATGTTCTGGGTCACCACCGCCTTGAGCTTCCCCGCCCGCTCCAGCTCCGCCAGCTTGCGGTGGGCCGGGTTGGGCGCGGCGTCCGGCCAGAGCATCTTGTCCCGGTAGAAGCGGTAGAACTCCTCCGGGCGCTGGGTGAAAAAGGTGTGGCTGATGATGGTCTCGGGCGGGTAGGCGTAGCGCATGTTGTACAGCCCGTCCACGCTGCGGAAGTCGGGGATGCCGCTCTCGGTGGACACGCCCGCCCCGCCGAAAAACACGATGTTCTCACTCTCGTCAATCCATGCCTGGAGCTGCCGCCGTTTTTCGTCCATGCCGCTTCCCTCCTTTTTGTCTGTTCACCCTATTTTAATGCGTACTGAACAAAACCGCAAGTGTTGAAAGCCAAGGCTTTCAACACTCATTGGCTTTGTCCAAGTGCAAGTTTTTTGGCGTAAACGCCCAAAAAACATTGCACATTCCCTTGGAGCGGCTTGCCGCTCCAAGGGAAATACGCATTGCAGCAATGTCTGAATCTTTTGAAAACGGCTAAATGCGACCGTTTTTAAAAGATTGCGCGGCCTCGCCGCGCGAATAAACCGCAAGGCGGTTTATTCAGCAGACATTATTTTACCACGTTCCCGGCGGTTGACAAGCACGTCTAAGCATGATTTAATAATAATCATGAGTAACCGGCGTGTCGGGAGGAATGTGGAACATGACCAACGAAGCGCGCAAAGCCGAGCTGAAGGCCAGGATCCAGGACGCGGGGCGCCAGGTGTTTTTGGAAAAGGGGTATGCGGAGACCAAGATCGGGGACATCGCCCAGCGGGCGGACATCTCCCCCTCCACCATCTACCTGTACTTCAGCGGCAAGCGGGAGCTCTTCTCCTCCCTGGACATCCCCCAGGCCGCCGCCCTGCGCCCCGAGCACGAGAAGCGCCGGGAGGAGATCCTCCGCGCCGCCCTTATCCTCTTCGGGGAGCGGGGGTTCGAGGGCACCACCATGGACGAGATCGCCGAGAGCGCGGGCTTCTCCAAGGCCGCGCTCTACCAGTACTGCACCAGCAAGGAGGATCTGTTCTTCCAGGTGCTCCAGCTCTACGCCGGCGAGACCCCCTGTCCGGCGGAACGCCTGGACGGCAACCACTGGAAGCGGGAGGTGCGCCGCGTCGCCCGCGCCTACATGGAGCTGAGCCACGACGAGCACCGCAACGCCTTTTTCGGCGCGGTCATCCGGGACTCCAACCAGTTCCCCGCCTTCGGCGCCGTGTACTACGAGAAGAGCTTCTGCACGGTGCGGCGGCTGCTCACCGGCTTTCTGCGCCACCAGCAGGAGCTGGGCACCGTCCGGGCCGGGCTGGACATGGATCTGGCGGTCTGCTCCCTGCTGGGGAGCCTCACCTCCTTCGTGGTGCTCTACAAGATCATCAACGGCGTGCCCGCCGACGTGGACGAGGAGGCCTACGTGGCGCAGACGGTGGAGCTCTTCATTGACGGCGTGGAGCAGCGGTAACCGCAGGGCCGTAGGGGCGGCTTTAGATAGCCTTCAACGACAAAAAAGAGGCCCGCGTCCCATGGGACGCGGGCCTCAGCCTGTTTAGATCTTTTTCCACACCACGCCCTGGGGGGTGTCCTTGATCTCAATCCCCATATCCTTGAGCGCGTCCCGGATGCGGTCGGCCTCGGCGAAGTCCTTGGCCTTCTTGGCCGCGGCGCGCTGGGCGATGAGGGCCTCGATCTCCGCCGCGCCCTCCACGGGGGCGGCCTCCTTCTCCCGCAGGGCGGCCGCCTTTTTCATCAGATCCAGGCCCAGCACCTGGTCGAAGGAGGCCACCAGCAGGGCCTTGGTGCCGTCGTCGGTGTCCGCCTTGAGCACGTCGTACAGGCAGGTGACGCCCAGGGAGGTGTTCAGGTCGCTGCCCAGGGCCTCCGTGAAGGCGGCGCGGTACCGCGCCGCCGCGGCCTCGTCCACCGGCCCGTCCCCGCCGCACTTCAGCGCCGCCACACGGGAGACCAGCTTGTCGTAGGCCGCGCGGGTATTGTCCAGGTTCTCAAAGGAGAACTCCAGGCCCTTGCGGTAGTGGGACTGGAGGCAGAACAGGCGGTAGACCAGCGGGTCGTATCCCTTCTCCTCCAGCAGGGAGACGGTGAGGAACTCCCCCTTGGACTTGCTCATTTTTCCCCCGGCGGTGTTCAGGTGGTGCACGTGGAACCAGTATTTGCACCAGGGGTGGCCCAAATAGGCCTCGGACTGGGCGATCTCGTTGGTGTGGTGGGGGAAGGCGTTGTCGATGCCCCCGCAGTGGAGGTCCAGGTACTCCCCCAGGTACTTCATGGAGATGCAGGAGCACTCGATATGCCAGCCGGGGTACCCCACGCCCCAGGGGGAGTCCCACTTGAGGGCCTGGTCCTCGAACTTGCTCTTGGTGAACCAGAGCACGAAGTCGGCCTTATTGCGCTTGTTGTCATCCTCCTCCACGCTCTCCCGCACGCCCACGGCCAGATCCTCCTCGTCGTGGTCGTTAAAGACGTAGTACTGCTCCAGCTTGGAGGTGTCGAAGTAGATGTTGCCCCCCGCGGGGTAGGCGTAGCCCTTCTCCAGCAGGCTTTCGATGACCTTGATATAGTCCCCGATCATGCCGGTGGCGGGCTGCACCACGTCGGGGCGCTTGATGTTGAGCTTTTCGCAGTCGGAGAAGAAGGCGTCGGTATAGAACTGGGCGATCTCCATGACGCTCTTGTGCTCCCGCTGGGCGCCCTTGAGCATCTTGTCCTCGCCGGTGTCCGCGTCGGAGGACAGGTGGCCCACGTCGGTGATGTTCATCACCCGCGTGACGTCGTACCCGTCGTAGCGCAGGAATTTTTCCAGCACGTCCTCCATGATATAGCTGCGCAGGTTGCCGATGTGGGCGAAGTGGTAGACGGTGGGGCCGCAGGTGTACATCTTCACCTTGCCGGGCTCCCGGGGGACGAAGTCCTCCTTGGTGTGGGACAGGGAATTGTAGAGTTTCATAGCTCGCTCTCCTCGATTGTATGATCAAATTTTTCGTCCATGAGTTTTTCCATAAAGTCCAGCCGGGAGCACAGGGCCTGCAGCTCCTTCTGCACCGGGTCGGTGACGTGGATCTGGTCCACCTGGGCGGCGTAGTCCACCCGCTCCCCCGCGATGCGCACCACCCGCGCGGGCACGCCTACGGCGGTGGAGTTGGGCGGCACCTCGCTGAGCACCACCGCGTTGGAGGCGATACGGGAATGATCCCCCACCGTGAAGGGTCCCAGTACCTTGGCCCCCGACCCCACCAGCACGTTATTGCCGATGGTGGGGTGGCGCTTGCCCTGGTCCTTGCCGGTGCCCCCCAGGGTCACCCCCTGGTACAGCAGCACGTCGTCCCCCACCTCGGCCGTCTCGCCGATGACGATTCCCATGCCGTGGTCGATGACGAAGCGACGCCCGATCTGCGCGCCGGGGTGGATCTCCACCCCCGTCCAGAACCGGCTCCACTGGGACACGCACCGGGCCAAAAAGCGCAGGCCGTGGCGGAACAAAAAATGGGCGAAGCGGTGGTAGATGATGGCGTGCACGCCGGGATACAGCAAAAATACCTCCAGGCGGCTCCGGGCCGCCGGGTCGCGGGCCTGGTAGGCCCGCAGGGTCTCCCCCAGTCTGGTCAAAGTACAGCTCCCCCTTCCCCGGGCGATGAAAAACGCCCCCTATGCCCTGCGGCATAAGAGGCGATCAACTCGCGGTTCCACTCTCATTTTTCTCTCAAAAGGCCCGGTAACGGCGGCAAACCGGGGGGCTTCCACATCCCCCTCGCTCCCGGACGCACTTCACGCGCTGTCTCCCTGGAACCGCTCTCAGCCGGTGGCGGTTCCTCTCTGGCGGGCACTTGGCGCGCTACTCTTTCCGATCCTCGCGATATTGAGTTGTTGTTTTAGTATATTACCACGGCCGGGAAAAGGTGTCAAGGCCGGGGTGCTGCATTGAAAGGCACAAGAGAATATGGTATCATTCAAATAGCTGGTCCGACCAACACAGACAAGGAGGAGATACGGATGAGACTCAAAACGGCCCGCACCACGGTATTTGCCGCCTGCGCCTTGGCGGCGGTATGCCTTGCCCTTTTCGCTGTAACAAAAAACGCTGTATTTGGCTACTTGACCTTTGTTGTTATCCTTGCCGGCGCAATTTTCTGGTTGATTTTTGGGAAATGCTCAAGCTGCGGTAAGTTTATAGGAAGAACGGACACGAAATACTGCCCCCACTGTGGGGAAAGAATCAACTGGTAGGGATACGGCATTCCCAAGTGGAGCACAGTAAGAAAGCGCGGCCCGTAAGGGCCGCGCTTTCTTGCTGTGCTCAGCATTGATCCACAGGCCCGGGGTCGTACCGGGCGCAGAAGGCCTCCACGTCGTCGAAGTCCCGCACCCGCGCGGCCAGCGTCCCGTGATCCCAGTCCCACCAGCGGATGCGCTCCAGGGCGGCGATGATCTCCTCCCGGTAGCGCCAGCCGATGTGCCGGGCGGGCACGCCGCCCACGATCTCGTAGGGCGCCGCGTCGTGGGTCACCACGGCCCCCGCGCCCACCACGGCGCCATTTCCCAGGGAAACGCCGCCCATAACCACCGCGTTGTGGCCGATCCACACGTCGTGCCCCGTCACCACCCGGCTCTCCCGCCGCCACGCGATAAGCGAGGCGTCGTCCGGCCCCAGGCCGTAGTGGGCGCAGCGGTAGGTGAAGTGGTGGGCGGCGGCCCGGACGTGGGCGGGGTGCTGCACGGGGTTAATCCGCACGCCGGTGGCCAGGGAGTTGAACTTCCCCAGCTCGGCGTAGATCACGTCGTTGCCGCCGAAGCAGTAGGTGTAGTCCCCCAACACGCTCTCCTCCAGCACGCAGCGGTCCCCCACCTCCACGTAGGCCCCGAAGGTGCAGTTCTTGGCGCTGGAGGTGGGGTGGATCAGGGGCTCCCCGGCGCAGAGGGCCTTTGAAAAGTCCAGCATTACATATCGCCCCAGTTGACGACGTCCTTGTTTTTGAGGAAATACTCCACGCCCGAGTAGGCCGTGGTGACCACCACCACGGCCGCCACCAGCGCGTCCACCACCGGGGGCACGGGCAGCAGCATCAGGCAGATGCCCACCATGGTGGAGGCGGTCTTGACCTTGCCCGACCAGCCCGCGGCGATGACCCGGCCTCCCTCCACGGCCACCAGCCGCAGGGCGGTGACAGCGAACTCCCGGGCCACCACGATCAGCAGCGCCCAGGCGGGGAAGCGGCCCTCGGCCACGAACCAGATCAGCGCCGCCATGACCAGCAGCTTGTCGGCCAGCGGGTCCATGAACTTGCCGAAGTCGGTGACCTGGTCGTAGTGGCGGGCGATATAGCCGTCGATAAAGTCGGTCACGCTGGCCAGCACGAAGATGGCCAGGGCCAGGTAACGATTAAAGGGGAAATCCAGGTACAGCACCACAAGGAAGAGGGGGATGAGCACAATCCTGGTCAGGGTGAGCTTGTTTGCCGTATTCATGTCTACTCCTCGATTTCTCCGGTCAGATCCCCGTCCGCCGCGCCGGTAATGCGCACGTGGACGAAGCTGCCCGCCGGGACCAGCCCGGCGGCGGTGAAGAACACCTTGCCGTCCACGTCGGGGGAGTCGGCGTAGGACCGCCCCGCGTAGCACCCCATGTCCGGGTCGAAGCCCTCGCAGAGCACCTCCAGGACCTCCCCCATGCGGCTTTCGTTGAAGGAATCCATCACCCGGGACTGGAGGTCCACCAGCAGCTCCACCCGCCGGGCGGCCACGTCGGGGTCCACCTGGTTGGGCATCACCGCGGCGGGGGTGCCCTCCTCGGGGGAGAACTGGAAGATACCCGCCCGCTCAATGCCCGCGTCCCGCAGGAATTCGCACAGCTCCTCGAACTCCGCCTCGCCCTCGCCGGGCAGGCCGCAGATCAGGGAGGTGCGCAGCACCAGGCCGGGCAGGCGCGCGCGCAGCTTGGCCAGCAGCTCCACAATCTCGGCCTTGGTGCTGCGGCGGTTCATGGCCCTCAGGATACCGTCATTGATATGCTGGAGGGGTATGTCTATATACTTGAGGATTTTGGGCTCCCGGGCGATCACGTCGATGAGCGCGTCGTCCACCTCGTCGGGGTAGAGGTAGTGCAGGCGCACCCAGTGGAAGTCCAGCTTGCACAGCTGCGTCAGCAGCTCCCCCAGGGCCCGGCGGCCGTAGAGGTCGGTGCCGTAGCGGGTGATGTCCTGGGCGATGACGATGATCTCCTTCACCCCCCGCGCCGCCAGGCCGCGGGCCTCGTCCAGCAGGGACTCCATGCTGCGGCTGCGGTAGCGGCCCCGCAGGTAGGGGATGATGCAGTAGGAGCAGCGGTTGTCGCACCCCTCGGCGATTTTCAGGTAGGCGGTGTAGGCCGGGGTGGACACCACCCGCGCGCCGTCCTCCCGGGTGTGGTCGATGTCGCCGAACAGGCGGGGGTGCTCCCCGGCCATCACGGCCTCCAGGGCGGGCACGATGTCGGAGTAGCTGCCGGTGCCCAGCACGCCGTCCACCTCGGGCATCTCGGCCATCAGCTCGTCCCGGTAGCGCTGGGACAGGCAGCCGGTGACCAGCAGCTTCTGAAGCCCGCCCTCCGCCTTGAGCTGCGCCAGCTCCAGGATGTTCTGGATGGCCTCGCTCTTGGCGGAGTCGATAAAGCCGCAGGTGTTGAGCACCGCCGCGTCGGCTCCGGCGGGGTCGGCGGTAATCTCGTGGCCCGCGGCGCGGACGAGGGCCATCATCTGCTCGGTATTCACCAGGTTCTTGGCACAGCCAAGGGATACGAATGCAACCTTCAAGCCATTGTCTCCTTTATACGATGGTGTACCGCCCGTCCCGGCGGGGCGGCATTTTGGGCACCTGCTCCGGGTAGCCCAGGGTGATCGCGGCCACGAACTCCCCCTTGTCGGGGGCGAAGCGCTCCCGCAGCTCGGGGCCGAAGCCCATGCGCTGGGGGGCGGAGAGCCAGCAGGAGCCCACGCCCTTGTCCCAGGCGGAGAGCAGGATATTTTCAATGGCGGCGGACACGCTCTGCATGGCCCCGTCCCGGTCGGGGTAGTCGTCCCGCAGGAAGAAGGCCAGGATGCACACCGGGGCGCCGCCCAGGCTGTTGAGGAAGGCCCGGGTGTCCTCGATGGCCTCCGGGTTTTTGGCGAAGCGGGCCTCCAGCACGGGCTTGAAGCGCCCGAACACGTTGCCCATCACGTCCGCCAGCTCCCGCATGCGCTTTTCGCTGCGCACCACCACGAAGTGCCAGTGCTGCTGGTTGACGGCGGAGGGGGCGGCCAGCCCGGCCTCCAGGATCTCCAGCAGGTCGGCCTGCGGGATGGGGTCCCGCTTGTACTTACGCACGCTGCGCCGGGTCAGCAGCACTTCCCTGGTCTCCATGGACAACGCCCCTCTCCTTTTAGTCCTCCGGGGCCTCGGCGCCGTAACGGCGCAGCCCCGCGCTAATCTCGTCCCAGCGGTAGCCCCGGCGTGCCAGGGCGTCCGCCGCCCGCTTGAGCTCCTTCCGGTCAGGCTCCCGCCCGGCCAGCTTCTTGCGCAGGAAGGCGTCGATGGCCTCCTCCGGCCCCTCCGCCTCCTCCAGGGCGCTGTCCCAGTACGTCCGGGGCACCCCCCGGCGGTAGAGCTCGTCCCGAATCTTCCGCTCCCCGCAGCCCTTGGCGGCGTAGTGCCGGGCCAGGGTCTTGGCGTACTCCCCGTCGTTGAGGTAACCCAGCTCCTCCAGCCAGTCGGCCACGGCCTCGGCCGTGGCCTGGGCCGCCTGCGCGTCGAACGCCTCCCCACCCGCCGCCTTGCCGGGAGCGGAGAGCTTCTTCACCAGCTCACGCCGGGACAGGGGCCGCACGGAGAGGCAGTTGAGGGCCTTCTCCCGCAGCGCGGCCGTGCCGGCGGCCTCCCGCAGGGCTTCCAGCGCCCGCGCGTCCAGTTCCATGCCGGCGTACAGGGAGAAATCGGCCACCTGATTCTCCCCCACCCGGAGCATGCTGCCGTCCTCCAGGCAGACCAGCCAGCGGCCCTTGACCTTAGTGGAGGGGGAGAGCTTACTGATCCGCATCTCCGCCGTCCTCGAAGTCCTCGGCGGACACGTCCACCGCGCGGCCCGCCGCCTTGGCGGCGGCCTTGGCCTGGCCGGAGAGGAGCTTGAAGGAGTTCTTGCGGATGTCCTCCTCCAGCTGCTCGGCCACCTCCGGGTTGTCCTTCAAATACTGCTTGGCGGAGTCCCGGCCCTGGCCGATGCGCAGATCGCCCATGGCGAACCAGGATCCGGACTTCTGCACCAGATCCAGCTTGACGCCCAGATCCACCAGCTCGCCCACCTTGGAGATACCCTCGCCGTACATGATGTCGAACTCGGCCTCCTTGAAGGGGGGGGCCACCTTGTTTTTGACCACCTTGGCGCGGGTGCGGTTGCCGATGACCTCGCCCGCGTTTTTCAGGCTCTCGGTGCGCCGCACGTCCACGCGGACCGAGGCGTAGAACTTCAGCGCCCGGCCGCCGGTGGTGACCTCCGGGTTGCCGTAGACCACGCCTACCTTCTCGCGCAGCTGGTTGATAAAGATGACGATGCAGTTGGTCTTGGCGATGGAGCCGGCCAGCTTGCGCAGGGCCTGGCTCATGAGCCGGGCCAGCAGGCCCACGTGGGAGTCGCCCATCTCCCCCTCGATCTCGGCCCGGGGGGTGAGGGCGGCCACCGAGTCCACCACCACCACGTCGATGGCACCGGAGCGGACCAGGGCCTCACAGATCTCCAGGCCCTGCTCGCCGGTGTCGGGCTGAGAGATCAGCATGTCGTCGATGTTGACCCCCAGAGCCCGGGCGTAGGTGGGGTCCAGGGCGTGCTCGGCGTCGATGAAGGCCACCTCGCCCCCCCGCTTCTGTGCCTCGGCCACGATGTGCAGGGCCAGGGTGGTCTTGCCCGAGGACTCCGGCCCGTAGATCTCGATGATGCGGCCCCGGGGCACCCCGCCGATGCCCAGCGCCAGATCCAGGGAGAGGGAGCCGGTGGGGATGGCCTCCACCACCACGCCCGTGTTCTCCCCCAGGCGCATGACGGTGCCCTTGCCGTAGGTCTTTTCCAAATTGGCAAGACAGGTTTCCAGGGCCTTCTTTTTGTCCGCCGCCGGGGCGGCGGTCTCCACCGTCATCTTTTTCTTATCTGCCATATGTAACGCACACCTCTCAGTTTAATTGATAATTGAAAATTGAGAATTGATAATGAAAGGGCGCGTGGCCAATTATCCATTCTCAACGACGCCCGACACCACGCGCCAGATGCCCTGGGTGTCGGCAAAGGTCTGGATGTTCTCGTACCCCTGCCCCGCCAGGATGCGCTCCACGTCGGGGGCCTGGCCGATCCCCACCTCAAAGAGCAGCGTGCCCCCCAAGCGCAGGGCGGAGCCCCACTTCTCTGCGATGACCCGGTAAAAGTCCAGGCCGTCCGCCCCGCCGTCCAGGGCGAGGCGGGGCTCGTAGTCCCGCACGGAGGGGTCCAGGCCCGGGATGTCCCCATGGGGTATGTAGGGGGGGTTGCAGGCGATCACATCAAAATCCCACAGGGCGGCGGCGGGGCGCTCCCGCGCGTCGGCCTGCACCACGGTCACCCGGGCGTTCAGGTCGTTGCGGCGCACGTTCTGCTTGCAGATGCGCAGCGCCCCTTCGGATGCGTCCGCCAGCACCACCCGGCAGTTGGGGGCGTTCTCCGCCACCGCCAGGCCCACGCAGCCGCTCCCGGCGCACAGGTCCAGCACCCGGGCCCCCTCCCCCGCCCCGCGGGCGATCAGGATGGCCTGTTCGGCCAGCACCTCGGTGTCGCTGCGGGGGATCAGCACGTCGGTGGAGATGTCCAGGGGCATACCGTAGAACTCCCACTCCCCGATGATGTAGGCCACCGGCTCCCCGCCCAGGCGGCGGCGGATCAGCGCCTCCACCTGCTCCTCCACCTGGGCGGAGGCATACAGGGGCATGTCCCGGAAAAACTGCTCCCGGGTCTTGCCCGCGGCGGAGCAGACAATCTCCCTGGCCTCCAGCTGGGCGGCCTCGATCCCCGCCTCCCGCAGGCGGCGGCGCGCGTCCAGATAGAGGTTGTTATAGGTCGTAGCCACGTTAACACACACCTTGCACGGCGGGGGCAAGCCCCCGCCCTACTCAATTATCAATTACCATTCGTCCTTGCCCTTCTGGTCGGGCAGCACCAGCTCCAGGGACCGGATGCCCCTCCCCGCAAAATGTACCATTTTGCGGGGGCCCCGATTTGACTTCCTCGGCCGGAATGAATCCGGCCTGCGGAAAGCCTCCGCGCCGCTCCGCCTTTTACGCCGGACTCCCGGCGGGCGAGGTGGGCATCACATACCCGCCGCCGCTTACCAAGAGTCCTTGCCCTTCTGGTCGGGCAGCACCAGCTCCAGGGACCGGATGCCCACCTCGATCATGGAGTCGTCCGGCTCGAAGGTGGTCCAGTTCTGCATCCACAGCCCGGGCCTGGTGAGGAAGCGGCAGAACGCATTGTCGTGCCCGCCCACAAAGCGGTTGATCTCATACGTAATGCCCACCACCACGGGCAGCATCAGCAGGTGCAGCCCCATGCGTGCCCACACGTTGGTCACCGCCACGAAGGAGAACACCACGCTGGACAGCAGGATGGCCACCACGATGACCACGAAGAGGAAGCTGGTGCCGCAGCGGGGGTGGTGCCGGGGCTGGGCGCGCACGTTCTCCACCGTCAGGGGCAGGCCCTTTTCGTAACAGAAGATGGTCTTGTGCTCCGCCCCGTGGTAGGAGAACACGCGGCGTATGTCCTTCATCTTCGAGCAGAGCATCAGGTAGCCCATGAAGATGATGATGCGCACCACGCCCTCCAGCAGATTGCGCAGCCACATGGGCATGTCCTGGAAGAAGTGCCCGACGCCGCCCACCAGGGCGGTGGGCAGCAGGATGAACAGCCCCACCGAGAAGGCCACGCCCAGCACCACCGCCAGGGTGATGAAAAAGCCTGCCGCCTTCTCGCTGCCCAGGTGCTTGTCCAGCCACACCTCGAATTTGGAGGGCTCCTCCGGCTCGTCGTCCTCGGGGAAGAACTCGGCGGAGTACATCAGCGCCTTCACGCCGTTGGCCATGGAGGAGCCGAAGTTGAAGATGCCCCGGATGAAGGGCACTCCCAGCAGCGGGTGCTTATCCTTGATAAGGACCCGGTCCTCCACCTTCTCCTCCAGGCCGCCGTCCGGCCTGCGGACCACCACGGCCTTCTTGTCGGGGCCCATCATCATGATGCCCTCAATCAGCGCCTGCCCGCCGATCATGGTCTTGAAGGGCGTGGCGCAGGACTTGTTTTCGTTTGACATCGCGCAGTCTCCAATCGTCAAAAGGCGGCGGGGGCAAGCCCCCGCCCTACATTCAGTTTGGGTAGGGCGGGGGCTTGCCCCCGCCGTTCTTACAGTATAACAAACTCCGGTACAAAAGGCAAGCGGAATCGAACCTATGTTCCAATCGGCAGCCGGATGGTGACGATGCACCCGCCCCCCTCGGCGTTGCCGATCTCCAGCCTGCCCTCGTGGCGGGTGACGATCTCCTCGCACACGGCCAGGCCGATGCCGCTGCCCCGGGCCTTGGAGGAGCCCTTGTAGAACTTGTACTTCACGTGGGGCAGCTCCTCCTCGGGGATGCCGGGGCCGTAGTCCCGGATGGTGATGACCGCCTCGTCCTCCTCCCGGTGGATGGCGGTGTCGATGCGCTTGCCCGACCCGCCGTGCTTGGCGGCGTTGTCCAGCAGGTTGCAAAAGACCTGCCGCAGCCGCTCCGGGTCGCCGCTGAGTACGGGGAACTCCTCCTCACAGTCGGTGTGGCTGAGCTCGATGCCCTCCCGGCGGAAGAACTCCCGGTAGGTGTACACCGCGTCCTCCAGCTCGGCCTTGATGTCCATGGGCTCGATGGACAGGGTGAAGCGCCCGTCCTGGATGCGGGAGAATTCCAGCAGCTCCTCCACCATGTTGGTCAGCCTGCGGGCCTCGGAGACGATGATGCCCATGCCCTTCTTCACGTCGGCGGCGTCCCGCACCTCGCCGTTCATAATGGTCTCGGCCCAGCCGTTGATGGCGGTGAGGGGGGTGCGCAGCTCGTGGGACACCGAGGAGATAAACTCGTTTTTCAGCTTCTCGGACTGCTTGATTTTTTGGGACATGTCGTTGACGGCGTCGGTGAGGTCGCCCACCTCGTCGTCGAACTTCTTCTCGATCTGGATGCCGTAGCTGCCCGCCGCGATACGCTTGGCCGTCTCGGTGATGTCGGCCACCGGCTCCACGATGGAGCGCACAAAGTAGAGGTTGGAGAAGTACACCAGCGCCACGATCAGCAGCCCCACCAGCATGGCGATACCCACGATCAGCAGGATCTGCCGGTCCACCAGCTGGAGGGAGGTGACGAAGCGGATCACCGCCACCGTCTGCCCGTCGATGAGCAGCGGGCAGGAGACCGCCATAATCCGCTCCCCCGTGTGGGGGTCCTTGCCCGTCCAGGTCTGCACCGCGCCCGACGCCCCCGCCTCGCCCAGGGCGTCGGCGATGTCCTGGGTCTCCGGCTTGGAGTAGGCCGTCAGGCCGAAGCTGGAAAAGCGGATGGCCCCGTTGCGGTCGATGAACTGGCAGTCCATCTTGTCCTTGCCGTCGAAGGTGTGGTTTACATAATTGTACATGTTCTGGTAGAACTCGCTCTCCGACTTGAAGATGCCGAAGAACTCCGCCGCGGTGGTGGCCTGCTTCTCCAGGCCGGTGCTCATGGTGGTGTAGTAGTAGCTGCCCATGGCCGCCGAGAAGGCGGTCACCGCCAGCACGGCGATAAGCAGCACCACGCCCACGCTGTTCATCATCCAGCGCTTGCGGATCCCCTTTATTTTGCTCATGGGCCTACTTCACCTTCTTCCACGTCCCATAGGCCCCCCCTATGAGGGGGGCTCCCGGCGCAGCCGGGTGGGGGGTCGGACCCCTCCGCCCCAGTGTGCGCACTGGGGCACCTCCCCTCATAGGGGAGGCTTTTCGTCCTCCAGCCCCAGCAGGTAGTCGGCGGAGATCTTGTAGTGTTCACAGATTATCTTCAGCCGCTCCATGGTCGTACCCGTTTTACCATTTTCCATATCGCTTATCTGGGTTACGCTGACCCCTAAGAGCGCTGCAAGTGCGGACTGCGGCTCTTTTTTGCCCTGCCTGACACTGCGCAGCCGTTCCCCGAATAGTTGTTTGTCCAGCATATAATCTCCTGTTGACATATTAGGTTATTTCTAATATAATAACATTAGATTTAACCTAAATCAATTTTGTGAGGTGCCAGCCATGTCCAAAATGCTAACCGCACTTTATGAACATTACTATTACGAATCTCCCGCCACACCGGAGTACACGCAGGCCGCCAAACGCCTGAATCCCTACTATGACAAGGTGGAAGAGGCGCTGGGCCGCGGTTTCTCGGAGGAACTGAGCGAAGCCCAGGGCCGGTTCTCCTGCTATGAAGGTGAACAGGCTTACCGCGCCGGGGCGCGCATGGCGGCGGAATTGCTTCTGGAGCTTCTCCGCCTCTAAAATCCCCACTTATACCCATATCCCCACACTGTGGTGATATACGTCGGGTTTGTGGCGTCGTTCCCCATGGAAGCGGGCTTCCATGGGGGCCCCTTTTATTTCACTTTATCGCCCGCCGGGAGTGAATCCCGTCGGGCTCCGCGCCATTCGGCGCGCCCCGCTGCGCGGGGGGACGACGCCGCCAGCCCTCTAAAATCCCCACTTGTACCCGTATCCCCACACTGTGGTGATATACGTCGGGTTTGTGGCGTCGTCCTCGATTTTGATGCGCAGGCGGCGGATATTCACATCCACGATTTTAAGCTCGCCGAAGTAGTCCCGGCCCCACACCGCGTCCAGGATCTCCTCCCGTGAGAGGGCCTTGCCGGGGCTCTCCATAAACAGCTTCATGATGGAGTACTCCACCTGGGTCAGCTTGACCCGCTGGGCGTTTTTCTCCAGCGTGCGGTTACGGGTGTTCAGCAGGAAGGGCGGCTGGCTGATCTCCCCCGTGTCCTCCACCGCGCCGCCGCCGGTGCGGCGGTAGAGGGCGTCGATGCGGGCGGTGAGCTCCGCCGGGGAGAAGGGCTTGGTCACGTAGTCGTCCGCCCCCGTCATGAGGCCGGTGACCTTGTCCATCTCCTGGGTGCGGGCGGTGAGCATGATGATACCCAGCTGATTGTCCGTCGCCCGGATCCGGCGGCAGACCTCGAAGCCGTCCATATCGGGCAGCATGATGTCCAGCAGCGCCACCTTGATGTCGGGGTTGCGCTTGAGCTGGGCCAGCGCCTCCTCGCCCGTCTCCGCCTCAATGGCCTCGTACCCGGCCCGTTTGAGATTGATTACCACAAAGCTGCGGATATTGGCCTCGTCTTCCAGCACGAGCACCTTTTTCACTGCGTCTCACTCCTTCTTTCCAGCGTTAAAAGCCGACCGACCACTCGGTGCGGATCAGCCTGAAATTCTCTTTGAGGCCCGCCTCGTCCAGGCCGCAGTCCCAGCCGCCGTCGGCGGCGGTGCGGAACTCGGCCGCGTAGATCACGTCTCCGTCCGCCCCCGGGTCGTCGTCCAGGCGGAAGCGCCCCGGCAGGCCCGCCCACATGACCCGGTTGTTGCCGGTCAGGCGGTAGATGGTGAGGAACTTCTGGGGCTCCGCTCCGGAGGCCGGATCCCAGTAGGAGAAGATGACCGCCCGCTCGCCCCCGCCGGTCAGGTCGCTGCGGCTGAGGGTGATGCGCCCCACCCAGTCGTCGGGCAGGATTAGGTACCAGCCGTCCCGGTCGTTGTGATAGGTGGTGAACACCGTGGTGGCCGTGCCGTCCAGGGCGTACTGCCGCCACTCGATAAACCAGAAGTTGGGGGGGCCGGAGGTTTTATACTCGGCCACCGGCGCGGGCTGGGGCACCTCCGTGATGGAGTCGCTGTTAATGTCCGTGCAGCCAGCCGACGAGTAGATGCGGATGGTCTCGCCGCTCTCCCCCGTCTCCTCGTTCAGGGTGATGTTGGTGAGCACCCCGTCACGGACGGCGAAAATATCGATGATATAGTAGGTGGTCAGGATGGTGGGGTCATCGTTCATCAGCTTGGACTGGACGAAAACCGCTGGGATGGAGTCCTTTAAAAGCCCCTCCTTAATACCCCCGTCCACAATCCCCTCGATACCGGCCGACATGGGCGCGGTGGATTGGAGCTCCAGGATGCCCGGCCCGGCGTCGTAGTACTCCACCAGGCCGCCGCCCTCGGCTTGCTCCGTCTTTTCTCCGCTGCTCTCCTTGGGCTTTTCCGTGGTCTTAAAGACCAGCAGTTCATTCACGTTGTCCCGGTCCAGATCCACTACCTGGAAGCTGGTGTAGTCGGTGCTCACCAGCTGCTCCACCTGATCCCCCTCCACCGAGTAGACCGCAAGGGAATGGATTCCGGTGCTCAGCTGCCAGCTGACCACCACCTCCTTGGTGGGGCTGTTGTCCATGTTCTGGTAGTCCACCGAGTAGATCGACGTGCCCACCCCGTTGATGACGGCGGCCACCTCGTAGCCCTCCCCCGTCTGGCGGAAGATGTAGATCTGGGGCTGATCGCTGCTGGTGACGCGGAAGAAGGCGATGGCCTCCTGCACGCCGTCGCCGTCCAGATCCTCCAGCTGTACGTTCTGAATGCGCGCCCCGCTGAGCGGGGAGATATTTTCCGCCCCCTGGGCCTTGATCTCCTCGATTTTGGCCTGGAGGTTCTGAAAATCGTCCGGCGCGGCGGGGAGCTGGTAGAGCTCGTCCACCGTGCGTACAAAGCAGCCGGAGAGCAGCAGAAACAACCCCGCCGCCAGGCAGAGCAATCCCAGTCGCCTTTTCATGTCGCCGCCCTCCTTCCACGCCGGGGGAAAATCCATAGTTCATGATATTTTATCATAAACGCCCCTTAAATGGTAGAGTGAAAGAGAAATTTGCCCCTGCCATTTATCCCATGAAAAGTCAATATAAATATTGCGAAAGATAGTGGGTAATTTTGATTCCCTCAGCCTGACATGCATCTGTGAAGGCCTGGGAGGCCGTTTTCCAGCCTAACAGCTCACGGGGGTACTGGTTCATCCAGGCGGACAGACGGCGGCAGTCCCGGCCTGTGACAGCGGTGAGGGGCTGGCCCTTCGGATACCAGCGGCGGACAAGACGGTTCGCTACTTCATTGCTTCCACGCTCTGAGGCTGTATATGGGTGGCAGTAGTAGCAGTATGTACGGCGGCGGCCCCTGGGGCTGTGCTCCATGCGCTGGGAATTAGCGAACTCAGAGCCATTATCTATCGTGATGCTCTTAAAGAGTTTACGAAACGCGCAGTGCTCCTGGAGCCTGTCCAGCACCTTCACCACATTCTTAGAGGTTTTATGAGGGAGCTTGAAGGACAGCTCCGCACGTGTCAGGCGCTCGGTGAGTACCAGAAACGCGCCTTTCGTGCCCTGCTTACCCTCCACACAATCCATCTCCCAATGCCCAAATTCGGATCGATCAGAAACCACCTGGGGACGTTCTTCAATGGACGTTCCCAGGTGGGTTTTATTTTTATGCTCTACCTTCTTGTATGGGTGTTTGCGTATCCCCCGCTCCGGGAGATACTCACGGGTGAGCTGCGAAAACACACCCATGTCTATGTAACGATAAATGGTCGCCTCGCAGAGCGTCCCATGCCCCGGGCAGCTGCGGAGCGCGGCGGCGGCAGCTCCGGGCGAATAACGGCGGTTGATTATCATATCTTCTATGGTTTCGGCCAGCGCATAATTATGACCCAGCTTAAACGGAGCGCCTTTTGCCGCGGCCTTGAAGTCATGGTCACGCTGGGCAATGTCGGCAGAGTAGCCCGGAATGATGTACAAGTCCCAATGGAGCTTGTCATATCGGCCCCGCTTCAACTCCCGGTATACCGTGGAGATATGGACATGCAGGCGTGCCGCTATATCTTTCTTGCTGTGCCCGGCATTATAAAGGGTCTCCAGACGGAGGCGGTCATCTTTGTCCAGTTGACGGTGGTGCTTCATTTCTCATTACCCCCAGTGGTTAGAGTTAATCAGTAGAGTACGAGGGGAACAAGGTATAGTTTTATTCCGCGCGGCGGAGACGGGGGTTAAGTGGTGTCGCCCTGCGGGGCGACGGTGGCACACGAGACTTTACCCAGTAAAGGGGCTTTCGCGGCATAAAACCAGTGTGCGCACTGGATTTATTCCACGGTCCCCTTGACAGGGAAAAGTGTCGATGTGCAGCGGGGAAGGCAAGAAAGCTCGCGAGCGAGCTTTCGGCACACAGGCCGAAGGGCTATAGCTTGGAGTATGAAAGGAGCTTGGAGTATGTACAAAGATAAGCACGGGGAAGAAATTAAAGCCGGAATGTTTCTCCGGTACATCGACGGCAGCGTAGAACTCGTCTACGAGGGAACTACCCACGATGGAAAACCCAGCCTGGGACTTTCGGCTGGCCTTGCCGAAATCTATCCCCTACACCAATTCGACCTCAGCGAATGGGAAATCTGCGATAAAGAGTAAGTGCGTAACACATCCGGCTCGGGCAGCTCCGCTGGGGTCGGGAAGATATTGTGTTACATAAACGCTACTACAAAGTGTCGCCGCGACGGGGCGCGGCTCGGTGTCGGCCCTGGAACTTATGTCAGCATGGCTTGTTTTTTGTTGTTCAAAGAGAATTGCAGATTAAAGGAGGCATCACCGTGTATAACGCACCCAAGAAGAATATCCGCTCCTTCCGCTTTTCGGACGAGGTGGCAGCGGCGCTGGAGGCCCAGGAGGGCAAGAACCTCAACGACAAGTTTGAAAACCTGGTGCTCTTCTGTTACCAAAGCGTTGAGGCCCGGAAACGGGAGTTGGAAAACGTGAACGAGGAAATTGACAAGCGACGAAAAGAACTATACCAGCTGAGCCGGGAGACAGAGCAGCTGCACCTACTGCACCAGGACCTGGAGTGCGTAAAGCGCTATTTGGAAATGGCAGGGCGGCGGGCAAAGAATATCGCGGACGGTACCCAGGTGTAACACATATCGTCCGGCTGCATCCGCTGGAGCTGAAGCCAAAATGTGTTACAAACGCAGAAACTATTCTACCAGATTTACACAAGATAGGGGGAACTTCAAATGGCGTACAGGCTTTATAATATCGAGGTGGCCCAGGGTATCACCGACTTCGACGACATGCGGTATCATATCCTTACCACCCACTTCATCCGGGAGCTGGGGAAGAGCGTGGCCCTGGTCTATAGGGAGGGCCAGATAGGGCAGTTCATTGTAGCCTACGGCATCCAACAGCACGAGTATATGTCCATTGACTGGGAACAGGGTTATTACTTCGAGACACTGGAGGAAGCCTATACCAAGTATATCGACTACCACTGCATTAGCGTGTAACACATCCGGGGGCCGCAGCTCCGCTGGGGCCGGACGGGAATTGTGTTACGAGAAAGCAGGCCAGCGCCGGGAGGCACGGGCCTGCTTTTCATTTACCCCTCTTCCTGGCGGGCCAGCTCAGAGAAGCCGAAGTAAGCACACTCATAGAGGCAGTCACAGTCACAGCAGGGCGGAATACAGGAACCATGGCAGCGGCGGGGACAGTCCTTCGGGAAGATGTCCTCTACCACTTTGCCCACTCCTTTCCCGGCAGCTCCTTCCTGGAGTAGCTGTTAAACAGCTTCCAGAGGGGCGGGGAGAATATGCGCTTTGTATCGATAATGGGGAAGCCCATGGCGTACAAGTCCATGATCTGGTGTGTGGTTTCATCCACACCTATCTTCCGCCGGACACGGCGGCGGACAACGCAGAAGGGGATTAGGCTCTTCCGCACGACATAAAAATTCTGGGCCAGGCGGCGGAGCGTAATGTCCATGTCATCGTAGCTCTGGCTGAACACATCCACACTGGTTTTGTAATGGCGGTGGTACTTGTAGAAGTAGACGGCCTCCGAGGGGAATGTCTTATAGCTGCGGTTGTTGTACTCAATACCCGCTTCATCAATGATGATTTTGGCGTCCTGGATCATGAAGTTGCCAATGTCGGTTTTCGCGTCCAGCATGTAGGCCCCGGTAATGGGGACATTGGAATATACGGGCAGCTTCCGCTTGAAGAAGCGACTTTTCATAATAGCCTTGGTTACACGGTTTTCCTGCCTGCGGCACAGGCGGATAATTCGGGATTCTTTGCCACAATATTTCGTGAGCCATGCCGCGAAAGTCGTTTTGCCGGAGCCGGGGACTCCGAAATAGACATTGAGCACTTGACGATGTTTCGGAGGAAGAAACGAGCGCCAGAGTACAACCGCCAGGACAATGGTTATAACGAAAGAAAGCATAATATAGCCTCCTAAAATTAATTAGAGACGGGCGGGGCGCGCGCACTGCGTTTGCGCTGCGCCCCGCCTCTGGGAGAGCTGCTACACGTGCAGCAGACGGCCAAACAGACCGATACCCAGGCCGACAAAGCCGACCACCACACCGATGAGCAGCAGGGGCTCACTTGCGACGGTGGATGCAACCTGACCGACCCAGCCGAGGCCAGCAGTAAAGACACTGGTAATAGCCTCAATTACGGTCGCCATAGTGACACCTCCTTCCATAACCTATACCTCCTTTCACGGCATAATTTTCTTGAACAATCCCGCTATGAACAGCAGGAGGACAAGACCAAACAAATAGAGAATGGGCGGGGTGCCCAGGAAATCGGCCAGGGCCTGGAGCATGGCCGCAGAGAAATTTACCATTTCAACCATAGGGGCCATATCGATCATTTCAACAAGCCCCCTGTCATCTTCATGAAGCAGAACAGCATGATGCCGAATAGAGCGACACCAGCTATCCACTCATAGTCCAGGCCAGCCAGGCCGGGGACGTACTGCTCCACGGTGTCCACGATTACGCCGTCAACTACCGTGTCCGTCATGTAGGTGCGGGGGGTGTAGCTGCCAAAGATGGAGGACACCAGCCCGGCGAGACCATCGCGGGGTTCTTCGGAGGAAACAACGAGGTAGGATGTGGTATAAATCGCGGGCTGGGACGCATCGTTGAAGTTGAGGTCGAAATTAAAGACCGAGGCCGTCACATCATCCGGGACGCTGATCACGTCTGGATCTACACCGGGGATGATAGGCACATCAATAGAAGGGATAGCCGGAGTGTCCGACAGCTCATATGTACCGTTCTCCACCGCCATGGCCGGGACGGCCAGGAGCAGGAGCAGCACCAGCAGGAGCACGGGCAGCTTCTTCAAAATTCATCACCCTGCCTTTCTTTTGAGATTTTAGGGTTCCGGGAGGAGCTGGAGCGGGAGGACTCCCCGCCGCTGCCTCCGAAGCCAAACAGCAGCTTGAGCACGAAAAGCGAGAGGGTACAGATACCTACGCCTAAATACATCTGGCCGAAGGTAAACGTGAAGCCGGGCACCTGGACGGAGAGCATAGACCACCAGCCGGAAAATAGGGCTTGTCCGAGCTTTGCAGTATCTTCAAGCATTGGAATACCTCCAGCCTGTAACACAAAAAACCTTCAGGCCCAGCGGATGCAGCCGGACGGTATGTGTTACAGGAAGATTTTCAGGACTGCGGCGAATATCACGACGGTCACGCCAGCGACCAGGACAGTGACCACCTCCGGGGGAAGCCATGACCAGAGCACGCCGAGAGCTTCACCAAAGGAGCCGAAGAGATTGACCAGGTTGGAGAGCTTTTCAACGGCTGTCCCGACCAGGGTAATGAGGCTGTCTATGATGCTCATAATGGCCGTGCCGATAAGCTCCAGGAGGCCGCCGACGACGGAGCCGAGTAATTCACCTATCTTTTTCAAGAGGTTTGTAAACCAGTTGCCGCCGCTGTCTCCGCCCCCGCTGGGGGGCGGGCCTGTACTGTCTGCGTCTTTATACTCATTGCCGCAGCCAGTGCATTTGTAGATGGTGTAGCCCTGGGTGAGGATGTTGCCATCCTTGTCATAGGTGGTATTGACAGTGCGGTCTACTACGTAGCTGTGCCCGGTGGCGGGGATGATCTCGGTGTAGGTATTCCCGCATTTGCTACAGGTGTAGGTGGTAAGGCCGGTAGAGAGGCAGGAGGCAGGGGTGGTGACGCTGGAGGTGTACGTATGCTGGCAGACCTCCGGGGACGGGCTGGGGGACGGAGTAACTTCACCGCCGCCTCCTTCGGGCACCATGTAAAAGTAATTGTAAGTCGCGGTATTGCCGGAGTTGGTAATAGTGACGGTGGCTTTATCATCTCCATACTCCAGGGAGGCACTGCCCTGGTTGTTGGCAAGGGCTATGTCATAGCGGCGATTCTCATAGTCGTAGTACCAGCTTGCGGCCTGGAGGGTTTCTCCCGTAACTGGATTGAACAAATACCCGCCTTCCTCATTGAACATGCCGCTGTCCACGTCGGTGTAGACGATGATTTCACCTGTGTCGTTCTGGTAGCCGTAGGTAATACCCTGGAGACTGCCGGGGCGAGAGTTGACACTAACCGAGGAACCACCGTCAGAAAAAGCATCCGGGCATATAAAATAAGGGTAGCCAGTAGCGGCAAAAGAACACAGCACGTCTGAACTATTTGTATAGATAGGGACTTGCCAACAGAGCCTATACGGCACTCCTGAACTTAAAGGAACAGAAGCGATTTCTTTTTCCATAAAAAACTGCGTTAAATTTTTATCCCTACTCCATCGTTGCGCACCAGCCCAAACATAATCGTTACCCTCCATAACCTGACAGATAGCTGTAGGGCCAAAAGAAAAACCAGAACCAGAAACCGCACCAAAAATGTTAGCCGAAGGATAATAGAAATCATAATCTCCTGTAGCAGGAACCCCAAAGGGAGAGGACATAAACACAATATTTTCAATTGTAGACGCTGATGCTACAAGAGAAAATGAGAGCGGGCTAACAGACGCATGGAAAGATGACCACTCAGAAGGGACAACATCGGAATAGCTGCTATACGACCCGAAATGATACTGCCAATTAGTAATATAAATTCGTCCAGCGCCATCCGAATCAATAATCGACGTACCATAATTGTTTTGGATATTGATGGTGTACCGCCCATAGGCATCCTGCCAGTCCTGGGGGGTGGCCGTCTCGGGGGTGGTGCCGGAGCCTAGAAACTCTTTAAGCAAGTCAACTACCCAGGAGGAAAACGGGCTATCGAAAATAGTTTCCGCAATACGCCAACCTATGTCGCTCTTCTCAGTAGCGGATGCAGGCACAGCAACTATAGAAAAGCACATGACAACCGTGCATATACATGCTATAATGCGTTTACGATATAACATGGTAAAATCCCCCTTCTAAGGAGTGATACTAATGAAAAAAAGCGTTTGGGTCACATGCTTAATTCTCACAATAGTTGCCTTAATTACACCACTCTGGCCAATCGGAATCATTTTGCTAGTCTATCTACTTATCTACTCGTTAGTGAAGGGAACCAACAATCCACAAGAGAATCGATTGTCTGCCCAAATTGACCTCATTGCCCGGCAACTCGGAATAGAGTACGGCAGCGCCGAAGAGAAATTAGAGCAAATCGCAAAAGTAGCGGCTAGAAGCTATACAGATAGAGAGGGTGGAGCAGAATGAGATTCATGATAGGCGAGGGCGGTTGGAATTGGCTGGAGCGGGCCACCTACAGAGGCGGTATCGGGCTTTACTATAATGACACTTGGGGCGGCGTACTTACATATCTGGTATTTGGTATCGTCATGCTCCTGGCAGTCATCGGCCTAATCAGCGTACTGAAATGGTTGTTCTTTGGCAGGAAGCCCAAAGAAGACCCCGGCAAGAAGTGGATGAGAACGGGGAAATTTAAATAGCCTACAGGATAGCGCCCCTGACCGGGCGCTATCTTTTTGTGTTGTTGAGCATTTCGGCCAAGTAATTGCCGTAGACCTCCAGGCGGGGGCTGCCGTTTAAATGCACCAGCTTTTGCAGGGCGGCGCGGGCCTCGTCGTAATCGTCGGTCACTTTTCGGACAAACTCATTTTCATCGTAGATTACATAGAGGACGGACATGGGCACCTCCTATTCGTACATGTACATTTGCATCTGTTCCCACTCAGGCAGCGACGGAGCACGGGATGATATACTCGGTGCCGGAGCCTGGGCCATGGTGCAAACTTCATAGTCCCCTGGAAATGACCATTCAGCATCCAGCACCATGCCGACAGCACAAAAGGGATATTCCCGGTTTATGTACCTGTCCAGCTCGGGCTGAGAGCCATAGGCTTCGGCTATGGCCTGGGCCGTTTTCAGTGGGCGCGAGTGAAAATAGAGATGCTTTCCCAGGTCAGCGGAGCGCCCACCAATATCCTTATCCAGATATTTAGCCACATAGAAAGCAGTAGCAATAGGATCACGGACAACGCCAAGAGAACAAAATCCGAATTTTTCAGCGTAGTCACCCCAGTTCACATATTTGCCGTCTACCAGCTTCTTTGGGTGGATACCAGAAACGAAAGCGGAGAGCTTTTCCGGGGGGAGGC
Organism: Oscillospiraceae bacterium; assembly: GCA_022846095.1. Classification (NCBI taxonomy): domain Bacteria; kingdom Bacillati; phylum Bacillota; class Clostridia; order Eubacteriales; family Oscillospiraceae; species Oscillospiraceae bacterium. Next base: position 1,015,037 of record AP025583.1, on the reverse strand, counting down.
CATGGAGCAGGCCGTGAATATGCCATGCGCCGTCCTTGTGGCGCTCCGGCACCAGGAGATACTGCACGGTGGTTTTGTACTCCTTCCGCTTGTCACGTATCCACTGAGACAAGGCCGTATAAAACCGCTCCAGGTTCATGCGGTCGTACCACTCCTTGTTTATCGTCCCGGTGAAGAAATAGTCCCAAGGATTGCAGAGGGCGTATTGCAGGAGCATGGAACGGGCGCGGGAAAAGTTGTTGTCCAGCTTAGTGGAGTTCTCCTTCTGGTCATCCTTGTGGAGCTTTGCCAGGGACGGCGGGCCGTCGTAGGCGCTGCGCTTGAAGCGAATTACTTTGTAAATCTCCTCAGTGTAGCCATGGATTATGTAGTCAGGTTTGGCGCGCTCGGAAACCGATACAGGAGAAGGGCTTCCCGGAAAACGATACAGGGTCGAGTATCCTAAACCGGGAAGCCCCGGCGCCTGTTTTACCGCCATGCTGAAACACCCCTGTTGCTTTAGTTAACAACAGACCCAGGGCATGGGAGAGAGGGGCCCACACCCTGGGCCGGAGCACATCATCACGACGTTCTCAGTATGTAACACAACCGGCTCCCGCAGCTCCGCTGGAGCTAAAGCTAATTTGTGTTACGTTCTTATTTACCTACCTTCTCGTTGGGAAACGCCTCCGGGACGGGCTTGTCCACCTTCATGAACAGCTCCACCTTGCCGTAGCGATTGTACGTGGGGGATACCTGATCACCCACCTGGGGGACGAAGGGGAAGGTGCGCAGCTTGTCATCAGTAAGGAAGATGCGCTCACAGGCCAGGCCGCTACATCCGTCCAACTGGTAGGTCACGTAGAAGTTCTTGCCAGAGATTGTCTTGCCGTCCTGCGCGGTAAACGAGGTTTCGCGGGTGCCAATTACGGTCATCATTTTCGGGTCAGTCCTTTCAATAAAAAATTGCGAAGGGCACCGCAGTACCTTTCGCAATAATTCTGACACTTCACACTGCCATTTATCCCAAGCGATTTTCCCTTGCCAAGCGGGGGCGGATCATGTATAATGTAGTTCGTTATCCGCATAAACTGCATATTCTGCGCCGGTGTGATGGAATGGTAGACGTGACGGACTCAAAATCCGTTGGTGGCGACACCGTGTGGGTTCGAGTCCCACCACCGGTACCAACTTATAAGCTGCATTTTGCCCTTGTGATACAGGGTTAAAATGTAGCTTATATTTCTTACAAAAACGTCTTGTTTTCCCGGCGGCCCTGAAAATCCAATCTGAATGTGAGGTATTCTACATTATGAATCAGAAAGAATTGAGCGAGCTGCGCCGCCGCTTCCGCCCGGATAAAAGCGCCATCACTCATATCTACGGCTGCTACGTCAACACCGGCAAGGAGATCGTTTCCGATCTGGCCGAATCCCTGGGGGCCATGCCCGAGGAGGAGGCGGAGAAGTACCTGGGTCTGCTGAAAAAGGCCCTGTCCGGCACCCTGGGCAAGCACCAGATGGACATCGTGTTCTCCACCCAGCAGGTGGCGGACAGCCCCGAGCACAAGCTGCTCACCGCCCTGCGCTCCTCCGGCCTCAAGGACGGCGAGGCCCGGAAGGCCTTTTATCAGAAGGTCATTGAGCGCCTGGACATGGGGGACGGCAGCTACCTGATCCTCCTGGCCCACGACGCCTACGACGTGCCCCGCCGGGGGAAGGACGACGAGCTCCAGGCCGACGCCGACCACGAGGTGTTCTCCTACATCGTCTGCTGCGTCTGCCCGGTGAAGGAGGGCAAGGTGGAACTGGGCTTCTTCCCGGGAGACAACGAGTTCCACTGCGCCGCCGGGCAGACCGTGGCCGCGCCGGAGCTGGGCTTCCTGTTCCCGGCCCTTGACGACCGGGCGGCCAACCTCTACAACGCCCTCTTTTACTCCCGCAAGCCGGACGAGGTCCACCAGGAGTTCATCGACGCGGTTTTCCATGTGGAGCCGCCCATGTCCGCCGCCGAGCAGAGGGAGGCGTTCCAGACCGCGCTGACCGAAGCCCTGGAGGACGCCTGCAGCATAGAGGTCGTGCAGGCCGTCCATGAGCAGCTGTGGGGGAAGATCGAGCAGCACAAGGAGAGCCGCGACCCGGAGCCTCTGGCAGTGACCGCCGGGGAGCTGGGCGGCATCCTGGCCGGCTGCGGCGTGTCCGAGGCCCACGTGGCCGCCTTCAAGGAGAAATGCGGCGAGCGGTTTGGCGGCGGGGCGGTGCTCAGCCCGGTCAACCTCATCGATCCCAAGCGGTTTGAGGTCAAGACGGCCCAGGCCAGAGTGTCCGTCGACCCGGAGCAGAGCTATCTGGTGGAGGCCCGGGTCATCGGCGGGCGCAAGTACATCCTGATCCCGGCGGATGAGGTGGAGGTCAACGGCCTCCCGGTCAACGTGGGGACGGCTGAAAGAGCCGAATAAACGACAATCGGCCGAAAACGCAGCGCCCCGTTACGGGAATTCAAAGTCAAAAGAATTCTATCATACGGCTCTATGAGCCTATTCTTCATTAATATAAAAATGGTGCGGGGGTATATACCCCCGCACCATTTTCGTTTTATGCCCCGTCTGCCGGTTCGCAGCCGCACCAGTCCAGAACTGTGGCGGCGATGATTTTACAGGTATCCACGGTGTCGCCGATGCTGACAAACTCGTTCACCTGGTGTGCCTCCTGCAAGCCGCCCGGCCCGATCAGCACAAAGGGGATCCCCAGGTACCTGGTGTAAAGGGCGCCGTCCGCCGCATAGGCCATGCCGGTGACCTGGACGGCCTGCTTGCGCACGAACTGCGTATTGGCCTTGGTCAGCTGAATGAGCTCGTTGTCCTCGTCCACGCTCATGGGCTGCCAGCAGGTACCCAGCCACTCCAGCTCCGGCCTGTTTTCACACAGCCACGGATCCTCGCCGCAGACCCGGGCGAGGAATTCTTCAAACTCCCGCTTGGCCTGCTCCACCGTCTCCATGGGCGACATCCCGTAGCGGATTTCCATCACGGCCAGATCCGGCACCGAGGAGGGCCAGATCCCCGCGTTCAGCTTGCCGACGTTGATTTTGAAGGGTGTCGGGAAGCGGGAGAGCATAGGGTGGGCCAGCCTGCCGGTCCGCTCCAACTCCAGCTCCTCCAGCTTGGCGCACAGGTACATGCACTTCTGAATGGCGCTCACCCCCTCGTTGGCGTTGGCCAGGATGGCCGCCTTCCCGTGGACGGTAATACGCACCCAGGTGCTTCCAATCGTGGTGTTGACGACGTTCATGCCGGTGCACTCGGGAATCAGGACGCCGTCCGCCCGGTAGCCGCGCACAATGGTGGCCAGCGAGCCCATGCCACCGTTTTCCTCATCCACCACCGTCTCCAGCAGCACGTCGCCCTTCAGGCGGATCCCCACTCTGCGAATGGCCTCCAGGGCCACTAGGTTGGCCGCGATCCCGGCCTTCATATCGCCGGAGCCCCTGCCCCAGACGCGGTCCTGGGTAATTTCGCCGCTCCATGGGGAGGCGTCCCAGCCGTCCCCCTCGGGCACCACGTCCACGTGCCCGTTCAGAATCAGGGAACGCCCGCCGCCCGTCCCGCGGAAGGTGCCCACCACCACCGGGCTGGTGCTGAAATCCGTCCGCGCGGAGCAGTAGGCCGGGTGCTTGCGCATCTCCTCCATATCCGGGTACCAGACGTCCAGCGCATCGACCCCCATGTCCCGGAGCCTCTGCGCGAGGTAGCGCTGAATCTCCTCCTCCCTGGTAAAGAGGCTGGGGAACTTGACGAGCTGGCTGGTGAGCTGGGCCAATTCGCCGCGGGATTGTTCAATCAGGGAGAACACCCGCTCCTTCTGTGTCTGAATACAAGTCATTTTTACCTCCTTGCCCATAGGCCTACGGTTCGTTCGCGGCTATATCACCCTGCCGGCCGCCGGTGGCGATGGAAATGAGGATGCCGGCCGCCAGGGAGACGATCAGGATGGGGTAGATGGGATGGAGCTTGTCGCTGAGGCCCAAAACGACCCAGACAATCCCCACGGCAAACCCCGAGAGCATACTCCAAAGCGCCCCCTGCTTGGTGGCCCGCTTCCAGTACAGCCCGCCCGCGACGGCAAAGGCCATGGGGCCGGTTCCGCAGGCCAGGAGAATGACGAAAATGTTGGACAGGGTGGCGCGGCTGATCTGGAAGATGGGGATTAAGGTCAGCGCGGAGAAGAGGAAGGTGAGGGAGCGGGAGACCAGGAGGACCTTTTTATCATCGGCCTTCTTGTTAATGTCGTCCACGTAGATATTCTTCATGATGGTGCCGACGGCCAGCACCTGGGAGGAGAGCGTGGTGGCGATAATCAGGGCCACCGCGCCGAAGATAATGCCGACCAGCCATACCGGGAGATAGTGGCCGATGGTGGCCACAAAGGCGCTTGCGCTGTCGGTCTCCGGCAGGGACACCTTGGCAATCAGGCCGCAGGTCGCCGTGAGGAAGCCCATCGGGAGGGAGATGAAGGCGCCCGCCACCGCGCCGATTTTGGCGTGGCGCTCGTCCTTGGCCGCCAGCACCGGCTGTATGGCGGCCTGCATGGTGATAAAGGCGATAAAGGTCGTGATGAACCAGCCGATCACGGTCATCCACGGCATCGTCGTCATCGTAAAGTAGGAGTGGGGCAGGTTTTCCGACAGCGCACCCCAGCCGCCCACCTTGGACAGCGTCCAAACGACGCCCGCTGCGATGAACACGTAGGCCAGCAGGCAGGTCAGCTTGCCCACGGTCTTGGCCCCCTGAATGCCGGACAGCGCGCTGTACGAGACCGACAGCAGCAGCCCGACAATCGCGGCCACGGCCAGGCTGGCATTGGGAATCACAACCTGGATAATGGTGCACAGGGCGAACAGCTGGATCGGGATATAGAAAAAGCCCATCAACAGGTACGAGTAGGAGTAGACCTTGGCGGTGGGCTTGCTGAAGCGCTCCTCAATAAAGGCCGCCACCGAGTCGTTGGTCATCCGCTTTCGGATTCGCCCCACCATCAGCGCCATACAGAGGATGGCGAGCGTGCCGGTGATGCTGTACCACGCGCCGGCGTAGCCGATTAAAAAGCCGTTCTGCGCGATGCCAACTATGGTGGTGCCGCCCATCTGGAAGGCCGCCGTCAGCGCGCCCACGTCAAGCCAGCTCAGCGTCCTGCCGCCCAGGGCCCAGTCGCGGATGTTTTTGATCTTTCGTCCAGCCAGAATTCCAAAAAATACAATTCCTGCAAAGGTAACCGCCCAGATAACCTGTAGCATAACACATCCCCCTTACGATACTCGGTACAACTATACCACGTCGAAATCCGTCAGGCTATGTCGATCCGCCCGCCTCCCCTCTCCAAAGATTGCCTACCGCATAAGCTAGCAAGCAAGGTGCCAAGCCCCCGGCGGAATGGGGGCGGCGGCGGAAACCCGGGCCGCTGCAAAACCCGCCCGGCCCACGATTTTTTCTTTTACAAGGGGCGGCCGACCTGCCCGCGGGCGGAAATCATTCATTTTTGAATAGCGCCGGTTGACAAGGGCCGTCCCGGATAGTAGCATAGGCCTGTAAAACCGCTGAGGGGGGTGGGCGCCATGGGGGGCGATCAACAGACGGTACAGGAGCTGATGGATTTTTTCATCGAGGAGCTGCACGACGATCTCTGCATCATGGACGGGGAGGGGACCGTGCTGCGGGTCAGCGGGACCTGGCTGAAAAAACACGACGTCGAGGCGGGTGAGGTCGTGGGGATCAACGCGGCGGTCCTTGAAAAACGGGGGGTATTCCGGCCCTCCGTGACCTTGGCGGTCCTGCGCGAAAAAAAGCGCGTCGAGATGATCCAGTACAACAAATACGGGGAGAAAATCCTGGTCTCCGGCGTGCCGATCTTCAACGAGCAGGGGGAGATCGCATGGGTCGTGAGCTACTCCGCCTGGGACATCTCCAATTTCAACGAGCTGAAGGAGAAGTACAGCGAGACAAAGCAGCAGATGGAGCGCTACTCCGCCGAGCTGAAGGAGCTGCGGGCCAGGAGCCTGCGCACCCCGAAGCCCGTGGCCGAGAGCGAGCAGATGAAGCATCTGCTGGGCGTGGCGGAGCTGGTGGCGAAGGAGGACATCAACCTGCTCATTACCGGCGAGACCGGGGTGGGCAAGAGCATGATTGCAAAGCTGGTGCACCAGATGAGCCGCCGCGCCGACGGCCCCTTCATCGAGATCAACTGCGGCGCCATACCGGAAAACCTGCTGGAATCGGAGCTGTTCGGCTATGAGAAGGGCGCGTTCACCGGGGCCAGCCGGGAGGGTAAGATCGGACTAATCGAGCTGTCCAACCACGGCACCCTGTTTTTGGACGAAGTGGGCGAGATGTCGCACGGCCTCCAGGTAAAGCTCCTCCACACGCTCCAGGAGCGCAGGATCACCCGCGTGGGCGGGGTAAAGTCGGTGGGCGTCGATTTCAGGCTGATCACCGCTACCAACCGGGATTTAAAGGCCATGATCAAGGAAAACAAATTCCGGGCCGACCTGTTTTTCCGGATCAGCGTGGTGCCGCTGACGATCCCGCCGCTGCGGGAGCGCCCGGCGGATTTACAGGCGCTGATAGACATGCTCTTCTACCGCCTCAACCGGAAGTACGGGAAGAAAAAAAGGCTCTCCCTGGAGGCGCGCAGGCTTCTGCTGGCCTATAGCTGGCCCGGAAACGTGCGCGAGCTGGAAAACGTGCTGGAGCAGCTTATCGTGACCTCGGTGGAGGACAATATCACCACCGCCCACATCCCCAGTGAGCTGCTGCTCAACTCCGAGGCGTTCGGCCGGGAGGACATGGGCCTCAAGGAGGCGCTGGAGCATTACGAGGGCAAGCTGGTTATGCACGCCTATCAGAAATACCACACCACAGTGGATGTGGGCAGGGCGCTGCGGATCAGCCAGCCCACGGCCGCGCGGAAAATCAGCAAGTACCGGGGGCTATTCAAAAACGAATAGCTCAATTCACCTTTGAATTCCCGTAGGCCCGGATTCCCTCCTTTTACGGGGTGTTCCAGAGGAAAACAGGGGCCGGACAGCGCAAAGCGTGCTGTCCGGCCCCTGTTTTTCAGTCTGAAAATCTGGCACTCCAATTGCACCTGGTCATTGGCAGGCGGGCATCCCGCTCCGCACAACAAGGACAAAAGGAGGAGTATGAACATGGCAAATGAGACGATTGAGCGCGTGACGATTGTAGGCGTGGGGACGCAGGGGGCCCAAATCGCGTTCCGGTGCGCACTTTACGGCAAGCAGGTGCGCATATACGACCTGAGCCAGGAGGCGCAGCGGACCGCGGCGCGGAAAATCGACGGCTGGCTCACCCAGTACGGGGAGGAGGGCAGGCCCATTCCCGGCGGCCCCGCGGCCTTCCTGGACAGGATTACCTATGCCGGCCAGCTGGCCGAGGGAGTGGCGGACGCCGATCTGGTCATCGAGGTGGTCCCGGAGCGGCTGGAGCTCAAGCAGAAGGTGTGGAGCGAGGTGGACCGGCTGGCCCCGGAGCACACCTACCTCACCAGCAACAGTTCCTCCCTGAAGAGCTCCGACATGGGCGCCAACCTCACCCAGAGCAGGAAGGGAAAGACCTTCAACATCAACTTTATGACCCCCGTCAAGGACGATCTGGTGGAGGTCATGTGGAACGCCTGCACGACGCAGCGCACCCGCGAGGTGGCGCTCACCTTCCTGTACGACCTGAAGCTGGTCCCCATCGTGACGAAAAAGGAGATTAAGGGCTTTTCCCACAACAGGGTCTGGCGCGCCATTAAAAAGGAGACGCTGAAGCTCTGGGAGCAGGACTACTGCGACTACGAGGACATGGACCGGGCCTTTATGCTGGAATTCGGCACGCCGTACGGCCCCTTCGGGCTGATGGATATTGTGGGGCTGGACGTCATCCGCGACATCGAGCTGAGCTATTACAGCGAAAGCGGCGATCCCTCCGACCAGCCCCCCGCCAAGCTGCTGGCGCTCATCGACGGCGGGAAAATGGGGGTCAAGACCGGGGAGGGCTTCTACCGCTACCCCCACCCGGCCTATGAAAGCGCCGATTGGCTCAACAAGAGGGGTTAGGGGTGAACACCCTCAGGGATATGCTTTTTGCCCGGTCGGTCGCCGTGGTGGGCGCCTCCGCTGCCGTGGGGAAAATGGGCCACACGCTACTGCAAAACCTGGTGGACGGCGGCTTTCAGGGGGCGGTCTATCCCGTCAACCCCCGGGAGGCGGTCCTGTGCGGCCTGAAGTGCTGCCCCAGCCTGGAGCATGTGCCCGGCCAGGTGGATCTGGCGGTGCTGTGCATCCCCGCGGCGGGGGTGCCGGATGCGCTGGAGCAGGCCGGACAAAAGGGCGTCAAGGGCGCGATTATCATCAGCGGCGGCTTTCGCGAGATCGGCAACGGGGATTTGGAGCGGAAGGTGCTGGAGATCGCCCGCCGCCACGGCATCCGCGTGGTCGGCCCCAACTGCCAGGGCATCAACTACACCGCCAACCGCCTGTGCGCGACCTGGCCCCTGGCCACCACCGCGGGGCGGATCGGCGTGGTCTCCCAGAGCGGCACCATCGGGGCCGAGCTGGAGCGGCTGGCCGAGGCCGACGGCCTGGGCGTGTCCTGCTTTGCGGCGCTGGGCAACAAGCTGGACATCGACGAGGTGGATTTTATCCGCTTCTTCCTGGAGGATTCCAACACAGACGTCATCGCGCTCAATATCGAGGGCATCGGGGCGGGCTCCGGTTTTCTGGAGGAGGCCGCCCGGGCCGCCGCCAGCAAGCCGATCGTGGTGTTGAAGCCCGGGCGCACGGCCGCCGGGCGCATCGCGGCGGCGTCCCACACCAAATCCATCGCGGGGGACGACAGGCTCTTTTCGGTCTTCTGTCAAAAATACGGCCTGATGCGCGCTGACACCATGACGGAATTCTACGAGTTCTGCAAGCTGGCCGCCCTGATGAGGCCCCCCCGGGGCGGCCGCCTTCTGATCCTGACCAGCAGCGGCGGATCCGGGATTCTGGCCACCGATGCGGCCGAACCCCGGGGCGTTTCGGTGGCCCCCCTGCCCGCGCCGCTGCGGGAGGCGCTGGCGGGCCTTCTGCCCAGCCAGTGCGTGCTGGCAAACCCCCTGGATCTCACTGGGGACGCCACCGCCCAGCGGTATGAGGCCGTGCTGCGGCTCTTGGCCCGGGAAGGCGGCGCGTACTTTGACGCGGTGCTGGCGATCTTCGGGGATCCGATTCCGGGGGCGGCGGACGTGGTCGCGCGCTTCCGAACGTATGCGGAGCTGCCCGTGCTGGTGAGCTATCTGGGGGGCGGGCGCGTCCAGGAGGAAGAGACGGGGCGGATGAACCGCATGGGGATTCCGGTCTTTCCGGCGCCGGAACGGGCGGTCGCCGCCCTCGCCGCCCTGCTGGGCAGCAAGGGAAAGCGGGGTGAGGCGCGTGCATAAGCTGATTGCGGCCGCGCGGGCGCAGGGCAGGGACCTGCTGGAGCACGAGGCCCTGGCCCTGCTGCGGGAATACGGCATCCCCATCCCGGCACACCAGTTTCTAGCGGGCGCGGACGCGGACGCCGCGGCGGAGGCCGCCCGGGCCATCGGTATGCCGGTGGCCGTCAAGATCGTCTCCAAGGATATTGTGCACAAATCGGACGTGGGCGGAGTCGAGACGGGCTTGGACACCGAAGCGGCGGTCCGGGCGGCGTGCCGGCGCATACTGGAGCGCGTGGCCCTGGGGGCGCCCAAGGCCGAAATCGCCGGGCTGCTGGTCGTGAAGCAGGCCCTGCCGGGGCTGGAGTGTGTGGTGGGCATGACCCGCGATCCGCAGTTTGGCACGGCGCTGATGTTCGGGCTGGGCGGCGTCTTTGTGGAGGCGCTGGACGACGTGGCCCTCCAGCTCCTGCCCGTGGACAGGGACGAGGCCCTGGAGATGACCCGCGGCATCCGGGGCGCGCGGCTGCTGGACGGCTACAGGGGGGCGGGACCGCTGGACCGCCCCGCGGCGGCGGAGCTGATATGCAGGCTGGGCGCGCTGGCCGAGGCGGAGCCGGAGCTGGCCGAGATAGACGTCAATCCCTTTTTCCTCTACCCGCAGGGCCTGCTGCCCGTAGACGTCAGGATGCTCTTAAAAAAGTAAAGGGGGACAAAAACGTGAAGAAAGCGATTATTACCGTGGCGCCCACCGGGGAGGGGCCCACCAAGGCCGCCAACCCCGCCACGCCCATTACGCCGGAGGAGATCGCCGACTCCGTGTACGAGAGCTATTTGGCGGGCGCGGCCATTGCACACCTGCACGTCCGGGACGCGCAGGGGCGCCCCACCATGTCCACCGAGCGGTTCCGGGAGACCTTCCGGCGCGTGCGGGAGAAGTGCGACATCGTCATCAACCTCACCACGTCGGGGGACATCACCGCGGGGGACGACATCCGCATGGCCCATCTGGGCGAATTGCGGCCGGAGATCGCCTCCTTCGACTGCGGCACGATGAACTGGGCCAACGAGGAGATTTTTTACAACTCCCCGCAGTTCCTGGAGCGGCTGGGCGGCGTGATGAACGAGTACGGCATCAAGCCGGAGGTGGAAATTTTTGATACGGGCATGATTGGCAACTCCCTGCACTACTTGAAAACAGGGGTCCTCAAGGCCCCCGTCCACTACCAGTTCGTCCTGGGCGTGGGCGGCGGAATGCCCGCCACCATTGAAAACCTGATCTACCTGACCCGTATGCTGCCGGAGGACGCCACCTGGTCCGCCCTGGGGGTGGGAAAATACCACATCCCCATTATGGCCGCCGCGCTCCTGCTGGGCGGGCACGTGCGGGTGGGATTCGAGGACAACATCTACTACGACCGTGGGGTGCTGGCAAAATCCAACGCGCAACTGGTGGAGCGGGCCGTCCGGATCGCCGGGGAGTTTAACCGGCCCATCGCCACCCCGGCCGACGTGCGCGAAATGTTCCATCTCAAATAGCCCGTCCGGCCGGGGGGCGCGCAGAGGGGGCGGCAGCCGATTGGCTGCCGCCCCCTGCGTTCCGGGAAATGGATGCTCAGCCCTGCTCCTCCCGGTTCAAGAGCCGCAGCGTGCCCACGTTCCGGCGGAACGTGTGGAAGCTGGCCCAAGCCAGGGGGGCAGCCTTGAAGAATTCCGCCGCCGCGTCCAGCACCGCCGGCAGGTCCCAGGCGATAAAGTCCAGATAGCCGCAGTAGACGCCGCTGGCCCCACCCAGGAAGGTCACACACTGCGCCCCGGCCCTCTCCCGGACCGCCGCCTCCAGCGCGTCCCGGAAGTCCAGCACCGCCGCGGCCCGGTCCCCGCCGGTGAAGCCGGCCAGGGGGTAGCAGAAGAAGCCGGCCACCGCGCCGTCCGCGTGGAGGCTGTCCATGGCGCCGCTCTCGCCGTGCAGATACTCGCTCACCAGCGCGGGGCAGCGGGTGGAGCCCGCGTACACATCCAGCCGCCAGTCGGCGTCCGGGTCCTTGTTGGGCTCCATCCGGTAGGCGGTGTAGCCGTTTTCCAGGAAGGCCGCCGCGTCGCTGTTCAGTGAGAGGCCCATCTGCTCCAGGGCCCCGGGCAGCTGCGTGAGGGCCATATCCGGCCCCTCCAGAGGCGCGTCCGCCACCTGGAAGTCCTCGATGACGGCCATGGCGGGGATCTCCCCCAGCACCTGATCGGTCAGGATGGACAGGAGCAGCCACGCATGCTGCTCCCGCTCCCGCAGCATGGGCAGCAGCTTCCCGCAGTAGAGGGTCAGCTCCACGCCGGTGGGCTTGTCCCCTTCGCCCTTGGGCTCGGCCCGGAAGCGCACGTCAGCGGCGGAAATCTCCTGGCCGTAGATGCGCAGCGCGCCGCCCCGGAAGGACTGCCGCCCCACCAGGATGTTCCACCGCTCCAGCACTTCGGCGGGGGCCTGCCGCCGGAAATAGACCAGCTCGAAGAGCTTCACCCGGTCCCCCTCCGGGGTGAGGATGAGCTCGTACTTCTCGCCGTTGAAGCCCAGCTCAAAGGCCGGGTTCTCCAGGGCGGTGGAGAGGATGGCGCTGCACTTGGCCACCAGCTCCGCCGCCGCCTCGTCCTGGTCCTTGCGGTCCAGCAGCTCCCGCAGCCCGGCCTCCCCCGCCTCAAAGGCGGCCCAGGCCTCCGCCGTCCGCTCCCGGAAGTTCTTCCTGAACCGGGGCAGGAGCAGCCGCCGCCGGCAGTCGTCGATGAACGCCTGGGTGTCCTCGTCCCCGGGCCGGGCCTCCAGCGCCTGCTGGAAGTAGCGCAGGGCGGGGCCCTCCTGGTCCAGGTAGTAGTAGGCGAAGGCCATACGGAAGTTCCAATTGTGGTCCTTTGCGAAGTATTCCTCGTGGGGCTTCAGGACGGCGATGGCCTTCTCGTAGAGCTCCCGGTCCTCCACCCCCGCCAGAGTGTTGTAGGCCCGGCCCAGCTCGCTGTCCAGCTCCGGGGTGTGCGCCTCCTCGGGCAGGGCCTCGATGGCGTCCACGATCGTTTGGTACTCGTCGTTCTCATTCCAGGCCTGGCACTGTTCCATGAAGTCCATGTGTTGTTCCCCCTGTTATTTGTCCCTATCTGTTGAATAGTTTATCATACCGGCCTGTTCATCTCAACAACGTCTTGGTCGCAACGGGACTTTTCCCCGTCCTCCTTGACGGTCGGTGCGCAATCAAGTATGATATGTGCATGTTATATCTCCACAAACGGGAGAGAAGGGTTGGGGCAATTTGGAAGATCTGACCGGCCTTACACGGGCGCAGCGCCTTGAAGCGGCGAGGTCCCTCGCCAGCCGCCTGATGCATATGCACTACTGCGACGGCAACGCCCGGGGCGTAGCCGATTATTTTGCGCCGCAGCTGATCTGGCTGGGCGCGGGCGAGGAGCAGTACATCGCCGGGCGGGAGGCCGCGGCGGAGATGTTCTGCCGGTTCGGGGACGCGATCCCCCCCTGCACCATCTGGGACGAGGCCTACGACGTCATCGTCCCGGTGCCCGGCCTGTATGTGGTGGCGGGCCGGATGTGGATCGCCACCAGGCCCGGGGTGGAGATGTACCTGAAGGTGCACCAGCGGGTGAGCTTTGTCTTTCAGGAGACGGCGCAGGGCCTGCGCGTGGCCCATATCCACTGCTCCAACCCCTACCAGGAGCTGGTGGGCGGGGAGCTCTTCCCGGAGAAGATCGGCCGGCAGTCCTACGAGTACGTGCAGGAGCGGCTGGCCGAGCTGGAGGCGCAGACCCTCCAGCAGAACCGCCAGCTGGACGTAATCCTCTCGTCGGTGGCGGGGGGCCTGAAGATCAGCCGCGACGACGACGCCTACTCCTACGCCTTCGTCAGCCGGGAGGCCGCCGCCCTCTTCGGCTACACGGTGGAGGAGTTCATGCGGGTCACCGGCGGCACCGCCGTGGGCGCCGTCTACCCCCCGGACCTGGACCAGGCCCTGGCCGACTGCGCCGAGGCCTTCAAGGACGGCGGGCTGGCCTACTCCACCCGCTACCGGATCCGCTGCAAGGACGGCAGCCTGAAATGGGTCATCGACAGCGGCAAAAAGGCCCGGGACGCCGAGGGCAACTGGATGGTCAACAGCCTCTACCTGGACGTGACCCGCGCCGAGGAGGACGCCCGGCGCCTGCGGGCGCAGAAGCAGCTGCTGGCCAGCATCTACGACACGGTACCCTGCGGCATCATCCGCTTCATCCGCCGCCGCGACGGCTCCTGCGAGCTGACCTCCCTCAACCCGGCGGCCCTGTCCCTGCTGGGCTACCAAAGCCCGGAGGAGGGCCTGCGCGACTGGCACGAGGGCGTGCTGGGCGCGGTGCTGGAGGAGGACCGCGCCACGCTGCGCCAGGCCTACGGCCAGCTCCACAAGGTGGGCGACCGGCAGGACCGGGAGTACCGCGCCCGGTGGCGGGACGGCTCCCTGCACTGGCTGGACGGCACCAACATGGTGGTGGACGTGACGGCGGACGGGGAGGCGGTCATCCAGCGCACCCTGATCGACATCACCCAGCGCAAGCTGCTCCAGCAGCAGCTGGAGCAGGAGCAGGAGATGTACCGGGTGGCCATGGAGGCCGGCTCCAGCACCATGTTTGAGTACCAGATGGACACCGACACCTTCGTCAGCTACGAGCCCCGGCCCGGCCAGGGGGTCATCCGCCGGGCGCTGCCCCACTACTCCCGGCTGCTGCTGGACGAGGGCTTTATGCACCCCGAGGACGCGCCCTCGGCCCGGGACAACATCTGCAACGGCCGCGCCGAGATGTTCGACGTGCGGGTGGTCACCCCGGACGCCGCCCCCGGCGACTACCGCTGGCACCGGGTGAGCAGCCGGCTGATCCTGCGGGACGGGCAGCCCTCCCGCGTGGTGGGTACCATCCAGGACATCCACGCCATGAAGGAGACCCTCTCGGCCAACCGGGAGCGCCTGCACATGAGCCAGTCCGCCCTGCAGGCCATCAGCGGGGTCTACCTTTGCATCTTCTACGTCAACCTGGCCGGGGACAGCTACTACGCCGTGCGCCTGCCCCAGGTGGGGGACACGCTGAGCTTCCCCCGCTCGGGGAGCTACAGCGCCGACCTGTGCCGCCGCCTGCTCCCCCACGCGGCGCAGGAGGACCGCCCCGCCCTGGCCCGGATCTGCGACCGGGCCGCGCTGCTGGAGCGGCTCGCCCGCCCGGGCGGCCACACGGAGGTGGAGTTCCACCAGTCCGGCGCCGGCGAGCGGGCGGCCCAGTGGCTGCGGCTGGAGATCCACCCGGTGTGCATGGCCCAGGCGGAGGCCAGGGCCGCCATCTTCACCCTGCGCAACGTCAGCGGGGAGAAACGGCGGGAGCTGGAGCGCCAGACGGAAGAAAAAGCGGCCAAGCAGGCCCTGGAGGAGGCCTACGAGGGGGCCCGCCGGGCCAACCTGGCCAAGTCGGAGTTCCTCTCCCGCATGAGCCACGACATCCGCACCCCCATGAACGCTATCCTGGGCATGGCCTCCATCGCGGAGCGGCACATGGACGACCCCCACAGGCTGGCCGACTGCCTGGACAAGATCCGCGTCTCGGGGGACCACCTGCTGGGCCTTATCAACGAGGTGCTGGACATGTCCAAGATCGAGTCGGGCAGCGTCAGCCTCAGCGAGAGCGCCTTCCTGCTGGGCGACACCCTGAACGCCGTGGTGCAGATCATCCGCCCCGACGCCGAGCGCCGTGGGCAGCACCTCACCCTGCGCACCGCCCTGCCCGGCGGCGCCGTCCGCGGCGACCCCATGCGCCTGCAGCAGATTCTGCTCAACCTGCTGTCCAACGCCGTGAAGTACACCCCCGAGGGCGGGCACATCAGCCTGGCGGCGGAGGAGAAGCTCTCCGGCCACAGCGGCGTGGCCTGCTTCGAGTTCACGGTGGAGGACGACGGCATCGGCATCCCGCAGGAGTTCCTGGGCAGGCTGTTCACCCCCTTCGAGCGGGCGGAGGACGCGCGGGTCAGCGCGGTGCAGGGCACCGGCCTGGGCCTGTCCATCACCCGCAACCTGGTGCAGATGATGAACGGCTCCATCCGGGTGGAGAGCGAGCCCAACCGGGGCACCCGCTTCACCGTGACGGTGTACCTCAAGCGGGAGGCGCGGGAGGCCCCCGCCCCCCAACCCGCCGCCGCGCCGGAGGCCCGGCGCCCCTTCCCCCCCGGCACCCTGCTGCTGCTGGCGGAGGACAACGCGCTCAACCGGGAGATCGCCTGCGAGCTGCTGCGCATGAACGGCCTGGAGACCGCCTGCGCCGAAAACGGGAAGCAGGCGGTAGAGCTCTTCACCGCCCACCCGCCGGGCACCTACGCCCTGATCCTCATGGACATCCAGATGCCGGTGATGGACGGATACGAGGCCACCCGGGCCATCCGCGCGCTGGCCCGGACCGGGGAGCGGCCCGACGCCGCAGCCATCCCCATCCTGGCCCTGACCGCCAACGCCTTTGCCGACGACGTGTACCGCGCCCGGCAGGCCGGGATGAACGAGCACGTGGCAAAGCCCCTGGACGTGAATCGCCTGCTGGAGAGCCTGCACCGCTGGCTGGACCGGCCGGAGTCAACCCCGTAAAAATCGGGCGGCCCTCCTGCAGAAGAGGGCCGCCCGTCCTTTTATTCCCTATTCCAGCTCGATGCCCAGAGGGTCCGCCACCTCCGCCGCGCCAGACACGCCCAGCTCCAGCAGGGTGCGCTTGGTCGCCAGGAAGTTCTCCTCGCTCAGCAGCCGGACGGTCCGGGCGAAGCGCGCCCCGTCCCCCGCCGCCAGCGCCTCCCGCAGGGCGCGGGCGCAGGCGGGCCAGCCGGGCACCGGCTCCTCCCCCGTCTCGGACAGCCGCAGCACGCTGCCCTTAAGCAGCTGCAGGGTCAGCTTTCCGTAGATCTCCCGTATGGCCGCCGCCGGGCTGCAGCGGATCGCCGCCTGGAGGCAGGCGGTGAGCACTCCCACCATGGAGGCATTCTCCCCCGGCGCCGCCGCCGCCCGGTCCAGCCCCTCCAGCACCTCCCCCGTAAAGTGGGGGAAGGCCTGCCGCAGCACGGCCTCGCAGGTCATGGTCAGCAGCTGGAGGGCCTCCAGGAAGCCGCGCAGATTCTCGTCCAGCATCAGCTCCTCCATCTTGCCGAGGATGGAGGAATCCCCCGCGGAGATCACCCGCGTACCCACGCCGTTGATGGACCGGGTAATCCCCAGCTTGTTCAGCACCGCGATGGTGCGCCGAAGAGTGATGACCGAGATATGGTAGGTGTCCGCCACCTCCGCCACGTTGGGCAGGAGCGCCCCCACGGGGTACTCCCCCTGGTTGATTCTGCAGATGATGTCGATGGCCACCACGTCGCAGTACCGGGTGCGCCCCTTGTGGGGCTCCCACGAAAAGGCCTCTCCGGCTCCCTCCGCCGCGGCGGGCAAGCCGTCCAGGTAGGCCTCCACCTCGCCGGTGAACCGCCGCCCCACCTGATCCATCCGCTGCCGCGCCATGGCATAACGGCCGCCGCGGCACGCCTCCCAGCTGCACAGCATGTCGGCGTAGATCGCCTCCGGGAAGCGCCCCTCCTCCCCTTGCCGCAGCTGGAGGATGTCCAGGAAGGCACTCTGCGCGAAGGAGCCCACGTCGTAGTACAGGCTCAGGGCGGTCCGGCTGCCCAGCGTCCGGAGGGAGCGCCAGAACAGGTCGTAGAGCCGCTTGCCCGGCGCGCCGCCCGCCTCCGCCCAGGCCGGCGTCCGCTCCAGCCTGCTCATGCCCTGCAGGCCGATTTCCGGGGAGATCAGCTTCAGGGCCCGGGTCAGGTCGGAGAGCGCCGCGGCCCGCTCCCGGAACACGGGGCTGGCCAGGAAGTCCCCGTAGGGCTTGGCCAGCACCTGCGTCTCCCTGCCCCGGCACAGGCTGATCAGCCCGTCCCCCTCCAGGGCCTTGAGGGCCCGCTGGGCCGGACAGTAGGAGACGCCGTACTGTGCGGCCACCTGCTGGACGCAGGGGAAGCGCGTGCCGTCGTCAAAAAAGCCCAGCTGGATCTTCCCCGCCAGGCTGCGGTAAATGATCTGTTCCTGACTGTTGCTGTTCGGCATCCTGCACCCCCCTCGCTCTGTCCCCCATTATACCGTCCCGCCCGCGAAAATACCAGAAAAAAAGCGTCTAAACTCGACGAAACGGCTTTTTTCTTTGCCCCGCCGGGGAAGCGCTTGCCCAACCCGCCCGGCGGTGGTAAACTTGGAGTGCGCCGGGCGCGGGGCCCGGCGCCAGGGCAGTTCTCCCCGCCGGAAAGGATGTTTTTATGAACGAAACCCGTCTGGCCCGCGTGCTGGAGCACATGGCGCGCCAGGGCCTGTCCCAGATTGTCGTGACCTCCACCGCCTCGGTCTACTACCTGACCGGGTACTGGGTGGAGCCCATGGAGCGGATGCTGGCGCTCTACCTCCGGGACGACGGCACGCGCACCCTCTACGCCAACGAGCTCTTCGGCCTCGCCCCCCAGCCCGGTCTGGCGCTGGAGCTCCACCGGGACGGGGACGACCCCGCCGCCGCCCTGGCCGCCGCCCTGCGCCCCGGGACGCTGGGGGTGGACAAGGCCTGGCCCAGCAAGTTCCTCATCTCCCTGCTGGGGCTGCGCCCCGACGTGGCCCCCGTCCCCGGCTCCGCCCCGGTGGACGAGGCCCGGCGGATTAAGGACGCCGACGAGATCGCGGCCATGCGGGCGGCCTCCCAAATCAACGACCAGGTCATGGCCGCCGCCGTCGCCGCCCTGGGCGAGGGGGCCGTGGAGGCCGATATCGCCGCCCTGGTGGAGGCGCAGTACCGCGCCCACGGCGGGGAGCGCTCCAGCGAGGGGGTCATCGTCTCCTTCGGCCCCAACGGGGCGGATCCCCACCACGCCCCCGGCCGCACGGTCCTCCGGGACGGGGACAGCGTGGTGCTGGACCTGTTCACCCCCATCCGCCGCTACTGGTGCGACATGACCCGCACCGTCTTTTTCCGCTCGGCGGACGGCGAGGGCCGCCGGGTGTACGAGGCGGTGCGCGCCGCCAACCTGGCCGCCGAGGCCGTGATCCGCCCCGGCGTGCCCATGTGCGACATCGACCGGGCCGCCCGCCGGGTCATCGAGGACGCGGGGTACGGCCCCTGTTTCACCCACCGCCTGGGCCACGGCTGCGGCCTGGACTGCCACGAGCCCCCCGACAACAGCGCCGCCTGCCGCCAGCCCGCCGAGCCCGGCATGGTCTTTTCAGTGGAGCCGGGGATCTACCTGCCCGGCAGGCTGGGCGTGCGCATCGAGGATCTGGTGCTGGTCACCCCGGACGGCTGCGAGGTGCTCAACGCCGAAACAAAGGACCTGCGGGTGGTGGGGCTGTGACGGGGATCCTGTTCGTCTGCCACGGCAATATCTGCCGCAGCCCGATGGCAGAGTTCGTGATGCGGGACATGGTGCGGCGGGCGGGGCTGGCGCAAGAGATCGCCGTGGCCTCCGCCGCCACCAGCGCCGAGGAGATCGGCAACCCGGTCTACCCCCCGGCCCGCCGCAAGCTGCTGGAGCACGGCATCGACCCGGCGGGCAAGCGGGCCGTGCAGCTCCGGGCCGGGGACTACCAGCGCTGGGATCTCCTGGTGGGCATGGACGGGGCCAACCTGCGTTATATGCGCCGCATCTGCGGCGGCGATCCCCAGGGCAAGATCCGCCCCCTGCTGGAGCGGGACGTGGCCGACCCCTGGTACACCGGGGATTTCGAGGCCGCTTGGCGGGACGTGAACGAGGGCTGCCGGGCCCTGCTGGACCTGATTTTGGAGGGAAACCCATGACCGAGAAGGAGAAGATGCTCTCCGGGGCGCTCTACAACCCCAACTGCGGGGACCCGGAGCTGAGCGCGGAGCACGCGCGCTGCGCGGCGCTGTGCCGGGCCTACAACCAGCTCCCGCCCGGGGACGAGGCGGGGCGCCGCGCCCTGATAGGACAGCTGCTGGGCGGGACGGGGGAGCGGTTCACCATCAACCAGCCCTTCCTGTGCGACTACGGCTACAACATCAAGGTGGGCGAGAATTTTTATGTAAACTACAACTGCGTCATCCTGGACTGCGCCCCCGTGACTTTTGGGGACAACGTCTTTATCGCGCCCAACTGCGGCTTCTACACGGCGGGCCACCCCCTGGACGCCGCCACCCGGAACACGGGGCTGGAGTTCGCCCGCCCCATCACCGTGGAGGACGACGTGTGGATCGGCGGCGGGGTCAGCGTGCTGCCCGGCGTGACCATCGGCCGGGGCAGCGTCATCGGCGCAGGCAGCGTAGTGACCCGGGACATCCCCGCCGGGGTGGTGGCCGCGGGCAACCCCTGCCGGGTCATCCGGGCCGTGGATCCGGTTTAATTCGCGGGCAAAGTGGGCAACGTTCTCTTGTAAAAGGAGCGATGGAGATGCAACGAATCCTCTGCCTGCTGATCGGCTACGCCTGCGGCAATTTCCTCACCGCCGAGGTGGTCTGCCGCCTGCGCGCCGGGCGCAGCGCCCGGGCCATGGGCTCGGGCAACCCCGGCATGGCCAACGTGATGGAGCAGCTGGGCAAGGCCCCCGGCTTTCTGGTGCTGGCCGGGGACGTGGCCAAGACCGCCCTGGCCTGCTTTTTATGCCGCCTGGTGCTGTTCCCCGGCCTGGGCGTCCTGGCCGCCCTGTACGCCGGGCTGGGGACGGCGCTGGGACACAACTTCCCACTCTGGCTGCGCTTCAAGGGGGGCAAGGGGGTGGCGGTCACCTGCGCCTTCCTGGTCTTCGCCCTGCCCCTCTGGGGGCTGTGTGCCAACCTGGCGGGGGCCGCCGTGGTGCTGCTGACCGGCTACCTGCCGGTGGGCGCGGTGGTCATCCCCTGCGTGTTCGTCCTCCCCGCCCTGCTGTGCTGCGGCCCGGAGGCGGGGGCGCTGGCCGCCCTGGCGGCGGCGCTGATGCTCTCCCGCCACCTGGATGGCCTGGGCCGGATCCGGCGGGGCGGGGAGAAAAAATTCCGGCTGTCGAAAAACTAGCCGTAACTTAGGCGGATAAGGCGGCCGATGGAGGACGGGCGATTCGTGAATCGCCCCTACGGGCCTGGAGCAGCGGGCCGATGTGGGCATCGGCCCCTACGAGTGCCAAGCGCTGTATGGGGCATGGCAGTACGGGCGGCTTTTCAGGCAGTACTTGAATAGCAACTACTATCAAGTCTGGGCGGGTCATGTGCCGCAGGGGCGGCAGCCCTATTCGCCTCAAGTGCCAGACCGAACCGAGCCCTGAGCGCTTTCAATCTTTGCGGGCTACCTGAACTCCACCGCCGCGGGGCCTCGGGTCCAGGGGCCGAAGCCCCTGGTTGTTTCTTCCCGGGGTTCTTTGCAAGCAAAGAACCCCGCCGCCGGAGGCCGGGCCTCCAAAAAGACGGATTGCCGCGTCGGCCCCGTGGGGCCTCCTCGCAATGACAGGGTCCGCCTGAGCCGCACCTCTCGTGCAGGCGCCGCGATCCGGGCCTGCACCCAAAATCCTATGATACAGTTTTTCGACATGCTGGGACGCGGGAGAGTTTCCTCTCCCGCGTTTTTGTGGTATAATGGGCAAAAATGTGTGAACGGAAGCTGGAATTTGAGTGAAGCGGATAACCAACCAGGACGAGAAGTTTGAGTGGATGACCACCGCGCCCCTGCCGGGCCTTATCGGCACCCTGGCCGTGCCCACCATTGTGAGCATGATGATCACCTCCATCTACAATATGGCGGACACCTTCTTCGTCGGGCGCATCGGCACCAGCGCCCAGGGCGCGGTGGGGGTGGTCTTTTCCCTCATGGCCATCATCCAGGCCCTGGGCTTCACCTTCGGCTCCGGGGCGGGCAACTACATCTCCCGCCTGCTGGGGCAGAAGGACCGGGCGCTGGCCTCCCGGGTGGCCTCCACCGGCTTTTTCTCCGCCCTGGGGGTGGGGCTGGCGCTGGCCGTGCTGGGCCTTGTGTTCCTGGACCCCCTGGTGCGCCTGCTGGGTGCCACCGACACCATCCTCCCCTACGCCAGGGACTACGCCCGCTACATCCTGCTGGGCGCGCCCTATATGGCGGCCTCCCTGGTGCTCAACAACCTGCTGCGCTACCAGGGCAGCGCCTTTTACTCCATGCTGGGCATCGCCACCGGGGCGGTTTTAAACATCGCGCTGGACCCCATCTTCATCTTCGTGCTGGACCTCAAGACCGGCGGGGCCGCCCTGGCCACCATCCTCAGCCAGCTGGTGAGCTTCCTTATCCTGCTGGCCAGCTGCGGCCGCGGCGGCACCCTGCGCATACGCCCCTCCCACTTCACGTTTTCCTGGCCGGTGTACCGCGAGATCTTCCGGGGCGGCCTGCCCTCCCTCTACCGGCAGGGGCTGGCCAGCGTGGCCACCATCTGCCTCAACCGGGCGGCTGGGCCCTTCGGGGACGCGGCCATCGCCGCCATGTCGGTGGTCACCCGGGTGAGCATGTTCGCAAACTCCGCCCTGCTGGGCTTCGGCCAGGGCTTCCAGCCCGTGTGCGGCTTCAATTTCGGCGCCAGGCTCTACGGGCGGGTGCGCCGGGGGTACTATTTCTGCCTTAAGCTCTCGGCCGTTTTCCTGGCGGCGGTGGCCGTGCTGGGGTTCCTCTTCGCCCCCCAGATCATCGCCGTGTTCCGCCGGGAGGACCCCACGGTCATCGCCATCGGCGCCCAGGCCCTGCGCTTCCAGTGCTTCACCCTGCCCCTGTCGTCGCTGATCATCCTCAACAACATGATGCTCCAGACCGTGGGGGAGTCGGGCAAGGCCTCCGTCCTGGCCCTGGCGCGGCAGGGGCTCTTCTTCCTGCCCGTCATCCTGCTGCTGCCCCCCGTGGCGGGGCTGACCGGCGTGCAGCTGGCCCAGCCCACGGCAGACCTGTGCACCTTCCTGCTCTCCGTGCCCATGGGGCTGGGCTTCCTGCGCAAAATGCGGGGCATGGAGGCGGCGCAGCCCCTTCCCAAACCGGATAACATAGTATATACTGATAAAGATGTGTAATTTCCCGGGGGCGGCGCGCCGCCTCCGCGAAGGGAGCGCTGTCGATGGAACGCGACGGTCTGGGCGCGGCCCCCAAACGGGCCTTTCAACTCAATGCGGACCCGCTGGACGAGCGTATGGCGGGCCGGTGGAGCTTCGTGCAGGTGCTGGAGTTCCTCAGCGGAGTGCTTGCGCGGCAGTTTCCCCTGCGCGCCGCCGCGCTGCTCTTTCCGCCGTTCGGGGCCGCCCTGTGGCGGGACGGCGCCCTGCTGGAGGGCGGGCCCGTGCGCCCCTGGGCCGAGCTGGCGGGCGGGCTGGACTGGCCCGGGCTGGGCGCAGTGCCCGCCGGGGCGCTGGAGGAACGGGCGACGGCCCTGCTGCCGGGGCTGGAGCCGGTCTGCCTGCCCCTGTCCGACGGCGCGCAGGGCGGGCCGATCCTGGGCCTGGCCGTGTTCGCCCGCCTGGGGGCCTGGACGCGGGACGACCTGGCCGTGCTCCCCGACGCCCGCCGCCTGCTGGAGCTCACCCTGGGCTGGCGGGACTGGAGCCGGGCGTGCGCCTTCCAGAACTGGGCCCTCAACGAGGTGGCGGACTCCATGAGCTCCGGCCTCTACGTCACCGACGTGGAGACCGACGAGATCCTCTTTATGAACCAGGCCATGCGCCGCATGTTCGGCGCGGACGACCCGGTGGGCAGGCCCTGCTGGCAGGTGCTCCAGAAGGGGCTGAAGCACCGCTGCGACTTCTGCCCCATCCCGCTGCTCCAGGAGCAGGGCGGGGACGCCCCCTCCTGCATCTGGGAGGAGACCAACACCCGCAACGGCCGGATCTATGAAAACCACGACAGCCTGATGACCTGGCTGGACGGCCGCAGGGTCCACATCCAGCAGTCCATGGACGTGACCGAGGCCCGCCTGCTCTACCAGGCCGCCACGCTGGACGACCTGACCGGGCTGCTAAACCGCCGGGCCGGGCGCAAGGCCCTCGCCGCGCTGCTGGAGCGGCAGCGCCGGGCGGGGGAGGCGTGCACGCTGTGCATGCTGGACATCGACGGGCTCAAGCGCTTCAACGCGCAGCACGGCCACCGCACCGGGGACGCGCTGATGGTCTCCATGGCCGCCGCCCTGCGGGAGAACACGGGCGCGGAGGACTGCGTGTTCCGCGTGGGCGGGGACGAGTTTCTCGCCGCCTTCGCCGGGCTCACCCTGGGCCAGGCCGCCCGAAAGATGGAGGCCGTCCAGGCCGCCCTGGACCGGGAGGGGGCGCGGGCGGGCCTGCCCGGCGCGCCCTCCTTCTGCTGCGGCCTGCTGGAGCTGCCCCCCGGCAACGCCCTCTCCGCCGCCGAGGCCCTGGGCGCGGTGGACGAGAAGCTCTATGAGCAAAAGCGCACCGCCCACATCCGCCGCGCCGAGGGCCTGCTGCGGCAGGCCGGGCCCGGGGGAAGCGCCCCGGAGGACTTCCAGTTCGACAAGGAGCGCCTCTATGAGGCCCTGATCCGCAGCACCGACGACTACATCTACGTCAGCGATATGAAGACGGGCACCTTCCGCTATCCCCCCAGCATGGTGGAGGAATTCGACCTGCCCGCCCAGGTGATCCCCAACGCCGCCGCCGTCTGGGGGGCCAAGGTCCACCCCGGCGACAAGGCCGCATTCCTGGAGTCCAACCAGATGATCAGCGACGGGCGCAGCGACAGCCACTGTGTGGAGTACCGGGCGCAGAACCGCAAGGGGGAGTGGGTGTGGCTGCGCTGCCGCGGCCACCTGGAGCGGGACGCGCAGGGGGAGCCCTCCCTCTTCGCGGGTATAATCACCAACCTGGGCAAGCGCAGCCGGGTGGATCACCTGACGGGCCTGCTGAACAAATTTGAGTTTGAGGACCAGCTCAGCCGTGTGCTGGCCAAGACGGAGCAGGCCTCCTTCTCCATCCTGCTCTTCGGCATCGACGGCCTCAAGCATATCAACAGCCTCTACGACCGCGGCTTCGGGGACGAGGTCATCCGCATCGCCGCCCAGAAGCTCCAGTCCATGCAGCCCGCCAACTCCTACCTGTACCGGCTGGACGGGGACGAGTTCGGCGTGCTGGTCCGGGGGGACGACCGCGCCTGCGCGGAGTCCTTCTACCGCCGGGTCCAGGCGGCCTTCCGCCACCAGCAGACCTACGACGGCAAGAAATTCTCCTGCACATTGTCCTGCGGGTGCGTCTTCTCCCCCGCCGACGGCGCCTCCAGCCGGGATCTGGTCAAGTACGCCCACTTCGCCATGGAGCACGCCAAGCAGCAGGGCAAAAACCAGCTGTGCTTTTTCTCCCGGGACCTGCTGGCCCGGCGGGAGCGGCTGCTGGACCTCAACGAGCTGCTGCGGGAGAGCGTGGAGAACGGCTTCCAGGGCTTCGAGCTCTACTACCAGCCCATCATCCTGGGGGACGGCGCCGCGCTGCAGGGGGCCGAGGCCCTTTGCCGCTGGCGGTGCGACAAGTACGGCCCCGTCTCCCCGGTGGAGTTCATCCCCCTGCTGGAGGAGAGCGGCCTTATCCTGCCGGTGGGCCGGTGGATCTTCCGCACCGCGGCGGAGACCTGCGCCCGCTGGCAGCGGCAGATGCCCTGCTTCATGATGGGGATCAACCTGTCCAACCTCCAGCTGGAGGACCCCACCTTCATCGGCTACATGGAGGAGACCCTCCAGAAGAGCGGGGCCGACCCCTCCAACGTGGTGGTGGAGCTCACCGAGAGCTACCTTGCCTCCAACGTCGCCGCCCTGGAGGAGTACCTGGGCCGCCTGCGGGCCATGCGGGTAAAGATCTCCATGGACGACTTCGGCACCGGCTACTCCTCCCTGGGCGTCCTGAAGCAGTACCCCATCGACGTGGTGAAGATCGACCGCACCTTCGTCAAGGGGGTGCAGGCCAGCGCCTTCGACAGCGCCTTCATCCAGTTCGTGGTGGACCTGTGCCAAAAGCTGGGCATCCAGGTCTGTCTGGAGGGAGTGGAGACCGCCGAGGAGCTGGCGGTGGTCCAGCCCATGCACCTGAATTACTACCAGGGCTTCTTCTTCGGCCGCCCCATCTCCGCCCCGGAGTTCGAGGCGCGTTTCCTCCCCTGCCAAACGCAGCCGTAACGGGGCCTGCGCGATCGATCCCGTGTATACGGCCGCTGCGGCGGCGGGTGCCGCGGGCGCCCCATCCCGCTGGACGAATCCATTTTAGAGCTGCGGGACGACATTGAGGCGTGGTTTGACCGGGAAGCGGCCTGCCTGAAAAAAAATGACGCGTATTTATACGACTTAGGCGGATAAGGCGTATTCGACAAATCGGAAGTTACAGGAGGTGGGGTAGTGCAAAGGAAACAAGTAAATAATCCAAATGGAAATATTGCGTATTGGATTTCGGATAAATTTGATGATGAGAGAGAAACATTATTTTTTCTTCATGGCTTGACAGCAAATCATACTATGTTTGAACAACAGTTTCCTTTCTTTGAGAAAAAATATAATCTTATTGCGTGGGATGCACCTGCACATGGAGAATCCAGGCCCTATGCTAATTTTAGTTATGAGAATGCAGCGAAGGAGATAAAGTACATCCTTGATGAGTGCGGCTCTTCTAAAGTAATTCTAATAGGTCAATCAATGGGCGGGTATATTGCACAGGCTTTTATTTGCAGATACCCACATTTGGTGAAAGCGTTTGTAGCAATTGACTCCACACCTTACGGAGATTATTATTCCAAATCAGATATTTGGTGGCTTCGTCAAATAGAATGGATGTCAAAGCTTTTCTCGGTGAAATTGTTAAAATCGTCTATGACAAAGCAAAATGCAACTACTAAAATGGGACAAGCAAATATGAGTGCAATGATTGATGGATATAGCAAGGCGGAGTTGTGTCATCTAATGGAGATTGGGTATGATGCTTTTTTTGATGATAATAGAGAACTTAATATTCCTTGTCCCGTGCTTTTGATTGTAGGTGAAAAGGATAAGACGGGAAAGGTAAAATCGTACAATAGGGAGTGGGCAAAAAGAACAGGGTTCCCATTAGTATGGATTCCAAATGCTGCCCATAATTCCAATGTAGATAATCCTTACGCAGTAAACGATAACATTCAGATTTTTTTGAAGGACTTACTTCAGGTAAATTCCCGGTTATCGGTCTGATTTAAGTACGCATTATTGGCATAAGGCTGAAAAGGGAAGCCCCCCAGGCAGCTCCGCTGGTATCCCCCCTCATGAGAGCAAAAAAGACGTGCGTACCCCGCCTTCCCACAGCGCGGGGTACGCACGTCTTTTGTTTTTCCGGGCTACCGGACGGACTGGAGGCTCAGGCTTTTGCTCCGCTTGCCGATGAACAGCAGCGTGGCCACCATCAGCACCACGGCCACGGGCAGGGCGATGTACACCCGCTGCACCAGCCCGGCGACGATGTAGGAGACAAAGCAGACCGCGGCCACGGTAATCGCGTAGGGCATCTGGGTGGCCACGTGGTTGATGTGGAAGCACTGGGCCCCCGTGGAGGCCATGATGGTGGTGTCCGAGATGGGGGAGCAGTGGTCCCCCATGACCGCGCCGCCCAGGCAGGCGCCCACCGAGGTCATCAGCAGATCGCTCATGAGGATCTCGCCTCCGGCCCCCGCCACGGGCGGGAACACCGCCACCACGATGGGGATCAGGATGCTGAACGTGCCCCAGGAGGTACCTGTGGCGAAGGCCAGCGCGCAGGCGATCAGGAAGATGATGGCGGGCAGGAAGATCTGGAGCTTGTCCCCGAAGCCCGCCACCAGCCCGGCCACGTACTCGGCCGCGCCCAGGGAGCTGGTCACGCCGCTGATGGTCCAGGCGAAGGTGAGGATCAGCGTGGCGGGCACCATGAGCTTGAAGCCCTCGGGCAGGCAGTCCATCAGCTCCTTGAAGTTCATGGCACGGCGCAGGAGGAAGTAGGCCAGGATGACAATCAGGGCCACAAAGGCGCCCCGGGACAGGCCCGACCCGGCCACGGTGTTGGCAAACGCCTCCTGGATGCTCACGCCGCCGGCGAAAAAGCCGCCCGAGTAGAGCAGGCCGCCCACGCAGCACAGGATCAGAATGCACACGGGGATCACCAGATCCGCCACCTTGCCGTTGGGGTTGAACTTCATCTCGTTCATCCCGTCGAAGGGCCGCTCGGGCGTGGTGTAGAGGTCGCCGTTGGCGGCGTTGTCCTCGTGGCGCTTCATGGGCCCGAAGTTGATATCAAGCGCGGCGGTCATAAAGACCATGATCAGGGTGAGGATCGCGTAAAAATTATAGGGGATGGCCCGCACGAAGAGGGCGAAGCCGTCGTACCCGTCGATGATGCCGGTGACCGCCGCCGCCCAGGAGGAGATGGGCATCATGATGCACACGGGGGCGGCCACGGCGTCGCACATGTAGGCCAGCTTGGCGCGGGAGATCTTGTGGCCGTCGGTGACGGGGCGCATCACGTTGCCCACCGTCAGGTTATTGAAGTAGTCGTCCACGCCCAGGATAATCCCCAGCAGGCCGGTGGCGATCAGCGCGCCGTTCTTGCTCTTGATCTTCTTGCGGGCCCAGTCGCCGTAGGCCTTGGAGCCGCCGGCGCGGATCATGAGGGCCACCAGGGTGCCCAGGATGATCAGGAACATGAGGATGCCCAGGTTGTCGGCCACCTTGCCGAACATGGTGTTGATGAAGTGCTCCATCGCACCCACGGGCCGCCCGCCGGCGTACAGGAACGCGCCGACGATGATACCCACGAAGAGCGAGGAGTAGACCTCCTTGGTGATGAGGGCCAGCGCGATGGCCACCACGGGGGGCACCAGCGCCCAGACCGTGCCGTACAGGCCGGGCGTGTACGCGCCCTCGGACGTGGCGGACGCCGCTGTGAGCAGCAGGGACATCAGGGCAAAGGCGGCCAGGAGCAGTCTCCCGAACCGTCCCGCGCGAGGTGTTTTCATGCAGTAATCCTCCCAAATTTGTGTACGCCCCGCTTCCCACGCCGGAGCGCCAGGGGTTTAGGATACTATACCCGGCGAAAAAAGACAAGTATTTTGCATAATTTTATTCATTTTTTCTTTTCGTTCTTGTGCAGTTTTCTTCCCACCGCCCTGGGCGGGCGGAAACCGGGGCGCGCGTTACACTTTTCCCCGTTTCCCCTTGACAACGAAATCTGTAACTGGTATTATTACACTAACCAGGAACTGAAACCACAATTAAAACAGTTGAGGAGAAATCGATATGAAGCGCACGCTGTCCGTCCTGTCCGCCTCCCTGCTCATCGCCGCCCTGCTGGCCGCCTGCGGGAACGGCGCGGCCGCCGCCCCCACGCCCACCCCCTCCGCGCCGCCCGCCAGCGAGGCCCCCGCCCCCACCGAGAGCGCCCCGGCGGAGCCTGTCGCCATCCTCTCGGCCTTCACCGCCGAGGATTTGGAGGGCAACGAGGTTGACCAGAGCGTCCTTTCCGATTATAATCTGACCATGGTCAACGTCTGGGCCACCTTCTGCGGGCCCTGCCTGAAAGAGATGCCCGAGCTGGGCGAACTCAACAGCGAGTACGCCGACCAGAAATTCCAGGTAGTGGGGATCGTCTCCGACGTGCTCAACCAGGACGGCACCCTGAACCAGGACCAGATCGACACCGCCAAGGAGATCGTCTCCTCCACCTCCGCCGACTACCTGCACCTGCTGCCCACCGCGGATCTGCTGCCCATCGTGGCCCAGGCCTACGCGGTGCCCATGACCTTCTTCGTGGACAAGGACGGCAACCTGGTGGGCGAGGGCGCCTACATGGGCGCCCAGGACAAGGCGGGCTGGAGCAAGATCATCGACGCAATGCTGGAGGAGGTGGCCGCGTAAATGGCCTTTCTGCGGAAATACGGCCCCGGGCTGCTGGTGCTGGGGCTGGGCGCCGCGTTCATCCTTTTGGGCGTGGCCCGGGGGGAGCAGGAGACCGTCTTTATGAAGGCCTCCCGCATCTGCATGGAGTGCATCGGCCTTGGGTAGGATAAAAAAGCGGCTGCGCCTGATCGTGCAGGTGGTCTTTACCGCCCTTACCAACGGGTACGCCCAGGGCTTCGTCCAGGGGCGGATCTTCACCGGCCCCACCAAGGCCTACTGCGTGCCCGGCCTGAACTGCTACTCCTGCCCCGGCGCGCTGGGGGCCTGCCCCATCGGCTCCCTCCAGGCCGTGCTGGGCAGCCGCAACTATAAGATGGCCTTCTACGTGGTGGGCTTCCTGATGGTGGTGGGCGCGGTCTTTGGGCGCTTCGTGTGCGGGTGGCTGTGCCCCTTCGGGCTGGTGCAGGATCTGCTGTACAAGATCCCCTTTGTGAAGAAGCTGCGCAAGCTCCCTGGTGACAGGTGGCTCAAGTGGCTCAAGTACGTCCTCCTGGCGGGCTTCGTGATCATCCTGCCCCTCTTTGTGGTGGACATCATCGGCCAGGGCCAGCCCTGGTTCTGCGAGTATATTTGCCCCTCCGGCACCCTGCTGGCGGGCATCCCCCTGCTGGCGGCCAATCCCGCCCTGAGGGCGGCGGCGGGCTGGCTCTTCTCCTGGAAGCTGCTGATCCTGGTGGTACTGGTTTTCCTGTCCATCCTGGTGTACCGGCCCTTCTGCCGCTACCTCTGCCCCCTGGGGGCCATCTACGGCCTCTTTAACCCCATCGCCTTCTACCGCCTCAAGGTGGACGAGCACAAGTGCACCCACTGCGGCGCCTGCCGCCGGGCCTGCAAGCTGGACATCCCCGTGGACAAGACCCCCAACAGCCCCGAGTGCATCCGCTGCGGCGACTGCAAGCGGGCCTGCCCCCACGGCGCAATCTGCTCAACGTTCTCCCGCGGGCGCGGGAGCATCGAGGAGGAATCCAAATGAACGAGCTTATTTTGACAAAAGTGCTGGCCTTCGCGGCCCTGGGCCTGGTGCTGGGCGTGCTGTGCGTGAGCCTGCTGCTGCTCTTCCAGGCCCGGAAAAAGGGCGGCCCCCTGCTCTATCTGGGCCTGTCCGCCCTGACCGGGTACGCGCTGATGAACGTCATCCTGCGCCTGTCCCTGGGCATCATGTGCTACCGCCCCGCGTGGCAGATTGTGCTGCTCTACGGCGGCGTCATCGCGCTGCAGGTCTACTTCCTGCAGGACGTCATCCGGCAGCTGTGCGCCCTGTACGCCTGCGGAAAGGAGGGCGGCGGACATGACCGGTGAGTTTGCCGTCGCGGTCCACGCCCTGGTCTACCTCAACCACCGCGCCCAGACCCTGTGCAGCGAGGCCCTGGCCGAGAACATCTGCACCAACCCCGCCCGGGTGCGCAAGGTGATGGCCCGCCTGAAAAAGGCCGGGCTTATCACCACCCGCGAGGGGGCCGAGGGCGGCTACACCTTTGAGCTGGACCCCAAAACAGTCACCCTGCGCCGGGTGGCGGAGGCGGTGGAGGCCTCCTTCGTCTCGGCCTCCTGGCGCTCCGGCAACCCGGATATGGAGTGCCTGATCGCCTCCGGTATGGCGGATCTCCTGGACGGCATCTACGCCGAGCTCAACGAGAGCAGCCTCGCCCGGCTGGAGCAGATCACCATCGCGGACGTGGACGCACAGATTTTTCAGAACAAGAAGTAAAAGGAAGCCCGCCGGCTGTACCGGCGGGCTTCTTTTCAGCTTAACTTGTCCATTGGAGGCCCGGCCTCCGGCGGCGGGATTCTTTGCTTGCAAAGAACCCCGGGAAGAAACAACCAGGGCCTGCGGGCCCTGGACCCGGGGACCCGGCGGCGGTGCAGTTCAGGCAGCCTGCAAAACTTGAAAGCGCTCAGGGCTCGGTTCGGCCTGTGCCTGTTGGTAGTAGGGCTGCCGCCCCTGCGGCACATCACCCGCCCAGACTTGATAGTAGTTGCAATTCAAGTACTGCCTAAAAAGCCGCCCGTACTGCCATGCCCCGTTCCCGTCATTGCGAGGGCCGCAGGCCCGCGGCAATCCGTCCTTTCTTCCGTACCGTAGGGGCCGATGCCCACATCGGCCCGCCGTCCTCCAACGCCGCGCAGCGCGCTACGCGCCCCGGTAGTCCAGATCGTAAAAGCGCTCGAACTCCCGGTAGATCGCCTCGTCCCACGCGCCCCCGCCCGGCCCGGCGGCCTCAAAGAGCACCTCCGGCTCCCCCTGGGCATAATCTGTGACCAGGAGCCGCCGCCCCGCTGGATCCCCCTCCGAGGCCAGCGTGCGCAGCGTCACCAGCCCGCCGTCCTGCCAGCGGCAGACGCTGTCGGTAAAGGTCTCCGCGCTCTCGTGCACGTGGGTGCTCACCAGCTGCGTGTCGGCGTCGAACACGGGCAGGGAGAGCTCCCCCAGCGCGGGGCACGCCGCGAATTCCCCCGCCTGCGCGTCCCACAGCCAGAAGGTATAGTAGCGGTTCACGCTGCCCGCAGAGCGCAGGTAGTAGAAATCCGTCTCGCCGTCGAAGTTCACGTCCTCCGCAAAGGCCAGCCCCTCGCCGTACTCGTTGGCCGTGTCCTCGAAGGTCTGGGGCGGCGTCCCGGGGCGGGCGCTGTCGGTCACCGTGCCCCGGACGGTCACGTGCTCGAATTCCCCGCCGTTCTCGTACCACTCCAGCCGGACATGCCTCGTCCCGCACGCCAGCTCCGCGCTCCCCAGAAAATTGGGGTCCGCCGTCTCCGGCGCGGCGGTAGGCGTCGCGGTGGGCACGGGCGCGGGCGTGGCGGTCGCCTGCGGCGCGGGCGCCCCGCAGGCGGTCAGAAGCAGCAGCAGGCCCGCCAATACGGACATTTTTATTTTCATTTTCATCACCGTCCCCTATCCTACTACGCCCCGCCGCCCGGGGCAACAACAGCCCGGTTACAAAAATACCCCTTGACAGGGGCGGCGGCGTGCTGTATCTTATACATACCGACGGTATGTATGTAAAGGAGCTGGATGGCATGGCGCGCAACAAGCACCCCGAGGAGACGGTGAAGCGGATTTTGGAGGTCTCCTTCCGCCTGTTCCAGGACAAGGGCTACGAGCACACCACCATCCAGGACATCGTGGACGCCCTGGGCATGTCCAAGGGGGCCATCTACCACCACTTCAAGTCCAAGGAGGACATCTACGACCACATCAGCGACCTCTACTACGACAGGCAGGACTGGTTCCGGGACCCGGCGCAGTTTCCCGGGAAAACCGGCCGGGACAAGATTAACGGCCTGCTGTCCTTCCTGCTCTCCGACCCCGACAAGCTGGAGCTGGACCGGGTCGCCGTCTTTACCACCGCCAACCCCAGGATGGTGGTGCTGGCCCTGGAGTCCACCATCCGGGACGCCGCCCCCTGCCTGGAGGCCCTGATCCGCCTGGGCAACGCCGACGGCTCCCTCCGCGTGGAGCAGCCCAAGGAGGCCGCCGAGGCCTTCATGATGCTGATGAACATGTGGATCGGCGTCTTTGCCAGCACCCCGGAGGATATGGAGGCCAAGCTGAAGTTTATCCGCGCCTTTACGGACGGCGTGGGTATGCCCATCATCGACGACGCCCTGGTGGAGATCGCCCACAGCTACTTCGTCTCGATTACCCCCCGCCAAGCCCCCGCCGCTCCCTAGCGGAGCGGCTTCTTTCGGCAAGGATACATACCAACCGTCGGTATCTAACAAAAAAGGAGCTGCCGTTATGTCCCGTTTCCCTCTGCTGCGCGCCGCGCCCCTGGCATTGGCCGCGCTGCCCGCCGCCCACCGCCTGCTGCTGCGCCGGGAGGCCTGCGCCCTCTCCCCGCCCGGCGCTCTGGTGAGCGTGGGGGGCCATACGCTGCACGTCTACACCGAGGGGGAGGGGCCCGGCCCCGTGCTGGTCTTTCTCTCCGGGGGCGGCACCCCCGCCCCCGTCTATGACTTTCGCCCCCTGTACCGCCCCCTCGCCCGCACCCACCGGGTGGCGGTGGTGGAGAAGCCGGGCTACGGCTACGCGCCCTCCGTCCGCTGTCCCCGGGACGTGGACACCCTGCTCCGGGAGACCCGCGGGGCCCTGCTCCGGGCCGGGCTTCCGCCGCCCTACGTCCTGCTCCCCCACTCCTACTCCGGGCTGGAGGCCCTGTGCTGGGCCGCCCGGTATCCCTCGGAGGTCGCCGCCCTGGTGGGGCTGGATATGGCGGTGCCGGAGGTTTACGCCCGCCGTAGCGTCCCCCCGGCCCTTTTCTCCCTGCTGGGGGCGGCGGGGTGGCTGGGGGCGGGACGCCTGCCCCCACTGCGCCCGGGGGCGCGCCCCTTCCTCTCCCCGGAGGAGCGGCGGCAGGAGCGCCTGCTCTTCAGCCGCAACCTCTGCAACCCCTGCGTGACGGCCGAGGCCCGCGCCGCCTGGGACAGCGCCCGGCGCGCGGCGGCGCTGGGCCCGCCCTCCTGCCCCGCCCTGCTCTTTGTCTCCGACGGGCGGGAGATCGGCCCTTTCTGGCGGCCCTGCCAGGAGGCGTTTATCCAGGCCTCCGGGGCCCGCGGCGTCTTTCTGGCGTGCGGGCACTACATCCACCTCCACCGCCCGGCGGAGCTGGCCGCCGCCATCCTGCCCTTCCTCGCCCAAGTAATTGAATCAAAGGAGTGTCCCCTATGAAGCCAAAGCAGCTCTTCCACCGGGATTTCACGATTATGGTCGCGGGCCAGATCATGTCCCTGTTTGGCAACTCCATCCTGCGCTTCGCCCTGTCCCTCTACGTGCTGGATCTCACCGGGTCGGCCGCCGTATTCGGCGGCATTCTGGCCCTGTCCATGATCCCCACGGTGCTGTTCTCCCCGGTGGGCGGCGTACTGGCCGACCGCCTCCCCCGTGCGCGGATTATGTACTGCCTGGACTTCGCCACCGCCGCCCTGATCGCCGGCTTTACGGTGCTGTTCCACGCCTCGGGCAGTCTGAGCGCCATTACGGTGGTCATGATGCTCCTGGCGGTCATCCAGTCCTTCTACCAGCCCTCCGTCCAGGCCAGCATTCCCTCCATCACCGCCGACGAGCACCTGATGGCCGCCAACGGCGTGGTGGTGCAGGTCCAGTCCCTGGCCACCCTGGTGGGGCCCATCCTGGGCGGGTTTCTGTACGGCTACCTGGGCATCTTCCCCATCCTCTGGGCCAGCGCCGCCTGCTTCTTCTGCTCGGCGGTGATGGAGCTCTTCCTGCGCATTCCCTTTGTCCGTCTCCAGCGCGGCGGCTCCCCCCTGCACCAAATCCGCGCGGATCTGGGCGGCGCCTTATCCTTCCTGCGCCGGGACAATCCCCAGCTGCTGAGGCTGCTGATCGTCATTGCCGGGCTCAACCTCTTCCTCTCCTCCTTCTTCGCCGTGGGCCTGCCCTTCCTGGTGCGGATTCACCTGGGCCTGTCCGCCCAGCTCAACGGCTTTGCCGAGGCGGCGCTGAGCCTGGGCTCCATCCTGGGCGGCCTGCTCTCCGGCCTGGTGGGGGCGAGGCTGGGCTTCCACAAGTCCTACGTTTTCCTGCTGGGCACCGCCGCCTGCCTGCTGCCCGCGGCGGCGGCCTTCGCCCTGGCGCTGCCCGCGCTGGTCTGCTACGGCATTCTCGTGGGCGGGCTGCTGGTGGGGATGGGCTGCGCAGTCCTCTTCAACATAGCCGCGCAGACCTTTATGCAGCAGGTGACCCCCAACGAGATGCTGGGCAAGGTGGCCTCCTTCGTCTCCGCCATCTGCATCTGCGCCTATCCCATCGGACAGTCCCTGTACGGCCTGCTGCTGGAGGGACTGAAGCAGCACGTGTGGGTGGTGATGGTTTTTGTCAGCGCCATGGGCCTGATTCTGGCCCTGGCCACCGGCCGCGCCCTGCGCCACGTACCCCAGCAGCCCGAAAACGGGGGAAATACCGCGCCCAAATGTATTTAGGGAGGTGCCTTTTATGACAGAGCAGAGAATTGAATCCGCAATGGAGCACTTTGGAGCTGCCGTTGAACGGACTGTCGAGGGTGCAGCGACAGTGGTTGACAAGTCATTGAACCTTGCCTGGGGTTTTCGGCCTGTGCGGCTTGCGGGTAAGACGCTTGCATGTTTAACAGGGGTCGGACTTATGGCGGGCGCTGCGCCGCTTAAGGAAAAAGGGTATCACAGGGCGGCGCTTGCCTGCTTCATCGGCGGCGGCGTGGTCATCGCGGCACAGATCATTTAATCGGCGGTGTTTCGGAAAAAGTAAAATCATATGATGGGCGGCAGCCTGAAAGGCAAAAATTTCGTGCCGCTTGTATAAAACCCCGTATGTCCGGCGAAACTAACTCAGAATCCATTTTGAGGAGGTTTCTTTGGGCATGATTATGGATAAGATCGCCCTGGTGCTCGCCATTATCGGCGGGCTCAACTGGGGCAGCATCGGCATCTTCGGCTTCGATCTCGTGGCCTTCGCCTTCGGCGGCCAGCAGAGCGCCGTCAGCCGGGTCATCTACACCCTGGTGGGTCTGGCCGCCATCTGGTGCATCTCCCTCCTGTTCCGCGACACGGAGCCCGTGGAGGACAAGACCTGAAACAGGTCAAAAAAAGCCGTGAGAACCATCCCGTTCTCACGGCTTTTTCGCGCCCTGTCCGGCGATCAGCGCCAGCTTCTCCGCACGGCGCAGCCGCTTGACGGCCGCCTCCCGCCGCAGCGCGGACGGCTTGTCCGGGCACTGCTCCCGGTAGACCGGCACCACCGGGCCCCGTCCCCGGGTGTATTTCGCGCCCTTCCCGCTGTTGTGCGCGGCCACGCGGCGCTCCACGTCGTCGGTGATCCCGGTGTAGAGCGTCCCGTCCGCGCAGCGCAGGATATACACATAATAAGCCGCCATGTCCCGCATCCCCCCGTCTGCGTTCCATTATAGCATCTTTCCCGCCGCCGTGGTATACTGTTGCAGATACCGGCAGCGGACAAGGGGGGAGAACATGGAAGCCTACTACTACCAGCACCTGGACCGGGCGGGCCAGGCCGCCTACCACGCCATAAAGACGGGGCTCGCCGAGCTGCGCCCCGCCTTCCCCGTCCCGCGCCTGGACGCGCACACGCTCAGCGACCTCTTTTTCAAGCTGCGCCTGGACTGCCCGGAGATCTTCTACGCCACCGGTTTCTCCTACCGCGCCGCCCCCGGCGCCGCCAGCGTGGAGCTGCTGCCCGAGTACCGCTTCGACAAGGGGAAAATCCGGGCGCACCAAAAGGCCCTCTCCGCGCGGATCGCCAAGCTCACCCGCCCCGCCCAGGCCATGGCCCCCCGGGAGCAGGAGCGCTACATCCACGACTTCATGTGCGAAAACGTCCGCTACGACAAGCTGAAAAAGCCCTACTCCCACGAGATCCTGGGCCCCCTGGGCCAGGGGGTGGGGGTCTGCGAGGGGATCGCCAAGTCGGTGAAGGCCCTGTGCGACGCGCTGGGCCTGTGGTGCGTCGTCGCCGTGTCGGAGGCGGCCCCGGACAGGGGGATCAAATACCGCCACGCCTGGAACGTCCTGCGTCTGGGCGGGCAATACTACCACCTGGACGCCACCTTCGACAACTCCCTCAGCCGGGACGGCCCTGTGCGGCACGACTACTTCAATCTGGACGACAAGCGCCTGTTCCGGGACCACGAGCCCGCGCTCTACCCCCTCCCCGCCTGCGCCGACGGGGAGCGGTTTTTCTACCGGGAGGAGAGGTGCTCCTTCACCAAGCCGGAGGAGGTCTATAAGCGCGCCCGGCAGGCCGCGGCCAAGGGCCGGCCCCTGCTCTTCCACTGGCGGGGCGGCTATCTGACCCGGGAGATCCTGCACGATCTGGCCGTCCGGCTGGAGCAGGCGGCGTGTGAGAAGGGGCTGCACGCCCGGATCTCCCTCAACTGGCCCCAGGCGGTGCTGCTGGTGCGCTTCTCCGGCGAGGCGCCCGCGCAGGAGGTGGCGGTGGAACAGGCCGACGAGAGCGCCCGCGGCGGGGCGGAGGGACAGTCCAATTTGGAACGGGATTATGTCTGATGACATAATCCCGTTTTTCAGCGCCGGAGCTGCTGCGCCACCCGCTGGAGCCTGGGCAGCGCGTGGCTGAAAAAGGCGCGCAGCGCCTCGCAATAGTAATGTTCCGGGCCAGCCCCGGAGAACGCCCAGTCCCGGGGGCAGCCACCCCGGCAGACGGCGGCATAGGGGCACGTCCCGCATGGCTGCGGACGGGACTCCCCCCGCCGCTGGAACGCAAGGCCCGCCGGGGATGCCAGCGCCGCCTCCACCGCCGTGTCCCGGATATTCCCCAGGCGCCACTCGTCCAACACAAAAAAGTCGCAGGGGTACAGGCTGCCGTCCCCCTCCACGACCAGGTAGTTTCCGCAGCGCCCTGCCGCGGCGCAGGATCCGGGGGGCAGCCCCAGCAGCAACCGCAGGCAGTCGTCGAAGGAACGCACGCTGACGCAGGCCCCCGCCTCCCAGTCCCGGTACCAGCAGTCGAACAGGAGGCAGAGGAAGCGCCCGTAGTCCCGGGGCGTCAAGGAGTAGGGCAGCGTGCCGCGGGCCGCCTGCAGCGGATCCAGGCAGGGGATGAACTGGAGGGGGTAATCCCCCAGCTTTCTCAGGGAGGAATAGAGCTTCTGCGGGCTGCGGGCCGCCGGGCCGGTGACGACGCAGAGCAGATTCGTCTCAACCTCCGCCCGGTCCAAAAGCTCCAACGCCCGCAGGGCCCGGTGCCAAGTGCCCTTCCCCTGGGGATCGGTGCGGTACCGGTCGTGGAGGCCGCGGGTGCCGTCCAGGGACAGCCCTACCAGAAAGCCGTGGTCACGCAACAGTGCTGCCCACTCCTCCGTCAGCAGCATCCCGTTTGTCTGGATCGACCAGCCCAGCCGCACCCCGGGCGGGCGGCGCCGCTCCGCCGCCTCCACGAAAAAGCGGAAAAAGTCCAGCCCGGCCAGCGTGGGCTCCCCTCCCTGGAAGAGGATCTGCACCGTCCCGTCCGCATCCACCGCCTCATAGCCTGCGGCGATGAGCCGCAGCGCCGTTTCTTCCGTCATCCGCCCCATGCTCTTCAACTGCCTCTGTTCGGAGACATCATCATAAAAGCAGTAGCCGCAGCGGAGATTACAGCGGCTTGAGGCCGGTTTAACCATAAAAGTCACGCTCTTCATCCCGCACGCCCCCTTTTCCGTTTCATTATAGGGGCTTGCGTGCCTATTTGCAAGCGGGCGGCGCGCAGGGGGATATGCGGAAAATACAAGTTTGATTAATTCAGGCAAACACCATACAACTTCCTGAGAAATCAGCGAAAACTTGTTGAATCGCAAAGCACATCATGCTATATTTAGGCCATACCGCAGTACAACTTGCACAAATACGCAGGAAAGAACGCCAAGATTTTGTGAAAAGAGGAGAGTTGATTGTGAAAAAGCGTCTATTGAGCCTGACTCTTGCGTCCGCAATGCTGCTTGGCCTGCTGGCCGGCTGCGGCGGCGGAAACGCCGGCGGCAGTTCCCCCGCCCCGGGCGGCAACGCCCAGGCCGCCACCGGCGGAAAAGCGGTAACCTGGACCGTCACCTGTCCCTGGGCGCCCTCCGGGGTGGCCGCTATGGTGAGCCAGAAGGCCGC
Organism: Oscillospiraceae bacterium; assembly: GCA_022846095.1. Classification (NCBI taxonomy): domain Bacteria; kingdom Bacillati; phylum Bacillota; class Clostridia; order Eubacteriales; family Oscillospiraceae; species Oscillospiraceae bacterium. The sequence continues at coordinate 976,063 of AP025583.1, read as the reverse complement.
TGCCCTTTCCACGACGTACTCCGACAATACCATCCTGGTGGCAGAGGCCATCAAGGGCGACGCGGCCACCGTCAACACCTGGGTGACCGACGCCAAGGCCGGCGATCCCAAGCTCGTCTTTGTGGGCGAGGGCCTGCTGTCCATCACCTCGATCCTGGATCCCGCCAAGCTCCAGTTCACCCAGGAAGACTTCGTATTTGTCGAAAACCTGTACTCTTCGATCTTTGTACTCTCTGCCGACGCCAAGCTCGCGATTCAAAGCATAGACGATCTGAAGGCCTACGTGGAGAGCGGCGAGCAGATCAGCGTCGCCGTCAACGGCGCCACGGGCTCCGAGGCCTTCCTGGCTGCCGCACTGTTTGGGGCCATGGGTGCCGGTGACAACCTGAAGCTGGTGCCCTACACCTCCGCCGCCGAGGCCGCCCAGGCCGTGGCCAAGGGGGAGACCGGCTTTGCCGTGTCCCACCAGTCTCAGATCCTGGAGACCTATGAGCAGGGCGGTGTAACCGTCGTCTGCGCGTTTGACGAAAAGGCTATTGAGAACGGGCCCTTCGCCGGCGTCGAGGGCGTCGGCCAGTACGGCTATCCCTACTTCCGCAACCGCTGCTTCATCATGGCCCGGGCGGGCACCGACACGGATCAGGTCGCCAGCCTGAAAGCCCTCTACGACCAGATCCTGGCCGACGACGAGGTCAAGGCCTGGCTCCAGGATACCATGCTTCTGGAGGTCGATACCATGAGCGACGACGACGTCAACGCCCACGTGGAGAACGTGAAGACTATCGTCAATGAGTATAAGGACATCGTTGCCGGCTGATCCAAACCCAAACCGCGGGGATGGGATGGGAGAGATCCCACCCCATCCCCTTTTTCATCACAACGTGAAGGAGGAAATGCCGCATGAAAAACTGGGTGCAACGCCTGGACGCCCGACTGGACGAGCTGGGGGACCGCCTGGCTGCGAAGGAGGTGCGCTTCCCCACCGACCTGGTTGGAGGGATCGTGTTTTTCCTCTTTGCCGCCGTCATCCTGCTGATCCTGCCGCAGCAGGTCACGATCTCAGAAAAGGATTTGGTCAACGGCCGGATGTTCCCCCGCCTGCTCATGATCGTGATGATGGTATGCTGCGCTCTGCTGGCGGGCAAGGAGATCTATAAGCTCGTCAAAAAGCTGCCCATCACCTACAAGACCGTCAACCTTCTGGTGGAGGTCAAGGCCCTGATCATCATGGCGGTCCTGGTGCTGACCTACGTAATCTGCCGCGTCACGGATAAATTCGTGGCGGGCGCCGTTTTCTGCTGTCTCGGCTTTTTGCTCTACTTCCGGTGCAGGAAGCCGCTGTACTACGCCGTCACCGTCGCGACGGCGGTGGTCATCTGGGCCGCGTTCCGCTTCGGCCTGAACGTAAACTTTTAAGGGGGGCCTACCATGCTGCAGTACATCGGTCCGGCCTCGGGGCTGCTGTTCACGCTCCAAAATATTCTGTGGATCAACCTGGGTGTGTTCATCGGCGCGGTTTTTGCCGCTATCCCGGGCCTCAGCGTCATCCTGTGCGTCATCCTGTTCCTCCCCCTGACCTACCAGCTCACCGCCATTCCCGGTATGATGTTCCTCCTGGGCATCTACTGCGCGGGCGGTTACGGCGGCAGCGTGTCCGCCATCCTGATCAACACACCGGGCACCCCCCACGCGGCGGCCACCATGCTGGACGGCCATCCCCTCTCCCAGCAGGGCCGCACGAAGGCGGCGCTGAAAATCGCCCTGTACGCCTCCACCTTCGGCGGCGTGTTCTCCGCCTTAATGCTGTTGTTCCTCGGGCCCCAGGTGGCGAAAGTCGCCGCCCAGCTTGGCACCGCGGAGTACTTTATGGTGTGCCTGTTCGGCCTGACCATCATCGCGGGCGTCTCCGGCAAGAGCATGATCCGGGGCCTTATCTCCGCCTGCCTGGGCCTTTTGATCTCCTGTATCGGCGCGGATCCCATGACCAGCTACGACCGGTTCACCTTCGGAATTCCCCGGCTCTACCTGGGTCTCGATCTCGCCATTTGCCTCATTGGGCTGTTCGCCCTGGTGGAGATCCTGTCCAAGGCGGAGAAGGTCCGGGGCCTGCACCTGGACACGGAGAAAATGAAGGATAACGGCGTCATCACCAAGCAGGAGCGAAAACGGCTGGCCCGGCCCATCCTGCTCTCCTCCATCATCGGCGTCATCGTGGGTATCATCCCCGGCACCGGCGCCTCCGAGGCCTCCTGGTTCAGCTATAACACCGCCAAGAATATGTCCAAGCACCCGGAGGAATTCGGCCATGGCTCCGTGGAGGGTATCGCCGCCGCCGAGTCCGCAAACAACGCCGTCACCGGCGCCACGCTCATCCCGCTGCTTACCCTCGGTATCCCGGGGGACGGCACCGTGGCCATTATGCTCTCCGCCCTGATGATCAACGGCCTCAATCCCGGCCTGAGCCTGTTCACCACTGACGGCGACATTATGTACGCCATCATGCTGGGGCTGATCCTGGTCAACGTCTTTATGCTGCTCCAGGGCAAGCTCCTGACACAGCTGTTTGCGAAGGTCGTCTCCATCCCGCAGGAGATCCTGACGCCCATCATCGTCATCTTCTGCTTCGCCGGGGCTTACTCCGTGAACAAAAATTACTTTGACGTGGGCGTGACGCTGATTTTCGCTGTCGTCGCCTGGATCCTGCGCAAGCTGGATTTGCCCGCCGTCCCCATCCTGCTGGGTATGGTGCTGGGCAACATGACTGAGACCAACTTCCGGCGGGCCCTGCAGATTTCCGACGGCAGCCCCGCCATCTTTTTCAGCAGCGTCTACTGCATCGTTTTCCTGCTCCTAATCGTCTTTGCCGTGGGGACCATCGTACGCGGCAAGCTGCGGGAGCAGAGGAGCGCCAGAGAAGCCGCCGCCCAGAAGGAGGAATGACACCGTGCCCTACAACATCATTTTCTATTTTACTGACCAGCAGCGCTGGGATACCTGCGGCTGCTTCGGCCAACCCCTGGAGATTACCCCGAATCTGGACCGCCTGGCCCGGGAGGGCGTGAAGTTTGACAACGCCTTCTCCCCCCAGCCGGTGTGCGGCCCCTGCCGCGCCCTGTTCCAGACCGGCCAGTACCCCACCCGGACGGGCTGCTACCGCAACAACATCATGCTGCCCAAGGGCGTCAAGACCCTCGCCAACTACATCGAGGAGGCGGGGTACGAGACGGCGTACATCGGCAAGTGGCACCTGGCCAGTGACGGTGAGCTGGAGAAGCCCCCCACCGTGGATCACACCGTGACCGCCATTCCTCCGGAGCTGCGCGGCGGCTACACCGGCTTCTGGCGCGCGGCCGACGTACTGGAATTCACCTCTCACGGCTATGACGGCTTCGTATTCGACGAGAAGGGCGAGCGCATCGACTTCAAGGGCTACCGCCCCGACTGCATCACCGATTTGGCCCTGGAGTTCTTCGATGTCCGGGATACCGGCAAGCCCTTCTTTATGACCATCTCCCAGATCGAGCCGCACCACCAAAATGACCGCCAGCACTACGAGGGCCCCGCCGGATCCAAGCAGCGGTACCGGGACTTTATCCTGCCCAAGGATTTGGAGGCCCTCAAGGGCAATGCGGCCGAGGAATACCCGGACTACCTGGGCCAGTGCGCCAGCCTGGACGAGAACCTGGGCCGGGTGGTTGCCGCGCTGAAGGAGCGGGGGCTTTACGAGAACACGGTCATCCTCTTTGCCTCCGACCACGGCTCCCACTTCAAAACCCGGAACACGGACAGCCACCTGAACGGCTACGACGACTATAAACGCTCCTGCCACGACGGCTGCCTCCACATCCCCCTTGTCATCGCCGGAGGCCCCTTCAAGGGCGGCCTGGCCGTGGAAGAGCTGGTGAGCACCGAGAGCCTGCCCAAGACCATCCTGGCGCTGGCCGGGGTGTCCGTGGGCGACGCCATGATCGGTGAGGATCTGCTTGACGTGGTGGAAAAAAAGATTGATAATAGACCCAATCAGGTGTTCGCCCAGATCTCCGAAAGCCGGGTGGGCCGGTGTGTGCGCACCGCCGAGTTCCTGTATTCCGTCTATGCCCCCGGCCTAAACGGCGGGGAATGGTCCGCCTCCGACGTATACGCCGACGATTTCCTCTACGACCTGCGGACGGATCCCTGGCAGTTGAATAACGTGGTGGCGGATCCGTCCTATGCCGGCATCAAGGCGGATCTGCGCAGCCGTCTCCTGGACTGGATCGAGAAAGCGGAGGGCACCCGCCCTGTCATCACGGACTGAGGAGTGGTCAACGTGGGCGTCTCCGATAAGAAGTCCGAGCACGTGTACCGCTGGGTGCTGGCCTATATCGATGAGAACAAATTCTCCAGCAACCAAAAGCTCCCGTCGGAAAACGCCCTGTGCCGTCGGCTGGACGTCAGCCGCGAGACCGTCCGCTCCGCTTTGGACCGCATGGTTCGGGAGGGGTTAATCTACAAGGTCCGCGGCAGCGGCACCTACTTCAACAAGGAGGTTGCCCTTTCCTATGAGATGGATACCGGCGAGGTCCACCGAAAAATTGGCCTGATTCTGCAGGGACAGGACAGCAGCGCCAACTCCAGCCTGATCCAGGGCATCCGCAGCGTGCTCCCCGGAGAACACGTGGATCTGCGCACCTTCCTTACCGACAACAAATTTTCCAACGAGCGCCGCTGCCTCCAGGTGGTCATGTATCAGAATTTCCAGGGCTTTATCATCGACGGTGTAAAGGCCAGTATCCTGAACCCCAATCTGGACTGCTATAAAGAGCTCTACCGCAGGCACATCCCCGTAATTTTTTACAACAATTACTATAAGAACCTCCGCTATCCCCGCGTCATCGTCAACGACCTGGCGTGCGCGGATCAGCTGATCGGTTTGTTGATCCGCGCGGGGCACACGCAGATTGCCGGGATCTTCGTTTATGACAATTACCAGAGCATCGAAAAGTTCCAGGGGATGGCCGCCGCGCTGCTGAAGTATGGGGTGGATTTCCAGGACGACTATATTAAATGGTGCGTCTCCGACGAGGCACACGATGTCAGTTTTACCCGTACCATCCATAAGTTCCTCAAGGGACTGCCGAAATGCACGGCCATTGTCTGCTGCAACTACATCATTTACCGACTGGTCCGGCAGGCGCTGGAGGAGCTGGGTAAGCGGGTTCCGGAGGACTACTCACTGGTCTGCTTCGACTATTCCAGGGAGGACTGGGTGCAGGAGGACATCACCTGCTCTGTCCACCAGGGCTACCAGATGGGCGTACAGGTGGCAAAGCGCCTCATGCGCATGATCGACAACAGGGACTGCGATGACAAGGGCTATTCCCTTGTCATGCCGCCCAAAATTTATGAGGGTGGCTCCGTCAAGCGGCTCTGAACCAACGCCCCTCCCAGTCAGAGGTCTTATTTCCCACACCACAGCTTATAAAAACGGCCATAATCATATTATTAAGGTGCGGTAATCCGTGATATTAGGAGGGGCAGCGCGGTGAACGGACAAAACCGCGCCGACGTGAAGGTCGGCGCCAGGGTGAGCATTATTTTGAAGGCCGACCAGCCCACCGGCAGGCGAACCGAGGGCGTGGTGGCGCGCCTGCTGACCAAGAGCAGCTTCCACCCCCACGGCATCAAGGTCATGCTGGAGGACGGCCGTGTGGGTCGGGTGCAGGAGCTGCTGGATTAAAAACGCCTTATCTCAGCCAAAGGGGGGCCCATTGCAGATGCAATGGGCCCCCCTTTCCTTACTTATCTACCCCTTACAGCCGCAGAAGCTTAAGCTCTAACTGTTATGTGGCGCAAAACTCTGTTCAACACTTGTGGCAAACTGACAGTAGGGACAGGCCACAGCCGTATTGACGGGTGAATCCGGATGTATCTTATTTTGCAATAAAACCCCAAAGTCCAGGCATTGGTGCCACCATTTGGATTCCAGATAATATGCCTCTTGGCAGGTAGCCGTATACTGAAAATAAAAGTATGAGAATTTATAGAGGAGATTGTGCGTCAGTAACCGGGTCCGCAAGCAGTGATCCGATCGGCCGACATAGCCCACCCTGAACGCATCCCCTTCCACATCCCCCAATGCATATACTCCACTCCTGTTGGGCTCTACTGCGATTCGGATTACTTCGGGCAGAAGCAGTACGACTCGTCTGTCTATCACATTCCACGTCCCTTTTCTGCCGTCCGTACAGCAGTCGCCAGTGCAGCGCCCCAGGTGTCGTTGTAGTTGTGCAGCACGTCTTCCAACAGCACATCGTCGTTACTCAACTGATGTGTATAATCGCTCAGCAGTTCTTCCTCTCCTTTTGCCAAGGAGAAGAGCAGCAAGAAAATGGCATTTTTCACCTCGCTGCGATGTACGAGATACTCGTTTTTAATCTCGGTCACATGTTCATGCAACGCATCATCAGAAATATCAATGCCCAGTTGGCCGCATAAGGGCTCCAGCACTTTCGTATAGAACGGATGCTTGACATTCAAATGCAGGATGATTTGGCCGGGAAGATACTCCGGATAGAACAGCGCCCTGGAAAAGAAGTCCGCTCTCGGAGAAATTACCAACGGCAGGCTGCTTAATTGACGTTTTTTCTTCGCACGTTCTTCATTGTCGGCGTACTTTTCGGCGTCCAAGCGCTTGTCAACGATACGGTCGAGTACGTCGCTCTTCTTCTTGCTTTTTTCTTTGTCGTTCTTGTCGCCGCCCTGCTGGATCACCTTCATATGCTTGGAGGCATCAAGCATGATTTCCTCCGGCTTAACAAACGGGTCGGCTTCAGCCGCGCAGGTAAGCTTGTCCGCCTGAAAAGCCTTTCTCTCCGCTTTGATCTTATCCTGAAGAGCTTTGACGGCCCTGCCAACAGCGTCTTTAATCGCATCGCGAAGGGGATCCTTAGGGACCACGCCCGCTTTAACAAACCGCACCTTGAAGAGATGATCCAGCTCAGGCGGGAAAGAGATTTCGCATCCCCACCAACGGTCAATATCTTCAGAATCTACACGGCCCTCTTTGCTGGTACCAAACAGCCGCGGAATTCTTTCGTAGTATACCTCGCGATCCGCCCTTAAAATTGAAACTCCCTCATTTTCGTGGATATGTCTCTCTTTGGCAAATTTTTTACCGCCGGAGTTCTTGTCGAGCCACCATTCCTTCGGCAAAAGGCTAAAACGGATCTCAACATCTACTTTTTTGCCGGGTTCGCCGGGCACATCATAGGAAAGCCTCACCACCTTCCCGTACAATGCCGCCTTCAAATCCGGCGACGCGCCTTTTGCAGCTGCTTCAATATCAAACTTTGTAGGGCCGGCCATATAGAGCGGGTCGTGTAAATAAATCAGATTGCCATTGTGTTTGAAAACCGTGCCGCGCTCGATGAACTTGCGGTATATGCGGCCAATGGTGTGGTCCAAGTTCTTGGCGTCATACTTGACCCAAATTTTCTTCAGAATGATGATTGTCCCACTGGAGCCGTCAATATGGTGGGCATATTCGGCGACTTGTGGATCTGTCGCAGGCACCTTGACGGGAAGGGGAAGCAAATTTTCTTCCCGCTCCATCATCTCCTTCGTGTCAATGTAGGTATACAGGAAAACGTCATCGGCCGCCACTCTGGAATAAACCTCGACTCTATGGGCTACTGCGAGGGCGCCCGTTGTCATACCTACGCCAAACCTGCCAATGCCCATCTTTCCTTCGATGTGGGTGCGCATAGACTTTCCTAATACAAGGCATTGCTTGATAGTATAATAATCCATGCCGCGGCCGTTATCGATGACAGCGATTTCGTTGACATATCGGATTCTCTTTCCCGGCTCCGGATCATCGGTCTTGGTAAACACCTGGATCACACTGGCATTTGCTTCTTGTGCGTTATCCAAGAGCTCTCCAATCCCACTCTCCGGCTGGTGGTCGTTATAGCCCAGCGAATTCAAGGCGCGTGCGGACATAAACATGGCGGGTTCGTTGTCTTGTCCTGCATAGGCCGGGGATTGATCCGGCTCATCTGTCCATTCAGGATTGCCAGCAGTACGGATGGTTGCATTTTCTTCGTTTTTCATGGTCTTCCTCCACATTTTATTACGTACTGCTGTAATAAAAAAGCCACCTTGCATCTGCAAGGTGGCTAGAATATCACAAAAACGTCAATGTATAGGTATAGACGAATAAGGTATACACTTCGACTTCAAAAAGCCAAATCTACCCTTCACCTATCCAATATAGACGATTTGCTTCATTCTTATCATACAGACGCCGTCATTGACATTGTCCAGTACGACCTACCGCAAATACGTTATTTTGACTATACCAGAGCGCACCACTTTTGTCAACATTTTTAGAAAGTTTGATAATTATGTCGTTCTATTGGTAAATAAAAAAGTTGGCAAGCTTTCTGTCAGAAAGCTTGCCAACTTTTTTTGGCGGAGCGGGAGGGATTCGAACCCTCGTGGGATTGCTCCCAAACTGATTTCGAGTCAGCCCCGTTATGACCACTTCGATACCGCTCCATCTATGCAATTGTGGGATTCCTACGGACTTTAGATAGGATACCCTATTTTTACGGGCTTGTCAATATTGCCGCCGGCTGGAAAATGCGTTATAATGTGTTCCAGAAAATAGAGGTGTGCTATGAAATCAAAGATTCTTATTTCCTCCAGCATCCCCAACTGCGACAATTACATCGCCGCCGTGGCGGCGGCGGGCGGCCTGCCCCGCCCGGTCTACTGCCCCGCGCCCGACGCCGCGGGCTGGGACGGGCTGGTGCTCTGCGGCGGGGACGACATCGACCCCGCCCGCTTCGGGCAGGAGAACTGCGGCTCCCAGGGCATCAATCCCAGGCGGGACGAGGCCGAGCTGGCCCTGGTGCGCGCCTTTCTCGCCGCCGGAACGCCCATTTTGGGCATCTGCCGGGGCCACCAGGTGCTCAACGTGGCGCTGGGCGGCTCCCTCATCCAGGATTTGGCCCCGGAGCTGCTCCCATTCCACGCCCACGGCCCGGAGGAGCCCGACAAGGTCCACCCCATCCGCACCGCGCAGGACTCCCGCCTGCGGGAGATTTACGGCCCCTGCGCCCAGGTCAACAGCTACCACCACCAGGCGCTGGACCGGCTGGGGGAGGGTCTGGCGGCCACGGCCTGGTCGGAAGGCGGCCTGGTGGAGGCCGTCGAGCTCCCCCGCCGCCCCGTGCTGGGCGTGCAGTTCCACCCCGAGCGCATGACAGGGGCCCAGGCCCGGCCCGACACGGTGGACGGCGCCGCCGTGTTTACCTGGTTCCTGGCCCGGTGCCGGGAGGCGCGGCAACAGCGCGCGGCCCTGTAAAAAAGGAAAGGAAACGACATGGAAGAACTCAAACGGCGTATTCTGGACGAGGCCATCGTGGGCGAGGGCGACATCATCCACGTGGACATGTTCCTCAACCACTGCATGGACATGGATCTGGTGGAGAAGGTGGGCAGGGAGCTGGCCCGCCGCTTCAAGGGCGAGAAGATCACCAAGGTGCTCACCGCGGAGAGCTCCGGCATCCCCATCGCCTGCTTCGCGGGCCGGGCGCTGGACGTGCCGGTCATCTACGCGAAGAAATTCCAGACCGGCTATATCGACCCCGACGTCTACGCCACCGAGACCCACTCCTTCTCGATGGAGAAGTCCTACACCCTGCGCGTGTCCAAAAAGTACCTGGACGAGGACGACAACGTCCTGCTGGTGGACGACATCCTCTCCAACGGACAGGCGATCCTGGGCCTGCTGGAGCTGGTCTCCAAGGCCGGGGGCGAGACCGCCGGGGTGGCCGTGGCCATCGAGAAGGGGATGCGGGACGGCGGCAAGGTGCTGCGCCGCATGGGCATCCGGGTGGAGGCCCTGGTGACGGTGGAGCAGATCGAGGCCGGAAAAATCATACTGGCATAAGGGGGCCGCTATGAACGAGCAGGAACAGATGGATCTGGTGGCCCGCAACGTGTTTATGCACCACAACCACATGGAGGTCTCCCACCTGGAGCGGGATCGCGCGGTGGTGGCGCTGGACATCGTGCCCGACAGCCTGAACCCCTACGGCGCCCTCCACGGCGGCGCCTACTACACCATGGCCGACTGCGCCGGGGGCGCGGCCTGCCGCACCGACGGGCGGTACTACGTCACCCTGCACGGGAGCCTGGACTTCCTCCACGCCGCCCGTTCGGGCCGCGTGGAGGCCGAGGCCCGGGTGCGCCACCGGGGCAGGACCACCTGCCTGGTGGAGGTGGAGATCACCGGCGAGGGGGGCAGGCTGCTGGCCAGGGGGAGCTTCAACTTCTTCTGCCTGGGGGAGCAGCTTCCCCCAGCCCACAACTGAACGGAAAACACGCAGCCGCGGGAAAAGCTCCCGCGGCTGCGTGTTTTGTGGTATCATGAAGCCGTAAAGGTCCGGCTAGGCGCCGTTCTCCGCCAGGGCGGGTCCGCCCTCCCGCCTCAGCCCACGGAAGTAGCGCAGGGCGAAGGGCACGGTCAGGCACAGGCACAGCAGCTCGGAGACCAGGGGCGAGAGCCAGATTCCCCGCTCCCCGAACAGGGCCGAGAGCACCAGCAGGCTGCCGGAGAGCAGCACCAGCCCCCGCGCCAGGGAGATGGGGAAGGAGAAGGCCGGGCGCTCCACGGCGGTGAAGAAACCCGCCATAATTACGTTGAAGCCCATCACCAGGAACACCCAGGCGTAGAGCCGCAGGGCGGTGACGGAATAGGGGAAGAGGGAGGCGTCTGCGCCGGAGAGGAAGAGGCCCACGATGGGCCCGGCGGCCAACTGGCTTACCGCGAAGGAGAGGGCCGAAAACGCGGCGATCAACGCCAGAGCGTAGACCAGCAGCCGGTGGCATGTGGGACGCTCCCCCGCCCCCAGATGGAAGCTGACGAGGGGCTGGATGCCCTGGGCGGTGCCTATCATGGTCATGAGCACCAGGGTATTCACGTAGCTGATGATGGTGTAGGTCACCACCGCGTCCTCCCCCACCACGGAGAGGATCACGTGGTTGAAGAGGAAGATGACGATGCCGTTGGACAGCTCGGACAGGCCGTCGGAGAGGCCCAGGGGCACGATGCGGCGGTAGACCCCCGGCTCGGCGCGGAAGCGGCCCAGCCGCAGCCGCTGCCGGTGGGTCAGGAAGTAGGCCAGGAACACGACGGTGGAGGTCACCTGGGCCAGGCCGGTGGCGAGGGCCGCGCCCCACACTCCCCAGCCGAAGTGCATGACGAACACATAGTCCAGCAGCACGTTCATCAGCGCGCAGGACAGCACGCCCACGGTACTCACCTGGGGCGCGCCGTTGGCCTTCACCTGGACCTCCAGGTTGTAGGACACCGTGAAGAACACCGCGAACACCGAGATGGTGCCCACGTACTCCTTCACGTAGTCCAGCGTGGCCGGGGTGGCCCCCAGGAACAGGGCGATTCGCTCCAGGTTGAGCAGGGTGGCGGCGCACAGCAGCAGGGACAGCCCCGCCACCACGCACAGGTTCTGATTGAAGTAGTTGCGGGCCCTGTCCAGATCCCCCTGCCCCAGGGCGATGGAGATCACCGTGGAGGTGCCGGTGGCCAGGAGGATGCCCAGGGTAAAGACCAGGGAGGTGTAGGGCATGGAGAGGTTGACCGCCGCCAGCGCGTGCTCCCCCACCCCCTGGGCCACGAAGATACCGTCCACGATGGTGTACAGCGAGAAGATCCACATGGACACGATGGACGGGATGACAAATTTAAAAAAGCGCTTGGCCAGATCCAAGGGAACGCACCCCTTTCCTGCTGTTACCTATACTATAAACCCTCGTACCATCCGAAAGTCAAGGGGGATCGCCATGAAAGAGTACTATAATATCAGCGAGATCGCCTCGCTCTTCGGCCTGTGCCCGGACACCCTGCGCTACTACGAGGAAAAGGGGCTGCTCCACCCCGTCCGGGGGGAGAACCGCTACCGCATGTACGGCATCCAGGACATCTGCACCCTCAACGTCATCCGCAGCCTGCGGGAGCTGGACATGCCGGTGGAGCGCATACGGGCCTTCCTCTGCGCGCGCAGCGTGGAGGGCTCCCTAGCGCTGGTGGATGAGGAGGAGGCGCTGCTCACCCGCCGCATGGCGGAGCTGGAGGCGCTGCGGCGAGAGGCCGGGGACCGCCGCGAACGGCTGGAGCGCTACCGGGCCGTGCCCTGCGGGCGGTCCGAGGTGCTGGAGGAGCCGGAGCGGCCCTTTATCTACCTGCGGGAGGACATTATCCTGGAAAAGGAGATCGATTTCCTCCTCAAAAAGCTGGAGAAGGCGCACCAGGACTGTATCCGGATTCTGGGCAGGGCGTGCATGGGGGCCGTGCTGGATGAACGGAGCCTGGAGCGGGGGGTGTACAACCACTACGCCTGCGTCTTTTTCCTCACCGGGGCGGACGTGCCCGGCAACGGCGCGCTGCCCGCCGGGCGGTACGCCCGGCGCTTCTACCGGGGGGCCTACGCGGGCTTTGAGGGGGCCTGCCGCGCCCTGGACGCGGACATACGCGATCTGGGGCTCTCCCCCGCCGGGCCGCCCCTGGAGCTCTACCGCATCGACGCCCACGACACCGGGCACGAGGCGGAGTACGTCACGGAGATCCAGCGGCGGGTGCAATAGGCGGAAAAATACCCGCGGGGCGCCCCCCGCGGGTATTTTCGTATTTCGTCACCCCCTGATTGAACGCATTTGGTCAGTTGAAGGGGATTTTCCAGGGGTGTGATCGCGTCTTTAGCCGCCGAACATGGACAGCATGACGGCGGCGGCCACCGCCGAGCCGATGACCCCGGCCACGTTGGGGCCCATGGCGTGCATCAGCAGGAAATTGGAGGGGTTCTCCGCCTGCCCCACCTTCTGGGACACGCGGGCCGCCATAGGCACGGCGGACACGCCCGCCGACCCGATGAGCGGGTTAATCTTCCCGCCCGTCAGCACGTTCATCAGCTTGGCGAAGAGCACGCCCCCGGCGGTGCCCACCGAGAAGGCGCACACGCCCAGGATAACCACCTTGACCGTGTCCCACACCAGGAAGGTGGGGCCCTGGGCCGAGGCCCCCACGGCCAGGCCCAGCATGATGGTGACGATGTTGATCAGGGCGTTGGAGACGGTCTCTGAAAGGCGCATGGTGCGCCCCGTCTCCCGGAAGAGGTTGCCCAGCATCAGCATACCGATCAGCGGGGCCGCCGCGGGCAGCAGCAGCACCACCACCACGGTGACGATGATGGGGAAGAGGATCTTTTCGGCCTGGCTGACCTGGCGCAGCTGCTCCATCTGGATGCAGCGCTCCTTCTTGGTGGTCAGCAGCTTCATAATGGGCGGCTGGATCACCGGCACCAGCGCCATGTAGGAGTAGGCGGCCACCGCCACCGCGCCCAGCAGGGCGGGGGCCAGGCGCTGGGTCAGGTAGAGGGCCGTGGGGCCGTCCGCGCCGCCGATGATGCCGATGGAGGAGGCCTCCTGGGCGTTGAAGCCCAGCAGGATGGCCCCGAAGAAGGCGAAGAAGATGCCCAGCTGGGCCGCCGCGCCCAGCAGCAGGGACTTGGGGTTGGCGATGAGGGGCCCGAAGTCGGTCATGGCCCCCACCCCCAGGAAGATCAGGGAGGGCAGCACCGGCTTGAGGTAGTAAAAGATGGTCAGCAGCCCCGCGTCCGAGAGCTGATCCGAGCTGGTAATCACCGCGTGGTCCAGGAAAATCCCGGTCATGGGCAGGTTGGACAGGAGCATGCCGAAGGCGATGGGCACCAGCAGCAGGGGCTCGAAGCCCTTGCCGATGGCCAGGTAGAGGAACACCAGGGCCACCACGATCATGATGGCGCTTCTGACGTCCAGATTGAGCAGGCCCATGTCCCCGACGAAGTTCTGAATGGTCTCCAGTATCACGCTACCGCCCCCCTTACGCCAGGGTTACCAGCAGATCCCCCGTGTTGACCGAGGCCCCCTTTGCCACCGCGACGGACGCCACGGCGCCGTCCGCAGGGGCGAGGATCTCGTTTTCCATCTTCATGGCCTCCAGCACCAGCAGCACGTCCCCCGCCTTGACCTGCTGCCCCGGCGCGGCGGGCACCGCCAGGATGGTGCCGGGCATGGGCGCGTTGACGGTCCGCCCCCCGGCGGGGGCGGGCGCGGCGGCAGGCGCAGCGGGCATGGGCGCCGCGGGCGCGGAGACAGGCGCGGCGGCGGGTGCGGCGGCGGACACAGGCGCGGGCGGCGCTCCGGCCCCCGCCTCCTCCACCTCCACCTCGTAGGCCGTGCCGTTTATGGTAACCTTGTATTTTTTCATGCTCTTTCCCCCTATTTGTGTTCCAGGCGGCCCGCGCCGCTCCAGGCGTTGTCCGGCCCCGCGATCCGCCGTATCCGGCGGACAACCAGGGGCCTGTCGGCTCCCTCGCAGGCGGCTATGGCCGCCATGGCCACGGCGGCCAGCAGCGCCCCGTCCTCCGCGGCGGGCGCGTCCGGTATTGCCGCCGGGGCGGGCGCGGGGGCCGCCCCCGGGCGGCTGAACCGGGCCACCGCCTTGGACATGACCACGATACAGGCCCACAGCAGCAGCAGGACCACAAAGGTGGTGCCCATGCCCATGAGGGTGGTGACCCCGGCCCCCGCCAGCTTCTCCCCCAGGGGGAGCCCGGCGAAGAAGTCGGGATTGGCAAAGCGCTCCATCAGGCTCTCCGGCATACTTCTCCCCCCTACAGCGGAATATTTCCGTGTTTTTTGTCGGGCAGCGACTCCCGCTTGCTCTCCAACATGTCCAGCGCGCTCAGGATGACCTGGCGGGAGGAGGCGGGCTCGATCACGTCGTCCACGTACCCCCGCTCGGCCGCCCGGTAGGGGTTGTTGAACATGCGCTCGTACGCCTCGATCTTCTCCCGGCGCTTGGCGGCGGGGTCCGCGGCCCCCTGGATCTCGTGCTTGAATACGATGTTGGCCGCGCCCTCCGCGCCCATAACGGCGATCTCCGCGTCCGGCCAGGCCAGCACCAGGTCGGCCCCCAGCTCCTTGCAGCACATGCCGATGAACGCGCCGCCGTAGGCCTTGCGCAGCACCATGGTCACCTTGGGCACGGTGGCCTCGCAGTAGGCGTAGAGCAGCTTGGCCCCGTGGCGGATGATGCCGCCGTACTCCTGGCCGGCGCCCGGCAGGAAGCCCGGCACGTCCACCAGGGTGAGCAGGGGGATATTAAAGGCGTCGCAGGTGCGGATGAAGCGGGCCGCCTTGTCGGAGGCGTCGATGTCGATGCACCCGGCGTTGTACTTGGGCTGGCTGGCCACCACCCCCACCGTCCGGCCGTCCATGCGGACGAAGCAGGTGATGATGTTGCGGGCGAAGTGGGGCATCACGTCGTAGAGCTCCCCGCAGTCGGCCAGCAGGCGCACCACGTCGTACATGTCGTAGGCCCTGTTGGGGTTGGTGGGCACAATGGCGTTAAGCTCGGGCAAGCGCCGGTTGGGGTCGTCCCCCATGCTGCGCTCGGGCGGGCGCTCCCTGTTGTTGGAGGGCAGGTAGCCCAGCAGCAGCCGCACCTGCTGAAGGGCCTCGGCGTCGTCGCGGGCGATGAAGTGGGCCACGCCGCTGACGCTGTTGTGGGTCTGCGCGCCGCCCAGCGCCTCGGCGCTCACCGTCTCGCCGGTGACCGTCTTGATGACCTCCGGCCCGGTGATAAACATCTGGCTGGTGCGCTCCACCATAAAGATGAAGTCGGTGATGGCCGGGGAGTAGACCGCGCCGCCGGCGCAGGGGCCCATGATCACCGAGCACTGGGGGATCACCCCGGAGGAAAGGGTGTTGTTATAGAACATTTTCCCCAGGCCGATGAGCCCGTTGACCCCCTCCTGGATGCGGGCGCCGCCCGAGTCCATCAGGCCCACGATGGGGGCCCCCATCTTCCGGGCCATCTGCTGCACCCGGACGATCTTCTCCTCCTGGTACTCCCCCAGGGAGCCGCCCAGCACCGTGAAGTCCTGGGCGAAGGCGAATACCAGCCGCCCGTCCACCTGGCCGTAGCCCGTGACCACCCCGTCTCCCGGGGCCTTGCTTTTCTCCATGCCGAAGTTGGTGCAGCGGTGGGAGACGAATACGTCGGTCTCCACAAAGCTGCCCTCGTCGAACAGCAGGGCGACCCGCTCGCGGGCGGTCAGCTTGCCCTTGGCGTGCTGGGCGGCGATCCGCTTTTCCCCGCCCGCCATGGCGATCTCCCGCTTGATTTGCCTGAGCTCTTCCAGCTTGTCCATTTCCTTTTCCTCCTCACCGGTCCGTCCAGTGGGGCTCCCGCTTTTCCAGGAACGCCCGCACCCCCTCCCCCGCGTCCTGCGTCATGCTGTTCAGGGTCAGCATGTCGGTGAGGTAGCGGTAGGCGGTGGCGGAATCCATGTTCTGCATGTGGGTAAACGCGCTCTTGCACAGGCGCACCGCCGCGCCGCTGTGGGCGCAGACCGACTGGGCCAGAGCCAGCGCCTCGGCCTCCAGCGC
This sequence comes from Oscillospiraceae bacterium, assembly GCA_022846095.1. NCBI lineage: Bacteria > Bacillati > Bacillota > Clostridia > Eubacteriales > Oscillospiraceae > Oscillospiraceae bacterium. The sequence continues at coordinate 959,563 of AP025583.1, read as the reverse complement.
CTGCGCCGGCACCACCCGGTTGGCAATCCCCCACTCCAGCGCCTGGGCCGGGGAAATCGCCTGCCCCGTGAGCATCAGCTCCAGCAGCTTTTTCCGGGGCATACAGCGGGAGAGGGGCTTCATGATGTTCATGGGCGCCAGCCCCCGCCTGATTTCCGGCATGGCCAGCCGGCAGTCGTCGGCGATCACCGTCAGATCCGCGGCGGCGGCCAGGCCGAAGCCGCCGGCCAGCGCGAAGCCGTGGACCTGGGCGACGATCACGGTTTCCATGCCGCCCATGGCGTCCAGCACCCGCATGACCCCCTCCTTGGCCGCGCGGCTTTCCAGAACGGACCGCGGTTCCATCACGTCCCCCAGGTCCGCCCCGGCGCAGAAGCCCCTGCCCCGGCCGGAGAGCAGGACGGCCACCACCGCCGGGTCCCGCTCCAGCTCCCCCAGCGCCCGCTCCAGCTCCTCCAGCATGGCGCGGCTCAGGGCGTTGCGCTTCTCCGGGCGGTTGAGGGTGAGCCGGGCCACCCGGCCGTGCTCCACCAGAATCGTCTCGTAGGCCATCTCCAGCCCTCCTTACTTGGGCAGCCTGCCGCTGTAGATGGTCTCGCTGCGCAGGCGGCGGCCCACAATCTTCTCCAGGGTCAGGCCGGTTTTCAGCACGCGGTCCACGTCCAGGCCGGTCTCCACCCCCATCTCGTCCAGCATGACCGCCAGATCCTCGGTGGACACCAGGCCTGCCAGGTTGGGGTTCTTGTAGTAGTAGTCCCCGGTGCCCGCCACGGGCACCCCGTCCAGGAAGTTGGCGGGCTGGCCGCCCAGGCCGCCCATGGAGCTCTCAAAGTTCACGATGCCCGCCTGCATGGCGGCCAGCACGTTGGCCATACCCCAGCCCCGGGTGGTGTGGAAGTGGGCGATGTGCAGCCGGGGGTCGGGGATGGCGTCCAGCAGGCGGCTGAAGTACTCATAGACCTTGTCCGGGGGGGCGGAGCCGTCGTGGTCGGCGTGCTCGATGTCGTCCGCGCCCAGCTCCAGGTAGCGCTTAGTGAACTCGATGGCCTTGTTCATGTCGGTGGGGCCCTCGATGGGGCAGCCCCAGATGGTGGAGATGGTGCCGTTGAACTTCAGCCCCGCGTCGTGGGCCTTCTGGATGCTCTGCTCGGTCATCTTCCAGTAGGCCGCGTGGTCCAGGCCGGAGTTTTTCACCATGTGGGAGGCGGAGGTGGACACCATCTGCAAAATGCGGGTGGGGCCACAGCCCTCCTGCTTGAGCGCGATGGCCCGGTCCACCGCCTTCTCCCGGATGGTGACCGCGGTCAGCTCCACCCCGGGCAGCAGGTCCTTCACCTTTTTGCTCTTGTACAGCTTGCGGAAGAGCTCGTCCGCGTCGGCAAACTGGGGCATCCCCTTGGGGTTGCCCAGGTTGGTCACCTCCAGCCGCTTGAAGCCGGACAGAATGAGCTGCTCCAGACACCACAGCTTGGCGTCGGTGGGGATGGTGTGCTCCTCATGCTGAAAGCCGTCGCGCACGGTGATGTCGGCCAGTTGAATCTGTTTGGGATAAGTAAACATAGCGCTGTCCTTTCTAAAATCATATATAATATATAATCCTGCACCTGATTCATCCGCGATGAATCAGCTGTGGTGCAGACCGCTCTTCTCCTGCACGACGGCCCGCAGGCGGGCGGCGAGGGCGTCCGCCACGCAGGCCTTGTCCCAGCCGCCCTCCAGCAGGGCGGGCAGCACCTCCAGGGCCGTGCGGACCTCGTCGTTGGGGCCGGGCAGCGCGATGAGCCACGCCCCCTCCACCCTGCCCACGGCCACCCGGACGCCCTCCTTGAGGTGGCGGCCGGCGCCCTTTTGAAACTTCATAATCCAGGGGGTGGCCGCGGTGGGATCGGCCAGCTGCACCGCCTCCACGGCGCAGTCCTTGCCCTCCGCCCCGGTGCCGCCCGTGGTGATCACCACGCCGTACCCCTCCCCCACCGCCTCCATCAGGCGGGCGGCGGTGGCGTTGACGCTGTCCTCCACGGCGTCCCCCACCCGGGCGGTATAGCCCCGGTCCTCAAAGACCTGCTGAATCAGGGGGGAATTGGTGTCCTTGACGCTGCCGCGGATACGGGACGGCTCCTTGTCTTTGGAAAAACCGGATAAACGAAATTTGGTAGGGGCGATTCACGAATCGCCCGTCCGCCACCGTCCGCTTTATCCCCCGGGCAGGCGGGGCCGGGCCTCCCCGGCCTCCCCCGGCCGGGCGAAGACGGCGGGGGCGTACTTCCGCCCCGCCCGGAACAGGGAGCCCAGCACGTCCCCCAGCAGCTTCCGGGTGGGCTCGTCGATGTTCTTGAGGCCGCGCAGCACCCCGGCGGCGCTCCTGAACCGGGCCGGGGTGATCTCGGACTGGGCGGCGGCGCCGGCGGCGCCCAGGATCTCGAACAGCGCGTCCACGAAGCGCTCCCGCTCCTCCCGGCCCATGGCCGCCACCCATTCCCGCAGAGTCAGGTCCAGGAAGCGGCTGCCCCCGGTCACGTCGTCCAGGCGGCAGAAGCCGCGCCCCAGCACCTCCCAGGTGAAGGGGTCGTGCTGAAGCAGCCCCAGGCCCACGCTGTGCACCACCGTGTAGCTCTCCTCGTGCTCCAGCAGCATCCCCACCACCGAGGACTGGGGCACGAAGGTGTGGATCCGCTCCCGCACCCGGCGGTAGTCCTCCCCCTCCAGCACCCGCCCGTTAAAGCCGGGGCCGTCGTTGTTATAGACCGCCTCCAGCCGCACCTGCACCCCCCGGCGGCAGAAGGCGGCGGCGTACACCGCCAGGTTGCCCCCCTTGGAGTGGCCCCCCGCCCGCAGGGGCAGGCCCAGCCCGGCGCACCGCTCCAGATAGCGCGCCGCCTCCCGCTGGGAGGGGACGCTGTCCATGTAGCACATGTTGAAGTCCTCCTTCCAGCCCACCAGCGTGTCGTCGGTGCCCCGGAAGGCGGCGTAGGCCCGCCCGTCCCCCGTCAGGACGGTGAGGGCGGAGAACTGCTCCTCCTCCCCCGGGTCCAGCTCGTCCACGTAGCCCAGCAAAGCCATGTCCCGGAAGCGGGCGGTCTCCGCCAGGGCGGGCAGCAGCCGGGCGCAGCTCTCCTCAAAGCCCTGCCCCCGCCCGGGGGGCGGCCCGTTTTGGGCGCCCCAGGCCTCCGCCGCCCGGTGCAGGGGCACCTGCCCGCCGCCGGGGCCGGGCACGACGCCGTCCAGCCGCACGTAGGACAGCGCGCAGAGGATCAGGCTGTCCACCTCGTTGAAGGGGTCCTGTTCCAGCGTCAAATCCCCGCGCCAGAGCAGGTAGTCAAACAGGTTCGCCATCGCAAGCGCCTCGCTTTTTTTAAAAGTAACCCCATTCTACCACGTCCCGCCGCCCCTCCACAAGAGAAACGCCCGGCACACGCCGGGCGCTTCTCTCGTTACCAATTTACTTTTCCTTCCGCTGGAGCTGGAGCTTGGTCTGCGATCATGGCGATAAACTCGGAGTTGGTGGGCTTGCCCTTGGCGTTGGAGACGGTGTAGCCGAAGTATTTTTGCAGCGTCTCCAGGTCGCCCCGGTCCCACGCCACCTCGATGGCGTGGCGGATGGCCCGCTCCACCCGGGAAGCCGTGGTGTTGAAGCGCTTGGCCACCTCCGGGTAGAGGATCTTGGTGACCGCGTTGATGACCTCCATGTCCTCCACCGCGATGATAATGGCCTCCCGCAGATACTGGTAGCCCTTGATGTGGGCGGGCACGCCGATCTCGTGGATGATGGTGGTGACCTCGCTCTCCAGGCTCATGGCCCGGCTGCCGCCGCTCCTCACAGGGGTCTCAATCCCCAGGGGCTGGAGCTTGGTGCCCAGCTGGCGCACCCGCTCCACCACGGTGGTGGTCTTGCAGGGCTTAATCATAAAATAGTCCGCGCCGTTGCTGGCCGCCAGCTCCGCCACGTTGCTCTGGGCGAAGCTGGAGAGGATCAGCACCCTGGGCTTGGGCGCGGGCAGGCGGTCCAGCGAGGAGAGCACCTCGATCCCGTCCAGGTTGCTCAGGATGATGTCCATCACCACAACCCCCGGTTCGGCCGCGCGGGCCAGCCGGATCGCCTCCTCGCCGTCCCCCGTGCTCCCCACGACCTCCATATCCAGCTCCTCGGACAGCGTATCCACCAATAGCTTGCGGAACTCCTCGTGCGCATCAGCTACCAATACCTTTATCTTATCCATGACGACTCCCTTTCCAGCAGACTTCTGCTCGTTTTGCGTGCCTGGCCATAGCAGTTTACCGGTTAACTACAATTTACCATAATCAGACAGCAAACGCAAGATGTTTTTGGGATTTTCTGGATAAGAATAATTCGACTTGATTCGACCTCTTTTTTCGACGGGCTACGACGCGTTCTCCCGGGTTTCGTCCGCAACCGCATGGGTCAGCATGGTTTCCGCCAGAATCCCGTACCCCTCCGTCGGATTATTGACCAGAACGTGGGTTACCGCGCCCACCAGCTTTCCGTTTTGCAGGATGGGGCTGCCGCTCATGCCCTGGACGATGCCGCCCGTGGCCTCCAGCAGGCGGGGATCGGTCACCTTCAGCATCAGGTTGCGGGTGTCCCCGGCGTCCGGGTAGACCCGCGTGATCTCCACCTGGTACTCCTCCACGCTGTCCCCCGCGATATTGGACAGGATGGTGGCTTCGCCCACCTTGACCTCCTTACGGGACGCGATCTCCATAGGCTGGGCGTCCGCGCACAGGCTCTCGTCGCTCAGGGTGCCGAAAACGCCGCCCACCGTGTTGGCGTACAGCTCGCCCATGTCGCGGCTGACCTGGAAGGCCCCGTGGAGCTCGCCCGGCGCGCCGCAGGCGCCCTTCTGCACGTCGGTCACCTCGGCGTACATGATGCTGCCCGACTGAAGGGGCATGAGCAGGGCGGTGTCCACGTCGTTGATCCCGTGGCCCAGCGCCCCGAACACGCCCGACTCCGGGTCGTAAAAGGTCATGGTGCCGATGCCGGCCATGGAGTCCCGGATCCAGGCGCCCAGCTTATACGCGCCGTCCGCGCTGCACTGGACGGCCTGGGCCGTCATCTGCACCTGCTTTTCGCCCCGCGTGGCCCGTATGCTCATTTTTTCTCCGCCCACATCCTGCAAGATGGTCTGCACCTGCTCGATGGAGTCCACCTCTTCGCTGTTGATGTGGGTGATAATATCGCCCTCCCGCAGGCCGCAGTCCTTGGCCGGGGAGCTGCCGCCGGCGGCGGTGGCCACGTCGGACAGGCCCACCACCATCACGCCGTCGGAAAACAGCTTAATCCCCACCGCCCTGCCCAGCGGGATCACCGTGCGCCCCACGTTTGACGGCGCCGCCTGGGCGCCGGTGCGCGCGCCGGCCAGGCGTACCACCGAAGCGGTCTGCGCGGCCGCCGGGGCCCGGAACGCCGCCAGCGCCAGCACCAGGGCCAGCGCCAGAGCCAACGCCCCGGGCCACATCTTTTGTTCCTCCTTCATTGAACCACCCCTATTTTCATTATAAAAGCCAAAACGGCGCGACTCTGCTCCTCGCGCCACTCTTAATATGGCCCGAATCCGGGCCGCCGCCGCTGGGAATGAAACGCCGCTTTCCCTTGTCTGAGTTTTCCAGTCGCGGCGGCTGGGGCGGTTGCAAAATCTCCCTGCCTTTTCTTGCTGAATTGCCAAAAAGACACGTTTTTCTTTCCCGGACTTCCCAAGCGCTTTGGGAGATGATATAATAAAATCTTGAAAAAAAGAACGCCTCTATTGGAATGTTCCCGGAGCCGGGCGCGGCTATCCCCGCCCGTTTTTTCCTGTGCTTCCATGCAAATGCGCGAAAAAAGGAGTATGCCCCATGAGTACGCTGAGCGAACTGTCCGAGGCCCTGCAGAAGGGCCGCGCCAAGCTGGTAAAGGAGCTGGTGCCCCGCGCCCTGGACGAGGGGATTCCCGCCCGTCAGATCCTGGAGGAGGGGCTGCTGTCCGGGATGAACGCGGTGGGTGAAAAATTTAAAAACAACCAGGTGTTCGTCCCCGAGGTCATGCTGGCCGCCAAGGCCATGAACGCGGGCACGGAGCTTTTAAAGCCCCACCTGTCCGCCGGGGACGCCGCCTGCGCGGGCCGGGCCTGTCTGGGCACCGTGAAGGGGGATCTCCACGACATCGGCAAAAACCTGGTGCGCATGATGTTTGAGGGCCAGGGTATCGAGGTGGTGGACCTGGGGGTGGACGTATCCCCCGAGACCTTCGTGCGCACCGCCATCGACCGGGACTGCGGCGTCATCGCCTGCTCCGCCCTGCTGACCACCTCCATGCCCGCCATGGGCGACGTGGTGAAGGCCGCCCAGGAGGCGGGCATCCGGGACAGGGTGAAGATCATGGTGGGCGGCGCGCCGGTGACCGACCGCTTCTGCTCCGACATCGGGGCGGACGCCTACACGCCGGACGCGGCCACCGCCGCCACCGTGGCCGCCGGCTTTTTGGCCTAGCCCATTCTTCAAATAATATGCCGGGGCGGAATCCGCCCCGGCATATTTTGTCCCTCCCCCGGCATACCTTGTACCAATAAGTGTTAGGGGGTATGCCCAATGCCGCGGCTTTCCAAGCGGGTCATCCGTATCTTCGTCCTCGCCACTCTGGCGGGAAGCTGTCTCCACTTCGTGTACGCGTTTCTGCCCAATCCCATCACCGCCCTCTTCTCCCCCGTGAACGAGAGCCTGTGGGAACACCTGAAGATCCTCTTCTGGCCCGGCCTGGTTTCGGCGCTGATCCTCTCCCGGGGTGCGGACCGCGGCACCCTGGCCCACCGGCTGCTCTCGCTGCTGGTGGCCGGCGCGGCCATGCTGTGCGTGGGCTACGGCTACCACATCCTGCTGGGCGGGGAGTCCCTGGCCTTCGACATCATCCTCTACGTGCTGGCCATGGCGCTGTGCTTCCTTCTGCCCGGGGTGTTCCGCAAGCCCTTCTCCGCCGGGAAGCGGGAGCTCATCGTGCTGATCACCGCGGCCGTGGGCGCGGCGATCCTGCTCTTCACCTTCCTGCCCCCCGCCTGGATCCTCTTCACCGATCTGTCCGGCGCCAACACCTGGAGCCGCATCCCCTGTTAAAAAACCTGTTAAAAACCTGTCATACGCCCCTTTACAAAACCGGATCCGCCTGCTATAATGGATAAGCACCTCAGGATTGGGGTGCGTCTATGCGTCCGTAGTTCAATTGGATAGAGCGTCAGATTCCGGTTCTGAATGTTGGGGGTTCGAGTCCCTTCGGGCGTGCCAAAAGTCCTGCAATTCAAATGAATTGCAGGACTTTTTCGTCGCAGTCGGGCAATGCCCCGGCCGCGAGCACCGGGGTGCTGCCTTAAAACAGGGACGCGGGCCCACCCAGAGGGTGGGCCCGCGTCCCTGTGTGTATGATGAGAGAAAGAGAGGGATGGAGGAAGGTTATTTGTTCCTGCCTTCGATGATAGGATACCAGCCCGGATTGTTTTGTTGGTGAATAAAATGTGAACGTGGGCTGAAGGTTTTCTTACAACGGGCAGGCCCGCCCCAGCTCGTCCCGGGCCTCGTCGATGGCCCGCAGGGCGTTCAGCGCCTTGGGATAGCCGATGTAGGGCAGGCAGGTGGTGACGGTTTGAATCAGCGTCTCCCTGCTGGTGCCCAGGCGCAGATTCCCGCCCGCGTGGGCCCTGACCTGGCTGTCGCAGCCCCCCAGGGCGCACAGCGCGGTGAAGGTAATCAGCTCCCGCAGCCTCAGGTCCAGGCCGCCCCGGGTATAGTGGTCTCCGAAGCAGTGGGCGGAGAGGCAGTCCTGGATATGCCGCGTCCCGGCGGGGGCGGAGGCGCGCATCCGGTCGATAGTTTCCCGCCCAAAAATCTCCCGCTGGACGGCCAGCCCCTCCTCCAGGCGGGTCTGCGCCGTGACCCTCCCCTGTTCCTCTCCTTTTACCGGGTATCCCCCGGCCTCCAGCGCCGCGTTCACCGCGGCGAGGGCCTCGTTGACCCGGGGATAGCCCACGTAGGGGGCCGTCTGGTACAGGGTCTCCTTGATCTCCGTCACGGACGCGCCCTGCGCCAGGGCCGCCCGCGTCCCGCCCGCCAGCCCGCCCGGCGCTGGGAGGGCGGCCAGGCAGGCCAGGCGGATCAGGGCGGCCGTCTTGCCCTCCTCCAGTCCGGAGGCGGCGATTTCCCCCGCCAGGAACGCGGACTGGATGTCCGCAAATTCCCGGTCCGGGGCGGCCGGCTCCAGGCGGGCGTAGGCCTCGTCCGGGACCGGCTCCAGCCACTCGTTCCGGCCGTTTACCGCGGGCACCTCCACGGCGAGATGCTGAAACCAGCTGTCCGCCGCCGCGCCGTGCCAGTGCTTGACCCCGGCGGGGATGTGGACCACGTCGCCCGGGCGGAGCGCCCGGGCCTCCTCCCCCCACGCCTGGTAATAGCCGCGGCCCGCGGTCACCAGCAGGATCTGCCCGCCGCCCCCGTCGGCGTGGTGGATGTGCCAGTTGTTGCGGCACCCCGGCTCAAAGGTCACGTTGCCGATGACCACCTGCTCCTGTGAGAGCATGTTTAGATAGCTCTGGCCCACAAAAAAGCGCGCAAATGCCTCGTTGGGCCCGCCCACGGGGAAAACGCTCAGTTCTTTCAAATTCATTGCTTCCTCCTTTATCCGCCTACTGCGCCAGCGCCGCCGCAAAGGCCGCCATGGCCTCGGAGATCTTCAGCTGCTGGGGGCACACCGCCTCGCAGCCCCGGCAGTGCAGGCAGGCGGCCGGTTTTTTCTCCTCCGGCAGCGCCGAGAGGGCCATGGGCGCGATAAAGCCGCCGCCCGTGAAGCAGTGCTCGTTGTACAGGGCCAGCAGGGACGGGATGTCCAGCCCCTGGGGGCAGTGGCTGACGCAGTAGCGGCAGGCCGTGCAGGGCAGCGCTATTTTCCCCACCAGTCCGTCGGCGATCCGCAGCAGGGCCTGGGTCTCCCTGCCGTTCAGGGGCCGCTCGTCGGCGAAGGTCTCCAGGTTGTCCTTCACCTGCTCCAGATTCGACATGCCGGAGAGCACCACCGTCACGTTGGGCAGGCCCTGCAGGAACCGGAAGGCCCAGGCGGGCACGCGCTCCTGGGGGCGCAGGGCCGTCAGCGCGGCCGCGTCCTCCCCGGACAGCGCCGCCAGCTGCCCGCCCCGCAGGGGCTCCATGACCCACACGGGCAGGCGGCAGCGCTCCAGCAGCTCCAGCTTGGCCCTGGCGTCCTGGAAGCCCCAGTCGATGTAGTTGAGCTGGATTTGGCAGAACTCCATGTGCGCCCCGTACGCCGCCAGGAAGCGTTCCATCACCGGCAGGCCCCCGTGGGCGGAGAAGCCCAGGTGGCGGATGCGGCCCTTCCGCTTCTGCTCCAGCAGGTAGTCCAGGATGCCGTGGCGGGGGTCCAGGTAGGCGTCGATATTCATTTCGCACACGTTGTGGAACAGGTAAAAGTCGAAGTAGTCCACGCCGCAGCGCTCCAGCTGCTCCTCGAAAATCGCCTCCACCTTGTCCATGTTGGACAGGTCGTAGCCCGGGAATTTGTCCGCCAGGTAAAAACGCTCCCGGGGGTAGCGGGCCAGGGCCCTGCCCAGCGCAGCCTCGGAGTTCCCCCCGTGGTAGCCCCAGGCGGTGTCGTAGTAGTTCACACCGTGGGCCATGGCGCAGTCCAGCAGCTCCGCCGCCGCGACTTCGTCCACCCGGGCGTCGTCCCCGTCCACCACCGGCAGGCGCATACACCCCATGCCCAGGGCGGACAGCTTCAGGCCCTGAAAGTCCTTGTAAATCACTGTTTACTCCTCCATCCATTCTGTGCGTCCCGCCGCGGGGGCGGCCCGCTGTTTTTTACACCATACACCCTGGAGTTCACTCCAAGTCAAGGTTTTTTTCCGGCGCGCACGCGGATACATCAGGCATAGAAGGCCCGTCTTCCTGAAACACTATTCCTATCACATGAATGGGAGTGACAGTCATGTTTAAGCACGAAAAAACCTACCTCCACCCCGTTAAGGTGGACAAGCCCAACCCCAACTACGCGGCGCTGCTGCAAGAGCAGCTCGGCGGCCCCCAGGGCGAGCTGAAAAGCGCCATGCAGTACCTGGCCCAGAGCTTCCGCATCAAGGACCCGGAGATCAAGGACCTGTTTCTGGACGTGGCGGCGGAGGAGCTGTGCCACATGGAGATGGTGGCCGCGGCGGTCAACATGCTCAACGGCCACGACCCGGACGCGATGAACGCCACCGTGGGCAACGTGGAGGCCCACGTCCTCACCGGCCTGACACCCATGCTGGCCAACGCCAGCGGCTACCTCTGGACGGCGGCCTATGTCAACGAGACCGGCGACGCCGCCGCGGACATCCTCTCGGACATCGCCGCCGAGCAGCGGGCAAAGGTGGTCTATCAGAACCTCTACCGCCAGATCGACGATAAGGGCGTCAGAGAGACCATCGACTTCCTCCTGAACCGCGAGGAGGCCCACAACACCATGTTCCGCGAGGCCTTCAACCGCATCCAGGACAGCGGCTCACAGAAGGACTGGGGCGCCACCGTGGACTCCCGCATCTACTTCGACCTGTCCCACCCCGGCGGGCAGAGCTTCGACCCCGCCAAAAAGCAGCCCCCCAGCTTCAATCTGTAAGCAGGGCGGCCGGGGCATGCAAAACGCCCTCAACCAATTATGAACAGCCCCAGATTGTGCGGACAGCACAAAAAAGGCCCCTGGTAGGAAAAGCAAGTATTAGACGGAGAGGCGGCGCGTGAGCGGCGCCTCTCCGGTTTTTAACTGGATGCGCTCATGGTTGTAGAAGTAGATGAAACGATCGATGATGTGGTTGGCCTCCTCAAAGGAGGCGGGCTTGAGGCGGTAGATGCACTCCGTCTTGAGAATGGAGAAGAAGTTTTCCGCCATAGCGTTATCATAACAGTTGCCTCGCCTTGACATGGACGGCGTTATGCCGTATTCTTGAGTCAGGTTGAAGTATGCTTGCGAGGTGTACTGAAATCCCTGGTCGCTGTGGAGGTGCAACTCCGCAGCGACCCTCTTTTTCTCCCGCTTCATGGCAAGACGAATGGTATCCAGCACCAGATTTACCGTCTGCTGCGTCCCGGTTTTGTACGCCACGATGCTGTTGTCGTAGAGGTCGCGGATTATGGACAGGTACAACACACCTTGCTTCGTATGGATGTAAGAGATGTCCGTTACCCATTTGCTGTTGGGCCTGTCTGCGTGAAACGCTCTGTTGAGCAGGTTCTCATACTTATGTACCTGCTGCCCCATCTGCGTCCACTTCCTCCTGCGCCGGATTTCAGACAGCAACCCGTACTTTTTCATGATCCTCAGCACAGTTTTGGGATTGCGGTGTATGCCCTGCCGCTCCAACCACAGCCACATTCGGCGGTAGCCGTAGGTGCGGAAGCTCCGCTCACGCTGGGCGGCAATGATGCCTGCCAGCTCAAAGTCTCTCTCCGGCTTGCCAAGCCGCCGGACGAAGTCGTAGTATCCGCTTCTGGACACCTCGAAGAACCGGCACATCCTGCAAATGGGGTAGTCCGTTCGATGGCGATAGATGACTTGATACTTTACGCCTGCCTTCACCTCCTCCCAGCCGATTGCAGAAAATCCCGCAGTAATTTGTTTTCCATCTGCAGCCGTTGAATCTCATATGCCTGCTCTGCTGTTATGTCTCTGGGCTTGCTGCCCTTGTGCGCTCTGCCCTTGGGACGCGGGACGATCCCCGCCGCCAGCTTGCGCCGCTTCTCCCGCTGCCGTTTCAGCAGGTTCTTTACCACATATTTGTTCTTGAATCCGAATTGTTCCGCCACTTCCCGCTGTGTTTTCCCTGCCGACAGCATTGCCTCTATCTCTGGCACCAGCATTTCGACATGTGTATATTCTCGTTTCTTCATGACAATACCCCCTGATGTAGTCTATTTTCCTACATCAGGGGGTGTTTTGTCACTGTCCGTTTTTACTGGTCCTGTTCAATTACGGTTGAGGGCGTTTTCCTATGTGGTGACCCGGCGGGGATTCGAACCCCGGACCCATTGCTTAAAAGGCAATTGCTCTGCCAACTGAGCTACCGGGTCACATCAATTTATCAAAAACGCCGGGGCGCGGCCCCGGGACATGGCTTTGGCTGGGATGGCTGGACTCGAACCAGCGAGTGCGGGAGTCAAAGTCCCGTGCCTTACCACTTGGCTACACCCCAATATCAGAGGAACCGGAAAGCAAAGAGCCGGAGCGGAGCTCCGGCTCTTCCGCCTTGAGGTTTTTATGGGGTGGATGACGGGACTTGAACCCGCGACACCTGGAACCACAATCCAGTGCTCTACCAACTGAACTACATCCACCATGCCGTTGGGGAGAAACGAACTTGGCACGCCTGAAGGGACTCGAACCCCTGACCCACTGCTTAGAAGGCAGTTGCTCTATCCACCTGAGCTACAGGCGCATTTGGAGCGGGTGATGGGAATCGAACCCACGCGACCAGCTTGGAAGGCTGGGATTCTACCATTGAACTACACCCGCATGGGCGCTGATATACCCGGAGATTGTCAGCCATAAGATAATAGCATGTACGGCGTATTTTGTCAATCATTTTTCACTCCGGCTGGTAACTTTTTATCGCGGGCGCCCGGCGTGCGGACAGATCCCGCCCACAGGCGGGGCGCCCGTTTCAGTATCAGCGCAGCTCGGCGTCGCAGTAGCCGCAGCAGTCCACGCCGCCGTTTTGCTTCACCAGAGGCGGGAGGTAGAGCTCGGTCTGGGTGATGCAGTTGGGGTTGGAGCACACCGGGCGGGTACCGATCTCCACCGGCCCGGGGGCGCGGCGCTCCTGGTTGGCCAGGTCGGTGAGCAGGCCCATGCGGGAGAACATGCCGTAGCGCGCCTGCTCGAAGTAGGCCGCCCGGGGGTCGTCATCCACGTCGATGGCGATCTCGTCCACCCGGGGCAGGGGGTGCATCACCAGCAGGTTTTTCTTGGCCCGCTCCAGCTTGCGCCGGGTGACCACGTAGATCCCCTTGTTGCGCTCGTACTCCAGGGGGTCCACGAAGCGCTCGCGCTGGATGCGGGTCATGTAGAGCACGTCCAGCTGGGGGATGACGGTCTCCAGGCCGGTGACCTCCACGTTCCAGAGGCCCCGCTCGCGCATGAAGGCCCGGAGGTACTCGGGCACCGCCAGCTCGCGGGGGGCGATGAGGTAGAACTTCACGTTCTCGAACTTGGCCAGGGCCTTAATCAGGGAGTGGACAGTGCGCCCGTTCTTGAGGTCGCCGCACAGGCCGATGGACAGCCCGTCCACGCTCCCCCGCAGGCGGGTGATGGTGGTCAGGTCGGTGGTGGTCTGGGTGGGGTGCATGTGGCCGCCGTCGCCGGCGTTGATGACCGGCACGTCGGAGTAGAGGGAGGCCGCCTTCGCCGCCCCCTCCTTGGGGCTGCGCATGACCACCACGTCGGCGTACCCGGAGACCATCTTGATGGTGTCCTTCATGGATTCGCCCTTGGCGGTGGAGGTGGAGCGGGGGTCGGCGAAGCCGAACACCGTGCCGCCCACCCGGAGCATGGCGGTCTGGAAGGAGAAGTTGGTGCGGGTGGAGGGCTCGTAGAAGAGGCTGGCCATCACCCGTCCCCTGCACGCATCCAAAAAATCAGCGGGGTGGTCAATGATCGCGCTGCACCTGGCGTACATCGCTTCCCACTCCGCTCTGGACAGATCACTGAAATCAATGAGATGCCGCATCCCGATTTTCTCCCCTTGTCCTTTTTATTTATGTTTTTCAGCGTATAATACCACATTTCGCACCGCCGCGCAAGGGCTGTCAATCCTTTTTCCCAAAAACTGCGCCGTATGTTTTTCTCCCCCCGCTGGCAAGCTAAACAAAACGACGGGAGGACGGATTATGGCGCGCTGGTTTTGGTATTTTATGCTCTACAGCTTTCTGGGCTTTGTGCTGGAGGTGCTCTTCGCCCGGGCCATCCGCAACCCAAAGCGGGACCGGAAGTGCTTCTACTTCCTCCCCCTCTGCCCGGTGTACGGCCTGGGGGCGCTGGCCATCCTGGCGCTGCCGGACGGCATATTGCGCAGCCCCCTGCTGCTGCTGCCCTGCGCCGCCCTGCTGTGCACGGCGGTGGAGTACTTTACAGGGCTTTTTTACGAGAAGGCCGCGGGTGTGTCCTTCTGGGACTACTCTCACCTGCCCCTGAACCTCCAGGGCCGCGTCTGCCTGCTCTTCGCGGCCATTTGGGGCCTGCTGGCCCTGGCGGCCGTCTACCTCATCCACCCCGGCGTGGAGGCGCTGACGGCCCTGCTGCCCGGCTGGCTGACCCTGCCCGCCGCCCTGTTCCTGGCGCTGGACGCGGGCTTCACCCTCTACGTGCTGCGGCGGGAGGGCAGCACCGAGGCGCTGCGCTGGTACCTGCACGTGGGGCGCAGGGCGCGCCGGCTGGAGTAAAGGACGGCGGGAGGGGACGAAATCGTCCCCTCCCGCCGTTTTTTAGAGCCGCTTGAGCTCCTGCACGGTGTCGTTGATGATGTTCTTGGGTAAGTACGCCCCGGCGAAGGCCACCAGCTGCTCCAGGGTCACGGTGCGGGCGGCCCCCAGCATGGGGTGGCGCAGCACCATGGGAAAGCGCCGCTGAAACACGCCGCGGGAGGCCGGATTATCCAGCAGCTCCCCTACGGTGATCTTATTGTTTTTCAGATCCAATTCTTGCTCACCTCCACCCTTTATCCTATGCGCCCCGCGCCGGGAATTGACTTGTCCCCGCCGTGACGGTATAATACCTGCATACAACAAGGGAGGGTCCTGACTTGCGAACAAGAAAAGAAAAGAGCCCCGGCCGGTACCACAAGACCTGGCGGGAGCAGCTGCGTGAGAACAAGGGCCTGGCCGTGGTGTACGTGGTGCTGCGGGTGCTGGTGGTGCTGGTCATGGTGGCCCAGTTCTTCAACGGCAACTTTGAAAACGTCTTTTTGTGCGTGCTCACGCTGCTGCTGTTCCTGATCCCCAGCTTTCTGGAGCGCACCATCCGCATCGAGGTGCCCGACACGCTGGAGGTCATTATCCTGCTGTTCATCTTCGCCGCCGAGATTCTGGGCGAGATCCAGGCCTACTACGTACACTTCCCCTACTGGGACACCATGCTGCACACCCTCAACGGCTTTTTGTGCGCGGCCATCGGCTTTTCCCTCATCGACATTCTCAACCGCAACGAGCGCTTCTCCTTCTCCCTCTCCCCCGTCTACCTGGCGGTGGTGGCCTTCTGCTTCTCCATGACCATCGGGGTGCTGTGGGAGTTCTTCGAGTGCACCATGGACCACTTCTTCCTGCTGGACATGCAGAAGGACACCGTGGTGCAGAGCATCGGCTCGGTGATGCTGGACCCGGCCAAGGGGAACAGCCCGGAGCAGTTAAGCGGCATCGTGGACACCATCGTGGTCCTCGCGGACGGGAGCACCCGCTCCCTGGGTCTGGGCGGCTACCTGGACATCGGGCTGCTGGACACCATGAAGGACCTCTTCGTCAACTTCATCGGCGCGGTGGTTTTCTCCGTCATCGGGTACTTTTACGTCAAATCCCGCGGCAGGGGCCGCTTCGCCCGCCGCTTTATCCCCCAGGTGCTCCCCGACGAAAAAAAGGAAGAAACAGGCGCGGGGGAGCCGTAATATTCCCGCCTTTCAGGGTCATACTAGCTTTGTACCCTTAAAAGGAGGAATATCTGTCATGAAACATGCCAACAACAGCATCAAATGCTCTGTGAAGAGCTGCGCTTACCACTGCGATGACCAGAACTACTGCTCCCTGAACGAGATCAAGGTGGGCTGCTGCGACCCCAGCGTGACCAACTGCGGCTCCACCGAGTGCGCGTCCTTCGAGCTGGGCGACCACGGCTCCTGCTGCTCCGGCCACTGAGGCGGATAACAGCGGGGCGTGTCCCCACCAGGAAAAAGAGCGTGTCCCCAGCCGGGGACGCGCTCTTTTTCTATAACGGGCGATTCATGAATCGCCCGCTCAATCCCCGCGCCTCAACGCCTGCCCAAGGCGGGCCACGCATTGGTCGCACATCAGATCGCTGACGGTAAACCGGCTGGAATCTGTCTCGGGACATGTGATACAGCCCTCGGGCTTCGGCACGGCGCACACCCGCCGCGCCGCCTCGTCAAGGGTCAGCACCAGATAGTCGTAATCCTGTATGTTCAGCCGCTCCTGGACGTATAGGGGCAGCCTGACGCGGCCCCGGACATCCAGCCCGGCCCACTCCGTGCCGGGCACGACGGCCCGGTCCCGGGGGTTGGCCAGCCGGATTTCCCCGTCCTCCAAAGCCAGGCACACGCCGCTGTGCTGATTGAGGCCAAGGGCGGCCCGGAACAGGAGCGGCAGCTCAAACATGCCTAAATCGTCCACCCGGGCGTACTGTATGGTTCCCAGCCCATCGAAAGCAAACAAGTGCTCCACCCCCTATCTATTACCATTTTACGACGGCTACCACCATCTGTCAATTGATAATATAGATATAATATTTATATTATCAGATTCCAGAGGTCATATCGAAAGGAGCGGATATACTAGACAGGAAATGAGGTGGTGCCGGATGACAATCGGTCAAAAGTTGGATGAAGTCATGTCTTGGAAGGGTGTCCAACAAAAGCCCTTGGCAAATGCGACCGGCATCTCTCAAAGCATGATAAGTGAGTATGTTCGGGATGTGCGGGAGCCGTCCCTGGAGGCATTGCGCAAATTGGCGGCGGCGCTGGATGTTTCACCCTGGGTTTTGATGAACGGCGATCCTCTTCCCGTTACAATCTACGACATAACTGAGGATGAGAGTCTAATGCTGGCACAGTACCGATCGTTGGACGCGGAGGAGCGCGAAACGGTTGACCACGTTCTGCGCACCCTGAACCGCAGAAAGACCCCAAAGCCTCCCCTATGAGGGGAGGTGGCGCGAAGCGCCGGAGGGGTCAGGAGGGGCCTAAGACACAAAAAAGAGCGCGTCCCCGGCTGGGGACGCGCTCTTTTTTGTCATACGGAGAAACGGCGGGCCGATGTGGGCATCGGCCCCTACTCGGCCTTCTGCTCCGCCGCGGGGGCGGCGGGGGCCTTGGGCGCGGCGGGCGCCGCGGGCCTGATGACGGGCAGCTTGCCGTCCACGGTGATCAGCTTGCGGGGGCACTTCTGGGCGCAGATGCCGCAGCCGATGCACTTGTCGTAGTCGATCTTCGCCAGGTTGTCGGCCACCACGATGGCCTCCTTGGGGCAGGCCTTGGCGCACAGGGAGCAGCCGATACAGCCGTTGTCGCACACCTTGCGGGCCTCCACGCCCTTGGCCTTGGAGGAGCAGGGGATGGCCACGTGGCGCTTGGTCTTGTAGGGCACCAGGGCGATGATGTGCCGGGGGCACACGTCGATGCACTTCTTGCAGGCCTTGCACTTTTCGTCGTCCACCACGGCCACGCCGTCCGCCACGTGGATGGCGTCGAAGGGGCAGACCGACTGGCAGGTGCCCATGCCCAGGCAGCCGAAGTCGCAGGACAGGGGGCCGCCGCCGGGCACCCGGGCCGCCTGCTGGCAGTCGTGGATACCCAGGTACTCGTACTTCTGGTGGTTGGCGCCGCCGCCGGAGCAGGCGACCTGGGCCACCAGCTTCACCGAATCGCCGGCGGAGACGCCCATAATCTCGGCGATCTTGTTGGCCACGGCCTCGCCGCCCGCGGCGCAGCTGTTGACGGGGGCCTCCCCCTTGACCACGGCCGCGGCGTAGCCGCCGCAGCCCGCGTAGCCGCAGCCGCCGCAGTTGGCGCCGGGCAGGCACTCCGTGATGGCCTCCTGACGGGGGTCCACCTCCACGGCGAACTTCTTGGACGCCACGCCCAGGATACAGCCGAAGATCAGGGCGATGACGCCCAGCACCGCAACGGCGATGACTACAATGATTCCTAAACTCATTTCATGGCCCCCTTACCAAACTTTCAGGCCGGTGAAGCCCATGAACGCCAGCGCGATGAGCCCGGCGGTGACCAGGGCGATGGGGAAGCCCTCAAAGGCCTTGGGGCACTCGGCCGTGACCTCCAGCCGCTCGCGCACGCTGGAGAACAGGACGATGGCCACCAAAAAGCCGATGCCGCCGGTGACGCCGTAGACGACGCTCTCGATGAAGTTGTAATTGTTCTGGGTGTTGAGCAGCACCACGCCCAGCACCGCGCAGTTGGTGGTGATCAGGGGCAGGTAGATGCCCAGGGCCTGGTACAGGGAGGGCATGGCCTTCTGGAGGAACATCTCCACGAACTGCACCAGGGACGCGATGACCAGGATGTAGGCGATGGTCTGCATAAAGCCCAGGTTGGGCCCGTCGCCGTAGATGGCGGGGTTGACCAGCAGGAACTTGTTGATGGGGTAGCACACGGCGCTGGCCAGGCCCATGACGAAGATAACCGCCATGCCCATGCCCAGGGCGGTGTCCGTCTTTTTGGACACGCCCATGAAGGGGCAGATGCCGAGGAACTGGGAGAAGATGAAGTTATTGGCCAGGATGGCGCCCAGCGCGATGGACAGCAGGCTGAAAATATCCATTACTTGGCCACCTCCTCATTCTTCTTGCCGCCCTTCTTGGGGCGGTTCAGGGCCCACTGCATGGCCGCGATGAGCACCGCCAGGGTCAAAAAGCCGCCCACGGGCAGGGCCATGCCCAGCGCGGGCAGGCTCTCGGGCAGGATGCGGATGCCCTCGGCCCCGAACACGCCGGTGCCGAAGGTGCCGTTGCCCAAAAACTCGCGGATGATGCACATGGCCAGCAGCACCAGGGTGTAGCCCACGCCCTGGGCCAGGCCGTCCATGGCGGAGGCGCCGATGTTGTTTTTGGAGGCGAAGGCCTCGGCGCGGCCCAGGATGATGCAGTTGACCACGATCAGGGGGATGAACACGCCCAGGTTTTCCGCCAGGGCGGGCACGAAGGCCTGGAGCAGCAGGTCCACCATGGTGACGAAGGTGGCGATGACCACGATGAAGCAGGCGATGCGGATCTTGTTGGGGATGATCTTGCGCAGCAGGGAGATGACCACGTTGGCGCAGATGAGGATGATGGTCACCGACAGGCCCATGCCGATGCCGTTGAAGAGGGTGGTGGTGATGGCCAGCACCGAGCACATGCCCAGAAGCTGCACCAGCACGGGGTTCTGGGTGATCAGGCCTTCCTTAAACTGGTTCTTTACATTCATGACTGCCTACCTCCTTAGCCCAGCGCCGCGACGGCCGCCAGGGCGGCGTTGACGCCGTTGGTGACCGCGCGGGAGGTGATGGTGGCGCCGGTGAGAGCCTGGATGTCGCCGCCGTCCTTGTTCACGCGCAGGGTGCCGCTGCCGCCCACGAACTGCTCACGGAACCAGTCCTTTTTGGCGTTGGAGCCCAGCCCGGAGGTCTCGCTCATGCTGATGATGGACACGCCGGACACGGTGCCGTCGGCGTTGACGCCCACCATCATGTCGATGAGCCCGCCGAAGCCGGAGGGCGTGACCTCCACCACGTAGCCGGCGTCCCCGGCCCGGTCCATGGCCACCACGAGGCCGCTGTCGTCCACGAAGGACATGGGCTCGTAACTGTCTGCGGCCAGCACCAGCTGCTTGGCCGCGGCGGTCTTTTCCGCCTTGGCGGCGGCGATCTTATCGGCGGTGATCAGGTTCACCAGGCCCAGCAGCAGCGCGCACACCGCGCTGATGGCCAGCAGGGTCACGGCCAGCTGGGCGATGCCGGGGGTCTTTTTGACTGCGGTTTTCGTCTCGCTCATTGTGCACCAGCCTCCTTCTTGGCGGCCTTTTTGGCCTCTTTGGCGGCCTTTCTGGCCTCGGCGGTGACGCCGTAGCGGTTGGGCGCGCCCACCTTGTCAATGAGCCACACGCACACGTTCATAATCAGGATGGCGTAGCTGACGCCCTCGGGGTAGGCGCCGAAGTAGCGGATGAACACGGTGAGCACACCGCAGCCCACGCCGAAGATAACCTCGCCCTTCTTGGTGACGGGGCTTGTGGTGTAGTCGGTGGCCATGAAGAAGGCGCCCAGGAACAGGCCGCCGGAGAGCAGGTTGTACATCATCCACTCAAAATGGGGCTGGCCCCGGGAGAAGATGAAGGTGAGCACCGCCACGGTGCCGATGAAGGACACGGGGATGCGGGCGTGGATAATGCCCCGCCAGATGAGGTACACGCCGCCCAGCAGCAGCAGGAGCGCGCTGACCTCGCCCAAACAGCCGCCCACGCTGCCCACGAACAGATCCACCAGGCTGGTGCCCTCGGGCAGGCCCAGGGTGGTCAGGCCGGTGGCCACGTCCAGGTGGGGGTGCATGGTGGCCAGGGGGGTGGCGCTGGTGAAGGCGTCGATGTAGTCCTGGCCCACCGCGCCGATGGGGGCCCAGTTGTCGGTACCGGGGACGGCCCACTTGGTCATGGTGGACAGGTAGGAGAGCATCAGGAACGCGCGCCCGCCCAGGGCGGGGTTCATGAAATTGCGGCCCAGGCCGCCGAAGAGCTGCTTGACCACCACGATGGCGAAGAAATCGCCGATGAGCAGCATCCAGTAGGGGATGGTCACCGGGCAGACAAAGGCCAGCAGGATGCCGGTGACGGGGGCCGAGCAGTCGGCCACCGCGCTGGGCTTATGTAACAGCTTGCGGTAGCCCCACTCGAAGAACTCGCAGCCCAGCACGCTCACCACGGTGACCGTCAGAGCCCGGGGGCCGAAGAAGTAGACCGCGATGCACAGCGCGGGGATCAGGGCCAAAATCACGTTGAGCATCAGCTTGGTGGTGTCCATGGGGGAGCAGACGTGGGGCGAGGAGGCTACCGAGAGCTTGAGCTCAATTTTGTTCTCGCTGTTCATGCTTTCGCCTCCTTTGCGGCCTTCGCCTTCATCTGAAGGCCGCGGATTTCAAACTTGGCGGTGCGGAAGGACTGCACCAGGGGGATGCGGGCGGGGCAGATGAAGTTGCAGGATCCGCACTCGATGCAGTCCAGCACGTTGAGGCGTTCCACCTCTTCCCACATGCGCTTTTCGGCGAACATGTGCATGTTCACCGGGGTCAGGTGCATGGGGCACACGTTGACGCACCGGGCGCAGCGCAGGCAGACCGGGTCGGCCACGTGGGGCGCGGCCTCCGCCTTTGTCAGGCAGAGGATGGCGTTGGTGCCCTTGATGTTGACGCAGGACAGGTCGTACTGGGCGATACCCATCATGGGCCCGCCCATGAGCACCCGGTCGGGGTTCTCCTTGAAGCCGCCCGCCTCCTCGATGAGCTGGCTGATGGGGGTGCCGAAGGGCACAAGCAGGTTCTTGGGGCTGGCGATGGCGCCGCCGGTGACGGTGACGATGCGCCGGGTCAGGGGCCTGCCGTCCACCACCGCGTCGTACACGGCGGCGGCGGTGCTGATGTTGAACACGGCGCAGCCCACGTGGGCGGGCAGCCCGCCGGGGGGCACCTCGCGGCCGGTCACCCGCTGGATGAGCTGCTTCTCAGCGCCCTGGGGGTACCGGGTGCGCAGGGAGAGCACCTCAATGCCGGTCTCCTTCCCGGAGAGCAGGCCCTGCATGTGCTCGATGGCGTCGGGCTTGTTGGCCTCCACGCCGATGGTGGCCTTCTTCAGGCCGAAGGCCTGCATCAGGATCTGCACGCCGCCCACAATCCGCTCCCCGCTCTCCAGCATCAGCCGGTGGTCGGAGGTGATGTAGGGCTCGCATTCCGCGCCGTTGAGGATCAGCGTGTCCACCTTGCCCAGGCCGGAGCTGATCTTCACGTGGGTGGGGAAGCCGGCGCCGCCCATGCCGGTGATGCCCGCCTGCTTCACAATCTCCACGATCTCGTCGGTGGAGAGCTTGGTGAAGTCGGGATGGGGCGTCAAATCGTGGCAGGGGGTGTCCTTGAAGTCGTTCTCGATGACCACCGAGAGGGACTTGCCGCCGCCGGAGTAGGGCCGGGGCTCGATGGCCACGACCTTGCCGGAGACGCTGGCGTGGATGGGCGCGCCCAGGCCGGTGATCTCGGCGATCTTCTGCCCCACGCTCACCGTATCCCCCACCTGTACCACGGGCGCGCAGGGCGCGCCCAGGTGCATGGACATGGGGATGGCCACCTGTACAGGCGCGCTCTTGAGCTCGGTCACCGCCGCATGGCAGGACTCCTCCTTGTGCTCACTGGGATGCACGCCGCCGTAAAAGGATAGTTTCATTGGTCCACCTCGCAAATCTGACCCACACACGGGCCAATTTTCGGACGGAAACGGGAGGCAATTCTCCGTCCATTGATTCCCCCCGGAGACAGCCCGGGGTGTTTACAAACAGCTATTATAATAGTACAATCCCACTAAAATGTCCAGCGATCCAGGCAAAAATCCGCTTTTTTAAATAAAACTACCCAGTTTAAATACAATATTGCCCAAAACCGCAAAAATTCCGCCCCGCGGGGGGCCTCCTTCGTGAAAAAGGATGAAAGTTTGGAAAATGAAGCCTTGCAATTGACAAAACCTGAAACGGGCGGTATGATAACAGATAACCACCAGCCAGTGGTTGGTGTACGCACATCTGTCCGCCACGGCGCGACAGTTGTGTCCATAGGCAAAAATGGCAATGACTGGGTAAGTACGGCCGGCACGCAAGCGCAGAGAGGGAGCGGCAGGTGTAAGCTCCTGTGAGTCCGGCCCGGAACGTCGCCCACGAGCAGTCCCGTTGAACAGACGTAAGCGGGAACGGCCCCCCCTCCGTTACCGGGGCAACGAGTGCATGGCGGCTTTCGCGCCCCCATGAATTTAGGTGGTACCACGGAGCATGGCTTCGTCCTATTGGGACGAAAAGGCCATGCTCTTTTCGTATTCCAGGGGGTATCCAATACCCCCTGGATACGGGCCGCTGTCCCAGTGTGCGCACTGGAACGGCCGCGGCCCGATACCCCCGGTTTCGCGCCCGTTGGCGCGGGTCGAGGTATTTTCCGGGGAAGTAAATTCCCCGGAAAATAGATTTAATAATGGACCTGCAATACAAGGAGGCTGGTACAATGAAAATGAAGAGCCCGCAAATCCTGATGGAGTGCCTGCTGGAGCAGGGGGTGGACACCGTGTTCGGCTACCCCGGCGGCACCATCCTCAACGTATACGACGAGCTGGAGCTGCACGGCTACAAGGACAAGATCCGCCACATCCTGACCGCCCACGAGCAGGGCGCCTCCCACGCGGCCGACGGCTACGCCCGCGCCACCGGCAAGGTGGGCGTGTGCTTCGCCACCTCCGGCCCCGGCGCCACCAACCTGACCACCGGCATCGCCACCGCCTACTACGACTCCTCCCCCGTAGTGTTCATCACCGTCAACGTGGCGGAGCCCCTGGTGGGCAAGGACACCTTCCAGGAGGTGGACATCACCGGCATCACCATGCCCATCACCAAGTGCAACTACCTGGTGCGCCGGGCGGAGGATCTGGCCGACGTGATCCGGGAGGCCTTCGCCATCGCCCGCTCGGGCCGTCCGGGGCCGGTGCTCATCGACATCCTGAAAAACGTCACCTACGACGAGGCCGACTACGAGTACCTGCCCGTGTCCGAGCACGGCAAGCACGGGCGGCTGGGCGCCATGCTCCGCCGGGCCTCCCACGACCTGAAGGCCCCCGAGCCAGACTACGGCGACATCCAGGCCCTGCTGGACATGATCGAGGCCGCCCAAAAGCCCCTGATCCTGGTGGGCGGCGGCGTAATCCGCTCCAAGGGCGCGGTGGCCGAGTTCCGCCGCTTCTTCGAGAAGCTCAACGCCCCCGTGGCCTCCACCATCATGGGCGGCGGCGCCTGCCCGGGCAGCCACCCCCTCTTTACCGGCATGATCGGTATGCACGGCTCCCACGCCTCCAACATGGCGGTGGACCAGTGCGACCTGCTGATCGCCATCGGCTGCCGCTTCTCCGACCGGGTGGCCACCGACCCCAAGACCTTCGCCCAGCAAGCCAAGATTGTACATATCGACATCGACCGGGCGGAGATCGACAAGAACGTCATCACCGACCACCACATCATCGGGGACGCCCGGCGGGTGCTGGAGCTTCTGAACGAGAAGCTGCCCCCCCACGACTACCCGGAGTGGAAGCAGTGGGTTTTCTCCCACGAGGAGGTGCCCCTCAAGCACGACGACAAGCTCCACGCCCACGAGATCCTGGAGACCATCTCCGACCTCACCGGCGGCAAGGCCATCATCGCCACCGACGTGGGCCAGCACCAGATGTGGTCGGCCCAGTACTACCACTTCTCCCGCCCCGGCCAGCTCATCACCTCCGGCGGCTTCGGCACCATGGGCTTCGGCGTGGGGGCCGCCATGGGGGCCAAGGTGGGCAACCCCAACGAGACGGTGGTGCTGTGCACCGGCGACGGCTGCTTCCGCATGAACTGCCACGAGCTGTCCACCGTGGAGCACTACGGCATCCCCATCATCATCGTCATCTTCGACAACGGCACCCTGGGCATGGTCCGCCAGTGGCAGCACCTGATCTACGGGGAGCGCTACTCCCAGACCGACCTGGACCGGGGCCCCGACTTCGTGAAGCTGGCCGAGGCCTACGGCCTCCAGGGCGGCCGCGCCGCCAGCCAGCCGGAGTTTGAGGCCCTGCTCAAAACCGCCATCGACTCCGGGAAGCCCTGGGTCATCGACTGCGCCATCGATAAGGACGCCATGGTTCACCCCATGGTCCCCGGCGGCGCGCCGGTCACCAGCTTCCTGCTGGATTAAGGAGGGCAGGACATGAAAGAGAATATCACCCGCCACACCCTCTCCGTCCTGGTGGAGAACGCCGCCGGCGTGCTGAGCCAGGTCTCCCGCCTCTTCTCCCGCAAGGGCTACAACATCGAGAGCCTGGCCGTGGGCACCACCGACGATCCCGCCGTGTCCCGTATCACCATCGAGGTGATGGGGGACTCCAAGATGCTGGAGCAGGTGATGAACCAGCTGCGGAAGCTCTTCCCCGTCTACTCCGTGCAGGAGCTGCTGCCCGAGCGGAGCATCCGCCGGGAGCTGGTCATGTTCAAGGTGCGGGCCGAGACCCCGGACATCCGCAACGAGGTCATCCAGATCGCCAATATCTTCCGGGCCTCCATCATCGACGTGTCCCTCAAGTCCCTCACCCTGGCCCTTATCGGCGACGAGACCAAGGCCGACGCCATGCAGAAGCTGCTGGAGGCCTTCGGCATTCTGGAGCTGGTGCGCACCGGTATGGTGGCCCTGGAGCGGGGCGCCTACACCATCAGCGACGAGAACAAGGAGAAGAACGAGTTCAACTACGGCAAGAATTTTATCTAAATTGTTCTTCTCCGGGACCCGCCCTTCATTCTCAATTATCCATTATCCATTCTCAATTATATAAAAGGAGTGTTTTACCATGGCTAAGATGTACTACGAGAAGGACTGCGAGCTGTCCTACCTCAACGGGAAGAAGATCGCCATCGTCGGCTACGGCAGCCAGGGCCACGCCCACGCCCAGAACCTGCGGGATTCCGGCTGCGACGTGATCGTGGGCCTGCACAAGGGCGGCAAGAGCTGGGCCGTGGCCGAGAAGGACGGCTTCGAGGTCATGACCGTGGCCGAGGCCACCCAGAAGGCCGACATCATCATGATTCTGATCAACGACGAGCGCCAGGCCGACATGTACAAGGCCGACATCGCCCCCTACCTCACCGACGGCAAGGCCATCGCCTTCGCCCACGGCTTCAACATCCACTTCAAGCAGATCGTGCCCCCCGCGGGCGTGGACGTGTTCATGGTGGCCCCCAAGGGCCCCGGCCACACCGTGCGCAGCCAGTACGTGGCGGGCAAGGGCGTGCCCTGCCTCATCGCCGTGGAGCAGAACGCCACCGGCGACGCCTACCGCCTGGGCCTGGCCTACGTGGCGGGCATCGGCGGCGCCCGCGCCGGCGTGATGGAGACCACCTTCAAGGACGAGACCGAGACCGACCTCTTCGGTGAGCAGGCCGTGCTGTGCGGCGGTGTGGTGGAGCTGATGAAGCTGGGCTTCGAGACCCTGGTCGAGGCCGGGTACGAGCCCGAGAACGCCTACTTCGAGTGCATCCACGAGATGAAGCTCATCATCGACCTCATCAACAAGGGCGGCGTGGCCATGATGAACTACTCCATCTCCGACACCGCCGAGTACGGCGAGTACGTCTCCGGCCCCCGCGTGCTGCCCTACGACGAGACGAAGAAGCGCATGAAGGACGTGCTCACCGACATCCAGAACGGCAAGTTCGCCGGGCGCTGGATCGCCGAGAACAAGAACGGCCGCACCTTCTTCAACGCCTCCCGCGCCATGCTGGCCAACCACGGCATGGAGACCGTGGGCGCCGAGCTGCGCAAGAACATGCTCTGGGGCGACGACAACAACCCCGACACCGCCTCTAACTGAGTTTGCACATGCAAAGGCCGCCTGCCCCGATGGGGCAGGCGGCCTTTCTGCCTGTCAAAAAAGTCCGTAAGTCCGTTTTGACGAAAGAAGCGCTTAAGACGCTTGTACCTTAGGGGGATAAGGCGAACAAGGGGCGGGCGATTCGTGAATCGCCCCTACGGGCTTGGAGCAGCGGGCCGATGAGGGCATCGGCCCCTACAGTACGGGGATGGGACGGATTGCCGCGGGCCTGCGGCCCTCGCAATGACGTAGGGCGGGGGCTTGCCCCCGCCGCCCCTTGTTCGCCCTATCTCCCAAAGGCGCCGCCATCGGTGGGCGCTCCGTCACCCCCCCTACCGCCGTCCAGCTCCAGCACGTCGATGCTGTGGTGCATGTGGATGGCCATGGCGTGCTCCGCGCCGCTCTCGTCCCGCCTGCGGAAAAAATCCATCAGCAGGGCGTGGTCCCGCCGGGTGTCCTCCGCCAGCTCCTCCCCGTGGCCGCCGGAGGTGATGGCCGCCGCCACCGCCTCGTCGATGACGGGCATCAGGCGCACCATGAACTCGTTGTGGCTGGCCCGGACGATGGCGGCGTGGAAGGCCCGGTCGGCCTGGGTGCGGTCCCGCCCCTCCAGGATGCAGCGCTCCACCGCCTCCCCGCGGGCGAGGATCTCCGCCAGCTCCTCCTCCGTGGCCCGGCGGCATGCCAGGCGGGCCACCTGGGGCTCGAAGATGCGCCGCAGCTCGAAGAGGTCCCGCAGCTGCACCCGCACCCGGTCCAGGCGGTCGAAGCCGAAGTCCCCGATCTCCGCCACCCGCCGGGACACGAAGGTGCCCTTGCCCCGGCGCACCTCCAGCACCCCCTGGGTGCTCAGCGCCCGGATGGCCTCCCGCAGGGTGGCCCGGCTCACCCCCAGCTCCGCCGACCACTCCAGCTCGTTGGGCAGCTTCTCCCCCGGCCGGAACAGCTTCTCCACCACGATGCGGGTGTACAGCCGCTCCGCCGTCTGCTGGGACAGGCTTTTTTTCTCCATATCGTTCCCTCCGGCTTGACATTTCTCCCTCTATCCTATACTATATTGTCATACAACGCAAGCGTCATCAGACAATTAATTTTTACATAACAGGAGGAACCGCCATGCGCAGCGACAACGTGAAGAAGGGCGTGGAGCGCGCCCCCAACCGCTCCCTGTTTTACGCCCTGGGCTACACCAGCGAGGAGCTGGAGCGCCCCCTCATCGGCATCGTCTCCAGCCAGAACGAGATCGTCCCCGGCCACATGAACCTGGACAAGATCGTGGAGGCGGTGAAGGCGGGCGTGCGCATGGCGGGGGGCACCCCCATCGTCTTTCCCGCCATCGCCGTGTGCGACGGCATCGCCATGGGGCACATCGGCATGAAGTACTCCCTGGTCACCCGGGACCTCATCGCCGACTCCACCGAGGCCATGGCCCTGGCCCACCAGTTCGACGGCCTGGTGCTGGTGCCCAACTGCGACAAGAACGTGCCCGGCCTGCTGATGGCGGCGGCCCGGCTCAACATCCCCTCCATCTTCGTCTCCGGCGGCCCCATGCTGGCCGGGCGGCTGACGGACGGGCGGCGCACCTGCCTGTCCCACATGTTCGAGGCGGTGGGGGCCTACAAGGCGGGCAGGCTGGACGACGGCGGCGTGCGGGAGTACGAGGAGAACGCCTGCCCCTCCTGCGGCTCCTGCTCCGGCATGTACACCGCCAACTCCATGAACTGCCTCACCGAGGGCATCGGCATGGCCCTGCGGGGCAACGGCACCATCCCGGCGGTGATGTCCGCCCGGCTGCGGCTGGCGAAACATACCGGAATGCAAATCATGGAGTTGGTTGAAAAGGGCATAAAGCCCCGGGACATCATGACCGAGGCCGCCTTCCACAACGCCGAGACCCTGGACATGGCCCTGGGCTGCTCCACCAACTCCATGCTCCACCTGCCCGCCATCGCCCACGAGTGCGGCGTGGAGCTGGATTTGGACATGGCCAACGAGATCTCCCGCAAAACCCCCAACCTCTGCCACCTGGCCCCCGCCGGGGACACCTACATCGAGGATCTGGACCGGGCGGGGGGCGTGTACGCCGTGATGAAGGAGCTGACGAAGCGGGGGCTGCTGGACACCTCCCTGCTCACCGTCACGGGCAGGACGGTGGCCGAGAACCTGGAGGGGGTGGAAAACCTGGATCCCACCCTCATCCGCCCCATCGACAACCCCTACTCCCCCTACGGCGGCATCGCCGTGCTCAAGGGCACCCTGGCCCCCGAGGGCTGCGTGGTGAAGCAGTCCGCCGTGGCGGAGGAGATGATGGTGCACACCGGCCCCGCCCGGGTCTTTGACAGCGAGGAGGATGCCATCGCCGCCATCTACGCGGGCAAAATCGTCTCCGGCGACGTGGTGGTCATCCGCTACGAGGGCCCCAAGGGCGGCCCCGGGATGCGGGAGATGCTCAACCCCACCTCCGCCATCGCGGGCATGGGGCTGGACAAGGAGGTGGCCCTCATCACCGACGGGCGCTTCTCCGGCGCCACCCGGGGGGCCTCCATCGGCCACGTGTGCCCTGAGGCGGCCCAGGGCGGGCCCATCGCCCTGGTGCGGGAGGGCGACCTTGTCGCCATCGACATCCCCAACTGCAAGATCGACCTGCTGGTGGACGCGGACGAGCTGGCCCGGCGCGCCGCCGCCTGGACCTGCCCCGCGCCCAAGGTCAAGACCGGCTATCTGGCCCGGTACGCCAAGCTGGTCACCTCCGCCGCCCGCGGCGCGGTGCTGGAGTAAGCCCCCCTTAACCATAACAAATCCCCGGCGGTGTACACCGCCGGGGATTTGTTCCGTTTTTAGAAGGGAACCGGGCCGCTGCCCCCGTCCAGGGGCGGCTGCTCCGCGGGGCCGGTCTGGAGCGGGGCGTTGAGCCCGCCGGTGGCCCAGTCGTAGAAATTGGCCTCGGTGGCGCCCTTGTAGGGCAGCAGCCACAGGTCCAGGATGCCCAGGGTGAAGATGCTCAGGATACTCCAGCCCACGAAGGAGAGATCCAGCACAAACAGGTCCATCTTGCGCCCGCGCATGGCCTGCTTGCTGCGGGTGATGGACTCCAGCGCGCCGCAGGCGGGGTCGTCCAGCAGGAAGTAGGCGGACAGGCGGTAGCGGTAGACCACCGTGATAACCCAGATAAGGGCGGCGAAGTAGCACAGCATGGCCAGGGCGATCAGCACCCCGCTGTCCGTCACCGCGGCGACGATAATCAGCACCACGAAGGGGAGCATGCCCAGCAGGGTCCAGAGGAAGGCGAAAATACTCTGGAGGATGATCATGCCCAGCACCCGGCCCGCCATGGCGAAGCCGTCCAGCAGAGTGCGGTAGCCCGGCTGCTCGTTGCGGGCCAGGCGCAGGGCGTAGGAGGTGTAGCTGAAGCCCATGACGGCGGAGTACAGGGACATCAGGATGCCCATAAACACAAACAGGGCGCCCCGGCCCCCCGCCATCAGGGTGTAGTAGTAGCTGTAGACCTCGTCCACGCTGTACCCCTGCATCAGGTAGGTGTACAGGTTGTTGAAGGGGTTGTTCACCACGAACTGGATCACCCCCACCAGCACGGTGGTGGCCAGGAAGTAGACCAGCGTAATCAGCATGGGGTGGGGGTAGGCGCTGCGCATGCTGCCCTTGGCCTGCAGCTTGGCCTCCAGACGGTTAAAGCCCATGAAGCATCTCCTCGCAATCTCTGTTTCTTGCAGGTATCATACCACACGGGCCGCCGTTTTGCAACCGGGGCCGGGTATCACTCCAGGGGCACCTCGGCCCGGAAGCGCACGCCGCCGGGCCGGTTCTCCGCCCCCCAGCGCCCCCCGTGGCGGGCCAGCACGCCGCGGACGATGGCCAGCCCCAGCCCGGCCCCCCCGTCCTCCCGGGACCGGCCCGCGTCCCCCCGGTAAAAGGCCTCCCACAGCCGGGGGAGGGCCTGCTCCGGGATGTTGGCCCCGTCGTTGTCCACCGTCAGGCGAGCGAAGCCGTCCCCCGTCCGCTCCAGCGCCACGCGGATGCTCCCGCCCGGCGCGCAGTGGCGCAGGGCGTTGGAGGCCAGGTTGGAGGCCACCCGCTCCAGCCCCACCCGCTCGCCGGGCACGGTCAGCTCCTCCAAATCCGCCTCCAGGGTGACCCCCTTCTCCGCCATGGGCCGCTCCAGACGGGCGAAGGCCTGCCGGACCAGCGCCCCCAGCGCCACCGGCTCCCGCGCCAAGGGCGCGGCCCCCGCCTCCAGCCGGGAGAGCTCCAGCAGCTCCCGCACCAGCGCGTCCATCCGGTCGGCCTCGTCCATGATGATCTCCAGGTACTCCCCCCGCCGGTCCGGGGCGATGTCCTCGGCCAGGCCCTCGGCATGGGAGCGCAGCACCGCAAGGGGGGTTTTGAGCTCGTGGGCCGCCGCCCGGGAGAAGTCCCGCTCCCGCCGCAGCTCGTCCGCCAGCTTCTCCTGCGCGGCGTTGAAGGCCGACGAGAGGGCGTTGAGCTCGGCGATCTCCCCCGCCGTCTCGCAGGGGCGGCCCGCCTCCACGTCCGCGCACAGGGCCTCCACCGGGCGGGCCACCATGCCCGAGAGCATGCGGGAGAGCCACCGCGTCAGCAGCAGCGCCGCCGCCAGGGTCAGTACGTAGGCCCAGCCCAGGCGGGACGCGCCCTCCAGCCAGTTGGAGCAGGAGTAGGCGCTGCCTAAGACGACTCCCTCCCGCCGTCCGGGCCCCACCGCCGCCGTGCCGACCACCGTGGTCGACCAGGTGCTCGTCCCATCGCCGGGCCGGGCACGCTCCATAAGCGTGTCATACGCGGCCTCCGCATCCCGGAAGCGGGCCAATCGGGCGGTCATAATCGTGGGTTTATTCCTGACCCGGCCGTCTCCATCCACAGAGAGTTCAGGGCAGAGGTTGCTGTACAGTCCGAGAGAGGAAAAGCGCAGGGTTTCAAGCTGTTCACCCGCCAAGCGCTCCGCACTTCCCTCCACTGGAGTCAGCACCTCGCCCCCCAGATGGAGCACAATCCGCTGCACCCGGATGCCTATGCCGTCCACGACGCCGGTAATCTCGGCCCAGTTATCATTGCCTGACGGCATACGGTATTCGTCGGCCTCGTCCCTATGCTCCGTAATCCAGCGAGCAAGCGCCAACTGCCCCTCGTCGTCCAGGGCTTCATCTAAGAACAGGTAGTTGTTGATCCCGCCGGCTCGGTCATCCACACCGGCATAGCCATAGGCGATATGGCTGCGGGCAAGCTCCTTGCCCGCCTTGTCGAGAGAGCATAAGAGCGCGCCGCCCGCCACCTGGGCGTACATGGGTGTGATGGTGCTCAGACCGAAGCTGAGCATCGCGGCCTGGTTCTCTGCCGCCGCCGTCCGCTCCATCACCGATGCGCAGAGTTCCGACGCTTGAACCTCCATCCGCTCTTGCAGCATCCCGGCCTCGATCTCCACCTTCTGCGCCGAGAGGAAGGTGAGCGCCAGCATAGTGACGGCCCAGAGGGCCAGCATGGACAGGGCGATCATCCCCCGCAGGTAGCCGCGCAGCTTCGTTTCCCTTTTCATGCCCCGCCCTCCTCCAGCTTGTAGCCGGCCTTGAGCACGGTCTTAATCTGTCCGCCCGCGCCCCCCAGGGCGGCGCGCAGGTTCTTCACCTGCACATCCACCGCCCGCGCGTCCCCCTCGAAGTCCAGCCCCCACACCTTGTCCAGGAGCTGTTCCCGGCTCATGACCCGCCCCCGGTTGCGCAGCAGGCACTCCAGCAGATCGAAGCTCCGGGGCGTCAGGCGCACGTCCTCCCCCGCCGCCGTGCAGGCCCGTCGGCCCGGGTCCAGGGAGATTGCCCCGCAGCGCAGGGCCTCCCCCGGCGCGCGCCCGCCCCGGCTGCGCCGGATCAGGGCCAGGGTCTTGGCGTGGAGCACCGCCAGGGAGAAGGGCTTGGTCACGTAGTCGTCCGCCCCCAGCTCATACCCCCGGAGGGCCTCCTCCTCTCCGCACAGGGCGGTGAGGAAAATCACCGGCACCCCGCTCTTCTCCCGCACCGCCCGGCAGACCGCGTACCCGTCCAGACCGGGCATGAGGATGTCCAGCAGGATGGCGTCGTACTCGTGGTCGCGCAGCAGGTCCAGCGCCTCTTCCCCGTTCCGGGCCAGATCGCAGTCCGCGCCGTGGGCGGTGAAGTAGTCCCGCACCACGTCCCGGATCCGCCGCTCGTCCTCTACCACCAAAATCGTCTCCGGCATGGCTTTCGCCTCCTTTCACCTCCAGCTTACCGCGGGGATGTGTCGGCCCCGTGTCGGCCGGGCAGGGGCCGCGCGGCACACCAGGCCGCCAGCAGCACCAGGGTGGGCAGCGCGGAGTAGTGGTACCGCCCCGCCACCTCCACCAGCAGCTGGGCCAGGGTGAGCCCCAGCACATAGATGCCCGGCAGCAGGGCCGCCGCCGGGCGTTCCCCCCGCCGCAGGGCCCCCAGGGCCGCCAGGGCGGCCAGGGCAAAGCAGGCGTAGTAGTAGCCGTTGCACAGCTCCGAGAGCAGGCGGGGGCGGGCGATTACCCCCTGCCCGTAGGCCACCGCCGCCGAGTCGTCCCCCAGGAAGAGGTGGAGCTTTTCATACAGGAAGGCGGGCAGCGCCGCCCGCTCCTCCCGGATGCGCTCGGCTGCCTGCGCCAGCATCTGCCGCTGCACCTCCGGCGCGGTGGAGCCGGGCACGGCGCTGTAGGCGTCCAGCAGGTCGGCGTCCTCCCGGTTCCAGGTGCCCCCGGACCGGAGGTTGAAGCCCACCAGGAAGCTGTACCCCGGCGTGGAGGCGGGGTCCTCCCCGATGCGGCGCTCCAGGTAGGCCGTGCCCGCCCGCCCCACGGCGAGGCAGCACAGCACCAGCGCCAGCAGCAGGGTCAGCCAGCGGCGGCGGAAGCCCCGCTCCCGCCAGCCGTCCAGCCGGGCCAGCCCCAGCCAGCACGCCAGGGCCAGCAGCAAAATGGCCCCCACCGGGCGGCACAGGTTCACCAGCGCCAGCGCCAGCCCCGCCCCCAGGCCGTACCCCCAGCTCCGGGCCCGCCCTCCCTCTTTTTGATCGAAGCGGGCGATCAGGGTGAAGAAGGCCAGAATCAGCGCCGTATACAGCGGCTCGGAGAGCACGTACATGTTGTAGATGGTCTGAGAGGGGAAAAAGATCCACAGCAGGGCCGCCCCGGCCGCCGCAGCCCCGCCGGAGAGCCGATCCGCCAAATCGTAGAGCAGCCAGCACGAGAGCACGGAGAGCCCCGCGTTCAGCAGCGGGGCCAGCAGGGCCCCCTGGCCGAAGAGCTTCATGAACAGGCTGAGGAAAAAGGAATAGCCGAACACGTGGGGGAAGAGGGCGATATACCGCCCGCCCCAGATGACCTCCCGCCCCGCCAGCTCCGCCGCCGTGCCCTGGAAGGTGGCGTAGTCCCCCGCGGGCGCGACGCGCACCAGCAACACCCAGGCCAGCTTGACGGCCAGGCAGAGCGCCAGCAAAACCGCCAGGGCTCTGCGCCGCCCCAGCCTCACGGCCAGCCGCCCCGCGGCGCGCAGCAGCGGCACCCCCGCGCCCAGCGCCAGAAGAGTGTACAGCGCGGTGGTCCAGTTCCGGGACAGGCCGTGGCCCAGCCGGAAGAAGCGCAGGGCCAGCACCGCCGCCAGAAGGGCGAAGAGGGCCCACGCCGCCCGGGCGCAGAATACCGCCGTGTTTTCCAATCGTCGGTTTTTTATCATCGGTACCTCCCGTGGATCACAGCAGGCCCCCGGGACAACCCCGGGGGCCTGCGCTGCGTCTGGTTTAGCCGCGGCCGGCTCCGCCGCCGCGGAAGCCGCCGCCCCCCCCGCGGAAGGAGCCCCCGCCGAAGGAGCCGCCGGAACGGCCTCCCCCAAAGGAGCCCCCGGAGCGTCCGCCGCCGAAGCTGCCGCCGGAACGGCCCGCGCCGCCGCCGCGGAAGCTGCCGCCGCCCCCCGTGCGGGGCGGCCGGGGCCCGCCGGATCCGCCGTAGGGAGGCCGGGGCCCGCCGCCGTGGGGCGGTCTGGGGGGCCGGGGCGCCCTGGGGGGCGGGGGAGGCGGGTAGTACCCGTGGCTGTGGTAATGCCTGTGCCCGCCCCAGCCGAAGAGGAAGGGCCGGTACATGTAGGGCGGAGGCGGCATGCCGGGCATGCAGTAGCGCCTGCGGTAGCGGCGGTAGCGGGAGCTGTCCGCCAGGGCCACCACCAGCACCAGCAGCACGGCCACGAAGATAATCGTGCCCATGCCGGAGCCCACGGTGGTACCGGGATAGCCGTAGTGGTGCTCCGGAGCGTAGGGATCCCCGCCCGGGTCAACCGGGGCGGGCGCGGGCGCGGGGTCCGCCGCCCCGCCCACGTCGTAGTAGTCCACGTACCACTGGTTGATGGCGTCAAAGAAGGCCAGCACCGCCGCGTCGTAGTTGCCCGCGTCGTAGTCGTCGTAGAAATAGTCCTCCAGATACCCCTCCAGCTTGGAGGCGGTGAGGACCTTCTCCAGCCCGCTGCCCGCCATGGCCCGCACCTTGTTCTCGCCCACGGCGAAGGCCAGGATGAAGCCGTTGTTCAGCTGCGCGTCCCCGACGCCGCCCCATGCCTCGGCCACGGCCATGGCGTAGTCGCCGCTGCTCATGCCGTCCATAAAGTCCACCGCCACCACCACGATCTGCGCGCCGGTGGCCGCCTCCAGCGTCTCGTTGGCGGAGACGATGTGGTCCTCGGTGTCCTGGGAAATCACGTCGGCGTAGTCCGCCACATAGAACGCGGGGGTGGGCTCCACCACCGCCAGGGCGGGGGCGGTGAGCAGCCCCGCGCACAGCAGCGCCGCCCACAGGCCGGACAGGAAACGTCTTTTCTTCATGTATACTCCTTACCGGAAGGCCTCCGCCCCACGGACGAAGGCGATATGCCTGAGGAAATTGGCCGGGAACACCCCCAGCACCTTGGTGTTGAACGCGTCAACCAGGGCGTTGTAGCCGTCCCGGCTGATGGTGTCCGCCTTGGCGTCCAGATCCGCCCGGAAGCCCTGGACGTACTTGGCGTCCTGCCCGCTCAGGCCGGCGTCCTCCAGGGCCAGGAGCACCGCCTCGGCGGCGGCGCCCAGGTCCAGATTGGCGTCGTACTGCGCCGCGGGCCCGCCCTGCCAGCGGGGGTCGGACAGGGCCGAGGTCAGGGCAGAGAGCTCCCCCTCCCCCAGGTAGCGCGCGCCCACCGCGGCCAGGTTGGAGCACACGTTGCGCCGGGTGGTCAGGTCGGCGGCGATGGAATAGCCGCTGCCGTCCACCCCCTGGTAGAAGGCCGCCTCCACGTCGGCCCGGGCGGACGTGGCCGAGCGGTGGAAGCCGAACACCACCGACAGGACCACCACCAGCACCGTTATGACAATTGCCCCGCCGTGGGACTTTAAAAATTTCATGGTTTTACCTCTTTATTATCCGTTAGCCCCTGAGTTCCAGCAGCTTCTGCTTCAGCTCGCCTTCAATCCTCCCCAGCTCCACTTCCGCTTCCCGGCGCTTCTGCGCGCCGTCCTGCTGGATCTTCATGACCTCGTCCAGGGTGGAGATCAGCTGCTGGTTGGTGTGCTGGAGGGTCTGGATGTCCACCACGCTGCGCTCGGCCTCCTTGGCGGTCTCCACCGTGCCCATCTTGAGCATGTCGGCGTTCTTCTGCAGCAGCTCGTTGGTCATGTTGGTAACGGCGGACTGGGCCGCCGTGGCCTGGCGGGAGTGCTCCAGGCCCAGGGAGAGCACCATCTGGCTCTTCCACAGGGGGATGGTGTTCACCAGGGAGGACTGGATTTTCTCCAGCATCAGCGCGTCGTTATTCTGGATCAGGCGGGTCTGGGGCCCCATCTGGATGGAGATCATGCGGGTGAGCTCCAGATCGTGGATCTTTTTCTCAAAGCGGGAGCACATGTTGGCCAGGTCGTTGTAGGCCTGGGCGTCCTCCTGGGCGCCGGTCTGGGCGGCCTTCCTGCGCAGCTCCTCCAGATCGCCCTCGCGCACCTGCTGCAGGCGCTTCTTGCCCGCCAGGATATACATGGTCAGCTCTTTGTAGTATTTGGTGTTCAGGTCGTACATCTGGTCCAGCATGGCGATGTCCTTCATCAGGGTGACCTGGTGGCCCTCCAGCACCTGGACGATCTTGTCCACGTTGGTCTCCGCCTTGCTGTAGGCGACCTTCATCTCCTCCATCTCGTTGCGCTTCTTCTGGAAGAAGCCCATGATGCCCTTCTTCTCCTCCACGTTGAAGCCCTTGAGCTGCACCACCAGGCCGGCCAGCGCGTCGCCGATCTCGCCCAGGTCCTTGGTGCGCACCGAGTTGAGGGTGCTCTCGGAGAAGCCGGCGATGTTCTTCTGGGCCGCGGCGCCGTACTGGAGCACCACGTTGGAGTCCTTGATGTCGATCTTCTGGGCGAACTCGTCCACCATTTTGCGCTCGGCCTCGGTGAGCTGGCTCTCGTCCAGGCGGACGGCGTGGGCGTCCCGGGCCTTCTGGGCCGCCGCCTCGTCCACCTGCAATTCGGGCGAGAGGGTCAGGCTGGGGGCCTCCGGGGCCTTGGGGGCGGCCGCGGCGGCGGCAGCGGCGGTGTCCAGCTCGGGGGTCAGGGTGAGGGTGGGGATCATATCTTCCTTATCGGTCATGGCGAAACATCCTTTCCGTTTTTCCGTATTACATCGGCATCTGCGTGCCGCCGATTCCTTCTCTCGCGAGCATCTGCTCCATGACGGTGATGTCGGTGGAGATGTCCAGCGCCTCGTCGGCGAACAGGGCGTCCAGCTGCCTGTCGAAGGCCACCACGACGGTGTTCATCATGGTCTCGATCTTGCCCATGGTGCCGTCGATATTGGCCCCCGACACCCCCGCCGCGTCCATGCGGTCGTAGGCGTTGAGCAGCTTGAGGGTGGTGGGCAGGTAGTAGTTCATGAATTTGCGGATCTGGGGCAGCTTCTGCGGCTCGGACACCACCACGTCGATGATCTTCTGCGTGGTGGCCTCCAGGTGGTCGATCTGCGCGGAGATCCCCTCGTCCTCAATGCTGTCGTTGAGCCGCCGCATCTCGGACACCGCGCGGTCGCGGTCCTCCGTCAGCGCGTCCAGCTCCGGGCTCCCGGTGGGGGAGCGGACGGGCTCCGGCTCAGGCGCGGGCTCCGGCTCGGGCACCACGATCACCCGGTCGCGCCAGATGCGCTTGGCCGCCAGGAATACCACCACGGAGACGGCGGCGGCCAGCAGGAAATGCGGGAGCTTGTAGAGCGGGAAAAACAGCCCCCACACCAGCCAGACCAGGGCCACGGCGTACACTGGGGCGGGGGATCGTTTGACTATCTTCGCCATGCTGCAGTTCCTCCATGCTCTTAATTGCTCAATAAGGCAATTATACCTTCCCGGGCTTCCAGCGTCAAGAAAACACGTTGACTTTGTATGCGAAACTCATTATTATATAGAGATAACCAACCAGTCTATCTGTAAGAGAGGAAGTCTTGCCATGCTCACCCTTGAGGCCTTCAAGGCCGCCCGCAGCGTGCTCAGCGGCGTCATCCTGGACACCAGTCTGGTCTACTCCAAGTCCTTTTCCAGGGCCACAGGCAACCAGGTGTACATCAAGCCTGAAAACATGCAGGTCACCGGCGCGTACAAGATCCGCGGCGCCTACTATAAAATCAGCACGCTGACCCAGGAGGAGAAGGCCAAGGGGCTCATCACCGCCTCGGCAGGCAACCACGCCCAGGGCGTGGCCTACGCGGCCCAGGCCGCGGGGGTGGAGGCCACCATCGTCATGCCCACCACCACGCCCCTGGTGAAGGTGAACAACACCAAGGACTACGGGGCGAAGGTATTGCTCCACGGGGAGACCTTCGACGACGCGGCGGAGCTGGCGGCCACCCTGTCCAGGGAGGAGGGCTTGACCTACATCCACCCCTTCAACGACCCCGTCATCGCCACCGGCCAGGGCACCATCGCCTACGAGATCATCTCCGACCTGCCCGACACCGACGTAATCCTGGTCCCCATCGGGGGCGGCGGGCTGGCCTCCGGCATCGCCACGCTGGCCAAGCTGCTCAAGCCCACGGTGAAGGTCATCGGCGTGGAGCCCTCGGGCGCGGCCTCCATGAAGGCCAGCCTGGAGGCGGGCAAAATTACCACTCTGGACCACATCGAGACCATCGCCGACGGCGTGGCCGTCAAAACTCCCGGCGATCAGATCTTCCCCTACATCCAGCAGAATATTGACGACATCATCACCATCGACGACGACGAGCTGGTGGACGCCTTCCTGGATATGATGGAAAAGCACAAGATGATCGTGGAGAACGCGGGGCTGCTGCCTATCGCCGCCCTCTACCACCTGGACTGCAAGGGCAAAAACGTGGTGAGCGTCCTCTCCGGCGGCAACATGGACGTGATTACCATCGCCTCCCTGGTGCAGCACGGGCTTATCAACCGGGGACGGGTGTTCACCTTCTCGGTGCAGCTGCCCGACCGGCCCGGCGAGCTGCTGCGGGTGGCCGGGATCGTGGCCCGGGAGAACGGCAACATCATCAAGCTGGAGCACAACCAGTTCGTCAACATCAACCGCCAGAGCGGCGTGGAGCTGCGGGTGACGCTGGAGGCCTTCGGCCACACCCACAAGAACGCCATCCTCAAGGCCATGAAGGCCGAGGGGTACGACGCCCGCGAGGTCAAGACCGCCGACTTCTACAACTAGCCCCCGGCGTTCGGGATACC
The DNA here is from genome assembly GCA_022846095.1 of Oscillospiraceae bacterium. Taxonomy (NCBI): domain Bacteria; kingdom Bacillati; phylum Bacillota; class Clostridia; order Eubacteriales; family Oscillospiraceae; species Oscillospiraceae bacterium. The sequence continues at coordinate 920,406 of AP025583.1, read as the reverse complement.
CCCGTGTACTGGTTGCCGCCCGCCGGGCAGAACCCGGCGGGCGGCTATATGATGCGGCGCGTCTCCCCGGACGGCAGCCCGCCGCCCGGGTCCCGCGTGGGAGCCAGGGGAGAACGGCGCAGCTGGCCGGGGGCGTCATCCGCTTGGTGTATCCTATGAGCGGGACGCGCCCCCCGTGCGCCGCCGTCCCTGTCCCGGGTAAGGCTATCATACCGCAGCTACGTGTAGAATCGTTAAAGGCGACGTTAAAGGATCATTAAATCTTGCGGGAGCGTGAGAAATAATGGAAAGAGGTAAGACCATGATTAAAATCTCCCCCTCCATCCTCTCCGCCGACTTTGTCAACCTGGAGCGGGACATCGGCCGGGTCTCCGCCGCCGACTGGCTCCACGTGGACGTGATGGACGGCTGCTTCGTGCCCAACATCACCATCGGCGTGCCCGTGGTGGCCTCCATCCGCAGGTGCACCGACATGTTTTTGGACGTGCACCTGATGATCGACAAGCCCGTGCGGTACGTGGAGGCCTTCGCGAAGGCGGGGGCCGACCTGCTCAGCATCCACCTGGAGGCCGACCACCCCACCCGCATCGCCGAGGCCCTGCGCTTGATGGGCCAGTGCGGCGTGCAAAAGGCGGTGGCCCTGCGGCCCATCACCAAGGCGGAGGCCGTGCTGCCCTACCTGGAGGATCTGGACCTGGTGCTGGTGATGACGGTGGAGCCCGGCTTCGGCGGGCAGGCCTTCATGGACCAGCAGCTCCAGACCATCTCCGAGGTGCGCGCGCTCATCAACCGCTATCACCCCGCCTGCCGCCTGGAGGTGGACGGGGGCATCAACCCCCAGACCGCGAAGCAGGTCATCGCCGCCGGGGCGGACACCCTGGTGGCGGGCTCGGCGGTCTACGGCGCGGCCGACCCCGCCGCCGCCATCGCCGCCCTGCGCGGATAACCCAAATTTTCCCGGAGGTCATCACTATGCAGTATTTTCCCCCCGCGCTGGAGCGCCTGGTGGAGCAGTTCGCCCGCCTGCCCGGCGTGGGCCACAAGTCCGCCCAGCGCCTGGCCTTCTATGTGCTGGGCCTGCCCGACGAGGACGCCGAGGCCTTTGCCGGCGCCATTACCGACGCCAAGCGCAGCATCTCCTTCTGCCCCGTGTGCCAGAACTTCGCCGAGGGCGAGGGGCCCTGCGCCATCTGCGGGAGCGCCAAGCGGGACGCGGGGGTCATCTGCGTGGTGGCCGACCCCAAGGACGTGATCGCCATGGAGCGCTCCCGGGAGTTCGACGGGCGCTACCACGTGCTACACGGGGTCATCTCCCCCATGAACCACGTGGGCCCCGACGACCTGCACATCAAATCCCTGGTGGAGCGGGTGGCCGCCGGGGACGTGCGGGAGGTCATCATGGCCACCAACCCCGACACCGAGGGGGAGGCCACGGCCATGTATCTCTCCCGCCTGCTGAAGCCCTTTCAGGTGAAGGTCACCCGGCTGGCCTACGGTATCCCGGTGGGCAGCCACCTGGAGTACGCCGACGACGCCACCCTCATGCGCGCCCTGGAGGGCCGCCGGGAGATGTAACAAAACGGCGCCGCGGTCCGATTGGACCGCGGCGCCGTTCACTTTGTCATTGCTTAAGAGATGCGGCAAGCGGATAGGGCGGCGTGTCATTGCGAGGAGGCCCGGCGGGGCCGACGCGGCAATCCGTCTCCTTTTGGGAGGCCCGGCCTCCGGCGGCGGGGTTCTTTGCTTGCAAAGAACCCCGGGAAGAAATAACCAGGGCTTCGGCCCTGGACCCAGGGGCCCCGCGGCGGTGCGGTTCAGGTGGCTGGCAAGACTTGATAGCGCTCAGGGCTCGGTTCGGTCTGTGCCCTCTGTAAATAGGGCTGCCGCCCCTGCGGCACATCACCTGCCCAAACCAAAAGTAGTTGCAATTCAAGTACTGCCTGAAAAGCCGCGCGTACTGCTATGCCCCGTTCGTCTGCCTGGCACTCGTGTTTTCTTCTCTGGCCCCCCTATGAGGGGGGCTTTATGCCGCCTTATCCGCCTTAGCTGCAGCAGCGCCGCACCCGGGCGTCGGCCTAGCCCTCCGCCACCTCGCCCGCCAGGCTGCGGGCGAAGCAGCGGCGGATCTCCTCCGGCTCCCCGGTCTGGCCCAGGGCCCACATGAGCTTGGTGACGGCGGCCTCGGTGGTCATGTCGTACCCCTGGATGACCCCCTGCTCCAGGGCCAGCCGCCCGGCCTGGTAGATGGAGAAGTCGCTGCGCTCGTAGAGGCACTGGCTGCACACCACCACCGACACGCCGGCCTGGGCCGCCTTCTGGAGCTTGGAGACCAGGTCCCGGCGCACGAAGTGCAGGCCCCCCGCGCCGAAGGCCTCCAGCACGATGCCCCGGTAGTGCATGTTCAGCAGCATGTCGAAGATCTCGGGGTCCATGCCGGGGGTGAGCTTGAGCAGGAACACCCGCGTGTCCAGCGCGTCCCGCAGCACACAGCTCCCCGGCGGCACGGCGGGCAGGGCCTGGGGGCGGATGCGCAGGCCGCTCCCGTCCGCCTCGGCCACCAGGGGCCAATTCACGCTCTCGAACGCGTCGAAGCCCGTGGTGCGGGTCTTGACGGCCCGGCACCCCAGAATCACCTTCCGGTCGAAGGCCACGAACACGCCCCCGATGCCGGAGGCCGCCATGGCCAGGGCCAGGCGCAGATTTTCCTGCCCGTCGGTGAGGGGGTGCTCGATGGGCAGCTGGGAGCCGGTGAGCACCACCGGCACGCCGATCCCCCGCAGCATAAAGGACAGGATGGAGGCCGTATAGGCCATGGTGTCGGTGCCGTGGGTGATCACCACGCCGTCGAATTCCCCCCGGGCCTCGTACACGTGGCGGGCGATGATCTGCCACTCCTCGGGCTGGATGTTGGAGGAGTCCAGGTGCAGGATGTCCCGCACCGTCAGCGCGTAGTGCTCCGCCACCCCGGCGGGCAGCATCCCGGCCAGCCCCGCCCCGTCCAGGCCGGGGGCCAGGCCCTCCCCCGTGGGCTGGGAGGCGATGGTGCCGCCGGTGGTGAGCAACAGAATTTTTTTCATTTGGGTAAACTTCCCCCTCTTGTCTCTCCGCGCCCGGGGCCGTATAATGGGCAAAACGGAGGCGATAACATGACGAAATCGCAGCGTCTGCGGCGGGTGCTGTGGGCCGTGGGGCTCCTGGGCGCCTTCTGCGCGGTGCTGGCGCTGCTGCGCCCGCCCTGCCCCCTGCTGGCCCTGACCGGGCTCTACTGCCCCGCCTGCGGAATTTCCCGCATGTTCCGGGCCCTGCTGCGGCTGGACGTGGCCGCGGCGTGGCGGTACAACCCGGCGGTCCTCCTGCTGCTGGGCCCCCTGGCCGCCGTGCTGGCCTCGCTGGGGTACCGCTACGTTGTAAGGACGCCCTTCCGCCCCGCCCGGTGGCACTGGGCGGCGCTGTGGGCCATGCTCCTTATTCTACTGGTTTTCGGCGTACTCCGCAACCTCCCAATGTGTGCTTTTCTGCGCCCGCCCTCCTAACCGGGGGCGGGCGTCCGCCGTTGCAGGGCCGTCAGCGCGGCCAGCACGGCGGGATCCTCCGCATCGAAGTCCCCCTCCAGCCGCACGGCCGCGGCGCCCTGGCGGAGCACGAGGCAGGTCCCCCGGTGGCCATCATACCCCACCCAGGCCCGGTCGAAGCCCAGCTCCGCCGGGGCGAGGCCGGGAACCGGGTCGTGGTAGTGGGCGTACTCCGGCCCCAGGCGGGGCCCGGTGCGCTCCTCCTCCGCCATGGCCTGGGCGGCCCGCTCCGCCAGCCCCTCCCAGGCGAAGCGGTAGACCTCGCAGTAGCAGTGCGGCGCAGCGCCGAAGCGGCTTACCACCGCCCGCTCGCCCAGGGGCGAGCGCTTTCCCGGTGCACACAGCGCCAGCAGCCCCAGCACGAAGAGCAGCGCCCCGCCCCCAAGCTGAAGCAGGGCCCGCCGCCGCGCGCCCCCCAGGGTGGTTTTTTCCATCCTGCCCGCGCGCCTGCAGCGCCGCCAGAAGCGCAGCTGCCCCACGGCGTAGGCGGTCCAGCATCCGAGCAGCAGCACCCCGGCCAGCAGGAAGGGCAGCACCCCGCCCGCGCACAGAAGCTGGTACCACTCGTAATGGAACTGTCCGGTCAGGGTCAGGGGGATCAGCATGAGCCAGAAGGGCAGGTTGAAGAGCGTGAGCAGCTCGGCCCCCAAGTGCTGTCTGCGGAAGGCCTCCAGCTCCAAAACGGGCTCGGTGTGGATGGGGGCCGGGTCGGTTCCGGGCTTGTTCTTAAAAATATTCAGGTGGTTCAGGCCCAGCACCCGCTCCCACCCCGCCCCGTCGCAGAACAGGAGGTAGTCCTCGTCCATCCGCCCGGTCAAGTCCACGCAGCAGCGCAGATCCGTGCGTCCTGTGCGGCGGAAGCGGGCCAGCAGAAGCCCCGCCCGCTCCAGCTCCCAGCCCTTTGCCGCCTCCCGGTCCAGCCAGTCCTGGATGACCTTGCAGTCCATGGGCGCGAACCACAGCAGGCCGTATTTCCGCCTCATGCCGCCGCCTCCAGGCCCAGGCGGTCCGCCACCACACGCAGTACCCACGGGTCGGTCAAATCCACCGGGGCCTCCACCCGGGCCACCACGTTCCCCTGGCGGATCAGCAGCTCGTCGTACCCGTCATAGCGGCGGATCCACGCCGCGTCGAAGCCCAGCGCAATAGGCTCCATGCCCTCCCGCTCGTCCTCGGCCACCACGGCGGCCACCCAGCCGAAGCGGCAGGCGCAGCGGCGGCAATCGACCGCCCCATAGCCGTCCCCCGGCGTATCGACGGCGGCATAATAGGAGGTGTCCGCAATAAAGAAGGAGTTATCCCTATCCACCCGGGGCGAATCTATGTCCCCGTTCCACCGCCGCGAGAGCTCCAGCCCCAGATCCGCCGCCCGCACCACGGGGTGTTCCGCGATTTCGGCCTCGGTGTGCCCCAGGCGCCCCGCGCTCAGGGTGAGCTGGAGCAGCGTCGCCGCCAGCGCCAGGATAAGGCACACCACCGGCAGCACATCCGTCAGCGTCTGCCCCCAGAAGCCCCGGACGCGGGCCGTGCGGGGCCGCGCCTGCTCCACCGCGTCCGCCCGGCGGCAGCGCAGCCACCACGCCAGACTCAGCGGCGCCAGCCAGACCACCGTAACCGTCAGATAGACCAGCAGCACGGCCGTATAGCAGAAGCTCCAGTTGCTCTCCAGAATACGGCGCAGGAAGCTGCGCGCGGCCCTCCGGGCCTCCAGCGCCGGGTCGGTCTCCACCGGGACGGGGCGCTCCCCCGGCGCGGACACGAAAACGTCCAGTCCCATCCGGGTGGCGAAGCGTCTCCAGCCCGACTCCCCGCACAGCGCCAGATAGTCCGGGTTTCCGTTGCGCAGGGCCACCGAGTAGGCCACCGGGGCGGCCTCCCGGACGAAGCGGCCCAGATACCAGCAGCGTATTGCGTCCAGCCGCCAGCCCTGCGCCCCCAGCCCATCCAGCCAGCGCTGGAGGGCCTTGTAATCAATGGACAAAAAGCCCATCTGCTTCCAGCACACGTCCCTATCCATAGGCGCTCCCCTCCAGCTCCAGCCGCCCGGCTACCCGCGCCAGCAGCGCGGGGTCGGTCAGGTCCGCCGGGGCTTCAATACAGGCGGTAATATTTCCCTGCCGTAATATCAGGGTGTCATAGCCCTCGCCGTGGGCAATCCACGCCGCGTCGAAGCCCAGCTCCGCCGGGACGAAGTCCAGGGGGCCGTGGTATTCGCGCGCCTGGTGGTGCCCGGTGCGTCCCGTGCCCTCCTGCCATAAGAGAAGCCGCTCGGCCAACAGAACCACCCAGCTCCAGCGGCCCTCATAGCGCTGGGAGTAAATATCGAACCCGATATGCGCCCCCTCCTCCGTTCTCGGATACTCTGTGTACTCCACCCCGTGGAGCAGCACCGAGCGCTTCTCCCAAAGATCGCCGCCGGCTTTCCGCGGGCTGCCCACGCCCAGATCCTCACCCATCACCACGGGCGAGGCCCGCAGATCGGAGGGCTCATCGGCGTAGCCGCCGACGGACATGATCGCCGGTATCTGGAGAAAGATGACGCAGAAGTAAAGCACGCCCAGCACGGCGGAAAGCGTCCCCCGCCTGCGCGCCTGCCCCTGGGTGGCGGCGGGCGGCCTGTCCATGCGGCGGCAGCGCAGCAGGTAGCGCAGGTTGACGCCCGCCCGCCAGAACATCAGCAGGGTGGAGAGCAGCAGCGGGACGATGCCGGCCAGCTGGTAATTGTCCTGTAGGTAGTACAACAGGTCCGCGTACCTGTAACGGTCCCGCCCCAGGAACAGGGAAGCCAGCGCCGCCACCAGCAGCAGGGCCATCCCGCCGCACAGGCAGGTGTTGAACAAGAAATGCCGCAGCGCCTTCCGCCGTTCCAGCACCGGGTCGGTCTCCACGGGGACCGGGCGCTCCCCCGGCGCGGAGACGAAATAGTCCAGCCCGTCCGCACAGCAGATAAACTGCCAGCCCGCCTCGGCGCACAGCTCCAAATAGGGCTCCCGGTGGGGGTAGGACTTGGCGAGCACCACGCAATACCGCACCGGGCGGCTCCCGCGTACCAGGGTGGGAAAGCGCTGCGTCAGAAGGTTGCTCCCAAACTCCGTCAGCCGCCAGCCCTGCGCCCCCAGCTCATTGAGCCGCGCCTCCGCCGCCTTATAGTCCACGCTCAGGTAGGGGAACCAAATACGCCTCTTCTCCTGTTGCATCGCTGCCTCCTTCTAGTCCCAGACGGGATACCACCGCCGCCAGTACTTCCGGGTCGGTCAAATCCGCAGGGGCCTCAATACGCACGGTAATATTCCCCTGCCGTAATACCAAAACGTCATAGAGCGGCCCCTGGGCGAGCCAGGCTGAGTCAAAGCCCAGCTCCGCCGGGGCGAGGTCCCGCCCGCCGTGGGCCTCCTCCCACAGCAGGGCCCGCGCTGCCTGCGCCGCCACCCAGGGGCAGCGGCCCTCCCAGCGATCGCAGTACAGCACGCCGCCCTCCAGCCGCTCCCTGTACTCCACGCAGTCCAGCAGCACCGAGCCGCCGTAATCGGCCAGGCCGCCGTCGGAGCCCCCGCCGTCCAGGCCCAGATCCGGCGCCCGCACCACGGGGAGGGCCGCCAGCGCGGCGGGGTCAGCCGTACACTCCATCCGCCACGCCCCCAGCGCCCCCGCCAGGCCCAGTCCGAACGCCGCCAGCACCAGGAGGGACAGCAGGCCGTTCAGCAGCCACCGCAGCCGGGGCGTCCGCATCCGATCGGGCGGCAGCCCGCCCCGGCGGCACCGACGCCACAGGGCGGCGCTCCACACCGCCTCCACAAGCAGGCCGGCCCCACACAGAACCCCCACCGCCGCCTGCGCCAGGTCGCCGTTGTCCTTCCACGCCTCCAGGGGCAGGAGGTGATCCCAGCCCCCGTGGGCCAGGAAGGCCGCGGCGCCCAGGGCCAGCAGGATACCGCAGACCAGCATGCCGCCGAAAAAGGCGCGCCCCGCCGCCTGCCGCTCCACCTCCGGGTCGGTCTCCAGGGGCACGGGCCGCACCCCCGGCCGGGCGGTAAAGACGTCCACGCCGTCCCGCGCGGCGGCCAGGGTCCAGCCCGCCTCGGCGCACAGGGCCAGGTAGTCCGTCCGCTCATCCCCGCCGGTGGTCATGGCCGCCGCGTAGGCCACCGGGGCCTCCTCCCGCACGAAGCGGGCGAAGCCCAGGCGGATCCCCGTCAGCCGCCAGCCCTCCCGGCCCAGGCGGTCCAGCGCGGCCTGGGCCGCCCGGTACTCCGCGGCCCCGTAGGGGAACCAGACCCGCTTGCGCTCACGCTCCACGCCGCCCACCTCCTATATCCCCAGGCGCCCGGCCACCGCGGCCAGGATCTCCGGGTCGGTCAGGTCCGCCGGGGCCTCCACGCTGGCCACGGTGTTCCCCTGGCGCAGGATCAAATAGGTCATTTCGCCCTGCCGGGCCACCCAGGCGGAGTCGTAGCCCAGCTCCGCCGGGGCGTAGTCCAGCTCCCGGTGGAGGATATGGCGGCTGTCGCCCCGCGACTCCTGCCGCAGCACCAGCGCCTCCGTCAGCCGGGCCAGCCAGGGCCAGCGGGCCCGGTAGCGGTCGGAGGTCAGCTGGCAGAGGCCCCCTTCCCCCACCTCCCCCAGCTCATAGTGGGCGTCCAGCGTGAGCAGCAGGGAGGCCGAGTGGGTATGCCCGCCGCCCATCACCGAACCGGCCGGGAGCCCCACGTCCTCCGCCATCACCACCTGGGCGGCGCGGTACTCCTCCCGCCGCGCGGTGTAGACGGGGCCGGCGTCCCGGTTGGCCTCCGGCGAGAAGCCGTAGGCAATCAGGGCAATGACGCAGGACAGGCAGACCAGCACGCTCATGACCCTGGGCAGCAGGGTGCACAGCAGGGCCCGCACCCGGGCCCAGAAGCGGGAGGTCATGGGAGGCTCCCGGCCCGCCCGCGCCGCCCTGCGGCAGCGCAGGCCGTAAAGCAGAGCCACGGGGAACATCCACACCGAGTCCGCCAGAAGCAGGAGCTGCCACAGCACGTAGGCCAGCAGCGCGTTGCTGCTCAGGTAGTACAGCCCGTTCCCCCCAAGGCGGCCGCCCCACCAGAAATACCAGCCCATGGCCAGAAACATCACCGCCGCGCCGGCCAGGAAAAGAAGCGCGCTCAGCAGATTCTGCCGCACCACCCGCTTTCCCTCCAGGGCCGGGTCGGTCTCGATGGGCACCGGCGCCTCGCCGGGGGCGGAGACGAACACGTCAATCCCGTGGACGGTGGCACCCAGGCGCCAGCCCGCGTCGGCGCACAGGGCCAGGTAGTCCTCCCGCCCCGCCCCGCCCCGGCGCAGCACCGCGTCGTAGTGCACCGGGGCGTCCGCCTGGACAAAGCGCACCAGCTCCAGGCGGCCAAAGACCTTGTCCAGCCGCCAGCCCTGGGCCCCCTGCTCCTCCAGCCAAAGCCGGGCGGCGCGGTAGTCCATATCGCCGAAGAGAAACGGCCTCCAGCGTGTTTTCATCTCGGTCCCTCCCCCCGCAGCACGCGGTCCATGTCCTCCGCCTGGCGGCGGATGCGCTCGTACTCCGCCCGCAGGGCCTGATCCCCCTCGGAGGTGAGCCGGTAGTATTTCCGCTTGTCCGCCTCGGCGGTGCGGCGGATGAGGCCGTCCCCCTCGAAGCGGTCCAGCAGGGCGTAGAGCGTCCCGGCCCCCACCGTCACCCGGCCCTGGGTCAGCTCCGAGATGTACTGCATCACCCCGTAGCCGTGGCGCTCCTCCCGCAGGGCCAGCAGGACGTAGTACATCTGCTCGGTCAGGGTGTCCAGCTTTTTCCGCGCCACGCGCCCGCCCCCTTTTATATCGAATATCGTTATAACCATACTATACCGATATTCGATACATGTCAACAGCAAAAGGCGGACGGCTTTCCGCCGTCCGCCTTCCCTTCATATTCACGGTTCGATCAAACCCCGCGGAGATCCCCCTCCGCCTTTACCGCGAACCAGCGGGAGAGCAGGCTCTCCCGTGCAAAGCCCACCGACAGGTACAGGGGGTAGGCACTCTCGTTGGCGGTGGACGCCTGGAGCCAGCAGCGCTTACAGCCCATCTCCGCCAGCATATCCATCACCGAGAGCAACAGCTCCCGCCCCAGGCCCCTCCCCCGGGCCGATTTGGTCAGGCCGATGGAGCCGATCTCCGGGTGCTCCTTTTTAAAGCCGCACTCGTAGATCCCCACGGGCGTGCCGTCCAGCAGGGCAAAGCCGCACCGGTACTGCTCCCCCAGGATCTCGTCCAGCTCCTCCGGGCCGTAGGTGGCCGAGTTGGGCACGGCGTGGAAGCTCTCGTTGTAGATGCCCAGGAACAGCCCGCCCTTCTCCCGGGTCAGGGGCTCCAGGGTCAGCCGCCCCTGGGGGCGGGGGCGGTCCCCGTCCAGCGCCCGGTCCATGCCCAGCATGTCGTGGGCCGTCTCCAGCCGGTAGCCGCCGTGGGATCCCTCCTCCAGGGGGGCCGACGCATCCCGGCTGGCGGCGTAGATCTCCGCCGCGCCCTGCGCCAGCAGCTCCGCCGCGCCGCGGCCCACCAGCGCGTAGACCTCCTCCGGCGCGCAGCGCTGCACCACGAGATACCCCTTGCCCTTGGACGGGATCTCCCTGGTGATAATGTCCATCTGCTGCTCCATAAACTGGCCCTCCGTCTTTTCAAGCATACAGACATTATAATGCGGCGGCCCGGACTTGGCAAGCCCGGGCCGCCGCCGCGGTCAGAGTGATATGGGGACCGGCCCGGCCAGGGCCAGGGACTCCGGCGTGACCGTGCATTGCCGGGCCAGCACCTCCACGCCCGCCGCCGCGGCCCGGCGCAGGGCCTCCCCAAAGGCGGGGTGGGTGCGGTCGTTGGGGGCGAAGGCGTCCATGCCCGCCATCTGGATGACGAAGCAGATATAGGCCTCGTAGCCCGCCGCCTTGCAGGCAATCAGCTCCTCCAGGTGCTTCACGCCTCGCTCCGTGGGCGCGTCGGGGAAGCGCGCCAGGCCGTCCTCCTCCAGGGTCACGCCCTTGACCTCCACAAAGCCCTTTCTTTCACCGGCCTCAAAGTAGAAGTCGAAGCGGGACTTGCCATAAGTGGTCTCGGGCCGCAGCAGGGTCAGGTTTTCCACAAACGCCCCGCCGGAGGCCCACTCCTGAAAGGCTTTGTTGGGGGCCTGGGCGTCCATATTGATGAGCAGAGGGCCGGAGGCCGTCTCTTTTTCCACCGCCACCAGGTCGTACAGTGTCTTTCTGGCCGGATTGTCCGACCGCTCCAGGTAGACCGCCGCGCCGGGCACCAGCAGCTCCCGGCACCGGCCGGTGTTCTTCACGTGGCAGACTGCGGTCTCCCCCGCCAGCTCCACGTGGGCGATAAAGCGGTTGGGCCGGGCCAGGAAGCGGCCCTTTGTGATATGCTGATAGATCAAGGCGTATTCCCCTTCTTTTTGCGGGCGTTCAGCAGCTCGTCGTAGTGCCGCCCGGTCACCCGGAAGTAGATTTCAAAGCCCAAGGTGATCCCCCCGAAGGCCAGGATGAAGATTAACAAAAACAGGCCCCAGGCCGTGGGGTTGGCCACCGGGAACCAACGGAAGAGCAGCGCCGCCCCGGCAAAGAGGACCAGGAATACCGGCAGGGCCAGCATGATGCGCTTGCCGTAGGCCATATTCTTCACCACCCTGCCGGAAAAGAACACCCACTGGACGGTGGCGCCCAGCAGGCTCAGCAGGGCCATTTCAAAGATGACCGCCAGGGTGACCGCCCGGATCCCCAGGCACAGGTAGACCAGGGAAAAGGCCAGCAGGGTTCCTGTAAAGACCATACAGGCGCTTGACTTAATCGATACCACACATTCCAAAACCCGTTTCATCCTCGCACCTCCTGTATTAATCCCAGCTTCTGTTTAATGGTTGGCACGTACTGCCGTGAGACAAAGACGCTCTCCCCGTTGCTCATGGTGAGCTGCATCCGCCCGCCGAACTCGGGGCGCAGGGACTGGATCTGGTTAAAGTTGACCACCATGGACTTGCCCGCCCGGAAGAAATCGTAGGGCGCCAGCCGCTCGGCGAGCTCGTAGAGCTTCAGCGGCGTCTCGTACACCCCGCCGGCGGTATAGAAAAAGGTCCGTTTGTCCGCCGTGTCGATATACAGCACCTCGGCCGCGTCCAGCAGGAAGGTCTCCCCCTCCCGCACCCCGGTCAGCTTCCGGTCAAAGACCCGCAGCAGGGCCAGTATCCTGAGCACCTGCTCGTCGGTCTGCCTGCACCGGAGCGTAATCTCGGTCTCCTCCAGCTCCGGGCACTCCTGAATGTGAATCTGCACTGCACTCCCCCCTTGCATCTGCATTGTACCGGGTGCGCCGGCGGGGATCAAGGGCTTTTTCCCAAGCGGCGCCCAGGGCCGCCTAAGCTGCCGGATCCGGGCAGCAAAAAACCCAACCTCTTTCGAGATTGGGTTTTCTGTGTCGGCATTACCTATTTTCCCGGCCCGTCTCCAGGCAAGTATCTTCGGCGCAGGTGAGCTTAACTTCCGTGTTCGGGATGGGAACGGGTGGACCCTCACCGCAATCAACACCGACTGCGTCATATATAATTTTTAGAGCTCCCAGTGGGATGCAGCACATCCCACTGGGATTGGTGCGCCTTCAGGGATTCGAACCCGGGACCCACTGATTAAGAGTCAGTTGCTCTACCAACTGAGCTAAAGGCGCGCATCTGAATCCCATATAGAAATATGGTGACCCGTGGGAGAGTCGAACTCCCGTTTGCGGCGTGAGAGGCCGCCGTCTTGACCACTTGACCAACGGGCCGGATACGTCGCGCTGCTCTGCCAGCACCCTCAAAACCGAACAATGTAGATTTAGGATAGAGTTCACAAGCACGCCTGCTTCATTCATGTTAAGGTCAAGCCCTCGGCTTATTAGTACCGGTCAGCTGCACACATTACTGTGCTTCCACCTCCGGCCTATCAACGATGTAGTCTACATCGAGCCTTACCTCATAAAGAGTGAGAGATCTAATCTTAGGGGGAGTTTCACGCTTAGATGCCTTCAGCGTTTATCTCGTCCATACGTAGCTACCCAGCTATGCCCTTGGCAGGACAACTGGTGCACCAGAGGTATGTCCATCCCGGTCCTCTCGTACTAAGGACAGCTCCCTTCAAATCTCTTACGCCCGCAACAGATAGGGACCGAACTGTCTCACGACGTTCTGAACCCAGCTCGCGTGCCGCTTTAATTGGCGAACAGCCAAACCCTTGGGACCGAATACAGCCCCAGGATGCGACGAGCCGACATCGAGGTGCCAAACCTCCCCGTCGCTGTGGACGCTTGGGGGAGATCAGCCTGTTATCCCCAGGGTAGCTTTTATCCGTTGAGCGACGGCACTTCCACTTGCATACCGCCGGATCACTAACTCCAACTTTCGTTACTGCTCGACCCGTCGGTCTCGCAGTTAGGCTCGTTTATGCGTTTACACTCACTGCACGATTTCCGTCCGTGCTGAACGAACCTTTGAGCGCCTCCGTTACCTTTTTGGAGGCGACCGCCCCAGTCAAACTGCCCACCTAACAGTGTCCCCCGACCCGATTCAGGGCCGCAGGTTAGAAAACCAGCAAATCAAGGGTGGTATCCCAAGGATGACTCCATCTAAGCTGACGCCCAGACTTCCAAGTCTCCCACCTATCCTGTACATGATTTACCGATTTCCAGTATTAAGCTACAGTAAAGCTCCATGGGGTCTTTCCGTCTAGTTGCGGGTAACTGGCTTCTTCACCAGTACAACAATTTCGCCGGGCGGGCTGTTGAGACAGTGCCCAAGTCGTTACGCCATTCGTGCGGGTCAGAACTTACCTGACAAGGAATTTCGCTACCTTAGGACCGTTATAGTTACGGCCGCCGTTTACTGGGGCTTCAATTCAGACCTTCGGATTGCTCCTAAGCCCTCCTCTTAACCTTCCAGCACCGGGCAGGCGTCAGCCCCTATACGTCATCTTTCGATTTAGCAGAGACCTGTGTTTTTGGTAAACAGTCGCTTGGGCCTATTCACTGCGGCCCCCCTTAGGGGGCTCCCCTTATCCCGAAGTTACGGGGTAATTTTGCCGAGTTCCTTAACAACCCTTCTCCCGTTGGCCTTAGGATTCTCTCCTCATCTACCTGTGTCGGTTTGCGGTACGGGCGCCTTAGTATTCCTCATGCCTTTTCTCGCCTCAGAACATCGGAGACTTCCCTACTATAATTTCGGTCCCTTACGCCCCGGTCAACCAACGCCGGGGTTCCCCTATTTCCAAGTGTCAGCATGCTTAAAGTTCGGCGGCTACGGAATTTCTACCGTATGTGCATCGACTACGCCTTTCGGCCTCGCCTTAGCTCCCGGCTTACCTTGGGCGGACGAACCTTCCCCAAGAAACCTTAGATTTTCGGCCATTATGATTCCCACATAATTCTCGCTACTCATTCCGGCATTCTCACTCGAATACAGTCCACCAGTGCTTCCGCTCTGACTTCACCCCATATTCGACGCTCCCCTACCCCTGCCTTGCGGCAAGCCCAAGCTTCGGTTACATGCTTAGCCCCGTTATATTTTCCGCGCAGAGTCACTCGACCAGTGAGCTATTACGCACTCTTTTAATGAGTGGCTGCTTCTAAGCCAACATCCTGGTTGTTTTCGCAACTCCACATCGTTTTCCACTTAGCATGTATTTGGGACCTTAGCTGTGGGTCTGGGCTGTTTCCCTTTTGACCACGAGACTTATCTCACGTAGTCTGACTGCTGACCATCAATTATCCGGCATTCTGAGTTTGATAGGGTTCAGTAACCTTATCGGCCCCTAGCCCATTCAGTGCTTTACCTCCGGTAATCTAAGTCAACGCTAGCCCTAAAGCTATTTCGGGGAGAACCAGCTATCTCCGGGTTCGATTGGAATTTCACCGCTATCCACAAGTCATCGCCGGTCATTGCAACGAACGTGCGTTCGGTCCTCCATGGAGTTTTACCTCCACTTCAACCTGCTCATGGATAGGTCACCCGGTTTCGGGTCTATTGCCACCAACTTTATACGCCCTATTCAGACTCGCTCTCGCTTCGCCTCCGGTACTGAATACCTTAAGCTTGCTGGTAACAATAACTCGCCGGACCATTCTACAAAAGGTACCTCATCACCCGTTAACGGGCTTTGAGTGCTTGTAAGCACAAGGTTTCAGGTTCTATTTCACTCCCCTTCCGGGGTCCTTTTCACCTTTCCCTCACGGTACTGCTCCTCTATCGGTCATCAGGTAGTATTTAGGCTTGGAGGGTGGTCCCCCCAGTTTCCCACCGGGTTTCACGTGTCCGGCGGTACTCTGGATACTCACTAACACAAATCGCCTTTCGCCTACGGGGCTGTCACCCGCTCTGGCCGGCCTTCCCATACCGTTCGACTAGACTATTGTGCCGTTGTGTGAGTCCACAACCCCGAGGAATAAATCCCTCGGTTTGGCCTCTTCCGCGTTCGCTCGCCACTACTAGCGGAATCTCTGTTGATTTCTCTTCCTCGCCCTACTTAGATGTTTCAGTTCAGGCGGTTCCCCACGTACGCCTATTTTATTCAACGCACGTTGACAGAGTATTGCTCTGCCGGGTTTCCCCATTCGGAAATCTACGGATCAATGCGTATGTGCCGCTCCCCGTAGCTTATCGCAGCTTGTCGCGTCCTTCTTCGGCTCCTGATGCCAAGGCATTCCCCTTGCGCTCTTATTAGCTTGACCTTAGTAGAATCAGTCTTACCTGATTCTATTAATATCATGAATTATGCAGGCTCACAGAAGTTGTTCAATTTTTGGCTAATTGTTATTTCGTTACCCATTCACTAGAACGACTTTCGCCATTCTATTAAATCAATTCCACAACATTTTTGCTTAATTGCCCTCTGTTGCTTGCTTTACAATACTTTCAATCTACATTGTTCAGTTTTCAAGGTGCAGGCTTCCAACCCTAATCACTTAAGGCCAGATTTAAGTGCTCAACTCTTTCATTGAACACTTAAATCTAATCTTAAATTGGTGGAGATAATCGGGCTCGAACCGATGACCCCCTGCTTGCAAAGCAGGTGCTCTCCCAGCTGAGCTATACCCCCGTGCCCCATTGAGAAAAGTGGTGGGCCCAAGTGGACTCGAACCACCGACCTCGCGATTATCAGTCGCGCGCTCTAGCCAGCTGAGCTATGGGCCCATCTCAACAGCGTGTACCCTCTAAATTAAACAACGTGAAGTTCTCTTCCACCAGAAATGGTCTGACCTTAGGACGTTACGAATAACCTAAGTTATCCGAAGTCTCCTTAGAAAGGAGGTGATCCAGCCGCACCTTCCGATACGGCTACCTTGTTACGACTTCACCCCAATTATCGAACCCACCTTCGGCCGCGCCCTCCTTGCGGTTAGGCTACGGACTTCGGGTGTTCCCGACTCTCATGGTGTGACGGGCGGTGTGTACAAGGCCCGGGAACGTATTCACCGCGGCATGCTGATCCGCGATTACTAGCGATTCCAACTTCATACAGGCGGGTTTCAGCCTGCAATCCGAACTGGGACGGCTTTTAGGGATTTGCTCCACCTCGCGGTATTGCTTCCCTCTGTTAACCGCCATTGTAGTACGTGTGTGGCCCAGGACATAAGGGGCATGATGATTTGACGTCGTCCCCACCTTCCTCCGTTTTGTCAACGGCAGTCTCGCTAGAGTGCTCTTGCGTAGCAACTAACAATAAGGGTTGCGCTCGTTGCGGGACTTAACCCAACATCTCACGACACGAGCTGACGACAACCATGCACCACCTGTCTCTACTTTCCCCGAAGGGCACCTAATGTATCTCTACTTCGTTAGTAGGATGTCAAGCCCTGGTAAGGTTCTTCGCGTTGCTTCGAATTAAACCACATACTCCACCGCTTGTGCGGGCCCCCGTCAATTCCTTTGAGTTTCAACCTTGCGATCGTACTCCCCAGGTGGGATACTTATTGTGTTAACTGCGGCACGGAGGGGGTCAGACCCCCCACACCTAGTATCCATCGTTTACAGCGTGGACTACCAGGGTATCTAATCCTGTTTGCTCCCCACGCTTTCGCGCCTCAGCGTCAGTTACTGTCCAGCAATCCGCCTTCGCCACTGGTGTTCCTCCGTATATCTACGCATTTCACCGCTACACACGGAATTCCGATTGCCTCTCCAGCACTCAAGAACTACAGTTTCAAATGCAGGTTATGGGTTGAGCCCATAATTTTCACATCTGACTTGCAGTCCCGCCTACACGCCCTTTACACCCAGTAAATCCGGATAACGCTTGCCACCTACGTATTACCGCGGCTGCTGGCACGTAGTTAGCCGTGGCTTATTCATGAGGTACCGTCATTTGTTTCGTCCCTCATAAAAGAAGTTTACAACCCGAAAGCCTTCTTCCTTCACGCGGCGTTGCTGGGTCAGGCTTGCGCCCATTGCCCAATATTCCCCACTGCTGCCTCCCGTAGGAGTCTGGGCCGTATCTCAGTCCCAATGTGGCCGGTCAACCTCTCAGTCCGGCTACTGATCGTCGCCTTGGTGGGCCGTTACCCCGCCAACCAGCTAATCAGACGCGAGTCCATCTAAGAGCGATAAATCTTTGGCAGCAGAGCCATGCGACTCCGCTGCATTATGCGGTATTAGCAGTCGTTTCCAACTGTTATTCCCCACTCCCAGGCAGGTTACTCACGCGTTACTCACCCGTCCGCCACTAAACATACTATTCCGTTGTCCGAAAACTCCTTCATAGCAGTTCCGTTCGACTTGCATGTGTTAAGCACGCCGCCAGCGTTCATCCTGAGCCAGGATCAAACTCTCAATAAAATGGTATCTATACAGCCGAGGCTGTCTAAATCATTCTATTGAAACCATGAATCATAGCTTCAAAGAAATTTGTCAAGAGCCTTTCCAAACAATTGCTTGTTTTAGAAAGGACTTCTCGTCCTTTTCTGGTGCTTCAAGTTCTTCACGTTGTTTAATTTACAAGGTGCACGCCGCCTCGCCGGCAGGAACTGTATTGTACCACACTCGGTAACCGCTGTCAAGCACTTTTTTCAAACTTTCTTTCGGCTTTTCAGCCGCTTTCCAGCCCTTTTTGTACTTTTCATCCAGCCGCCCGCGTCTCACGCGAACTCGCTTAGTTTACCATAGCCGGTTCAACTTGTCAAGCACTTTTTTCAGAAGTTTTTCGGCCGCTCGGCCTTCCCTCTTCAATTCAGTGCCCCGTCCGTCAGGCGCTCGATTAATATACCAAATACTTCGCCCTGTGTCAACTCCTTTTTTCATTTTTCCCGAGATTTCTTTTGTTTTTCCAGTTTGTCCCTCCACCGGGCACATCCGTGCGCGGATCCGCTGTTGCGGCGCAGGGCCAAATGTGTTAGGCTTTTACTATATAATAATGAATGTGTACGGAGGTAGCGCCATGCCGATACGAATACCCGATTCCCTGCCCGCCCGCGCCGTGCTGGAGGGCGAGAACATCTTCGTCATGACCGAATACCGGGCCATGCACCAGGACATCCGCCCGCTGAACGTGCTAATCCTGAACCTGATGCCCACCAAAATCGTCACCGAGACCCAGATCCTGCGCAAGCTGTCCAACACCCCCATCCAGGTGCAGGTGGAGCTGCTCCAGACCTCCAGCTACCAGTCCCACAACACGGACGGGGAGCACCTGGAGTCCTTCTACACCACCTTCGACCAGGTGAAGGAGCGCAAATACGACGGGCTTATCATCACCGGGGCCCCGGTGGAGAACCTGGAGTTCGATCAGGTGGACTACTGGAGCGAGCTGTGCGACATCATGGCGTGGAGCAAGACCCACGTCCACTCCACCCTCCACATCTGCTGGGGGGCCCAGGCGGGGCTGTACTATCACCACGGGATCGCCAAGCGCTCCCTGCCCAGGAAGCTCTTCGGCGTGTACGAGCACCGGGTGCTCAAGCCCAGCTCCCCCCTCTTCCGCGGCTTCGACGACGTATTTTCGGCCCCCAACTCCCGCTACACCGAGGTGTGGGAGGAGGACATCCGCGCCTGCGGGGATCTGGAGCTGCTGGCAACCTCCTCCGAGGCGGGGGTCTTTGCGGTAAAGACCCGGGACAGCCGCCGCTTCTACATCATGGGCCACCCGGAGTACGACCCGGACACCCTGGCGAAGGAGTACCGGCGGGACGTGGAAAAGGGCCTGCCCATCGCGGTGCCCCGCAACTACTTCCCCGAGGACGACCCCCGGCGGGAGCCCATCGTGCGCTGGCGCTCCGCGGGCCAGCTGCTCTACACCAACTGGCTCAACTATTACGTCTATCAGACCACGCCCTACGACTTGGACAAGGTATAACCCATAAAAGGACCGCGGGGGAAGGCTTCCCCCGCGGTCCTTTCCTCTATTCTCCGTGGTGGTGTCCGTGGTGGTCCTCCGCGCCGCAGCCGCCATCCGGCGGCGCCTCGTCCCGCGTCCCGCCTTCGGCGTGGCACCGGGCCGTCTCCGCCTCGATCGCTCCGATGCCGCAGCCGGCGTACGTTCCGATGTCCACGGTGGGGTCGGCCTGCTGGAGCGCCAGCAGCGCCAGGTACTTGCCCGCCGTCACGCCGTGGCCGTGGGCCTGCTCCACCAGCGCGCCGTCCACTCGGTGGCAGGATACCCGCGCCTCCCCGCCCACCGCCGCTTCGGCGCTCCCGTCCACCAGGGCGTAGAGCGCCTCCTCCAGCGCCGCGTCCCCGGCCTGCACCGTGAGCACCACCAGATTCTCGCGCGCCAGGTAGGGCTCCAGGTAGCCGCTGCCCAAAAGGGTGCGCACGGCCGCGTCCGCGGACATGCCCCGCACCCCCCCGGCGTCCAGGAGCTGCGCGCCCTCGCCGTTCATGGCCCGGACGGACAGGACCCGCCGGAAGCGGTTGAGGGTCAGCTCCACCGAGGGGTTCACGTCCATGCTCACCAGGGCCGCCGGGCTCAGCCACAGCCAGCCGCCCGCCCCGGCCAGCACCAGTACCAGACTGGCGGCCAGCGCGGCCAGCCGCCCCGCCCTTTTGCGCCCGCCGGGCAGGGGCACCACGTCCCCGGGGCGCCACCCCTGCCGGGCCGCCACCTCCCGGAAGCCGCCGGAGCCGTCCAGGACCACCGCCCTGCCCTCCCGCAGCTCCAAAACCACGCCGGTTCTCATTGCGCCACCTCCTTGGGCAGGAACGCCCGGATCCCGGGGTAATCCCCGGTTAAAAGGACGGCCAGGGCCGCGATGTACTTGCGGTGCTTCTCCACCGTCTTGGGCGAGAGCTTAAACCGCCGGGCCAGCTCCCCCTGGGGGAGCCTGCCCGTGCGGCAAAACCCGGCGCGCAGCTCGGGATCCGCCGCCACACAGGCGGCCAGCCGGAGGCACTGGATCCGCGCCCGCCGCTGGCTGGGGCAGACCCGGGTCAGCTCCCGGAAGGTGAGGCCGCACAGGCCCAAGTCCCGGTCCAGCTGCGCGATCTCCCCGGCCAGCGACTGCCGCTCCAGCTCCCGGGAGAGCGCGTCTGCCTCTGCCGGCGCGTCCTGCGCGTACAGCGGCACAACACGCTCTGTCTGCCGCCGCTCCCGGCGGCTCTCGTCCAGAAGGCGGTTGCGGATGCACTTCTCCGCGAAGGGGAGGAAGGCGCCCCGTCCGGCGTCATACCGCCGGGCCGCGTCGGCGAAGGCCAACATGGACAGGCTCAGCCGGTCGTCGAAGTCCAGGCCCGGCCCGCCCCGGGCTGCCTGCCCCCTGAGGAAGGGCAGGTAGTCCCGCAGCAGCGCGTCCATGGCCTGCCTGTCCCGCCCCGCGGCCCTGACCCGCTCCTCCAGCTCCTCCATGCCCCCACCTTCTTTCCTTCCTTTAGCATACGACGACCGCCGCCGTTTTCATAGGGCCATTTTCAAATTAATCGGATTTACGGCCTGTCCGCGTACTCAAATCCGGCCCGTGCGTCGGTGTGGTCCAGCAGCAGGCGCTCCCCCGCCCAGAGGCGGTAGCGCACCACCGCGTCCAGGCTCTCGTGGATGGTGCGGCCCATACCGCCCTGCGCGGGGGCCCGCAGCGGACGGCCCTCCCCCTCCAGCAGCTCCACCGCCAAACGGTACTCCCCCTGGCGGATCAGCGCGCCGCCGCCGGACCAGCGCTCCACCCGGGCGCCCTTATAGGTGGCCAGGCGGTATTCCCGCCCGCCGTGGAGGACTGCGCAGATACACCCGGTAAACTGTCCGCCCGCCACGGGGATGGTGGCGATGGAGAGCATGAGGCTGCTGCACCGCTCCTCCCGCCACGCGCACTGGGTCCAGAGGTAGGCGCCGGGGAAGGAGCGGCCCCGGTCGCTCTCCACATACCCCGTGCCGCCGGTAAAGTCCAGGGCGCGGCCGTTGAGGGTCAGCGTCCCCTCCAGCGCGTGGCCCATGCTCACCACGCCGTGGCGGCACTCCATGCCCGGGAGATAGCGGAAGGGGCCCATGATGTCCGAGCTCAGAGGCGTGAAGGGCCCGTAGCGCAGCGCGCCGTGGAGAGACAGGCCGCTCGCCTCCAGCTCCACCCAAATTCCCTTGCGGTTGAACAGGTTCCCGTCCAGCCAGATCTGGAACACCCCCTCGCTGGCGTGGAGGGCCCCGTCCGGGTACTCCACCCACCAGCTCTCCCGGTCCGTGATCACCTGGAGGGAGGCGCTGCGCCGCCCCCGCCGGTCGATATGCAGGGCCGGGATCAGCGCCAGCACACCGCCGTCCGCCGCCTGGTGCTTCAGGTACCAGCCCTCGAAATAGGGCCCGCGCCGTCCCGCGCCGTGGAAAAACTTTTTCATAAACTCACCCCACGATAGGGTTTACCCGGCCAGCACCTTTTATGAGCAGAATTTCCCTGCGGCGCTATGCTCCAGCGGTTTTTTCTGATAAGATGGGGAAGAACTGATACCAGACCGACCCAAGGCTTTGGGGAGAGGAGAGGAATTTTATGGATGTGACCTATCAGGACGTGCGGGAGTCCCAGGAGATCCGCACCTATATCACCCAGGCGGACCGCTCCCTGCTGGCGCGGGGCTTCACGGAGCACTCCTTCGCCCACGTGACCCGCTGCGCCGTGACGGCCAGCGGCATCCTGGAGGCGCTGGGCTACGGCGCGCGGGAGGTGGAGCTTGCCCGGATCGCCGGGTACATGCACGACATCGGCAACGTGGTCAACCGCCACGACCACGCCCAGACCGGGGCGGTGATGGCCTTCCGCATCCTGGACAAGCTGGGTATGGACCCCGGCGACGTGGCTTGTGTCATCACGGCCATCGGCCACCACGATGACGACACCGCCTTTCCGGTGAATGCCGTCTCGGCGGCCCTGATCCTGGCGGACAAGACCGACGTGCGCCGCAGCCGGGTGCGCAACAAGGACCGGGAGGGCTTCGACATCCACGACCGGGTGAACTACGCCGCCGAGCAGTCCAACCTGGCGCTGGACAGGGAGGCGGGCACCATCACCCTGACCCTGGGCATCAACACCGAGGTGTGCGCGGTGATGGACTACTTTGAAATTTTTCTGGAGCGGATGCTCCTCTGCCGCCGGGCGGCGGAGTTTTTCGGCCTCAAGTTCAAGCTGGAAATCAACGGGCTGGCGCTGCTCTAGCGCACGGGAGGAGGGAGACGTGATGAAGCTGCTGCGCGAGCCGCCCCGCTGGCTGCCGCCCCTGGCCCTGCTGGCCGCCGCCGCTCTAATCCTGGCCCTGGCCGTGCGCTTCCCCGCCGGGCAGACCCCGGAGGCCCCCGCCCCGGAGTTCTCCTTCCGGGCGGGCGGGGCGTGGTACCCCCTGGGCACCACCGAAACCGGAATGCTGGGCGAGCCCCTCTGCGTGGAGGAGACCAGCTATGACGCGCCCTATTGGCAGTTTGTCGGGGTACAATACCGCCGGGAAATCTACGGGGACACGGAGCTCACCTACACCTATCTTCCCGCCGACGGGGCCTGGCAGCTGAGCGGGCTCACCACCACCGACCCCAATTTGGTGCTGTGGCCCGGCGTCCGGGTGGGGGACGGGGTGGAGGAGCTGCGGGCCGGACACCCCGAGCTCTTTGAGGCGCGGGGCCGGATCTGCGCTGAGCGGGAGTGGGAGACCGACTTCTTCCCCCACCGCTATTCCCTCGATCTGACGCAGCGCGACGGCGCAATCAGCGAAGCCGCCCTGTACAGCAACGTGGTGTACGGTACGCTGGCCCCCAGTCTGTATGCCGGTTCCGAAGTCCTCTCCCTCTCGCCCTGCGCCGACGAAACCGGCCCCTTCCGCCCCGATTCCTTCACCGGCGAGCTGGCGTGGCCCTATGGCGCCCCCATCCCGCTGGACTGGGCGGGAGCCGCCAACACCCGCGTGTGTATCTACTCCTCCTGGGACGCTGAGCCCACCGAGCTGTACGGCGCGGACGAGCTGCCCGTGCTGGAGCCGGGCTCCTATTTCGTGGCGCTGATCTGCGACCTCACCGCCGAGGACGGCCAAGCATACCGCTACGGCGCCTCATGTAACATCAAAATCACAGCGCAAGCATCGTAGTTGCAACTTAGGGGGATAGAGCGGGCGATGGAGGACGGGCGATTCGTGAATCGCCCCTACGAATGCCAAGCGCTGTACGGGGCATAGCAGTACGTGTGGCTTTTTAGGCACTCCTTGGATAGCAACTATTATCAAGTCTGGGCGGGTCATGTGCCGCAGGGTCCAGGTGTCCGGGGGACACCTGGATGATTTCGGGCGAAGCCACCTTAAACTAGGCAGCCCTACTACCAACAGGCACAGGCCGAACCGAGCCCTGAGCGCTTTCAGGTCTTGCAGACCACCTGAACCGCACCGCCGCGGGGCCCCTGGGTTCCCAGGGTCAGGGTGTCCGGGGGACACCCTGATGCATTCGGGCGCAGCCACCTTTGAAAAACGAAGCCCTGGTTGTTTCTTCCCGGGGTTCTTTGCAAGCAAAGAATCCCGCCGCCGGAGGCCGTGCCTCCAAAAAGACGGATTGCCGCGTCGGCCCCGCGGGGCTTCCTCGCAATGACAAGGTGCGCCTTATCCGCCTTTGTTGCATGTCTTATACAAGCATCCCTGCACAGTCCTGCACCAAATACACCTCTGTTTTAACTTTTCGACAGAACAAGGGCCCGCCGCGGCGTACCGCGGCGGGCCCTGCCCTTATTTACTGCCCTTCCGCTTCGGCCTCCTGCTCCTCCCCGGGCTGGGGGAGCTGGCCGTCGATGCTCAGGTTCACGTTGCGGGTGGTCTTGCCCTCGAAGGTGCCCGCCCGCATGACCTCGGTCATGTCGAAGCCGATGGTGTCCTTCAGCGCCTCGTTGACCGCCTTGAGGGCCCCGGCGGTATAGCGGGCCACGTCCGCGGCCCCGCCTCCCTCGCCGTCCCCGCCGGAGCCGCCGATGATGCTGATGCTGCCGATGCGGCTCATGGGCTCGGCCACGGCCCGGGCGATCTCGGGCAGCTTCTCGATGACCATCTGGAGCTTGCCCGCGTCGTTCATCTTGGCCAGGGCCTCCGCCTTTTTCTCCAGGGCCTCGGCCTCCGCCAGTCCCACCTGCTTGACGGCCTCGGCCTGGGCCTGGCCCTGCCGGGCGGTGATCTCGGCCTGGGCAAGGCCCTCCTGCTTGATACGCTCGGCCTGGGCCGCCGCGTCCAGCTTTTTGGCCTCCGCTTCGGCGGCGGCGGCCAGCTTCATGGCCTCGGCCTCCGCGGCCGCGTCCAGCTTTTTCGCCTCGGCCGCGGCCTGGGCCTGCATGATGGCGGCGATCTTCTGGGCCTCGGCGGAGAGCTGCGCCCGCTGCTTCTCGGCCTCGGAGGGCTTGACCACCGTCTCCAGCAGCTCGGCCTCCTTGCGCTCGGCCCGCTTCTTGGCCAGCTCGATGTTCTTCTGCTCGGCCACGATCTGGATCTGGATCTCGGCCTCCCGCACCTCCCGGGTGCGCTGCTCCTTCAATACGTTGGCGTCCATCTCGGCGTTGGTGATGTCCTTCTGGGTCACGTTCTGCTGGATGGAGTAGGCCGCGTCCGAGATGGCCTGGGTGGTCTGGCGCTCCCGCTCGAAGTTGAGCTTCTTGATGTCGGCCTCCTTTTTGGACTCCGCCATCCGCGCCTCGGCCTCCAGCCGGGCCTGCTCCCCCGCCCGCTTGGCCTCGGAGGTCTTGATCATGCTCTCCTTTACGGCCTCGGCCTCCGCGATCTCCGCGTCCCGCTTGACGGCGGCGATCTGGGGCTTGGACAGGGCCTCGAAGTAGCCGTTCTGGTCGCTGATGCCCTTGATGGTGAAGCTCTTGAGCTCCAGCCCCAGCTCGGCGAGCTGGTCCTCGGCCACCTCCTTGACCCGCTCGGAGAAGGTTTTTCTGTCCTTATAGAGCTGCTCGGCGGTCATGTCGGCGATGATCTCGCGCAGGCGGCCCTCGCACACGTCCCGGGCGGTGTCCACGATGTGGCTCTTGGTCTCCTCCTCCCGGCCGCAGTTGAACTGCTCCACGGCGGAGCGGATCATGGCCTCGTCGTTTTTGATCTTCACCACCACGGTGCCGTTGGCCTCGATGGGCACGGCGTCGGCGGTGAGGGTGCCCTGCATGTTCACGTCAAAGCTCATGTTCTCCAGGGTGACGTAGTCGATGCGCTGCAAAATGGGGATTACCATGACGCCCCCGCCGGTGATGACCTTGGCCCGGCCCAGGCCGGTGACGATGGCCGCCTTGTCCGCCGGGACCTTCCTCCAGGTGGACAGGATGCAGATGAGGATGAGCACCACGGCTACGGCCACGATGCCGATGGTTATGGCGATTGGCATAGTTTCTTCTCCCTTCTTTTACTCTTTCTTTGCGGCCGGGCGTACGACGCAGCATTTTTTCTCCGCGTCCACGGCCGTTACGCATACCCTTGTGCCCACCCTCAGCGTCCCCGCGCCGGGGGCGGGGCGGGCGTTGTAGGTCACCCAGCTGCCGGTGGCCGAGAGCACGGCCACCGTGCCCGTAAAGTCCTCCCGGGCCTCCAGGCGGATGACCCCCTCCTTGCCCCGGGCGTCCCGGATGCCGGAGGCGTAGGCGCGGTTGTACTTGAGGGGCGCGATGACGAAGCGGCCCAGCAGCCACCCGGCCAGGGTGCCCGACAGCGCGGAGATAAGCAGCCCGGCCCAGGCCGGCAGCGCGGGCGCGCACAGCCGCCCCACCGCCCCGAACACCACCGCCGTCAGCGACAGGGTCATCACGTTGACGGGCGCCCGGCGGCGCCTGCGGGGCCGCGCCTCGGCAAGGCCGGTCTCCGCGTCAATCCATGGCACGGGGCCAAGGCCGCCCGGCCCCGCGTCTACGTCCAGGTCCGCATCCAGATCCACGTCCAAGTCCGCGTCCAGATCCAGATCCGCGTCCAGGTCGGCGTCCAGGTCCAGATCCGCGTCCAAATCGCCGCCGCCCCCCAGGTGGAGCGCGCCGCCGACGGCCCCCGCCGCCACGTTGAGCACGGGGACCACGAACCCGCCCGCGATAAAGCAGTTGTAGAGCATTTCCAGCTCCATGGGCACACCCCCTTGTGGTTATCATACAACAGCCGGGCGGGAAAGGCAATTCCCTCTCCGGCCACATTTATGTAATTTCATAAAATTATGAGTTGTCACCGGGGCACGATTAATGTATAATAACCAATAGCAGTCGATCCGACTTCGCTTCTCGCGCCGCCGGGCGCGATTCCAAACGTAAGGAGAGGTAACAGTTATGAGCTATTCCGCACAAAACATCCGCAATATCTGCCTGCTGGGGCACGGTGGCAACGGAAAGACCTCCCTGGCCGAGAGCATGCTTTATCTGACCGGCGGAACCGATCGCCTGGGCAAGCCCAGCGACGGCAACACCGTGTGTGATTACGATCCCGAGGAGATCAAGCGCCAGATCTCCATCTCCACCGCCGTGGCCCCCATCGAGTACAAGGGCTGCAAGATCAACGTGCTGGACACCCCGGGCTACTTCGACTTCGTGGGCGAGGTGTACGAGGCCCTGCGCGTGTCCGGCGCGGCGGTCATCGTCTGCTCCGCCAAGGCGGGCATGAGCGTGGGCGCGGAGAAGGCCTGGCAGTACTGCGAGGAGCGCAAGACCCCCCGCATCCTCTACATCTCCAAGACCGACGAGGACAACTCCGACTACAACGCCGCCTTCGCCACCCTGCGCGACCGCTTCGGCAAGAACATCGCCCCCGTGGCCGCCCCCATCTGGGACGAGAACAAGAAGGTCATCGGCATCATCGACGTGCTCCACAAGCGCGCCTATGAGATCAAGGACGGCAAGCGGGTGGAGATCGACGTGCCCGCGGACAAGCAGCCCGTGCTGGAGGAGCTGTACGACGCGCTGAAGGAGTCGGTGGCCGAGACCAGCGAGGAGTTCATGGAGAAATACTTCAACGGCGAGGACTTCACCTACGCCGAGATGGTCCAGGGCCTGCGCCAGGGCGTGCGGGAGATGTCCCTCTTCCCCGTGGTCTGCGGCAGCGCCCTCTCCGGCCTGGGCACCCTGACCCTGCTGGACACCATCGTGGATCTGGTGCCCAATCCCCTGGAGGGCGCCCCGGAGCTGGCCGAGAACGCGGACGGCGAGACCGAGGAGTTCGTCTTCTCCGCCGGCGCGCTGCCCTGCGGCTTCATCTTCAAGACCGTCAGCGACCAGTACGGCAAGTACTCCTACGTGAAGGTGGTCTCCGGCAACCTCACCCCGGACATGCCCATGGTCAACAGCCGCACCGGCGAGACCGAGAAGCTGGGCCGCCTGTACACCATGAAGGGCAAAAAGGCCGTGGAGGTCAAGGAGCTGGCCTGCGGCGACATCGGCGCCATCGCGAAGATGGACAAGGTCAAGACCGGCGACACCCTGTGCGACCCCCGCCACGCCGTCAAGCTGGAGGCCATTCCCTTCCCCGAGCCCTGCTACTCGGTGGCCATCGCCCCCAAGACCAAGGGCCAGGAGGACAAGATCGCCTCCGGCCTCACCCGCCTGAACGACGAGGACCCCACCTTCAACTGGGTCAACAACGCCGAGACCCGGCAGATGGTGGTCTCCGGCACCGGCGACATGCAGATGGACGTGCTGGTGGCCCGGCTCAAGAGCCGTTTCAGCGTGGAGGCCGAGCTCTCCGAGCCCCGCGTGGCCTACCGCGAGAAGATCCGCAAGAAGGTGGAGGTCCAGGGCCGCCACAAGAAGCAGACCGGCGGCCACGGCCAGTTCGGCGACGTGTGGATGCGCTTCGAGCCCGGCGAGAGCGAGGAGCTGGAGTTCTGCGAGGCCGTCGTGGGTGGCGCGGTGCCCAGGAACTACTTCCCCGCCGTGGAGAAGGGCATGCGCGAGGCCGTGCAGCACGGCGTGCTGGCGGGCTACCCCGTGGTCAACCTGAAGGCCACCCTCTTCGACGGCTCCTACCACCCGGTGGACTCCTCCGAAATGGCCTTTAAGACCGCCGTACAGATCGCCTACAAGACCGGTATGCCCCAGGCCAGCCCCGTGCTGCTGGAGCCCATCGGCGAGCTGAAGGTCACCATCCCCGACAGCTACATGGGCGACGTCATTGGCGACCTCAATAAGCGCCGCGGCCGCGTTATGGGCATGAACCCCGACGGCAAGGGCAACCAGGTCGTGGAGGCCGAGGTCCCCATGGCCGAGATGGGCACCTACGCCATCGACCTGCGCAGCCTCACCCAGTCCCACGGCTCCTTTACCTTCCACTTCGTGCGCTACGAGGACGCGACCCCCGCCGCACAGGAGAAGGCCATCGAAGCGGCCAAGGCCATGCAGGACGGCGAATAAATCCTCCGGCCCTCCCCGGGGGCGGCGTCCTCACCAAGCGTTTTGGCCCGCAGGCCAAAACCTTGATGCCGGGCGGATTGACTCCGCCCGGGCAGATTCAATTCCCTGGGGCCCCCGCACGGCGCAGGCCGGGTGGGGCGCGACCCCGGCGGCCCAGGAGAAGGCCATCGAGGCGGCCAAGGCCATGCAGGACGGCGAATAAAAAACAATTACGCAGCGCCCGGCCGGGAAACCGGCCGGGCGCTGCAGCCTGTTGAAAAACTATATCATAGGGATTTTTGGTGCAAGCCCGGATCAGGACGCATGCACAAGAGATGCGGCTAAGGCGGATAAGGCGGCCGAGTGTGGACGGGCGATTCGTGAATCGCCCCTACGAGTACCAAGCGCTGCATGGGGCATAGCAGTACGTGCGGCTTTTCAGGCACCTGTTGAACCGCAACTACTTTCAAGTCTGGGCGGGGCATGTGCCGCAGGGGCGGCAGCCCTACTTACACAGGGCACAGGCCGAACCGAGCCCTGAGCGCTTTCAGGTCTTGCAGGACACCTGAACCGCACCGCCGCGGGGCCCCGGGTCCAGGGCCGAAGCCCTGGTTGTTTCTTCCCGGGGTTCTTTGCAAGCAAAGAATCCCGCCGCCGGAGGCCGGGCCTCCAAAAAGACGGATTGCCGCGTCGGCCCTGCGGGCCTCCTCGCAATGACAGGGTTCGCCTTATCCGCCTAATTTTCTACAGCTATGCCTGCATCCTGCGCACTAAGTTTCGCTTGTTCGGTTTTTTGACAGCCTACAGCGCCCGGCCGGTTTCCCGGCCGGACGCTTTTTAAACGCCTCCCCTTTGACAAGGCCCCGCGGGCGTGGTATGATCCATCCAGCTTCACAGAAAGGCGCGATTCATATGGCGGTGGGCAGCGGCCCAATCTGCATCGAACTGCGCTCCGGGCAAATGGATACGGTGAGACGTTGTTCGGAGCCTAATGCGGGGATTCCTTCCTGAATCCCCGCCCACCGGCGGAGTACGGGTTTCAGGCGGGCTTTTCGGGCCCGTCTTGCCGTGTTGCCGCCGGTGGGCTCGCCATCTGATATTCAGGGGCGCGAACGACTATCGTTCGCGCCCCCTTTTTATGAATCGAGGTAATTTTCTGTGGAACAGGATCTGACACGCGGCAGCGTTCCCGGCGCGCTGGTCCGCTTTTCCCTGCCCCTGCTGGGGGCAAACCTGCTGCAATCCCTCTACAACGTGGTGGACATGGCGGTGGTGGGCCGCTTTACGGGCAGCGCCGGGCTGGCCGCCGTCAGCAGCGCCGCCATGCTGAGCTACATCATCAACGCCCTGTGCACCGGGGTGTCCACCGGCGGCTCGGTGTTGGTCGCCCAGGCCCGGGGCGCCGGAGACGGCGCCGGCCAGCGGCGGGCGGCGGGCGCCCTCTTTACGGTGGCCCTGCTCGCCTCCGTACTCATCACCGGCCTGGGGCTGGCCCTGTGCCGCCCGGTCTTCCGGCTGATGAACGTGCCGGACGTTTCCATGGGCCCCGCGTTGGACTACATGCCCGTCCTCTGCCTGGGCACGGTATTCGTCTTTGGCTACAACGCGGTGTGCGCCGTGCTGCGCGGCCTGGGGGACTCCGCCGGCCCCCTCCTGCTCATGGCCGTGGCCACCGCCGTCAACGTGCTGCTGGATCTGCTGCTGGTGGGGGCGCTGGGCATGGGCACCCGGGGGGCCGCCCTGGCCACCGTGTGCGCCCAGGGAATTTCCTGTCTCGCCGCGCTGGCCCTGCTGCGCCGCCGGCGCTTCCCCCTCGCCCCCTGCCTCCACCGGGCCACCTGCGCCGCGCTGCTGCGCATCGGCCTGCCCAGCGCCGTGCAGATGGCGGTGCTCAACCTGTCCTACCTGCTGGTGACCGGGATGCTCAACACCTACGGCGTGGTGGTGGCCGCGGCGGCGGGGGTGGGGCTGAAAATCAACACCTTCGCCGCCATGCTCTGCTGGGCGGTGGGCAGCGCCGTCACCACCATGACGGGCCAGTGCGTGGGGGCCGGGGACCCGGCGCGGGCCGGCCGCGCCTGCCGGACCGGAGTGCGGCTGGCGGCGGCGGCCAGCGCCTGCTGCACCGTGGCCGTCCTTCTGTTCGCCGCCCCCATCGTGCGCTTCTTCGACGCCGACCCCGCCGTGGTGGCCGAGGGGGTGCGCTACCTGCGCATCTGCTGCTCCTTCAACTGCCTGCTCTACTCCGCCATGTACGTCTACGACGCCTTCGCCACCGGCGCAGGGGCGGCCTGGCTGGCCATGCTCAACAGCCTGCTCCAGTCCCTGGCTTTCCGCCTCTTTTTCAGCTGGCTGCTGGGCCGGGCGCTGGGCTTCGGGTACGTGGGCATCTTCTGGGCGGAGGCCCTCTCGCCCCTGCTCCCCTGCTTCATCGGCTGGGGCTTCTTCCGCAGCGGCCTTTGGCGCCGCGGCACCACCCGGTAGAAAAAGCGCCCGCTGCCATATTGGCAGCGGGCGCTTGGTTTTACTCGTCCTTTTCCTCCACCACGGCGGCCTTTTTCCGGGGCGGCGGGGCCAGGGGCTCGTCGTGCTCGAATGCCTCGAAGTAGTCCTCGTCCTGGAGCACCGGCTTGCGGTGGCGGGCGATGGCGGTGATGGTGGGGTAGAGCACGATGGCGATGAGGCCCCCGGAGAAGCCGTTGTTGTAGAGGTTCAGACCCTCCACCGCCGTGCCCGCGTGGAGCACCACGGAGGAGTGGAGGAACCCGGCCAGCAGGCCGAAGGGCCAGCCGAAATACCCCGAGATGGGGGCCAGGGTGGTGCCGAAGAGCATGGCCAGCTGCACCGAGCTGCTGGCGGGGGACCAGTGGAGCACCACGCCGCCCAGCACCACCCCCGCCATGACGGGCAGGATGTTCCCCGCGTGCTTGCCGAAGGCGGAGAAGCCCATGATGGTGAGGATGCCGCCCAGGGTGGGGCCGTTGAGATCCCCGCCGGTGCACAGGATGACCAGCATGCCGATAAGGCCGTTGAAGCCCATGTTGATGAGCACCGGCGCGGCTCCGAACATACGCAGGTAGTCGCTGGGGGCCCGGCCCGTGGTTTTCAGCAGCCGCCGGTAGCCCGCCCAGGCGGCCCAGGCGGGGCGCCTGCAGGCGAACAGTCCCGCCAAAATCAGCCCCACGCACAGCACCGTGAGCATAATCCCAAAGGACAGGTTGTACCCCGTGGCCCAGTAGTAGGCCTGCTGGGGGTCGGCCCCCATGCTGCTCATGACGGGCACCAGCACCATGGCCACCAGCCCGCAGGCGAAGCCCATGTTGTACAGGTTCATGCCGTTCTGGATGCGGTATGTATAGGCGGACAGGGGCGGGATGATGAAGCCGATCAGCACCCCCACCAGCAGCGCGATCAGGGGGTTGCCCCAGCCGTTCTCCAGGCCCACGAAGCTGACCACCGGGGACAGGGAGGTGGCCAGCAGGGAGATGGAGGCGTATTTTGAAAAGTCCTCCCGGCGGCTCTTGGCGTAGAGCCAGGTGCCCAGGACGATGGGCCAGATGTTTAGGAAATTCTTTCCGAACAGGGAGAAGCCGGCCATCAGGCCGATCTCCACCAGGGTGTACCCGTTGAGCGGATCCTTTGCCAGATAGAGGATGCCCAGGCTCACCACCGTGACGATGGCGGAGTTGGCAAACGCCGCCCCCACCCCCGCGATCTGCACGTAGTCGGTGATCAGGCAGTCCTCGGTCATGATGATCTTTACAAGGCCGGGCAGGATATTCCGGGGGTCGTCCAGGGCCAGGCCCATGGCCAGCAAAGCGGCTGCAAAGCACAGCAGCGCGGGGTACATCCGCCGGTAACGCATAGCATTCTCCCTCCGATGTTCGGCTCCGTCGTTGCGCTTTTAAGTCAATCCTAGATTCCTCTGAGTTTAAAGTAGTCCCTGGTCTCCCGTTCGTTATTCTCGATCTCGGCCCGCAGGTCGCTGCGGGAGGCGAACTCGCTCTCCAGCCGCAGGCGGGTGTAGTACTCCAGGCGCGCCGCGCGGCCGGTCAGGTCCGCGCCGCCGAAGTCCAGCAGCAGGGCCTCCACCTGCTCGTCCATAGGCCCCGAGCGGCCGGTCACGTTGACCACCGCCATGTGCCCTCCGCCCCCCTCCAGCCACACCCGGCAGGCGTACACGCCGTGGGCCGGCGTGATTACGCCGGGCTGGAAGCGCAGATCCACCGTGGGGTAGCCGTGGGCCGAGCCCATGATGCGGCAGCGGCTGATCACGCCGTTGAGCGTGTGGGGGTGGCCCAGGAAATAATTGGCCCGGTCCATCTCCCCCTGGGCGATCAGCGTGCGGATGTAGGTGGAGGAGACGGTGATGTGGTCCTGTTCCACCCGCGGCACGATGTCGCAGCCCACGCCAATCTCCCGGCAGGTGTCCTGCAGCCGGGCGGGGTTGCCCTCCCCCTTGTAGCCGAAGTGGAAGTCGTGCCCCGCCACCAGGTGGACGGCGCCGTTCTCCGCCACCAGGTAGTCGGTGACGAACTCCCGCCAGGGCATCTTCATCATGCGCTCGTCGAAATGGGAGACGATCACGTCCCGGATGCCGTAGTACCGGCGCATCAGGTCGGCCCGGTCCATGGGGGAGCTCAGAAGGGGCATGGGCACCCGGACGATCAGGTTCTCCGGGTGGGTGTCGAAGGTAAAGGCCGAGGGCACCGCGTCCAGCTCCCGGGAGAGCGCCGCCACCCGGCGCAGCAGGGCCCCGTGCCCCATGTGCACCCCGTCGAAGAAGCCCAGGGCGATCACACGGCGGGTCTTGTCAGTTGTATTCAAAGGCTACACCTCGTAAAAGCTCTTGATAGTCTCCAGCCGTCCCCGGCGGAGCCGGCCCAGCATGAGGAATTCCCCCTCCGGGCCGTACACACGGTACTCCCCCTCCGCCCCCGGCCAGGGGCAGGCCGCGCCGTTGCGCACGGCCTTGGCCGCCGCCGCGTCCACCATGAGGCAGGGGTATCGCTCAAAATAGGCGTCCACCGGCATCAGCAGGGCCTCCCCCTGTCCCGCGGCGGCGGCCGCGGCCAGGGACTCCAGCGTCACCGCCCGGTCCAGGCCGAAGCCCGCCGCCCGGGTCCGCCGCAGGGAGCACATGCACCCACCGCAGCCCAGCGCCGCGCCCAAATCGTGGCAGAGCGTGCGCACGTAAGTGCCCTTGGAGCACTCCACCCGCAGCAGGTATTCCCCCTCCCCGGTCTGCTCCAGCAGCTCCAGGGCGTAAATCGTGATGGGCCGGGGCGCCCGCTCCACCTCTTTGCCCTGCCGGGCCAGCTCGTAGAGCTTTTTCCCGTCCCGCTTGAGGGCGGAGTACATGGGAGGGATCTGGAGGATCTCACCCCGGAACCCCGCCAGGGCGGCCTCCACGTCGGCCCGCCCGGCGGCCGCGGGGCGCCGGGCCAGCACCGTGCCGGTGCTGTCCTGGGTGTCCGTGACCACCCCCAGCCTCAGCCCGGCCACGTACTCCTTGCGCGACTCGGCGGCGAACTCCACCGCCCGGGTGGCCCGCCCCACAAAGACGGGCAGCACCCCGGTGGCCATGGGGTCCAGGGTGCCCGCGTGGCCCACCCGGCGCTCGCGCAGGATGCCCCGCACCTTGGCCACCACGTCGTGGGAGGTCCAGTCCTGGGGTTTGTCGATCACAATAATTCCGTTAGCCATCCGCCTGCACCCTGTGGATGGCGTCCAGGATGGCCCGCGCCGCCTCCCCCGGCGTGCCCTTGACGGTGCAGCCGGCGGCGGCGGCGTGCCCGCCGCCCCCCAGCAGGGCGCACACCTTCGTGGCGTTGAGCCCCCCGGTGGTGCGCACTGAGAGCTTGCACTCACCGCCCTCCAGCTCCCGGATGGTCACGGCGGTCTCCACCCCCGCGGTCTGCCCCACCAGGGCCGCGATGTCCTCCGCGTCCTCCTCGTGGGCGTCCAGGGCGGCCATCATGGCCAGGGTCACGGCGGCCACGGCAATTTTGCCGCCGTCATAGCACGCCATGCCCTCCACCAGCATACCCTCCAGCTTGAGGCGCTTGAAGCTCTTGGTGCGGAAGTGCTTCTTATTCAGGGCGGCGTAGTCGATGCCGCGCTCCATCAGCGCGGCGGCCACCCGGTGGGTGTCCGGGGTGGTGTTGCCGTACATGAAGCAGCCCGTGTCGGTGGACACCGCCACGTAGAGGGGCGCGGCCACCCGGGCGTCCAGCTCCCCCCACTGGCGCACCACGTCGTAGACCAGCTCGCCGCAGGCGGCCCGGCCGGGGTCCACGCAGCACTCCTTGGCAAAGCCCTCGTAGGAGGGGTGGTGGTCGAAGGCCAGGTCGATGCCCCTGTCCCGCCAGACCTCCCCCTCGGGGGTGAAGAGGCTGCGCCCCGCGATGTCCACCGACACCACGAACTCCGGCGCAAAGCCCTCCGGGGCCACCAGCCCCTCCAGATAGGGGGTGAACAAAGAGGTGGCGTCCCGGTTGTAGAGGATCCAGGCGGTCTTGCCCAGCCCGCGCAGGGCGCAGCACAGGCCCGCGGCGCAGCCGATGGTGTCGCCGTCGGGCCGCTTGTGGGTGAGGATAAGGAACTTGTCGTGCGCCCGCAGAAGGGCGGCGGCCTGCCGGTAATCCATGCCTATTCGCCGTCCTTCCGCTCGATGTCCTTCAAAACCTCCAGGATGTGGGCGCCCTTGTCAATAGAGTCGTCCCGCTCAAAGACCAGCTCGGGGGTATAGCGCAGGGAGAGGGCGGAGCCCAGCCCCCGGCGCAGGTAGCCCGCCGCGGATTTCAGGCCCTTAATCACCTCGTTCACGTCGCTGCGGTCCAGGACGCTGACGAAGATCTTGGCGTAGCGCAGGTCGGGGGTGGTCTCCACGGCGGTGATGGACACCAGCCCGTGGACCCTGGGGTCCTTGACGGTGCGGATCAGGGAGGCCAGCTCCCGCTGGATCTCCTCGTTAATGCGTCCGATACGGTTATTTGCCATACTTTCTCCTTAAGAAAAACCGGGGTACGGATTCCCACGTCGGGCTGCGCCCTCCTCGGAATGACGCGCGCGGGGACTGCCCCCCGCAACCACTGTCATTGCGAGGGCGCTTGCGCCCGTGGCAATCCGTACCCCGTCTTTTGTGTTACTTATACTTTAATCTGCTCCATGATGAAGGCCTCGATCACGTCTCCAACTTTAACGTCGCCAAACTTCTCGATGGTGATGCCGCACTCGTAGCCCTGGGCGACTTCCTTCACGTCGTCCTTGAAGCGCTTGAGGGTGGCGATGACGCCCTCGTGGTGCACGATGTGGTCGCGCATCAGGCGCAGCTGGGCGCCGCGCTGGATCTTGCCCTCGGTGACGTAGCAGCCGGCCACGATGCCCGCGCCGGTGATTTTGAACACCTCGCGCACCTCGGCCTGGCCCAGGGAGACCTCCTTGAACTTGGGGGAGAGCATGCCCTTCATGGCGGTCTCGACCTCCTCGATGGCGTCGTAGATCACCCGGTACATGCGCATATCCACGCCGCTGCGGGCGGCGCTGTCCTTGGCGTTGTTGTCGGGGCGCACGTTGAAGCCCACGATGATGGCGTTGGAGGTGGCGGCCAGCATGACGTCGCTCTCGTTGATGGCGCCCACCGCGCAGTGGATGACCCGCACCCGGACCTCCTCGTTGGAGATCTTCTCCAGGCTGGCCTTCACCGCCTCGGCGGAGCCCTGCACGTCGGCCTTCACAATGATGGCCAGCTCCTTCATCTCCCCCTGCTTAATCTGGGAGAAGAGGTCCTCCAGGCTCACCTTCTGGTTCACCGGCCCGGCGGCGGCGGCCTTCTGCTCGTGCTTGCGCTGCTCGGCCAGCTCGCGGGCCATGCGCTCGTCGGCCACGGCGTGGAAGTCGTCGCCCGCGTCGGGCACCTCGCTCATGCCGATGATCTCCACAGGCACGGAGGGGCCGGCGGTGTCCACCTTCTCGCCCTGGGCGTTGGTCATGGCGCGCACGCGGCCCACCGCCGTACCGGCGATGATCACGTCGCCCTGCTTCAGGGTGCCGTTCTGCACCAGCAGGGTGGCCACGGGGCCGCGGCCCTTGTCCAGCCGGGCCTCGATGACCGCGCCGTGGGCGGTGCGGTTGGGGTTGGCCTTCAGCTCGCCCATCTCGGCGGTGAGGATGACCATCTCCAGCAGGTTGTCGATGCCCTCGCCGGTCTTGGCGGACAGGGGGCAGATGATGGTCTCGCCGCCCCACTCCTCGCTCACCAGGCCGTACTCGGTGAGCTGCTGCTTGATCCGGTCGGGGTTGGCCTCGGGCTTATCCATCTTGTTGATGGCCACGATGATGGGGATATTGGCCGCCTTGGCGTGGTTGATGGACTCCACGGTCTGGGGCATGATGCCGTCGTCGGCGGCCACCACCAGGATGGCCACGTCGGTGATCATGGCGCCGCGGGCGCGCATGGCCGTAAAGGCCTCGTGGCCCGGGGTGTCCAGGAAGGTGATGGGCTGGCCGTTCACCTGCACCTGGTAGGCGCCGATGTGCTGGGTGATGCCGCCCGCCTCGCCGGAGGCCACGTTGCTCTGGCGGATTTTATCCAGCAGGGAGGTCTTGCCGTGGTCGACGTGGCCCATGACCACCACCACGGGGGCCCGGTCCACCAGATCCTCCGCCTTGTCCTCGGCGGTGTCGATGAGCTTCTCCTCGATAGTGACGATGACCTCTTTCTCCACCTTGCAGCCCAGCTCCTCGGCGATGATGGCGGCGGTGTCGAAGTCGATGACGTCGCTCATGGAGGCCATGACGCCGTTCTTCATCAGGTGCTTGACCACCTCGGCCCCCGTCTTCTTCATGCGCAGGGCCAGCTCGCCCACGGCGATCTCGTCGGGGATCATCACCTTCAGGGGGTTCTTTTTGGCGATCTCCGCCTGGAGGCGGCGCATCTTCTCCTGCTCCTCCTGGCGGCGCTTGTTGCCGAAGGAGGGGCCGCGGCGCTGGTTGTTGTTGCGGCCCTGGAACTTCTGCTTGCCCGCCTGCATCTGGGTGGTCTTGCCGGCGGCGATGGTCTCCAGCCGCTCGTCGTACTTGGCCAGGTTCACGTCGCCGCCCTTGCGGGTGTCCACCACCTTCTTCTCGGGCACGCGGGTGGCGGGGCGCTGGCCCTGCTGCTGGGGCTGCTGGGGCCTGGCCTGACCCTGCTGCTGGGGCCGCTGGCCGCCCTGGGCGGCGGGGCGCTGGCCCTGCTGCTGGGGCTGGGCGGGCCGGCCGGCCTGGGGCGCGCTCTGGGCCTTGGGCGCCGCCGGGGCGGGGGCCGGCTTGGGCTCCCGGTACACGTCGGCGTAGATGCTCTCGATGCTCTCCACCTGGTTGTGCTGGGTCATATAGTCGAAAATAATGGACAGCTCCCGGTCCTCCAGAACCTGCATATGGTTCTTGGGGGCCGTGGCGTACTTGGTCAGAACGTCGGCGATCTCCTTGGAATTTTTGCCAAAGTCCTTGGCCACCTCATGGACACGATATTTGTTCAGCAATATAAGCCACCTCCACAATGGGACTTGCGCCAATAGGAAAACGCGGCGCGGCCGCTGCGCTTTCTTATTGGAACAAGCCCTCTCTTTCCTATACTGTCGTTGCGCCGCACTGTTCTCATGGCGTCTTTTTCGGGGGCCGGGGGCCCGGTCTCGCCGTCCCCTTGATCACAATCTTCCCCTTGGGCACCGGCCGCTTGGGCGGAGCCTTCCCGGCCTGGGCGGCGGGCTCGGCGCCCTTCCTCCGGGCGATGCGCGCCTCGGCCCCGCCCTTTGCCGGGGCCGCCCAGGGCGCCTTTTTGCCCTCGCGCAGGTTCTTTTCATGGGCGCGCTGCTCCTTCTGGCGCTGGAGCACCTTGGACGCCTTGACGGCCAGGGACTCGGCCGCTGCGCCGTAGCGCTCCGGGTCGGCCTCGGCCAGCTTGGTGCAGATGCTGTGGGCCAGCCCGGCGTCGGTCAGGGCCAGCATGGCGCAGGCCGTGCGCCCCACGGTGGAGCCCAGCTCCGCCTTGGTAAAGGGCACCTGCACGCAGGCGGCGCTGCCCGCCTGGGCGAAATGTCCCGCCCGGCGCACGCTGTTGTCCGCCGCGTCGGAGGCCACCAGTATCAGCCTGGCCTGCCGCGCCCTGGCGCAGGCCCCCACCGGCTCCTCGCCGATCTCCAGGCGGCCGGCCTTTTTTGCCAGCCCCACCAGGCGCAAGATATTATTCGCCATCCGGCGCCTCCTTCATCTGTTCCTCCAGGCCCCCGTACACCTCGTCGGGCAGGGGGGCCGAGAAGGCCCGCTCCAGGGCTTTGGACTTTCTGGCCCTGGCCAAACACGCGGGGTTGGGGCACAGGTAGGCGCCCCGGCCCGGCTTCTTGCCCTTAAAATCCAGGGAGACCTCCCCCTCCGGGGATTTGACCACCCGGATCAGCTCCCGCTTGGGCTTCATCTCCCGGCAGCCCACGCACTGGCGCAGGGGTATCTTTTTCGGCACTGAAAACGCCTCCCTTCAGCTTGCTTTTGCGCTGTCTTATTCCTCGCCCTCGGCCCCGTCGGTGCTCTCGGGCTCCGGCGCCAGCGGCTCGCCGGGGGCGGACTCGGGCTTGATGTCGATTTTATAGCCGGTCAGTTTCGCGGCCAATCTCGCGTTTTGGCCCTCCTTGCCGATGGCAAGGGAGAGCTGGTCGTCGGGCACCACCACGCGGCAGCTCTTGCCCTCGTCCAGGGTGTCCACCTCGATCACGTCCGCGGGGGACAGGGCGGCGGCCACGTACTCGGCGGGGTCGTCGGAGTACTTGATGATGTCCACCTTCTCGCCCTTGAGCTCGTCGACGATGGTGTTCACCCGCTGGCCCCTGGGGCCCACGCAGGCGCCGATGGGGTCCACGTTGGGCTCGGAGGACCAGACGGCCAGCTTGGTGCGGCTGCCCGCCTCGCGGGCGATGGACTTGACCTCCACGGTGCCGTCGAAGATCTCGGGCACCTCCAACTCGAACAGGCGCTTGACCAGCCCCGGGTGGGTGCGGGAGATCAGCACCTGGGGCCCCTTGGTGGAGCGGCGGACCTCCACCACGTACACGCGCAGGCGGTCGCCCTCGTGGTAGACCTCGCCCCGCACCTGCTCGCCGGGGGCGAGGAAGGCCTCGGTGCTCTCGCTGCCCGATCCGATGCGCAGGCTCACCGCGCCGGAGCGGGGGTCGATGCGGGTGACCACGCCGGTGAGGATCTCGTGCTCCTTGGAGTTGAACTCGTCATATATCATGCCCCGCTCGGCCTCGCGCATGCCCTGGATGATCACCTGGCGGGCGGTCTGGGCGGCGATGCGGCCGAAGTTGCGGGGCTTGACCTCGATGCGCAGCACGTCGCCCAGCTGGGCGTGGGGCAGGGAGGCGCGGGCCTCGTCCAGGCTCATTTCGGTGCAGGGGTTATCCACCACCTCCACCACGTCCTTCTTGACGAACATGCGCACCGAGCCCTTTTCCTCGTCGGCGTCCACGGTCACGTTGTCCCCCACGCCCTCGTGGTCCCGCTTGTAGGCGGACACCAGGGCCTGGGTGATCTTCTCCACCATATACTGCTTGGGAATGCCCTTTTCCTTCTCAATGAGGTCGATGGCGGCAAAAAACTCCGCCGCGTCCAGCTCATTGGACTTCTGGGCCTTCGCATTTTTCCTAGCTGCCATTTCAGAATTCTCCTCGTCTTACACAGTCGGCCGCCGGCCGCCCCACTCTTAAAATCTCACGTAAAGGCGCACCTGCGCCACGTCCTTCTTCGAAAACGTCCGCTCGGCCCCGCCGGCGGCGATGGTCACGTCGCCGTTGTCCCAGCGCACCAGCTCCCCCACGTGGTCCTTACGCCCGTCCACCGCGCGGTAGAGGCGCACCTCCACCTCCGCGCCCGGGAAGGCCGCGAAGTGCTCCGGCTTTTTCAGCACCCGGTCCGCCCCGGCGGAGGAGACCTCCAGGGTGTAGCTGCCCTCGATGGGGTCGGCCTCGTCCAGCGCGTCGGACAGCGGGCGGGCGACCGCCTCGCAGTCGTTGATGGACACGCCGCCCTCCCGGTCGATGTAGACGCGCAGGAACCAGGTCCCCGCCTCCTTCACGTACTCCACGTCCCAGAGGGAGCAGCCGCACTCCCGGGCCAGAGGGGCGGCCAGGGCGGCCACCGTCTCGGTTACTTTTGCCATACGCACCTCCGCAAGCGTCCCGGCGGGGCATCCCATAATTTTACATGCCCCATTTTTTCAATAAGAAAGAGCGGGGCGAACCCCACTCTCATCCAATACCTACATTACTAACATAGTGATTATAGCACAGCGGTGCCCGCAACGCAAGTAGTTTCAACGCCTTTTTGTACTTCTATCCGTTTTGTAACCGCTTTTTAGTTGACATAAGTTTAAGCGCTCTATAGAATGGGGGATACATGATTGGACGAAGGCGGTGTGCGGTGTGAACGAGGCAAGGCGGGCGGCGGATATTGTCGCCGAGGTGAAGAAGGCCGTGGTGGGCAAGGACGACATCCTGGTCAAGGTGCTGCTGGCGATCCTGGCCAGGGGGCACATCCTGCTGGAGGACATCCCCGGCGTGGGCAAGACCACCATGGCCCTGGCCTTCTCCAAGGCCCTGGAGCTGGGGTACAGCCGGGTGCAGTTCACCCCCGACGTGATGCCCTCCGACATCACGGGCTTCTCCCTCTACAACAAGGCCACCGGCAGAATGGAGTACCAGCCCGGCGCGGTGCTGTGCAACCTCTTTTTGGCCGACGAGCTCAACCGCGCCACCAGCCGCACCCAGTCCGCCCTGCTGGAGGCCATGGAGGAGGGCCAGGTGACGGTGGACGGCACGGCCCACCCGGTGCCCCAGCCCTTCCTGGTCATCGCCACCCAGAACCCGGCGGGGGCCTCGGGCACCCAGCTGCTGCCCGACTCCCAGATGGACCGCTTCATGGTCCGCCTGTCCATCGGCTACCCCAAGCCGGAGGACGAGCTGGAGCTGCTGCGCCGCAAGCAGGCGGGCAACCCCCTGGAGCGTGTGCACACGGTGCTCACCCCGGCGGGGCTGGTGGAGATGCGCGCCCAGGTGGACGCCGTCCACGTCAGCGGCGACGTGGCGGAGTACATCGTCAAGCTGGTGAACGCCACCCGCAGCCACCCCATGCTGGCCCAGGGGGCCAGCCCCCGGGCCACCCTGGCGGTGGCCGCCATGGCCAAGGCCGCCGCCTTCGTGCTGGGGCGGGATTTTATAGTCCCCGAGGACGTAAAGACGGTCTTCCGGGACGTGGTGGAGCACCGGCTGATCTTCTCCGCCCGGGCGGAGACGGTGGACCGCGCCGCCGTGGACCCGGTGCGGGACGTGCTCAAGTCCGTGCCGCCCCCGGTCATCGGGTAGGGCCGATGCTGCGCCGGAGAATCTCCTACGGCATGGCCCTGGCGGCCGCCGCGGTCTTTCAAATCTGCTTTTCCGACTACCTGTCCTGGTTCGTGCTGGTGCTGGTGGTCTGTTTTCCCCTGCTCTCCCTGGCGGCGAGCCTGCCGGTAATCCGGGGCTGTTCCTTCTCCCTGTCCGCCCCCGCCCCGGCGGTGGAGCGGGGGGAGTGCGTGCAGTGGTCCCTGCGCCTGGCAAACCGCACCCGCCTGCCCCTGTCCCAGGCCGTGTTCACCCTGCGCGCCCGGAACCTGCTCACCGGGGAGCGGGACGAGGCCCGCCGCACCCTTTCGGGGGCCTCGGGCGGCAAGCGGCTGGGGGAGCAGACCCCCGCCCCCCACTGCGGGGCCTGGGAGTGCGAGGTGGCCTCCCCCCGGGTGTGCGATCTGCTGGGGCTGTTCTCCTTCCGCCTGCCCCCGCCGCCCCCCTGCCGGGTGCTGGTGCTCCCTGTGCCCGCCCCGGAGGCCCCGCCCCCCGGCCTGGACCGGGGCGTGGAGGGGGCGGGTATGAAGCCCCGCCCCGGCGGCGGCCCCGGCGAGGACTACGACCTGCGGCCCTACCGCCCCGGCGACCCGCTGCGCTCGGTGCACTGGAAGCTCTCCTCCAAGCTGGACGACCTGGTGGTGCGGGAGACCCTGGAGCCCCGCCGCAACGCCCTGGTGCTCACCTTCGACCACTTCGGCGCCCCGGACGCCCTGGACCGGGTGCTGGACCGGCTCTCCGGCCTCTCCCGCGCCCTCCTGGCGCGGGAGCTGCCCCACTTCATCCAGTGGGCCGAGCCGGTGAGCGGCGCCCTGCGCAGCTATGCCGTGGCCTCGGAGCACGACCTTCTGGCCTGCCTGGCCGCCGCCCTGTCCGAGCCCGCGCCCCCAACCGGCCGCTCGGTGCTGGACGGCCCCGTCCGCGCGACGGGGGGCGACGGCCCCGTCCGGCACTACCACGTGGCCGATCCGGAGGGGGGTGGCGCACAGTGAAGCGCGGAAAAAACCGCCCCTCCCCCCTGCGCCTGCTCACCGACGGCGTCCTGCTGCTGATGGCCCTGGTGGGCGCGGCCTTCTCTTTTTCCACCGCCTTCGGCCTGGATGTGGACAACCCCGCCCTCTTTTTCGGCCTGGCCGTCCTGGCGCTGCTCTCCCTGGCCCTGTACACCCTGCCCCGGCGCCGCGGGGCCCTCCTGCTGGGGCTGAGCGCCGCCTACGGCGGCGCGGTCTGGCTGCTGTGGGACGTGCTGTCGGCGGGGGAGGTGATCACCCGCTGCGCGGTGGTCAACCTCTACGCCCAACACCTGAGCTTCGTCCAGGCCATCTACCCCCTGGCCGAGCACACGCCGGAGCAGTGGCGGACCAGCGCCACCTGCTTCCTGCTGGCCGTGGCCGCCCCCCTGTCCGTCCTGCTGGGCTGGGGCGTGGCGCGCCGGCGCTCCTTCTGGCTGCCCTTCTGGCTCACCCTGCCCTTCGCGGGGGCCTCCGTGGCGGTCACCCAGACGCCGGGCTGGCTCCCCCTCATGGTCCTGATGTGCTGCTGGTGCGTGCTGCTGCTGCGCTCCCTGGCCGCCAGGCGGGACCCGGAGGGGGGCGCGCGGCTCACCCTCCTCGCCCTGCCCGCCGTGGCGGTGCTGCTGGCGCTGCTCACCCTGGCCTTCCCCCGGGCGGACTACACCCATCCCCGCTGGGCCGCCGCCGCCCAGACCGGCATTATGAACTGGATGAACCGCTCCCTGGACGGCCTTACCCTGGACGGGCCTCTGCCCGGCATCTTCGGGAGCGGCTTCGCCGCCGCGGGCGGCACCCAGGACGTGAACCTCTCCGCCGCCGGGCCCCTGAACTTCAGCGGGCGCACGGTGCTGAAGGTCACCAGCCAGGTGAAGGGGAAGATGTACCTGCGGGGCTACTCCAACGGGCTGTACGAGGACAACGCCTGGCGGCAGCTGCCGGAGGATACCTACGTCCCCCCGCTTTCCGCCTCCTCCATCCCCAGCCCCGGAATTCCGGAGGGGGCGCAGGAGGGGGCCTCCATTGTGCTGACCGTGGACGGCGGGGATGCCCTGCTGGGGATTCAGCCCATGAACTTCCCCTCCATGACCGCGCCCGGTTCCCCCTTCTACCCCGTCGTGGTGGAGAACATCGGCGCCCCCGCGGGCTGCGTCTACGTGCCCTACCAGCTCCTCACCACGCCGGAGCAGCTGGCGGGGGCCCGGTTTGAGCGGGACGCCTACCTGGCCCGCGCCCGCAACGTGCGCACCCACACCCTGTACTATAAGCCCGGCGCCCTGCTGGAGGAGGGGGCCCAGTTCACCCCCCTGGAGGGGGTTGCGGCCCGGGCGGAGCGGGCCTACCGGCAGTTCGTCTACGCCAACTACCTGGATGTGCCGGAGGGCTTCGGCGAGGCCATACAGCCCTTCATGTCGGATCTCTGGGCCCGCACGGCAGCCGGGGAGTTCGACACGTTCCGGCGGGAGAACGACGCGCTGTGGCAGCGCTACGAGGATCTCGGTCTGCCCCACAGCGCCGTGGTCAGCCTGGGGACCGCCGACCAGGTGGCCTACCTGCTCTCCGCCATGGCGGAGTACGACCCGGACACCCCCCTCACCCCC
Source organism: Oscillospiraceae bacterium (assembly GCA_022846095.1). Taxonomy (NCBI): domain Bacteria; kingdom Bacillati; phylum Bacillota; class Clostridia; order Eubacteriales; family Oscillospiraceae; species Oscillospiraceae bacterium. The sequence continues at coordinate 876,031 of AP025583.1, read as the reverse complement.
GAGGGGGAGGACTTCACCGTCCACTTCATGTGCGACAGCCGCCGGGGCTACTGTATGCACTTCGCCAGCGCCGCCACCCTGCTGCTGCGGTACCTGGGCATTCCCGCCCGGTACGTCACCGGGTACGTGACCTATTTTGCCATTCCGGGCACCGTCAACGTGCCCGACTACGCGGCCCACGCCTGGACCGAAATCTACCTGGACGGCTACGGCTGGTACCCGGTGGACGCCACCCCGGGCTACCTGGGCGGCGCGGTGCCCTGGTCGGAGGAGTCCCAGACCCAGGCCACCCCCACCCCCAGCGCGGCGCCCACGCCCACCCCCACGCCCTCGGCCGCGCCCAGCCCCACGCCCACCGCCACCCCCTCCGCCGCCCCCACGCCGGAGGCGGAGGGCGGTCCGGGCGGCTTCACCCTGCCGGCATGGCTGCTCATCCCCGCCTGCCTGCTGCTGGCGATCCTGGCCCTGTGGGCCCGCCGCCGCGTCCGCCGCGCGCTGCGCAGGCGGCGCTTTCGGGGGGAGGACGCCAACGGGGCGGTGATCGCGGCCTACCGCTACCTGAAACGGCTGGAGCCCTGGGGCGGGGAGATTACCCCCGCCTGCCTGGCCCTGGCCCAAAAGGCCCGGTTCAGCCCCCACACCCTGAGCGCGGAGGAGCGGGACGCCATGGCGGAGGAGGCTCAAAACCAGGCCGAACGGGCCGACGTGCTGCTCTCCGCCCCCCGGCGCTTCGCCTTCCGCTGGATCTGGGCGCTACACTGAGAACAGGTAGCCAGGCGGAAAAGGCGGCCGACGGTGGTCGGGCGATTCGTGAATCGCCCCTACGGTACGGGGGTAAAACGGATTGCGGCGGGCCTGCGGCAACAACGCTGAACAGGGACGGCCCGCCAAACCGGCGGGCCGTCCCTGTTTTCTTACTCGCTTAATTCAAAAAATCCGTCGATCCGGTCGTTTTTATCAAAAATGTTGTTGTACAGCAGCTCCCGGTACCGCTCCAGGGCGCCGCGCGCCTGCGCGCCCAGCGCCTCCTGCTCCGCCGCCCAGTTGCCCTGCGCGTCCCGGAACCCCACGGCGTTCACCACGCTCACCTCCCGGTACAGCGCGTCCAGGAACTTCTGGTAGCCCGTCAGGGGCAGGTTGGCGGTCTTGGCCACCAGGGTGGACAGGTAGTTGAGGGAGAGCTCCACCCCGTCCGCCTCCGGTATGTCGTAGTTGGCCCAGATCAGGAAGGGCACCATCTGCTTGAGCTGAGCGGTGGCCGTGTCCAGCCCCTCCGCACCGCCCCCCAGGGCCTCGGTGTAGAAATTGGTGGCCACCTGGGGCTGGTGGTCGCCGAACATGACCACCATGGTGGGCTCCTCCACCTGGGCGAAGTAGTCCAGCAGATACTCCAGGGCCAGGTCGCTCTGGTAGATGAGGGATAAGTACTGGTCCACGGTGGAAAAGCGGTTTTCAAACTTTCCCGTCAGCCAGGTGGTCTTTTCCAGCCCGCTCCAGGGCACGTTGTAGGCGCTGTGGTTCTGCATGGTGACGTTGAAGATGAACATCGGCTCCCCCGGCGCCTTGGCCTCGTACTGCGCGATGAGGTTTTCATAGTCGCTGCGGTCGGTGACGTAGTTGCGCATGTACTGCCGGTTCGTGAAGTCCCCCTCGAACATGTAGCGGTCAAAGCCGAAGTCGTTGTACACCGGGATGCGGTTCCACCCGGAGGACAGGTAGGGATGCATGGCCAGGGTGGAGTAGCCCAGGGCCTTCATCTGGGAGACCAGGGAGGGGTCGCCGTCCGAGACGTACATCTGGAAGGGCACCGTGCCTGCCGGGAGGAAGGCGGTGGTGTTGCCGGTGAGAAACTCGTACTCCGAGTTGGCGGTGGTGCCGCCGAACACCGAGGCGTAGGCGTACCCCTTGATGGTGTTCTCGCTGAGGGAGCGCCAGTAGGGCATCCAGTCCCGGTTGGCCTCCACGCCGGGGATGACCCCCAGGTCGGAGAAGGACTCGTTCATAATGACGATGAGGTTGACGGGCCGCTGTTCCCCGTCCCCCGCCGCCGGTACGGCGGCGGCATCGGACGGGTGCTCCGTCCGCAGGGCCGCCAGAGCCTCCTTCGAGTAGCCCTCCGGCGCGTCCACCCGGCTGTAGCGCAGGCAGACCGAGAAGTTGAGGGCCAGCCCGTTGCCCCGGGTGGTCCACATGGAGGGCTCGATCCCCGCCCAGGAGAGGAAGTTGGTGGAGAAGAAGAGCACCAGGAAGGCCGCCCCCACCCCCAGGGCGGGCAGGGCCAGCTTCAGCGGAATCCTGCCGCGGCCCTTCCGCCGGGGCAGCAGGGAGATGAGCAGCAGGCACGCCAGCAGCACCAGCCCCGTAACCACCTGGGTCAGGTCGGGGGTGTAGTCATAGTTGCCCGCCACGTTGGCGGCGGTGCGCAGGGTGAGGAAGTCCCCGGGGAAGATGGTCCGCCCCCGGAAGGAGATGACGTAGTGGTTGGCCATGCCCCACGCCCAGCCCACGGCCACGGCCAGCTTGGCCGCCAGGTTCCGCCGCCCGCCCACCAGGTAAAAGGCCACGGCCAGCAGGTAGTACCAGGCCAGGTTCAGGCAGATCTGCAGGGCGGAGAAGTCGGTCCAGGGGTTGTTGTAGTTGAGGATCTCCACCAGGGTGTAGGCCATGGGGGGCATCAGCGCGAACAGGACGCGGGAAATCGCGGCCTCCGCCCGCTCGCCCACCCGGAGCTCCAGCGCGCCCAGCAGGCCCAGGCCCAGGGCCCAGGCCAGCGCGCCCCACAGGGGGAAGCCCCACAGCAGCAGCCCCGCCAGCACGCAGGCCAGCACAATTCCGCCCCGCCATTGCCAGCCCCGGCGCAGCGCCAGGAGGAGCCTCTTTTGTTCCGGTTGCAGTTGTATCGTATCCATTGCGTTTGACCTCTTGGGAAATAGATTTGACGGCCCACCCCGGCGGGGTGGGCCGTCCGCAGACACTCATTTTAAACCGTGGAACACCCACCGCGCAAGCGGAAAATGTTGATCTTAATTAGATCTTAAGATGCCCGCCACTCCAGGCCCTCCGCCACGGCCACCAGATCCCCGGCCGGGCAGGTGCCCATCAGGAAGAAGCCGTAGCCCGCCTCCTCGTCCGTCCAGACCAGGAAGGAGGTGTAGTACTCCACCGTGCGCGTGCTCCCGTCCGCCTCCTCCACGTCGTACGTGAAGGGGACGTTGCCCTCCAGCAGCTTGGCGGGCACGCCGTTGATCTCAATCTGCTTCTCCTCCGAGTGCTCGTTGTCCACGGCGATGGTGGGCGCGTGGGCCAGCGGGAAGCACATATAGTTGATGTAGTACAGGTCGCAGGCCCCCTCGTACCAGGCCCGGACCGTGCCGAAGTCGTCGTCCTGGCTCCACTCCTTCTGCTTGTAGCCCTCGGGCACGTAGGACGGCACGTAGATCCCCGCCTCCGGCTCCGGGGACTGGGTGCCCGCGGCGGGGTCCACAAAGCCGAACACCGTGTGGTCCTCAAAATTCCTGCTGAAGAAGCTGGTCACCGCCGCGCGGCCCCCCGGGGTCAGCATGGCCCCGCCGAAGCCCAGCGCCAGCACCAGCGCCGCGCAGGCCGCGGCCCTCAGAAACTGCCGCCAGACGGGGCGCGGGGATCGCGCGCGGCGCTCATACCCCGCCGGGTCCGCCAGCACACGCGCCATCTTCTCTTCAAATTCGGGCGAGAACTCCAGCGTGCCCTCCAGCGCCTCCTCGGGCGGTATCCCCAGGCGTTCGGGGTCGTTGGCCGCGAGCAGCGCCTCGCGCAGCAGCGCGTCCAGCGCCTCCCCGCTCTTCCAGCCCTCATCCATTGCCAATCCCCTCCTTTGCCAGCCGGGCCGCCAGCATGGCCCGGCCCCTGGAAAACCGTTTGGCCGCGGTGTTCTCGTCAATGCCGAGGCTGCGGGCCGCCTCCTGGTTGCTCTGCTCCAGCACCAGGCGGCGCTCCAGCACCTCGCGGTAAATGTCGGGCATATCCTTCAGCGCCTCCACCAGCACGCGGCACTCCTCCCGCAGATCGGCGTACTCCGCCGTCAGATCCCCGGCGGTGGTCTGCGTCAGCTCGGCAAGGCCGGTGTACTTACGTTCCCGGCGCAGAATGTCGCGGCATTTGTTTTTCACTATAGTAACGAGATATGGGGCCACTTCATGACCGTCCAGGGCGGAAATTTTTGAAAAATTTTTCGCCACCGCCAAAAAGGCGTCCTGCACGGCCTCCTCGGCCAGCCCGCCGTCCCGCAAAAAGCCCTTGGCCACGTACAGCAGCTGCCGCCGGTGGCCCTCGTAGAGCGCGGCAAAGCGCGCCTGCTCCGCGCCGTCGGCCAGCGCGGATAGGTAGATCAGCAAGGCCCTCCCCCCTCTCGTCTGCGCATTGTCGGGCTTTATTGTATCATAAAATCCCGCCCCCGTCGAGCGGAGGCGGGATTTATCCCCATGGTAAATTGCCTTGAGGCGGGCCGGGTGGTATGATACTATTTACATAGGCGTGGTTCGGCCTCCCCGCCCGGGGGCTGTGCAAAATTGAGGAGATTATATGCATGAAGCGTATATTTTTCGTGGAAGACGATCTGAGCCTGATGAACGGCCTTTCCTTTGCCCTCAAAAAACAGGGGTATGAAATCGACGCCGCCCGCACAAGGCTGGAGGCGAACGCGCTGTGGCTGGACGGAAGGTATGATCTGGTCATTCTGGACGTGTCGCTGCCGGACGGCTCCGGCTACGATATATGCAGGCAAATTCGCCGCAGCTCCAAAGTGCCCATTATGTTCCTGACGGCGGCGGACGAAGAGACAGACATCATCATGGGGCTCGATATGGGCGGCGACGACTATATAACGAAGCCCTTTAAGCTGGCGGTATTCCTCTCGCGGGTCAACGCACTTCTGCGCAGAAGTGATAATTTCAGCCGGGCGGATCCCGAATTAAACTCCAACGGCATTCAAGTGCAGCTGCTGAAGCGGGAGGTCTATAAAAACGGCGTGCGGCTTGATTTGACGGCCAGCGAGTACAAGCTGCTTTGCCTGTTTATGGAAACGCCCAATATTGTCCTCTCGCCGGAGCAGATCCTGGGCAGGCTTTGGGACTGCGATGAAAACTATATCGACAGCAGCTCCCTCACCGTCTATATCCGCAGGCTGCGCACAAAAATCGAGGACGACCCCAGTAACCCGCAAATAATTGTAACGGTTCGCCGGGTGGGATATAAATGGGATGCTGCGGATTGAGGTGCGCCATGAAACTGCTCACAGACCGGAAAATCAAGCGTTTTTTCTGCCTGGCGCTTGCGATCGCCGCCGGGTTCGTCCTGCTCTGTGCCGCTGTGATCGGATTGAACGCGGAGTATGCGGCGCTGTATGTCCTGGCGTTGTCCGTGTGCATGGGCCTCTCGCTCCTGGCGCTCGTGTACCTGTATTTCAGGAGCCAGCATCAGATCATGGAACGTGCGGCCGCGCAGATTCGGGACTATATTGCGGGAGACCGGGCCGCCCGGATCGAATGTGACGACGAGGGCGGGCTGAACCGGCTGTTCCATGAGGTCAATTCGCTGGTCTCCATTCTGAACGCCCATGCCGAGCAGGAGGGGAGCGCCAAACGGTTTCTGAAAGACACCATATCCGACATCTCCCACCAGCTCAAGACGCCCCTGGCCGCCCTGAACATCTATAACGGGATCCTGCAGGAGGAAGCGGAGGATATGGCCACCGTCCGGGCGTTTACGGCTCTCTCGGAACAGGAGCTTGACCGAATCGAAGCCCTTGTGCAAAACCTCCTGAAAATCACAAAGCTGGACGCGGGGACCATTGTTTTGAACAAAACAGTGGAAACTGTGTCCGGTATGATGGCGCGGATAGAGCGGCATTTTGCATTTCAAGCCCAACGGGAGGGAAAATCCCTGTCCTTTTCCGGCAGTGAGACGGTCGCGCTCCTGTGCGACCGCGACTGGCTGATGGAGGCGATCTGCAATCTTGTGAAAAACGCCTTGGACCACACAGCGGCGGGGGACGCGGTTTCCGTCACGTGGAGGGCCTTGCCCTCGGTGGTCCAGATCGCCGTGCGGGACAACGGCTGCGGCATCCACCCGGAGGACCTGCACCATATCTTCAAGCGGTTTTACCGCAGCCGGTTTTCAAAGGACACGCAGGGCGTGGGGCTTGGCCTGCCGCTTGCAAAGGCGATTGTGGAAGCACACAGCGGGACCATTGAGGTGGACAGTGCGCCGGGCGCCGGCGCCGCCTTTACGGTCAATTTTTTGACGCCTACAAAATTGTAGCCTGTGTGTCATCTTGCGGTAGGATTGATATGGTACCCTTTCCTTACCAAGGATGAAAGAGGTGCTGAACCGTATGAATTTGTTGGAAGTCGATCATATCTCAAAAACCTATGGGAGCGGCGAAACCGCCGTCCATGCGTTGAGGCAGGCGACCTTCTCCGTCCCTAAGGGGGAATTCGTCGCCGTCGTCGGAGAGTCCGGCTCCGGGAAGAGCACCCTGCTGAATCTGATCGGCGCGCTTGACACGCCCACGTCCGGCAAGGTACGCATCGACGGCAGGGACATTTTCTCCATGAAGGACAACAGCCTGACCATATTCCGCCGCAGGAACATCGGCTTTATCTTTCAGAGCTTCAACCTGATTCCGGAATTGACCGTTGAGCAAAATATGGTCTTTCCCGTCCTGCTGGACTACCAGAGGCCCAACAAGAAGTACTTGGATGAGCTGCTCACGGTGCTGAATTTGAACGAGCGCCGCCACCATCTGCCCAGCCAGTTATCCGGCGGCCAGCAGCAGCGTGTGGCCATCGGCCGTGCCCTGATCACGCGGCCCGCGCTGATCCTTGCCGATGAACCCACCGGTAATCTGGACACCCAAAACACCAGCGAGGTGATCACCCTGCTCAGGGAGGCCTCCAGGAAATACGAGCAGACCATCATCATGATCACGCACAGCAGGAGCATCGCGCAGACCGCAGACCGCATCCTGCAGGTATCCGACGGAGTGCTCACCGACTTCGGGAGGTGCCGGGAATGAAAAGCTACCTGAGCCTGATCCCGATTTCAGCCAGAGTACACAGGCGTCAAAGCCGCATGACGCTCCTGTGCATCATCTTTTCGGTGTTTATGGTGACGGCCGTGTTCAGCATGGCTGAGATGGGCGCCCGGATGGAGCAGGGACGGCTGCTGGAGAAGCACGGCGCCCTGTCCTTTTCGGGCCTGTTCGACAGCGCCCTGGGACAAGCCCTGTTATTGATCGCCGCAGTCCTGTTTCTGCTGGTATTGGTCGCCGGCGTGTTAATGATCTCCAGCAGCATGAACAGCAGCGTCGCCCAGAGGACCAGGTTTTTCGGCATGATGCGCTGCATCGGAATGAGTAAACAGCAAATTATCCGTTTTATCCGGCTGGAGGCCCTGAATTGGTGTAAAACCGCGGTCCCCATCGGCCTTGTTCTCGGAATCGTGACCTCATGGGGCATGTGCGCCGCGCTGCGGTTTCTCGTCGGAGAAGAATTTTCACACATCCCCCTGTTCGGGTTCAGCGCCACCGGGATCGCCAGCGGAATCGTCGTGGGCGTCGTTTCGGTGCTGTTCGCCGCAAGCTCGCCGGCAAAGAGGGCGGCAAGGGTATCGCCCGTGACGGCGGCCGCCGGCAACTCGGAGGGCGCGCAGGCTGTACGCCATGCGGTGAAATCCCGCTTTTTCAAGATTGAAACGGCTTTGGGCATTCATCATGCGGTATCCATCAAGAAAAACCTGTTCCTGATGATCGGCTCCTTTGCCCTGAGCATCATCCTCTTTTTGAGCTTTTCGGTGCTGATCGACTTTGTAAACTATGTGATGCCGCAGTCGGCCGGCGCCTCCGACCTTGATATTGCCAGCCGCGACGGCTCCAACTCAATCGGCAGCGGGCTCATCGATACGCTCAGCGGCATGGAGGGGGTGGAGCGGGTCTACGGCCGCCGGGTCATGTTGGGGGTGCCCGCCGCAGTCAACGGCGGCACCGCGGGCTCCGGCGGGGCCGATCTAATCTCCTTTGACGATTTTGATCTGGAGTGCCTGAACAAGGACCACGCGTTAATGCGGGGCAGCGACCTGTCAAAGGTCTATGGAAACAGCGGTTATGTCCTGGCCACCTGGGACCGGAGCAGCCCCTGGGGCATCGGCGACAAGGTCCTGGTGAACGGCGGGGAGCTGGAGATCGCGGGTCTGCTGCGCTATGACCCCTTCAGCAGTGACGGCCTTACCAACGGTAAGCTCACGCTCATCACGTCCGGGGACACCTTCACCCGCCTGACGGGCGAGAGCGGCTACTCCCTTATCATGGTCCAGACGGCGGGCGGCGCCACCGACGAAGATGTCCTGGCCATACAGGCGGCAGCCGGCGGCGAATATGCCTTTAAAGACAGGCGGGAGGAACGCACCGCCGGCACATATCTCGCTTTCGTGTTTTGCGTATACGGGTTTCTGGGGATTATCACGTTGGTCACGATACTCAATATTGTCAACAGCATCTCTATGAGCGTATCGGCCAGGATAAAGCAGTACGGCGCCATGCGGGCGGTGGGGATGGATGGGCGCCAGATCACCCGGATGATCGCCTCCGAAGCGCTCACCTATGCCTTCTGGGGGTGCGCCGCCGGCTGCGCCGTCGGACTGCCCTGCAGCAAGCTGTTGTTCGATTTCCTCATTACCGGCCACTACAGCTATGCGGCCTGGCGCTTTCCCGCCGTCAACCTGGCGGTCATCCTCGTCTTTGTCCTCTTCGCGGCCGTCCTGGCTACCTTTGCTCCGGCGAAAAGAATGCGCACTGTCTCTGTGACGGAGACCATCAATGAGTTGTAACGGGGTCCCTTTTGAACCCGTTTCCTCCGCGCAGCATAAGAGAGGGGGGACGCCGCGCGCGGCGTCCCCCCTCTCCCACGTTCCCCGTTCCCGCTAGGACGGCGTTACGGCCAGGGGCGGGCCGTCCAACCGGACGACCCGGTCGGCCCGGGCCAGTACCTCCGCCTCGTGGCTGGAGAGGATGACGGGCATGCCCAGCGCCCGCACCCGGTCCAGAATCCGCGCCATGCGCGCCCCGTCCACGCCGGTGAAGGGCTCGTCCAGCAGCAGCACGTCCCCGCCGCAGGCCAGGGCCCGGGCCAGAGCCAGCCGCCGCCCCATGCCCCCGGACAGGGAGGCGGGGTAGCTGCCCCCCTCCCCGTGCAGCTCGCACAGGGTGAGCCAGCGCCCGGCCTCCCCCCGCGCCCCCTTGGGCAGCACGTCGGCCACGTGCTGCTCCGCCGTGCGCCAGGGGAAGAGGCGGTCCTCCTGGAAGAGCATCACCGCCCGCCCCGGCAGACCCACCGTCCCGGCCTCCGGCGTGAGCAGCCCCGCCATCACCCGCAGCAGGGTGGTCTTGCCGCAGCCCGAGGGGCCGGACAGGGCGGTGATCCCCCGGGCCGGGAGAGCCAGGGAAAAGCGCTCCAGCACGGTCTTTTCCCCATAACGCACCGTAATATCCCTGACAGTTATCACCGATCCGCCCCCCTTCCCATGCGCCCCAGGGCCGCGCCCAGGGCGTTTTCCAGCAGCAGGCTGAGCACGATGACCACCGCCGTCCAGGCGAAGAGGTCGGGCGTCTCCAGGTAGATTTTTGAGAAGTAGACCTGGGTGCCGATGGCGGCGCGGGGCTGGCAGAGCACCTCGGCGGCCACCCCGGCCTTCCAGGCCAGCCCCATGCCGGTGGAGCAGCCCGCGGCAAAGTAGGGCAGCGCCGAGGGGGCGTAGACCAGCCGGGCGGTCCTGCCGGCGGAGAAGCGGTAGGCCCGGGCCGCCTCCAGCAGCAGGGGGTCGGTCTGGGCGATGCCCTTACACACGTTGGCCCACACCACGGGCAGCACCATAAGCGCCGCGATAATGGCGGGCACCTGCCCGGTGGGGGCCCAGAGCAGTACCAGCAGGATGAAGGAGGCCACCGGGGTGGCCCGGACGATGCGCACCGCCGGGGAAAAAATCCAGTCCGCCCAGGTGCAGAAGCTGGTCAGCACGGCCAGCGCCGCGCCCAGCGCGCACCCGGCGGCAAAGCCGCCGAACACCCGCAGCAGGGAGGCCGCGGCGGCGGCCCAGAATGCCTGCGTGCCCGCCAGGGCGGCCAGGGTGCGCCCCACGGCGGCGGGGGTGGGGAGCAGCAGCTCCTTGCCCACCCCCATGGCCGCAAGCTGCCACACCCCCAGCCAGACGGCCAGGGGCACGGCGGTTTTGACGAGGCGCCTCCAGCCCGTCCCCCCATGCGGGGGGGCGGGCTGGGGCATACCGCGATTGTTACGGGATGAAGTAGAAGGAGTCATCGGGAATATTCCCTCCGATGGAGGCCGGGTCGGCGGCGTAGAGCACCTCGTAGTAGTCCTGGATCTGGCGCATATCCTCCCCCGTGATGCACACCAGGTTGGCCTGGGGGATGGCCGCCTTGGCGATGGCGGCCTTGGGGGTGATGCCGTACTGCGCCACCAGCTCGGCGGCCTCGTCCACGTTGGCCTTCACGTAGTCGATGGAGGCGGCGTAGTCGGTGAGGAAGTTGGCCACGGCCTCGGGGTTCTCCTTGGCAAAGTCGGAGCGCACCACCACGCAGCCCATGGTGAACACGCCGGCGGCCCCGGCGTTCTCCCACTCCTGGGTCAGGTCCAGCGCGGCGCGCACGTCCTGGTTCTGCATGAGCACGGCGGTGGAGGCGGGCACGGGCAGCATGCACAGATCCGCTTCGCCAGAGGCCATGAGGGCGGAGACCTCGTCGCTGGTCTTCCACTCGATGGTCACGTCTTTGCCGGGCTCCAGCCCGTTCTGCCGCAGCAGGTAGTTGAGCACGTACTCCGGGTTGGCCCCCTGGCCTGTGGCCAGCACGGTCCTGCCCGCCAGATCCGCCATGGAGCGGACGGTGTCGCCCTTCTCCAGGATGTACAGCACCCCCAGGGTGTTCAGGGCCACCAGCTCCACCCCGCCGCCGGTCTTGTTCCACAGGGAGGCGGCCAGGTTGGTGGGCATGGCCGCCATGTCCAGCTCGCCGCTGGTCAGCTTGCCCACCAGATCGGTGGGCTGGGCCGCCACCTCCACGGTGTAGCGGTTCAGGGTGGCGTCCGCATCGTTGTCCGCCATGAGCTTGGCCGCGCCGATGCCGGTGGGGCCCTTGAGCATGGCCAGGTTCACCTGGGGGCGCTCATCCGCCGGCTCCGGCGTGGGGGTGGGCGCGGGGGTGGGTGTGGCAGTCTCGCTGGGGGTGGGCGCGGGGGCGGGGGTCTGCGCCTCGGCTGGCTTCTGGGTGCAGCCGGCCGCCAGGGCCAGCACCAGCGCCAGGCTCAGGCCCAGCGCGGTCAGTTTCTTCAGCTTCATACTACTCTTTCCTTCCTTATATAGAACTTCACTCCAAGGCACCTTGGCGCAGGGCCTCCCCGTCCAGGATGCGGATGCGCTTCCCCTCCCGCCGGATGGCCCCCGCCGCCTCCAGGGCGTCGAAGGCGCGGTAGAGGGAGGCGCGGCTCACGTTGAGCCGCTTGGCAAGCCCGGTGGCCGGGCAGTCCAGCTCCACCCAGTCGTCCCGGACGTGGGCGGCCAGATACTGCTCCAGCTTCCGCTCCGCCGTGGGGGCGATCAGGCCCTGGATCTTCCCGTTGAGGAAGCGGATGCGGCCCGACAGGTAGGAGATGTAGCTGCGGGCCACGGCGGGGCAGCTCGACATCAGGTCCTCCACCAGGGACTGGGGGAAAAAGACCAGGTCGCAGTCCGCGCGGGCGGTGAGGGTGGTGACGTACGCCTCCTCGTCGTTGAACAGGGCGGCCGCCCCGAACAGCTCCCCCGGCCCCAGCACGCTGACGATCAGATTTTCCTTGCTGACCTGCACCGTCCCTGACACCAGCAGCCCCAGGCAGCGGCGGAAATCCTCTGGGGTGTAGATGGTGCGGCCCTTGCGCACCCGCGCCCGGAAGCACCGCCGGTCCAGCAGCACCGCCTCCATCAGCCCCGGGGGCGTGGCGCGGAACAGGAAGGTGCCGCCCAGGCGCTCCAGCAGGGCGCCGTCCAAATCGGACCGATCCATTTCCGCACCTCCTTATGTCTCATTTGAGACAAGGCTACTGTACGCGAATCGGCGGCAAATGTCAAGAGCCTCTGGCGAATTCTCCCTTTTCTACAAAAGGGTTGGCCTCCACATCCCGCGGGCGTATAATGAGACGGCTGAGAGGAGGGCGTTATGCCATGGAATCTGCCGGAAGCGACTGGTACAAGAAAGGATGGACCCTGGACATCCAAGCCCAATCGTGGGTGGAAGACACCCGCAGACAGGTGGACTTTATCGTGCGCACGCTGGGCCTGACCGGCCGGGCGCGTATTCTGGATCTGGCCTGCGGCTTCGGCAGGCACGCGCTGGAGCTGGCGCGGCGGGGCTTTCCGGTGGTGGGGGTGGATATTACCGGGGCCTATATCGGCCACGCGACCCGCCGGGCGGAGGAGGAGGGCCTCAGCGCCCGGTTTTTCTGCTCCGACATACGCGATTTCAAGCCGGAGCAGACCTTTGACGCGGTGCTCAGCCTCTCCGACGGGGCCATCGGCTACCTGGAGGACGAGGGGGAGAACCTCAAGATCTTCGACGTAATTTCCCGGGCCCTGCGTCCGGGCGGCAAGCATTTTATGGACGTCATGAACGCCGGGTACGCGGACACCCACTTTCCCTGCCAGCTCTGGGACGCGGGAGAGCAGGGCCTCACCCTGTCCAGGTTCGAGTGGGACGCCAAAACCCGCGTCATGCTCTACGGCCAGTGGGACCGCCGATACGGCGAGGCGCTGGACAGGCCCGCGATCACCCGGGGAAACCCCACCAGGCTGTACCACCTCGCCGAGATCCGGGACATTCTGCACCGGCGGGATATGCACATTGTGGATACCTTTTCCGATTACGGCGGATCGCCCCTCTCCGACGGGGCGATTCAGATGATTGTCTCCTCGCAAAAGCGGGGGTGAACGCTCCGCCGGCAGCGGATTTCGCAAAAAAATCCCTGTCTTTGCCCTGCCGCCGGGGACGGCGGGAGGCGCCTGCGCATAACATGGGGTATCAGACAGGAGGTGCCGCAATGCCGAAACAGAATTGCCGCCGCAGCCGGGACATGAACCGGGCCCGCGCGGAGGCCGAGGCCGCCGCGCGGGCCATTATCGCCCAGGGCAGGAGCGTGGCCGCCCAGGCCGGGGAAGCCCGGACCGGGGCGGAGGCCGCCATGGAGGCGGAGGAACCCATGAACCGATACATATACCCCCTCCCCGTGTGCGACGCGCCCACGGCCTGCCCCACCGTGCCCTGCGGGTGTGAGCAGGAGACCCTGGAGCGGATCCTCGAGGTGCTCGCGGGCCAGAACCAGCTTTTGGTGGACATACTGGGCGCAATCAACTCGCTCACCGCCGCCATGCTGGCGGCCCAGTGCCGGAGGTAAAAAGAGAGCCCCGGCGCCACCGCCGGGGCTTTTCACTCTGTTGAGAAAGCCAAACAAAATTTTTCAACTAAGGCGGATAAGGCGGGCGATGGTGGACGGGCGATTCGTGAATCGCCCCTACGAGTGCCAAGCGCTGTATGGGGCATGGCAGTACGAGCGGCTTTTTAGGCACCTGTTGAACCGCAACTACTTTCAAGTATGGGCGGGTCATGTGCCGCAGGGGCGGCAGCCCTATTCACAGAGGGCACGGGCCGAACCGAGCCCTGAGCGCTTGCAGGTTTTGCAAGCCACCTGAACCGCACCGCCGCGGGGCCCCGGGTCCAGGGCCCGCAGGCCCTGGTTGTTTCTTCCCGGGGTTCTTTGCAACCAAAGAATCCCGCCGCCGGAGGCCGGGCCTCCAAAAAAGGAAACGGATTGCCGCGTCGGCCCCGCGGGGCCTCCTCGCAATGACAGGGTGTGCCCTATCCCCACCGCCGGGGCTCTTCGCCCGCAATCCTTAAATAATTATAAAACCGTGCAATTTATCCTTGCCGAACGCCGTCCGATTTTGTATACTAACATACGCGCATATGTTAACATAACACAAAAGAAAGGGGGCGCGCCCCGTGGCAGGAAAACGCGTCAAGCCCTCCTCCCGCCGCCCTGCGCCCGCCCGCAGGGCGGGCCGGGCCCTGTACCGCACCCTGGTGGTTCTCTCCGCCGTCATCGTGGCGCTCTTCTGCGCCTATAAGCTGGCCTCCAAGCAGCCCACCCAGGCCCCCGCCATGTCCACCCCCAAGGCGGTCCGCCCCACCGACAACCCGGACACCGGGGAGCGGGAGGATCTGGCCGACCCCGTCCCCGCGCTGGAGCGCAAGCCCTACACCTACACCGTGCTCCTGGCGTGCAGCGACGCCACCAGCGGCAACGCCGACACCATCATGGTGGCCATGTACGACACGGTGAACCAGCAGGCGGGCCTGGTCTCCATCCCCCGGGACACCCTGGTCCAGGGCTACGGCAAGATCAACGCCGCCTACCACAAGGGGCCGGAGAACCTGCGGGACGTGGTCTCCGACATGCTGGGCATCCCCATCGACTACTACGTGACGGCCAGCGTCAAGGGCTTTATCGCCCTGGTGGACGAGGTGGGGGGCGTGGACTTCAACATCCCCATCCACATGGGCTACTACGACCCCACCCAGGAGCTGTCCATCTTCTACGAGCCGGGCATGACCCACCTGAACGGCCAGCAGGCCATGGAAGTGTGCCGCTTCCGCCACAGCAACGACGGCTCGGGCAGCGAGTACTCCGACATCGGGCGCACCCAGACCCAGCAGCAGGTGCTCTCCCTGATCGTCAAAAAGGTGCTCTCCAACCCCCAGAAGATCGGCAAATACATTGAGATCTTCTCCCAGTACGTGAAGAGCGACATGCCCCTGGAGACCATGCTCTGGTTTGCCGAGCCCGCCCTGGGCTTCGATCTGTCCACCGGCCTGCAGTCCGCCACCCTCCCGGGGGACCCGGACGTGCGCTACCAGGGCAGCCGCTGGCACTACCAGCTCTACCCCGACCAGACGCTGGACATCCTCAACGGCTTTTTAAACCCCTACACCACGCCCATGACGCAGGATATGCTCAACATCTTCGAGGCGGCGTAGCTCAGGCGTGCTTTTTCCCCGTCATGGACCGGGGGGTGACCGCCACCACGGCGGTGCCCCGCACCCGGGCAGTGGGCATCTCCAAATGGGCCCACTGGGGCGTATACTTCTCCACAAGGGCGGCCAGGGGCCGCCCTTTTTCCATGTCCGCCACCAGGGCCGCGTCCCCCGTGATCACCACGCTGCGGTAGGCCGCGTCCGCGCTGCACGGGGTCTGCAGGTCCTCCGCCAGCAGGCCGTCCAGCACGTCCGTCTCGAAGCACACCCTGGGGCAGCGGGCCACGTTCTCCAGCTTCTGCCCGGCGTTCAGGCCGTGGAAGTAGATCTTCCCGTCCAGGTACACGAAGTGCACCGCCACCGTGTAGGGGTAGCCGTCCTCCCCCAGGGTGGAGATCCGCCCCACCGGGGCCTCGCGGAGCAGGGCCTCCATCTCCGCCGGCGTCATGGCCCCCTCTTTCATCCTGTGCTGCATATTCCCGTCCTCCTTTTCCGCTCCCCATATTGTAACGCGCGGCGGCGAGTGATACAATGAGTTTAGTTATTTTCTTCTAAGGAGGAGGAACTTATGAAACGCCAAAAGCCAGACGACGCCGTGACCCCGGAGGATCTGCGCTACCTCCAGATGCTCTCCCGCCAGTACCCCACCGTCCAGGCCGCCAGCAGCGAGATCGTCAACCTCCAGGCCATCCTGAACCTGCCCAAGGGCACCGAGCACTTCCTCTCCGACGTGCACGGGGAGTACGAGGCCTTTCTTCACATCCTCAACAGCGCCTCCGGCGTGGTGCGCGAGAAGGTGGACCAGCTCTTCGCCGCCAGCGTGTCCAGGTACGACCGGGACGAGCTGGCCACCCTGATCTACTACCCGGAGGAGAAGCTGGAGCAGGTGGCCCGGGCGCTGGACGACGAGGCGCTGGAGGAGTGGTACCGCATCACCCTCCACCGCCTGCTGGACGTGTGCCGCCTGGTCACCAGCAAGTACACCCGCTCCAAGGTGCGCAAGGCCCTGCCCCATGAGTACGCCTACATCATCGACGAGCTGCTCAACACCAACTACGAGTTTTACGACAAGCGGGACTACTACGAGAATGTCATCTCCACCATCATCGACATCGACCGGGCGGGCGACTTCATCGTCCACGTGTGCGAGCTCATCAAGCACATGGTGGTGGACCGCCTGCACGTGGTGGGCGACATCTTCGACCGCGGCCCCCGGGCCGATATTATCATGGACGCCCTGCTCACCCACCACGCGGTGGACTTCCAGTGGGGCAACCACGACGTGCTGTGGATGGGGGCCGCCACCGGCAGCCGCACCCTGGTGGCCACGGTGCTCTCCAACTCCATCCACTACAACAACCTGGAGGTCATCGAGACCGGCTACGGCATCTCCCTGCGGCCCCTGGCCCTCTTCGCCAACGAGGTCTACCGGGACACCGACTGCTCCCGCTTCGCCATCAAGCTGGCCGGGGACGACAAGGACAACTACACCGAGAAGGATAAGCTCCTCTCCGCCCGGATGCACAAGGCCATCACCATCATCCTCTTCAAGCTGGAGGGGCAGAAGATCCTGCGCAACCCCGGCTTCGGCATGGAGGACCGGCTCCTGCTGGACAAGATCGACTACGAGCACAAGTGCGTGACCATCGGCGGCAAGACCTGGCCCCTGGACGACTGCGACTTCCCCACCGTGGACCGGGAGCACCCCTACGACCTCTCTCCCGAGGAGGACGAGGTCATAGGCCAGCTCACCGCCTCCTTCCAGCGCAGCGAGAAGCTCCAGCAGCACATCCGCTTTATTTACTCCAAGGGCGGCCTGTACAAGGTCTTTAACGGCAACCTGCTCTTCCACGGCTGCCTGCCCATGACGGAGGACGGGGAGTTCATGGCCTTCAAGACCGACCGGGGCGAGCTCTCCGGCCGCGCCTTCCTGGACTACGCCGAATCGGTGGCCCGCAAGGCCTACTACGCCAAGCCCGGCTCGGCCGAGAAGCAGTTCGGCATGGACTACCTGTGGTTTTTGTGGTGCGGGCGCAACTCCCCGGTCTTTGGCCGGGACCGCATGACCACCTTCGAGCGGCGGCTCATGGCCGACGAAAAAGCCTGGACCGAGCCCAAAAACGCCTACTACACCCACTACAACGACCCCGCCGTGTGCGACCGGGTGCTGGCCGAATTCGGCCTGGCGGGGCCCCACTGCCACATCATCAACGGCCACATCCCCGTCAAGTCCAAGAAGGGGGAGAGCCCCTTCAAGGCCGGCGGCAAGCTCATCGTCATCGACGGCGGCTTCTGCAAGGCCTACCAGCCCACCACGGGCATCGCCGGGTACACCCTGATCTTCAACTCCGCCTGCTTCCGCATCGTCTCCCACCAGCCCTTCGCGGGCAAGGAGGAGGCCCTGCGGGTCAACGGCGACATCCACTCCGACTCGGTGGTGTTCGAGCGGCTGGAGCAACGCATGAAGATCGCGGAGACCGACATCGGCAGCGAGCTGCAGCGCCAGGTGGAGGATCTGAAGGCCCTGCTGCGGGCCTTCAAGCGCGGCCTGGTCAAGGAGGACCACAAGGGGCAGTAGATGAAAAAAACGAGGACGAACGCGGGCGCGGTCCTGCTGTGCGCCTGTCTGCTGCTGTCGGCGGGCTGCGCCGCGCCCGCCCCCTCCCCCGGCGTGAGCGCCGAAGCGGCCCGGCCAAGCGGCGCCGTGCAGATCGCCCTGATCCGGGACTACATGGGCGCCGACTGCAACGGCACCGACGGGGGGCTCTTCGGCGGGAAGGCCACCGTCCGCATTCAAAAGCTGGACCTCACCTGCGACGGCGGGACCGTCACCGGGACGGTGGAGGGGATTCAGGGCGACAGCTCCTATAGCAGCTATTTCAGCGCCGCCGTCCGGGGCGTGGTGGGCATGGCGGAGGGCGAACCCTACGTCGAGCGCCTGACCTACGAGCGGCAGGACGGCTGGATCGCCCTCTACCTGAACCGGGTGGAGCAGGCGGCCGTCAATGAGCAAAGGCAGGTCCTGGCCCGTCGGTGGTACGATCTGCCCGGACTGTCCCACGCCGCACAACCCGTCGCAGAAAAAATTGGCGCATTTTTTGAACAAAAGTGCGAGGCTTTTATGGCCGACGACTACTTCTGGGAGGCCTGCGCGGAGTGGATGGATACCGCCGGGCAGGATCGTCCCTATATCCTCCAGCCCCTGCACGACACCATGTCTACACAGCTGACCTACCTCGATATGGATATACTCAGTGTCCGGCAGGTCTCCAGCTGGAACGCGGGCGGGATGAACTCCATCTCTTATTACGGCTATACCTTCGATCTCCGTTCCGGCGATCCGCTGGGGCTGGATTATTTCGTCACGGCGGACAGCGCGGACTTCAACCGCTGGGTGACCGACCAGGTCTGCGGGATCGGCTGGAAGCGGGAGGAGGTGGAGGGGTACTACAGCGGCCTGGCCTTGTCCGACTACCGGTACGCCTACGACGGGGAGAGCGTCCTCCTTTTCCTGGATAACCCCCGTGTGACGGGCAGCGCGCCCGTGCTGCGCTATCCGCTGTAGGGGTGCGCCGGGGCCCCTTTTTCAAAAATCCTCTTGACTTGGAGTGCACTCCAGGTGGTATACCTAAGCTACCAATCGGAAGAGGTGACAGCCATGGAAAAAAGACAGCTGGGCCGCACCGGCCTGTGGGTGGGCGAGATCGGCATGGGCTGCGAGGGCTTCGTGGACCACGGCGGCGCCCTGGTGGAGCCCCTGCTGGACGCCGCCGAGCGCCTGGGGATCAACTACATCGACCTGTACACCCCGGACCCCGGGATGCGCACCCGCCTGGGCCGCGCGCTGAAGGGGCGGCGGGACAAATTCCTGCTCCAGGGCCACCTGTGCACCATCTGGCAGGACGGCCAGTACAAGCGCACCCGGGACATGGACGAGGTGCGCGCCGGGTTTGCGGATCTGCTGGAGCGCCTGGGTACGGACTTCATCGACGTGGGCATGATCCACTACGTGGACTCCCTGGCCGACTGGCAGTCCGTCAAGGACGGCCCTGTGATGGAGTACGCCCAGGCCCTGAAGGCCCAGGGCAAAATCGGCCACATCGGCCTGTCCAGCCACAACCCGGAGGCCGCCCTGGCCGCCGTGGAGAGCGGGCTTATCGAGGTGCTGATGTTCAGCGTGAACCCCTGCTACGACCTCCAGCCCGCCGGGGAGAACGTGGAGGACCTCTGGGCCGACGAGGCCTACAGCCGCCCCCTGGTCAACCTGGACCCCCAGCGGGAGGCCCTGTACGAGACCTGCCAGCGCCTGGGGGTGGGCATCACGGTGATGAAGGCCTTCGGCGGCGGGGACCTGCTGGACGAGCGCCTCTCCCCCGCCGGGCGGGCCCTCACCCCCAAACAGTGCCTGCACTACGCGCTCACCCGCCCCGGCGTGTGCACCGTGCTCTCCGGCGCCCGCACGGTGGAGGAGCTGGAGCGCAGCGCCGCCTATGAGCGGGCCGCCCCGGAGGAGCGGGACTACGCCGCCGCCTTCGCGGGCTTCCCCTCCATCTCCTGGCGGGGACGGTGCATGTACTGCGGCCACTGCGCCCCCTGCCCCGTGGGCATCGACGTGGCGGCGGTGACGAAATTCCTGAACCTGGCCCGCGCCCAGGGCGGCGTGCCCGAGACCGTGCGGGAGCACTACGCCCTGCTGCCCCACGCCGCCGGGGAGTGCCTCTCCTGCGGCGCGTGCGAGGGGCGCTGCCCCTTCGGCGTGGGCGTGGCGGAAAATATGAGATTAGCCGCCGAAATTTTCGGCCGGTGAGGAGGGTCGCTGTATGACCATTGCGGAAGTGAGCAGGCAGTACGGCCTGTCGGCGGACACCCTGCGCTACTATGAGCGCATCGGCCTTATCCCGGGTGTGACCCGGAGCAAGAGCGGCATCCGCGCCTACACCGAGGAGGACTGCCGCTGGGTGGAGTTCGCCAAGTGTATGCGGGGCGCGGGCATCCAGATCGAGGCCCTCATCGAGTACGTGGCCCTCTTCCAGCAGGGCGACGGCACCATCGAGGCCAGAAAGCAGATCCTCACCGAGCAGCGGGACCAGCTCCGGGCCCGGATCGCGGAGCAGCAGCAGACCCTGGATCGCCTCAACACCAAGATCGAGCGCTACGACCAGGGCCTGCTCCCGGCCGAACAGAGGCTGATGCATCAGGAGGAGGAATAGCCGTGCTGATCGACATCACACTGGAGATTACGCCCCAAATGGCGCAGGACGCCCGGGGCAACGAGCGCAAGGCCCTCTCCGGGCACCTGGGCACCCATTTCGACGTGATGGACAAGGAATTCCCCCTGGCGTACACCCGCCGCCCCAGCGTGGTCTTCGACGTGCGGGCGGTGCGGGGGCGGGACATCGAACCGGAGGACGTGGATCTCACCCGGGTGGAGCCGGGCATGTTCGTGGCCTTCTGCTCCGGCTTCATTACAGAGCAGGGCTACGGCGGCAAGACCTACTTCTCCGCCCATCCCCAGCTCTCCCACGCCCTGATTGACGCCCTGCTGGACCGGGGCGTGTCCATCCTCGGCGTGGATTTCGCCGGGGTGCGCCGGGGTGCGGAGCACACCCCCACGGACCAGCGCTGCGCCGACCGGGGGGCCTTCGTTGTGGAGAACCTGTGGGGCCTGGAACAGATCCTGGCCCACGGGGCGGACTTTACCGCCCACACCTACCCCCTGCGCTATGCCAGCGCCACGGGCCTGCCCTGCCGCGTGGTGGCCGAGCTGTAGCCCCCCCGCCCTCATATAAAAGCGGCTTCCTCCAATTTGGAGGAAGCCGCTTTTTTGTCCGTTTTTGCTTGACTGCCGTCACCCCGCCGGGGCGAGGAACAGGGTCGGTATCCCGCTGAACTCCAGCGGCTGATCATAGTCCCCATATCCGAACTGCTCCAAATCAGGATAGGTCCCGCCCTGGCCGTGGTCCACCACGCCCTGCGCGATCTCCCGCGTGGAAAGCGCCGTCCCCTCCAACGCCGACGCGGTGATGTGGTATTCCCCCATATGGCCCTCATACCCCACGAATCCGCCCGAGCCGTCGGCGTACAGGACGCAATGGCCGCCGCTGAGTCCGCCGCAGTCGACGAGGGCGCCGTCCGCGATGGTATAGACCGTAATCCAGTAATCGGCCTCACAGCTGCCCGTTTTCAAGATAAATTCCGGGAATCCGTCCAGATTCATATCATACAGGCAGAACTGGCAGGAGTCGAGATAGACGCCGCCCTCAAAACTGCAGTACGCGTCCGCCGGCGTCTGCTCACCGGCGGATATGGCCTGTAGGAGCAGCATGACGTAATCCCGCTCCGCGCCGTCCAACGCCTCAAAATATTGGAGCACGCCGTCCTTATTTTCGTCCGTCATCACCAGGCCCGCGGGAACCAGGCCGGACAGCTTCCAGGTATCAACAAACGCCTGAAATTCATCGCCTGCGGAGCCGTCTCCCGCAGGGCCGGGCGGCACGGGCGGTACTGACTCCGGCGGCGGTTCCGGCGCGCACCCCGGCAGTATCAGGATACACGCGGCGAGCAGGAGCGGCAGCAGCCGTCGTTTCACAAAAATCTCCCCCATTCAAGCAAACTATGTGTTATCCCTGGGGCAGGCCGCCGTCCGGGTAGGGGAAGATCAGCGGCAGAACCTCGGGGGAGAGGGTGCGGAAGGTAAAGCCCGCCTCCTGGTAGGCCTCGATGACGGCGGGCAGGGCCTCCACGGTGTAGGTCTTGGGGGCGCTGTCGTGCATGAGCACGAAGGCCCGGCGCAGGCCGCTGATTTTGTTGGTGGCCCCGGCCAGCACCGTGGCCGCGGTGGGGTGCTGCGCGGCGTCCGCCGCCGACACGTTCCAGTCGAAGTAGACGAAGCCCCGGCGGGTCATCTCCGCGATGATCTCCTGGTAGATATGGCCGTTGTAGCCGTTGACGCTGCCGCCCGGGAAGCGGAAAATCTGCGGGTACGTCCCGGTGGCCTCGTAGATCAGGTCGTACTGGGCCTTGAAGTCCTCCAAAAATTCCTCCACGCCGGCGTAGATCCTCCGGTAGTCGTGGGAGAAGCTATGTACCCCCAGCGCGTGGCCCTCCTCCACAATCCGGCGCATGTACGCCTTCGCGTCATCGTCCGTCTGCCCCACGGTAAAGAAGGTGGCTTGGACGCCGTACTCCTTTAGAATGTCCAGGATCTCCGGCGTGCGCCCGGAGGGGCCGTCGTCAAACGTGAGGTATACCGTTTTCTCCTCGTTGACGCTGGCGCGCGCCGCCTCCCGCGCGTAGAGCTCCGGGTAGAGCGCCTCGTAGGCCGGGTGCTCGGCCGCCGGCGGCGCGGGCGCAGGGGTGGGTTCCGGGTTGGGTTCCGGCGTGGCCGACGGGGCGGCGGAGGCCGTGAGGGCCTGTCCCTCCCCGGCGGAACCGGGCGGCGGGCCCGCGACCACTTCCCCCATCCCCGCCGACTCCGCCCCCGCCGGCGGGTAGGCGCAGGCGGCGCACAGCGCCGCCGCGGCCAGCAGTGGGAGCGCCAGCTTCCACCGTTTGTAAACCTTCTTTTTCCATTGCCCCTGGGGGATCATCGCCACACGTCCTTTCACACATCCGGTATCCACTACGATACCACGAAAGAGGCGCACAGGCTTTACAGTTCGGAGAAAAAAGGGTTACATAACTCTACAAAAAGGAACAGGTTTGTAAACCGGCGGCTCACTCCACATCCGCACTCTCGGTTCCCTTCCCTTCGTTTTTCATGGCGTATACGTACATGTTTGAAAACAGGTTCGACCACAGGTTTGACGAGCGCCCGACATTGGCCGGGTTATTCGCCAGCTCCTCGGAGGTGGACATCACAAAGGTTGCCAGAGGGCCCTTCATGTCTTCCCATGCCTGGCCGGGCTTTACCGCCCAATAGTAATCTCCCTCGTCGTTCACCCGCACCAGCGCCCTAAACGAACCGACGAGCGGATACATAATCCCCTTGGGGACCACGTATTTAATCGGCGCATTGGAGAACATCGCCCTGGGCTTCACGCCCTTGGAATACTTCCGCGCCCCGTACCGCTTGTTGATCTGGTTGGTGGCCTCGGTAAAGTGGCGCTCCACGTGGTCCCACAGCTCGATGATGTCGGGTATGATCGGGGCCATATGGCGCAGGAGCGCGTCCCGCTCCCTGCGGCGCTCCTCGTCCGTGGCGCTGCCGTCCAGTCCCGCCTGGAGGAAGCGCTTGAGGCCCACCTCCTTCCCGCTGAACGACTGGATGGGCTGTGTGCACTGGATATTGTCATTGGGGTACAGCGTCTGGTTGAACATGTTCAGGATGGAGATGACCTCTCTCACGTCCACCCAGTTCTGCGGCTCCACGTCTTTGCCTTTCCCCTTCTCAAGATCCTTGGCCGCCCGCATCTGGTTCTGCCGGAACTCTATCCGCCCTGCGTAATGATCCCCCAGGAGGGTGCAGGGCTCCAGAATTTCCTTCAGCACCTCAAAGCTCTTTCGCAGCTCCTCCATACTCTTCAGATCGACGGCGACGCTCGTGTTCCGCGCCTCGGCCAGGCCCTCCGGGGAGCTGAGGCCTGTGATGACCTCGATCTCCACATACTGCGCCGGCATCCGCTCCAGCTTGCCCTCGGCCACCTTCTTCTGGCAGTCCAAAATAATACGCAGGGTATGCCCGCCGTCGATGTTGCCGTGGACCCTTGGGTCGTCCAGGAAGATTTCCGCCGACTGCCGGTCCTTCCGATTGTCGTATATGACCTTGTCCGCTGAGATCAGGATGCCGCGGTTCCACAGGTGAAAATAGGGGGTATCGTCGTCAAGCAGCGTCTCGCGAATGGCTTTTGAGGTGTCGGTATTCAAATTCTGGTCGCGGGGATTGGTCTCCATCCAGTCTAAAAGCGCGTCGGGCACGTCCGCCACGCGGGCGTAGAAGCGGTATTTCACCGGGCGCTCCTCGTCGCGCTCCTTGGCGAAGGGGTCGTCAAACCTTCTGAAATCCTTGGCCGGAATTGTCAATTTAGTCATAATCCTGTCCCTTTCATCAAATTTTCGACATAAAAAATTGCGTCCCTGCAAAAACAGGGACGCAAGAAAAGATAGACAAAATAGCCCTTATCCGCTGCCGTACGGAAAAAGGGGGATGTCATCCATTCCCTCATACCTGCTTCGCAGATAATGGGCATCCGGCTATGCGGACACAGGTGTCACGCAAGCGCTTACGATGGGCACGGCTGCTCCTACACATCTGTGAGCACCAGCCGATGGATATAGGGTAACAGCGCAGGGGAATTTTGTCAAGTTATGAGGGATTATTTCTAAATTTCTCACAGAACAGCAGCTGTATTTCTGTGTATTTCGCCCAATTACTGCCGTGCAAGGCGCTCTATCAGCGCTTTTACGTCGGTGATCTTGCTCTCGGGCCCGGTGGAAATACGGACTACCTGCCCCGTCTCCTCCCCCCGCCCCATGGCCTGGAGCACGTGGGAGGGCTCTCCCGCCGTACAGGCCGAGCCGGTGGAGGCCGCAATTTCTCCGCCGATCTCCTTTAAAAACTGCTCGTTATTAAAGAACGTATCGTGAACGACGATACTGAAAATACCGGGCAGATGGCGCTCGGGATCGCCCAGGACCTCCACGCCGGGAAGCGCCCGCAGCAGAGCACGCACCTCCGCGTCCAGCCGCCGTTCCCTTTCCAGATCCTGTTCCAGGCGGCCAGCCGCCAGTTCCGCCGCCGCTCCAAAGCCCACGATGTTGGGCACGGACAGGGTTCCGCCCCGCACGCCGTTCTCCTGTTCGCCGCCGTGCATCAGCGACGAGAACGGCGGCATAAGCCCGAACTCGTCAGTGCGCACGTATAAAGCCCCCACGCCCTTGGGCCCGCGCAGCTTGTGGGCCGAGAAGGACAGCGCGTCCACCGGGACCGCGCGGACGTCGATCGGCAGCTTGCCCAGCACCTGCGTGGCATCGGAGTGGAAAAACACGTCCCGCGCCCGCGCAATCCGCCCCAGCGCGGAAATATCATTCAGGGATCCGACCTCATTGTTGCCCCAGAGCAGGGAGGCAATGGTCGTCTCCGGGCGGATGGCCTGTTCCAGCGCCTCCGGCTCCACCTGGCCGTAGGGGTTGACCGCCAGAAAGGTCACCTCAAACCCCCGGTCCACTCTGCGCGGCGCCTGATCCAGCGTGAACGTGTCGTCGTGGTTGGAGTAGATCTCGCCGTTGAGGAAGCGGCAGGTATTGAGAACCGCGTGGTGCTCCACTTGGGAGGTGATGATGTGGTTTCCCCGCCGGTCGTAGTACTTCCGGTAGTCGGCAATCCCTTTCAGGATGGTGTTATTGCTCTCCGTGGCGCCGCAGGTAAACACGATCTCCTCCGGCGCGGCGTGGATAAGGCCGGCCACCTGGGCCCTGGCCTGCTCCACCGCGTCCCGGGCGTGGGCTGCCTGGGTGTAATACTTGCTGGACGGGTTCCCAAACTCCGTGGTGAGAAAGGGGGCCATGGCCTCGTACACCCGGCCGTCCACGGGCGTGGTCGCGCAATGGTCTAGATAGATCATACCGTGTCGCCAACCCCCAAGCTGCGCAAAATATAGCGGTCCAGCGACCCGGCATGGTTGAACATGGCGTTGAGCACCTTTGCCCCCCTGTCGATATGCGCCTTCACATACCGCGGGAAGTACTCGTCCTCGGTCAGCTGCCGCTGCTCGTACTGCTCGATGATTGCCTTAAAGTAGGCGTCGTAGCTGCCGGTGATGGTCTGCCGGTTCAGCTCCAGGCCCTGGGCGTCCGTGGAGAAATCCCGTTTCGTCAAGGGCGTCTCCTCCCGTACAGACCACGCGATGGCGTGCTTCACCAGCGTGTAGGGCTTCAGGTTCGCCCTCTGGTCCAGCGCCTTAAAAATGGCTTCCGTCTCCTTGGAGACCTTGAGTTTAAATATCATATGGCGCTCCCTCCGAAGGAATATCCGCGTAATACCTCCGTCTGGCCCAGCTTTTCATTGTACGAGAGGGTATACTCCTGCGCAATGTACGGACGCAGCACGTCGTAGTAGGGCTGGGTAATCTCCTCGTCGGTGGACAAGATAATCACCTGGGCGCTGATATTTGGGAAAAACTTTTTTGCAATCTGCTCCCGGTGCTCCGTGTCAATCCGCGCGAAGGGCGTGTCGATGATAAAGGGGATGTCCCTGCCGGAGGTCTTGATGATGGCCCAGTAGAGGGAGAGGATGAAGATCTGCTTCTCCCCCTTGGAGAACTGCTGGAATTCCAGCCGCTTATAGAGGTCGAACCGCTTGCCGTCATACAGGGTGGACTGGCTCCCCTTGTTTTTAAAGACTTTTTTCAGCCCGGATACCGTATCCACGTGAAACAGCTCCTGCAGGCGCTTCACGCCGTCCGCGCCGATCCGGCGTGACAGGTCCTCCGACCCGATATTCGCAAACAGCGCGGACAGCTCCTCGTAGGTATACGCCTGCTCGCGGTACAGGCAAAAATCGAATTTTTCATCCAGCTCAATGAGGTCGATGAAATGCTCCTTACGCAGGATCTCCTTGGACAGGCGCAGGGTCTCCGCCTCTATTTCGCGGCGCTTTCCTTCAAGCAGGGCGGCGAGCATCTCGTGCATCATGTCGCTCAGGCGTTCCGTGTACTGCTTCGCCTCAATCTTCCGGGTCGCCCCCACCAGTGAGGTGCGCAGGGATTTGCGGCGGTTTTCCAGCTTTACCAGCCGCTTCTCGTACTCCTCCGCCCCGTCCTGCTCCGCCTGCAGGTCCGCCCGGCTGCGCGTCAAATCCAATTCCAGCTGGAGCTGCCGCTTTTCATATACCTGCCGCTCCTCCGGCGCAATCGAGCTCTCCACCACCTTGCGAATTTCGGACAGCTCCCGGCCGATCTCGTCCTTCTCCCGTATCTCTGCCAGGAGCGCTTCCCGGTCCACGCGCTCCAGGCGGCTCAGGACCTCCCCCACGGCGTCCCGCTGTTCCTGGGACAAATCGTGGAGGAATGCAAAGCCCTCCAGGTCGAGATCCGGCTTTACGGACGCGTCCAGCGCCCTGGACAGCGCCAGGATAAAATCCTCCCGCCGCTCCACGCCAAACGTGGGCAGGATTCCGGCCAGCGCCGCTTCCAGCCGCTGGGGGGACATGTGCCGGGACACCGCCCGGTACTGCTGCACCTGCTGCTCCAGCGCGAGCTGGGCGCGCAGCTCCTCCGCGACGGGCGCCGTCAGCACCAGAGGGGCCGTCTCCTCCATGTAGTTCTTTAGGCCCAGATTGATCTGTTCCCGCCGCCGCTCCAGTTCGGTGGTCTTTTTATTCAGCCTGTCCAGCTCTCCGCGCGGCAGGCCCCCCGCCTTTTTGAATCGGTTTTCCAGCGCAAACAGCTCCTGCTCGCATCCGTCGATGCGCGCTTGCAGCTCCTGTATCCGGGACTCCCGCGCCTGGCGCATCTCGTCCGCCCGGTCCAGCTCGTTGCAGATCTCCTCATATTCCTCCCGCTGCCGCCCCGCCTTTTCTGAATCCTCCTCGTTCACGACGTAGCGCCGGCTGAACTTTTCAATCAGGCCAAACGTGTCGTAGTGGTCCAGGGTAAGGACGGCCTCCCGCAGGTAGGAGTGGTAGCCCGGCGTGGAGAAAAAGCCCGCGATCTCCTCGCCGTCAAAGAAAAAGAAGTCGAACAGGTTGGGTGGGAGCACATGGTAGAGATAGTTTTGAAAAAAGCCCGTCTCCTCCTCCTCCAGTGGCCTGCCGTCCTCCCAGACGCTGTCCGTCTCCTCCAGCTTCTTGTCCTCGTAGCTCCATTCCCGGCGGATGGTGTATTGGATCAGCTCCTGATCCCGCGGCAGCTCGATTTCCAGCTCGATATACGCCCGGACCTCCTCCTGCGCAAAGGCGTCGTGGCTGATCAGCTCCTTCACCCGGGCCGTGTACTGGTTGTTCTTACTCTGGAAATGAAAGCAAAGCGGGCCGTAGAGAGCCAGCTTGATGGCGGTGAACAGGGAGGTCTTTCCCGTTCCGTTCTGGCCGCCGATCAGCACGATATTGTGCGCCTGCGAGACCGTAAAATCAAACTCGCAGGCCCCCGAGTAAGAGCTGATGTTGTACAGCTTAATTCGATTAATTCTCATCCATTAACTCCCGCAATCTGTCCTCGTATAGATAGTGCTGGGTGACCGCCTTATCCAACGCATTGCGCAGCAATTGGGGGTTGGAAAAGTGCTTGTTTTTTTCCGCGGCTAGGATCATATCCCTGGCCAAATCCATCGGAACGTCGTATTCCTTGGCAAATTTCTCAATTTGCGAGATGGTCTTGGCGTCAAAGAGCGGCACCTTTAAGTCGTGCCAGGGCAGTTTCTCCCCCGTCACCCTGTAGTACAGATCGACCAGTGTCCGGCGGGTCAAATCCAGCTCCTCGTCCCATATGGCGTCGATGGCGCGCAGCTCGTCCACCGTAATCAGCTCATAGTTCATCTCCATCTGGAGCTTGAGCAATCTCTCCAGAATCTCCTGCCTGGCTTCCCAAGTGAAGGGGCCGTACCCCAGGTCCCCGTCTTTCGTGTAATAAATGCGGCCGCCCCGCATCTTTTGTTCCCGTTTCCCGGTTTCCCAGCGCAGATCGATGAGCCACTGGCGGAACTTTTGCAGGGGGATCAGCTCCCGGTGACCCGAGCGGATGAAGCCATTCAGGGACTTGTCCTCCTTGACCACCGAACAGACCCAGCAGCCGAAGCGGGAATTGCCGCAGGACTGCTGCTGCTCGTCCCTGCTGGAAATACCGGCGAAGGGGCATTCCCCGTCCGCGTCGGAGTAGAGCGCGACCAGCTTGCTGTTGTCTCCGCCCCAGGCGGTACGCTGTTTGTTTGACATCAAAATCGTCCATACGTCATCCGTCGTGAGCTCGACGATCGGCGGGTAGACAAATGCCTTTTTAATCGTCTCGTGGCGGTTGAGCAGGCGCCCCATAATCTCTCGCCCCTCTATGCGCCTCTTCCGTGCGATGCTCTCCGCCTTGCGCACGCCGAGCAGAACCACGACCTCCGTCTTCTCCCTGCGGATGATGTCTTCAATAAACTTGCCGCTGGGATTGATTTTCAGCCGGTCGGTGCACCAGCGGAAGCGTCCGTTCAGGTTGGGCGTCGGCAGTCCGCGCCCGATAATATTGGCCCAGAAGGTGTTGCTTGGTTCAGGCTGCACCGCATGTGCGGAGAGCGGTATCCCGTCCTTTTTGACCGCTTTGTTCAAGCTGTCCAGCATCTCCGAGAGGTAGGTCTTAATCAGAGGATTTTCCACCATTGTGTCGGAGGAGACAATATACACATGCTTTTTCCGCTTGGACGGCAGCAGCCTGAGCAGCATGGAGTAGACCAGATGGACCACCACGGTGGAATCCTTTCCGCCGCTGTAGCCGATGATCCAGGGACGGTCGTCCGAGAGATAGACATACTCGATCTCGTCCAGCAGATCGCTCAGCGTATTTTCATTAAAATAACTATTTTTCATTTGGGGTCTTCCACCTTGTCTAAAATAGTTGTACCGAATCGCATATTTAGTTATTATACATCAATCCAAATAGATTGTCGAGATACGCCGCAAATCGATCCCTGGCCAAATCGCCGCCGGGCAGGGGAAGTCTGTGGACGCTTGTACAAGAGACGCGGCTAAAGTGCAGAAGAACTGCGGGGGCAAGCCCCCGCCCCACGTCTTTGTTTCCACTCAGGCCACTCATAGGGGAGGCTTTGGGGTGCTTTCTCCGCCGCTGCCGCAGCTTCCGCTACACGCCGTCCCCTCCGGCGCAGAGGCTGTCCAGGCCGGTAAATGCCTCCGCCGTCATCGTCAGGCCCAAGCGGAAGCCGTAGACCAGGTTTTTCACCGCGGTGAGGCGGTTGACCTCGCCCTGCATGTCGGCGTAGGCCTCGAAGATCTTCCTGTCCTCCGCCCCAAGCCGCTCCAGCAGCTTCTGTTCGCTGCGGGACACGCAGTCCAGCGCCCGGCCGTACTCGGAGTCTTTTTTGAAGAACTGTGCCTCCGGCGACACGTTCCCGTAGGCGAACTCCTCTAAAATACTCGGCATTCTGTGTTTCTCCTTTCCTTTTTCCGCCAGCGGCGCTTGAAAGGAGACGCGGTGTATGTTATACTATTTACGCTGCATCTGCCTCCGGGCAGTTGGCGGTTTGTTGGGGGCGGCGCGGTTCTTCTGAGGGAGTGCGCCGCCCCTGCTATTTCTGTTCGGGCTTCTCCAGGCGGGCGTAGATCACATCGATCCCCGCCCGGATCACCTCCGACCGCGATTTCCCCGTGGCCCTGCAGCAGAAGTCGAGCTTTTCCAGTTCCTCTTTTGTCATCTTTGTCTCAACTCGTTCATGCCTCGGGTTCTCGGAGAGCGGCCTGCCTGTGCGAGGACTCAATTTACCACCTCACTTTCGGTCCGTATCATAAGTATATTCTGGTACGGATTAAAAGTCAAGCAAAATTTAAAAGAACAAAAAAGGGGCCCGCCGGTTCATTACCGGCGGGCCCTTTTCCTCAGAACTGGAACACGACCCCGATGACCGCCGAGGCGGCGATAAAGACCACGGGGTGCAGCTTTTTCAGGGGTTTGAGCTGCATACACACGAACACGGCCACGGCCAGCAAAATGGCCTTCCACCGAAAAAGGGCGGAGAGGGCCTCCACCGCGCGCCAGCCGTCCACGTTGAGCAGGGCGATGACCGCCACCGACACTCCCGCCGCCGCGATCAGGGCGGTGGAGGCGGGGCGCAGGCCGTAGAACACCGCGTCCACGGCCCGGGACTGGCGGAACTTTTGCAGCACCCGGGCGATAAGCAGAATGACCAGGATGGAGGGCGCCACCAGCCCCAATGTGGCGATAACCGCCCCCAGGGGGCCGCCCGCGGTGAAGCCCACGTAGGTGGCCATATTCACTCCCATGGCGCCGGGGGTGGACTCGGACACGGCGATCATGTTGGCCAGATCTGCGCCGGAAAACCACCCCGTGCGCACGCCCATGTCGGTGAGGAAGGGGATGGTGGCCAGCCCCCCGCCCACGGAGAAGAGCCCCACCTTAAAGAACTCGAAAAACAGCTGGAGCAGAATCATTTTTTCCACCCCCGGGCGGCGCGAATGCCGAAGCCCGCCGCCCCCGCCAGCAGCACCAGCCCCACCGGGGAGAAAATTTGGGACAGCGCGCCGGGCAGGCCGGGCACGTAGCTTTTGACCAGCGAGAGGGCCAACACGGCGATAAAAATGATGGTGGTGGGCAGGTCGATGACGGTATTCTTCCGCAGCTTGAGCACGCTGGCCAGAATGAGGGCGCACACGCAGGCGCGCACCCCGGCGAAGGCGTGGCCCACCACGGGCAGGTCGGCGAAGTTCTCCAGGAAGGCGGCGATCAGCAGAATAATGAGCACCGACGGGGCCACCAGCCCCAGGGTGGCCGTCACGCCCCCCAGGTTCCCCTTCTGCTTATGGCCCACAAAGGTGGCGGTATTCACGGCGATGATGCCGGGGGTGCACTGGCCGATGGCGAAGTAGTCGGCCAGCTCCTCCTCGCCGCACCACCCCCGCTTCTCCACCAGCTCCCGCTGGAGGATGGGCAGCATGGCGTACCCCCCGCCGAAGGTGCACGCGCCCACGCGGGCGAAGGTCAGAAACAGGTCAAGATAGAGATTCACAGCCTTTCGCCACCGCCATTCCCACCCGCGCGGGCACCGGGGCCCCGCTGCGCGGGGCGCGGCATCTGCCGCGCAGGGGCGTGGAATTCACTTCCACGCCCCGCAGATAAAATCACTTGGGGCCCCCGGCGCGCCGCCGGCGTGCCGGGGATGCATGCGCCCACGCGGGCGAAGGTCAGAAACAGGTCAAGATAGAGATTCACAGCCTTCCGCCACCGCCGTTCCCACCCGCGCGGGCACCGGGGCCCCGCTGCGCGGGGCGCGGCATCTGCCGCGCAGGGGCGTGGAATTCACTTCCACGCCCCGCAGATAAAATCACTTGGGGCCCCCGGCGCGCCGCCGGCGTGCCGGGGATGCACGCGCCCACGCGGGCGAAGGTCAGAAACAGGTCAAGATAGAGATTCATAAATCAGTCCAGGCCCTCCAGCTCCTCCAGCCAGAGCTGGGCCACCGCGTCGGAGGGCATGCGCCAGTCCCCTCTGGGCGAGAGGGTCACGGAGCCCACCTTGGGCCCGTCGGGCAGGCAGGAGCGCTTGAACTGCTGGGCGAAGAAGCGGCGGTAGAAGGTGCGCTCCCACTTGAGGATGGCGGCGCGGTCGTAGGTGCGGGCGAAGGCGTGCTCCGCCAGCCGCAGCACCTTCCGGGGCGGGAAGCCCCAGCGCACGGCATAGTAGAGGAAGAAGTCGTGCAGCTCGTAGGGCCCCACCAGATCCTCGGTCTTTTGGGCGATGCGACCCCCCACGGCGGGGAGCAGCTCCGGGGAGACGGGGGTGTCCAGAATGTCCTCCAGCACGTCGGACAGGGCGCGGTCCTCCTCCGCCTTGTCCCCCGCCACGAAGGACACCAGGTGGCGCACCAGGGTCTTGGGGATGGAGGAATTCACGCCGTACATGCTCATGTGGTCGCCGTTGTAGGTGGCCCAGCCCAGGGCCAGCTCGCTGAGGTCCCCGGTGCCCACCACCAGGCCGCCGGTCTGGTTGGCGATGTCCATGAGCACCTGGGTGCGCTCCCGGGCCTGGGCGTTTTCGTAGGTCACGTCGTGGTTGTCCGGGGACTGGCCGATGTCGGCGAAGTGGCTGCGCACCGTCTTGGAGATGTCGATGCGCCGCAGGGTGGTGCCCAGCCGCCCGGCCAGCTCCACGGCGTTGTCCCGGGTGCGGTCGGTGGTGCCGAAGCACGGCATGGTCACGGCGATGATGTCGCTGGCCGGGCGGTCCAGCAGGCGCATGGCCACCGTGGCGACGAGCACCGCCAGGGTGGAGTCCAGCCCGCCGGACAGGCCCACCACCGCCGTGCGCGCCCCGGTGTGCTCCAGCCGGGTCTTGAGGCCCATGGCGGCGATTTTCAGGATCTCGTCGCAGCGCTCGGCCCGGCCCGCACCGTCCTCCGGGACGAAGGGGGTGGGCGAGATGTGCCGGGTCAGGGTGGTGGTGGAGCTCTCCAGGGTGAAGCTCACCGCCATGGGTGCCTCCTCCGGCCCGGGGGCGGGCGGGAAGGTGGAGCTGCGCCGCCGCTCGGCGCACAGGCGCTCCACGTCGATTTCGCTCACCGTCAGCCCGGCGGCGAAGCGCCGGTCCTCGGCCAGCAGCGCGCCGTTCTCCGCCACCATGTCGTGCCCGGCGAACACCAGGTCGGTGGAGGACTCCCCCTCCCCCGCGTCGGCGTACACGTAGCCGCACAGCAGCCGGGCCGACTGCCCCGCCACCAGCTGGCGGCGGTAGTGGGCCTTGCCCACCGTCTCGTCGCTGGCGGAGAGGTTCAGGATCACCGTGGCGCCCGATTGGGCCAGCCGCACCGAGGGCGGGCAGGGCGCCCACAGGTCCTCGCAGATCTCCACGCCCAGGGTGAGGCCGGGCATGCTCTCGCAGCGGAAGAGCAGATCCGCGCCGAAAAAGCACTCCTGCCCGCACAGCTCCAGCAGGCCCCCCTGCCGGGGCGCGGGCTCGAACCAGCGTCTTTCGTAGAACTCGCCATAGTTGGGCAGGTGGGTCTTGGGCACCACGCCCAGGATCTCGCCGCGGCAGATGACCGCCGCGCAGTTGTAGAGCTTGCCCCGGTACTCCACCGGCAGGCCCACCGCCGCCAGCAGATCCAGGGCGCTGGTGGCCTCCAGCACGGTGGCCAGGGCCTCCTCCGCCCCCCGCAGCAGCGTGGGCTGGAGGAAGAGATCGCCGCAGGTGTACCCGGTCAGGCACAGCTCGGGCAGCGCCAGCACGCGCACGCCCTGGCGGTCGGCCTCCCGCATGAGGGTAAACACCTGCTCGGCGTTGTGCCGGCAGCCGGCCACCTGGATTTTCGGCGTGCCGGCGGCCACCTTGATAAAACCGTCCCGCATAATAGAACGCCTCCTTTTGAGGATGTTTCTGTTCGTAATATAATATATCCCTATTATCGCTCAAATGCAAGAAAAGCACTCCGCCAAAGACGGAACCAAAAAGCCCCGGCCTTCCGGCCGGGGCTTTTTGGGTGTGTGTGTTGTGTTTTGCAAAGGTGTTGGAGAGGGATTGGTTTTGTTTGGGAGGATTTCGGTTTCTGGCTCTTTCCTGAATCCATGTTTATCATAACGGGCAATTGAGGCCAATTCATGACCGTATTATGAACAATGTGTAAATTACAATATAAAAGCAAACGGCCGGGGGGCAGCCGCGGCAAACGCGGAGG
Source organism: Oscillospiraceae bacterium (assembly GCA_022846095.1). NCBI lineage: Bacteria > Bacillati > Bacillota > Clostridia > Eubacteriales > Oscillospiraceae > Oscillospiraceae bacterium. The sequence continues at coordinate 841,590 of AP025583.1, read as the reverse complement.
CGGATGCGGGCATCGCCCCCTTTTTTCGCCCTTGACAGACGGACTTTGAGGTGATATATTGTCCCCGTATAAAAGGCAATGACGGGGACCAAGCCCCGCCCGCCCCTCAGAGAGAGCGCGCCGGAGGCTGAAAGCGCGCTTGGGACGCGGACGGAGCCGCAACCACCCCCGAGCCGCCCGCGACATAAGCGGGACGGGCCCTCCCGTTACAGAGGTCACAAGCGACAGCCCCCGCGAAGGGGCTGTAAGCAGGGTGGAACCGTGGGACGTGCTGCGCCTCACCCCTGACATTTTTCAGGGGTGAGGCGCTTTGTTTTGCCCCGAGATTCAAAACAAGGAGGCATTTTTATGTCCGAAGAAAACAGCCTGTATACCTTCGAGAACGAGGAATTCCGCAAGACCTACTGGCACACCACCTCCCATATCCTGGCCCAGGCCATGAAGCGCCTGTACCCGGAGGTGAAGCTGGCCATCGGCCCGTCCATCAAGGAGGGCTTCTACTACGACTTCGACGCCCCCTTCACCTTCACCGAGGAGACCCTCGCCGCCCTGGAGGCGGAGATGCGCAAGATCTGCAAGGAGAAGGAGAAGCTGGAGCGCTTCGAGCTGCCCCGGGCTGAGGCCATCCGGTTTATGCAGGGCAAGGACGAGCCCTACAAGGTGGAGCTCATCAACGACCTGCCCGAGGACGCGGTGATCTCCTTCTACAAGCAGGGCGAGTTCACCGACCTGTGCGCCGGGCCCCACCTGGACTCCACCGGCCGGGTGAAGGGCAACGCCGTCAAGCTGACCTCCATCGCGGGGGCCTACTGGCGGGGCGACTCCAGCCGCAAGATGCTCCAGCGCATCTACGGCATCGCCTTCCCCAAGAAGGACGAACTGGACGCCTACCTCCAGCGCATTGAGGAGGCCAAGCGCCGCGACCACCGCAAGCTGGGCCGCGAGTTGGGCCTGTTCATGCTGACCGAGGAGGGCCCCGGCTTCCCCTTCTTCCTGCCGAAGGGCATGGTGCTGCGCAACACCCTCATCGACTACTGGCGCCAGGTGCACAAGAAGTACGGGTACGTGGAGATCTCCACCCCCATCATCCTCAACCAGGACCTCTGGCACCGCTCCGGCCACTGGGACCACTACAAGGACAACATGTACACCACCGTCATCGACGAGGAGGACTACGCCGTCAAGCCCATGAACTGCCCCGGCGGCATGCTGGTGTACAAGAACGAGCCCCACTCCTACCGGGAGCTGCCCCTGCGGGTGGGCGAGCTGGGCCTGGTCCACCGCCACGAGCTCTCCGGCGCGCTCCACGGCCTGTTCCGCGTGCGCTGCTTCACCCAGGACGACGCCCACATCTTCATGACCCCCGAGCAGATGAAGGACGAGATCAAGGGCGTGGCCAAGCTCTTTGACGAGGTGTACTCCGTATTCGGCCTGTCCTACGAGATTGAGCTGTCCACCATGCCCGAGGACCACATCGGCGACGTGAAGGACTGGGACTTCGCCACCGAGACCCTGAAGGAGGCCATCACCGACATGGGCAAGGCCTATGTGGTCAACGAGGGCGACGGCGCGTTCTACGGCCCCAAGCTGGACTTCCACCTGGCCGACTCCCTGGGCCGCACCTGGCAGTGCGGCACCATTCAGCTGGACATGCAGATGCCCGAGCGCTTTGACCTGGAGTACACCGGCCCCGACGGCGAGAAGCACCGCCCCGTCATGATCCACCGGGTGGTGCTGGGGAGCATCGAGCGCTTCATCGGCGTCATCACCGAGCACTTCGCCGGGGCCTTCCCCGCCTGGCTGGCCCCCGTGCAGGTCAAGGTGCTGCCCATCACCGACCGGGCGGCGCAGTACGCCGACCAGGTGGCGGCCCAGATCGACGCGGCCGGCTACCGGGTGGAGACCGACCACCGCAGCGAGAAGATCGGCTACAAGATCCGCGAGGCCCAGCTCCAGAAGATCCCCTACATGATCGTGGTGGGGGACAAGGAGGCCGAGGCGGGCACCGTGGCCGTTCGCACCCGCGCGGGCGTGGACCAGGGCGCCATGCCCCTTGGCGACTTCCTGGCCGCCCTCAAGTCCGAGGTGGACAACAGGGAGATCAAGTAACCAACGAAACGCTCAGGGCCCCGGCAAACGCCGGGGCCCTGTTTCCTCAGGCCATGCGGAATTAGGAGGCAGATATGAAGCACCCCGCCCTCTGCGCCTGCGTACTGGCGGTTTCCCTGCTGGCGGGCTGCGGCCCGGCCGCGCCGGAGCCCACGGCTTTATCCACACCCGCGCCCCCGCCGGTGGAAACGCCCGCCCCCACGCCAACCCCTGCGCCGGCTCCCACGCCAACCCCCACGCCCGATCCCATCTACCGGGCGGACGCGGAGCAGCTTGTTGCCCTTGTGGAGGAGGTCCACCCCTGCTTCCCGCTGGAGGACGTGCCCGAGGGCTATGAGGCGGCGAAGGCCCGGTTTTTGGCGGCCGCGTCCGCCGACGCCGGCCCGGAGGACTTCCGTTGGCAGGCCATGGAGTACCTCACCGTGCTGGAGGACGGGCACACCCGAATCCGCTCCCTGTCCGATACCCCCTGTCTGGACCTGCCCTGGGCGGCGGACGGGGAGCGCCTGTACCTGCTGGACGGAGACGGGGCGCTGACCGGCCAGGAGGTCACGGAGATCTGCGGACTGAGCGTGGCCGAGGTCTTTGCGGGCATCGACCGCTGCCTCCCCGCCGAGAACCAGGCGGGCCGGGACCGGAACCACAGCCGGTACGCCGGGGTGCGGGATCTGCTGCTCCATCTGGGCGGCGAACTCCGCGGCGACGGCGGCACGGTGGCGGTGGACGGGGTGGAGCAATTGGTCCCCTTTTCCCCCCGCAATCCCCAGACGCCGCCCCCCTTCGACACCGTCATCTCCTGCGAGCGGATGGGGGACGTGTTCTACATAGATTTCAACGAGTGCAGGCCGGGGGACGCCCTGGACGCCGTGACCGCCCAACTGGAGCAGGCCGTGGCGGAGGGCGTGTGCAAGGTGATCATCGACGTGCGGGACAACGGCGGCGGGGACTCCTCCACCTGCGAGGCGCTCCTGGAGGCCATGGGTATGCGCCCGCCCGGCTACGGGGGCTGCGTCCGCTTCTCCCCCCTGGCCGACGCCCAGCGGGGTTACGGGCGGGACAGCGGCTATGTCCAGGCAGACCCCAACCCCGGCGCCGCCCGGGCCAACCCGGCAATTGCCCTGGCCGTGCTCACCAACGAGAACACCTTCAGCTCGGCCACCATGCTGGCGGTCTTTGTCCGGGACGGCGGCCTGGGCGCGATTATAGGCCGCCCCAGCGCCAACGCGCCCAACAGCTACGGCGACACCCTCAGCTTTGAGCTGGAGCACACCGGGTTGTCGGGCAGCATCTCCCACAAGCGCTGGCTCCGCCCCGACCAGGGCGCGGAGCGGGACGCCGTGACGCCCGATCTGACCACCGCGGTGGGCGGGGACGCCCTCCGGCGGGCGCTGGCCTGGCTCCAAGAGAACTAGAAACAAGGAGGTACCTACCCCATGCAGACCTTTCTGGCCACCCTCCAGAGCCTGGGGCTCTATCTGGGCGTCATCGTCCTGGGGGCCGTCATCGGCTCCCGCAGGGCAGTGCGCGCGAAAAAGCTGGCCTGGCTGGGCAAATTCCAGTCCGTGGCCCTGGTGCTCCTGATCCTGATGCTGGGGGTGGAGATCGGCTCGGACGAGCAGGTTATCTCCTCCCTGGGGGCCATCGGCGTGTCCGCCCTGGCCATCACCCTGCTGGCCCTGGCGGGCTCCGTGCTGGCGGTGGTCCTGGCCCGCAAGCTCCTGAAGCTGGACCGCAGGGGCCGCACCGCCGAGCAGCGCGCCGAGGACGAGGCGCGGGAAGGAGGGAACGCGGTATGACCCTTTGGATCATCGGCGCGGTGATCGTGGGGATGCTGGCGGGCCACTTCGTGGTGCCCCCCGCGCTCTCCGCCCACTGCGGCACCCTTATCACCGCCGGGCTGTGCCTCATCCTCTTCCTGGTGGGGCTGGACATGGGCAAGCAGGGCAACGTGTGGCGGGACGTGAAGGAGGCCGGGCTCAAGGTGCTCCTGATCCCCGTCTTTACCGCCGTGGGCACCCTGGCCGCGGCGGCCGTGGCCGGGCTCTTCCTCCCCATGGGGGTGAAGGACGCCATGGCGGCCAGCGCGGGCTTCGGCTGGTACTCCCTGGCCCCCATGCTGCTGGCCGACTACTCGGCCTCCGTATCCGCCGTGGCCTTCCTCTCCAACGTCATGCGTGAGGTGCTGGCCATCGTGCTCATCCCCATCGTGGCCCGGCGGGTGGGCTACCTGGAGTGCGTGGGCATGGCGGGCGCCACCGCCATGGACACCGTGCTGCCCGTGGTGGTCAAGTCCACCAGTGAGCGCATCGCCATCTACTCCTTCGTCTCCGGCGTAATCCTCTCCTTCGCGGTCCCCGTGGTGGTGCCAGCCATCGTGGCGCTGCCCTTCTAAACCAGTGCAAAAACAGGGACGGACCCCGATTCGGGGTCCGTCCCTGTCGCTATAAATCCTTCCTCCGGTAGCGGCCCAGGGCCGCGGCGAACAGCGCCGCCGTGCCGCCCCCCGCCAGCAGCCAGGGCCAGAGCCCGTAGCCGCCGCCGTACAGCCAGCGTTCCACCGGAAAGTAGTCCCGCGGGCTGACCGCCAGGGCCGGGCCCCCGGCAATGCCCGCCATGGCCAGGAACTTTCCGGCGAAGATGGTGGCCGCCAGGAGGAGCAGGGAGAGCACTGAGGCCCGGCCCGGACGGCGGCAAAAGGCCGCGATGAGAGCCCCGGCGGAGAAGTAGAGGCTCTGGGTAAAGAGCAGCCCCGCCCCCCACGCCGCTGCCGCCGCCGCCAGCCCCGGCGCCGCGGCGCCGAAGGTCAGGGCGCTGACGAGGACGGACAGCAGCGAGAGCAGGAAGCAGCAGGTGAGCCCCGCCAGCCACTTCCCCGCCAGAACCTCCCCCCGGGAGCAAGGCCGGGCGTATAGGAAGTCGGCGGTGCGCTCCTCCTCCTCCCGGGCGAGCATCCCCGTCCCCAGCAGGATGGCGTAGGCGCTCAGGGCGTAAAAGGAGAAGTCGGCCATCAGGCAGAAGAAGCCGGGGGCGGTGGAGAAGTCCACATGGGCGGTGATGCCCAGCAGAACGGACAGCTGCGGGGGCAGGGCGTCCATAATGGCCGTTACGTCGGCGTTCGAGCGAAAGACGAAGGCGAACTCCATGTACCCCATGCACACCAGCCCCGCCAGGCACAGCCCCCACACCAGCAGGGGCCGCAGGTTGCGCCGGAGCTCAAAGCGGTAGATATGCCTCATGTTTTCCCTCCTAACCGCAAACCACGTCTCTGCGCCGCAGGGTCCGCCCGGCCAGAAGCAGCAGCAGCGCCGCCTCGGCGCACCACAGCAGCAGGAAGGGCGGCTCGATGATCCCCCGCTCGGCAGCCAGCTCCCGGTCGAACAGGAACACCGGCACCAGCAGGCGGGCCGCCAGGCTGCCCGCGTCCCTGGTGATCACCTTGCACACACTAAAGACGATGTGGAAAAAGAACATGGAGGCCACGCCGATGGCGGCGGTGCCACGTATGCGGGGGAAGCGCGCCCCCACCAGCAGCCCGGCCGCGCCGTAGAGGCAGAAGAGCAGCGCGCAGACCGCCGCGCAGGCCAGCAGATTCCGCGCGGGCAGCTCGCCCGGGGCCACCAGGGCGGACATTCCCCCGGCGCCCAGCGCCGTGACCGCGAAGAACGCGGCGCCCAGGGTGAACACCGCCCCCGCCTTCGCCCGGAATACCTTCCGGCGGGACACGGGCAGGGCGTAGAGGAAGTCGGCGCATTTGGAGCGGGTGTCGTGGGAGATCACCCGCACACCCAGCATGAACCCGCCGATGGCCAGCAGCTCCTGGACGAGCTTCATGGGAAAGGACAAAAAGCCCCTGACGCTGCTCAAATCCAGGTGGTCCATGCCGCAGAGGGCCTGCAGCGTCTCCGGGAACTTGGCGAACAGCCCGGCCGCCTTGGCCCCGTCCTCCCGGAACAGGGGGTACATGCCCAGGTAGATCCACAAGAAGCAGCACACCGCGGCGGACCAGCCCGCCACGCTCCCCCGCAGCCGCCGCAGCTCGAAGCGGTAGACGTTCATTTAATCACCGCCCTCGTAGTAGTGGAGGAAGATCTCCTCCAGGGAGGGCTCCTCAATCCACAGGCTGTCCATGGGCACGCTGCGCAGCCCCTCGGCCAGGGCGTTGGGGCTGCCCCGGTACAGGAAGCTCACCTCGCTGCCCCGGACGGTGAGATCACCCACCCCCGAAAGCCGGAACTGCTCCTCCCGGGCCGCCGCGGCGCTCAGCCGCACCCGGCAGCAGCTCTGATCCCGCAGTGCCTCCATGGACTGCTCCTCCACCAGCCGCCCCTCCCGCAGGATGGCCACCCGGTGGCAGAGCCGCTGCACCTCGCTGAGGATGTGGGAGGAGAAGAAAACGGTGACGCCCCTTTGGTTCTCCTCCCGCAGCAAATCGAAAAACCGCTGCTGCATCAAGGGGTCCAGACCGGCGGTCGGCTCGTCCAGCAGCAGGAGCCTGGGCGCGTGCTGCAAGCCCTGCACGATGCCCACCTTCTTCTTGTTGCCGAAGGAGAGCTCACCGATCCTCCGGCTTAGGTCGAGCTCCATGTACTGCGCCAGTTCACGGGTCCGGGCGCGGTGGTCGCCGGGGTAGAACCCGGCGGCGTAGTCCAGCAGCTCCCCCACCCGCATGTGCTCGTAATAGAAAACCTCGCCGGGCAGGTAGCCCACCTGCGCCCGGGCCCCGGGCCCGTCCCCGGCGCAGTCCAGGCCCAGGAGCCTGGCGCTGCCCGAGGTGGGGCGGATCAGGCCCAGCAGGGCGCGAATGGTGGTGGACTTGCCCGCGCCGTTGGGGCCGATGAAGCCGTAGATCTCCCCCTCCCTCACAGAGAGGGTCAGATCCTCCACGCCCCGGTGGACGCCGTACCGCTTGGTCAGATGGGACAGTTCAATGGCATCCATTCGCCTTGCCTCCTATCTGTAATAGACCTTCCGCAGCAGGGCCAGAAAGTTTTCAAAGTCCCGGGTCGCCCCCTCCATGTCGAAGCGGTCCACAGGCTGCTTCTGGGCCTGGGGGGTCAGCTGCGCCGCATAGCCGTTCACACACCAGCAGATCATGCGCTGGGCCTGCTCCGGCGGCAGGTCCTCCCGGAAAAAGCGCTCGTCCAGTCCCGAGTAGAGCACCCGGTTTTGCAGCTCCATGGCCTTGGCGGAGAAGGCCGCTGCCTGCGCGGCCACCTCCGGGTCGTCCTCCACCAGCAGCCGTGCCAGAAAGGCAATGAGCCTGGGCTGCCGCTCCAGCACCGCCATTTTCAGCAGCACGGCCTCGTGGAGCCGGGCGATGAGGTCGCCTCCCGCCGCCGGGATGGCCTCCAGGTACTCCCGGCGCAGGATCTCCCAGCCGTAGTCGCACAGGTACAGAAAAAGCTCCTTTTTGGTGGGGAAATAGGTGAACAGCGCCCCCTTGGAGATCCCCGCCCGGCGCACAATCCCGTTGGTGGAGGCCAGGGCGTACCCCTTGTCAGCAAACTCCCCCAGGGCCGCGTTCAGAATGCTCTGCCGCTTTTCCGCCTTCAGGCCGTTGAAATCAATCTGCACCGCATACCAGCTCCCTTCAAATTGACCACTCTGGTCATATTTGCAGTATAGCACAATTGACCAGACTGGTCAATATCAGATTTAAAAAACCCGGCGCGGCCTCAGCCGCGCCGGGTTGATGTATCATTTCTTCCCGTCCTGCTCCGGCTCCGCCGGGGCGGGCACCACCACCCGGATCTCCATCACCCGGCGGTGGTCCACCTGCGTCACCGTCACGTCCAGCCCCTCGGCCTGGAAGCGGTCCCCCTCCTGGGGCACCCGGCCGATCTGCTCCATGACCCAGCCGGACACGGTGTTGGCGTCGCACTCCCCCTTGATGGAGAAGAGATCCAGCAGGTCGGTCAGGTCGGCGCCGCACGAGATCAGGTAGCTGCCGTCCTCCTGTTTTTTAAACTGCTCGATCACCTCGTCGTGCTCATCCCAGATCTCGCCCACCAGCTCCTCCACGATGTCCTCCAGGGTCACCAGGCCCTCGGTGCCGCCGTACTCGTCCACCACCACCACCATGTGGGCCTTCTCCCGCTGGAGGATGCGCAGCAGCTCGGAGATCTTGGTGTTGCCGGTGGTGTAGAGCACCGAGCTGACCAGGGCGGACACGTCGGTCTGCCCGTGGTAGCGGGCGGCGTGGAAGTCCTTCTCGTGGATGACGCCCACGATGTCGTCGATGTCCTCGTGGTACACCGGCAGGCGGGAGTAGCCGTTCTCCGCAAAGACGGCGGCGATCTCGTCCATGGAGGCGCTGTCCTCCACCGCCACGATGTCCACCCGGGGGGTGAGGATCTCGTCCACCTCCATGTCGTTGAACTCGATGGCGGAGCGGATGAGCTCGCTCTCGTGCCGGTCCAGGCCGCCCTCGTCCTCGGCCTGGTCCACCATGGTCATCAGCTCCTCCTCGGTAATGCCCTCGTCCCCCTTCTTGCGCACCAGGCGGGAGAGCAGCCGCTTCCACTGGGCGAAAAAGAAGGTGAAGGGCTTGAGCAGGATCATCAGGGCGTGGAGGAAGGGGGCGGAGAACATGGCGAAGCCCTCGGGGAACTCCTTGGCCAGGCTCTTGGGGGTGACCTCGCCGAAGATCAGCACCACCACGGTGAGCACCACGGTGGACACCGTGGGGCCGGAGGCCCCGCCCAGCAGCCGGGTGAAGAACACCGTGCCCACGGTGGTGGCCGTGATGTTGACGATGTTGTTGCCGATCAGGATGGTGGAGAGCAGGCGGTCGTAGTCCTCCTCCATCTCCAGGGCCAGCGCCGCCCGGCGGTTGCCGCCCTCCGCCCTGCTGCGCAGGCGCACCCGGTTCAGGGAGGTAAAGGCGGTCTCGGTGGCGGAAAAATAGGCCGACATGATTACCAGGCAAATAATCGCGGCGAGCATCGTGATACTGGGACTGTCCATAGTGGAACCCATCAACTCCAAATCAAATTTTGTTTTTACGCGCAAACGGACAGCCCTATCCCCGTTTGGAGTAAGGCTGCCCGGATCATCACGGCTGTATTCGGTTACTGGGCGGAGGTTCGTCCACGCGGGCTCACCCTGTCCTTTCCATCCGAAATTGATTAGGGCGTATTATACCACAGGTAGGCGCACAATGCAAGCCCCCATGCCGTTGCCAAAGACAGGCGCGTGTGATAGAGTAAAAACAAGACGAAACGCTTGGAGGGATGTTCTATGAAACGGACGGGAATCGCCGCGCTGTGCGCGCTGTTTTTGCTGCTGTCCGCCTGCTCGCCCGCCCCCGCGCCGGAGGAGGTGCCGCTCCCCTCCACCCCGCCGCCGGGGCAGATCTACCTGTACGGGGAGTCCCACGCCGTGCAGCATATTTTAGATCGGGAGCTGGAATTGTGGAGCGGCTACTACAATGATCAGGGGATGCGCCACCTCTTTGTGGAGGACGCCTACTACACCGCGGAGTTTCTCAACCTCTGGATGCAGTCGGACAGCGACGACATTCTGGACGCGCTCTACCAGGACTGGGAGGGGAGCCTCTCCCACGACCCCGGTGTCAGAGAATTCTACGTTGAACTCAAGCGCCAGTGCCCGGAGACGATGTTTCACGGCACCGACGTAGGGCACCAGTACAGCACCACAGGGATGCGGTACCTGCGCTACCTCTGGGAAAACGGCCTGGGGGACTCCGAACAGGCCCGCCTGGCGCAGGAGAACATCGATCAGGGGAAGTATTATTACGGGCACTCCGACGACAACTATCGGGAGAACAAAATGGCGGAGAACTTTATCCGGGCATTTGACGCGCTGGACGGCGAGAGTATTATGGGGATTTACGGCTCTTACCACACTATAATCGATGGTCTGGACGCCGCCGGCACCGTCCCCCGTATGGCCAACCAGCTGCACGAGGTCTACGGCGATACCCTGCACACCGAGGATTTGACCGGCATCCCCCTGCGCGTTGACACCATTACGGTCGGCGGGAAGGAGTACCAGGCCCCGTACTACGGCGAGCAGGACACAACAGGTTTTTCCAAGGACTATAGCTCCAGGGAATTCTGGCGGCTGGAGGACGCGTACAACGACTTTAAGGACAATCCCAAGACGGGTAATATCCTGCCCTACGACAACTACCCCATGCCGGTGGGGGAGGGGCAGGTCTTCGTAATCGACTACACCAGGCCGGACGGCACGGTTGACAGGCAGTACCAGCGCACGGACGGATATATCTGGCAGGGCAGGCCTTCGGCGGAGGAATTCACCCTGGAGTGAGCCACGGCGCGCACGGCGAAAAACCGCCCAAAACCGCCGTCTGTTTTCCGCCCGTTATACCGCACAGTTTACAAAGCGTCCAAAGAGGGCTTTCCCCTCCGGCCAAGCTGTGGTACACTGTCCCAAAGCAATCCCCCCTGGGGGAGAAAGGGATGTCAGCGATGAACCGGATTCTCATTGTACAGTCCGCCGTGCTGGAGCTGATCGCCGCCCAGGAGGGCCGGGAGATCCAGCGGGACGAGAGCTTGGATTGGGAGCGCCTGCACCTGGCCGGCTGCGCGGCGCTGGGCTTCCTCATGGCCGAGGAGCAGGGGGAGGACCCCGCCCTGGCCGCCGTGGCCTGCTCCCTGCACGACGTGGGGCGCATCCTCACCGGGAAGCAGGAGGGCCACGCCCCCGCGGGGCGGGAGCCCGCCCGGGCCCTGCTGGAGCGGCTGGACCTGTTCACCCCCGCCGAAATCGACCTGGTGGCCGAGGCGGTGGCCTGCCACAGCGACAAGGACCAGATCGGCACCCCCCTGGAGGAGATCGTAAAGGACGCCGACGTGGTGGCCTGCCGCCAGTACGGCCTGCCCCTGGAGGGGGCGGCCCGGCGGGAGCGGTACGACCGCTGGTGCCGCCGCCACTCCCCCGGCGGGAGATAGACAGTACGAGGGCCGCAGGAGCGCGGCAATCCATCCCCACCGAAGAGAAGAGGGCCGCCCCTGCCGGGGCGGCCCTCTTTTTTATGGGTTTACTTGCCCGCCTGGGGGGGCTGGGGCCGGTTGGGCTCCACCGAGTCGAACACGGCCTTGGCGGAGGCGCAAAGCCCGGCCAGGCCCTGGATCTCGGAGGGAATGATGATCTTGGTGGCCTTGCCGTCGGCGGCGGCCTGGAAGGCCTCCAGGGCCTTGACCTTGATCACCTGCTCGTTGGGGTTGGCCGCGTTGAGCAGCTTGATGGCCTCGGCGGTGGCCTGCTGGACCTTCATGATGGCCTCGGCCTCGCCCTCGGCCCGCATGATGGCGGCCTGCTTGGCGGCGTCGGCCTTGAGGATGACGGACTGCTTCTCGCCCTCGGCCACCAGGATCTGGCTGGCCTTCTGGCCCTCGGCCTGGAGGATGGACTCGCGGCGCTCACGCTCGGCCTTCATCTGGCGCTCCATGGCGTCCTGGATCTCCCTGGGCGGAATGATATTCTTCAGCTCCACGCGGTTGACCTTGATGCCCCAGGGGTCGGTGGCCTCGTCCAGCAGGGCGCGCATCTTGGAGTTGATGATGTCGCGGCTGGTGAGGGTCTGGTCCAGCTCCAGATCGCCGATGATGTTGCGCAGGGTGGTGGCGGTCAGGTTCTCGATGGCGCTCATGGGGTGCTCCACGCCGTAGGTGTAGAGCTTGGGGTCGGTGATCTGGAAGTAGAGCACCGTGTCGATCTGCATGGTGACGTTATCCTTGGTGATGACGGGCTGGGGGGCGAAATCCACCACCTGCTCCTTGAGGGAGACGGCCTTGGCCACCTTCTCGATGAAGGGCACCTTGAAGTGGATGCCCACGCCCCACACGGCGTGGAAGGCGCCCAGGCGCTCCACCACGTAGGCCTTGGACTGCTGGACCACCTTGATGTTCAGTGCGATGATGACAAGGATCAGGACGACCAGCGCGATAATCAGATACGGCATAGTTTTCTACTCCTCCTCTTTCTTCTCCCCCGCGCGGCAGGCCACAAGCGGGTTGACGATCAGCTTGACGCCCTCGATGCGCTCCACGCGCACCTTGGCGCCTGCGGGGATAACCTGCTCCTCCGCCGCGCTCCGGGCCGTCCAAATTGCCCCCTGCACCTGTACCTGGCCCTGGGCGCGCAGATTGTCGATGTCCTGGGTCACCACGGCCTCGGCCCCGATGGCCCGGTCGGCGTTGGTGGCCTGGCGGCGCGGGGTCATGTACCTGCGCGCCAGCGGGCGTACCGCCAGCATACAGACGAAGGAGATCACCAGGAATACCACAATCTGCACCCAGACGTTCTTCACGGGCAGGGACACCAGGAAGGCGCACAGCGCTCCCGCGGCGAACCAGATGGACACCAGGCCCACCGTGGCCGCCTCCACGGCCAGGAGCACCACCATGGCCGCCAGCCAAAACACGCTGGGGCCGGCCGCGCTCAGCCATTCAAGCATTCCGCATTCCTCCTTTACTGGTTTTCATCCTACCACAAAGCTGGGAAAAAGGAAAGCAAATTTGGTGTAAGTAAGAAAAGTGTAAATTTTGTCAAACCCTGTGCCCGCTTGTCGATTGCAAAAGGATTTGCCATTCCGGGGCAGATCGGATATACTAAGATTAAATTGACGCGAAACTTGGTTTTTACGAAATAATGTTATGGGAGCTTACCGAATGACAAAGCTGGAACTGGCCGTGCCCACCCTGTTCGGGCTGGAGGGCCTGGCCGCCGACGAGCTGCGGCGGCTGAACCTGGACGACGTGCGGGCGGAAAACGGCCGCGTGCTGTGCGCCGCCTCCCCCGCCGACGTGGCCCGGGTCAACCTGAACCTGCGCTGCGGGGAGCGGGTGCTCATCGTGCTGGGCAGCTTCCGCGCCGCCGATTTTGACGCCCTCTTCGAGGGCACCCGCGCACTGCCGTGGGAGGACTTCATCCCCCGGGAGGGCGCCTTCCCCGTGAAGGGGCACTGCCTCAACTCCGCCCTGCACTCGGTGCCCGCCTGCCAGTCCATCGTCAACAAGGCGGTGGCCGCCCGGCTGGGGGAGCGCTACGGCCTGTCCTCCCTGCCCGAGACCGGCGCGCTCTATCAGGTGCAGTTCGCTATTATGAAGGACACCGCCACCCTCATGCTGGACACCTCCGGCGCGGGCCTGCACAAGCGGGGCTACCGGGCGGTGGGCGTGGTGGCCCCCCTGCGTGAGACCCTGGCCGCCGCCATGGTGACCCTCTCCCGCTACCGCGGGCGGGACCCCTTCTGCGACCCCTTCTGCGGCTCGGGCACCATCGCCATCGAGGCCGCCCTCATGGCCAAAAACCGGGCCCCCGGCCTGTCCCGCTCCTTCGCGGCCCAGAAGTGGGGCTGCTTCCCCGCCAACATCTGGATGGACGCTGCCGACGAGGCCATGGACAGGGAGTTCGACGGCGACTACGACATCTGGGGGGGCGACGTGGACCCCAAGGCGGTGGAGATCGCCCGGGCCAACGCGGTGAAGGCCGACGTGGAGGACCTGGTGCGCTTCGAGGTGGCGGACGCCGCCAAATTCCACCGGGACGCCCCCTTCGGCCGGGTGGTCACCAACCCGCCCTACGGCGAGCGGATTATGGAGAAGCGGGAGGCGGAGGATCTCTACCAGGCCTTCGGCGCGGCGGTGCGCACCCTGCCCCCGGGCTGGAAGGTCAGCGTCCTGTCCTCCCACACGGAATTCGAGCGCACCTTCGGCAAGACCGCCGACAAGCGCCGCAAGCTCTACAACGGCATGATCAAATGCGACCTGTTCCAGTACCGTTAACGGAAGACAAGGAGTACGAGATGAAGCTGCACACACGCTGGAGGACCCTCATCACCCTCGTCCTGGCCGGGGCGCTGCTCAGCGGCGCCCTGGCGGCCCATGCCGCGGCCCCCGCGGGCGTGACCATCTGGGGCTACCAGGAGGGGCTGGCCCTGGCGGAGCAGGACGGGCTGTACGGCTACGCCAACGTGAAGGGCGACATCGTTATCCCCATCCAGTACACCTCCGCTCTGGACTTTACCCTGGGCCTGGCCCAGGTGCGCCTGGGCAGCCGCCTGGGGGTCATTCTCCAGGACGGGACCTACCTGATCCGGCCGGAGTACGGCACCCTGATCCATATGAACTCCGGGCTCTACATCGCCCAGAAGGGGATGAAGTGGGGCGTGGTGAGCATCCTCCCCTTCCCCGACGGACGGGGGGGCACCACCAACATCCTCTACGATTTCCTCTACGACTCCGCCGAGATCGTCCAGACCGGCGGAGTGGACACCCTGGTGCTCACCCAGGAGGGCGCCAAGACCCGCATCCCCCTGTTCCAGATCAACAACATCCTGGTGGAAAAGCAGGTGCCCTCCGCCCGCTTCCCCCTCGTGCGCAACCGTCTGCCCGACTTCACCGACGTATCCCCCCGCCAGTGGTACGACCTGTGGGTGGATCTGGCCTATAACCTGGAGCTTATGGAGGGCGTGGGGGGCAACCGCTTCGCCCCGGACGCCACCCTGACGGTGGCCGAGGCGGTGAAGCTGGCCGCCTTTATGGAGAGCCGCTACACCGGGGACGACTTCCACCTCCAGAGCAACACCAACCCCGTGTGGTACGCCCCCTCGGTGGACTACTGCATCGCCAGCGGCATTCTGGCCCAGGGCCAGTTCGACTCCTACGACCGACCCATCACCCGCGCCGAGATGGCAAAGCTCTTCGCGGCCACTTCCCTGGCCAAGGGGATGCCGGTGCTCAACAGCCTGGATCGGGTACGCGCCTCCCTGCCCGACGTGCCCGCCGGCAGCCCGTCGGCCGACGACATCTACGCCCTGTACGCCAAGGGCGTCTTTACCGGCAGCGACAGCGCCATGACCTTCCGTCCCGGCGACAGCATCACCCGGGCCGAGGTGGCCGCCATCGTCTCCCGCATGGCCCGCACCGAGCAGCGGGTGACCCTCTGGAGCACCGCCGCGTACTACCGCAGCGGCTCCCCCGCCACACCGTCCCCCTCCCCCGCGCCCGCTCAATAAGCGCCTCAGACCAGATTGGATGGGCGCGGCCCAAGGAAGGAAACGTGGCTATGAAGCACCTGTTTATCATCAACCCCGCCGCCGGGAAAAAGGACTCCACCGCCCACCTGCTGGACCAGATCTACGCGGTCTTCTCCCGGCAGAGCTGCCAGGTCGCCCTCACCCACGGCGCGGGGGACGCCCGCGCCATCGCGGAAAAGGCCGTGGCGCGGCGGGAGCCCATACGCCTCTACGCCTGCGGCGGGGACGGCACCCTCAACGAGGTGGTCAACGCCGCCGCGGGCTGCGATTGGGCGGCGGTGACCAACGTGCCCAAGGGCACGGGCAACGACTTTCTGCGCATCTTCGGCAAGGAGGGCGTCCGGCGCTTTACCGACCTGGCCGCCCTGCGGGACGGGCCCCAGACCCCCCTGGATTTAATGGACTGCAACGGCCTGCTGGGCATCGACGTGGCCTGTGCCGGCGTGGACGCCCGGGTGGCCGGCGACGTGGACCGCTACAAGGCCCTGCCCCTGGTCACCGGCGCGGGGGCCTATATCTCCTCCCTCACCGTCAACGTGCTCTTCAAGGGCATCACCCGGCCCATGACCGTGGACATGGGCCCCATCCACTTTGAGGGCGAGGTATCCATCCTGTGCGTCTGCTCCGGCCGCTACTACGGCGGCGGCTTCATGCCCGTGGGGGACGCCCAGCCCGACGACGGCGTGCTGGACATGCTGCTGGTGCCCAAGGTCAACCGCCGCACCTTCGCCCGGCTGGTGGGCAAGTACGCCAAGGGGCGCTACCGTGAATTTCCCGAGCTTATCACCCACTACCACGGCCAGCGGGTGGACTTCTCCTCCCCCGCCGAGCTGGTGGTGGTGGTGGACGGCGAAGTGCTGCGGGGCAGGGAGTTCACCATCCGCCTGTCCGAGAAGAAGCTCAACTTCTTCTATCCCCCGGACGTGTTCTGGCGTGAAAGTTCACAGTCTGCTAACAAATCCCCCGGAGCAAAATCTTAAAACGGGAGAAAACAGGAGAAAAATCGAGATCGCGCCCCATTTCAGAAGCTATTCTGGGATGGGGCCCGTTTTTTTCTCAAAATTAACGGTTTGTTCAAAATTTTAGACTTGCGCATTTCGCAAACTGAGGGTATTATAATACTTGCGTTAGCACTCCTACAAAATGAGTGCTAAGCCAAATAAGGTTGATTCAAAAAATAACACATACATGAAGGAGGAACTCCAAATGAAACTCAAACCCCTTGCGGACAGAGTGGTCATCAAGATGGTGGAGGCCGAGGAGACCACCAAGAGCGGCATTATCCTCACCGGCGCCGCCAAGGAGAAGCCCGAGGTGGCCGAGGTCATCGAGGTGGGTCCCGGCGGCCTGGTGGACGGCAAGGAAGTCACCATGACTGTGAAGCAGGGCGACCGCGTCATCACCAGCAAGTACTCCGGCACCGAGGTCAAGGTGGACGGCGAGGAGTACACCATCGTCCGCCAGAGCGACATTCTGGCCGTCGTAGAATAAGCCCTGTTTCCACAGCGGGGTAAGCCGGACACCTTGGGGCTCCATCGCAGATGGGGCGGCGCGTAAAGCGCCGCAGGCCGGGGGAATTTATTTCTCCCGGCCGCAGATAAAATCAAGGGGTCCCCGCGAAACGTTGTTTCGCGGGGTGGACGGCGAGGAGTAGACCATCGTCCGCCAGAGCGACATTCTGGCCGTTGTGGAGTAACATCTTTTCTTATCTCAATATTTTAGGAGGTAGTTTGCTATGAGCAAGATCATCTGCTACGGCGAGGATGCCCGCCACGCCCTGGAGCGCGGCGTGAACCAGCTCGCCGACACCGTTAAAATCACCATGGGGCCCAAGGGCCGCAACGTCGTGCTGGACAAGAAGTTCGGCGCCCCCCTCATCACCAACGACGGCGTGACCATCGCCAAGGAGATCGAGCTGGACGACCCCTATGAGAACATGGGCGCCCAGCTGGTGAAGGAAGTCGCCACCAAGACCAACGACGTGGCCGGCGACGGCACCACCACCGCCACCCTGCTGGCCCAGGCCATTGTCCGCGAGGGCCTGAAGAACCTGGCCGCCGGCGCCAACCCCATGGTCATGAAGAAGGGCATCGCCAAGGCCACCGACGCCGCCGTGGAGGCCATCAAGGCCAACTCCAAGCACGTCAGCGGCAGCGAGGACATCGCCCGCGTGGGCACCGTCTCCTCCGGTGACGAGGTCATCGGCAAGCTGATCAGCGAGGCCATGGAGAAGGTCTCCGCCGACGGCGTCATCACCGTCGAGGAGTCCAAGACCGCCGAGACCTATTCCGAGGTCGTCGAGGGCATGCAGTTCGACCGCGGCTATATCACCCCCTATATGGTCACCGATACCGAGAAGATGGAGGCCGTGCTGGACGACGCCCTCATCCTCATCACCGATAAGAAGATCGGCAATATCCAGGAGATCCTGCCCATCCTGGAGCAGACTATCCAGGGCTCCAAGAAGCTGCTGATCATCGCCGAGGACGTGGAGGGCGACGCCCTGTCCACCCTGATCGTCAACAAGCTGCGCGGCACCCTGAACGTGGTGTGCGTCAAGGCCCCCGGCTTCGGCGACCGCCGCAAGGAGATGCTCCAGGACATCGCCACCCTCACCGGCGGCACCGTCATCTCCTCCGACATGGGCTACGAGCTCAAGGAGGCCACCATGGACATGCTGGGCCGCGCCCGCCAGGTGAAGGTCCAGAAGGAAAACACCATCATCGTGGACGGCGCCGGCGACCCCGCGGCCATCAAGGCCCGCGTCGGCCAGATCAAGAACCAGATTGAGACCACCACCTCCGACTACGACAAGGAGAAGCTGCAGGAGCGCCTGGCCAAGCTGGCCGGCGGCGTGGCTATCATCCGCGTCGGCGCCGCCACCGAGGTGGAGATGAAGGAGAAGAAGCTGCGCATCGAGGACGCCCTGAACGCCACCCGCGCGGCTGTGGAAGAGGGCATCGTGGCCGGCGGCGGCGCCGCTTACGTCAACGTCATCCCCGCCGTGGAGAAGCTGCTGGACAGCGTGGACGGCGACGAGAAGACCGGCGTGCGCATCATCGCCAAGGCCCTCACCGAGCCCATGAAGCAGATTGCCGCCAACGCCGGCATCGACGGCTCCGTGGTTCTGGAGAAGGTCAAGGAGTCCGGCAAGGTCGGCTACGGCTTCGACGCCTACAACGAGGTCTACTGCGACATGATCACCGCCGGCATCGTGGACCCCACCAAGGTCACCCGCTCCGCCCTGGAGAACGCCGCCTCCATCGCCTCCGTCCTGCTGACCACCGAGGCCCTGGTCTCCGACAAGAAGGAGCCCACGCCTCCCCCCGCCATGCCCAGCCCCGACATGGGCGGCATGTACTAAGCAAACCCATAAAGGCCGCCGGTGCGCTTGCACCGGCGGCCTTCTTTTGTAGTCTGAAAACTCCGCTATAAAGAGGACGGGGCATACGCCCCGTCCTCCCTATCTGTGATCTTAGCCGAAGTAGCGGCCCAGCAGACCCTCGAAGGCTTGCCGTGCCGGGCTCTCCCACGGGACCCGTCCCGTGGGAACCCCTCTTTTCATTTTATCTGCGCGGGCGGAATCAATCCGCCCGGCATCGAGGTTTTGGCCCCGCGGGGCCAAAACGCTCGGTGACGAGGCCCGCCACACAAAAAGAGGACGGGGCATACGCCCCGTCCTCCCTATCCATGATGTTTTAGCCGAAGTAGCGGCCCAGCAGACCCTCGAAGGCCTTGCCGTGCCGGGCTCTCCCACGGGACCCGTCCCGTGGGAACCCCTCTTTTCATTTTATCTGCTCGGGCGGAATCAATCCGCCCGGCATCGAGGTTTTGGCCCCGCGGGGCCAAAACGCTCGGTGACGAGGCCCGCCACACAAAAAGAGGACGGGGCATACGCCCCGTCCTCCCTATCCATGATGTTTTAGCCGAAGTAGCGGCCCAGCAGACCCTCGAAGGCCTTGCCGTGGCGGGCCTCGTCGCGGGCCATCTCGTGCACGGTGTCGTGGATGGCGTCCAGGCCCAGCTCCTTGGCCAGCTTGGCCAGCTCGACCTTGCCGGCGGTGGCGCCGTTCTCGGCGTCCACGCGCATCTGCAGGTTCTTCTTGGTGGAGTCGGTGACCACCTCGCCCAGCAGCTCGGCGAACTTGGAGGCGTGCTCGGCCTCCTCATAGGCGGCCTTCTCCCAGTACATGCCGATCTCGGGGTAGCCCTCGCGGTGGGCCACACGGGCCATGGCCAGGTACATGCCCACCTCGGAGCACTCGCCCTCGAAGTTCATGCGCAGGCCGTCGATGATCTCCTGGGGCGCGCCCTTGGCCACGCCGACCACGTGCTCGGCGGCCCAGGTCTTGTCGCCGCCCTGCTCCTTGAACTTGCTGGCAGGAGCCTTGCAGACCGGGCAGAAGTCGGGCGCCTTTTCACCCTCATGGACGTAACCGCAGACCGTGCAGACAAACTTTTTCATAACTCAATTTCCTCCTAAATTTTTATTTTAAATGTAAGCTCATGTTTTGCTGTTAATCAGTAATGATTACTGTTTCTGTTATTAAGATACCACAGCGCACCCGGTTCGTCAAGTGTTTTTTTCAGAATTTCCAGAATTTTTTTCTTCCCCGCTGAAACCGGGCCGGCGTGGGTGCAAATCCGGTTTCTGCCGCTACAGCGCCTGAATCGCCGCGGCGTACTCCTCGTAGCTGTACAGGCTGTTGAGCACCTCCAGCAAGGCGTTGGCGGTGAGGCGCTCGGGCAGCTCCAGCGCTTTAAGCAGCGCCTGCCGCCGCCGGGCGGAGTCCGGGCCGCCGGACAGGCCGTCGGCGAACAGATCCGCCTTGGTAATGGCGCGGCGGGGGGCGGCAGGCGCGGCCGCCTCCTCCAAAAATGTGGCCCCCGCCCGGCGCAGGGCCTGTTCCAGCACCTCGGGGCGCATCCCCTCCACCCCCAGCTTGCCCTCCTTGCCGCCCTGGCGCTTGCGGCGCTCCTTGCCGTACACGTCGGGCACGTAGGCGTGCTTGACCTGCTCCGGCGGGATGCTCCCCTTGAGGAAATTGCGGATGACGAAGCCCGCCCCGTCCGGGTCGGTGAGCACGATGAGCCCCCGGCGCTCCGCCAGCCGCCGCAGCAGGGCCAGGCGCTCGGCGTCCTTAAAGATGCCGAAGCCCGACGTCTCCAATATCACGGTATCCACCAGCTGGGACAGGGTGTTCTTGTCGTAGCGGCCCTCCACCACGATGGCCTCTCTGATTTTCAGCGTCATTTCGCCCGTTCCCCCGCCAGCTCCATCAGCAGGGAGATGAGCAGGTCCTCCCCGCCGGCCCCGGTGGACTTCATGGCCAGATCGGTCTGCCCGCAGCGGATTACCGCCCGGCGGCACCAGTCCAGGGAGAAGCGCCGGGCCGACTGCATCAGCTTGTCCGCCGGGTAGGCCGAGCGCAGCCCCCACAGCTCCATGAGGTAGGGCGCGCCCTTGTGCCCCTCGATGGCCAGCCGGGCGGAGTAGAGCTGCCGCAGCTGCCGCCCCAGCACAGAGAGCAGCTTGATGGGGGCCTCCTGCATGTGGAAGAGGTCCCCCAGCACCGAGGCCGCCTTGTCGAAGTTCCCGGCGGCGATGGCGTCGGTCATCTGAAAGACCACCGCGTCCAGCTGGGGGGTGGCCACCGCGTCGATGTCCTCCCGGGTGACCCGGTGGTGCTTGGCGTAGGAGCCGATTTTCCCGATCTCGGAGATCAGGCCGTTCATCAGATCCCCGCACAGGAAGATGAGGTACTTGGCGTCCTCGGTGCCGATCTCCCGGTCCATGGCGCGGAAGCGGCGGAAAATCCAGTCCACCAGATCCCCCTGCTCCTGACGGTTGAAGGGCACCACGCTCCCCCGCTCCTTCAGCACCCCGGCCAACTTGGTGCGCGCGTCCGCCTTATACTCGATGAGGTCGTAGACGAAGACCAGGCACACGTAGTCGGGCAGGTCGGACAGGAGCTTCACCAGGCCGTCCTTGTCCCCTTTATAAATGTCGTAGTCGCTCACCACAATCAGGGTACGCGCGCTCATCATGGGCAGGCAGTCCACCAGCTGCTCCAGCTTTTTCAGGTCGAATTCCTTGCCGTTCAGGGTATGGAGGTTGAACTCCTCCATACCTGGGGGGAGCAGCTTCTTTTTCATCTGGCCCAGATAGAAGTCCCGGAGGTAGGCCTCCTCGCCGTGAAAGACGTAGAGCTGGCCCAAATTCCCCTCCGAGAGGTCCTTTTTCAGCTTTTTATAGGCGGAGCCGTCCGCTTTGGCCTTGGGTGGCATCCAATCAGTCCTTTTTTCTTCATGTGGCGGGGCCCTATCCACGATAGGTAATCGTAATATCCCCCATGAGGTCGGTGCGGTAAACGGCGCACCCGGCCTCCGCCAGCCGGGAGAGGGTCTCGGGGGCGGGGTGGCCGTAGGCGTTATACCCGGAGGAGACGACCGCGTACTCCGGCGTCACGGCGCGCAGCAGCTCGGGGGAGGTGGCGTATTTGGAGCCGTGGTGCCCCGCCACCAGCACCTCCACGTCGGGCAGCGCCCCGTACTTGATCAGCCGCTTTTCCACGGCCTGGTTCATGTCGCCGGTGATCAGCACGTCGAAGTCCCCGCTGGTGCACAGCACCGAGAGCCCCTCCTCGTTGATCCCCCCGTCCCCCAGCGGGGCGTAGAGGGTCAGCCGGGCCGGGCCCAGCTCCACCACGGCGTTCTCGTCCAGCAGCTGCACGGGCACGCCCCGCTCCGCCGCCAGGTCCAGGATCTCCCGCCGCAGGGGCTCGTCCTCCTCCGATTGCGGGAGCACGATCAGCCCCACGTCCAGCCGCGCCAGCAGCTCGGGCACGCCCCCGGCGTGGTCGGCGTGGCAGTGGGTGAGGATCAGCACGTCCAGCCGCCCCGCGCCCGTCCCCTGGAGGTAGTCGGCGGCCAGATCGCCGGGGCCGCCGAAGGTGTTGCCGCCGCAGTCCACCAGGGCGGTGCGCCCCCCGGCGCGCAGGGCCACGCAGAGCCCCTGCCCCACGTCCAGGACGGACATGCGCAGGCACTCCCCGGAGAGGGAGGCGGCGTTGAGCACCAGGGCCAGGGCCAGCGCCGCCCCGCAGCCGCACAGGGGGATCAGGGGCCGTCCGCCCGCCCCCCGGCGGAAAAACCGCAGCAGATAGAGCAGCGCCACCGCGTAGGCCAGCAGCAGCCAGAGCAGCAGGTACACCGCGTCCAGGGACACGGCCGCGAAGGGGAACCGGCTCAGGCGGGCCGCCGTCCAGAGCACATAGCGCCCGGGGACGGCGGCGACGGCGGCGGCCACCGCGCCCAGCGCCGGAAGGGCCAGCCCGGCCAGGGCGGCGATCAGCCCGCCCAGGAAGGCGTAGGACACCGCCCACAGGCACAGGAGGTTTGCCAGGGGGGCGATCAGGGACACGGAGCGGAAGTAGAAGGCCGTCAGCGGGGTGGTGAAGAGCAGCGCCCCCAGGGTGGTGGCCAGGGTGCCCAGGGCGAAGCGGGCCAGGGCGCATCCCAGCCGCAGGGGCGGCGTTCCGGGCCGCATGGGCAGCCTGGCCGTCCACCTCCGGTTGAGCCGCCCGGTGAGCAGGCTGATCCCCGCCACGGCGGCGAAGGAGAGCTGGAGCCCGATGCCCGCCGCCGCGTAGGGGTTCTGGAGCAGCAGCACCAGCAGGGCGGCGGAGAGGGTGGTGGGCCGGTCCTCCTCCCGCCCCAGCAGGGGGGCCAGCAGGATGGCGGCCTGGAAAAAGACGGCCCGCACCACCGAGGGGGTGAACCCCGCCACGGCGGCGAAGCACACGCAGAGCAGCAGGCCCAGGGCGGCGGAGCCGCGCCGCCGCCGCCCGAGCAGAGCGCCCGCAAAACCGGCCAGGAAGGTCACGTGCAGCCCGGACACCGCCACCACGTGGGCCAGCCCGGTGCGGCGCAGGGCGGTGTACACGTCCCCCGGCAGGAGGGACTTGTCCCCGGTGACCAGGGAAATGAAGAAAGGGGCCAGCTCCGGGCCGAAGCAGCGCCGCAGGCTGTCCTTCAGGGCCCCGGCCCACACCCGGGGCAGATAGCGCGGGGGGATCCCGCCGCAGGGGGCGCAGCGCGCCTCCCCCCGGGCGTATGCGTTGAGGTAGATCCCCTTCGCCCAGTACCCCAAATACGCCTCCCCGCGGGACACGTCGGAGCGGCGCAGGGAGGCGGTGCAGAATATGATGTCCCCCGGCTTCACCCCGGCGCAGGAGGCGTCGGTGAACAGGGTGGCCCTTATCCCCTCGATGCGCACCGCCACGGCCATCCTGTCATCCGTGACGGTGGGGTAGTCCGCCACCTCGGCCTCCACCGGGCGGGTCTGTCCATCCAGCGCCAGGGCCGGGGCGATCCGCCACGCCCCGAAGAGGCCCGTCCACAGCAGCCCGGCGGCGGCCCCCAGGGCGATCAGCACCACCCGCAGCCGGGCGTCCCCCCTCCACAGCGGGGCGGAGAGGGCCGGCAGGGCGCACAGCGCCGCCGCCGGGAGGAGCGCCCCCTCCGGCAGCAGCAGCACCGCCGCAAAGACCGCGGCGCAGAAGGGCACGGCAAAGGCGCAGAGCTTCCGCACGGCCGTCCCCCCTCTCCAGATGCATGTATTTTATCAGAAATCCGGGAGGGGTACAAGCGGTGGAATCTTTTGCGCGGATCGTGTATACTATGCGTATCCTGTTTAAAGGAGGGAACTGCCATGCTGGAGCAGGAAAACCGGGCGCGGGACGCGGGCGGAGGGAACGTCAAGGCGGAGATCAAGGCGCTGCAGCGGGAGCTGGCCGCGCTGCAGCAGCGCATCAAGGAAGCCGGGCTGCCGGTGGTGGTTCTCTTTGAGGGCTGGAGCACGGCGGGCAAGGGCCGCGCCATCGCCAAGCTCATCTCCGAGCTGGACCCCCGGGGCTACCAGGTCTATTCCAACGCGGACCCCGAGCCCGCCGAGGCCCGCCGCCCCTATCTGTGGCGCTTCTGGCGGGATCTGCCCGCCCGGGGCAGGATGGCGGTGCTGGACCGGGGCTGGTACCGGCAGTCGGCCGAGCTGCTGCGGAACGACCCGGAGGGGGCCATGGGGTGCATCGCGTCCATCAACACCTTCGAGCGGCAGTTGGCCGACGACGGGTACCTCATTTTGAAATTCTTCCTCCACGTGGGCCGCGCCACCCAGCGCAAGCGCCTGGAGAAGCTGGCGGGAGATCCCGCCACCGCCTGGCGGGTGACCCGGCAGGACTGGGAGCAGAACCGGGACTACGACAGCCTGCGCCGGAGCTGGGACGGTCTGATGGAGGCCACCAACCCGGCCTGGGCCCCCTGGCACATGGTGTGGAACGAGGACAAAAACGCCGGGGTGCTGCTGGTGCTGCGCGCCATCCGGGACGCGCTGGGCGCCGCGCTGGAGCACGGAGCCCCCCGCTGCGCCCGGCTCAACCCCCTGGATCCCCCGCGCCTGAACATGCCCAGGCTGGCCGGGGTGGACCTCTCCCCCACGGTGGACGATTCGGACTACGACGCCGCCCTGGGGCGGGAGCGCAAAAAGCTCCGGCGGCTGCACAGCCGGCTGTACCGGGAGAAGGTGCCCGTGGTCATCGGCTTCGAGGGCTGGGACGCGGCGGGCAAGGGGGGCGCCATCCGGCGGCTGTCCTGGGCGCTGGACCCCCGGGGCTTCGACGTGGTGCCCATCGCGGCCCCCACCCCGGACGAGCTGGCCCGCCACTACCTCTGGCGCTTCTGGCGGCAGGTCCCCAAGGACGGGCACGTGGCCATCTTCGACCGCACCTGGTACGGCCGGGTGATGGTGGAGCGGGTGGAGGGCTTCACCCCCGAGGCCCGCTGGCAGATGGGGTACGACGAGATCTGCGAGTTTGAACGGGAGCTGTCCGCCTGGGGCGCGGTGGTGCTGAAGTTCTGGCTGCAGATCGACCGGGACACCCAGCTCGCCCGCTTCACCGACCGGCAGAACAACCCGGACAAGCGGTGGAAGATCACCGAGGAGGACTGGCGCAACCGAGCCAAGTGGCCGGAATACGAGGTTGCAGTGGATGAAATGTTGCAGAAAACCTCCACCGAGTACGCCCCCTGGGTCATCGTGGAGGGCAACGACAAGAAATACGCCCGGCTCAAGGTGCTGCGGACGGTGCGCCGGGCGCTGGAGGAGCGATTGGAAAAATAGTTCGGATTCCGCTTGACTTTCCACCCGGTGGAAGGTGTAGCCTGTGTCCATAGAAGAGGTGAACGGCAGTGAAAATCAACGAGGTGGAGGAGCGGGTGGGCATCACCAAGCGCAACATCCGCTACTACGAGAAGGAGGGGCTGCTCAGCCCCGGCCGCAACAGCGAGAACGGCTACCGGGACTACGCCGACGAGGACGTGGAGGCGCTCAAGAAGATCAAGCTGCTGCGCAAGCTGGACGTGCCCCTGGAGGAGATCCGGCGGATGCAGCGGGGGGATCTGACCCTGGACGACGGGCTGCGCCGCCACATCATCCAGCTGGAGCGGCAGCGGGAGAACCTGGACACCACCCAGCGCCTGTGCCAGACCCTGGCCGACGCGGGGGCGCAGCTCCCCACCCTGGACGCGGGCCGCTACCTCTCCGAGATGGAGCGCATGGAACAGGAGGGGACCCGATTTGTGAACATCAAAAAGCACGACACCCTGGCCCGGTACGCCGGGCCCACCGCCGCCGCCCTGGTCTTTATCGGCCTGATGTCCTTCGTCATCGGCTTTGTGGTCTGGGCGGTGTCCACCGATCCGGCGGACGCGCCGCCCCTGGGGGTGCTGATCCTGATTATCGCCGTCCCGGCGGTGGTCATCCTGGGGGTACTGCTGGCGCTGGTGCAGCGGTTCAAACAAATTCAAGGAGGAGAAGAAGATGCTGCTTCTAAGTATTAACTACGTGCCCGAAAAACGCATCGAGGCCCTGGGCGTGGTCAAGGGCTCGGTGGTGCAGTCCAAGAACTTCGGCAAGGACTTCATGGCGGGGATGAAAACCCTGGTGGGCGGCGAGATCGAGAGCTATACCGACATGCTCAACCAGGCCCGCCAGATCGCCACCAAGCGCATGGTGGACGAGGCCGAGGCCCTGGGGGCCGACGCCATTATCAACCTGCGCTACGCCTCCTCCTCCGTGATGCAGGGGGCCGCCGAGGTCACCGCCTACGGCACCGCGGTCAGAATCAAGGGCGACGCCCAGGGGGGATAAGGTGAACGAAAGGCGGGCGATTCGTGAATCGCCCCTACTGGGTTGGAGCAGCGGGCCGATGTGGGCATCGGCCCCTACAAGTGCCAAGCGCTGTACTGGGCATAGCAGTACGGGCGGCTTTTCAGGCACCTGTTGAACCGCAACTATTACCAAGTCTGGGCGGGTCATGTGCCGCGTGGGCGGCAGCCCTATTTGCAGAGGGCACAGGCCGAACCGAGCCCTGAGCGCTTTCAGGTTTTGCAGGTTACCTGAACCGCACCGCCGCGGGGCCCTTGGGTCCAGGGCCCGCAGGCCCTGGTTGTTTCTTCCCGGGGTTCTTTGCAAGCAAAGAATCCCGCCGCCGGAGGCCGGGCCTCCAAAAAGGAAACGGATTGCCGCGTCGGCCCCGCGGGGCCTCCTCGCAATGACAGGCCGCCTTATGCACCTTATCTGCAAGGACGGCGCCTGCATCCTACGCACAATTTGAAAGGGAAATCAGCCATGCTGCATATTGAACATTTTTCCAAGACCTACCCCGGCGGCAAGCGGGCGGTGGACGACCTGTCCCTGGACGTGGGCGCCGGGGAGATTTTCGGCTTCATCGGCCACAACGGCGCGGGCAAGACCACCACCCTGCGGGCGGTGGCGGGGGTGATGGACTTTACCGAGGGGCGCATCTCCATCGACGGCCACGACGTGAAGCGGGAGGCCACCGCCGCCAAGCGGGTCACCGCCTTCCTGCCCGACAACCCGGACCTGTACGAGTTCCTCTCGGGGATCCAGTACCTCAACTTCATCGCCGACCTGTACGAGATCCCCGCCGGGGAGCGGCAGGCGCGGGTGGCCGAGTACGCCGGGGCCTTCGCGCTCACCGGCAGTCTGGGCAGCCCCATCGGCAGCTACTCCCACGGCATGAAGCAGAAGCTGGCGCTGGTCTCCGCCCTGATCCGCGCCCCCAAGCTGCTCATTCTGGACGAGCCCTTCGTGGGCCTGGACCCGGCGGCCTCCCACCTGCTCAAGGGCTACCTGGCAGAAATCTGCGCCGCGGGCGGCGCGGTCTTTTTCTCCACCCACGTGCTGGAGGTGGCGGAGAAGCTCTGCCACCGCATCGCCATCATCAAGGGCGGGCGGCTGGTGAAGCAGGGCCTCACCGCGGACATCGTGGGGGACTCCACCCTGGAGGACGTGTTCCTGGAGCTGGAGGGAACCCATGAGAACCCGTAAATTCCGCGCCCTGGTGTGGCTCAACCTCCGGGCGATGCTCTCCTCCCTGCGGCTGGGGGGCGGCAAGCGCCGCCGCCGGGCCGCAACAGGTGCGGGGGCGCTGGTCTTTATCGCCGCGCTGGCGGCCTACCTCTCGGGCACCTACAGCTTCCTCTTCGCTGCCCAGCTCGCCCAGGTGGACGCGCTCCCCCTGCTGTGGCTGCTGATGCCGGTGATGGCGGTGGCCGTGGGCTTCTTCTTCACCCTCTTCGCCGCCCAGGGCATCATTTTCGGGGGACGGGACAACGATCTGATGCTCGCCCTGCCCGTGTCCTCCTTTACCCTGATGCTCTCCCGCACCCTGGCCCTGTACCTGGAAAACCTGCTGATCACCGTCTTTGTGCTCGTGCCCGCCGGGGTGGCCTACCTGGCCTACGGCGGGGGCGGCGGGATCGCCTTCTGCGCCGGGCTTCTGCTGTGCGCCCTGTTCCTGGCCCTGCTGCCCTCCCTGCTCTCCCTGCTGTGCGGCTGCGTGCTGGCCTGGATCTCCAGCCGCTTCACCCGGCGGGCCCTGCTCTCCAACCTGCTCTACGGCCTGTTCTTCATCGGCCTGCTTGTGCTCATGACCCGGCTCAACGGCCTGATGACCAACCTGGCGGAGACCGCCGCCGGGCTGCGGGGCGGCTTCGCGGGCTGGGGGCTGCCCTTCCTGCTGCTGGAGCGGGGGCTGTGCGGGGGCAGCCTGCCGGCCCTGCTGGGCTTTTTGGCAGTCTGCCTGCTGCCCTTCCTGGCGGCGGTGTGGCTGCTGGGCCTGCGGTACAAGGCCATCGTCACGGCGCTGACCGCCCGGGGCGCCCGCTCGGACTACAAGCTGGAGCGGCTCTCCGCCGCCGGGCAGCGCCGCGCCCTGCTGCGCAAGGAGGCCGGGCGCTTCTTCGGCACACCCATCTACCTCTTTAACGCCGGGCTGGGCCTGGTGCTGCTGCTGGTGGGCGGCGGGGCCTCCATTTTGTTCCGGGGCCGGGTGCTGGACACGCTGGCCCAGTTCACGGACATGGGGCTCTCCCTGCCCCTGCTCCCCCTGCTGGCCTGCGCGGTGTGCTTCCTGCTGTCCACCGTGGCGGTCTCCGCCTCCTCCATCAGCCTGGAGGGCAGGCAGCTGTGGATCTTAAAGGAGGCCCCGGTGTCCGCCCACGCCCTCTTCGCCGTCAAGGCCGGGTTCCACCTGCTGCTCTGCCTGCCCTGCGCGCTGTTCTTCTGCCTGTGCGCGGGCCTGGGGCTGGGCCTGGGCGCAGCGGACCTGCTGCTGCTGATCCTCCTGGCCGCGCTCATGTCGGCCCTGACCGCCCTGGGCGGCCTGTTCGTCAACCTTTGCCTGCCCAAGCTGGACGCCCCCAACGACATGGTGGTGGTCAAGCAGAGCGCCTCCGCCATGCTCTCCCTCTTCGGGGCCATGCTGCTGGTGCTGGCGCTGGCCGGACTGTACGCGCTCCTGCACGGAGTTTTGGGGATGTACGGCGCGCTGGGCCTCTGTATGCTGGTATTGCTGGCGCTGGACGCCGTGCTGTTCCTGCTGCTGCGCCTGCGGGGGCCGGCGCTCTTTACGGATCTATAATTTCCCTGGGCGGACCGGGAACCTTTTCTCCTCTGCGCCGTCTAAGTGCACATACAACGATGGAAGGAGAATCCACCATGAAGCTCAGAAGCCTCTTTTGCGCCGCCCTGAGCGCGGCGCTGCTCACCGCGTCCGCCCTGGCCTCCGGGGTCGGCGCCCCCGTCTCACCCGCCCCCGCCGGGGACTACACCGTTGAAAACGACAGCCAGTTCCCCATCCAGGTGTGGGGCACCGCCTCCGCGCCCGACCAGGACCGCATCGAGCTCAAGAACGACAACGAGAGCGACCCCTACAACCACATCGTGCTCTCCGTGGGTGAGGACACCCTCATCCTGGACGCCGTCACCGGCGCCGCCGCCTCCCTGGCGGACATCAAGGAGGGCGACGCCCTCTACGCCTACGTGGGCCCCGCCATGACCCGCAGCATGCCCCCCATCGCCCACGCCTCCCTCATTCTGTGCAACATCCCCGCCGACTACGCCGTGCCCACCTGGGGCGAGGTGCTGGGCGTCACGGAGAAGGAGGACGGCAGCCGCAGCGTGCTCATGACCGGCGAGGTGGTGCTCCACCTGAACGCCGACACCGAGTATCTGCCCGGGCCGGGGATGCCCAGCGAGGGCCCCGCCGTCATCGTGCCCGGCACCCGCCTGCTGTCCTGGTACAGCGCGGTGGCGCTGAGCATGCCCGCCCAGGCCACCCCCGGCAAGGTCATGGTCTTTTCCAGCCCCTACGGCGGCTGGATTGACCTGAACGATGGGGGGATCTCCCTCAACGGCGCGGACCTGGCCCTGAACGCCGACCAGCAGCCCTTCGCCCTGGACGGCAGGCTGATGCTCCCCGTGCGCGCGGTGGCCGAGGCCCTGGGCTGCACCGTGGTGTGGGATCCCGCCAACCCCGGCCAGATCGCCGTGGAGCGCAGCGGCGAGCGTCTCTACGCCTTCAGCCTGGACGGCGACACCGTCACTGTGGAGGGGGACATGGTCATGTCCCTGGCCCACAAGCCCGTGTCCGTGAACGGGGTGACCTTCCTGGCCGCCGAGGACGTGATCCGCGTGCACAACCTGAAGCTCTCGCAGGTCTCCCCCTTTTAGGCTGACCGCCGTGGGCGTTATCCCCCATTAAAAATGACAAATTATTTCAAAACCGGGAAGGGCATTGTGCCCCTCCCGGTTTTGTTGTAAAATAGGGCACAGACAATATTATGTAACCCTTTAAGGAGGCCCCGCCCATGCAAAAGAAGACGCTCGCCCGCCTGAGCGCGCTGTGCCTGTCCCTCTCCCTGCTCCTCCTCCCCGCCGCCCGGGCCCTCAACGTGGAGCAGGCGCGGGAGATCTTCCAGTCCGAGTACGTGGACCCGGTGCCCCGGGAGGTGCTGGATCAGCCCACCATCCAGGCCATGGTGGAGGCGCTGGGCGACCCCTACACCGAGTATTTCACCCCCGAGGAGTACGCGGCCTACTCCGCCCACTATGAGGACGCCACCCTGGTGGGCATCGGCGTCTCCACGCAGATGACCGAGCAGGGCCTCCTGCTGGTGAAGGTGTACGCCGGGTCCCCGGCGGCGGCGGGCGGCCTGCTGGCCGGGGACGTGATCTCCGCCGTGGACGGCAAGGCCACCGCCGGGCGCACTGTGGACGAGGTGTCCCCCTGGATCCAGGGCGAGGCGGGCACCAGTGTGGACATTTCCTACCTGCGCGGCGGCGTGGAGGCCGCCGTGACCCTCAAGCGCGCCGCGGTCAGCATCCCCACCGCCTCCGCCGAGCTGGTGGACGGCCATATCGGCTACATCGACTGTACCACCTTCGGCACCGAGACGGCCCGGCATTTCTTCGACGCGCTGGATACCTACCGGGACCAGGCCGACCGCTGGGTGGTGGATCTGCGGGGCAACGGGGGCGGCATGGTGACCGCCGCCGTGGACGCGGTGGGCGCCTTTACCGGCCCCGCCCTGGTGGGCTACATCCGCAACGGCGCGGGGGAGTACGGCGCGTACCAGAACGACGCCGCCGCCCGCACCGACAAGCCCCTGATCGTACTCTCCGACGTGCAGACCGCCAGCGCCTCCGAGCTCTTTTCCGCCGCCGTGCGGGACGCGGGGGCGGGCATCGTGGTGGGCGGGCGCACCTACGGCAAGGGCGTGGGCCAGTCCCTGCTGGACCAGAGCGTGCTGCCCGAGTATTTCCCCGACGGGGACGCCCTCAAAATCACCTCCTTCCGCTACTTCTCCGGCAACGGCGCCACCACCCACGTGGTGGGCGTGGTGCCCCACCTGGTGGTCTCCAGCCAGAACGCGGCGGACGCGGCCTATCTGCTCTCCTCCGCCGTGCCGGCGGACAGCACGGGCTATCTCCAGCTGGAGCTGGAGTGGCGCTGGTACATCGACCTGGAGACCGCCGCCTCCGAGCCCTACCGCGCCGCCTTTACCGAGCTGCTGGAGGCCATCCCCGCCAATGTGCCCCTCTACGAGGGCGCGGGCGGCAGCGAGTGGACCCAGACCACCCCCGCCGCCGCGGCCGCCGGGCTGGGGCTGGACTACCGGAGCCGGGGCTTCTCCGACGCGGACGCCAGCCCCTACGGCAAGCAGATCGACCTGCTGGGCACCTACGGCATCGTCTCCGGCGACGGCAGCGGGGCCTTCCGGCCCAACGATACCCTCACCAGGGCCCAGCTCTGCGCCCTGCTGGCCCAGGCCCTGAACTGCAACGTGCCCACCGGGGATTCCCGCTTCTCCGACGTGGACATGGCGGCGTGGTACGGCCCGGCGGTGAACGCCGTGGCGGAGATGGGACTGGTCTCCGGCGTGGGCGGCGGCAAATTCGCCCCCGACGCCCCGGTGGACCACCAGCAGCTGATCGCCATCCTGGGGCGGCTGGCCGACCAGCTGTCCATCGAGTTCTACGAGGCCGCCAAGGCCATGCCCGCGGACGCCCTCTCCGCCGCCCCCCTGGCGGGGTACGCGGACTGGGCCCGGGAGGGGGCGTGGCTGCTGAGCGAGAGCCAGAAGGGCTATTTGGGCAACTCCATCAACCTGCTCTGGGACGAGGCCGGGGCCATCGACCCCGCCGCCGCCTCCACCCGTGGGGAGGCCGCGTGGCTGGTGTACGCCGTGCTCTATCAGACCGGGGTGCTGCCCAACTGAATATGAACATGAAAAGAGCCCGCCGCAACGACGTTGCGGTGGGCTCTTTTTTTCCTTCGTCCTTGGCCCCCCTATGAGGGGGGCTGCCGCCGCAGCGGCTGGGGGGTCTGACCCCTCCGGCGCTGCGCGCCACCTCCCCTCATAGGGGAGGCTTTGGTGCGTCAGCGGTTGATCTCCTTTTTATCGGTGCGGCCCATGAGGTAGTCCACGGACACGTCGAAAAAATCTGCAATCGCCAGCAGGCTTTGGTAGCTGGGTATAGAGCCGTCCGCCTCAAGGCGCTGATAATTCCGATTCGTGATGCCGATTCCCTGTGCCGCCTGGGTCTGGGTAATCCCCTTCCCCTGCCGCAACTGACGAAGCCGTTCGTTGAATACCATCGTCTCACCTCTTGACACGCAACATATTACGTGTTACACTATTATTACGAAACAAGTTTCGTGTTTGGAGGGATTACCGTGAACCCTACGATTGACGCATTGTACTATACCTTTGTCTTTAAGCCCCACGCAGACGATTTTCCCCAGGAAACCGCCGAGCTGTCGGCCAAACTGGAGAAATACTCCTGGGACGCACGCAATCTGGCCGATATGCTTGCGGGCTACGCCTCGCTTACGGCGTTTCGGGAGGGGCTTCGCCTTGGTCTGGCGCTGTCTCAGGCGTGTCCTCCTCCGGATCCGCTTCCCTGAGGTCCGCCGCGGTGAAGGCCATCAGCTCCTCCTTGCCGGGGTTTTCCATGGCGGACACGCGGTTGGCCTGGCGGGACACCGCCTTTTCAAACACGTTGCGTACGTCCCGGGCGTTGCCGAAGTTCTCGTCCCGCTCCTCGTACAGCTCCGTGAAGCCCTCGGCGGCGAAGGCCTCGGCCTCCGCGTCCAGGGTGTAGCCGTTTTTCGCGCACATGGACCTGAAAATCTCCATGAGCTGCTCCCCGGTGTAGTCCTCAAAGTAAAAATACTTGTTGAAGCGGCTCTCCAGGCCGGGATTGGAGTGGATGAAATTGCCCATCAGGGCGGTATACCCCGCCACGATGACGATGAGGTCCGCCCGGTGGTCCTCCATGCCCTTGAGCAGGGTCTCGACGGCCTCCTTGCCAAAGTCGTTGGGCGCGTCCACGTTGGCCAGGGCGTAGGCCTCGTCGATAAAGAGCACGCCCCCCAGGGCCTTCTGGATGACCTCGTTGGTTTTCATGGCGGTCTGGCCCACGAAGCCCGCCACCAGCCCCGAGCGGTCCACCTCCACCAGCTGGCCCTTGGACAGCACCCCGATGGCGTGGTAGATCTTGGCCAGCAGCCGGGCCACGGTGGTTTTGCCCGTGCCGGGATTGCCCATGAACACCAGGTGCAGGGACATGGGGGGCACGGGCAAATCGTGCTCCTGGCGCAGCTTGCGCACCTTCACCAGGTTGATGAGGCCCTTCACGTCCTCCTTCACCTTGTCCAGGCCGCACAGCCCGTCCAGCTCGGCGAGCAGCTCCTCCAGGCTGGGGGCGGGCTCGGCCTCCGCCTCGGGCGCGGCCTGGTTTGCCTGCTCCCCGCTCCCCTCCCCCTGGGCCGCCGGGGCCGGGGCGTTGCCGCCGGCTGCGGCGGGGGCGGCGGGGCGCCTGGTCACAAAGTCCTTCACGTCCAGGGGCGCGCGATCCCCCTTGATCCCGTCCCGGTCGCACAGGGCGCCCAGCACGGCGGCGCACTGGTTGACAAAACCGGCCTCCTCCTCGCTGACCATGTCGTCCACGGCGGCGAAGAGCAGGGTCATCAGCGTCATCAGATCCACGAAGCGCCGGGCCAGCTTGGTGCCCGACACCTTGTCGCAGGCCCGCATACGGGCGAAAAAGGCCGGGGGCTGGAAGCCGGGGTACTCCCCCACGGCGGTGGACAGCTCCCAGAACAGGATGGTGGGCACCGGGTTGCCCTTACAGTAGAGCGCGTTGTAGTACTCCACGTGGCGGGGGGTAATGGCGCTGCCGTCCCTGCCCCAGACGCCCAGGGCGCAGGCCCGCATAAACACGTCGATCTCCTGGTTGAACTTCACCCGCAGCGTGGCGTCGCCAATCTGCCGCCGGAAGGCCGCGATCCCCTCGTCGTACTGCCTGTGGACCTCCGCCGCGCTCAAGGAACCCTTCATCCCAAAACCACCCCTCAATTATTCCGTATTATTATATCCGAAAGGCGCCCTGGAATCAAGCCGGGCTTTTTCCCGGTTGGTCGACATAATATATTAAAAATAATTGACATTTTCCTTCCAGGCGTTGACTGTTCCTGCCGCAGCGTGTAAAATGGGACAAAAGAATGGGAAAATGGAGGGATTTTTATGGCTACCAGACGCCCCGCGGGCACACGGGCCGAGACCATCCACTGTGAATTTTGCGGCGAGGATTACGCCGCTACCTATAAGCGCTGCCCCTTCTGCGACGGCCGCCCCGGCAGCGGCGGCTACGACGGCGGCGAGGAGTACGAGGACGACCGCCGGGGAGGCGGCGGCAAACGCCTGAGAAGCAACACCCGGGGCGGCGGCTACGGCGGGGGCAGCTCCCCCTTCCACATCATCCTCACCGTGCTCTCCATCGCCCTGATCGTGGCGGCGGTGTGCATTGTGGTGTCCTTCATCAAGCCCCTGGTGGACAAGGGCAACACTCCGCCCATCGACCCGGACAACCCGCCCCCGCCCTCCCAGAGCCAGCAGGTGCAGCCCTCCGGCACCCCCGGCCCGGACAGCTCCAACCCGCCCGAGGGCTCCCAGCCCCCGGCCTCGGAGGCCCCCACGGACGTGATCCCCGCCGGGCAGACCGCCACCTCCTTCACCGTCAGCCCCAGCGACTTCACTATGAACGACAAGTACCCCGAGCCCGTAAAGCTCAAGGTGACCTTCAGCCCCGCCGGCTCCACCGGCACCATCACCTGGACCAGCGCCTCCCCCGACGTGGCCACCGTGGATGAAACCGGCAAGGTCAGCCGGGGCACCAAGAACGGCTCCGCCATCATCACCGCCACCATGGCGGGCGGGGTCAAGCAGGAGATCACCGTGCGCTGCAACTTCACCGGCGCGGCGGCCAACCCCGGCACGGGTACCGGCACAGGCACGGGCACCGGGACCGGGAGCGGCACCGCCGCCACAACCCTGGAGCTCAACCGGGAGGACTTCTCCTTTAAAGCGGCGGGCGAGACCTTCAAGATGAAGGTCTCCGGCACCTCCTCCACCCCCACCTGGAGCATCGGCAACACCGGCGTGGCCACCATCGCCAGCGACGGCACCGTCACCGCCGTGAGCCACGGCACCACCACCATCACCTGCACGGTGGACGGCCAGGTGCTCACCTGCATCGTGCGCTGCCAGTTCTAAGTAAAACGAAGCCCGGCCCGGACAGTCGTCCGGGCCGGGCTTTTATCTTCTTTATACCTCCATGATAACAGGCAGGATCATGGGGTTGCGCTTCGTCTTTTTGTACAGGTAGCCGGACAGGTCGTTTTTGATCTCGGCCTTGATGGCCGCCCAGTCGGTGCAGTTGTCCCGCTGGCAGTTCTCCAGCGCGTGGACCGCCACGCCCTTGAGCTCCTCCATCAGGCCCTCGGACTCCTTCACGTAGACGAAGCCCCGGGTGATGATGTCGGGCCCGGAGACCACGGAGCCGTCCTGGCTGGACATGGATACCACCACCACAATCATGCCGTCCTCGGCCAGGTGCTTGCGGTCGCGCAGCACCACGCTGCCCACGTCGCCCACGCCGTAGCCGTCCACGAACACCTTGCCCGAGGGCACGGTGCCGTTGATCTTCGCGGAGTTGGGGGTGAGCTCGATGACCTTGCCCACGTCGCTGATGATGATGTTCTTGGCGTCCATGCCCATGGACTGGGCCAGCTTGGAGTGGACCTTGAGCATACGCTGCTCACCGTGGACGGGAATGAAGAACTTGGGCTTTATCAGCGCGTGGATGATCTTCAGCTCGTCCTGGCAGGCGTGGCCGGAGACGTGCAGCTGCCCCTCCCGCTCGTTGACCACCTCGGCGTCCTTGCGGTAGAGCTCGTTGATGACGCCGCCGATGGAGTTCTCGTTGCCGGGGATGGCGGAGGCCGAGATGATCACCCGGTCGCCGGGCTGGATGTCCACCTGCTTGTGGGTGGAGAAGGCCATCCGGGTCAGGGCGGACATGGTCTCGCCCTGGCTGCCGGTGGTGATGATGCACACCTTGTTCTTGGGCAGGCTCTTGATGTGGTTCACGTCCACCAGCACCCCGTCGGGCACCTGCATGTAGCCCAGCTCGGTGGACACCTTCATGGCGTTCTCCATGCTGCGGCCGGTGACGGCCACCTTGCGGCCGTATTTGGCGGCCACGGAGATCACCTGCTGGATGCGGTCCACGTTGGAGGCGAAGGTGGTGACGATGATGCGGCTCTCGCAGCCGCGGAAGAGCGCGTCGAAGGACGCGCCCACGCAGCGCTCGGATTTGGTGTAGCCGGGGCGCTCCACGTTGGTGGAGTCGCACAGCAGCGCCAGCACGCCCTGCTTGCCCAGCTCGCCGAAGCGGGCCAGGTCGATCATGCCGCCCTGGATGGGGGTGGAGTCGATCTTGAAGTCGCCTGTGTGCACCACGGTGCCAACAGGGGTCTTGATGGCGAAGGACACCGCGTCGGCGATGGAGTGGTTCACGTGGATGAACTCCACGCTGAACTTGCCCGCCTTGACCACCTCGCCCGCCTCGCAGGTGATGAGCTTGGTCTTGTCCAGCAGGCGGTGCTCCTCCAGCTTGAGCTTGACCAGCCCCGCCGTCATGCGGGTGGCGTAGATGGGGGCGTTGACCGAGCGCAGCAGGTAGGGGATGGAGCCGATGTGGTCCTCGTGCCCGTGGGTGAGGAAGATGGCCCGGATGCGGTCCTTGTTCTTGATAAGGTAGGTGAAGTCGGGGATGACCACGTCGATGCCGTACATGTCGTCGTCGGGGAAGCCCATGCCCACGTCCACCAGGATCATGTCGCCGCCGTACTCGTAGGCGGTGATGTTCTTGCCGATCTCGTTGAGGCCGCCAAGAGAGATAATTTTCAGTTTTTCTGCCATAGAATCTAAATTCTCCTTGTAATTAAAGTCACTTTCCGCGTTTGAAAGTATGTAGGCGGACCTGCGCAGGCGCAACACAAGAAGGCTGGGGAGAGCTCCTCTTTCCGGCCCTGCCTCGCCGGAAAAAGGGCGCTCTCCCCCGCCGCCCGCCACGCGCTGTGGGGTATCGCCATGTTTATGCGGTACTCACGTACCAAAGGGCATGCCGCCCTTAACGCCGAATCAACGCTCGACCCCGCCGCGCGGGGGAGCACAATGATGAGTTAGTATACCACATACGCGGGGAAAAGTATACCTCTATTTTTCCGGCCCCCGGCCCTTGTCCAGCGCCCGGGCCTTTTTCACGTAAAAATCGCACAGCTCGGCGGCCAGCTCCATGTCCGGCCCCTCGCCCACCACCCGCAGGGCGCTGCGGCGGGTCAGGGGGGAGAGCCACACCCAGCCGCTGCCCAGCTTCACCCGCAGGCCCTCCCCGGCGGAGGCGGCGGACGCCTCGCTCTGGGCCAGGGCCTGCATCAGCTCCCCCCGGCCGCCGGCCACCGCCAGCTCCCGGCGGCGCAGGCGGAAGCGGGGGATTTTGCCCGACAGCGCCCGCAGCCGCTCCCCGGTCAGCCCCATGCGGGCGCAGATCCGGCACGCGGCGAACACCCCGTCCCGCAGCCAGGGCAGCGCCGCGTAGAGCTCCTCGGCCTCCCTGCCGTCCCGCTCCAGCCGCAGTACGGCCGAGCCGTACCCGGCGGCCAGGGTGTCCAGGGCGGCGGGGGCCCCGGCGGGCACGGCCACCCGGCCGCCCCCGTCCTCGTACTCAATGAGGGCGGCGATTGCCAAAAGCTGCTCCGGCTCCAGCGCCTCCCCCTCCTCGTCCGTGGCCGAGAGGGTGAAGCCCCCCCGCCCCGTGCGGAAGACGGGCACGCCGGGGGCCGCCGCCTCCAGCACG
This sequence comes from Oscillospiraceae bacterium, assembly GCA_022846095.1. Lineage (NCBI taxonomy): Bacteria > Bacillati > Bacillota > Clostridia > Eubacteriales > Oscillospiraceae > Oscillospiraceae bacterium. The sequence goes on along the minus strand of AP025583.1, from coordinate 803,323 downwards.
GTGCAGCCCAGGCGCTCCAGCGCCTCGGCCAGCACCCGGTCGGCGGGGGCGCCGCCGGGCACGGCCACCCGCACCGGCCGCAGCGGGGCCCGGCCGATGCGGGCGCGCCGGGCGGCGTCGGCGGCGTAGGCCGCGCCCACCCCGGTCACGCGCTCCACCGCGCCCACCCGCCCGGCGGGCACCCGGTTCACCTCGGCCCGGAGGGCGGCGCCCTCCAGCTTGCGCTCCCTGGCCCGGCCCGGGGGCAGGCCCCGGCCGTCAAAGACGTGCAGGTAGCCCCGCTCCCCCTCCTGCTCCGCGAACAGCACGGCGGGCAGGCCGTAGTACCCCGCCAGCCACCCCGCGGCGGAGGCGCAGGGCGCGTCGCTCTCCAGCACCCGGCAGCCCCCGGCGGCGGCGCCGCTCGCCGCGGCCCGCTCCAGCATCCCGGCCCCGTCGCCTCCGGCGCTGCCCAAGCCCAACTGGCCCTCCGCGCCCAGGCAGTTGCCCAGCAGCACCAGCAGCTCGGGGGTCAGCTCCTCCCCCACGGCGCCCCGGATAATCCCGCCGTCGGCAAAGCGCAGGGGCTCCCGCAGGCCGCCGGTGGTCACGCTGTGGGCCAGCCGCGCCCCGTCGGCCACCGTCCGGTTGGGCCAGACCTTGACCCCCTCCAGCGCGATGGCCTCCTCCCCCAGGGCGGCGTTCTCCCCCAGCACCGCGCCCTCGTTGAGCACCGCGCCCCGGCCCGCCCTGGCCCCCTTGCACATTATGGCCCCGTAGAGGGTGGCCCGGTCGCCCACGTGGGCGGCGTGGAGGACGCAGCGCTGCACCAGGCAGCGCTCCCCCACGGTGCTCCCCGCCCCCAGGGCGGCGTGGGGGCCGATGAGGCTGCCCGCCCCAATGACCACGCCGGGCCCGATATAACAGGGGGGTACCACCTGCACCGAGGGGGGGATGGGGCTGGCCGACCACACCCCGGGGGCCACCCGGGGCGCGCCCAGGTCCAGGCGCACCTTGCCCGACAGGGCGTCGGCCACGCAGCTGAGATAGGCCGCGCAGTCCCCCATGTCGCACCAGTAGCCCTCCGCCACATGGCCGTACATGGCCTCCCCCTGCGCCAGCAGGGCGGGAAAGAGGTCCTTGCCGAAGTCGTAGGGCTTCCCCTCCGGCACCCGGTCCATGGCCGCGCGGGTGAGCACGTAGATGCCCGTGTTCACCTGGTTGGAAAAGACCTGCCCCCAGGAGGGCTTTTCGATGAAGCGCTCAATGCGCCCCTCCTCGTCGGTGATCACCAGGCCGTACTCCAGGGGGGCCGGGTGGCGGCAGAGCACCAGGGTGGCCGCCGAGCGGCGGGTGCGGTGGAAGGCCAAAGCGGCGGACAGGTCCAGATCGCACACCGCGTCCCCGCTGATGACGAGGAAGTCCTCCTCCCCCAGCCAGTCCATGCAGTTTTTCACGCTGCCCGCCGTGCCCAGGGGCTCCCGCTCCACAAAGTACTCCAGGCGCACCCCCTGCTCCCCGCCGCCGCCGAAGTAATCCTTTACCACCCCCGGCAGGTACTGGAGGGTCACGGCGATGTCGGTGATCCCGCTGCGGCGCAGCAGGGCGATGATGTGCTCCATCACCGGACGGTCGAAGAGGGGGGTCATGGGCTTGGGCTGTCCCAGGGAGAGGGGCCGCAGCCGCGTGCCCTCGCCCCCCGCCATAATGACTGCTTTCATGTGAGGATACCATCCTTTTGTCATGAGATACCGGATAGTATTTCCCACAGGAAACAAAATAACCCGCACCCGGACTTGTCAGCCGGTGCGCGGGCGTAGTATGATAGTTGCGGTGATGCGACATGATAAAACAGGAGTTCGGCCCCCTGGTGCAATCGGTATACGCGGCCCTGGAGGGCAACAGCTTTGTCCGCTTCGGCCTGGAGGACTCCCCCATCTGGGAGCCCCCCATGGCGGGCTTCGCCGCCGGGGACGACCCCATTTTCAGCTCTTATAAGCAGGCGGTGGGCCCCCTGCACTGGACGCCGGAGGAGGCCTGGGCCGCGGGGACGGGGCAGGCCGTGCCCGCCGGGCAGCTGACGGTTTTTTCCCTGGTCTTCCCCCAGGCGGAGGAGACGGTGCGCGCCCAGGCGGGGCAAACAGGCGGTCCGGCCCTGCGCTGGGCCTACTCCCGCAACACCTGGAACGGCCTGAACGCCGCCTTCTGCCGGGCGCTGCTGGCCGCGCTGGGGGAGCGGGGCGTGGAGGGGATCGCCCCCGATCAGCTCCCCGCCTTCCGCGCCATGGTGCGGGAGGGGGAGCACGCCCCCTACGCGTTCTGGTCCCACCGCCACGCGGCCCACGCTGCGGGGCTGGGCACCTTCGGGCTCTCCGACGGGCTGATTTCCCGCCGGGGCAAGGCGGTGCGCTGCACCAGCCTCATTTTAAAGGGGCGCTGGCCAGCCGACCCCCGGCCCTACGACGGCCCCTACGGCTGGTGCCTCTACCACCGGGACGGCTCCTGCGGCCTGTGCGCCGACCGCTGCCCCGCCGGGGCGCTGACCCGCGGGGGCGGCCACGACAAGGCCAAATGCGAGGCCTGGCTGGACCGCTGCGACGCGGCCCTGGCCGGCCGGGCGGATTTGGACCACGGCATCGAGGTGGGCTGCGGGCTGTGCCAGGCGGCGGTGCCCTGCGCCCGGCAATGCCCGGTGGAGGGCGGACAGGAGGAATGAATATGGACGCGATTAAGCCCGGCAGATACCGCCACTTCAAGGGCAACGAGTACCGGGTGCTCTGCACGGCCCGCCACTCGGAGAGCCTGGAGCCCATGGTGGTCTATCAGGCTCTCTACGGGGAGCGGGGGATCTGGGTGCGCCCGGCGGCCATGTGGGACGAGCACGTGGAGCGGGACGGATATTCCGGGCCCCGCTTCGCCTGGATCGGGGAGGAATAGAATGAACATTCAGATTTTTGGCAAATCCAAGTGCTTTGATACCAAAAAGGCGGAGCGCTACTTCAAGGAGCGGCGGGTGAAGTACCAGTCCATCGACCTGGTGAGGTACGGCATCAGCCGCGGGGAGCTCCAGAGCGTGGTGAAGGCGGTGGGGCTGGAGGCCCTGATCGACCAAAAGCACCCGGACGCGGCGCTGGTGAACTACCTGGCCTACGACGCGGACAAGCTGGAAAAGCTGCTGGAGGACCCCCGGCTGCTGGCCACCCCCATCGTGCGCAACGGGAGGGCCGCCACCGTGGGCTACCAGCCCGAGGTGTGGAAGGGCTGGGAATAGAGGGCTTTACGGAGCTGTTGAAACCCGCTGCGACTACTATTCCGAAATCTGAACTTCCGTGTTTTCCAAGAGAGAGCCGCGCTTCGGTGCGGCTCTCTCTTTTCTTATTATTTCGACTTTTTTCGACAATTTAATGTGGCTACTGCTATAATTATTGGTGAAAATGCAAACAATTTTTGAATTTTACATGATAGCATCTATCTAGTTCAGATAGAGCTGATGATATGATCCGATTCACGATTAAAAGGAGGAAACCGAAATGAAGAGACGAATCTCACTGCTCCTGGCCGTCTGTATGCTGTTCACCCTGCTGGCCGGCTGCGGAGGGGACGCCAACACCCCCTCCGGCGGAAACGGCGGCGCCCGTGACGCCGTCAACCTGAGGGCCAAGATCGCCATGCAGACCACCGACCCCGCCGACACCAACGAGACCGAGGTGCTCATCGTCAACGAGCAAATCTACGAGGGCCTGTACACCCTGGACGAGGTGGGCGGCGGCTACAAAATGCTGCTGGCCAAGGAGATCAATATCAGCGACGACGGCCTGGTCTACGACATCACCCTCCAGCCGGACGTGAAGTTCCACAACGGCGAGCCCCTCAAGGCCAGCGACGTGGTGTTCAGCTACAAGTACTTCATGGCCAACCCCAAGTACAACAGCTACACCGACATGCTCTCCGACATCGAGGCTGTGGACGACGGCCACGTGCGCCTGACCCTCAACCGCCCCTACTCCCCCATCCTGCACACCTTCTTCAAGATCAAGGTCCTCAGCGAGAAGGAGGTCACCGCCCAGGGTGAGGAGTTCGGCACCAAGGCCAACCTGGCCGGCACCGGCCCCTACCACTGGGACGAGTCCGCCTACAACGCCAACACCGGCTGGACCCTGCGGGCCTTCGAGGACTACTGGCAGGGCGCACCCGCCATCAAGAACGTCAACTACAAGGTCATCGTGGACAACGCCGCCGCCGTCATCGCCCTGCAGAACGGCGAGCTGGACGCCATGCTGGAGGTCCCCCTCACCAGCTGGGAGGAGGTCAAAGGCAGCGGCAAGTTTAACACCGACGAAATGCAGTCCAACAATGTCCAGTTCCTGAGCATCAACTACGACTCCAACGAGGCCCTGGGCAACGACCTGGTCCGCCAGGCCATCGCCTGCGCCATGGACCGCGACGCCATGAACATGGCGGCGAACGAGGGTCTGGGCACCGTCACCGACTTCTACATCAACCCCAACTACGCCGAGGCCGCCCCCACCGAGTGCTCGGTCTCCTACCCCCACGACCTGGCCAAGGCCAAGGAGCTGCTCACCCAGGCGGGCTACCCCGACGGCGTGGACGTGGGCGAGATCCTGGTGGGCACCGGCTCCTCTGAGCCCTTCGCCACCGTGCTCCAGGCCAACCTGGCCGAGGCCGGCATCGCCACCACCATCACCACCCTGGAGTTCGGCGCCGCCTTCGACCGCATGTGCTCCCAGGACTTCAACCTGTGCATCGTGGCCGACTCCGGCAACTACGACTTCAACAACTACCGCCAGCAGGTGCACAGCGGCTCCAAGGGCATCTACCAGGTGAAGTTCGAGGGCGACAAGTTCGACTGGAAGCACTTTGACGAGCTCTTCGCCGAGGGCGAGCGCCTGACCGACTCCGCCGAGCGCAAGGCCAACTACACCGAGCTGTACAACGCGGTCATGGAGACCTACTGCCTGCTGCCCCTGGTGGTGCCCCCCGTCTGCGCCGCCTGGAACCCCGACCTGAACGTGGTCACCGTGCCCACCTACTACCACGTCTCCGACTGGAGCTGGAAGGCCTAAGCGGTCCAATTTAAGAGACAGGCGGCGGCCGTAGGACACCGCCGCCTGTCTCTCCTTATCTGACAGAAAGCGGGGGAGCATTGATAAAATGTACCGTTATGTGATCAAACGCCTGCTGTTCCTGATCCCCACCGTGCTGGGCGTCACGCTCATCATTTTCTTCGTCATGGGCATCACGCCCGGCAACCCGGGGCGCATGATCCTGGGTCCCACCGCCAAGCAGGAGGCGGTGGACGCCAAAAACCACGAGCTGGGCTACGACCTGCCCCTGTGGCAGCGCTACGTCAACTACGTCAAGGACATCGTCACCGAGGGCGACTTCGGCAACTCCTACTTCACCAGCCGCCCCGTATTTGAGGAGCTGTGGCCCCGGTTCCTGCTCACCCTGAAGCTGGCCTCCTTCATCCTGGTTGTGTCGGTGGGCATGGGCATACCACTGGGCATCTACTCGGCGGTCAGGCAGTACACCCTGTGGGACACCGTGCCCACCATGCTGGCCTTCTTCCTGGCCGCGGTGCCCAGCTTCGTCATCGGCATGGTGCTGCTCTTCTTCTTCGCCTTAAAATTAAACTGGTTCCCATCCTACGGGCTTGACAGCTTGAAGAGCTATATCCTGCCGGTGGTGGCCGTGGCCATCTCGGAGGCCGCCGCCTACCTGCGCTTCACCAAGTCCTCCATGCTGGAGGCCATCCGGCAGGACTACGTGCGCACCGCCCGGGGCAAGGGCGTACCTGAGCGCACCGTCATCTGGAAGCACGCCATGCGCAACGCCCTGCTGCCCGTCATCACCTGCGTGGGCATGCGCTTCGGCATCCTGCTGGCCGGCATGGTCACCACCGAGCGGCTCTTCTCCATCCCCGGCATCGGCAGCCTGATCGTGGACAGCATCAGCAAGAAGGACGAGCCCGTCATCATCGCCGCCACCATCATGGTGGCCATCGCCTTCACGGTGCTCATGCTCCTGGTGGACATCGCTTACGCGTTTGTCGACCCCCGGATCCGGGCCAAATACAGCAGAACGAAGGGGTAACGCATATGGCTATACAAAACGCTGCCTCCGCCCCGGCGGAGAGCATTACCTTCAAGAAGCAGGGTCAGGCCAAGGAGATCCTGCGCCGCCTGCGCAAGGACAAGGGGGCCATGGTGGGCCTTGCGATCCTGATCGTCCTGCTGCTGGTCATCGTCTTTGCCGACCAGATCGCCCCCTACGAGATGTCCATCAAGCAGGACGTGTTCAACAAGCTCCAGCCCCCCTCCGCCGGGCACATCATGGGCACCGACACCTTCGGGCGCGACGTGCTGGCCCGCCTGGTCCACGGCGCGCGCACCTCCCTCACCGTGGCCCTGCTGGCCAGCATTACCTCCTGCATCTTCGGCTCCCTGCTGGGGGCCGTCGCGGGCTACTTCGGCGGCAGGGTGGACATGCTCATCATGCGCGCGCTGGACATCTTCATGTCGGTCCCCGACCTGCTGTTCACCATGGTGGTGGTGGCCGCGCTGGGCTCCAGCATCCCGGTGCTCATCGTGGCCATGACCCTGGCCTATTTCACCAACTACGTGCGCCTGGTGCGCTCCGAGGTGCTCAACCTGTGCGAGCAGGAGTACGTGGAGGCCTCCCGGGCCGGCGGCGCGGGGCCCATGCGCATCATCCTCACCCACATCATCCCCAATACCATGGGCATCATCCTGGTCAACCTGACCCTGAACGTGGCCAGCCTGGTCATCTACCAGTCCACCCTGAGCTTTATCGGCCTGAGCCTGCCCCAGCCCATGCCCGAGTGGGGCAGTATGCTCTCCGAGGCCCGCCAGTACATGCTCCGGGCGCCCTACCTCATGGCCTTCCCCGCCATCGCCATCGTGCTCACCGCCTTCGCCGTCAACCTGCTGGGCGACGGCCTGCGGGACGCCATGGACCCACGCCTGAAAAACTGACCGCGGCCCTTGAAAGGAGGACATACCGTGAACGATGAAGAAAAGATGCTCGAGGTCAGCGGCCTCAACGTCATCTACAAGACCGACCTGGAGACGGTGTACGCGGTCAACGGCGTCAGCTTCTCCCTCAAAAAGGGCCAGACCCTGGGCCTGGTGGGCGAGACCGGCGCCGGCAAGACCACCCTCGCCCTCACCATCATGCGCCTGCTCCCCGAGCGCACCGGCAAGGTCACCGGCGGCAATATCCGCTTTGAGGGCAAGGAGCTCACCGGCCTGCCCGAGGCCGACATGCGCAATGTCCGCGGCGACAAGATCGCCATGATCTTCCAGGACCCCATGACCTCCCTCAACCCCGTGCTCACCGTGGGCGAGCAGATCGGGGAGGCCCTGGCCGTGCACAACGAGGCCGGGCGCACCAAGGAGCAGATCGAGCAGCGCGTGGACGAGACCCTCACCATGGTGGGCATACCGCCCTCCCGCAAGCACGAGTACCCACACCAGTTCTCCGGCGGCATGAAGCAGCGCGTGGTCATCGCCATCGCCCTCTCCTGCGAGCCCGACCTGCTCATCGCCGACGAGCCCACCACCGCACTGGACGTCACCATCCAGGCCCAGGTCCTGCTCATGATCCGCGACCTGCGCGACCGCCTGGGCACCTCCATGATCATGATCACCCACGATTTGGGCATCGTCGCCCAGACCTGCGACAACGTGGCCGTCATGTACGCCGGGGAGATCATCGAGATGGGCACCGCCGAGGACATCTTTGAGAGCCCCCAACACCACCCCTACACCGAGGGCCTCTTCGGCTCCCTGCCCAACCTCAAGTCCAAGGCCAAGCGCCTCACCCCCATCACCGGCCTCATGCCCGACCCCACCGACCTGCCCCCCGGCTGCAAGTTCGCCCCACGCTGCGCCAAATGCATGGACGTATGCACCCGCGTTCCCCCCCAGGCCCACGCCATGGGCACCCACTCCATCCGCTGTCACCTCTACGACAGCGCCAAAAAGGAGGACTGACGGATGGCTGAAGAAAAAATGCCCCTCATCGAGACCGTCGATCTGAAGAAGTATTTCAAGGTCGGCCGCGGCTCCATGCTCCACGCCGTGGACGGCATCAACATGAAGGTCTACCCCGGCGAGACCATCGGCGTGGTGGGCGAGTCCGGCTGCGGCAAGTCCACCCTGGGCCGCACCATCCTGCGCCTGCTGGAGCCCTCCGGCGGCTCCATCCTCTTCGAGGGGGAGGACATCGCCAAATACAGCCGCGCCCAGATGAAGCAGATGCGCAAGAACATGCAGATCATCTTCCAGGACCCCTACGCCAGCGTGGACCCCCGCAAGTCTGTGGTGGAGATCATCGCCGAGTACATGATCATCGACAAGACCTTCAAGACCAAGCGGGAGATCTACAACCGGGCCGCCCAGCTCATGGACACCGTGGGCCTGGCCCGCCGCTACGCCAGCTCCTACCCCCACGAGCTGGACGGCGGCCGCCGCCAGCGCATCGGCATCGCCCGCGCCCTGTCCGTCAGCCCCAAGTTCATCGTCTGCGACGAGCCGGTCTCCGCACTGGACGTGTCCATCCAGGCCCAGATCCTCAACCTGCTGATGGACCTCCAGGACGAGATGAAGCTCACCTACATGTTCGTCACCCACGACCTGAGCGTGGTCAAGCACATCTCCACCACCATCATGGTCATGTACCTGGGCCAGTGCCTGGAGCTAGCCAGCTCCGACGAGCTGTTCGACCACCCCGTCCACCCCTACACCCAGGCTCTGCTCTCCGCCATTCCGGAGCCCGACATCTCCATGCGCAGCAAGGAGATCAAGGTCATCCGCGGCGAGGTGGTCAGCCCCGTGGACCCCAAGCCCGGCTGCCGCTTCGCCGCCAGGTGCGAGTACTGCACCGAGGCCTGCACCAAATGCGACCCCCCGCTCAGGGAGGTACAGCCCGGCCACTTCGCCGCCTGCCACAGGCTGGGGCAGGGCTTACCCGTCGGGGGCGGACAGTAAAGCACACAGTTTTACCAAAATTCGTCAAATATCGACGGTTTTCTGTCTCCGGGCGAAAAGCGGTCGGCGGTTTTTCGCCACGCATCCTTGCCCCACATGCCGAATTGTTTTAAACTCCAGCGTATTGTCCAACGATCTCCTTTTGGCATCCCCTTTGCTTATTTAATTTGGCAGAAAAAAGGCCGTCCGCACAGAGCGGGCGGCCTCAGCCAAAGAAAAGGGGGCGGCGGTATGATGAACCCTGTGTGGGACTACCACGACATTGCCAACGACAGCGGCAGCTACCAGGCCTATTGTCTGGAGGGGCCGTGCAGGACCGTATTTCCGCCGCTGGGCGGCTTCTTCCAGCTGGGCGTGGCCGCCAAGGGAGAGCATATCTGCACCACGCAGAAGCACTCCCACTACCTGGGCGCGGGGGACGCGCTGGTGCTCCCCCCCGCCGGCTGCCGCACCACGGTGGAGCTCAAGGCCGGGGCCCAGATGTTCCTGATCTTTTTCCGCCCGGAGGCCCTCCTGTCCCTGCCCGCGGGCGCGGAGCTGCAATGGCCCCTGCGGGCCGTGGAGGCCAACGCCGCCGGGGGCCGGGAGGACGGCACGCTCCGGGTCTTTCTGGAGGACGACGCCCTGCGGGACTGCGCCGTGCTCTGCGAGTGCATGGTGCACGGCCAGCGCGGCTGCCGGGCGGAGCACTTCGCCCAGGTGGCCTGCGGCATCCTCTGCTCCCTGCTGGATCTGCTCTTCCGGAGCCGGGACGGCGGCGCGGAGGACCTGCCGTGCAGCAGCCAGACCGCCGGGGTGATGCGGGAGTGCGTGGCCTACATCGACAAGCACTTCGCCGAGCCCCTCTCCCCCAAGTGCCTGGCCCAGCGCTGCATGATGAGCGAGAGCAATTTCCGGGTCTTTTTCTCCCGGCTCACCGGGATGCCGCTGAAAAAATACCTCACCCAGCGCCGGATCCAGGAGGCCTGCAACCTGCTGCGCAACGAGGACCACTCGCTGCAGATGGTGGGCTACCTGGTGGGCTACGAGGAGCCGTCCACCTTCTACCGCAACTTCTCCAAGCTCAAGAGCATGACGCCCGCCCAGTACCGCAGCCAGTACCGGAACGCGGGGCACGGCGCCCGGCTCAAAATCGTGTGACGAAAGGATGGAACCCCCTATGAGTCCAACCTATATCCTTGACCAATACAAGCCCCGCGTCTTTATGCACACCTTCGAGGACATCGCCCGCATCCCCCACGGCTCCGGCGAGGAGGCCGGGGTGGCCCGGTACATCATGGACTTCGCCAGGGACTGCGGCCTCACCCCCGAGCCGGACGAGCACGGCAACGTCCTCATCCGCATGCCCGCCTCCGCCGGGTGCGGGCAGATCCCCCCCGTCCTCTTCCAGGCCCACATGGACATGGTGTGCGCCAAGGACCCCGGCGTGAAGCACGACTTCAGCCGGGACCCCCTGGAGCTGTTCGTGGCGGAGGGCGACGTGCTCTACGCCAGGGGCACCACCCTGGGGGCCGACAACGCGGTGGGCCTGTGCCTCATGCTGGGGCTGATGCGGGAGGAGCCCCCCGTCCACCCCCCCATCGAATTCCTCTTCACCGTGGAGGAGGAGACCGGGCTCTTCGGGATGCGCAAATTCGATTTCAGCAAGCTCAAGGCCCGCCGCATGATCAACATGGACTGCGGCGACGCGGACATGATCTGCGTGTGCGGCTCGGGCGCGGCCCACGACTGCATCACCCTGCCCCTCCAGCGCTGCGGCTACGAGGGCCTGAAATGCGCCCTGTCGGTGACCAACCTGGTGGGCGGGCACTCAGGCCTGCGCATCGGGGAGGGCCGCGCCAACGGCATCACCCTCCTGGGCCGGCTGCTCCAGCGGCTGGTGGAGGACTGCGGGGTGCGGATTGAGCGGGTGGACTCCCCCGAGACCTCGGGCATCCCCACCGACTGCACCGCCGTCGTGATGCTCCCCGCCGGGGGCCTCGGCGCGGCCCAGGCCGCTGCGGCCGGCCTCCAGCAGGCGCTGCGGGAGGAGTACGGCGACCGGGATCCGAATATCACCTTCACCCTGGAATCCTACGGCGAGGGCGCCATGCAGGTGCTGGAGCCCCAGTGCGCCCAACGTTTGGTCAAGCTGCTCTGCGGCATCGCCTACGGCGTGACCCACTGGGACGAGGACGGCGAGAGCGTCATCACCTCCAGCTGCACCTTCCGCCTGGCCACCCTGGAGGACAGGGTGGAGATCGGCTACAGCATCCGCTCCGCCATCGACAGTGAGAAGTGGGCCATGCAGGACGACGTGGCGGCCCTGGCCAAGGACTGCGGCGCGGACATCGAACTCACCGACCACTACGCCGGCTGGCCCATCCGCCCCGACTCCCCCATCCAGGACCTCTGCCGCCGGACCTACCGGGAGCTGTTCGGCGCGGAGCTCAAGACCGAGAAGGCCCACGGCGGCATCGAGCCCGGCATCGCCATCGGCGCCCTGCCTGACATGGACGCCATGGGCATCGCCCCCACCGGGCGCGGCGCCCACACCACCACCGAGCACCTCTACCTGCGCGAGGTGGAGCCGGTGTGGGAGCTGCTGCGCGCCATGCTGGAGCGCATGTGCCGCGGGAGCTGACGCCCCAACCTAATTTTGCGTCCCCCTTATTTTTCTCTCTTTTTTCTCTCGCGGCAGAGGGCCCGGCATCCGCACAGATGCCGGGCCCTCTGCTGTCCTTATGGGGCTGCGATGTGGAGCGAAGAAGCGCGCGGCAGAATGGAGACGCCGTTCCAGGTGGCGCCGATCCCGGCCTCCTCCGGTGTAACGCTTTGATAATGGGTCCGCATCCCCTCGATCTCAACCTCCCCCTGCCCATCAATTGAAATAATAACATGGAGGGGTTCTTCATAGAGAATCATATGTTTTAAGGCGGGATACCTGTTGTGGATCTCTGTCCCATAGGCGTAAATCGGCTTTGTCCCGTGCCAGATGTACGAAGCGGCATTCAGCGAATAGTAGGAAATGCCGTTGATTTGCTCCATGGCATCGCCGTGGTCGTGGCCGTTAATACAAAACAAAATACATTTTTTCCGTTGATTCCGCCGCTCCAACACGTACCGGACTTCTTCCCGATTTACGATACCCCTTGCGCGATCCCCGGCAGCAAAATCATTAAACAGGCTCTGATGGGAGCAGATAACATAAAAACAGCCCTCTTCTGCAAGTTCATCTCTCAGCCACGCGATTTGTTCCGGCGGAATATAGGGGTACCGGCCGGCCGGAAATGCCGCATCCGTGCCACACACCGGAAAACACCTGCACTCTGTTTTGACATAGTTGGCGTCTAAAAACAGAAACTTGACATTTCCCTGCCGTATGGAATAGTGCCCCTTCTCCAGGCCGAGAAAACGCAGTGCTTCTTCAGTGGTGCACTTATCCACATTATGGTTTCCCAGCGCAAAATAACACGGAACTCCCGCGCCGCGAAGCTGCTCCATTACCTTCTTGTTTTCCTCTGTCGGGCGGCAAAGATCTCCCAGCTCCAGGATAAAATTAACGTTTTTTCTTTCACACGCCTCAAGAAGCGCACGAATGCGCCTGTCTCCATCCGGAATCGCGTCATAGTGCAAATCCGCAAACACACAAAAGGTCATTCCGGCGCCCCCGTCCCGCAATACAGCCCCGTCACGGCGGCTAGCTGCTCCCGCAGTGCGCGCTCGGCCCACTCCGGGGAGAGCACCTGCACCCTGTCCCCCAGGCCGAAGAGCCAGCCCAGGAACTGGGGGCTCACCACCGCCCGGACGGTGACGGTGAAGTGCTCCGCCCCGTCGGGCACCAGCATGGCGTCCTGGCCGAAGCGGTCCAGCACCACCCCCACCAGGCCCGCGCGGCAGCGCAGGGTGACCTGCCCCTCCCGCCCGCTGAACATGCCGAAGTGCTTTTGGGCATAGGATCCCAGGTCGAAGTCCGCGCAGCTGTCGTCCCCCTGCCGGGGCGCGGCGCTCACCGTCAGCTCCGCCATCTTGTCCACCCGGTAGTGGCGCAGCTCCCCCTTCTCGTGGTCGTAGGCCGCCAGATAGTAGTTCTCGTTGTCCCAGATAAGACCGTAGGGGGAGACGGCGTAGCGCTTCCCCGCCCGGCGGAACACCTTCTCCTTGCGCACGTTGTACTCGAAGTAGCGGAAGCTCACCGCCCGGCCCGCCCCGATGGCGGCGTGGAGGGTGTCGATGCTGTAGTACACGCTCTCGTTCATGCTCTTGACCCGGCCGGAGACGTAGACCTGCCGCTGGAGCTGCTTGGCCTGGTGGGTGCTGGCCAGGGCCTCCAGCTTGTGGATCAGCTCGTCCGACTTGCGCCGGGTGATGAATTTGCTGGACTGCACCGCGTCCACCAGCAGCTTGAGCTCGGCCAGCTGGAAGGGCCGCTGGCCGATAAACCAGCCCCCCGCCTTGCCCTTCCGGCTCTGCACGTCCATTCCGAAGGCGCGCAGGGCCTCCATGTCGTCGTACAGGCTCTTCCGCTCGGCGCGGATCCCCTGCCGATCCAGCTCCCCGATGAGCTGGGCCAGGGGGATGGGGTGCTCCTCGTCGCTGCGCTCCAGCAGAATCCGGCGCAGCCAGAGCAGCTTGAGCTTTTGATTGGCGCTTCTTGCCATGGAAAATTCCCCCTCTCCACGCTTAGCATAGCAGGCGCACTGTCCCTTATAACGGACTTTTCTATATCCTACCACGGCCACCGGCCCTTTACAAGGGATTTCAACCATGGTAAGATCTCAGTGACCACAGTTCCGTAACGAGGTGAATCCATTGATAACGCCCAAGCCCCTTTACCCCGGCGCGCGGGTGGCGCTGGTGTGCGCCTCCTCCGCCGTGCCCGAAGATGCGCTCCCCTCCGCCCTGGAGACCGTCCGGGCCCTGGGCCTGGAGCCCGTGCCCTTCCCCTCCTGCTTTGCGCGGAACCGGCGCGGCTACCTGGCCGCCTCCGACGACCAGCGCGCCGGCGACGTGAACTCCGCCTTCGCCGACCCGGATCTGGAGGGGGTTTTTTGCCTGCGGGGCGGCTACGGCGCCCACCGCATCCTCCCCCTGCTGGATTTGAAGATGATCGCCGCCCACCCCAAGTACTTTTCCGGGTACAGCGACGTGACCGCCCTGCACACCGCCTTCAACCAGTGCTGCCGCTTTATCACCTACCACACGGTGATGCCCTCCACCCCCTGCGCAGACCTGGACGGCTTCACCCTGGGCTACCTCCGCCGCGCCCTCTCCGGCGCCCTGGCCGGGCCGGTGGAGCTGCCCCCCGGGGCGGCGCTGCGTCTACTCGCCTCCGGCAAAAACGGGCGGGTGGCCGCGCCCCTGTGCGGGGGCAACCTGTCCCTGCTCGCCGCCTCCCTGGGCACCCCCTGGGAGATCGACACCCGGGGCAAGCTGCTCTTCCTGGAGGACGTGGGGGAAAAGACCTACCGCATCGACGCCATGCTCACCCAGCTGCGCAACGCCGGGAAATTCGGCGCCTGCTGCGGCGTGCTGCTGGGGGCCTGGACGGACTGCGCGCCCGAGGATCCCGGGCGCACCCTCACCCTGGAGGAGATCTTCACCGACCTCATTGTCCCGGCGGGCAAGCCGGTCCTCTCCGGCGTACCCTGCGGCCACGTGCTGCCCACCCTGGCCCTCCCCCTGGGGGGCACGGTGCTGCTGGACGCCGGGGCCACCTCCCTGGAGATCCTGCCCTGACTCCTGTCCGCGCGATTATAATTAAGATAGGGTGATGACTATGAAAGCGCTCGTCCGCGCCCCCATCTGCCCCCTGATGCTCCACCCCAGCCGCCAGTGCGCGCTGGCCGACGAGGTCCTGTGCGGCGACTGGGTGGAGGTCCTGGAGCAGACCCGGACCGGCTGGTACCTGGTGCGCACCTCCTACCGCTACACCGGCTACGCCCCCGCCGAGGGGCTCCTCTTCGGCGAGGGCAACGCGGAGCGGTGGGCCGGCCTGCCCAAGCTGGTGGTCACGCGCTCCTTTGCTGACGTCCTCGCGGCCCCCGCCGTGCAGGGCTTCTGCCTGGAAACCCTGCCCCGGGGGGCGCTGGTCTCCCCCGTGGGCCAGCCGGACCGGAACGGGTGGCAGAAGCTCTCCCTCTGCGACGGCCGTGAGGGGTACGCCAAGGCCGGCCTGCTGGACGCCTGCCGCACCCGTACCGACCTCGGGGACGAGGCGGCGCTGCGCCGGGCGGTGGTCTGCTCCGCCATGTCCTACCTGGGCACCCAGTACCGCTGGGGCGGCAAGTCCCCCCTGGGCATCGACTGCTCCGGCCTGACGGCCATGGCCTATCTGCTCAACGGCGTGGTCATCTACCGGGACGCGGCCATCCGGGAGGGCTTTCCCGTCCACGAGATCTCCAGGCAGGACATGAAGCCCGCCGACCTCATCTTCTTCCCCGGCCACGTGGCCATGTACCTGGGAGAGGGCCGCTACATCCACTCCACCGCCCAAACCGGCAGCGACGGCGTGGTGATCAACAGCCTGGACCCCGCCGACCCCGGCTACCGCGCCGATCTGCCCGGGCAGATCACGGCGGTGGGCAGCATCTTTTGAGCGCCATGGGGACGTATTTTGACGAGACGGCCCGCCGCTGGGACACCCCCCGCCGGGTGGAGCGGGCCCGGTACCTGGTTCCCCTCCTGGAGGAGGTCTTGGACGGCGGGACGTACAGCGCCGGGCTGGAGCTGGGCTGCGGCACGGGGCTCATCTCCCTGCCCCTGGCCCACCGCTTCCGGGAGCTCTACTGCGTGGAACGCTCGGCGGAGATGCTGGAGGTGCTGGGGGAGAAGTGCGCCGCCGCGGGGGTGGGGAACATCTTCCCCCGGGGCCTGCGCTTTCTCACCGACACGGCCAACCGGGGCCGCTTCGACGTGGCCTTCGGCTCCATGGTTTTCCACCACATGGACGATCTGTGTGGAGAACTGCGATCCGTGCGCAGCCTGCTGAAAAAGACCGGCCGCCTGCTGGCGGTGGACCTGGACACGGCCGACCCCCGCCTCCACGCCGGGGAGCCCGGCTTCCGCGGGGTGGACGGCTTCGACCGGGGGGACTTTGCCTCGGTGCTGGAGATCTGCGGCTTCCGGGACGCGGCCTTCTCCACCGTGTACCGGGGGGAAAAGGAGCTTGCGGGGGAGCGCGTGCCCTACTCCCTCTTCCTCTGCACGGCCCTGTGCCGGTAACCTCCGCGCCCGCGGGCGCATAGAATAGCGGCGGCGCCCCTGCCGGGGGCGCCGCCACTTTTGTTTTCCGGGAGGTACGCCTATGGACGTGCTGGAACGCAGGCGCAGGGCCGACCGCGTGTGCATCATTTCCATCGCGGTCAACCTGCTGCTGGCCGCCTTCAAGCTCTTCGCCGGGCTCTGGGCCCGGTCGGGCGCCATGGTCTCGGACGCGGTCCACTCCGCCTCCGACGTGCTGTCCACCCTGGTGGTGATGCTGGGGGTGCGCCTGGGCGGGCGGGAAGCCGACCGGGACCACCCCTACGGCCACGAGCGCTTCGAGTGCGTGGCCGCGCTGCTGCTGGCCGTGCTGCTGGGGGCGGTGGGGCTGGGCATCGGCTGGGCGGGCGTGCACAAGCTGCTGCCCGGCGCGCGGCAGGCCCTCTCCCCGCCCGGCGCGCTGGCGCTGGCGGCGGCGGTGGTCTCCGTGGCCGTGAAGGAGGCCATGTACTGGTACACCCGCGCCGCCGCCAGGCGGCTGGGCTCCAGCGCCCTGATGGCCGACGCGTGGCACCACCGCTCGGACGCGCTGTCCAGCGTGGGCAGCTTCGCGGGCATCCTGGGCGCCCGGCTGGGCGCGCCCATCCTGGACCCCATCGCCGGGCTGGTCATCTGCCTGTTCATCCTCAAGGCGGCGGTGGACATCTTCCGGGACGCGGTGTCCCGCATGACCGACCGCGCCTGCGGCGGCGAGACCGAGGCCGCCCTGCGCGCCGCCGTGCTGGCCCAGCCCGGGGTGCTGGGGGTGGACAGCCTCCACACCCGGCTCTTCGGGGACCGGATCTACCTGGACGTGGAGATCCGCGCCGACGGGCGGCAGTCCCTGACCCAGGCCCACGCCGTGGCCCAGCGGGTCCACGACGCGCTGGAGGCCGGCTTCCCCCAGGTCAAGCACTGCATGGTGCATGTCAACCCGCAGTAGGGGTGGGGGCCCACATCCGCACGCACAAGCAGCGGAGCTTTGACTTCCCCTGAAAAACATGCTACAATACCTCCGACTGGTTTCCACACCCAGTCCAAGCGCGGCACAACCCGGTTTTGCCGCGTTCGTTCGGCGGGGATCTCCGCCGTTCTCTAAACAAAAAATGGAGGTATTTTGAACAATGCGCAAATTTGACGTCAGACAGATCACCCTGTGCGCCATGGTGGCCGCCCTGTACGCGGTGCTGAGCTATTTCGGCAGCATCTTCGGCCTGACCTACGGCCCCATTCAGTTCCGCTTTGCCGAGGCCCTGTGCGTGCTGCCCTTTCTCTTCCCCGCCACTGCGCCGGGGCTGTTCGTCGGCTGCCTCATCACCAACCTGATGAGCACCGTGGGCCCTCTGGACGTGGTATTCGGCTCCCTGGCCACCCTGCTGGCCGCCCTCTGGACCAGCAGGATGCCCAACCGCTGGCTGGCCCCCCTGCCCCCCGTCCTGTGCAACGGCGTGATTATCGGTGCCATGATCGCTTGGTACGAGGTGGGCTTCGGCCCCGGCTTCTGGGGCATGTTCGCCTTCAACGGCCTGACGGTGGCCCTGGGCGAGCTGGGCGCCTGCTACGTGCTGGGCTCCCTTCTGCTGACGGTATTGCCCAAAATCAGGCCCCTGCAGCCGCTGCTGTCCAGGCGGGCCTGCCGAACAGTTTAATAAGGAGGCTATCCAAATGAAGGTCCGCAAGGCAGTCATCCCGGCCGCCGGGCTGGGTACCCGGATGCTCCCCGCCACCAAGACGGTGCCCAAGGAGATGCTCCCCATGGTGGACAAGCCGGTGATCCAGTACATCATCGAGGAGGCGGTGGCCGCCGGGATTGAGGACATCCTCATCGTCACCAACCGCGCCAAGTCCGCCATGGACGACTATTTCGACTACTACCCCGAGCTGGAGACCCGCCTGAATCAGGCGGGAAAGGACAAGGAGCTGTCCGAGGTCCGCCGGGCGGCGGATCTGGCCAACATCTTCTACGTCCGGCAGAAGGAGACCAAGGGCCTGGGCCACGCCATCTGGCGGGCCAAGCGCTTCGTGGGGGACGAGCCCTTCGCCGTGCTGCTGGGGGACGACATCATGCGGGCCCAGA
The DNA here is from genome assembly GCA_022846095.1 of Oscillospiraceae bacterium. NCBI lineage: Bacteria > Bacillati > Bacillota > Clostridia > Eubacteriales > Oscillospiraceae > Oscillospiraceae bacterium. The sequence continues at coordinate 785,014 of AP025583.1, read as the reverse complement.
AGCCGGTGACCCTGCAGCTCGTGGAGGCCGCGGAGAAGTACGCCGCCGCCGCCGTGGGGGTGCAGAAGGTGACCACCGAGGCCATCTCCAAGTACTCCTCGGTCAAGGTCTCCCCCCTGGAGGAGCGGATCTTCTCGGTGGCCGACATGAACGAGAAGCCCAGCCCCGAGCAGATGTTCTCCAACTTCGCCATTTTGGGCCGCTACGTGCTCACCCCCGAGATCTTCGACATCCTGGAGAACCTGAAGCCGGGCTACGGCGGGGAGATCCAGCTCACCGACGGCCTGCGGGAGCTGTCCCAGCGCAGCCGCATGGTGGCGGTGGACTTCGAGGGGCGGCGCTACGACACCGGCAACCTGCGCGGCTTCCTGGAGGCCACCATCGATTTCGCCCTGGACCACCCCGAGACCGGGCCATGGCTGAGCAGGTTTATCCGGGAAAAAGCGGCCAAGCTGTAAAATACTTTCGCAAAAAGCGCCGGGATGCTTGACATCCCGGCGTTTTCCTGTATAATAATATAGCTTGTTTAAAAAAACAGGCACATCCTTGCTCCCGCCGGACGCGGGGGCCATACGTCCATAAGGAGGTGCAACAAAAATGGCAAAGTTAAACGCAAATTACGAGACTATCTTCATCCTGGATCCCAATCTGGGTGAGGAGGGCACTGCCGCCCTGGTCGCCAAGTTCAAGGACCTGGTGGAGAAGCGCGGCGTCCTGGCCGAGGTTGACGAGTGGGGCAAGCGCCATCTGGCCTATCCCATCAACGACCAGAACGAGGGCTACTACGTGATGATTACCTTCAGCTCGGAGCCCACGTTCCCCCAGGAGCTGGACCGTATCTTCCGCATTACCGACGGCGTGATGCGCTCCCTCATCGTCTGCAAGGACGAGAAATAAGGAGGCGGCAATGCTCAACAGGATCGTTCTCATGGGCCGCCTGACCCGCGACCCGGAGCTCCGGCACACCCAGACGGGGACCCCCGTGGCCTCCTTCAGCCTGGCGGTGGACCGGGATTTTAAGGACAAGCAGACCGGCGAAAAGGCCACCGACTTCATCGACGTGGTGGCCTGGCGGCAGACGGGCGAGTTCGTCTCCCGCTACTTCACCAAGGGCCGCATGGCCGTGGTGGAGGGCAGGCTGCAGATCCGCGACTGGACCGACAAGGAGGGCGGCAAGCGCCGCTCCGCCGAGGTCATCGCGGACAACGTCTACTTCGGCGACTCCAAGAAGGACGCCGAGGCCGCCGGGGTTTATGCCCCGCCGGCCAGCTACGGCGCCCCCTCCGGCGGCGGTTACGCCGCCCCCGCGGCGCCCGCAGGCGGCTACTCCGCCCCCGCCCCCGGCGGCGACCAGTTCGCCGACCTGTCGGACGACGACGGGGAGCTCCCCTTTTAATGCCGAGGCATAAAAAGGGGCCCCCGAGCATTTGAATGTATCGCCGGGCGGGACTGAATCCCGCCACGGCTCCGGCGCACTCGCGCCGCCCGCTTCGCGCTTCCCGGCGGGATCGCGAAAGTATGATTTAAAAGGAGGTTTTGCACCATGGCTATGGATAGAGAGCGGCCCCGCGGCCGTAAGCGCCGCAAGGTCTGCACCTTCTGCGTGGACAAGGTGGAGCACATCGACTATAAGGACGCGGTCAAGCTGCGCCGGTTCCTTTCCGAGCGCTCCAAGATCCTGCCCCGCCGCACCACCGGCACCTGCGCCATGCATCAGCGCCAGCTGACCGAGGCCATCAAGCGCGCCCGCCAGATCGCGCTGCTGCCCTACGTCACCGACTGATTTGAACGGCTGAAACGGCCCGCACCCCCATGGGTGCGGGTCGTTTTTCCGTCTCACCGCAGCAGGCGGGCCATGTCCTCCGGCAGAGGGACGGTGAAGGCCAGCCGCGCCCCGGTGACCGGGTGGTCCAGCTCCAGCGCGTGGGAGTGGAGGGCGGGCCTGCCGATTAGGGCCCTGTCCTCCTTGCCGTAGAGAAAGTCCCCAGTGAGGGGGTGGCCCAGCCAGGCCATGTGCACCCGGATCTGGTGGGTCCGCCCGGTCTTGAGCTCCAGCCGCAGCAGGGCGCGGCCCCGCGCCGTCTCCAGCGTCTCGTACTGCGTCCGGGCGGGGAGTCCGTCCGGGTCCACCCGCCGCGCCATCAGGGAGCCGGGCGCCCGGCCGATGGGGGCGTCCACCGTCCCGGCGGGAGAGTCCGGCGCGCCGTCGCACACCGCCAGGTAAATCCGGCGGAACCGGGGGGTGTGGAGCTGGTTTTTCAGCCCCTCCTGGGCGTGGGGGTGCTTGGCCACCACCAGCAGCCCCGAGGTGCCCTTATCCAGACGGTGGACCGGGTGAAAATCGGCCTGGATCCCCTGCTTTTCGTAATAAGCGGCAATAAAATTACCCAGCGTATCGGAATAGTGCCCGTGGCTGGGGTGGACCAGCACCCCCGGGGCCTTGTTCAGCACCAGCAGGTCCTCGTCCTCGTACACCACGTCCAGGGGGCCGGGCACGGGCGCCGTGCGCCCCGCGCCGCCGCCCCCCACCCGCACCGAGAGCACCTGCCCCGCCTCCACCACCCGGTCGGTGTGCACCCGCGCCCCGTCCAGCAGGATGCCGTCCTCCAGCCACTTCACCCGGCGGATCACCGTGCCGGACAGGCCGAAGGCCCGCCGAAGCAGGGCGTCCACCTTCTGCCCCGCCTGGTCCGGGGTGACCGTCAGCTCCAGCCTGCGCGCGCTCACAGCTTGCGGTTGTAGTAGAGCCACGCCAGCCCCATGGTGACGAAAAAGCAGACCCCCAGGCAGAACACGGTCCAGAATACCACGCGGCTGAAAAAGACGCTGACCAGGAGCACCACGTAGAACACCACCAGCAGAATCCAGGCCGTGGCCGACAGGGCGCGCAGGGAGACCTCCCTGTTGCGCTCGTCGGTCTCCTTTACCTCGGCCGCGCGCAGCTTGGCCGGGTTTTTCAGCGTACGGCGGGTATCGATCAGGTTGTAAAGGCCGGCCGCCAAGGCGCCGCCGCCCAGTCCGGAGTAAAAGCCGCTGAGAAAGCCGCCGTCCAGCACCCCCAGGGCGCTGAGGACCAGGGCCGCGGCCAAGGTAATCAGCCCCGCCGCCGCGGCCAGGGCGTACAGCACGCACCGCCGGCGCAGCACCTGCCTGAAATCGCCGCTCCCCGCGGCAATCATACGGATGAACATGCCTGCTCCTCCTCAAATAAAAAAAGTTCCTCGATGGACATGCCGAAGTAGCGCGCCAGCCTGTGGGCCAGCTGGAGGGAGGCGTTGTAGCGCCCGTTCTCCAGGGAGATGATGGTCTGGCGGGTGACCCCCACGGCCTCGGCCAGCTCCTCCTGGGTGACCCTGCGCGTCCGCCGCAGCTCGGAAATCCGGTTTTTCACGTTCCGCCCCCAGTCCTGGATGTAAAGCTAATTTTACAATTACAGTATAAGGCCCACCGCCCGTTTGTCAAGCGGAGTTTTACTTTTTCATGTCAATCGGCCCGGGGCTATTTTCAAATGGTGGGATAAGCATTATAATAATGTCTACTGAATCAACCGCGGCCCCGCGGAATTGAGGTGTCCACATGTCTGAAAAACTGGGCGTTTACATCCATATCCCCTTCTGCCACAGCAAATGCGACTACTGCGACTTCTACTCGCTGGCGGGCCGCGAGGGGCGGATGGACGACTATCAGAAGGCGCTGCTGGCCCACATTAAGGAGACCGCCCCCCTCACCCGGGGGTACCAGGTGGACAGCGTGTACTTCGGGGGCGGCACCCCCAGCTTCTACGGGGACAAGCGCCTGCGGGAGCTGCTGGGCGAGGTGCTCAAGCGCTTTGACATGAGCAGGGACGCCGAGATTACGGTGGAGTGCAACCCGGAGTCAGCGGACAAAAAGGCCCTGGCCCGTCTGCGGCGGGCGGGGGTCAACCGCATCTCCCTGGGCGTGCAGTCGGCCTGCGACCAGGATCTGGCCGCCCTGCACCGGCCCCACACCTTCCGGCAGGCCCAGGACGCGGTGCGCGCCGCCCGGGAGGCCCGGATCAAAAACCTGAGCCTGGACCTCATCTACGGCCTGCCCGGACAGACCCTGTCCGGCTGGCGGGAGACGGTGGACCGGGTGCTCGCCCTGGAGCCCGAGCACCTGTCCTGCTACGGCCTGAAGGTGGAGGAGGGCACCCCCCTCTACGGCCGGGTGCAGCGGGGCGAGAGCCTGCCCGACGACGATTTGCAGGCCGACATGTACCTGTGGATGGTGGAGCGGCTGGCCGCCGCGGGCTACCGCCAGTACGAGATCTCCAATTTCTCCCGGCCCGGGTACCAGTCCCGCCACAACCTGAAATACTGGATGGGCAGGCCCTACCTGGGCTTCGGCTGCGGGGCCCACTCCGACTTCGGTGGGCGGCGCTACTCCTTCCTGCGGGATCTGGACGCCTACGTGGACCGCATCCTGGGCGGAGGCCCGGTCATCGACGAGTCCGACTTCATCCCCCCCAAGGAGCGGGGCGGCGAGTACCTGATGCTCCGCCTGCGCACCACCCGGGGCATCGAGGAGTGGGAGTACCGGCGGGAGTTCTTCATGAACTTCGACCCCATCGAGCAGAAGCTGGAGGAGTACGAGCGCCGGGGCTGGGCCGCGCGGTGCGACCGGCGCTGGTACCTGACCCCCCAGGGCTTTTTGATCTCCAACCAGCTCATTGGCGAGCTGCTGGACATCCAGGAGCGGGCCACCCTGGAGACCACCCTGCCGCGGCTGCGGCAGAATCCCCCCGACCGGGGCGGACAGGCTTAACCCACAGTATGGTTTACAATAACCGTTCGATATGTTAACATAAGTACAAGAGCTGAATTCAGGAGGAACAACAAGCGATGAAACAGATGATGCGGCGGGCGGCGGCCGCGGGCCTCGCGCTCGTGCTGGCCGTGGGCCCGGCCGCCCTGGCCTCCGAGGCCATGGGCAACGAGATCGTGGGCAGCAGGACGGGCGTGTCCCCCGCCACGGAATTGACCAAGCAGGTCTTTTGGAGCGATACATATTCCGACCTGCGCACCGAGCACTACGTGACCTACTCCCCCAACGCCGACGTGCGCGCCGCGGTGGCCTACGGCGACAAGATCCTCACCCGCGCCACCCTCACCTCCATGGCCCAGTCCCTGGAGGCCCAGGGCCAGCGGGTGGTGACCGGCGTCAACGGCGACTACTACGTGCTCTCCACCGGCGCGCCCCTGGGCCTGGTGATGACCGACGGGGTGGTGCGCTCGGCGGCCAGCCTGAGCAGCTCCTACCGCTACGCGGTGGGCTTCCAGGAGGACGGCAGCGCCTTCATCGGCAAGCCGGTCATCACCGTCACCGCCACCTTCCTCGGCCAGACCCTGTCCGTGGGCGGCGGCATCAACCGCGTGCGCACGGAGAAGGACGGCTACGTGCTGCTCAACAGCGACTTTTCCGCCACCACCCAGAACACCAGCCCCGGCGTGGACGTGATCCTCACCCCCGTGCTGGACAACCTGGGCCAGCAGGTGGACGTGGACCTCCAGGTGGGCGGCGGCTCCGGCGACGGCCAGGACCTCCCCCCCGCCGGCGGGGACGACGTGGCCCCGCCCCCCGAGGCCGGGGAGGTGCCCAGCGACTCCAGCGAGATCGACGAGGCCCCCGAGACCGGCGCGGAGGTCGCCCCCGGCACCGAGATCCAGAGCCGCCAGGTGGTCTCCAGCGAGCTCACCGTGGGCGGGCGCATGACCTGCGTGGTGGAGCAGGTATTGGAGTCCACCGGCAGCATCGCCATCCCCGAGGGCAAGCTGGTGCTCTCGGTCAACGCCAACGCGGACGAGAGCCTGGTGGCCCAGCTGCGCGCCCTCAAGGCGGGCGACACGGTGGACATCGACGTGACCAGCAACGACAGCCGCTGGGCCGAGTGCGACCAGGCCATCGGCGCCATGTACAAGCTCATCACGGGCGGCACGGTGCAGAAGCCGGAGGACGCCACCGCGTCCAAGGCCTGGGCCGAGCGCACCGCCCGCACCGCGCTGGGCATCAAGGCCGACGGCTCCCTGGTGCTCTACACCGTGGACGGCAAGCAGCCCGGCTACAGCATTGGCGCCACCCTGACCCAGGTGGCCATGCGCCTGAAGGAGCTGGGCTGCGTGGAGGCGGTCAGCCTGGACGGCGGCGGCTCCACCACCCTGGGGGCCACCCTGCCCGCCGGCAGCTCCATGGCCGTGCAGGGCAAGCCCTCCGACGGCGGGGAGCGCAAAAACAGCACCGCCATTTTCCTCACCACCTCCCTCAAGCCCACCGGCGTGCCCCACCACCTCCTGGTCACCCCCGCCGAGTCCCTGCTCCTCTCCGGGGCCAGCCAGCAGATGTCCGCCGCCGCGGTGGACACCTCCTACTACCAGATGGACTACGCCGGGCCCGTGAGCTACTCCATCCAGAACGGGGACGGCATCGTCACCGCCGACGGCCTCTTCACCGCCGGGGGCACCGCCGGGACCACCCAGGTCACCGCCACCTCCAACGGCATCAGCGGCACGGCCGAGCTGTCCGTCATCAAGGTGCCCGACACCATCACCCTGAGCAACGAGGCCACCGGCGCCGCCGTGACCACCCTCTCCCTCAACCCCGGCCAGCAGATCGACCTGAAGGCCAACGCCACCTACCGGGGCCTGGCCGTGGTCAGCCAGGACACCTGCTACACCTGGAGCGCCGACCCCGTGGTGGGCGCGGTGGACGAAAACGGCCTCTTCACCGCCACCACCGGCAGCGGCTCGGGCAAGATCACCGTCTCCGTGGGCAGCCGCACCGCCACCGTCAACGTGAACGTGGCCGGCCACGTGCTGCCGCTGGAGGACTTTGAGGACGGCGTGTCCGCCTTCACGGACAGCGCCGGCGCCTCCATCGCCGCCGAGAGCGCCATGGACTACGTCCGCTTCGGCCTGCACAGCGCCAAGCTGACCTACGACGCCACCGCAGGCACCGCCACCCTGGCCGCCAACCTGCCCATCACCCCGGGCGAGCGCTACGTGTCCCTGTGGGTGTACGGCGACGGCTCCGGCAACGTGCTCACCGCCTCCACCGTGGACCAGAGCGCTCAGGCAAGCGACGTGGTACTCACCGCCCTGGACTTCACCGGCTGGAAGCGCGCCAGCGTGCTGCTGCCTGAAAACACCGCCTCCATCACCGCCCTCAACGTGGTGTTCAGCGGCGCGGAGGGCAGGCAGACCGGCAGCATCTGGCTGGATCAGCTCACCACCTCCAACGAGGATCTCAACGACGCCGCCGCCCCCACGGTTTCCGTGAAGGCGGAGGGCGGACAGCTCACCGCCACCGTGGCCGACAACGTGGATAAGAGCTTCGCCGCCGACCAGGTGAGCCTTACCTACGACGGCAAGCCCGTGGCCGGGGCCTGGGACCCCGCCACCAGCACCATGAAGGCCACCCTGCCCGCCGCCGACGGCAAGGCCCACCGGGCCACCGTCACGGCGGTGGACGCCAGCGGCAACATCGGCCGGGCCAGCGCGGACATCGCCCCCTCGGCGGACGCGGCCTCCGTCTTTGTGGACACGGCGGACCACTGGGCCGCCCCCTACGCCGAGTTCCTGTACAGCCAGGGTATCACCAACGGCGTGGGCGAGCCGGACGCGCTGGAGTTCGCCCCCAACAAGAACATCACCCGGGGCGAGTTCTTCGCCATGGCGGCCCGCTGGATGGGCCTGGATCTGACCCAGTACGCCGCGGTGGAGCTGCCCTTCGCCGACGCGGGGGAGATCCCCTCCTGGTTCCAGAACGAGGTCAAGGCCATGTACAGCCTGGGCATCCTCAAGGGCAGCGACAGCGGCAACGGCGTGCTGCGGGTCAACGCCAACGCCACCATCAGCCGCGCCGAGGCCATGACCATCCTGGGCCGCACCCAGGCCAAGGGCTACGCCGCGCCGGCCCTCACCTTCGCGGACGCCGCCGACGTGCCCGCCTGGGCCTCCGGCTACGTCCAGTCCCTGGTGGGCCAGGGCGTGGTGGGCGGCTACGAGAACCGCATCAGCCCCAACGCCTCCATCACCCGGGGCGAGGTGGCCAAGATGCTCTACGCCATGCTGTAAGCCGAATGAAAAGCGGGCCGTACCCCAAATGGGGTACGGCCCGCTTCAGTCCGAGCAAGTGATGCGGCTATGGGGGGATAAGGCGGTCTGTCATTGCGAGGAGGCCCCGCGGGGCCGACGCGGCAATCCGTTTTCTTTTTTGGAGGCCCGGCCTCCGGCGGCGGGATTCTTTGCTTGCAAAGAACCCCGGGAAGAAACAACCAGGGCTTCGGCCCTGGACCCAGGGGCCCCGCGGCGGTGCAATTTAGGTAACTTGCAAAACCTGAAAGCGCTCAGGGCTCGGTTCGGCCTGTGCCCTATGTGAATAGGGCTGCCGCCCCTGCGGCACATCACCCGCCCAGACTTGATGGTAGTTGCTATTTAAGGAGTGCCAAAAAAGCCGCACGTACTGCCGTGCCCTGTTCGTCTCCCTGGCACTTGTACGGCCCGGCGTTGCCCGTCACCCTCCATCCGTAGGGGCCGATGCCCTCATCGGCCCGCTGCGCCAGGCCCGTAGGGGCGATTCACGAATCGCCCGTCCTCCATCGTGCGCCTTGTCCCCCCTAAGCTGCACTATTGCGCCGTGGGCGCGGGCATACGCTCCAGGACCACCGCCGCGCCGTCCTCCACCGTGACCCTTAACGTGAGTATGTCGTAAAAGGGCCGGGTGCGGTTCCGGTTCCCCTGGCTCAGGGCCCGTGCCGCCACGTTGAAGTCCTCCAGGAATTCCACCGCCGTGCCGCCGTAGGCCCCGCCGTCCTCCGAGATCAGCTTCACATCGCCGGACAGCGGCAGGTTCCATTTCCAGCTCAGATCAACCACCGCGCCCGTGGCCTCCTCCACCCCCACCAGGCGGATTTCGATCCCGCCGGGCTGGGGGTTTTCGTCCGTCATGGGCCCGTAGGAGATCTGCCCGCCCGCGTAGTACGTCCCGTCGGGCAGGCGGTCGATGGTCATGGATTCCTGCATGTCCGCCAGGTTGCCCGCCAAGGTCTCGTAGGCCGCCAGCACCCCGTCGGAGAGCGTGCTCTCCATCCAGGCGGGGTAGTATTTCCTCCCCAGGTTCAGATAGACCCCCATGGGGCTTACGGACACGCCGAAGATGCACCAGCGGGCGGACACAACGTCCTGGAGCGTGAGCTGCTCCAGCACCTCCCGGTGGACGCAGACGGTGGTGTACACGGGGGAAACGGTCTGTCCGCCCTCCGGCACACCCGCGCCCAGCATCTGGCCCTCGCCCTCCACCGTCACCAGCACCACGCTCTCCCCGCCCAGGTCGGGCAGGGTCAGGTGGAAGCCCGCCACATCGTTGACGTACAGCCCGCCGCCCAGCTCCTGCACGTCCACCACGCCCTCCAGCTCCCACAGACTGTCCACCACCGGGTCGTCAGCGGCGGCGTCCATCCGGACCTGGGCGACGGAGCAGATCTGCCCGTCCCCGATCTCAAACCGGAACACCGGGCCATAGGAGGAAAGCAGCCTCAGGAACTGTTCCAGCTCCTCCAGGCTCAGGGTATCGTACTCCCCATCGTTGTCCAGCCGCCGTATGGCGGCGCCCTCCGCCAGGGGCAGGGTCTCCGCCGGAGCGTTGACGAACTCGGTAAAGGAGATTGTCCCGGCCTGGGCGTCCACGCGGTAAATCTGCGCCTCCCGCACCTCCTCCGCCCTGCTGTCCGCAGCATAGCCCCGGACCCACGTCAGGGCGGAAATCCGCTGGTTCCGGTCGATCTCCGCCTCCAAAATGGTGGGGTACCAGGAGGACAGGAGCTGGGAGCGCATAAACTCCCGCAGCGCCTCCTCCGTCAGGGGGACGGGGGCCCCGCCCTGGAGGCTCACCGCCTCCGCCAGGGGGTAGAGCAGGGGCCTGCTCTGGGACGCGTCCTCCTCATAGACCGTCAGCGTCCGCTCATCCACCGTGCCCGAGACCGCCACATAGAGCGTCCCGTCGATTTGCCGCAGCGCCGCCGCTGTCCCGTACTGGGTCCCGCCCACCGCCTTGGCCCGGCGGATGCCGTTCCAGGTGTCATAGTCCGGCCCGGTGAAGCGCGCCGGGGGCTGGGCGCTCAGAACCTCGGCCCCGTCCGCCTGCGCGGGCTCCGGCGCGCCGTCGAAGTGGACCAGGCAGTAGCCGTCCCCGGCGGCATAGAGCAGGGTGCGCCCGGCCAGGTCCTCCGCCGCCACCTCCTCCAGGGTATCGGCCAGCAGCGCGGCGTCCCCCGCCCGGACGGCGTAGACCGCGCCGGGGCGGTAGGCCGCGCCGTCCAGGACGACGGCCTGCGGCACGTCCGCGCCGTCCGCCACAAAGACCCCGGCGTACAGCGCCGCCTCCGTCCCGGGCACCACGCCGGTGCCCGGCAGGATGGCCAGCAGGGCGTCGTTTTCGTAGGTGGCCGGGTCCACGCTCTTTTTCGCGTCCAGCAGGTAGATCTCCGTGCCCGCGCCGTTCAGGGTGCTCCGGCTCCGCACCGCCACCCGGTCCCGCAGCTCAGGGGGCACCAGCACCCCGTACCCGCTCTCCGGGTCGTAGATGATCCCGCTCTCCCCGTCGTAGTACACGGGGCAGTTTTCTTCCACCAGCGCCGCCGGCGCACGGCAGGCCACCAGGGCGCCCGCCAGCAGCGCGGCGCAGGCCACCAGCACCAGGGCGGCCCGGCCCGGCCTGCGCGGCGCGGTGTCCACCAGGCTCTTGAACCGCCTGCGCAGGTCCGCCATGCCGCCGGAGAAGCCGGTGGTCAGGGCCCCGGCGGGCTGCCGCCCGGACACGGTGGACAGCAGGGCCCTGCCGTATTGGCGGCGGAAGCCCGCGTCCCTGTCCCGCAGCACCAGCGCGTCGCAGGCCAGCTCCACGTCCCGCTCGGCGGCCCGGCGCAGCAGCCACACCAGAGGGTTGAACCAGTGCAGGGCGTTGGCCCACACCAGCAGCAGCTTGTACCACAGGTCGCGGCGGCGGAAGTGGGCGTACTCGTGGAGCAGGGCGAAGTCCCGCTCCGCCCCGTCCAGCGCCTCGGGCAGGTAGATTACCGGGCGCAGGAAGCCCGCCAGCACCGGGGAGGCCGCCGCCCGGCACGCCCACACGGGCAGACCGCCGTACACCCCCGCGGGACTGCTCCAGCGCCGGAGCAGCCGCCGGAAGCGGGCGTAGGAGGCCAGCTGGGCGGCCAGGAAGCAGAGCGCGCCCCCGGCCCACACCCAGAACAACACCGCCGTGGGGGAGACTGCCCGCGCCGGCGCGTCCGCGTCCGCCGCGGGCGGGGCGGGTACAGTCTGGCCCTGCGCCGGGGCCTGCCCCTGCGCCGCCGGGTCCGGGCCCTCCCATTTGCCCACGGCCGTGCCCCCAAGCGCGGGCGTATCCGACGCAGGGGCGGGGGCGGAGTGCACCGCGCCCGTCCCCACGGGGGCGCTCAGTGCCACGGGGGCCTGGGGCAGGCTGATATTCAGGGGCACCGCCAGCCGCAGGGCCAGCAGCAGCCACGCCCAGCAGCGCCACTGGGGGGCGAAGCGTCGGCCCAGCGCCGGGGTCAGGGCCAGCAGCAGCGCCGCCAGAGCGCCCAGCGCCAGGCTGACCTCCAACAGGGAGGCGAGAAAATCGGCCACGCTACTCCCCTCCCTTCAAGATCTCCTCCAGCTCGGCGATCTCCCTCTCCCCCACCGCCCGGCTGCTGATCAGGGCGGCGCACAGGCTGGGCAGGGAGCCGCCGTGGAGCCGCTGGAGGAAGCTCTTGCTCTCCGCGGCCAGGTAGTCGTCCTCGGCCACCAGGGGCCGGTAGAGGTTGCCCCGGCCCGATTTGGTGCGCTCCACAAAGCCCCGCTCCTCCAGCCGGGAGAGCAGCTTGAGCAGGGTGGGCAGCTGCCAGTGCCGCCCGGCCAGCCCCTCCATCAGCCCGGCGGACGAGGCGGGGTACTCCTCCTGCCGCCACAGGGCCTGCATGACCTCCAGCTCCGCGTCGGGCAGGTGCACATAGTCCTTCATACCGCGTCACTCCTTATGAGACAAATGTCTTTCCGTTTTTATTTTACATTTGTCTAACCGGAATGTCAAGCACAAAAAGGACGTTTGCATAAGATATGCCATTAAGGCGGATAAGGCGCACCCTGTCATTGCGAGGAGGCCCCGCGGGGCCGACGCGGCAATCCGTTTTTTGGAGGCCCGGCCTCCGGCGGCGGGATTCTTTGGTTGCAAAGAACCCCAGGAAGAAACAACCAGGGGCTTCGGCCCCTGGACCCGGGGCCCCGCGGCGGTGCGGTTCAGGTAACCTGCAAAACTTGATAGCGCTCAGGGCTCGGTTCGGCCCGTGCCCTTTGTCAGTAGGGCTGCCGCCCCTGCGGCACATGACCCGCCCAGACTTGGTAATAGTTGCGGTTCAACAGGTGCCTGAAAAGCCGCACGTACTGCCATGCCCCGGAGGCTCGCTTGGCGCCCGTAGGGGCGATTCACGAATCGCCCGTCCACCGCCAGTTGCCTTAGCCGCCCAATCTGCATCGCGCGCACAGCCAGGGTCTCCGGCAGGCTGAAAAAAGGGAGGCCGCTTCCGCGGCCTCCCTGCCCTTATTTGCGCTGCCTGTCCCGGATATAGTGCTTGACGTTGGAGCCGCCCGCCTGGCGCACGTCGATCTCGAAGCGGTCCAGGGCCTTGAACATCTGGCTGAGCTTGGAGAAGCCGTAGTTGCGGGAATCGAAATCGGGCTGCTTTTTCACCAGCAGGTCCCCCACCCGGCTCATGAGGGTGTAGCCGTCCTCGTCGGCCAGGGCCTCCACCGCGTCGCTCAGCAGCTCGATGACCGCGGGGGGCACGCACTGGGCCGGGTCCACCTTGCCCGCGGGCTCGGCGGCGGGGGCGGCCTCCGGCTCCGGCTCGGCCTTGGCCTCGCCCGCCTTCTTGCGTCCCTTCTTGGCGGCGGGCTTGGGCGCCGCCGCGGCCTTGGCGGCCGCCTCCTCCTGCCGGGCCTTCTCCCCGGCGGCCCGGATGACCTCGATGTAGACGAATTTGTCGCAGGCCACGATGAAGGGGCTGGGGGTCTTGCGCTCCCCCATGCCGTACACCTTCATGCCCGCCTCCCGCAGGCGGATGGCCAGGCGGGTGAAGTCCGAGTCGCTGGACACCAGCACAAAGCCGTCCACCCGGCCAGAGTAGAGGATGTCCATGGCGTCGATGATCATGGCCGAGTCGGTGGAGTTCTTGCCCGTGGTGTACCCGTACTGCTGGATGGGGGTGATGGCGTTCTCCAGCAGCAGGGGCTTCCAGGAGCCCATGTTGGGGCTGGTCCAGTCGCCGTAGATGCGCTTGAGGGTAGGGGTGCCGTAGACCGCGATCTCGGCCATGACCTCCCGGATGGCGGTGCGGGGGGCGTTGTCCGCGTCGATCAGCACGGCCAGGCGCAGTTCCTCGTTATTGTTCGGCATAAGCTCCCCCCTAATCGCACAGGACGAAGTGGAAGAAACGCAGCATTTCATACCAGTCGTCACAGGAAAATTTCACGTTCTTTTCGTCCTCCAGCACCGCGCCGGGGTAGAAGTGGCGGGCGTAGGCCCGCCGGTGCTCCCGGAAGCGCACCACCGCGTCGAAGTGGTTCGGCATGGGCACGGAGCACCTGCCCGCCAGCTTGACCGCCTTTTTGGCGCTGTCCTTAATGGCCCGCACCGCCGCGTCCGGGTGCATGGCCACCACCGCGCCACCCCGGCCCTCGTTGACGGGCACGGTGAGGATGTTGGGGATCAGCTCCCGCGCGAAGTCGCACAGGGCACGGTCCCCGGTGAGCAGGGGCACGGGAACCCCGAAGTATCCGGCGGTATAGGCGTTCATGAGGAACTCGCTCATGCGCGCGCCGTTTAGGGTGACGTACTCGTTCATGCCGTTCATGGTGTGGGACAGGGGGTTGCCGCCGCTGGCGGCCCAGGCGTGGTAGCCGGTGAAAAAGGCCGCGCCGTACTCCCCCTGGTCCAGCCCGCTCATCATGCTCAGCAGGTCCCCCGTCCAGCCCCGCATGACGCGGGCCTGCTCGGGCAGGGCCGCGGGGTCCAGGTTGCGGGCCGTGTCGTGGGCGTCCTTCACAAAGACGGCGTCCGCCCCGCCGGCAAGGGCCCCCTCGCAGGCGGCGCAGACCTCCCGGGTCATCTGCTTTTTGAAGTAATTGTAGTCGTAAGGGGTGCCGCGCTCGGTCTCGCTCCAGTCCGCGATGCCGCAGGTGCCCTCAATATCGGCGCTCAGAAACACGTTCATAGCCGCTTCTCCTTTCGTGCATGGGATCTCTTTTGCCAGTATAGCATAAATCCGGGTGAAAAAGTAGGGGAATCGGCGTTGTATTGGGGATTTCGCGCCCTGTCCTCCTACATTCCGCACAGCTCCAGCACCGCGCCCGCCATAGCCTGCACGCCCACGGGGATGCAGGCCTCGTCGGGGCGGAACTGGGGGGTGTGGAGCCCGCCGCAGTCCCCCTCCGGCGGGCGGCAGCCCAGAATCATATACACCCCGGGCACCCGCTCCACAAAGTAGCCGAAATCGTCGGAGCCCAGGTTGGGCTCCCCCTCCCGCAGGACCCTGGAAGGATCGCCCAGGGCCAGTTCCACCCCGTTGGCCACCCGTCCGGCCAGGGCGGGGTCGTTGTACACCGGGGGGAAGCCGGGATTGAAGTCCACCTCCGCCGTACCGCCCAGGGCCTTGGCGGTATACGCGCAGATCTCCGCCATCCGGCGGCGGCAGATCTCCTTGGTCTCCGTCCTGCGGCAGCGGATCATCCCCCGCAGCTCGGCGGAATCGGGGATGACGTTGTTGGCCGTGCCGCCCCTAATCTCGCACACCGAGTAGGTGGCCACGTCGAAGGGGCTCACCGCGGCGGCGGGGATGCTCTGCAGGGCGGTGATGATGTGGGCGGCGATGGTCACCGCGTTCACCCCCTGCTCCGGCATGGAGGAGTGGCCGCTCAAACCCTTCACCCGGATGGTGAACTCGTCGTCGGTGCCGGTGATGTAGCCCCCCTTCACCCCCACCGTCCCGGCGCTCAGGGAGGGCATCACATGCAGGGCCAGGGCGCAGTCCACCGCCGGGTCGTCCAAAATCCCCTCCGCCAGCACGCCGGTGGCCCCGCCGTAGGCCTCCTCCGCGGGCTGGAAGATGAACTTGACCACCCCCCGCAGCGCATCCCGCAGCCCCGCCAGGGCCTGGGCCGCGCCCAGGAGGACGGACGTGTGGATGTCGTGCCCGCAGGCATGCATCACGCCCGCGCGCTCCGAGGCACAGGGCAGGCCGGTGGCCTCCTGTATGGGCAGCGCGTCCATATCCGCGCGCAGGATCAGCACCGGGCCGGGCCGCCCGGTGTCCAGGGCGGCCAGCACCCCGGTGCCCGCCCCGTCTCCGGCGCCGCCCAGCCCCCGGCGGATCTCCAGCCCCATGCCCTCCAGCGCCGCGCACACCAGGGCGGCGGTCTCCCGCTCCTGAAAGCCCAGCTCCGGGCGCCGGTGGATCTGCCGCCGCCAGGCCAGCACCTGGTCCCCGTGCGCCTCCACAAAGGCGCGCAGACGCTCCGTTTTTTCCATAAAAGCCTCCCCTTTCCCGCAAAAAACCGGGGAGCGGCGTGGGCCGCCCCCCGGTCGGTTTTCTCCTTACGGCTCGTCCTGGATCAGGCCGTAGCCGCCGTCGTTGCGCTTGTAAACCACCGCGAACGCGCCGCCCGCCTCCTCATCCTTAAAGGCGAAGAAGGTGTGGCCCAGCAGGTTCATCTGGAGCACCGCCTCCTCCACCGTCATGGGCTTGATGGGGAACTTCTTGGTGCGCACGATGTTGAAGGACTCCTCCTCCGCCTCGGGGGCAAAGGAGGACACGTCGGCCTCCACGGTGCGCTCGAAGGCGTTCTCCCGCAGGCGCTTTTCCAGCCGGGCCTTATTCTTGCGCAGCTGGCGCTCCACGGAGGAGACCGCCGCGTCGATGGTGGCGAACATGTCGGAGGTGCTCTCGGACACGCGGATGATGGTGCCGCCCGAGCGGACGGTGAGCTCCACGTTGTTCCGGTCCTTTTCCACGCTGAAGACGATGGCGGCCTCCGCGTCCGCCTTAAAATAACGGTCTAATTTGCCCACCTTTTTCTCGGCGTAGGCGTGTACCTTGTCGGGCAGGTTGACCTTTTTGTCTGTAAACACGAACTTCATCGATGTCACTCCTTCCGCCCCCTGTGGGGAGGGGCTGTCGTCGTTTAGAAACCCGGCGGTTTCTATAGGTTAATTATAACACACCGATGAAAAAAAGCTACAGGAATTTATGAATACTCACAAAAGCGCGGCGGTGAGCCCGCCGCTATTTCACCCGCTCGCCGCCGATGAGCACGGCGCTCACCCTGCTCAGCCAGTCCAGGGGATGGCCCGAGGTGACCACCACGTCGGCGTCCTTGCCGGGGGTCAGGGTGCCCACCCGCTTGGACACGCCGCCGATCTCGGCCGCGTTCCGGGTGATGGCGGCCAGGGCCTCCTCCGCGTCCATGCCCGCCCGCACCGCCATGGCGGCGCACAGGGGCAGGTACTGGATGGGGGTCTCCGGGTGGTCGGTGCAGATGGCCACCTTCACCCCCGCCCGGGCCAGGATGGCCGGGTTTTCCAGCGTCTGGTTGGCAAGCTCCGGCTTGCACCGGTCGGTGAGGCAGGGCCCCGTAATCACCGGCACCCCCTCCGCCGCCAGCAGGTCGGCGATAAGGTGGCCCTCGGTGCCGTGGACCACGACCAGATCCAGGCCGAATTCCCTGGACAGGCGCAGGGCGGTGGCGATGTCGTCCGCCCGGTGGGCGTGGAAGTGGGCGCTCAGGTCCCCCGCCGCCACGGGGGAGAGGGCCTCCAGCCGGGCGTCATAGTCGGGCATGTCCGCGTCCGGGTCCTCGTCCGCCTTGGCCTGCTTATCCCGGTACTCCACCGTCTTGGCCAGGTTCTCCCGGATGATGGCGGCGGTGGCCATGCGGGTCACCGGGGTCTCCTTGCGCTCGTTGTACACCGACTTGGGGTTCTCCCCCAGGGCGAATTTCATGGCGGCCGGGGCCTTCAGCACGGCCTGCTCCACCCAGCGGCCGTTGGTCTTCATGGCCAGGAACTGCCCAGCGATGGGGTTGGCGCTACCCGGCCCGGTGAGCACCGTGGTCACGCCCCCCTCCCGCGCCTCCTGGAAGCAGCGGTCCAGGGGGTTCACCGCGTCCACCGCCCGGAGCTGGGGGGTGCAGGGGTCGGTGGACTCGTTGCCGTCGTCCGCCTCAAAGCCCAGGGCGTTGCCGAACATGCCCAGGTGGCAGTGGGCGTCCACGTAGCCGGGCAGGATATGGCCCCCCGCCGCGTCGATGTCCTCCGCCCCCAGGGGGGGCAGCTGCTCCATGGGGCCTACCGCGGTGATTTTGCCCCCCTCCACCGCCACGTAGCCGCGGGGAATCACCGGGCCGTCCATGGGGTGCACCGTGCCGTTGTAGATAATCATGCGCAATCCGCCTTTCGACAAAAGTTCTCATTGACATTTATGGAAAAATATACTATTCTATGCTTGCAGCTCATCCAATATGCGAACTCCAATCCCCCGCGTTCATTCCATTTCTCCCGCACACACCACATTGGGCGCTCCCGCCTGGGAGCGCCCGCTTTTTTTGCGTGTGGGCGGCTGTCAGCCGTCGATGAGGTACTTCTCCACCAGCTTCACGTGCAGGGTGAAGTAGTCCCCGTCCCGGTAGACCCGCAGGGCCATGGCGTCCCCCACCTCCAGCCCGGCCTTGACCTCGTTCAGGTCCTGGATGGAGGCCAGAGCGCGGCCGTCGGCCTCCACGATCACGTCCCCGGCGCGCAGGCCCTGGGCCCACGCGTCGCTGGCCCGCTCCACCTGGGCCACCCACACCCCGGCGGGCAGGGCGGCGTCGAAGCCGTACATGGACGCGGTCTGGGCGGACACCGTGACCCCCGTGATGCCGATGGTGGGCCGTCCGCCGATATGCCCCTGGTCGATGAGCTCGTCCACAATGGTCTTTACGGTGGCGGAGGGGATGGCGAAGCCCAATCCCTCGATGGTGTCGTAGTAGGAGGACATCTTCATGTTGGTGATGCCCACCACCTGGCCGTACTGGTTGATGAGGGCGCCGCCGGAGTTGCCCGAGTTGAGGGCGGCGGTGGTCTGGAGCAGCACCATATTCACCCCGTCCACCAGCATGTCGCGGCTGATGGCGGAGATGATCCCGTCGGTCATGGTGCCCTTCAGGTTCTCCCCCAGGGGGTTGCCGATGGCCAGGGCCACGTCCCCCACCTGGAGGGCGTCGGAGTCGCCGAAGCGGGCGGCGGGCAGGTCCGCCCCCTCAATCTTCAGCACCGCCAGATCGGTATCCCCGTCGCTGCCCACCAGCTTGGCGGGGTAGGCGTCGCCCTCCCCCGCCACCACCTCCACGCTGCTGCACCCCTCGATGACGTGGTGGTTGGTGACTATGTAGCCGCTGCGGGACAGGACCACGCCGGTGCCCAGGGACATGGCGCCCTCCTTGGTCCCCCGGATGCCCACGATGGAGTCCACGTTCTCCCGGTAGATGTCCTGGTAGGTGTGGGGCTCCTCCCCGGGCACGGCCCAGATGGTCAGGGTGGTGCCGTCTCCCACCTCAGCCCGCTCCACCGTGGTGGGGGTCCGGGTCTCCACGGGCGCGGAGGTGGGCTTGGCGCTGGGCTGGATCAGCCCATAGCGGCCCAGGATGTCCTCCGCCGCGGGCAGGCCCTCCCCCGCCTGGGCGTTAAGTGCCAGCGCGGCGGCGGCGGTGCCCAGCATCAGCACCAGGAAGGCCAGAAAGACCGCCACGCCGCCGCGCCCCCGGCGGCGCTGCCGCCGGGGCGGCTCCGGGGCGGGCTGGGGCCCGGGCACCTCCGGCGCGGGCGGGCCGTACCCCTCCGGGTAATTGTAAAATCCACTGTTGATCGGCATTGTCTTGCCTCCAGTCCGGGCCTGGGCCCGGATAAGCGTAAATGGCGTCAGGTTCGTTTTGGGGCGGATTAGGCGGGCGATTCGTGAATCGCCCCTACGGTACGGGGATGGGACGGATTGCCGCGCTCCTGCGGCCCTCGCAATAAGGCGGCCCGTTCACGCCAGGGTCAGCGTGAACGTGAACTCCGTGACGCCGTTTTCACTGGTCACGGTGATGTTCTCCTTGTGGTTGCCCAGGATGGTCTTGACGATATACAGCCCCAGGCCCACCCCCTCCCGGTCCTCGCTGCGGGAGCGGTCGGTCTTATGGAAGCGGTCGAACAGCAGGGGCTGCTCCTCCGGCGGGATGGTCTCGCCGGTGTTGCGCACCGACACGTAGGCCTTGCCCCCCTTGGCGGCGATGGCGATGCCCATGGTGCTCCCCTCGTCGGAGAACTTGATGGCGTTGTCCAGCAGGTTGTAGCACACCTGGGTGATGGAGTCCGGGTCCCCCCAAACGGGCACGGAGCCGTCGGGGAGCTGGGTGTCCACGTCCAGATGGCGGGCGTTGATCTTGCCCTCCAGGCTCACCAGCACCCGGAGCATCACCTCGGACACGTCGAACTGCTCCTGGGCGGTGATGCTCTCGCTGGACTGCAGGCGGGACAGGTCCAGCATCCGCCGCACCAGGCGGGAGAGCCGGCGGGTCTCGGAGGAGATGGTGGTCAGGGCCTCCTTCTCCTTCTCGGGGGGGATGGTGCCGTCCAGGATGCCGTCGGCGAAGCCGGCGATGGTGGTCATGGGGGTTTTGAGCTCGTGGGAGATATTGGCCACGAACTCGCTGCGCTTGGCCTCCGCCTTGGAGATGGAGTCGGCCATGGCGTTGAAGGCGTCGGCCAGCTCCCCCACCTCGTCCCGGCGGCACTCGTACCCGGTGACCCGGGCGCCGTACTCCCCGTGGCCGAACTTGCGGGCCGCGTCGGCGATCTCCTTCAGGGGCTTGGTCTGGCGCAGGCTGGTGACGGAGCTGGTGACGAAGGCGATGCACAGCACCACCGCGGCGGTGAAGAAAAAGATGTTGGCGAAGGCCCGCCACAGCTCGGTGATGCTGGAGGTCTCGGCGGCCACAAAGACCACGCCGATGACCTGGGGGGTGATGGCGGCCTGCCCCTCCTGATAGCTCAGCCGGTTCACCACGATGGGGGTGCCCGCCACATAGAGCTTCTCGGAGAAGATCCCGCCCATGGTGCTGGTTCCCCCGTAGCTCCCGGAGTTGAGCACCTGCTGCACCATGGCCTCGGGGGCGTACACGCCGGGCATGGTGTAGCTGTGCTTCCCGTCGGAGGAGTAGAAGATCTCGCCGTCGTTCTCGCAGATCATCACGTAGGCGTCGGCTGCCTGGGCCATGGACTCCACGTAGCGGGGGAAGTACTGGTCCCGGGCGATAATCTGGCTGGTGAACACGGTGGCGGTGTACTCCGCCACGTTCTCCGCCATGCCGCTCATGGACTTCTGCTTCTCCCGCACGGTAAATTGGTAGGAAAGGGTGATGAAGGCCGCCCCCAGCAGGGCGAAGGAGATGAGGATCATGCCCGCCATCATGGCGAACTGGCGCCTGTACATGCTCCTCATGCGCCGCTCACGACCTCGAACTTATACCCCACGCCCCACACGGTTTTCAGGCTCCACCCCTCGCTGACCCCCTCCAGCTTCTCCCGCAGGCGCTTGATGTGCACGTCCACGGTGCGGGAGTCCCCGAAATAGTCGAAGCCCCACACCTCGTCCAAAAGCTGGTTGCGGGTGAACACCCGGTTGGGGGAGGCGGCCAGGTGGAAGAGCAGCTCCAGCTCCTTGGGGGGCGTGTCCACCCGCTTGCCGTCCACCAGCAGCTCGTAGGAGTCCAGGTTGATCACCAGCTTGTCGAAGGAGAGCTTCTTCTCCCCGCTCTCCTCCTCCACGCCGAAGCGGCGCAGCACCGCGTGGATGCGGGCCAGCACCTCCTTCATCTCGAAGGGCTTGACGATGTAGTCGTCCGCGCCCCCCTCCAGGCCGTTGACCTTGTCCTGGGTCTCGCCCTTGGCGGTGAGCATGATGACGGGGGTCTTGTCGCTCTCGCGGATTTTCTTGAGCACCGACCAGCCGTCCATCACGGGCAGCATGATGTCCAGCAGCACCAAATCCGGGTGGAACGCGCGGAACTGCTCCACGCCCTTGCCCCCGTCCGGGGCCACCCGGGTCTCGAAGCCCTCCTTCTCCAGATAGAGATGCAGCAGCTCCGCGATATTGTTGTCGTCCTCGACGATCAGGACCTTTCTCGCCATGGGGCACCATCCTTTTCCTGCTTATTCCGTATTCTAATTGTATTATACCCGGCGCGGCCCCGCGTGGGTGAATATTCTGTAAAGTTTGGGGTTCTACTCCACGTAGGCGTGATCCACCTCGATCACGGTGAAATAATTCTCCCCCAGCCGCTCCCGCACCGCCTGCGCCACGGCGGCGCGCACCTCGTCGTCCCCCAGGGGGCAGCTGTGGGGGGCCACCACGTCGAAAATCAGGTTGGTGTGGTGGGGCCCGGCGGTGATGCGGAAGTCGTGGATGCTCATGCCCGGGTCGATCCCCCGCACCAGCAGGGCCACCTGAGCGTGCAGGGCGTTGACCCGCTCGTCGTTGGTGACGATGGGGTCCATGTGGATGGAGGCCTCGATGCGGAACTTCTGCTTGAGCTCCCGCTCGATGCCGTCGATCTCGTCATGCACGGCCATAATGTCCGCGTCCACCGGCACCTCCGCGTGGAAGGACATCATGGCCCGGCCGGGGCCGTAGTCGTGGATGATGAGGTCGTGCATCCCCACCACCTGGGGGTGGGACAGGACGGTCTTTTGGATCTCCCGCACCAGGGCCGGGTCGGGGCTCTGGCCCAGCAGGGGGTTCAGGGTGTCCTTGGCCGCCCCCCAGCCCGAGCGCAGGATGAACGCCGCCACCACCACGCCGGTCCAGCCGTCGATATTGTACCCGGTAAAGCGCTCCGCCAGTACCCCCAGCAGCACGGCGGAGGTGGCCGCCACGTCGGACAGGGAGTCGGCGGCGGTGGCCGCCATGGCCGCCGAGCCGATGCGGCGGGAGAGGTTCTTGTTGAACAGGCACATCCACAGCTTCACCAGGATGGAACACGCCAGGATGGCCAGCGCCGCCCAGGAGAAGACCGCTGCCTCCGGACGGAGGATCTTCCCCAGCGAGGACTTGCCCAGCTCCAGCCCCACCACCAGGATAATCAGGGACACCAGCAGGCCCGAGAGGTACTCGATGCGCCCGTGGCCGAAGGGGTGCCCGTCGTCCGCCTTCTGCCCCGCCAGGCGGAAGCCCACCAGGGTCACCACCGAGGAGCCCGCGTCGGACAGGTTGTTGAAGGCGTCCGCCGTCATGGCGATGGAGCCCGTGGCCAGCCCCGCGAAGAACTTGCCCGCCGAGAGCAGCAGGTTGAGGAAAATCCCCACCCCGCCGGAGAGCAGGCCGTACTTCTGCCGCACGTCCGGGTCCTGCACGTCCGCCCCGTTTTTTATAAACGCATGAATCAGCAGCTCGGTCATGCCCGCACCTCAAATCACACATGCTTAATTGGTTTATTATAACACCAAAGCGCCGCCCCTTCAAGTCAGCCGTAGGGGCGGACGCCCACATCCGCCCGCCGTGCGTCCATGCGGAGAGGATCAGGGAAGGCGGCGGGCCAATGGCCCGCCGCCTTCCCTGTCGTCTATTCCAAATCCTCCGGGAGGAAGGCCCCGTAGGGCAGCACTCCGGACAGCTCCACCAGTGTGCGGGAGAAGCCCCCCGTGGCGTCGAAGCCGCTGCGGGGGCTGCGCAGGGTGTCCGCCTTTTCGGGCAGGGACACGGGCAGGGACACCACGGCCCGCAAGCCCCGCTCCTCCCGCCGCTCGAACACCAGCGCGCCGCCGTGGAGGGCGGCAATCTGCCGGGCCAGCGGGATCCCCAGGCCCAGGCCGGGTTCCGCGCCCAGGCCGTCCCGGTCCTGGGCGGCCTCCGGGGCGCCGGGCAGGCCCGCCCCCGCGCCGCTGTCCCACACGGTGAGCACCGCCCGCCCCCGGCCCGCCGCCAGGCGCAAACCCGCCTCGCCCCCCGGCCCCGCCGCCCGCAGGGCGTTGGAGATAAGGTGGAGCAGCATCTCCTGCAAAAGCGCGCCGTCCCCCGTGGTCAGCAGGGTCTCCCGGTCCGCCTCACAGCGGAAGGCCACCCCCGCCCGCTCCGCCAGGGGGGTCACCTGGGCGCCCAGCTCCCGGCACAGCCCCGCCAGATCCAGCACCTCGGGGCGGAAGAGGGCCTGCGCCCCGTCCCGCTCCATGCGCTGGGCGCACTCCACGCTGTTCATCAGCCGCAGCAGGCGGTAGAGGCTCTGGTTGAGGATCGCCAGGTACTGGTCGTACCGCCGCTCGGGCTGCTCCCGGATCGCCGGCGTGAGGAGCTGGGACGCGGCCATCAGGTTGGACACCTGCTCCCGCAGCTGCTCCACCAGCCGGGGCCCGAATTGTTCCTGCTGCGTCTCCACGCGCCGAGCGCCCCCTTTCCGGCCAAATCGATTTGCAAATCGCTTACGGATAGCTTGCGCAGCAATGGTCACAGTCAGTATACCAAATGCTGGCCCCAGCAACAAGGAAAAATGTCGAATCATGTCGAAAATAAGTTAACGGGCTAAAACGTACAAAACCCGCCCGCCCCTTGCGCTCCCTCAGCGGCCCTTTAGACGCCGGACGGGGCCGTACCGGGGCCTCCTGCCGGGGCCCGCGCGCCCCTTGCGCGCCCGCGTGTAAATTTTGGGCGGCGCTTAATGCTTTTCCGAACGACACAAGTCGGATCTTAGCTCTTTTTGGCCCGCTCCCAACATTTTTATGCAATTTTTACTGCCAATTTTATAAATTTCCTCTTCCCTTTCCGTCCTGATTGTTCTATAATACTCATGCACAGGAATCATCGTTAAAACTATAACGAAGGAG
Organism: Oscillospiraceae bacterium; assembly: GCA_022846095.1. NCBI lineage: Bacteria > Bacillati > Bacillota > Clostridia > Eubacteriales > Oscillospiraceae > Oscillospiraceae bacterium. Next base: position 761,050 of record AP025583.1, on the reverse strand, counting down.
AGATTCACTATGATTAAAGTTGGTATTAACGGCTTCGGCAGAATCGGGCGCCTTGTGTTCCGCGCCGGTATCGGCCGCAGCGACATTGAGTTTGTCGGCATCAACGACCCCTTCATGACCCCCGACTACATGGCCTACATGCTGAAGTACGACACCGTGCACGGCCAGTTCCAGGGCACCATCGACTACACCGACCACTCCATCATCGTCAACGGCCACGAGGTCGCGTTCTTCGCCTGCAAGGACCCCAAGGACATCCCCTGGGCCAAGGTGGGCGCGGAGTACGTGGTGGAGTCCACGGGCGTGTTCCTGACCAAGGAGAAGAGCCAGGCCCACATCGACGCCGGCGCCAAGAAGGTCGTCATGTCCGCCCCCTCCAAGGACGACACCCCCATGTTCGTCATGGGTGTCAACCATACATCCTATGACCCCGGCATGACCTTTGTGTCCAACGCCTCCTGCACCACCAACTGCCTGGCCCCCATCGCCAAGGTGCTGCACGACAACTGGGGCATCGCCGACGGCCTGATGACCACCGTCCACTCCACCACCGCCACCCAGAAGACCGTGGACGGCCCCTCCGCCAAGGATTGGCGCGGCGGCCGCGCGGCGGCGGGCAACATCATCCCCTCCTCCACCGGCGCCGCCAAGGCCGTGGGCAAGGTCATCCCCTCCCTCAACGGCAAGCTGACCGGCATGAGCATGCGCGTGCCCACCCTGGACGTGTCCGTGGTTGACCTGACCGTCAACCTGGCCAAGCCCGCCAAGTACGACGAGATCTGCGCCGCCATGAAGGCCGCCGCCGACGGCGAGCTGAAGGGCATCCTGGGCTACACCGAGGACGCCGTGGTCTCCTCCGACTTCCTGGGCGACACCCGCACCTCCATCTTCGACGCCAAGGCCGGCATCGCCCTGACCGACACCTTCGTGAAGGTCGTGTCCTGGTACGACAACGAGATCGGCTACTCCAACAAGGTGCTCGACCTCATCGCCCACATGTACAGCGTGGACCACAAGTAAGATAAGACTGAAAAAGGACGCGGAAGCAAATGCTTCCGCGTCCTTTTTATTGACCCGGGCCCCTCATAGGGGAGGCTGGGGGCCGGTCAGCCGCTCCAGCTTGCGGCGCTCCTCCGCGCGCAGGGCATACAGCATTTCCATGCCTTGCTCCCTGCCAAACCTGCGCAGTACAGCGCGGATGCTGTGCTCCAATAAGGAAAACGCCAGGCCGGTGTACCGCGGCGTATAACATTGGTCAATCTGTTCCGACAGAATTCTGATCTCTTCCAGCAGTTCTTCATCGTCCATATTGTGCCCTCCCAAGTAAAATATAGCCCAATTTGTTCTTTTTGTCAACACGAAGAACAAATTGGGCAGAAACAACAATCCGTCCCCAGATTGGAGATAATTCATTCTGAGGTGATACAGATGGGGATGGGTAAGAGAATCAAGATTTATATAGAGGATAAAGACATAAAGCAGAAGGTACTGGCCAAGGAGATTGGGGTTGCCGATCGGACGCTCAACAACTATCTGAATGAAAAGCGCGCCATGCCCGAGGATATTCTGATTAAAATTATGGACAGATTTGAGCTCTCGGCGAATTATGTTCTCGGGCGGACGGGGCAAGGGACAGGTGCCCTTGACCAGCAAGAGTATGACCTTATCGCCGCCGTCCGCACACTCAAGCCGGAGCAACGTGAACTCGTACAAGGGCTTGTCCGGCTGATGCAGGAGCAAAATACCAAAAAATAAAGCAAAGCGCCCCCTTGACAAGGGGGCGCTTTTGTGTTTATACTGTGTATGCTGAGTATATACAGTAGAACGTCTAGGAAGGTGCACCATGGACATCATAATCAGCAATTCCGGCGGCATCCCCATCTACGACCAGATTACCCGTCAGATGAAGGGCCTCATTCTGAAGGGCGAGCTGCGGGAGGGCGAGGCCCTGCCCTCCATGCGGCTGCTGGCCAAGGAGCTGCGTATCTCGGTCATCACCACCAAGCGCGCCTACGAGGAGCTGGAGCGGGAGGGATTCCTCACCACCGTGCCCGGCAAGGGCTGCTTCGTGGCCCCCCAGAACCCGGAGCTGATCCGGGAGGACGCCCTGCGCCGGGTGGAGGAGCACCTCGCCCGCGCGGTGGACACCGCCAAGTCCGGCGGGGTCAGCCTGGAGGAGATGGCCGCCACCCTCAACATTCTGTATGGAGACGAAACGCTATGAAAACGGCTCTTGAAGTAAAGCATCTCACCAAGGACTACGGGTCCTTCCGGCTGGACGACGTGTCCTTCACCGTGCCCGGGGGCACCATCATGGGCCTCATCGGGGAGAACGGCGCGGGCAAGTCCACCACCATCAAATGCATCCTCAACCTGATCCGCCGGGACGGCGGGGAGATCACCGTGCTGGGCCTGGACAATATCGCGCACGAGCGCGCCGTGAAGGAGGACGTGGGGGTGGTGCTGGACGAATCCACCTTTCACGACATGCTCCGCCCCCGCCAGGTGGGCAAGGTGCTCTCCGGCATCTATCAGAACTGGGACGGCGCGGCCTTCGACCGCTACCTGGAGAAATTCGAGCTGCCCGCGGGCAAGCTGATCAAGGAGTTCTCCAAGGGCATGAAGATGAAGCTGTCCTTCGCCGCCGCCCTCTCCGCCCGGCCCAGGCTGCTGATCCTGGACGAGGCCACCGGCGGGCTGGACCCGGTGGTGCGGGACGACATTCTGGACGAGCTGCTGGCGTTCATCCAGGACGAGGACCACGCCGTGCTCCTCTCCAGCCACATCACCAGCGACCTGGAGAAGGTGGCCGACTATATCTCCTACCTGCACAAGGGTAAACTGGTGATACAGGGGGCCAAGGACGAGCTGCTGGAGCGGTACGGCCGCCTGGCCTGCACCCGCGCCGAGCTGGAGCGGGTGGACCCCGCCCTGGTGGTGGGGGTGCGCAGGAGCCAGTTCTCCTGCGAGGCGCTGGTGAACGACCGCCGCGCCGTCGCCCGCCGCTATCCCGAGCTGACCGTGGATCCGGTGACGCTGGAGGAGATTATGGTATTTACCGTAAAGGGGGAACAGCTATGAGAGGCCTGCTGCAAAAGGATCTGTACGTGATGCTGGGGCAGGGGCGCACCTACCTCGTGCTGGTGGCCTTCTATCTGATCCTCACCCTGGTGGGCACCTTCGACGCCTCCTTCTTTTCCGGCTTCATCGTGCTGGTGATGACCATGCTGCCCATGTCCACCTTCACCTACGACGACCTGGCCCGCTGGCCCAAGTTCGCCGCCGCCACCCCGGCGGGACGGCGGGGCGTGGTGCAGGGCAAGTACCTCTTCGCGCTGTGCACCCTGGCGGCCTCCATCGTCGTGCTGCTGGTCATGGATCTGGTGTACTGCGCGGTGCGGGGCGGGTTTTCCCAGCTCCCCGAGCTGCTGGTCGCCGGCGCGGCCTGCGCCGTGCTGGGCCTGTTCATGGATCTGATCCTCATCCCCATCCTCTTCAAGTTCGGCTCGGAGAAGGGCCGCTTCGTGATGATGGCGGTGTGGGTGGTGATCTTTCTGCTCTTCTTCGGCGCGATTAACCTGCTGGCCGAACGGCCCGGCGGGCTGGCCTCCCTGCCCATCCCCGGCTGGCTGGCGGCCTCCGTGCCCGTCATCGCCCTGGGCGTGCTGGCCGTGGCCGCCGTGCTGTCCTACTCCGCCTCCCTGCGCATCTTTGCCAAAAAGGAGCTGTAACGGGCCGATGTGGGCATCGGCCCCTACGGTAGGGGGATGGGAAGGATTGCCGCGCTCCTGCGGCCCTCGCAATGACGTAGGGGCGCTTCACGAAGCGCCCGCCTGCCGCCTGGAGAAACAAACCGGGCCTGTGCAAGCTGCACAGGCCCGGTTTTGTTTCTCTAGTGGTTGAGCTGGCGCACCCGGAGCACGCCGTCCAGGCCCCGCAGCTCATCCAGCACGTCGTCCCGCAGCTTGGCGTTGAGGTCCACCACGGTGTAGGCGTAGTCCTTTTTGGACTTGTTGGTCATGTTCTCCACGTTCACGTTGGCCTTGGAGAGCACCGCCATGATGTTGGCCAGCATGGCGGGCACGTTCTTGTGAATGACGCACAGCCGCGCCTCGCCGCTCCAGGCCTGCACCAGGGTGGGCAGGTTCACGGAGTTGCGGATATTGCCGTTTTCCAGGTAGTCCTTCAGCTCTTGCGCGGCCATCACCGCGCAGTTCTCCTCGCTCTCGGGGGTGGAGGCCCCCAAGTGGGGGATGGCCACCACCCGCTTGCTCTGGAGGATCTTGTTGTTGGGGAAATCGGTGACGTAGCAGCTCACCCGGCCGCTGTCCAGGGCCTGGAGCATGTCGTCGTCGTTGACCAGGCCCCCCCGGGCCAGGTTGATGATGCGCACCCCCGGCTTCATGGATTGGATGGCGGTGGTGCCGATCATGCCCTTGGTGTCCGGGGTCTGGGGCACGTGGAGGGTGATATAGTCGGCGTTTTTATACAGGGTGTCCAGGTCGGTGGCGTGGTGCACCAGCCGGGACAGGGACAGGGCCGCGTCCACCGAGAGGAAGGGGTCGTAGCCGTACACCGTCATGCCCAGCTTGGTGGCGATGTTGGCCACCTGCACGCCGATGGCCCCCAGGCCCACGACGCCCAGGGTCTTGCCGGAGATCTCGGGGCCCACAAACTGGCTCTTGCCCTTCTCCACCACCTTCTCCACGTCGGCGCCCGCGCCGGCCTGGGTGCGCACCCACTCCAGCCCTCCGCCGATGTTGCGGGAGGACAGCAGCAGCGCGCACACCGCCAGCTCCTTGACGGCGTTGGCGTTGGCGCCGGGGGTGTTAAATACCACGACGCCCGCCTCGGAGCAGCGGTCCAGGGGGATGTTGTTGGTGCCCGCCCCCGCCCGGGCGATGGCCCGCAGGGCCTCGGGGAACTGGTACTCGTGCATGTCCGCCGAGCGGACCAGGACGCCGTCCTCGTTCTCCACGGCGTCCGAGACGGTGAAGCGGGATTTGTCCAGCACGGACACCCCCGCGGCGGAGATCTTGTTCAGGGTCTTAATACGGTACATCGCGCGCGCCCCCCTAGTGATTCTTGTCGAAGCCGCGGATGAAGTCGCACAGCTTCTCCACGCCCTCGGTGGGCATGGCGTTGTAGATGGAGGCCCGCATGCCCCCAACGTTGCGGTGGCCCTTCAGGTTGGTGAACCCGGCCGCGGTGGCCTCCTGGACGAACTGCGCGTCCAGCTCCCCGCTCACCGAGCGGAAGGTCACGTTCATATCGGAGCGGGAGCCGGGCTGGGCCGCGCAGGTGAACAGGCGGGAGGAATCCAGCACGTCGTACAGCAGCTGGGCCTTGCCGCGCTTGATGGCCTCCATGCCTTCCACGCCGCCCTGCTTCTCCAGCCACTCCAGCACCAGCCCCAGGATGTAGATGCACCAGCAGGGCGGGGTGTTGTACATGGAGTCCTTGTCGATCATGGTCTTGTAGTTCATCATCAGGGGGGTGTAGGGCAGCTCATGCCCCGCCAGGTCCTCCCGGATGACCACCACCGTCAGCCCCGCGGGGGCCATGTTCTTCTGCGCCCCGGCGAAGATGACGCCGTACCTGCCCACGTCCACCCGGCGGGAGAGGATGTCGGAGGACATGTCGCACACGATGGGCACGTCCCCGGTGTCGGGCACGTACTGCCACTCGGTGCCGTAGATGGTGTTGTTGGCGCAGTAGTAGAAGTAGGACGCGCCCGGGTCCAGCGCCAGCTGGTCCTGGGCGGGTATGTAGCTGTGGTTTTTGTCCTCGGAGGAGGCCGCCAGGCGGATTTCCCCGTACTTCTTGGCCTCCTTGTAGGCGATGTTGGAGAAGTTGCCGGTGACGGCGTAGTCCGCCTTCCCGGTCCGGCCGATGAGGTTCAGGGGCGCCATGGAGAACTGCGCGGACGCGCCCCCCTGGAGGAAGAGCACCTTGTACCCCTCGGGCACCCCCAACAGGCGGCGGAAATTGGCCTGGGTGTCGTCGAAGATCTTCTGAAAGACCTTAGATCGGTGGCTCATCTCCATGACTGACATGCCGGAGCCCTGATAGTTGGTGATCTCGGCTCCGGCCCGCTCCAGTACCTCCAGGGGAAGCATGGACGGACCCGCGGAAAAGTTGTAGACGCGCTGGTTTCCCATGGCAGACGGCCTCCTTGTTATGATGATTTTGGGACAAAGTGTCCGTGGGTAGACTACCCACTTTACTCTGATAAAGTATATTATAGAGGTCCGCCGCCCCCCTGTCAATGCGGGCTTTACCAAAAACTGTACCATTCATTCCATTTTCTTTGTGAATCTTTGAACAAACCTCTTTCCAGCCGGGGCGGACTGTGCTACAATACTGCCATACCCTTAGTTTAGTTTTCTTTAAGTCTCCGCGCGACGCGGAATGACAGGAGGATTATCGCCTATGAGGCTGAGCGAAATCAGGGATATTCTGGAGGCCGTGGTCCTCTCCGGGGAGGACTGCCTGGACCGGGAGGTCCACTCCGCCTGCGGCAGTGATTTCATGAGCGACGTGCTGGCCTACGTGAAGGACCAGGCGCTGCTGCTCACCGGCCTTGTGAACCCCCAGGTGGTGCGCACGGCGGATATGATGGAGATGAAGTGCATTGTCTTTGTCCGGGGCAAAAAGCCGGACGCCGGGATTTTGGAGTTGGCAAAGGAGCGGGACATCGTAGTGATGTCCTCCCCGAAGCGTATGTACGAGGCCTGCGGGCTGCTCTATTACAATGGATTGAGGGGGAATTAGTCAATTATGGAAACGATCAAGCTGGTATACCCCGTGGAGGGCGGAGACCTGATCGAAGCGGGCGAGGCCTCCAGCAAGATGAAGATGACCCTGAAGAAGCTGGGGCTTCCCCCCGACGTGATCCGCAGGGCCTCTATCTGTATGTACGAGGGCGAGATCAACATGGTCATCCACGCCGACGGCGGCCAGGCCGAGGTGGAGGTGGACATGGACGAGATCACCATCCGCATGGTGGACCACGGCCCCGGCATCCCCGACGTGGACAAGGCCATGGAGGAGGGCTACTCCACCGCGGGCGACACCGCCCGGGACCTGGGCTTCGGCGCGGGCATGGGCCTGCCCAACATGAAGCGCTACTCCGACGAGATGGGCATCGACACCAGGGTGGGCGAGGGCACCACCGTCACCATGAAGCTGAAAATCTCCTGATATGCCCGGTAACAGCGAGGGAGGTGAGCGCGGGGCCATGAAGCACTCCGTCGTGCTGGACTACAAGCGCTGCCGGGGCTGCACCACCTGTATCAAGACCTGTCCCACCGAGGCCATCCGGGTCCGCCGGGGCAAGGCCACCATACTCAACGACCGCTGCATCGACTGCGGCAAGTGCATCCAGGTCTGCCCCCACAAGGCCGTGCGCTCGGTGAGCGACGGCATGGAGAAGCTGCGGCAGTTCAAATTCAACGTGGCGGTGCCCGACCCGGCCCTCTACGGCCAGTTCCAGAACCTGGACGACATCGACATCGTCCTCAACGGCCTTTTGAACATCGGCTTCCAGAAGGTCTACGAGTCGGCCCGTGCCGCCGAGCTTTTGAGCGACTACTCCCGGCAGGCCATCGCCTCCGGCCAGAAGCGGGTCATGCCCCAGATCTCCTCCAACTGCCCCACCGTGCTGCGGCTGATCCGCATCCGCTTCCCCAGGCTCATCGACCACATCGAGCCCACCATCACCCCCATGGAGCTGGCCGCCGTGCTCTCCCGGCGGGAGGCCATGGCCGAGACCGGGCTGCCCCCGGAGGAGATCGGCGTGTTCTCCATCGTGCCCTGCTCCTCCAAGGTCACCGCGTCCCACGCCCCCGAGGGGCTGGATCTGCCCGTGCTGGACGGCTCCTTCGCCATCCGGGACATCTACTTAAAGCTGCTCACCCCCATGAAGGAGCTGGCCGAGGCGGGCAGGCTGGAGCCCCTCTCCTCCGCCGGGATCATGGGCGTGGGCTGGGCGGGCTGCGGCGGCGAGAGCGCCGCCCGGCTGGACGAGCGCTACGTGGCGGTGGACGGCATCGAGAACGTAATCCGTATGCTGGAGGAGATCGAGGACGGGCGGGTGCCCGAGGCCGACTTTATCGAGCTGTGCGCCTGCACCCAGGGCTGCGTGGGCGGCTGCCTCAACGTGGAGAACCCATACGCCGCGCGGATGAAGCTCAAGAGCCTGATGAAGGGCCTGCCCGTGTCCCGCAACCGCTTTCTCTTCAAGGGCAAGGAGCGGGACGTGGTCAAGTTTCAGCGCCGGCTCCAGTACGCCCCCGCCTTCCTCCTGGACGAGGACCGGGAGCGGGCCATGGCCAAGCACCTGCGCATCGAGGTGCTGGAATCCCACCTGCCGGGGCTGCACTGCGGCTCCTGCGGGGCGCCCACCTGCCACGCCTTCGCCGAGGACGTGGTGATGGGCCGGGCCAGCGAGGAGGACTGCATCTTCAAGGTGCGCGAGCGCATGAAGTACATGGCGGGCGCGGGGGAGGCCGACACCTACCTGCCCGCCCCCTTCCGCCAGCAGCAGCTAAAGCAGCCGGATCCGCCCCCCGAGGGGGGGCATCCCACAAAATGGTAACCGCTGACAGGGCGGGCGGAGTGTTCCGCCCGCCCTGCTTGCCCAAAAAGGAGGTTTTGGGGATGATGAAGCGCCTGATCCCGGCCCTGGCCGCCGCCTGCCTGCTGGCGGGGTGCGGCCCGGCGCCCACACCCACGCCGTCCCCCGCGCCCCTGCCCACCGCCGCGCCGTCCGCCGCCCCGTCCCCCGCGCCTTCGGCGGAGCCCTTCGTCTTTACCCGGGAGAACCTGCCCCGGCTGGACGGCTCCACCGCCACCGTGCCCCTGGGGCAGGCGGTGGCCTGCGTGCTGCTGGGGGAGACCCGGGAGGAGGTGGCCGATCTGGTCCATTTCTCCAAGACCACCGCCTCCTACGACGCACTGATGGACGGGGAGGCGGATCTCCTCCTGGCCGCCGAGGCCGGGGAGGCCACCTACGCCCGCCGGGACGCGCTGGGGCAGTCCTGGGAGATGGCGCCCGTGGCCGCCGAGGCCCTGGTCTTTCTGGTCAACGGGGACAACCCGGTGGACTCCCTCACCGCCGACCAGGTGCGGCGGATTTACACGGGGGAGATCACCAACTGGAAGCAGGTGGGGGGCCAGGATCTGCCCATCGTGCCCTTCCAGCGCAACGCGGGGGGCGGCAGCCAGGCCATCATGGAGAAGGTGGTGATGGGGGATCTGGACCTGATGGAGCCACCCGACCAGTCCTACACCATCAGCACCATGGAGGGGCTTGTGGAGGCGGTGCGCACCTTCGACGGCTCCCCCGCCGCCATCGGCTACACCGTGTACTACTACGCCCACAACATGAGCATGGCCGACGGACTCAAGCTGCTGGCCATCGACGGCGCGGCCCCCGGGAGCGACACCATCCGCTCCGGGGCGTACCCCTTCCGCACCTTCTACTACGCGGTGACGCAGGCGGGCCTGCCCAAGGACAGCCCCACCGCCGTGCTCTACGACTGGCTGCTGGGGGCGGAGGGGCAGGCCCTGGTGGAACACGAGGGCTATGTGTCCGTCCTGGCCCCGGCGCAGTGAGGGGGCGGCGCATGTGAAACGGCTCGCCTGCCTGTGCCTGGTGTTTCTCCTGCTGGCCGGGTGCGGCCCGGAAAAGACGGAGCCCGCCCCCTCCCCCAGCGCCACGCCCCTGCCCACCCCCGCCGTCACCCCCAGCCCCGCGCCGGAGCCCGCCGTCAGCGTGCGCACCGACTGGTCGGGCCTCACCCCCTATGAGGCGGTCACCCCCATCTACACCCGGCGCTACGAGGGCTGGACGGACCACCTGATCCCCGCCGCCGACTACGGGGAGCTGCTGAGCTTCGCGGGCCTGCGCTACCCCACGCGCACCCTGCCCCTGGGCAGTCAGGACGGCCAGTGGGTCCTATACGGCGATTACACGTCCCGCTACGGGCTGGTGACCAGCCGGGGCGAGGTGGTGGTGGACCCGGTGTACGACGACGTGTTCGTCCCCAGCTTCTACGAGGGGAGCGGGGAGCCCATCTGGGACGGCAACTACCCCCGCCTGCTGATTCTCTGCGCCAACGACGGCACGGGCGCCCGCTATGCCGCCGCCGGGCTGGACGGGCGCTGGTGCACCCCCATGGAGTACGAGGCGTACCGGCCCCTGGACGCCCGCCATCTGCTGCTCCGGAACGGGGAGGGCTGCGTCATGATCTCCCCCGAGGGCAGGGAGTACTTCCGCGCCCAGGGCGGGGCGGACGCCTGGTTCCGTAATTTCTCCTGGCTGGGGGAGCTGGCCCTGGCCCACGGGTACCTCTATGATCCGGACACCGGGGAGAGGCTGCCCGCCGGGCCCTTCCACGCCGTGGGGGAATTCTCCGACGGGCTGGCCCCCGCGCGCCTGACCCCGGACGGCCTTTGGGGCTACATCGACCGCACGGGAAGCTGGGCCGTCCCGCCCACCATCGTCTATGACGGCGAGTACAACTTGTGGTATCCCAGCGGCTTTCAGCGCGGCCTGGCCAGGCTCACCGACGCTGACGGCAGGACTGTGCTCATCGACCGCAGCGGAACGGCCGTGGTCACCGTGGAGGAGGGGAAGCTCGTGGCCTTTGAGGGCGGCGGCACGCGCTGGTATGTCAACCATCTTTCCATGGAGGGCACCGGAACTGTGCGGGTCATCGCGGCCTACGACGCCCAGGGCGCGCCCCTGGCGCAGCCCGCGGCCGGGGAGGCGCTGTACACGACCTACGGGGGCCTGATCCGCCCCACGGAGGACGGCACCGACTTTTTCCGGGCCGGGTCGGTCTACCACCTGGGCCTGACCTGTACGGCGGTCGTCGAGACCGCGGGCAACTACGCCCACCTCTACGACGAGGCCACCGACTGCCGCGCCCTGGCCACCCTGGACGGGGGCGTCGTCATGGGTTACGAGCGGGGCATCAGCTATATCTCCTTCCTCTCGCCGGAGGGCGGCGATTACGGGGACGGCGTGGGCGAGCCGGTTATCCGCGTGAACTTTAAGGACGGCTCCAGCACCCTGACCTACCGGGGCCAGCCCTACGCCGATCCCCAGGATGAGCTGACCTACGTTGTGGAGGACTGGGGCTGCGGCTACCGCCGCGGCGACGGGAGCTGGGCCTTCCGCTGGCCCTATCTGAATTTGGACGAGGAGGAATTGGAATGACGGTGCGTGAATGCGCCAGGGCCCTGGGCCTGACCCCCTACCACCTGGGGGATCCCAACCGGGAGGTGTCCGGCGGCTACGCCGGGGATCTGCTGAGCTGGGTCATCTCCCGGGCGGAGGAGGGCGGCGTGTGGCTGACCATCATGTCCAGCCGCAACGTGGCCGCCGTGGCCGAGCTGGCCGGGGTGGCCTGCGTGGTGCTCACCGAGGGGGTCGCCCCCAGCGACTCCCTGGCGGCCGCGGCCAGGGAGCGGGGACTCAACCTGCTGGGCAGCGGGCTGTCCACCTTCGCCCTATCCGCCGCTCTGGCCGACCTGCTGGAATGAAATTATACTATGACCTGCACCTCCACTCCTGCCTGTTCCCCACCCGGCCGTACGGGCCGGGTGGGGGCCCCTTTGATTTTACTTCCTCGGGCGGAGTGAATCCGCCCTGCGGCAAGGTTTTGCTGCGCAAAACGCTTGTACGGCGCACGTTCGCCGCCCCGCCGTGCGGGGCCCCACACGAAACCATGGAGGTGACGGCGGTTTGAAGCTCTATTTCGATCTGCACCTCCACTCCTGTCTGTCCCCTTGCGGGGACGGGGAGATGACCCCCGCCAACCTGGCCAACATGTGCGCCCTGGCGGGGCTGGACGCGGTGGCCCTCACCGACCACAACACGGCGGGCAACTGCGCCTCCTTCCTGGCGGCGGCGCAGCGCCGGGGGCTGACGGCCCTGCCGGGCATGGAGCTGTGCACCCGGGAGGAGATCCACGTGATCTGCCTCTTCCCCGCCCTGGACGCGGCGCAGGCCTTTTCGGCCTGGGTCCGCCCCCGCCTGCCCGCCATCCCCAACCGCCCGGACATCTACGGGGATCAGGTGCTCATGGACGACCGGGACGGGGTGCTGGGCCGGGAAAGCGCCCTGCTGGCCGGGGCGGCCGACGTGGGGGTGTACGAGGCGGCCGGGCTGTGCGCCCGCTTCGGGGGGCTGGCCTACCCCGCCCACATCGACCGCCCCTCCTTTTCCCTGCTGGGGGTGCTGGGGGCCTGGGACCCGGACATGGGCTTCCCCCTGGCGGAGGTCTCCCGCCGCTGCCCCCCCGATCTGAGGGCCCGCCACCCCGGCCTGGCCGGGGTGCCCCTGCTCACCGGGTCGGACGCCCACGCCCTGGAGCAGATCGCCGACGCCGCCCACGCCCTGGAGGCCCGGGCGCGGACCCCGGAGGCGGTGCTGGAGGCCCTGCGCGCGGGCGCCTTCCCCTCTTTATTTTAAGATTCCAGAGAAACCGTTTATTTTTTAGAATAAGCGGTTTTTCTTTTGCCCCTACAGAAACCTTTTACAAGCAAAGTGTACAAAGTTATAATGGTCTGGACAGAGCAATTTGCAGACGCAGCATTTCAAATACTTTGGAAAGGAAGGACGCGCAACATGCCGAACTGCAAAACCGTGGTGCCCTACCGGGGCACACAGGAGCAGGAAGCCAGGCTCAGGGAGGTCATCGCCGCCCACAAGGGCCAGCCGGGCGCCACGATGCCGGTGCTGCAGGCCGCGCAGGAGATCTTCGGATACCTGCCGGAGGAGGTGCAGATTATGGTGGCCGAGGGCCTGGAGATCCCCCTCTCCGAGGTCTACGGCGTGACCTCGTTCTACGCCCAGTTCTCCCTGAACCCCAAGGGCAAGCACCAGATTTCGGTCTGCCTGGGCACCGCCTGCTACGTCAAGGGGGCGGCCGCCGTGCTGGACGCGGTGGAAAAGAAGCTGGGCATCAGCCCCGGCGCCATCACGCCGGACGGCAAGTTCTCCCTGGACTCCTGCCGCTGCGTGGGAGCCTGCGGCCTGGCCCCGGTGATGATGGTGGGCAACGACGTGTACGGGCGCCTCACACCCGAGCAGGTCGGGCCGATATTGGATATGTATAAATGAAGGAGCGTGAGGATAGGCGCATAGGGGAGCTAAGACGGCATGGAGACGAAAAAACAGGTTGGGCGGCTCACGGAAGCCCAACGGCATTTTTCGCGCAATGGCGGCTTAGCGACCCGGCCATGCGCCCAATCCGAGCGTGACCGGAAAGTGCGGCGGTGACTATGAAGGACCTTTCCCTCTACATCCTGGACATCGCGCAGAACTCCCTGGCCGCCGGGGCGTCCCGCCTGACCATCACCCTGGACGAGGGGGAGGCCTGGACGGTCTTTACGGTGGAGGACGACGGCTGCGGCATGGACGCTGCGCTGCTCGCCGCCGTCACCGACCCCTTCACCACCACCCGGTCTACCCGCCCCGTGGGCCTGGGCCTGCCCCTGCTGAAGGAGGCGGCGGAGCTCACCGGCGGGGGCTTGGCGCTGGAGAGCGCCCCCGGCGCGGGCACCCGGGTGACGGCCCGCTTCGGCGCGGGGCACATCGACTGCCCGCCCCTGGGGGACATGGGGGACAGCCTCTCGCTGCTCATCCAGGGCGCCCCGGAGCTGGAGCTGGCCTACCTCCACCGGCGGGAGGGCCGCGCCCTGCGCTTCGACACCAACCAGGTGCGCCGCGCCCTGGGGGAGGGGGTCAGCCTGGCCGAGCCGGAGGTCGTGCTCTGGTGCCGGGACTACCTGCGCGAACAGGAACTGCTGATTGCCGGACACGGGGATGTCCGAGCCGAAGAAGATAGGGGATGAACGCGTTGAAAAGCCTTGCAGATTTACAGGCCATCCGGGAGCGGATGCAGAAGCAGCTGGACCTGCGGGACACGGCCGGGGACCAGATCCGCGTGGTGGTGGGCATGGCCACCTGCGGCATCGCGGCGGGGGCCCGCCCCGTGCTGGCCGCCTTTTTGGAGGAAGTGGAGAAGCGGAATTTGCGCAACGTCACCGTCACCCAGACGGGCTGCATCGGCGTGTGCCGGCTGGAGCCCATCGTGGAGATCTACGCCCCCGGCGAGGAAAAGGTGACCTACGTGAAGATGACCCCGGAAAAAGTCCCCGCCGTGGTGAGCGAGCACCTGGTCAACGGCCGGGTGGTGGCGGAATACACCATCGGCGCGGCGGAATAGGGGGACGCTTATGAGTATGATCCGTACGCACATCCTGGTCTGCACCGGCACGGGCTGCTCCTCGGCGGACAGCCCCAAGGTCATCGAGGCCTTTGAACGGGAGCTTGTGGCCCAGGGCATGGACAAGGAGGCCAGGGTGGTCCGCACGGGCTGCTTCGGCCTGTGCGCCATGGGGCCCATCGTCACCATCTATCCCGAGGGGGCCTGCTACACCCACGTCACCGCCGAGGACGTGGAGGAGATCGTCTCCGAGCACATCGTCAAGGGCCGCATCGTCAAGCGCCTGCTCCACCGGGACGGGGCGGAGGCCGGCCCGGCCACCTCCCTGACCGAGACCCGCTTCTACAAGCACCAGCGGCGCATCGCCCTGCGCAACTGCGGCATCATCAACCCGGAGTCCATCGACGAGTACATCGGCGCGGACGGCTACGTGGCCCTGGGCCGGATCCTCAGCGAGGGCGTCCCGCCCCAGTCCGTCATTGACGACGTCAAGCGCTCCGGCCTGCGGGGCCGGGGCGGCGCGGGCTTCTCCACCGGGCAGAAGTGGCAGTTCACCGCCGACGCCCGCAGCGAGGACGGGGTGAAGTTCGTGGCGTGCAACGCCGACGAGGGCGACCCCGGCGCCTTCATGGACCGCTCGGTGCTGGAGGGCGATCCCTTCTCGGTCATCGAGGCCATGACCATCGCGGGCTACGCGGTGGGGGCCGGGCAGGGCTACATCTACGTGCGGGCCGAGTACCCCATCGCCGTCAAGCGGCTGGAGCTGGCCATCGGCCAGGCCAGGGAGTACGGCCTGCTGGGCAAAAATATTCTGGACTCCGGCTTCGACTTCGACCTGGAGCTCCGCCTGGGCGCGGGGGCCTTCGTCTGCGGCGAGGAGACCGCCCTCATGACCTCCATCGAGGGCCACCGGGGCGAGCCCCGCACCCGGCCCCCCTTCCCCGCCGTCAAGGGCCTGTGGCAGCGGCCCACCCTGCTCAATAACGTGGAGACCTACGCCAACATCACCTGGATCCTCACCCACGGGTGGGAGGCGTTCGCCGCCATCGGCACGGAGAAGAGCAAGGGCACCAAGGTCTTCGCCCTGGGCGGCAAGATCACCAACACGGGCCTTGTGGAGATCCCCATGGGCACCACCCTGCGCACCATCGTGGAGGAGATCGGCGGCGGCGTGCCCGGGGGCAAGAAGTTCAAGGCCGCCCAGACCGGCGGCCCCTCCGGCGGCTGTATCCCCGCCAGCCTCATCGACACCCCCATCGACTACGAGTCCCTGGCCGCCATCGGCTCCATGATGGGCTCGGGGGGCCTCATCGTCATGGACGAGGACAACTGCATGGTGGACATCGCGAAATTCTTCCTGGAGTTCGTGGTGGACGAGTCCTGCGGCAAGTGCTCCCCCTGCCGCATCGGCACCAAGCGCCTGCTGGACCTGCTCACCCGGATCACCGAGGGCAACGGCGAGCCGGAGGATCTGGACACCATCGAGGAGCTGTGCGAGCACATCAAAAACAGCGCCCTGTGCGGCCTGGGGCAGACCGCCCCCAACCCGGTGCTCTCCACCCTGCACCACTTCCGGGACGAGTACGAGGCCCACGTGATCGAGAAGCGCTGCCCCGCCGGGGTGTGCAAGGCCCTGATCCAGTTCATCGTGGACCCCTCCAAGTGCAAGGGCTGCACCCTGTGCGCCAGGGGCTGCCCCACGGGGGCCATCGCCGGGGCGGTGCGCGCCCCCCACATCATCAACCAGACCAAATGCATCAAGTGCGGCGCGTGTATGGACCACTGCCGCTTTGGCGCCATCAGCAAGCAGTAAGGGGGCGAGGAGATGGAACACAAGATGGTCAGCCTGAAGATCAACGACATCCCCGTCACCGTGCCCGAGGGCGTCACGGTGATGGAGGCCGCCCGCTCGGCGGGCTACAACATCCCCTCCCTGTGCTTTTTGAAGGGGGTCAACGAGATCGGCGCCTGCCGCATCTGCGTGGTGGAGGTGAAGGGGGCGCGCAGCCTGGTGGCCTCCTGCGTCTACCCGGTCAGCGAGGGCATGGAGGTGTACACCAACACCGAAAAGGTGCGCGCCTCCCGGCGGCACACCCTGGAGCTGATTTTGTCCAACCACCGCATGGACTGCCTCACCTGCTCCCGCAACGGCCTGTGCGAGCTCCAGCAGCTGTGCGCCGAGTTCAACATCGACGCGGTGCGCTACGCCAACGACGAGCTGCTCCCCCGCATCGAGGACTCCGCCCCCCACCTGGTGCGGGACAACTCCAAGTGCGTGCTCTGCCGCCGCTGCACCGCCGTGTGCCGCACGACCCAGGAGGTGGGGGTCATCGGGTGCAACGACCGGGGCTTCTCCACCCACATCGGCTGTGCCTTCGACCGGGATCTCAGCGAGGTGGACTGCGTGTCCTGCGGACAGTGCATCGTGGCCTGCCCCACCGGGGCCCTGAGCGAGAAGGACGACACCGCCAGGGTGCTCGCCGCCCTGGCCGACCCCCGCAAGCACGTGGTGGTGGGCCCCGCCCCCGCCGTGCGGGTCACCCTGGGGGAGTGCTTCGGCATGCCCATCGGCTCCAACGTGGAGGGCCAGATGGTCACCGCCCTGCGCCGCCTGGGCTTTGACAAGGTGTTCGACGTGGACAACGCCGCCGACTTCACCATTCTGGAGGAGGGCAACGAGTTTTTGGACCGCCTGAAAAACGGCGGCACCCTGCCCATGATCACCTCCTGCTCCCCCGGCTGGATCCGCTACTGCGAGCAGCACTACCCCCAGATGATCTCCCACCTGTCCACCTGCAAGTCCCCCCAGCAGATGTTCGGCAGCCTGGTCAAGACCTACTACGCGGAAAAGACGGGCCTGGACCCGCGGGACATCTTCGTGGTGTCCGTGATGCCCTGCACCGCCAAGAAGTACGAGGTGCTGCGGCCCGAACAGCGCCTGCGCAACGGCTGTATGCCGGTGGACGCCTCCCTCACCACCCGGGAGCTGGGGCGGATGATCGCCCACGCGGGCCTGCTGTTCGACCACCTGCCCCAGGGAGCGTTCGACGAGCTGCTGGGCGTGTCCACCGGCGCGTCGGTCATCTTCGGGGCCAGCGGCGGCGTGATGGAAGCCGCGCTGCGCACCGTGGTGGAGACCGTCACCGGCGGGGCCATGGCCCCCCTGGAGTTCACGCAGGTGCGGGGCATGGAGGGCATCAAGCAGGCCGTCTACGAGCTGCCCGGCAGGACGGTGCGGGTGTGCGTGGCCTCCGGCCTGCACAACGCCAAGCAGGTGCTGGACGGCGTGCGCGCCGGGACGCTGCATTACGACTTCATCGAGTTCATGGCCTGCCCCGGCGGGTGCATCAACGGCGGCGGCCAGCCCATCCAGCACGCCGACGTGCGCAACTGGGTGGACATACGCGCCCTGCGCGCCGCCGCCCTCTACCGCCAGGACGAGGAGATGCCCCTGCGCCGCAGCCACGAGAACCCCATGGTGCAGGCCGTCTACCGGGAGTACCTGGGAGAGCCGGGCGGGCACAAGGCCCACGAAATCCTCCACTGCTCCTACATCCCCCAGCAGAAATACCGCGTTGAATAACGGCAGCAGGGCGCGCCGGGGATTTTCTCCCCGGCGCGTCCCCTTTTGCGCCAATTTGTGCTATACTGTCTGCAAAGATAAACGGATGTGAGAAATGTATGCGTATATTGAGTGTTTCGGCCCAAAAGCCCTTCGGCACCGGCAGCGGCGTCTACCTCTCCGAGCTGGTGCGGGGCTTCCGCGCCCTGGGCCACGAGCAGGCGGTGGTGGCCGGGCTGGCGCCGGGGGACGCCCCGGTTTTCCCCCGGGGCGTGGGCTTTTACCCCGTGCTGTACCGCTCCCCCGCCCTGCCCTTCCCCGTGGCGGGCATGTCGGACGAGATGCCCTACGAGAGCACCCGCTACCGGGACATGACGCCGGAGATGCTCTCGCAGTTCAAGGCGGCCTTCGGGGCGGCGCTGGACCGGGCGGTGGAGGAATTCCGGCCCGATCTGATCCTCTGCCACCACCTGTACCTGCTCACCGCCCTGTGCCGGGCGCGGTTCCCTGGGGTGCCCGTGGCCGGGATCTGCCACGGCACCGACCTGCGGCAGCTGCAAAAGCACCCGCTGGAGCGGGCGTTCATCCTGGCGCAGATCGCCGCCCTGGACCGGATCTTCGTGCTGCACGGGGAGCAGGCGCGCGCCGTCGCCGCCCTCACCGGGGCGGATCAGGCCCGCATTACGGTGATCGGCAGCGGCTTCAACGACGGGATCTTCCACCCCTCGGGCCCGGCCCCCACGCCCGGGCGGATCATCTTCGCGGGCAAGATCTCCGTGAAAAAGGGGGTGGCCAGCCTGCTGCGGAGCATGGCGCAGGTGCCCGCGCCCGCCGCCCTGTACCTGGCGGGCGGCGCGGGCGACGCGGCGGAGTACGCCCGCATCCGGGCGCTGGCGGATGCCTGCCCCCGGCCGGTCTCCTTCCTCGGCCCCCTGCCCCAGGACGCGCTGGCCCGGGAATTCTGCAAGAGCGACGTGTTCGTGCTGCCCTCCTTCTTCGAGGGCCTGCCCCTGGTGGTGCTGGAGGCCCTCTCCTGCGGGGCGAAGGTGGTGTGCACCGACCTGCCCGGCATCCGCCCCTGGCTGGACCGGAACGTGCCGGGCCACGGCGTGGGCTTCGTCCCGCCCCCCGCCATGCGCGACACGGACGAGCCGCTGGCGCAGGCGCTGCCCGCCTTCGAGGCCGCCCTGGCCGCGGAGCTGCGGCGGCAGATCGCCCTGCCCCCCCGCCCCGCGCCCGCGATGGAGCAGGCCACCTGGCGGGGCGTGTGCGCGCGGCTGCTGGACGCATTGGCTTGAAAGAGAACCCCCCGCCGCCTGTATACAGGCGGCGGGGGGTTCTTTATGGGGACGGATTGCCACGGCCCCTGCGGGGCCTCGCAATGACGGGGGCGGAATCACAGGTCGTTGCGAGGGCGCTTGCGCCCGTGGCAATCCGTCCCCCTAGATCGTCTTTCCTGTGTCCCGCAGGGTGAAGGTGGCCTCAAAATCACAGTTCAGGGCCTCGGCAATTTCCCGTAATTCCTTTTCGGAGAAATTATCCCGTTTCAATTTGTTGCCCAAATTGGTTTGACTGGTGCCCAAGAGTTCGGCCAATTGTTTAACTTTCATTTTCCGCTCTATCAGCACAATTCTTATTTTTGATGCCATCGCCATACTATCACCTATTTCCCTCTTGACAAAATTCACTCTATGGTGGATAATATTAATATAACAGTGGACTAGAGGTGCTTGTCATGAGCTGCTACGACGAAATTCTAACACGGATTGAGCCGAAATACTTCGGCTCATACATACTTTCCGGCGCGGCGCCCGGCCCCGCCATGCTGGATCGGGATATAACGGGGGAGACGCTAACCGAGGAGGCTTACGGCGTGCTGGAAGAGCTTGTGGAGCAGCCCGCATCCCCCGCAAAGATTTTAAATGCGGCCGTAGACTATGGGGCCGCCGTTGAGGAGGTCGCCTTCCTCAACGGCCTGCGGGCCGGGGCGCGGCTGGTGCTGCGCCTCACCGACGACCGGCCTATTTTTTACTAGCGCCCGGCTCCGCCAGTCCGCACAGCGTTTCCCACCGGCCGCTGCGCCAGCGCAGGGTGCACAGCACGCCCCGGAGGATCAGATCCGCGTCCATGGCGATCCACACGCCCGCCAGCCCCAGGTCGAACTTGTACACCAGGATGGGGGCCAGCACAATGCGCACGCCCCACATGCAGATCAGGCTCACCACCATGGGGAAGCGCACGTCGTTGGCCCCCCGGAGGGTGCCGGAAAAGACGATGGCCACGGCGAACAGCGGCTCGCACACCGCCACAATCCGCAGCACCAGCGCCGCCAGATCCACCACGGCGGGGTCGGAGTTAAAGAGGGAGGCCAGGGGCCGGGCCAGCAGGAACAGCAGCGCGGCCGTGCCCAGGCAGAGCACGAAGGCCATTTTGCCCGCCAGACTGCCGTAGCCCCGGGCGTCCTCCTTGTTTTTGGCCCCCACCGACTGCCCCACCAGGGCGATGCCCGCGTAGGAGATGCCGTAGGCGGGCAGGTAGCACAGCCCCTCCGCCGTGTTGGCGATCTGGTTGGCGGCCAGGGCCACGGTGCCCAGGCTGGCCACCACGTAGGTCATGGCGATCTGGCCCAGGTTGATGGTGGCCCGCTCGATGGCGGAGGGCAGGCCCAGGTGGACGGCCTGACGGATGATGGCCCGGTCGGGCCTGAAGCTCTCCCCCCGCAGGGAGATGCGGAAGGCGTCCCCCTGGTGGAAGGCGGCGTACCACAGCGTCAGCCCCGCCGCCGCCCACGACAGGGCGGAGGCGATGGCCGCGCCCTCCACCCCCAGCCCCGCGCCGGGGATGGTAACCGTGAGGGCGCCGATGGTAAAGGGCCTGCTCTCGTAAATCAGGAAGAAGTTGAACACGATGTTCAGCAGGTTGGCCAGGGTATTGAGGTAGAGCGGGGCCTTGGTGTTGCCCATGCAGCGCAGCACCGCCGAGAAGATGGCCCCCATGGCGGCGAAGGGCATACAGGTGGTGTACCAGCGCAGGTAGCCCGCCGCGTGGGGCAGCACGTCGGGCTCCGCCCCCAGCCACAGGGGGATGAAGCCCGCCAGGATCTGAAAGAGGATTAGGGCCGCGCCCCCGGCAACCAGGGCGGCCAGCAGGCTCTGCCGGATGACGGCCCGGCCCTTTTCGATGTCCCTGGCCCCGATGGCGTTGGATACCTGCACCGAGTAGCCCACGCCCACCCCGGCCAAAATACCGTTGATCAGCCAGATGGAGGCCGCGTTGACCGAGACCGCCGCCGTGGCGGAGGCCCCCAGCACGCCCACCATGGCCGTGTCCACGTAGCTGACCATGGTGGCCAGCACCTGCTCGATGATGGCGGGCCAGGACAGCTTCCACATCACCCCCAGGCGGGGCGCGCGGCTTCCCTTTTGCGTCTCCATACGTCCTCCGTCAATTGATAATTGATAATTTAAGGGCGCTGCCCCCGCCGCGGCGCAATTATCAATTCTCAATTATCAATTCTCAATTATTTCGTGATTCCCGTCAGGTCGAAGGCCGGGATGAACCCGCCGTCCGCCGACGCGGCGTCCTGGACGAAGCCGTCCAGGCCCAGGTTTTCCATGTATTCCTCCGCCGCGCGCGCCTCGGAGGCGCGCAGCTTGCGGTTGAGCTCCGGGTACTGCGCCGCCCGGCCCCA
The DNA here is from genome assembly GCA_022846095.1 of Oscillospiraceae bacterium. NCBI lineage: Bacteria > Bacillati > Bacillota > Clostridia > Eubacteriales > Oscillospiraceae > Oscillospiraceae bacterium. The sequence continues at coordinate 739,554 of AP025583.1, read as the reverse complement.
GGGGGTGTACTGGCTCATGAGGGAAAAGAGCACCGTGCCGGGCGGGAACGCCCCATGCACGAAGTCCATCACCGCCTTGGCCTCCGCCACCCGGCCGGGCAGGATCAGGTGGCGGATTACCGTGCCCCGCTTCAAAAGCCCGTCCTCCACCACGCAGGGCCCGGTCTGGCGCACCATCTCCCGGATGGCGGCGCAGGCCGTTTGGGGGTAGTCCGGGGCGGAGGAGTAGCGCCCGGCCAGCTCCGGCGTCAGGTACTTCAAATCGGGCAGGTAGATCTGGATCTTACCCTCCAGGGCGCGCAGCGTCTCCACCCGGTCATACCCGCCGGAGTTCCACACCACGGGCACGGGGAGGGGCTCCACAAGGGCCTCCCCCACGGCGTGGGCGAAGTGGGTGGGGTTCACCAGGTTGATATTGTGGGCGCCCTGGGCGATAAGCTCCGAAAAGATCTCCCGCAGCCGCTGAATGGAGACGGGCTTGCCGAAGTTCTCCCGGCTGATGCGCTCGTTCTGGCAGAACACGCACCCCAGGGGGCAGCCGGAGAAAAAGACGGTGCCCGAGCCGTTTTTCCCCGAGATGGGCGGCTCCTCCCAGAAGTGGAGGGCGGCCCGGGCCACCACGGGCAGAGACGGCATCCCGCACACGCCCGCCCCGGCGTCCTGCGTGCGCCGCGCCCCGCAGGCGCGGGGGCAGAGGCTACAGGTCATCCTGCTCCTCCCGCCGGAAGCCGGGGCCCAGGTTGCCCTGCTTCCAGTGCCTGCGGCACAGGCCGATATACTGGTCGTTGGCCCCCAGCACCACCTGCTCCCCCTCCTTGAGGACGCGGCCCTGCGCGTCGAAGCGGGCGTTGCAGATGGCCTTTTTGCCGCACCAGCAGATGGTCTTGACCTCCTCGATGATGTCGGCGCTGGCCAGCAGCTCCTGGGAGCCGGGGAAGAGCTCCCCCTTGAAGTCCGCCCGCAGGCCGTAGCAGATCACCGGGATGTTCAGCTCGTCCACCAGGTGGGTGAGGTACTGCACCTCCTCCCGGCTGAGGAACTGGGCCTCGTCCACGATGATGCAGGCGTAGGGCTTAAGCCTGTCGGCGTCCATGGCGCGCAGGTCGGAAAAGTAGATGCAGGGGCTGGACAGCCCCGCCCGGGAGGCCACGAACCGGGCCCCGTCCCGCTGGTCCACCGAGGGCTTGACCAGCAGGGCCTCCTGGCCCCGCTCCTCGTAGTTGTAGCGCACCATCAGGGCGTTGGCCGTCTTGCTGGAGCCCATCACGCCGTAGCGGAAATACAGCTTTGCCATTGAAAGGAACCCTCCTCCTCTTAGCCTCCCCTATGAGGGGAGGTGCCCCCGCAGGGGCGGTGGGGTCAAACCCCTACTTCAGATACTTGTCCACAACCGCCTCAAAGGCCCGGAAGGCGTTGGGCACCGCGTAGTCCCGGGCCAGCTCCTCCCGGGAGCACCACACCCAGCCCTCCGGCAGGGCCTCCCCCGCCGCCTCCAGGGCCAGGGCGGTCATATGCCACTCGATATGGGTAAAAATATGCTTGCCCGCCCCCGCCGCCTCTATCCCCAGGGGGGCGATCCCCCACCCGGACAGGGCCCCTTCCGCCGGGGCGGGCTCGTTGGGGTACTCCCACAGCCCGGCCAGCAGGCCCTTGCCGGGGCGGCGGCGCAGGGCCACCCGGCCCTGCCGGAAGATTAAAAACACCGTGCGCGCCTCGATGCGCCGGGCCTTCTTGGCCGCCTTCACGGGCAGCTCGCCAATCCGGTCCTGCCGCAGGGCGGCGCAGAACTCAGCCGCCGGGCAGCGGCCGCACTGGGGCGCGCCGTTGGGCAGGCACACCGTGGCCCCCAGCTCCATCAGGGCCTGGTTGAAGTCCCCCGGCGCCTCCACCGGCATCACCGCGCGCAGGGCCGCCCCCATCCGGGCCTTGGTGTCCGGGCGGGCTACGTCGCCGCCGTCCCCGGTGATCCGGGCCGTAACCCGCAGCACGTTCCCGTCCACCGCGGGGACGGGCAGGCCGAAGGCGATGGAGGCCACCGCCCCGGCGGTGTACTCCCCCACCCCGGCCAGGGTGCGCAGCTGCTCATACGTGCGGGGGAATTCCCCGCCGAAGTCCTCCATAATCTGCCGGGCCGCCTTTTGCAGGTTGCGGGCCCGGTTGTAGTACCCCAGGCCCTGCCACAGCTTCATGAGCCGGTCCTCCTCCACCGCCGCCAGGTCGGACACGGTGGGCAGCGCCGCCATAAAGCGGGCGTAGTACCCCAGCACGGCGGCCACCCGGGTCTGCTGGAGCATGACCTCGCTGACCAGCACGTGGTAGGGCGTGGGATCGGACCGCCAGGGCAGCGTCCGGGCGTTTTCCCGGTACCAGCGCAGCAGGGGGATGGGGAGTAAATCAAGCTCGTCCAAAGGCTTCCTCCAAGAAAAGAGAGCGGCCGGAGACCGCTCTTTACTATGTTGCATGAGCCATTATATAATGGGCGCAAAAAAATATCAATGGATGGAAATGAAAATAGCCCGCCAGTTTATCTAATGGGCGGAAAGGGGGCCGGCACCCTTGAACGAACAGACGTATATTCAGCATATCGAGCCGCTCAAGGCTCAGCTCTACCGCACCGCCCTGCTCTACCTGGGCGGCGAGGCCGCGGCCCTGGACGCGGTGGACGAGGCGGTCTACCGGGGCCTGCGCTCCTGTAAGCGCCTGCGGCAACCGGAGTTCTTCTCCACCTGGATGACCCGCATTCTGATCAACGTGTGCAATACGGAGCTGCGGCGGCGCAAACGCGAAATCGCCGTGGAGGAGCTGCCCGAGACCGCCGCGGAGCAGTTCGACGCGCTGCCCCTGCGCCAGGCCGTGGAGCGCCTGCCCCGCGAGCTGCGCGCGGTGGTGGTGCTGCGCTACTTCACCGGGCTCACCCTGGCCGAGACGGCCGGGGTGCTGGGGATCCCCCCGGGCACGGTGTCCACCCGCCAGCGCAAGGCCCTGGGCCTGCTGCGCCTGGCACTCACCGAGGAGGTGTAAAACGATGGATCGCATGGATGAATACAGCCGTCTGAGGGAGGAGCTGGAGCAGACGCCCCCCGCCCTGGCGTACACCGTGCAGCGGGCACGGGCCCGGTACAGGAGGTCCCGGGTGCGCCGCTTCTGCGGCCTGCCCGTGGCCAGCCTGGCCGGGGTGTTCGCCGCCTTCGTGCTGCTGGTGAACACCTCGGTGCCCTTCGCCATGGCCTGCGGCGGAGTGCCCGTGCTCAAGGAGCTGGCCGCCGCGGTGGCCTTCTCCTCCAGCCTGCGGGAGGCCGTGGAGCACGACTACGTGCAGTATATCGGCCAAAAGCAGACCGTGGAGGGCCTGACCATGGTGATCGACTACGCCATCGCCGACAAAAGGCAGGTCAACTTCTTCTACCACTTCGAGGGGGAGGCGGAGCTCTCGGTAAACGGCATCCCCCGGCTCACCGCCCCCGGCGGCGGCACCCTGGGGCCCCACTCCACCCAGGGCGGCGGGGAGCTGGCGGTGGGGGCCCAGGAGCTGGGGCAGATCACCGCCGACTTCGTGGACACCGACGTGCCCGGGCGCATGGAGCTGACCTACCAGGTGGAGCGCCTGCGCCGGGAGGACCACAGCCCCGCCACCGCGGCGCCTCAGGCCGTCACCGGCGCGCCGGAGGAGGCGTCCGACCCCGTGCTCTTTACCTTCACCTTCGACATCAGCCTAGACCCCGCCGCCCTCTCCCAGGGGCGGGTCATCGAAATCAACCGCTGGATGGAGCTGGAGGGCCAGCGCGTGCTGGTGGAGAGCGCGGAGATCTACCCCACCCACCTGCGGGTAAACCTGGCCGACGACCCGGACAACACCGCCTGGCTCAAAAGCCTGCGCTTTTATATCGAGGACGAGGCCGGGCGGCGCAACGAGGCCATCTCCAACGGCATCTCCGCCACCGGCACCACGGACACCCCCTTCATGGGCTCCATGCACCAGGAGAGCACCTTCTTCTGGCAGTCGGAGCACCTGACGCTCCACATCACCGGGGCCGAGTGGCTGGACAAGGACCTGGAAAACGTGAAAGTGGATCTGAACACCGGCGCCCACGGCTGGCTGCCCCAGGGGGTGGGCCTCACCGTGGAAAGGAAGGCGGACAGGGCCTACTTTACCGTCAAGGCGCCCCAGCTTGAACAGGGGCACTACTACCAGGTCATGAGCTGGGAGTACCTGGACCCGGAGGGCAATACGCACACCATGGACTCCAGAAGCTCCAACACCACGGGGCCCTTGGGCAAGGAGACGCCGGGCTTCTTCTACGAGGAGTTCAGCATCCCGGTTCACGGTTGGGACTGCGTCTGGCTCAAGCTGACCGCTACCCGCCAGACCAGCTTCGATACCCCCGTCAGCATCCCCCTGAGCTAGGCGCGAAAGGGCCCCGGACGATAGCCCGATGCCCGTAACCTAGCAATGAAAAAAGCTAGTAACCATACGGGCTTGACGGCTGAATGAGTGATGGAGAAAATTGAAAAAGCAAGAGAAGGACACCAATCGACAAGATGGTGTCCTTCTCTTATGCCTTCTTAGCTGTCCTGGCGAGTCGCCCGTAATATGGAAAACGATATGACAAAGATGGCTCAGCTACCGGTGCGATCATTCAGACTTCCGAAAATCAGAAGTCTAGACTTCTCAAAAGCGGAAGTCCAGACTTCTCAAAAACGGACGCTAGTAATACTGAGTAGAATAAGACTGAATTGAACGATACTGATCTATCCATCTATCCGCTCCTTCTAGAACTGGAGCAGCCGGTAAAAGCAGCAGTTTCTACCGACGAAGGAGGGCGGCAAACTAGTATACGCCTATGGACTGCCTACCCCTTGTGTAATGCAAGCCTGAGGCCGGATAGGGTAGATGATTCCCTGTTCCACTTGCGTATGTCGGAATGGAGCATCCACTCCATTCACTCGCCTCTCAAATGGCCTCTCACTTCTCATTGAAGCGGTAGCCCACGCCCCACACGGTTTCGATATAGGGGGGACCGTTCCGTTCACCCAGCTTTTTGCGGAGCTGTTTGACTTGGTAGCGCACAGCCTCCTCGGTGTCAAAGTCGGCCTCGCTGGGCCAAACGCTGTTATATAGCTGATCCCGGGAGAGGACCTGCCCGGCGCGGCTCACAAAGAAGTACAGCAGGTCGAACTCCCGGCGGGTCAGGTCCAGGGGCTCCCCGTGTTGGTAGGCTCGGCGGGTCAGCGGATTCATCACAAGGTCCCGCCTGCTCACCAGGGTATAGCCCGGCTCGCCTGTCCCGCCCACCGCGTGGGCCCGGCGCAGCAGGTTTTGGGCGCGGGCCAGACACTCCTCCAGGTCAAAGGGTTTTTTCAGCACGTCGTCGGCCCCCAGGGAGAATGCCTTGACCGTCTGCTCGGTGCTGTCCCTGGCGCAGAGGGCCAGGATGGGCGTGGGCCGCAGTTCCCGGATGGTCTCCAAGAGCCGCAGGCCGTCCGTCTCAGAGAGGGAGAGGTCCATGATGACAAGCTGGTAGTTTTCCCGGATGAGCGTTTCCAGCGCCTCGACCACCGAGAGCACATAGTAGACCTCGGTATTCTTGCCCATCATGGCATACTTGATGCGCTTGCAGTTTTGCAGATCGTTGTCGATGACCAACACTCGTTTCATGGTACCTCCTTCCGTAAACAATTATTTAACCCGATATTTGTTGCAGGGAATCTACCTCTCTGTTAAGTTGGCGAGGTATCTTCCGGTTAGGCTTTGAGGGTTTTTTGCGATTTTCTCAGGCGTTCCGGCCTCCACGATTTGTCCGCCCGCCTCGCCGCCGCCCGGACCCATATCCACCACATAGTCGGCGTTGGCGATCATGTCCAGGTCGTGCTCAATAACGATGACCGTCGCCCCGCTTTTAATGAGCCGCTGAAACACGCCAATCAGCACCCGCACGTCCAGAGGGTGGAGCCCGATGGTCGGCTCGTCGAATACGAATACGGCGTCGTCCTGGGCCCTGCCCATTTCGGCGGCCAGCTTGAGCCGCTGGGCCTCGCCGCCGGAGAGGGTCGGGGTGGCCTCCCCCAAGGTGAGGTAGCCCAGGCCCAGGTCGGCCAAGACCTGGAGCCGCTCCCGGACCTTCTTCACGTCCTTCAGATCGTCGAGGGCCTGTTCCACCGTCAGTCCCATCAGTTCCGGCAAGGAGAGCCCAGGGTCACCCTCCGTAGCCTTTCGGGGGCGGTAACGGATTTCTCTGGCCGCGTCCCCATACCGAGCCCCGCCGCAGTCGGGGCACACGATCTCCACGTCCGGGAGAAATTGCACGTCCATCGTGATCTGCCCGGTGCCGTCGCAGCCTGAGCAGCGCAGTGAGCCAGTGTTGTAAGAAAAATCGCTGTTCCGAAAGCCCCGCTCCTTTGCCTCCGGCGTGGCGGCGTAGAGCCGTCGCAGGTCGTCCAATACGCCGCTGTAGGTCGCCACGGTGGAGCGGACGTTCATTCCAATGGGGGTGGCGTCGATGAGGTTTACCCGGCCGATGCCGGGGGCGTCCACGGCCTTGACATGGGCGGGCAGGGGAGTTCCCTCGATGGCCGCACGCAGCGCCGGGATAAGGCTTTCTAAAATAAGGGTGGTCTTACCGGAGCCGGACACCCCCGTGACGGCCACCAGCCGCCCCTTCGGAATGTCCAGGTCCAGGGCATGAACGGTATGCAGCGGGGCGGTGGAGAGCTTGATATGCCCATGTGCAAACATGGCTTCGGCGGCAGCCCGCTCCCGGACAACAATTTCCTCCTTGTCCGCCAAGAATCCGGCGACAAGTGAATCGCCGGACCTTGTCACGTCCTCCACCGTCCCCTGGGACAGCACCCGCCCGCCATGCTCGCCTGCCCCCGGCCCCATCTCGATCAGCCACTGGGCGGCCTTCAATACCCGCACGTCATGGTCGATGAGCACAACGGAATTGCCGTGGGCGATCAGGTCGTCCACGACCCCCAGCAGTCCGTCCACGTTGGCCGGGTGCAGACCAATGGAGGGCTCGTCCAGCACATAGAGGACGCCGGTGGTGCGGTTGCGCACCGCCCTTGCAAGCTGCGCCCTCTGGCGCTCCCCGGTAGACAGGGTGGCCCCAGTCCGGTCCAGGGTGAGGTAGCCCAGCCCCAGGTCGGTGAGCCGCTTGGCGGTGTGGAGAAATTGACCGCAGATGCTCTCGGCCAGTTCACGCAGCTCGCCCGGCATGGACGCCGGGATCGCCCGCACCCAGGGAATCAGCGCATCCAGCGTCATGGCCGTGGCCTCTGCCAGCGTTTTGCCGCAGAGCAAGGCGGAGCGGGCCCGTTCGTTCAGCCGCGTGCCGTGGCAGTCCGGGCAGAGGTCCTGTTTCAGAAATTTTTCTACCCGCTTCATGCCCTTCTCGTCCTTGACCTTTGCCAGGGCGTTCTCCACGGTGTAGACTGCGTTGAAGTAGGTAAAATCCAGCTCACCGGCCTGATTGCTCTTTTTCGCCTTGTATATGATGTGCTTTTTCTCCGCAGGACCGTGAAAAACAATCTCGCGCTCTTGCTCAGTCAGTTCGGAAAACGGCACGTCGGTGCGCACGCCCATCGCCCGGCATACGTCGGTCATCAGGGACCACATCAGCGAGTTCCAGGGGGCCACAGCGCCGCCATCGATGGAAAGGGATTCATCCGGCACCAGGGCGGCCTCGTCCACCGTCCGCACCACCCCCGTGCCGCCGCAGGTCGTACAGGCCCCTTGGCTGTTAAAGGAAAAGCTCTCGGCGCTGGGACCGTCAAAAGATGCACCACACGTCGGGCAGACGAGGGGTTTACCCACCGCCACATTTATCGACGGTGGTAGCAGATGCCCATTGGGACATTGGTGGCTGCCCAGCCGGGAAAACATTAGGCGCAGCGGATTCAAGAGCTCGGTGGAGGTGCCAAAGGTACTCCGTACCCCCGGCACAGCGGGCCGCTGGTGGAGGGCCAGGGCGGCGGGGACGTACTCGATGCTGTCCAGCTTGGCCTCCGCCGCCTGGGTCATGCGTCGCCGGGTGTAGGCGGACAGGGCCTCCAGATACCGCCGGGAGCCCTCGGCGTACAGGACACCCAGCGCCAGGGACGACTTACCGGAGCCGGACACACCGGCGATCCCCACCAGTTTTCCCAGCGGGATGTCCAGGTCGATATTTTTGAGGTTATGGACGCGGGCGCCCCGGATTGCAATGTGGTCCGGCGCATCTTTGCGGTCAGAAAACTGGCTCATAGCGTTCGCTCCTTGTGTAGAATAACCTATATTATATCATGATTCTGCCAGGTTTTGACCGGCAAAAGGGCGGACACCTCCGCAGAAAAGCCGTGGAAGTGCCCGCCCTTTTGAGTTGATGCTTACTTCTCCCGCGCGGGCGCTACCTTTGCGTAACCATCCCAGGCGAACAGGGCCTCCTTCGTGTCGTCGGCCACCATCCTGTCGATGTTGCAGAGGTACAGATAGTGGTCGCCCGCCTCCACGGTCTCCGCCAGAGAAACCACAAAGGCGATTCTGGAATCCTCCGGGATTTGAATTTCACTCCCTTCGACGCTCTGGAGGGAGATGGGGGTCTCCTTCAGCTTGTCGGCCGCGCCGCCGTTCTTGGACCCATAGGCCATCACGGCGTCCTTTAAGGTGACGCCGGGGGCGGCCAGGACCGCCTTACCCGTCCTGCGAATGTTCTCGCCGGAGTTGGCCGCCTTGCCCATCGCAAAGGCAAGCATGGGCGGGTTGAACGAAGCGTACATGAAGAACGAAACCGGAGCCATGTTCAGCGTGCCGTCCTCTTTCTTGGTGCAGACCAGGACGAGCGGATCGGGAGAAGTGATTGCGGTTGCCTGTCCGATGTTGATTTCTTTCATGGTAAATGCCATCCTTTCAAGACTGAAATGCAGCGAAGCCTTGATTGACTTTTGCTGATAAGTTTATTATACTTGGTTTGAAAATAACTTCAAGTACGCAGATTATTCTTACATAGTATAGTTGACCATACTGGTGGAAAGGTTGGGGCACAGATGGAGAAAGATATGACCTACGAAGAATACCAAAAGGAAGTAAAGCGAGGTATCCTCACGGAGGCTGGAAATTGCCCGGTGACGCCGCTCCTGTTGATGTTACAGGGGAAGTGGAAATTTCAAATTCTCTATGAGTTGTGTATAAAAGACCCCATTCGTTTTGGAGAGCTCCGAAAAAATATCGAGGGCATTACCAATACCATGCTTACCTCCTCTCTCCGGGAATTGGAAAGGGACGGGCTGGTATCCCGCATCCAATTTAATGAAATTCCGCCCCATGTGGAGTATTCGCTAACTGAGAAGGGAAAGGCTTTACTCCCCGTCTTTTACGAGATGACAAAATGGGGGTTTCAGTATATCCTTTGATTTTGCATTTGGGACCGGCAGGCAGCAAATGCGGTAATAATTTATGAACAAACTGTAAACGGGAGCGGGGACGGGGTACGTTCGCAAGCAATGGAAAGGAATATCCTTTCCGCTTGCTGGGGAGTTCCCCAGACCCCCGGGCGCGGCGCAAAAGCGCCTTGCCGAACACCACGCGGGTGTGCGACGGCCCCGCAGGGCCTGGTGCCGAGGCGTGCCCCGCCGAGGTGTGGCTGCCGCTCCCGTCGGTCGCTCTCTCCTGCGGAGGGCATAGCAAAGGCCGGGGGCCGTGTCCAGGGTCAAGATGAACGGGCTTGCGCCCGCCCTGGACACGGCCCCCGGCCTTTGCTGTTTGGCAGACAAGGGGCTATGCCAAAGAATTGGCACAGCCCCTTCTTTCTACGCTGGGCCGCGGACAAATAGAGCCCTGGAAAACCTCTTGTCGCAAGGCTTTCCGGGGCCTGTTTTGATAGGGATAAGGGGAGATGTCAATGGAGGCCAACTTGCAGTTGGAACATTCCGCGTCAGCAGTAGACCAGCTCGTCCAGTACCAGTTCCTCCGCCGCGCGCCGGATGCCGTTCATTCGCCGTACCCACTCCATTTGATCGTTGGCCTTCAGCGCCTCGGTCACGCCCTGGTCCGCCGCCATCCGCCATACCAGTCCGTCGATGCGCTCCAGGCAGGTACGGTTGACATCCAACAGGTGCTCGTACAAGGTCTCGTTTAGCAGCATCCCGGTGTAGAGCCCCTTGCGGTGCTCCATCAGGTAGGCCCGGCGCAGCCGTCCGTACTTGCCGATGTCCTCTCCAGAATGCTCTTTCAAGGTCAGGTTGGGGACAAGGTATTCCCCGCTCCGGGTATATCCCAGCGTTGTCATATTAGGCACTCCTTTTTCTTTCACTTTCTCGCTTTAGCTTGCTAAATTTATGATAGCTGCTTGTCTATTCTATTTCAAGTCAATTCCTAAAAATTTAACGCTTTAATTTGCAAAAGCGACTTTTCATGGTGGCCTGGATATGGTATCATCATCTCATACCCAATCATTCATTCGGCTGTCGGAAAGGAAGGCAAAAGATGAACCAGACAGCCAAACTGCAATCAGGATTGAACTATCGGAATGTGTTGAGCAACGACGCTATCACCGCCCTGTACTGCCGCCTCTCGGTGGATGATCCCAATGGCGGGGACGAGGACAGCAACAGCATCCAGCACCAGAAGGAAATGCTCCTGGCCTACTGCAAGGCCAATGGCTACACCAACGTCCGCGTCTATGTGGACGACGGGTACAGCGGCACCAACTTCGAGCGGCCCGACTTCAAGCGCATGATTGCCGACATTGAGGCTGGAGAGGTCAAGCGAGTCATCATCAAGGATATGTCCCGCCTGGGCCGTGACTATCTGCAAGTTGGAATATTTACCGAGGTTTTCTTCCAGGAGCACGACGTTCACTTCATCGCCATCAGCGACGGGGTGGACAGCCAGAAGGGCGACAACGAGCTGACCCCCTTCCGCAATCTCTTTAACGAGTGGTACGCCCGCGACTGTTCCAAGAAACAGCGGGCGGTCAAGCGGATGAAGGGGATGTCCGGGCAGCGGGTAGCGACCCAAATCCCCTACGGTTACCTGAAAGGCGAGGATGGCAAGCTGGTGTTGGACCCGGAGACGGCCCCCACGGTCAAGCTGATTTTCGACCTGTGCTTGCAAGGGTACGGCCCCACGCAGATCGCCCGCATCCTGACCGAGAAAGGCAACATCCCCACGCCGGGCACCATCGAGGCCCAGCGGACCAAGCGCAAGCAGCACTACTACCCGGACGCGCTTTGCAAATGGGCTCCCAACTCCGTTGCCAAAATTCTGGCCAGAAAGGAGTACCTGGGGCACACGGTCAACTTCAAATGCACCACCAAGTCCTACAAGTCCAAGAAGCGCATCGACATCCCCGAGGATCAGCAGATGGTGATTGAGAACACCCACGAGGCCATCATCGACCAGGACGCCTTTAACCGGGTGCAGGTACTCCGCCAGCAGCGGCGCAGGCCGACCAAGCTGGGCGAGATGGGGCTGTTCTCCGGGCTGGTGTTCTGCGCCGACTGTGGGGCCCGGATGCACCAATGCCGCAGCTCGACCTGGACCAAGGAGCAGGAGTGTTTCATCTGCGCCAACGCTCAAAGCCGCATCAATCCCTGTACCCGTCATTACATACGGGTGGTGGTGCTGGAGGAGCTGGTCCGGGAAAACCTGCGGCAGGTGGCGGCGATGGTGAAGGACCACGAGGCCGAATTTGTCCGTCAGATCGCCAGCCGCACGATGGAGGAGCAGCGCCGGGGCCTGGGCGAAATGAAAAAGGCGCTGGGCCTCAAGGAAAAGCGGATTGCCGAGCTAGACGGCATCATCAAGCGGCTCTACGAGGACAACATCATTGGCAAGCTCTCTGACGAGCGTTTCAAAATCCTTTCGGATGGCTACGAGAAGGAGCAGCACACCTTGAAAGCCGAGGTGCCGCAGCTCCTGACGGCTATTCAAGAGGCGGACGGCAAGACGGTGAACATTGCCAGCTTTTTGAAAGCGGTCAAAAAGTACACCGACTTCGAGGAACTGACGCCGGGGATGCTCCGGGACCTGATTGAGAAGATTGTGGTCCACGTGCCCGACAAGTCCAGCGGCCACCGCAGGCAGCAGGTGGACATCTACTACACCTTCGTGGGCGAGCTTACCACCTCCCACATCGTTGCCGAAAGGCAGAGAAAAGCAGCGTGACAGTTTACACCATCACGCTGCATCTCTTGAATCTTACAAAACTAGGTTACGGGCCTCCGGCTATTGTCCGGGGCCCTTTCGTTCGTTTTTTACGGATTGCCGCCTCGGCCCGTTGGGCCTCCTCGCAATGACGGAGGTACCCACGGGCCGATGTAGGCATCGGCCCCTACAATGCCAAGCGCTGTACGGGGCATGGCAGTACGTGCGGCTTATTTGGCACTCCTTAAATAGCAGCTACTTTCAAGTCTGGGCGGGTCATGTGCCGCAGGGGCGGCAGCCCTATTCGCCTCAAGTGCCAGACAGAACCGAGCCCTGAGCGCTGCCAAGTCCTGCAGGTTACCTGAACCGCACCGCCGCGGGGCCCCGGGTCCAGGGGCCGAAGCCCCTGGTTGTTTCTTCCCGGGGTTCTTTGCAAACAAAGAATCCCGCCGCCGGAGGCCGGGCCTCCAATCAATTGCGGGGCGTTTAGCGCACTTACTGGCCGTGGCTCTGATTGTGCCAGTCCAGCAGCCGTTCCACCTCTTCCACGGCCCAGACCACCATGCCGTCGCAGCCCTGCTTGCGGGGCACGCCGGCGCCGTCGTTTTGGGCCAGCAGCTCGTCGCAGGTGGTCCGGCCGAAGGCCTCCCGGAACTGCTTGATAAACAGCTTCGTCTCGGGCGCGCCCTTGCCCGCCAGCCCCAGGGCCATCAGCGCCCCGGAGATGGCCCCGCAGGTGCCGCCGTGGCGCATCCCGGAGCCGAAGTTCTCCCCCATCCTGAGGGCGGCCTCCTCGCTGATGCCGCACCGCTCGCAGAAGGGGATCAGCACCGACTGGCAGCAGTTGTAGTGGGGCTCCTTGCTGTCCCGCAGGGCCTGGGCCTGTTCGCTTCTCGTCATAACAATCAACCTTTCTCTTTTTAAGTTCGGTCGAATACCATCTGTCCGTACTCCAGGTACCGGAAGCCCAGCCGCTCATAGAGCCGGGCGGCGGCGCGGTTGGCCCCGCTCACCTCCAGGCGGAAGCGGACGTGCTCCGGGTAGGCGTCGATGATCCACCGGAACACCCGGGTGCCGTACCCCTTGCCCCGGCAGCCCTCGTCCAGGTAGAGCTCCTCCACGATGATCTGCCTGCCCCCCGCCTCGGCGGAGTAGCACCCGGTCAGGTAGCAGTAGCCCACCGCCGCCCCGTCCTCCTCCAGCAGCAGACCCCGCAGCAGCGGCTCCCCGGGGTCGGCCGCGGCGCGGAAGGAGCGCAGCAGCACGTCCCGCTCCACGGGGTGCTCCACGGCGGGGCTGTGGTAGAACACGTCCACCATGTCCATCACGGTCTGTTCGTCGGCAGGGGTCATATCACGAATCAACAGCATTTTATCAAAAACTCCTAAATCAATTAAAAATATCGGGGTTGTCCGCAAAGAGCTTCCTCACCCGGGCCAGCAGCGGCCGGTGGGACCGCTTTGTCAGGCCGGGGTCCTCCAGCAGCAGCGCCTCCGCCGCCCCCTGGGCCTCCTTGAGCACCCGCATGTCCCCCGCCAGATCCGCGATTCCCAGCTGGGGCAGCCCGTGCTGGCGGGAGCCGAAGAAATCGCCGGGGCCCCGCAGCTTCAAATCCTCCTCCGAGATCTTGAAGCCGTCGTTGGTGGAGGAGAGCACCTTGAGCCGCGCCCGGCTCTCCGGGGCGGCCTGCCCGGCCATGAGCACGCAGTAGGACTGGTGCTCCCCCCGGCCCACCCGGCCCCGGAGCTGGTGGAGCTGGCTGAGGCCGAAGCGCTCGGCGTTCTCCACCACCATGAGGGCCGCGTTGGGCACGTCCACCCCCACCTCGATGACGGTGGTGGACACCAGCACGTCGCTCTCCCCCGCCGCGAAGGCGGCCATGACGGCCTCCTTCTCCCTCGGCTTCAGCTTGCCGTGGACGAAGGCCACCCGCAGGTCCGGGAAAATCTTCTGCTGGAGCTCGGCGGCGTACTCGGTGACCGCCTTCAGGCCGGCGGCCTCCTCCTCGCCCTCCCCCACCATGGGGCAGACGATATAGGCCTGACGGCCCTCCCCCACCAGTCTGCGCACGAAGTTGTACATCCGCCCGCGCTTGTCCTCCCCCACCACGAAGGTCTCCACCGGGGAGCGGCCGGGGGGCAGCTCGTCGATGACGCTCACGTCCAGATCCCCGTAGATGATGAGGGCCAGGGTGCGGGGGATGGGGGTGGCCGACATGACCAGCACGTGGGGCGTGAATCCCCCACGGCGGCGGGCCGCCGTGGGGACCCCTTCCATTTGATTTTCGGCGGGGGGAAGTGAATCCCCCCCGCCTGCGCCGCACGAGCGGCGTCCCGTCTGCGACGGGTCCCTTACCGCCTTCTCGGACAGCGCCGCCCGCTGGGCCACGCCGAAGCGGTGCTGCTCGTCGGTGACCACCAGCCCCAGGCGGCTGAACTCCACCCCCTCGGAGAGGATGGCGTGGGTGCCCACCAAGAGGTCTATCTCCCCGGCGGCCAGGGCGGCGCGGATCTGCCGCTTCTCCGCCGCCTTTTTGCTGCCCGTCAGCAGCCCCACCCGCAGCCCGGCGGGGGCCAGCATCGCGGAGAGGGAGCGGTAGTGCTGCTCGGCCAGGATCTCGGTGGGGGCCATCAGGGCGCTCTGCCAGCCGGAGCGGAAGGCCAGCCAGGCGCAGGCGGCGGCCACCGCCGTTTTGCCCGAGCCCACGTCCCCCTGCACCAGGCGGTTCATGGGCCTGCCGGAGGCCAGGTCCCGCCACGCCTCCTCCACGCACCGCCGCTGGGCGCCGGTGAGGGAAAAGGGCAGCAGGGCCTCGAAGTCCCCGGCGGGCGCGGGGGAGAAGGCGGGGCCCTCCCCCGCCTCCCGCCTGCCCCGCAGCAGGGCCAGGCCGCAGGCGAAGTAGAACAGCTCCTCGAAGATCAGCCGCCGCCGGGCCACCTCCAGCGCCTGCTCGTCCTCCGGGAAGTGGATGTTGCGGTAGGCGTACTCCGCCGCCGCCAGGGCGTGGGCGCGGCGGACCCCGGCGGGCAGGACCTCGGGCACCGCGCCGGCGCACTCCTCCACGCAGCGCAGGGTCAGCCCGGCCAGCAGGTTGTTGGACACGCCGTGGGTCAGGGGGTAGACCGGCATGATGCGCCCGGTGAAGCGGGCGGCACTCTCCCGCTCGAACACCGGGTTGGTCATCTGGCGGCGGGCGCCGCCCCCCTCCACCTTCCCGTAGAAGATGTAGCTCTCCCCGGGGCGGAGGGCGTCCTTCACGTAGCTCTGGTTGAAAAAGGTCACCGTCATGGCCCCGGTGGCGTCCACCACCTTGGCCCGGGTGAGCTCCAGGCCCTTGCGGATGCGGGAGAGGCGGGGGGTCTCGGCCACCATGGCCGCGATGCACACCGGCTCCCCCTCGGGGGCGCGGGCGATGGTGGTGCCGCTGCGGCGGTCCTCATACTGGCGGGGGAAGTAGTGGAGCAGGTCGTCCACCGTGGCAAGGCCCAGCTTCTCCAGGGCCTTGGCCCTGGCCTCCCCGATGCCGGGCAGCTCCCGCACGCCCGACTTTAAGTCCAGCGCCATGCGCCTCCCCCTCCCTGCGTGTTTGTCCCAGTGTACCACAAACCGCCCGTCCCGGCAAGCCATGTGCGCCCACGGCGGACTATTGTGTTTTCCGCCAAGGCCCCGCCCGGAACGGGGGGCTTTCCTGTGCTACATGCCGTATTTTGCAATACAAAGTGGAATGGATTGCAAAAACCTCCCGGTTCATCTATAATGGAGCTTAGACGAAAAACGCTGGAAAGGGCGGGTGAACGCATTGCCGGAACAGAAATTCAACAAAGTCCTGGTGGCCAACCGGGGCGAGATCGCCATCCGGGTATTCCGGGCCTGTTACGACCTGGGATTGCACACGGTGGCCATGTACTCCAACGAGGATACCTTCTCCCTCTTCCGCACCAAGGCGGACGAGGCCTACCTCATCGGCGAAAACAAGAGCCCCCTGGGGGCCTACCTGGACATCCCCTCCATCATCGACCTGGCCCGCCGCCGCCAGGTGGACGCCATCCACCCCGGCTACGGCTTCCTCTCCGAGAACCCCGACTTCGCCCGGGCCTGCGAGGAGGCGGGCATCACCTTCATCGGCCCCTCCTCCAAGATCCTGGAGCAGATGGGCGACAAGCTCACCGCCAAGTCCATCGCCCGGGCCTGCGGCGTGCCCACCATCCCCGGCTCCTCCCACCCCCTGAAGAGCGGGGAGGAGGCCCTGGCCAAGGCGGAGCAGTTCGGCTTCCCCATCATCCTCAAGGCCGCCGGGGGCGGCGGCGGGCGCGGCATGCGCCGCTGCGACCGGGCCGAGGAGGTCGTTCCCGCCTACAATCTGGTGAAGAGCGAGGCCAAGAAGGCCTTCGGCAACGAGGACATCTTCATCGAAAAATACCTGGTGGAGCCCAAGCACATTGAGATTCAGATCCTGGGCGACAAGTACGGCAACGTGGTCCACCTCTTCGAGCGCGACTGCTCCCTCCAGCGCCGCTACCAGAAGGTGGTGGAGTTCGGCCCCGCCTGGTCGGTGCCGGAGGAGGTGCGCGCGCGGCTCTACGCCGACGCGGTGAAGGTGGCCAAGCACGTGGGCTACGTCTCCGCGGGCACCGTGGAGTTCCTGGTGGACCGGGACGGCAGCCACTACTTTATCGAGATGAACCCCCGCATCCAGGTGGAGCACACGGTGACCGAGATGATCACCGGCGTGGACCTGGTGCGCTCCCAGATCCTCATCGCCGAGGGGGCCGCCCTGTCCCACCCGGCCATCGGCATCGCCAAACAGGAGGACGTGCGCCTCAACGGCTACGCCATCCAGTGCCGGGTCACCACCGAGGACCCCTCCAACAGCTTCGCCCCCGACACCGGCAAGATCACCTCCTACCGCTCGGGCGGCGGCTTCGGCGTGCGCCTGGACGGCGGCAACGCCTACTCGGGGGCCGAGATCTCCCCCTACTACGACAGCCTCCTGGTCAAGGTCACCTCCTGGGACAACACCTTCGAGATGGTGTGCCGCAAGGCGGTGCGGGCGGTGAGCGAGGAGCACGTGCGGGGCGTCAAAACCAATATTCCCTTTGTCACCAACATTTTAAACCACCCCACCTTCCGCGCCGGGAAATGCCACACCAAGTTCATCGACGAGACCCCGGAGCTCTTCGAGATCGAGTACGGCAAGGACCGGGCCACCAAGGTTTTGAAGTACATCGCCCAGCTCCAGGTGGACAACCCGGACACCGAGCGCCGCCAGCTGGACATCCCCCGCTTCCCGCCCTACCAAAACAGCCCCCCGGCGTGCGCGGGGCTCAAGCAGATGCTGGACGCCGACGGGCCGGAGGCAGTGCGGGACTGGGTGCTGGCGCAGAAGCGCCTGCTCATCACCGACACCACCATGCGCGACGCCCACCAGTCCCTCCTGTCCACCCGGGTGCGCACCCGGGACATGCTGCTGGGGGCCGGGGGCACGGCGGAAATCCTCAACAACTGCTTCTCCCTGGAGATGTGGGGGGGCGCCACCTTCGACGTGGCCTACCGCTTCCTCCACGAGTCCCCCTGGGAGCGGCTGGAGCTGCTGCGGGAGAAGATCCCCAACATCCCCTTCCAGATGCTGCTGCGGGGGGCCAATGCGGTGGGCTACACCAACTACCCCGACAACCTGATCCGCGCCTTCGTGAAGGAGGCCGCCAAGACCGGCATCGACGTGTTCCGCATCTTCGACTCCCTCAACTGGATCCCCGGCATGGAGGTGGCCATGGACGAGGTGCTGAACCAGGGCAAGCTGTGCGAGGCCTCCATCTGCTACACCGGCGACATCCTGGACCCCAGGCGGGATAAGTACACCCTCAAGTACTACGTGGACATGGCCAGGGAGCTGGAGCGCCGGGGCGCGCACCTGCTGTGCATCAAGGACATGTCCGGCCTGCTGAAGCCTTACGCGGCCAAGAAGCTGGTCTCCGCCCTCAAGCAGGAGGTGGGCATCCCCATCCACCTGCACACTCACGACACCTCGGGCAACCAGGTGGCCGCCCTGCTGATGGCCGCCGAGGCCGGGGTGGACATCGTGGACTGCGCGGTGGACTCCATGGCCTCCCTCACCAGCCAGCCCTCCCTGAACGCGGTGGCCGCCGCCCTGGCGGGCCAGGAGCGGGACACGGGGCTGGACCCGGACGGCCTGCAGAAGCTCTCCGACTACTGGGCCGACGTGCGGGAGCGCTACGGCAGCTTCGAGGCCGGGCTCAAGAACCCCTCCACCGACATCTACCGCTACGAGATGCCCGGCGGCCAGTACACCAACCTCCACGCCCAGGTGGCCTCCCTGGGCCTGGGCCACCGCTTCGAGGAGGTCAAGGAGATGTACGTGGCGGTGAACCGGATGCTGGGCGACATCGTGAAGGTGACCCCCTCCTCCAAGATGGTGGGTGACATGGCCATCTTCATGGTGCAGAACGACCTGACCCCGGCCAACGTGGTGGAGAAGGGCGAGGCCCTCACCTTCCCCGACTCGGTGGTCTCCTACTTCAAGGGCATGATGGGCCAGCCCGCCTGGGGCTTCCCGGAGGATCTCCAGCGGGTGGTGCTCAAGGGCGAGGCGCCCATCACCTGCCGCCCCGGCGAGCTGCTGCCCCCCGTGGACTTCGACGCCGCCCGGCGGGAGGTGGAGAAGTTCTACCCCGACACCAGCGACCGCACGGTGATCTCCTGGTGCCTCTACCCCAAGGTGGTGGAGGAGTTCTGCCGCCACCGGCAGGAGTACGGCTACATCATGCGCATGGGCAGCCACGTGTTCTTTAACGGCATGGCCCTGGGCGAGACGAACAAGATCAACATCGAGGACGGCAAGACCCTGGTCATCAAGTACCTGGGGCTGGGCGATTTGAACGAGGACGGCACCCGCAACGTGCAGTTCGAGCTCAACGGCATGCGCCGCGAGGTGGCGGTGCCCGACAAGAACGCCGTCAGCCAGGTCCACCCGGTGACCCTGGCCGACCCGGAGGACAAGAGCCAGGCGGGAGCCTCCATCCCCGGCATGGTGTCCAAGGTGAACGTGAAGCCGGGCGAGCGCGTGGAGGAGAACCAGGTGCTGGCGGTCATCGAGGCCATGAAGATGGAGACCAGCGTGGTGGCCCGCATGGCGGGCACCGTGGACCAGGTGCTCATTCAGGAGGGCGGCGCGGTCAAGGCCGGCGAACTGCTCATTACCATCAAGTGACAGAAAAGGGGCGCGCGGAACCTGTTCCGCGCGCCTCTTTGTTGTCATTGCGAGGCCCCGCCGGGGCCGTGGCAATCCGTCCTTCGCCCGTCAGCGGATGGGGAATTCCGTCACGGTGCCTATTTTGACGCTCTCCTCCCCGCCGATCCCGATGATCTGCATCGTGCCCGCGGGCCAGTCCTCCGGCGCCTCCACGCGGAAGCCCTCGTCGGTGTACGTGTCGGGGCACGGCGCCAGGAAGCCGCCGTCAATGGCCCCGCTCCATCCCGGCTGCGCGGGCGCGGCGGGGGCGGTACAGAAAAGCATAAGGCACAGCTCGGCCCCCACCAAAAAATGCTTCATCATCGTTTCGTGACCGCCCTTCCGTTGCTTCATACTGGGTATGACGTAATTCCAAGGGTGAAGTTCCGCGCCTTACGCCAAAACCGTCCCCGGCGGGGTATGCCAGCACCTTCCTAATAATAGCCTCTATTTTGCATAGTTGGCTTTACTGCAACGCGGAACACAAATGGGAACTTTACGGAACCATCTTTGAGGACTGCCAGTCCATGCGCCAGGTCGGTGTCTCCTAAATCATTGGTGAACGCAGCGCGGACGAGCTCCATGGTAGCGTCAAACGCATCTGCTTCCTCCTCTTTGCCGAAGGGCATGCTCTCCCGGCAATACTCCTCATAGTGGAAGAAAAAGCGAACCAACAGCCCAAGATCATCTTGGTTTGCCACCCCGATACCCTTTAAAATGCCTGTATCCACAATATTGTAGGCTGAATCGAGTTGGGACGCCAACGCAATTAACTGATAGGACAGGTTGTAATAGGACGTCCAGCTATGCACAATTTCGGGATCCTTACTCTGGTAGATTTCAATAGTCGAAATGACACGGTGCATCTGATGTTCTATGGTCTGCGTATAGTGTTCTTCCAGGCGGGAGAGCTGTACCGATTTGACACAAAGGGCCGTAACTGCCGCTATCAGCAGGAGCGCCAGCACCAGACACACGGGGACGGTTCTTTTGTGCAACAAAATCACCCCTTTGATTTATTAACGCTTTAAAGCCCCAATCTATGACAGGAAAATAAAAATCGCCTCCCGGCGGTATGAGCCGCCGGAAGGCTGAGTGGGTGGGGACAAGTTAGCGCAAGGGAACCGTCCCCGTGTGTCTGTCAATCCGCCGTCTTTTCTGGTAGGTTTACGTAAAAAATTTCTTTTGTTGTTTTATTCGCAATATTGACATCTTTATTTAACATATCGAAATCATATATTATATTGTCGCCACATACAACCGTATGCTCGTAATGCATTGAACTTTCTAAATCAAAGATGTTATTCCCCCGATTTTCATAAGTGCCTTCGTCGATTACAATACTTGGTATTCCCGATACATATATACAATATTGTCCCAACGGTTCAAAAACATAATATACAAAATGACCGCTGAAATTTCCTGTATACGTGCCAACAATATCGTATGTCACGTTGCTTTCTGATTTTACACTGTGAAAAACCACTGCTAGTACAAGTACCACAATAACTGCATAGATTAGATACTTCCTATGCCCTTCTACCATTATTATGCCCGCACAAT
Organism: Oscillospiraceae bacterium; assembly: GCA_022846095.1. Classification (NCBI taxonomy): domain Bacteria; kingdom Bacillati; phylum Bacillota; class Clostridia; order Eubacteriales; family Oscillospiraceae; species Oscillospiraceae bacterium. Next base: position 718,621 of record AP025583.1, on the reverse strand, counting down.
ATTAAAATCTCTATTCGTGAGTGTTTCTATTTTCCCACCACTCCACTCGTGCCAGGTATAATTTCCTGCATCATCATACCTTTTTGTATATATAATATATTGCACTACATCATAAGTCTTAGTAACCTTATTTACTTTATATTTGACTCCAGGCTTTGCATCATTTATTCCAAATTCAATTCCATACTTATCCGTATTACTAACCATTCCAAGTGAGAAAGAAACAGTCAAAAAATTAAAAGGATGGGCAAAAGAAATACCTTTGCTAACGGTAGGGCCACCTGCATCCGTGTATGTCCAACCGAGATAATACGTCTGATCACTGGGACCACTCACACTTAATGAAGCCTCTAATACTCCCCCTGGCTTTCCAGAGACGCTCACAGATTTTGTGGGTGAATATTCTGTCTTATATTCATCTATATCATTCATAGGCATAATTTGGTTTGTATCTTCGTCGCCAAAGTACATACAGTAATCTGCATCCGGCCCCAACAATTTTTCCATTTCTTCTCGAATATACGCCTCGCGTTCTTCATCTGTTAAGGGGGCATACTCAAAAGATACCGTATGTTCATATGAATCTTCGTCCTTTTTTCCCTCTGCCGCCATAGTAGGAACAGTCAAACTAATAATTACAACTGAAACCAACAAAGCAAGCACCAATTTTCTAGCCAAATATTTATTAATGTTCATATTTTACATTGCCTCCAAATTATTTTTCAGCTATTTCAAACAAATGGTCTATGTACACAAGGACGGTCCTTTGGTGAGTTGTGGGAGGGAACAGGGATACTGTACCGTCCCCTCCTGCTCTATCTGTACGGGGCAGGCGTACGTTACTTCTATATCTTGGTGCATGGGACTCATCTCCAATCGATTGACATTTGTCAATAGTCGTAGGTGGTGGAACCCTTTACGGAATCGGAGCCATAAGGGCCCTTTACGGTGACGTTATAGTCCATACGGTACAGCCCCCTGGTAATGCCGCTGGTGTAGGTCTCAGAAAAACTGTCGCTGGTGACGCTCCAGGAATCCAGGAACTTCCCGTCTCTGTAGAGGGACACCGTGCCGCTGACACTGACTTTTACGCTGGGATTGATGTACAGCTCACACAGCGCACCAGATCTTGTCACGATAAGTGCGTAATCCGGTGCAATAGGGTTGTTCGCACGAGACGTTACGGCGGCGGCACTGACGGAGAAAATCAACGCCAGAGCCAGGACAAGCGCGGAAACACGTCTTTTCATTTGCTTTCCCCCTTTGTTTTTTGCAGTCCTTGTCGGCTGCTCTCACTCTTTATACGATTCAGCCCGCAATTTTGGCTCACATTTGCTGAAAATTTTTAAAAGTTTTTTCAACGTATGGTTCCGCCCGCCGCGATAGCCACCATTTCACCGGGCTCAATACTGGATGTGAGCATAAGGGCCGTCTTCCCATCCTCGCTGCTCCAAAGCAGGTAGCTGGGGAAGCCCTCCGTATTGCTGACCAGGAGATCGGCGGGACGGCCGTTGATCTCAATCTCCTGATAATCGGAGTGCTCGTTATCAACCAAGAAGCCAGTGCCCTGCATGGCTGGACGGCAAACCATGCGGATTGTCCCGCCGCCTGCGTTTTCATAGGTCAGTCTGAGCGTATTGGAGCCCTCGTTCCACTCTGCTTGTGTCTCCTCAAATCCCTCCGGGATATAGGTCGGCCTCCAGTCCGCGGAGAGGCCCTGGGCCGCGCCGGCGGTAAAGCTGAACTTGGTGAAGCTGTCCGTCCAGTACACCACCCGCTCCACCACCCAGGCGCGGGCGGAGGGCACGACGGCCATGACCGCGCCGAAGAGCACGGCAAAGCACAGCAAAATACTTGCCGCCGTCTGGAGGGCCTTTTTCCACACGGGCCGGGCCTGTCTGCGGGCAAAGCCGAAGGGGTCGGCCAGGAGCTTTTTCTCCCAGCGCAGATAGCGGCGGGTATGCTCGGGCAGGGGGAGGCCGTCGGCGAACACCCGGGCCTGGCGCGCCCGGACGTTGTCTGTCAGTGCGCGGCGCAGCAGCGCGTCAAACTCGCGGTCCGTCATGGCTGTACCCCTCCCTTTTCATCAAATCGATCAGCTGCTTCCGCCCACGCGACACACGGCTGGAGACCGTATTCTCGGACAAGCCCAGCTCGCGGGCGATCTCCCTGTTGTCCCACTCCAGCACGAGCCTGCACTCCAGCACCACGCGGTAGATCTCCGGCAGCCTGCCGATCAACTCCCGCAGGGCGTGGTAGCCCACCTCCCCCTCCGTGTCCGACGGCGCGGGCGCGTCCCACCCCTCGTACAGGGGGACGGTGTGGGCCTCCTTCTTCCGCATGTCCAAGGCGATGTGTTCCACCACTAATACGGCCCAGCACTCGGTTTCGTCCCATGAACGGCGTATTTTTTCAAAAAATTTTTCCTGGTGCCTGTTCAGGATCTTTACCATGGCCGCCTGAACCGCGTCCTCCGCGGCCTCGGGCGAGTGCAGGACGGACAGGGCCATGTGGTAGAGGTGCCGCTCACAGCGCGTGTAAAACTCCGCAAACAGCGCGCGGTCCGCCTCTTCTTCGATCAGTGAGAGGTAAAAGGCCAGCATATCCCGCGCCCTCCTTTCGGTCTTTTTTCCCAGTATAGCACGAAACTTCCTGTGGCGAAAGTCCGCCGCGGTTCCCATCAATTTTGTCCTTCCCATTTCGCCGGAACGTGCTATAATTCTCTCTAACTGTGCATAAGGAGGTCATTCCCATGGAAACGATTCTGAACCTGCTCCCCCTCAGCAGCGCCCAGCAGGACGCCTTCCGCGCCGCCGCCCCCGGTGCGGAGCACATATTCGTCCCCGCCGCCAGCCTGCGCTATTCAGCGGAAACCGCCACGGCGGAGCAGCTCGCCGCCGCCACGGTGATCCTGGGCTGCCCCTCCGGCGCGGCCCTGTCCCGCGCCGGGAACCTGAAATGGCTCCACACCTGGAGCGCGGGCGTGGACCCCTACCTCCGGCCCGGCGTGCTGCCCGCCGGGGCCGCCCTCACCTGCTCCGCCGGGGCCTACGGACCCGCGGTCTCCGAGCACATGCTCGCCATGCTCCTGGCCCTCATGAAGCGCCTGCCCCAGTACCGGGACTGGCAGAACGAGCGGATTTTCACCGACCTGGGCGCGGTGAAAACCCTGGCCGGGGCCACCGTCCTGGTGGGCGGGTGCGGGGACATCGGCTCCCACTTCGCCCTGCTGTGCAAGGCCCTGGGGGCCGGGCGCGTGGTGGGCCTGCGCCGCGACCCCGCCAAGCCCGCCGCGGGCTTTGACGAAATCCGCCCCCTGGCCGACCTGGACGCGCTGCTGCCCCTGGCCGACGTGGTGGCCCTGGCCCTCCCCTCCACCCCGGACACCGACGGCCTGCTGGACGAACGCCGCCTGGGGCTGATGAAGCCGGACGCCATCCTCCTCAACGCCGGGCGGGGCGCCGCCGTGGACTGCGCCGCCCTGGCCCGGTGCATGGCCGCGGGCCGCCTCTGGGGGGCGGGGCTGGATGTGACCTGCCCCGAGCCCCTGCCCGAGGGCCACCCCCTCTGGCTCCAGCCCCGGACCCTGATCACCCCCCACGTGGCGGGCGGCGGGCACCTGGCCGCCACCGTGGAGCGCATCGTGGACATCGCCCTGGACAACCTGGGCTGCTACTGCGCGGGCCGCCCCCTGCGCAACCGCATGAACTGAAAAACCGGGAACGGAACCGCATTTTACGGTTCCGTTCCCGGTTTTTGCTGACATTCGCTGCACTGCGCGTCGTGCAGGGAGATGATCCCGCCGCATGCGGGGCAGGTAAAGGCCCGCCTCTGCCCCGCCATAAAGGCCTCAAGCCCCCCGTCCCGCACGGCGGCGCTGTTTTCCATCAGACTCGCGCCGTAGCGCCGGTTGTAGCTCTTCTCCAGATTCCTGATCCGCTTGCAGGGGTAGTCGGGGCAGGCGAAGCAGTAGTTCAGGCCACGGCCATGCACGCAGTCCTTGATTTCACAGCGCCTGCAGTGCTCCGGCTTGCCGTTGTCGGAGTTGAGACAGCCGGCGCAGGGCTTTTTGTGATAACAGTGCTTGTAGCAGACCATGCAGTTCATCCCGCAGGGGGCGAACATGCTCTCTGCGATGGTGTCCGGCATCTTCAAACCGCTTCCCGCCTCCCCTCAGTCCAGAGCCGCCAAATCCGCCCTTTCGTACCTGTGGCACCCGGCAAGGCCCTTCTTATAGCTCCAGCAGACGATGGCCTCCTCCAGCGCCCGGCCCGGATTGTCCGCGAAAAAAGCCCGGATGTAGGCGTTGTACTCAAACTGCCGGCCGATCTCACTCGTGCCCCGCTTCTTCTCCTCCAGGATGCGGGCATAGGCCTCCACCGCCTGGGCGTAGGTCTTACCCGTGTTGGCCTTCAGCCACTGCTGAAAGGCCACGTTGAAGGAAAAGCCCTTCCCAATCTTCTCCCTGAAAAAGGCCCTGTGCCGTTCAGAGCAGACGAAGTCCGGCTCAATCAGGCTCTCCGGGGTGAGCGCGCCCGCCGACGCCCTGCCCCTGGCCGCCGGGCCGGCGGGCAGGATCTCCCCGGTGTCCAGGTAGTGGGCAATCCGCCCGGTCAGCTCCTGCTTCCCGCCCGACGCGGGCAGGCCGTTGGCCCTGCAAAAGGCCGTCAGCTCCTCCTTGAGGTAGTAGTAGCTGCGAAAGGCCGCGCCGTCCAGCTCCCCGGTCAGCTCAGGTCTCTGTTCCATTTCCGTTCCTCCCCCTGTATACCGCTTCATGTTATCACACCTGTGGGTACCACTGCAAGCGCGATTTGCCCGCTTGACATACCTCGGTTATCTAGGTATACTATACCTAGATAACCGAGGTATTGTTTTGTCTGGAAGGAGGTATATCCATGCGTACGGACAAAAATCTGCTCTCGGGCAGCACCACCCTGCTGGTGCTCTCCCTGCTCTGCGCCGGGGACAAGTACGGCTACGAGATGATCTCCGAGCTGGAGGAAAAGAGCGACCACACCTTCACCCTCAAGGAGGGCACCCTCTACCCCATCCTGCACACCCTGGAGAAGGAGGGGGCGGTGAAGTCCTACGAGCAGGAGGCCCCCACCGGCCGCAGGCGCAAGTACTACCACATCACCCGGAAGGGCTTCCGCCTGCTGGACGAGAAGAAGGCGGAGTGGCGGGTGTTCAGCGAGAAGGTGAACGCCATCGTGGCCGGGGCCCCGGCCTAGCCCATGACAACCGACAGGAGGTGAACCCATGACCCCTAAGACCTTCCCCGACTTCTGCGCCCTGGTCTGTGTGCAGCTGCGCTTCGCCCCCGACCGCCCGGCGGTGGCGGCGGAGCTCACCGCCCACCTGGAGGACCACCGGGACGCCCTGCTGGCGCGCGACCCGGAGCTGACCCTGCCGGAGGCGGAGCAGGCGGCCATCGCCGCCATGGGGGACCCCGAGGAACTGGGCCTGGCCCTCAGCCGGGTCCACAGCCCCGTGCTGGGGCGGATCCAGCGGGCACTGGGGGGCGTACTCGTTTTCCTTCTGCTTTTTTCGGCCCTCAACGGCCTGTGGAGCGAGCGGAGGGAGGCCCTGGCCAACCAGTTTGTCCCCTGGAGGCCGTCCCTGCTGGCCGAGGTCAAATCCCGCGAGATCACCATCCTCCGGGAATGGACCCCGGAATACGCCGTCCAGGTGGGGGACTACACCCTGCGCGTCCCTCACGCCCAGTACTACTCCTACAACTACGACGGCTCCCGCGCCCTGGTCTGCACCCTGACGTTAACCTGCTATAACCCCTGGCGCTCCGCGCCCGACAGCGGCTGGGGCCAGTGGCTGGTGGTGGAGGATGACAGGGGCGGGGTCTACTTCGGCCGCAATTACAGCCGCTTTACCACGGAGCACGACCTCTTTGTCAGTAGGTTCGGCGAGACCCTGTTTACCGGCTACTATGAGTTCTTTTTCACCGGCATCCCCGAGGGTGTGGAGCGCCTCACTCTGATCTACGATCGGCTGGGCACCTCCTTCCGCCTGCCCATCGACTTGACGGGAGGTGACGCGGCTTGAAACGGCTCTGGTCCCGTATGAACCGGAAAACCCGCCTGCTGCTGGAGCTCGCAGCCCTGCTGCTGGTGGTGCTGTTCTGGCTGATTTTGCTGGACTTCCCCCACCTGACCCGGATGGGGGCCTACCTCTCTCTGGAGCAGGAGAACCTCACTGGCCCCGGCGCGGTGCTCTGCACGCTGGACGGGCAGGACTGGAACCTCCGTGGCCCCGTCTATATCGCCCGGCAGGAGGGCGGCCTCTCCTGGGGCGAAATCGTCCGGGAGGGCCTGTTCTGGCGGGGTGGGCGGTTCGAGGGGGTGGCGCTGTCAGCGGACGGCCCCCTCACCCTGCTGTCCATCCATTCCCTTAGAGCGGCGAACCCCTGGTTCCTGGCCGCCGTCTATACCGCCGACTCCGCCGTGGACGCGGTGGAGGTGGATTTGCCCATGGCCCGCGGCGACACCAACGCCCACACCCTCGTCACCGCCAGGGCCAGCAGGGTGGCCGACCGGCTTTTCCTCTTCGAGGTCAAGGCCGGGGACTATCTCACCTACGGTGAGGAGCGCGACTACCACCTGGACGGGGAGGACGCCCGCCTGCGGGCCTACGACGCCTCGGGCGCGCTGATCTACGAACAGCCCGCCCCCGAATCCTGGGCCCGGGACTACGGCTTTTCATCCTGAACGCCCGAAGAGAGGAGGCAATCCCATGGCACCCGCGTTTGAAGACTTCTGCGCCGCCGTCTGCCGCCGCGTGACCTACGGCCCCGCCCACGCCTCATCTGGGGCACACCTGGCCGGGGGACTCCCACTACGGCATGTCCCTCTCCGGTCTGGACCCGACCGCCGCCGCCCTGCTGTGCACGTTGACCGGCCTCTCCCCAACCCGGCGGCGTGTGGCTGATCAACACCGCCCAGCCCGACGATGCCGGCGGCTTCGGCCTCTACGATCTGGAGCTGGTGGACGTGTGCGCTTACGGCGCTGACGGCGCCCTGCTCTACACCCTGGACCGGGTAGGCGGGGTAAGCGTGCTCCCATCCGACACGATTCCCCCGACATAATTTCCTTTTTATGGTATCCTCCTGGTAACACCGGATCGATAAGGAGGCCCTGCCATGAGACGTCCCGCCGCGCTGCTGCTGGCCCTGGCCCTGCTGCTCCCCCTGACCCCCGCCCGGGCGGAGGAGGCCCCGCTCTCCCGCGCCGCCTTTACCGGCCTGCTCTGGCAGTCGGCGGGGGGCGTGCCCTGGGAGGTGAACCCCTACTACGCAGACGTGGATACCGCCACCCCCGGCGCCGCCGCGATCTGCTGGGCCCATGACCTGGGCCTGTCCAACGGGACCGGGGGCGGGCTGTTTGCCCCGGAGCGCCCCATCACCCGGGAGGAGGCCGCCGTCCTCCTGCGCCGCTGGGGGAACTACCTGGGACGGGACACCGGCGCCCCCCTGGGCCTGTCGCTCTGTAACGACAACGAGGGCATCTCCCCCTGGGCGGACGACTCCCTGTACTGGGCCACGTCCTGCGGGCTGATCGAGTGGTCCCCCGGCGGGCTGCTGGACCCCCAGGGCACCCTGACCGCCGCCCAGGCGCAGGCCGTCCTGGAGCGCTTTTCCCGCGGCTTTGGGGACGCCCACGCATAGCCCAGCAATCCGCCCCATCCCCGTACCGTAGGGGCCGATGCCCACATCGGCCCGCTGCTCCAACCCCGTAGGGGCGATTCACGAATCGCCCGCCTTTATGACAGACAAAGGGCCGGAGGATCTACGGATCCTCCGGCCCTTTGCCGCCCTTTTCCAACAGCACCGCCAGCGCCTGCCTGAGAAACGCGGGATAGGGCACCCCCATCAGCCCCAGGTTCTCCAAAATGGAGAGTCCCTCGTTGCCCGCAAAGAACAGCACCACCGCCGTCCTGGCGTACTGCCCGCCGCCCGCCAGGGCGTCCAGCCGCACGGCGAGCAGCACCAGCAGCAGCATGGCCCCCTTCCGGCACAGCCCCTTGAACCCCGCCCGGCTGTCCAGCGCGCCGCTCGCGCTCTTCCCCGAGCGGCGGAACACCCCGGCCACCACCATCCCGGTCGCGTAATCCGCCGCCATCAGCCACAGCAGGGTCTGTAACGCCGCGTCCCAGCCCCCCAGGGCGTTTGCCAGCAGGCTCCCCGCCGCCGACAGCGCGCCCAGTGCCAGGCCCTTCGCGCCCTGCGCTCCGTCCGTCATTCTCAGAATCAGTCCTCCTCCACCAGCTTCTCCAGGCTCTCCCAGTCGTATCCCCCGGCCTCCACGCCGCCCCAGGTGCCGAAGCGGGCCTCCATCCGCGCCCACGTGATGTAGCGGAACACGTAGGAGAGCTCCAGGTGGCAGGGCAGAATATCCTCGATAATCTCCCGCAGGGCCTCAAACTCCGGGGGGATGCCCGCGATCTCGGGGAAGCGCACCTCCACGCGCCCGGCCCGGCCCGTCTCGTTGGCCACCGCGTCCAGGCCGCAGCCCTTCAGGTTGCCGTTGATGGCGTCGAGGGTGAAGCTGTCCCCGCCGATGCGCAGCAGCGCGGCCAAAGCCTCCCCGCGCCGCCGCGCCCCTTGGGCCACGGGGCGGCGGCGGAGCAGCCCCTCCACCGCCTCCAGCCCCCGGTCCTGCGCGGTGGACACCAGCATCTCCCGCTCCAGCTCCTCCAGGCCCCCGCCGCAGCCGTCCAGGGCCGCGCCCACACAGGCCAGCTCCCCGCCGCCCACGCTGCCCTCCAGGCGGTAGACCCCCATGGGCCGCAGCAGCTCCTTTAAATAGCTCCCGTACCCCATGCCTAGCCCTCCATCCCGGTGACCGTGAGCACGCCCAGCCGGGGCAGCTCCGCCGCCCCCACCGCCACGTCGGCCGACGGCGCGGTCACGGCGCAGTTGGCCACCCCCGGCAGGCCCAGGGCCAGGGCCACCAGCCTGGCCCGCAGCACGCTGCGGCCCAGCATCGTGCCGTCAAAGCGGGCCTCCACCGCCTGCCGTACCGCCGCCGCCGCATCCTCCAGCCGCCAGCCCTCCGCCGGGGCCACCTGGAGCACCACGTCCACGGTGCGCACCGTGGGCGCCTTCACCTGTACGTCCACGGCGATCTCCCGGCGGCTCTGGAAGTAGTCCGCCACCTGGGTCAGCAGCGCGCCGTCGGGCACGCCGGCGGAGGTGGCGATCACCACGTCCACCGAGCCCACCCCCCGGGGCCGCGGGATTACGGCGGCCCCGGCCACCTGGGGGAAGGACATCGCCCCCTGGTGGTAGAAGGCGGCGTTGGCCCCGTTGGGCATCCGCCGAAACGTCTCCAGCACCCGCGTGCGCAGCGCCTCGTCCTCCTCCCGGTCCGTGCCGCCGGTAAAGGCCGCCGGGTTGACGCACCGGCTCACCCCCACCGGGGCCACCGCCATGGTCAGAATGGCCCCCGCCGCCGCGTTGCCCGCTGTGCCCGGCTCCACCGCCCGGGCCCGCGCCTCGGCGTAGAGCTCGCCGGGGTAGATGGCGGCGTCCTGGGTGGTCTCAAAGCGCACCAGCCCCGCCGTCATGCACACCGTCCCGGCGGGGATGCGCAGCTGCGCGCCCCCCGACGCGTCCACGGAAAACCGGAGCACCCCCTCCGCCCGGTTTGCCGCCCGCCGCTCCAGCCCCCGAAGGGCCGCGTGCCGGTCCAGGAACTCCCCCGCCGCGCTCTGGGGGAAGCACTGCCGCCCCACCCAGTCCGCCTGGACGTAGAGGGCCTGGATCTGGGCCGCCACCGCGTAGAGCCGCACCGCCAGATCGCTGGTCTGGGCCGCCTCCATCCCGGTCTCCTGCCGGAACGCGGCCATCATCTGGCCGTAAATCTCCTCGATTGTCTTGATGTCCCTTCCTCCTCCCCGGCTCCCCTTGTAGGGGAGCCGTCCGCGCTGCGGACTGAGGGGTCCTTCCCCTATACCCTCACGTCCGCCCGCAGACTTTCGCCGCGCCACTCCAGAAAGACCGCCAGATCGCACCCGTCGGCGTCCTCCCGGCCCCAGGCCGCCCCGGTCACCGTCAAATCCGGCTCGTCCGCCAGGGCCTCGGCGGCGTACTGCCGGGCCATGGCGGCCCGGACGGAGGGCTTCTCCCTGGGCAGCAGGTACAGGCGGCTGCCCAGCCCGGGCAGGAGCGGGAAGCTCCCTCGCCGCACGCTCAGCTTCCACAGCACCCGCTGTAATACCTCCTGCGCGCCCTCCACCCGTTGGAAGCCGCCCCGCCCGTCGGGCACGTAGTCCCCGTCCCGCAGCATCAGCTCCATCAGGCGGTTACCTCCGGCTGATCCGGCGCCTCCCCGGTCAGGGGCGGCCTGCCGTTGATCAGCACGTCGCCCACCAGCGCCAGCGTCCCGTCGTTGCGCAGCACGATCCGCGCGCCCCCCGCCGAGGAGATGGCCACCTCCCCCGGCTCCAGCTCCACGCCGGGGCACCTGGCCCCGGCCACGCAGGGGGATTCCCCCGCCGGGCCGGTCTTGATCACCAGTACCTGCTGCCCGTTTCCCGGCCGCCACGCGTAGCCCCCCGGCCCAAACAGGGGCAGCGCGCGCCGCTCCCTGTTCGTACACACCGCGGGATCGCCCCCGGCCAGCGTCACGCTGCCCACCTCCGCCGGGCTCTCCCGTTCCCGCGCTTCCCGGCTCCGGCTCGAAAGCCACATAACCGCTCCCCCTCTCAGCATTTCCCCAAACTCAGCCTGGTGCTTGCTCCCTGCGCGCCGCACGCCGCGGTGCTCTCCAGCACCCGCCACGCGCCGCCTATCCTGGGGCGCTCCAGGCGCACCTCGAACACATCCCCCGGCCAGGCGCAGAAGGCCCCGGGCACACGCACCTCCAGCCTGTGCCGCCCCTCCGCCGACCGGGAGAGCTGGTAGGCCCCGCTGTAGCGCATGGCCTGGTAGCTGCTCCGCCCCGGCATGGTCAGCACGCGGCGGCACATGCCCCCCTGCCCCAGGAAGTCCCCGTCCGCCACCCGCTGCACCGCCAACGTGGTCCGGTCCCGCACCAGCACCTCGGAGAGCACCCCGTACCGCCTGTCCCGGAAGGAGATCTCCGTGCACCCGGTCCGGGCGTCCAGCACGCGCCGCGCCCCGTCCGGCCAGGGGGCCACCACCAGCCGCCCCAGCCGGTCGAAGCGGGGCTCCACGCCCCCGTGGTAGCGGGCGAAGTCGTAGAGCACCTGCCACTCGCTGCTCCCCGCCGCCGGGGCGAAGCCGGCCACGGCGGGCAGCGGCACGCGCGCCGCCGTCTCGATGCCGTAGGGCGCCACGTGATCCCGCAGGATGTCGTCCAGCGTGGCCACCTGGTACTCCTGCCCCACCGCCTCATTGTCCAGCAGCAGCGCGGCCAGCCCCCGGCCCGAGATCGCCAGCGTCCCGCCCCGCCCGTCCCAGGTGCAGGCGTACTCGTCCACCACCCCGGTGAACCGCCGCTCGCCGTCCTCCTCCGCCGAGAACCGGGTGGCCGCCGACAGCCGCTCGTCCAGCCCCGGCCCCCAGGGGCACACCAGCTCGAAGCTGTCGCAGGGGGTGCCGGAGCCGTAGCGGAAGCGCCACTCCAGGGGCGCGGGCAGGGCGTACTGCGCCCCGTCGTACCCCGTCAGCACGCAGTTCATCACTTCACCCGCACCTTCTCCCCCACCAAAATAAGGTTGGGGTTTTTGATCTGGGGGTTCAGGGCGATGAGGCCGGTCAGGCTTATCCCGTACTCCGCCGCGATGCCCCAGAGGGTCTCCCCCCGCGCCACCGTGTGGTACTGCGCCCCCCGCCCGGCCGCCCCTGCGTCCTGCTCCCCCTGCGCCGGCTCCACCGGGCGCAGGGCGCTCTCCTGTGCCGCAAAATCCTCCCAAAAGGCGAAGGCGTAGCGCACGTAGTCCGCCCTGGGCTCCTGCCGCAGGGAGAGCTCGGCGAAGTAGGCGCTGGCGCTCTGCCATACCGGGTGCACCAGCATCCCCGGCCCCTCCCCGTAAAAGACCGAGGCCAGCTTTTTAAACTCCTCGTAGGCCGTGGGGCCCACGAACTCCCCCTCGCCCCGCATCACCCGCCTGGTGGGCCCCAGATCCTGGAGCCGGTAGCGCCCGAAAGGGATCTTCTGCACCGCCATGCCCCGCTCGTAGTCGATGGTGTATACCCTGGGGTTGTGGGGCCATACATAGTCCTTGTAGCGCATCGCGCCCAGCCGCATCCTGCCGCCTCCCTCTAGTAAAGCGGAAACCCGCCGTCATAGCGCCGGGCGTCCCGCTGAAAAATCAAGTCCAGCTCCGCGGCCCCCAGCGCCGGGCCACGCTCCCCCGTCCCGTGGTGGGAAAGGGCTGCGGCTCCCATATCCCGGCGCACATAGCCCGCGGCCCGCCCGGTGCGCAGCAGCCTCCGATACAGCCCCTCCGCCCCCGTCCCTACCCCCGGAACCGCCGGGGCCGGCGCCCACACCTGCCCGCCGCCGCCCGCTGCGGCAGGCTCCGCGTCCTCCGCCGCGCCCCGGCGGGCGGCTTCCGTCTGCTCCGCCTCCACACCGCGCCCCCCACGGCCCTCCGGGCGGGTATGGGGGGTCTCTTCTCCCCGCGCCGCCGCGGCGATCCACGGGGGCCGGGGCAAGCCGCCCTCTGTCCCGGCCTCCCCCGCCTCCCCCCGCGCCCCCCGCCTGCGCAGCACCACGGGGGGCTCCTCCCAACGGGCGGGGGCCTCCCGCGTCTCGTCCTCCTGCCCGTCCAGCAGCTCCTCCAAAAAATCTCTCATTCCGCCTCACCCCGCGCCAGGGCCTCGAACCGCGCCCGGTCGAAGGCCGCGTTCTCCCCCGCCTCTCCCGCGCTCACGGGCGCGCCGCAGGCGGGGCACCGCCCCTCCCCGGCCTCCGCCCGGCAGGCGGGGCACAGGCGGTCCAACAGCTCCTCGCCGTCCAGCAGCAGGTTCAGGGCGCACCACAGGTACTGCCGGTCGGCCATCTCCCTGGCCCTGGCCTCGGTGGGCAGGGCCCCGAAGGCACGCAGCACCCGCCATTGCAGGCGCTCGTATTGATCCGCCCCCAGCTCCCGCTTCAGCTCCTCCACCCGGTCCTCCCCGTCCTCCGGGGAGGGGTTCTCCCTGCGGCTAAAGACCCGCCACCGCCCGGCCAGCTCACCGATCTCCGCCGCCGCCATGCCCCGCAGGGCCGCTTCGCCGTCGGGAAAGACGGCCTTTCCGTCCCGCTCCAGCGCCCGCGCCAGCAGGCAGGCGTTGGAGCACAGCGCCCGCTCCCGATCCCCCCGGGCCAGGCCCTCGGCCTCCCGCCTGGCCTCCAGGGTCTCCAGGGCCGAGAGCAGGCGCAGCGTCCGCCCGTCCTCCAGGCGCTCCCGCCGCGCCCCGGCCAGCAAGCCCGTCACGCCGCCGTCTCGATCCGCCGCGCCGCCACGACGGTGATCTTCTCCACCACCATGGCCCCCAGGGCCCCGGTCTCGCCGATGGCGCTCCACTGGCAGCCGGAGTAGATGATCTTCCGGTCCGGCTTGCAGATCACCAGGCTGAAGTCCTCCAGTTCGTAGAAGTTGAGCCCGTCCCGGATGGCCTCGTCGGTGGCGTAGAGCCGGGTCAGCTCCACCACGTGGGTGCGCTGGCCGGGGATGGTGGCCACCGGCTCGTCCTCGCCGAAGGCCTCCACGTGCTGGCTGGTCTTGCTGCTTCTGGCGGCGTAGCTCTGTACCACCGCCACCTTTTTTCCCTCCACCTCGATGTAGATGTCGCTGCTGGTGGGAAATCCCGCGATTTTCATGCTTCTCCCCCTTTGTCGCTCCTGTCATTGCGAGGGCGCTCCGCGCCCGTGGCAATTCGTACCCCCGTTCCCCGTCCTGCCCTCCGCGCTCAAACCCTCTCACGCTCCGGGTTGGGCGCGCCGCCGGGTTGGTAAGCCCCCGCTCCGCGAAAAATGCCGTTGGGCTTGCGTGAGACGCCCAACCTGTTTTTTCGTCTGCGCGGTGTCTTGCCTCCCCTGCGCGCCTACCCTCCGCGCTTAAACCCTCTCACGCTCCGGGTTGGGCGCGCCGCCGGGTTGGTAAGCCCCCGCTCCGCGAAAAATGCCGTTGGGCTTGCGTGAGACGCCCAACCTGTTTTTTCGTCTGCGCGGTGTCTTGCCTCCCCTGCGCGCCTACCCTCCGCGCTTAAACCGTAATATGCGCGCTCAGCCAGATCTGGTTGAGCCCGTGGGCCACGGTGAAGGAGAACTCCACCAGGCACACGGTGGGCTCCTCGGGGTTGGGCACGGCGCTCACGGCGTCGTACCCTGTGATAATCTCCCTGGCCAGCTTGTTTTCCAGCTCCATCACCACCTGGGCCCGGATAGCGCCCCGGCTCTGCTCTGTATTTTTGGAGCGCCGGAACTTCGCCCGCAGGGCGTCCCGCACGGCGGGGATCACGTCGTCCACGATGCGGATGGTGGTCAGCTCCCGCCAGGTCTTGTCGGGCGCGTCGCCGCTCTTGGTGCGGGTGGTCACCCCCCGCACCACCGAAACCCGGCCCCCCGCCGCCTCCAGGGGGGTCACGCCGCCCCGAATGAGCATATCGATCTCGCTGTCGGAGTAGACCGCGGCCAGCCCCTCGACTCCGGAGAGCACCGCGCCCCCCAGGGGCACCGCCGGGTCGGCCTCCCCGGCGATGGCCCCCGCCACCGCGGCGGCCGCCATGCCTGCGCCCGTCTCCGCGCCGGGGGCCGCCAGCACCACCCGCTCGGAGTTCAGATCCTCCGCCCGCCGGGTGTACTGGGCCACCGTGTCGGAGGCCCCGCCCCCCACCACGGCGATGCGCTCCCGCCTCGCCTCGGAGGCGGCCGCCACGCTGTTGCGCAGGTTCTGCTGAATGCTCAAATCCGTGCTGTCGCAGGTGACCACCGAGATCTGCTCGGCCTCCCCCAGCTTGGTAAAGGCGTCCGGGTAGCCGCTCTCAGCCGCCACCGGCACGGCGCACACCGCCGCGGCGCCGTTGGCGAAGAGCAGCCGCACCAGGGCGGTCAGATTGTCCGCCGCCCCAAAGGCGCCCACAGCGTCCTCGTACCGGGCCAGCTTGTAGAGCGTCCCCGCCGTGCCCCCCGCGCTCCTGGCCGCGATGCCCACGGTCTTGCCCGCGCCGCCGCCGCTCACCACGCTGGACGCGTCGTAGGAGGAATACACCCCCGGCCTCTCATGGATGGTCGTACTCACAGCTTCCTTCTCCCCCTCACTTCAAAGTCCAGGAAGGCCCCGCCCTCGTCGGCCACGGCGTAGAGCCAGGCCTCGCACCGGGCCTGGGCCGCGCATTTGTAGAGCCCCGCCTCCCTGTCGTACTCCGTCTCCCCCCGGGAGATCTCCCGCACCACCAGCCCCTCCGGCCCGCCCTGGCCGAAGGCCCCGGCCAGGCTGTCGAAGAGGGCCTCCACCCCCGCCGCCCCGGCCGTGCGGGGGGCGTAGAGGTCCAGCCCAAAGCACAGGCGCAGCCGCCTGCCGTAGAGTTCCTCCCAGGCCCCGGTCTCCGGGTTGCGGCGCTCCCCCAGGTAATCCCGGAAGCCGCCCGGCCCGCTCTCGCACTGCCGCACCGACACCGCCACCACGGGCCGCGGGTCCAGCACGCGCTTCTCCTCCGGCCAGGCGCACACGGCCATGATTCCACGCTGCGTCAGGTAGTCCGCCATGGACTGCCGCACGCTGTCCAGCCCCGTCATCCGTCGTCCTCCTCCAGTACCGCCCACCAGTGGGACAGCGCGCCCCCCATATAGATGGGCTTGGCCTGCCGCACCCGGTAGCGCGCCCCGCGGTAGTAGGCGGCCCGGCCAATATACGCCTCCAGCGCCACCCCGGCCTGCCCCAGGCAGAGCAGCCGCCCCCGCCGCCGCAGTCCCAGGGGGGAGGGGCCGTCCTGCTCCTCCCCCCGGTCCAGCAGGGGCCGCACCAGGGCCAGGGCTTTTTCCTCGGCGCCCCCTGTTTTCCGCAGGGTCACCGTCTCGCCGAACTCCCGCAGCACCTGCGCAAAGCCGCTGTCCATCAGCCCCTCACCCCCCGGAACGCGAACCCTCCGTCCACCACGTAGGGGGCCATGGCCCGTTCGCTCAGCCGCCGCAGCTCTCCGCTGCCGCCGCCCTCGCCCCGCTCCACGCTCAGATCCCCGGCGGAGAAGCGCTTGACCCGCTCCGTCTCCCTTGCCGCCGCCAGGTGGGACAGGGCCAGCCAGGCCGCCCCCACCCCGAAGGCGGGGCACGCCTCGGCGCTCACGCCGGGGCGCAGCGCGGCGCGCAGCTCCTCCTCCGCCAGCGTGCACAGATACTCCAGCAGCTCCCGCTCCCCACCGTCCACGTGCATCAGCGCCATGGCCAGGCTCAATATCTGATCCGTCATCACACGCTGAGCACCTTGGCCGCGCCGGTAAAGAGCTTGGCGAAGCCGCTGATGCTGGTGATGGCGGCCCGCTCCAGCTGCCGGTCGATGAGCTTGTCGTACTCCACGCACACCTCGCCGCCCTGCACCATCTCCAGGGCGTAATTCCGGTCCAGGCCGATGAGCTTGCCCGCCCCCAGCGCGGAGGTGCGCAGCAGCGTGGCCCCCAGGGGGGTGGCCAGCTTGCCGGTGCCCTGGAAGTTGAGCCCGGTCAGGGGGTTCTGGAACTCGCTGAGCTTGAGCAGCTTCAGCATCACGTCGCCGGACACCAGCAGCGTGTTCATCTCGTAGGGGTCGAACTGGGCCCAGAAGTCCACCAGATCGCCGTACCCCAGGCTGCCCGCCGTGCCGCCGATGGGGGCGGTGCCCACCTTGAGGGCCTGGGCGGGGTTTCCGTTGCCGTCGCCGTTGACCAGCACCCCGATGGCGTCCTCCAGGTGCATCCGGTTGATGTGCGCGCCGATCTGCCGCAGGGTCACCGAGAACAGGTCCAGCTTCTGATACCGGATGGCCTCGTAGGAGGCCACCAGCATCCTGCCCCGCTTGTGGAGCCTCACCAGGTTCTCCTGGGTACGCACCTCGGTCTGGGGGATGGCCGCGCCCTCCTCCACCCGGCGCAGGCGCTTGTGGTCCTCGTCGGGCACGGAGGTGATGGAGCGGTAGTCCATGCCCTCGAAGCGGGTCACCGACGCGGTGATGGCGGGCAGGAGATCCCCCTCCTCCATGCCCTGGCGCACGCTGCGGGCCACGTACTCGGGGAAGAGCACGGCGGACTGGGAGGTGGCGAAGAATTTCTCCACCACGTCGCTGCCCGCGCCCTTCACCCGGATGTCGAAGCGCTTGAGCTGCCGCTGGTAGGCGTCCAGGCCCTCCAGCGCGGTGCCCTTGTAGGTCTCGGAGGGGTCCTCCCGCTCCAGCACCTGGGTAAAGGAGCGCCCCGCCTCGTTGTACATGCCCTTCTCCAGCCTCGTATTGTCAAACTGATAGCTCATATTCCGTCTCCTCTCTTTTTCCCCGCCTCCCCTGTGGGGGAGGCGGCGCCGCAGCGCCGGAGGGGTCCGTCCCCGGTCTCCCTACAGCAGCACCGTCACAGTCCCCGCGGCCGCGTCCTGCTCCAGCACCCACATGGGCACGCCGTTCGTGTTGTCGTTCTTCACGCCGCCGCTGCCGTCGGCCGCCAGCATGTAGGGCCCCGCCGCCACGCTGCCCGAGTACTTCACCCTGGCGCAGCCGGTGAGCTGCACCGTGGCGTACCCATCCCGGGCCTCCAGCGCCACGCCGCAGAAGGCGCCCCCCGCCTGGCAGGGGCCCACCTCGCCGTCGCCGGTCACCTGGACCACCATGCCCGCCTGAACCCCGTCCTTGGCCGCAAAGCCGGCCGCCGTCTCTCCGATCCCCTCGAACGAAACCTGTCTCATGTTACCGCTCCTCTCTTCCGCCCCCTCAGGGGCCTCCCCTAAATCAAAAACGCCCCGTCCCGGTCCGCTCCTGCCTCTTTCCCGCTGTGGTAGCTTAGCTGGGTGTTCAGCGGGTATTTCTCCTCCAGCCGCCCGCCGCAGGCCCTGCATACGGCCTGCAATTCCTCCTCGTCCAGCTTCTCCGCAATGCCCCGCAGCACGGAGGGCTCCAGCCCCGGCCCGGCCAGCGCGGCCAGCCGGACGGCCTTCTCCCGCAGCCGCTCCAGATACCTGCGCCCCAGCGCGGCCTCCCGCTCCAGCTGCTTGAGGCGCTCCCCATCCTCCCGGCCCAGGCCCTTGAGCACCCCCGCCCTGGGCTGGGCGGGCACCGCCACAAAGGACCACTCGTAGGCGTCGGCGGCCCCGGTCAGCTCCGCGAAGCACAGCTTCCCGCCGTACCGCCGCCCCTTCTCGTGGGCGCACTCCCCCATGTCGCCGCCGCAGATGGAGCACACCGACCGCTCCACCGCGCAGCCCACCGACACCTCCTTCTTGATGCCGCCCTCGATCTCCCGGATCAGGTCCCGGTTCTTTTCGCACCGCAGCATGTAGGCGTACCCCTTCAGATAGCAGTAGCCGTCCCCCGCCGTGGTTGTCGTCCCCTCCTCCCGCACCAGCTCCGTGCGGTAGATGCGGGCGGTCTGCCCCAGGGCGCTCCACTGGTGGTCAAAGACCCCGCTCTTGCCCACAAAACGCCCGGCCAGCTCCTCCAGCGTGCGCTGGGGGAAGCGCTCCCCGTCCCGGTCCACCTCGTTGTCGCACAGCCGCACGCAGAAGGTGTATACCTCCTCCGCCTTCAGTTCCCTGCGCGCCAGGGCGTTGATGAGCGCCAGATCGCCGCTCTCCACCCCCTGTCCCGCCATGGTCCCCGCCTCTTTCACAATGTCCATCTTTCTCCTCCCTTCCCGTCTTAGGTTTTCCTGTGAGGCTTTCACCCACCATCCCCGTAGGGGCGATTCACGAATCGCCCGCGCCCCCGTCCCCCGCATGTCATTGCGAGGGGCCGACCGCCCCGCGGCAATCCGTCCTATGTGCCAAAACGCTTGTCACGCACCATTCGGCGCGGCGCGCTTATGCGCGCAGAGGCCCGGTTTCGGCCTCTAGCCGCCCCCCTCGTTCTCCCGCCGTATCATCCTCGCCTGCTCCCGGTACAGCTCCGCCCGGGCCGCCCCACGGGATGTTCCATCCCGCGGGGGCCCCTTTTGTTTTATCTGCTCGGGGCAAATGAATTGCCCCGGCATCAAGGTTTTGCCCTGCTATGCAGGGCAAAACGCTTGTCACGCGCCATTCGGCGCGGCGCGCTTATGCGCGCAGAGGCCCGGTTTCGGCCTCTAGCCGCCCCCCTCGTTCTCCCGCCGTATCATCCTCGCCTGCTCCCGGTACAGCTCCGCCCGGGCCGCCCCACAGGATGTTCCATCCCGCGGGGGCCCCTTTTGTTTTATCTGCTCGGGGCAAATGAATTGCCCCGGCATCAAGGTTTTGCCCTGCTATGCAGGGCAAAACGCTTGTCACGCGCCATTCGGCGCGGCGCGCTTACGCGCACAGAGGCCCGGTTTCGGCCTCTAGCCGCTCCCCTCGTTCTCTTGTCTCACCGCTCTTGCCTGCTCCCGGTACAATTCCGCCCGGGCCTCTTCCACCTGATCCTGGAGGTTGATGTCAACCCAGTCCACGTCCACCGCGTCGTCGAAACCGTGCAGCCTAAGCCACAGCTCGCAGATCCGCTCCACGGCGGGCTCCATACTCCGCCGGATCGCGGTGAGCTCGCTGGTCATCATGTCGGCCTGCTGGGCGCTCATGCGCTCGGTGGAGGACCAGGACAGCCCCAGCAGGAAGGGCGGGATGCCCGTCCTGGCAATAAGCTGCTCGAGAATCTGCCGCACGGGCACCTGGCTGTCCAGGATCTGGTTGTCGGCGCCGATGACCTTGATCTCCACGTCCCCCACCGCCACGAAATCCCGCACGCTGCCGTTTTTCCCCGCCTGCATGGCCGCCGACCACTCCCTGGCGATCTGCTCGCTGCGCTCCAGGGCGTAGGCCCGATCCACCCCGTCCTCCCCCGGCTTGTACACCACCGCAAAACGCACGTTGCCCGCCCGCTCCCAGTTCATGCCCACGGCCTGGTAGATCCTCATCAGAATCCCGGTGAGGAAGGGCATGGGCCGCAGCAGGCTCACGCCGTAGGGGGTGTCCGCCTCGGGCTGGAAGGGGGTGAAGAGCAGCAGATCCTGATAGGGCAGCTCTCTAATCTCCCCGCCCGGCCCCCGTGCGCACAGGGCGAATTCCAGGGGCGAGTCCCCCTCCCGCACCTCCAAATCGGCCACGTTGCCGCACAGCAGGGCGGCGATCTCCCCGCCGCCCCTGTCCAGCACAATCTCCCCCACCGCCCGGCCGCAGGTGAGCATGGAGTCCAGGTAGCAATCCAGGAAGGACTGGATGCCCCGCTGTCCCCGCCCGGTGTTCACCGTGCGCAGAAAGCGATCCAGTCCCGTCTGGGCCGCCTTCTCCCGGCAGGTAACCCGCACGCCCCCCGCCAGCCGGATCAGCTTCAGCACCGCCGCGTCCACGATGGGCACCGCCTCCCGTATGCTGCGGTAGAGTGTGATCTCCCCGTTGCGCAGCGGGACGTACCCGTCCAGCATGCCGAAGGGGTGCCGTCCCCCATCCCGGAGCTGCACCGCCGTCCCGGCCGGCTCCGTTTTTTTCTTCTCAAACAGGCCCAATAGTCCTCTCCTCCTGTTATTCCGTCGCAGCGAGCCGCCCGCTCCCCCGGCCCCCCTGTGAGGGGCCAGGGTATCCATTGGATACTCCGATGAAATGGCCCCATCCGTATCCCGTGCTGTCAGCGCAGCTGACTGAGGGGTCTATCCGCAGTCGTCCCCCTCAAAACGCCTCCCGCTCCACGCATACCGCCCCGATCCACCGCTCCTGCTTCCCCGCCACGGTGGCGGCGAAGTACCGGATCTCGTCCATGGCGTGGCCGTGTTGCCCCACCCGGCGCAATCGCCGTGCGGGGACCCCTTTGTTTTAATCTGCACGGGGCAAATAAATTGCCCCAGCATCAAGGTTTTGGCCCCCGTGAGCGGCCAAAACGCTTGTACGCGCCTTTTCGGCGCGCCCCACTCTGTGGGGCCCCGGAGCACGCCCACGCCGCCGCCCCCTCCGCCTCGCCGCCCTGTCAAAACGCCTCCCGCTCCACGCACACCGCCCCGATCCACCGCTCCTGTTTCCCCGCCACAGTGGCGGCGAAGTACCGGATCTCGTCCATGGCGTGGTCGTGCTCTTTTCTGACCCTGTCGCCCGCCGCCTTTTCGTCCCAGCAGTAGAGCTGGAACTCCCGCAGCGCCGCCCGGCACCCGGGGCCGATCACCAGCTTCCCCTGCCGCAGCAGATCGGCGGTCAGCCGGATGCCGGAGAGCACGTCGTTCACGGCCCGCGCCACGTGCCAGCCCTCCCGCCGCAGCGTTGTGATAAAGCTGGCGGCCGACGGGTCCACCACCACCAGACCGATCTCCCGCCCCCCGGCCAGCCGCCGCAGGTCGGTCGCGTACTCCCCGTCGGTTTTCTGCCTGCCCTGTTCCCTGGAGTCGTAGTAGTACTCGTCCACCCGGTACCACACCCCCGCCCTCCGGCCCCACAGCCCGAAGGACGCGGGGTTCACCGTCCCGTAGTCGCAGGAGATACACCACCGCTCCATCCCCTCCGGCGGCGCTCGCACGTAGCCCTCGTCGAAGAAGTCGTACACCCTGCCCCGGTTGGCCGCCCACTCCCCCAGCACAAAGCGCCGGTAAAAGGCCCCGCTGAAGCTGCGCCGGTAGCGCTCCCGCACCTCGTCGGAGAGCCCCGGGTTGTCCTCCATGGTGAAGTGCAGGTAAAGGGCGCCCCGCGCCCGCCGCTTCTCGATCCACTCCTTAAAGAACCAGTGCTCCGGCCCCTCCGGGTTGCAGTTGAACCACAGCTTCGCCCCCGTCTCGGAGCACCGGGCCGCCGCCTGCTCCACGAAGGAGCGGGGCATCAGCGCCGCCTCGTCCAGCAGCGCCCCCGCCAGGGTCACCCCCTGGATCAGGGCGGCGCTCCCCTCGTCCCGCCCGCCGAAGAGAAAAAAGGTGTTCTCCCGCCCGCCGAAGCGGACGGTAATCCTGCCCCAGCTCACCCGGTCCCGGCAGTCAAACCCCAGCTCCCCCAGCAGGGGCAGCACGGGGTCCACCAGGTTGCGCCGCAGGGCGGCCGCCGTCTTCCCGCACAGCCCGAAGCGCTTCCCGTCAAACCGGGCCATGGCCCAGCAGAAGAAGGACAGGCCCATACACAGCGTCTTTCCGCTGCGTACCGCGCCATCGCAGATGATGGCCTCCCTGTCCCGGTAGGGGGAGCTCCCGCACCACCAGGTCAGCACCCTGCGCTGCTTCTCCGAAAACGCCTTAAGCTCCATCCCCCGCCGTCCCCCCTGCCGGGGCGCCGGGGGGAATTCCCGCCTCCCCCTCCAGCGCCCTGAAAAAGGCCGCCGCCTGATCCCGCCCGCCGTCTCCCGCCTGCTCCAGCAGCTTTTCCAGCACCGCCAGCCGGTCGGTGAGCTTAATCTCCACCGCCCCGTTGGCGCTGCGCTTGAACTCGGTCAGCGGGCTCAAGTCCAGACGGTCGATCTCCCCCGTCCGCTCCCCGTCCAGGAAAGCCAGCTTCACCGCGTCGTTCACCCTTCCCCGGGCCAGCCGCTCCATCTGCCGCAGCAGCTTCTTCCGGTATGCCTCCCGATCCGTTGCGCCTCTCCTCAACGCTCTCCCTCCTCACCCCCGGCCCGCCCGGCCCCAAAACTTGCCCATCCGTGGGCAACGAGGCAAATCTTTTCTTCTCCCTCCGCCGTAGGGTCCGATGCCCACATCGGCCCGTCCCCGCGCAAAAAATCCCCGGCACGAGCATGCTCGTGCCGGGGATTTTTGTCTCTATTTACCGTATGTCCTTGCGGGGTGTGCCGTTACCCCTTCAGGCCCTCGGCCCAGGCGGCGTATTTTGCCACCTTATCGTCGCACTCGGCCCTGCTGCCGCCCTGGGCGAGGATGTACACCTTCACCTTGGGCTCGGTGCCGGAGGGCCGCACCACCAGGTCGGTGCCGTCGGCGAGCTTGTACTTAAGCACGTTGGAGCCTACCAGCTCCATTTTCTCCCGCTCCCCGGTTCCGGCGTCGGTCTCAAAGCCGTCGCTGTAATCCTTGCGGCGCAGTACCTCCACCCCGGCGATCTCTGTGGGGGGATTCTGGCGCAGATCGTCCATCAGCTGTTTCATCCTGGCCAGCCCGTCCAGGCCGGGCATCACCAGGTTCATGGTCTTTTCGCCGTACCAGCCGTACTTCTCGTAGAGGGCGAGCATGGCGTCGTAGAGGGTCATGCCCTGGCTGGCGTACCAGGCGGCCATCTCGGTCAGCATCAGCGCGGCGGTGACGGCGTCCTTGTCCCGCACGTAGTCGCCCAGCATGTAGCCGTAGCTCTCCTCGTAGGAGAAGATAACCTTCCCCTCGCCGCGCTCCTCCAGGGCGTTTTTCTTCTCGGCCATGAACTTGAAGCCGGTGAAGGTGTCGAAGCACTTCACCCCGTTGACCTCGGCCACCTTCCGGGCCATCTCGGTAGTCACGATGGTCTTGAGGGCCACTGCGTTTGCGGGCAGGGTGCCCGCCCGCTTGCGGGCGCTGATGACGTAGTCCAGCAGCAGCACGCCGGTCTGGTTGCCGGTCATGGGGATGAACTGCCCCTCGGGGTTGCGGACCATAATGCCCACCCGGTCGGCGTCGGGGTCGGAGCCCAGGATAAAGTCGGCGCCCTCCCGGTTGGCCAGATCCACCGCCAGGTAGAAGCCCTCGGGGTTCTCCGGGTTGGGGGAGGCCACGGTGGGGAAGTCCCCGTCCACCACCATCTGCTTCGGCTCACAGAAGACGTGCTTGATCCCCAGGCGGCGGAGCACCTCGGGGATGAGCTTGTACCCGGTGCCGTGGAAGGGGGTGTACACCATCTTAAAGGTGTCGGCGACCTGCTCCACGCAGGCGCGGTCGCTGACCTGGCCCATCACCTGCTCCAGGAACTTCTCGTCGGTCTCCTCCCCCAGCAGGGTAATCAGCCCGGCCTTCACCGCCTCGTCGTAGTCGGCCAGCCTGACACAGGCAAAGATGTCCAGCTCGTCCATCCTTTTCGCGATGGCGTCGGCGTGGTGGGGGGGCAGCTGGGCGCCGTCCTCCCAGTAGACCTTGTAGCCGTTGTACTCCTTGGGATTGTGGCTGGCCGTCACGTTGATGCCCGCGATGCAGCCGTACTCCCGCACGGCGTAGGACAGCTCCGGCGTGGGCCGCAGGCCCTCGAACAGGCGCACGCGGATGCCGTTGCCCGCCATGACGCAGGCGGCCTGCCGGGCGAATTTGTGGCTCTGGTTGCGGCAGTCGAAGCAGATCGCCACGCCGCGCTCGGCGGCGTCCCCGCCCTCGGCAAGGATGACCTCGGCGAAGGCCTGGGTGGCGTGGCGGATAACGTGCACATTCATGTTGTGCAGCCCCACGCACATGGTCCCCCGCAGCCCGGCGGTGCCGAACTCCAGCGGCCCGTAAAAGCGGCTTTCAATCTCCTTCTCATTCCCGGCGATGGAGCGCAGCTCCTCCCGCTCCGCCTCGCTGAGGGCGGGGGAATTCATCCATTTCTCATAGGCTTCCTTGTACGTCATTGCGGCTTCCTCCTTTATTCTTCGCTTTCGTCGCCGGCGTCCTCCGCCGGCTCCAGCAGCGCCTTGGCCTCCTCCAGCCTGCTCTCGGGCACGTAGAGCTTCACGCCCGCCAGGGAAAACCCGCCGTAGAGGAAGCCCGCCTCCTCCGCGTTGCCCCGGTTGGTGAGCACCGGGATCCCAAAGGCCTCCAGCTTGGAGATCAGGATCCCTGCGTAGGCCGCGAAATCGGCTCCGCTCCCCACCAGCGCCGGGCGCTCCGGTTCCCCGTCCGGCCCCACGGGCCAGTTTTTCATACCGTCCTCCAGCTTCATGCGCTCCTCCTCTCCGTCTATGTCCACCGCCCCGCCGTCTCCGCCCCTGCGGAGCGGCCCCCAACGGTACTTACTGAATTCTCCGGGGCGCAATCAGCCCGCCCACCAGATCCTCGGCCTCCTCCAACCGGCTTTCCGGGACAAAAAGGAAAACCCCATACCCATAAAAGCCCAGCCCCGCCGTCTCCCCGTCGCCGTCCGGGTAGCGGTAGAAGGCGGGGATTCCGGCCGCTTCAATCTGGGCCAGGATCGTTCTCCTGCACTGCTCAAAGTCCGCCGCAAGCGTCAGCATCTCTGCCTTCTCGGGTGTTCCATCCGGGCCGTCAGGCCATTGATCCAGCAGCCTTCCGGTCTCGCGGCCCCACTCGGGGTGGGGCTGTTCCAGCTCCTCCGGCGTGATCTCCTGTAGGAGCGTCTCACCACACACCGGGCAGATTACGCCCTCACGCTCAACCTCACAGCGCTCGCACCAGCCCATAATTCGCCTCCTTATTTATGGTAGCTGCTCCCCTCCAGGATTTTAAATCCCCGGTAGATCTGCTCCAGCAGCATCACCCGCGCCAGGTGGTGCGGGAAGGTCATGGGGGACATGGACAGCTGCACCCAGGCCCCGGCCTTCACGGACGGGTGCAGTCCGTAGGACCCGCCGATCACAAAAACCAGGTGCCGCTCCCCGCGGTTTGTCCACGTCTCGATCAGCCCCGCCAGCTCCTCGCTGGAGCGCATCCGCCCCTCCACGCACAGGGCCACCAGGCTGGACCGGGGCGGAAGCTTGGCGAAAATCGCCCCGGCCTCCTTCTCCAGCGCGGCGTCAATCTGGGCCGGGCTGGGCCTGTCCGGCAGCCGCTCCTCGGCCAGCTCGGTCAGGGTCAGATTGCAGTAGCTCTTCAGCCGCTTGGCGTACTCGGCCGCCGCCTCAACGTAAAACTTCTCCTTCAGCTTGCCCACGCAGATAATATGTACACTCAGCATGTCTATCCGCCCCTCCGGGAATACTCCGCCGTAGGGCGGGGGCTTGCCCCCGCCGTCGAGGGGTCCACAGCCCTACACCGCGTACCGCTTCCCCAGCTCGCTTCTGGGGGCCACCTCCAGCACCACGTCCCCGCCCACCGCGGCTCCGGCGCGCTCCAGGGCGGCGCACACGGTGTCGTAGGCCCTGGCTGGGGTGTTGTTCTCGGCGGACAGGTGGGCCAGCACCACGGTGCGGGCGCCCCCGGCCACGGCGCTGCACGCCAGCGCGGCCCCCGCGTCGTTGGACAGGTGCCCCCGCTCGCCCAGGATGCGCTGCTTCAAGAAATAGGGATAGGGCCCGGACTGGACCCACTCCACCTCGTGGTTGGCCTCGGCCACCAGCAGGTCGGCCCCCTGTACGCCGTCCCATACCTCCTGGGTCACGTAGCCCAGGTCGGTGACCACCGCGGCCTTACGCCCGCAGCCGGTGACGGCGTAACCCACGCTCTCCACGGTGTCGTGGGGGGTGGGGAAGCTCTCCACCCCCAGGCCCCCCACCTCGAAGCTCTCGCCGGGGCGGAAGGTGTGGATCACGTCCTCCAGGAAGGCGATGCGGTAGCAGAGCTGGAGGGCGGTCCCCCGGCTGGTGTAGACCGGCAGGGAGAGCTGCTTGGTCAGCGTGGCCAGCCCGCTGATGTGGTCTGAGTGCTCGTGGGTGATCAGGATGCCCGACAGCTCCCTGGGGTCCAGCCCCAGCTCCCGCAGGCTTTTGGTGATCCGCCGCGCGGAGATCCCGGCGTCCACCAGGATGTGGGTGTGGCCGTCGGACACCAGCAGGCAGTTCCCGCTGGAGCCGCTGGCCAGGGTACAAAGCTCCAGCAAGTCAATCGCTCCTTATGTACGTGCAAAACGGGCGGCGGCTGTCTGCCGCCGCCCGTCAGAACTCAATCCGTTTTAGCCGGGATTCACTTCCGGCTAAAACACCTCAACCCGCGCCGCGGGGCGCGAAACCGGGGGTATCAAAGCGGCGGAACCAGTGCCGCAGCACTGGTGTACCGCTTTGTATCCAGGGGGTATTGGAGTGACGCCCGCAGGCGGCCTTTCGAAGCCAACCGCGCATCGCGCGGCCCTTGGGCTGAGATACCCCCTGGACGTTTCTACCCCACCCCGGCCTGCTGTTCCTCGTCGGGGGTCACCACGACCCGGATGTCGGCCCCCATGTTGGAGAGCTTGCGCACGATGTCCTCGTACCCGCGCTCGATGTGGTGGATGCAGCTGATTTCGCTGATCCCCTGCGCGGCCAGGGCCGCGATGACCATAGCCGCGCCCGCCCGCAGGTCGCAGGCCCGCAGCTTGGCCCCCGTCAGGCGGTCCACGCCCTCGATGACGGCGATCTTGCCGTCCACCTGGATCTGCGCCCCCATACGGCGGAACTCGTCCACGTAGCGGTAGCGGTTGTCCCACACGCCCTCGGTGAGCACGCTGGTGCCCTCCGCCAGGCACAGGGCGGCGGCGATCTGGGGCTGCATATCGGTAGGGAAGCCCGGATAGGGCAAAGTCTTGACGTTGGTGCGGGTCAGCCTTCCGGCGCGGCGCACCAGCACCGCGTCGTCCCGCTCCTCCACCTCGGCGCCCATCTCCACCAGCTTGGCGGTGATGCACTCCAGGTGCTTGGGGATCACGTTGCGGATCAGCACCTCGCCCCCGGCGGCGGTAACGGCGGCCATGTAGGTGCCCGCCTCGATCTGGTCGGGGATGATGGAGTAGCAGCCGCCGCACAGGCGGTCCACCCCGCGGATTTTCACCACGTCGGTGCCCGCGCCCATGATGTCGGCGCCCATGGAGTTGAGGAAGTTGGCCAAATCCACGATGTGGGGCTCCTTGGCCGCGTTTTCGATGACGGTGAGGCCCTGGGCCAGGGTGGCGGCCAGCATGATGTTCATGGTGGCCCCCACGGACACCATGTCCATGTAGACCGTGGTGCCCGTCAGCCGCCCGTCCCGGGCGTTGGCGTGGATAAAGCCGCCGTGCACGTCCACGTCGGCCCCCATGGCCACAAAGCCCTTGATGTGCTGGTCGATGGGCCGCCCGCCGAAGTCGCAGCCGCCGGGAGGGGGCACCTCGGCGGAGCCGAAGCGGCCCAGCAGGGCGCCGATGAGATAGTAGGAGGCGCGTATTTTCCGCGCCAGATCCTCGGGCACCCTGGCGTTGCGGATATGGGAGCAGTCCACGTCCACCGTGCTGCGGTTGACGGTGCGCACGTCGGCGCCCAGCTCCTGGAGAATGTTGAGAATCAAGGTCACATCGCTGATCTGGGGAATGTTTTCAATCCGGCAAACGCCGTCCACCAGCAGGGCGGCCGGGATAATGGCCACCGCCGCGTTTTTCGCCCCGCTGATAGAGATCTCGCCAAAGAGCGGCTTCCCGCCCTCAATCACATATTTCGTCAAGACCGCACCCTCTGTTCCTTCCGGTCGGGCCATGCCCGCGCGGTATCAAAGGCCCTGCGCCGCGGCGCCAGGCCCGGTAAAATCAATCTGAGCCGCCACACACAAGCGGCGGATGGGCGCAGTAATCCCCTGCGCCCTGTGAGCAGGATTATTATAACACCCTATGCCTGTAAAATCAAAACAATTTTATTATGTCGCCTGAAAAAGCCGGCTTTCGTTCTTATCCATCAATAAAACTATGCCCCGTCCGCTCATTTTTATTCTGTTTTGCGCAGAAAAACGGCGGGCCGGAAAAATGTTCCGGCCCGCCGTCTTCCCTTGTGTCATTGCGAGGCCCCACAGGGGCCGTGGCAATCCGTCTATCTAGTCCTTCTCCACCACGATCATGCGCACCTTGCCGCCGTCCTCGGGCGCCTTGTCGTAGTAGATGGTCACCGTATCGGCGAAGGCCCGCGCCTCGTTGACGGCCTCCATGGGATCCTTGGCGCTAAACCAGTCGTTGGTGTTCTCGTTCCAGCACACCACGTGCTCGGAGATGGGCAGCACCATGTCGGAGGTGGTAATCGTCTTGGCATCCATGTCGAAGTCGGAGCGCCGCACGCCGCCCAGCTCCTTCAGGGTGACGTACCCGGCCACCTTGCTTCCGCCGTTAAAGGTATCCAGGCTCACCGCCACGCCGCCGGGATCGTCGGTGAAGCTGTGGTCGCCGGTGGAGCCCCAGAGCTCCAGGCTCTTCGGGTTTGCCCAGCCGTCGCTGGCGGTCTTGCCGTCGGACTTGACGGTGACTGTGGCGTTGTAGATGGTCTCGGAGGGCTGGCCCTCCACGCTCCAGGAGCCGGTCTCCTTGCGTCCCGTGGTCAGGAAGCCGTAGATATACTGGTCGCCGGTCACGTCGTCAAAGACGAGGGTGCTGTAGCGCCCGGCGTAGTCCTTGTCGGCGTAGAGGATCTTGCCGGAGGCCACGCTCTGGCAGGTGAGCTGGTCGAAGGTAATCTCGTAGGCCTTGCCGTTGCCCACCTTCTCGTACATCTTCACGTTGGGGGCCAGGGCGGTGCCGCCCAGGGTGCGCGCGGCCACGTCCAGCGTGCCGGTGGCGCCGCTGCCGCTCAGGCGGGAGAGGGAGAGCTGGCCCACCTTGTAGGAGGACACGTTCACCAGCTGGCCCTGGATCTGCTGGGCGGACTGCTCGCTCATGGAGGTCTCGCCCTTCACCTCCAGGCCGTTGAACAGCTTGACGGTGGCGGTGGTGCCGCTCATCTGGGCCACGCCCACGGCGTTGCCCCTGGCGGCGGTGGTGGATACCGCGCCCGCCACCTGCAGGTCGCTGGTCAGCAGCAGGGTGATGGTCTGCCCCACCTTGAAGGAGGTCAAATCCGCCGTGGCGGAGGAGAGCACGGTGAACTCATGCCCCATCATCTTAATGGTCAGCGGGGTGTCGGGGCTGGGGTAGGCGTTCTCGTACATGCCGGTCAGCCGCAGGTCGGACACGTTCATGGAGTGGGTGGCCGCGTCGTAGGTGGCCACGTCGTACTGCCGGATGTCGGCGGGGGTGGCGGCCACACCGTTTTTGTACAGGGTGTAGCTCTCGCCCCCGGCCA
The DNA here is from genome assembly GCA_022846095.1 of Oscillospiraceae bacterium. Classification (NCBI taxonomy): domain Bacteria; kingdom Bacillati; phylum Bacillota; class Clostridia; order Eubacteriales; family Oscillospiraceae; species Oscillospiraceae bacterium. The sequence continues at coordinate 688,746 of AP025583.1, read as the reverse complement.
GCGCGGCGAAGGGATTCACGGTGCCGTTGGGCTTGTTCTTGGCCACCATGGCGGAGCGGTCGTCGCTGACGCCGCCGAAGAACAGGTACTCCAGCTTGCCGGAGGCGGCGTACCACAGCGTCACCTGGGTGCCCGCGCCCATGTCCAGGTACACGTCCTTATAGGTCTTGGTCTCGCCGTCCTTGTAGGCCACGGTGTCCAGCTTCACATCCAGCTTCTCGTCGCCGGAGGTGGTGATGGAGGTGGCGGTGGCGCTGAGCACGCCCACCGTGCGGCTGGTCATGGTGTCGTCCACCTGGAAAGCGATGAGCTTGCCGTCCTTGTCCAGCACGGCCTTGCCCTTGCGGCCCTCCAGGCCGTCGGGGAAGCCCACCCGGTCGGTCTTGTAGGTCTCGGTGGTGGTCTTGATGGCCCCCGCGCTGCCGTCGGAGGCGGTGGCGTCGGCGTCCAGCACCACGCCCGCGTCCTCCAGCTTGCCGTCCAGGTTGGCCACCAGATACACGCTGCCGCTCCCCTTGGGCTTGGTGTACAGCAGGCTGTTGAAGAGCACGGCGGCCTGCCCGCGGCTGATAACGTCTCCACCGGACAGGTTCAAATCCTTGGTCAGCCCGCTGGACTTACCCACGGCCAGGTAGCCGTCGTACCAGTTGTAGCCGGTGGACACGTCGGAGTTCCCGTAGCCCAGGATGCGGCACAGGATGGTGACGGCCTCGCCGAAGGTGACGGAGCGGTTGGGCTCAAAGTTGCCGTTGCCCACGCCGGACACCAGCCGGTCCCCGGCCGTGGTGGTCCCGCCCTCCTCCTTGCCCGAACCGCTGCCGGAGGTGGAGCCGCCCACTGTGATGGTGGAGGCCAGATTGATGTAGCCCCTGGCCCAGTAGGTGGGCCCCACGTCCAAGAAGATGGTGCGGTTGCGCTGGGCGGGCTCCTCGTCGCCCCTGCCCATGATCTCCACCGCCATCTTGCAGAACTCCGCGCGGGAGAGGTTCCCGCCGGGGTTGAAGCCGCTGCCGGTGCCGTCCACCACGCCCAGCAGGCGCAGGGTCTCGGCGGCCTCGGCCACCTGCTGGTCGTTGATGTCGGGGAAGGCGGACGTGTCCGCCGCGGCCGGGAGGACCGCCAGCCCCAGCAGCAGGGCGGCCGTCATCAGTCCGGCGATCAGTCGTTTCACTCGTTTCATACTCTCTTTCCTCACTTCCTATTCCGCTCTCAGCGCCACCACGGGCTGCAGGCCCGAGGCCTTGATGGCGGGGTACATACCGAAGAGGATGCCCAGCACCACGGAGAAGGCGAACGCGCCGATGGTGATGGTCGTACTGGGCAGCAAAATCATCTGCAAAATGAACTTCCCCGCGATCAGCGTGCCCAGGGCGCCTATCAGGATACCCAGAATACCGCCCATGCCGCAGATGACGGCGGCCTCGATGAGGAACTGGGCGATGATGCTCTTGCGCTCGGCACCGATGGCCTTGCGGATGCCGATCTCCCGGGTGCGCTCAGTGACGGTGACCAGCATGATGTTCATGATGCCGATGCCGCCCACCAGCAGAGAGATGCCCGCGATGCCGCCCAGCACCATGCTCATCATCACATTCTGCTGGTTGTTCTGCTCCTGCCAGGTGTTGGGGCTGTACACATCGGACCAGCCGTAGTTGGTATCGATGATTCCCTTAAGGAAACTCCTCAGCTTCGTGATCGCCAGCTTTGTGGATTCGGAATCCTTTGCCTTAACAATGTACTGGTCAATCTGCTGCCCGTTGTTGAGCATATCGTTCAGGGTATACGGGGCCAGGATAACGTTATCCACACTCACGTCCATATCGGTGGCCTTAGCCTCGTAAACGCCGATTACCGTAAACGGGTTGCCGTTAACCGTAATCTCCTGGTTAATGGGGTCGGCATAGTTGAATAGATTCTTCGCCACCTGGGCGCCCAGCACACAGACCTGGCTGTATTTTTTTACGTCCAGATAACTCAGATCTCTGCCCCGCGCAATTTGGTAGTTGTTGCACAGGGAATACTGGTCGCTGCCCAGGGTGAGCCGGGGCATGGTCTCCCAATCATCCGAGGTGAGCGTCTTGGTGCCGTAGCGGACCGTGGTGTTCCAATAGCTCGTCACCGAGGGGGTGACCCCCACCACCAGATCGTCCAGGGAGAGGCAGTAGTCGTACAGAATATCGGATACGGGCTTGTTCCAGCTGTAAGCCTGCACCTGGATCTGGTTGGTGCCCATGCTCTCGTAGTACTCTTTCAGCCTTTTGTTGGAACCCTGGACCACCGATACCAGTATGATGACGGCGGCCACGCCGATAATGATGCCCAGCATGGTGAGGAAGGAGCGCATTTTCTTGGACGAGATAGATTTAAAGGCCATTTTAAAGGCTTGCTTTAAGTTCAAACCAAATGCGCCTCCTCTCTGGAGCAGTCCTGGATAATCCTGCCGTCGGACAGGCGCACAATCCGCTCCGCGGTGGCGGCGATGCCGTTGTCGTGGGTGATGAGGATGACGGTGGTGCCCTCCGCATGCAGCCCGTGGAGGATCTCCAGCACGTGCCGTCCGGTCTTGGAGTCCAAGGCTCCGGTGGGCTCGTCGGCCATAATGATGGGGGGATGGGTGGCGATGGCCCGTGCGATGGCAACCCGCTGCTGCTGGCCGCCCGACATCTCGGTGGGCCGGTGGTGGGCCCGTTCGGCCAGGGCCACCCGCTCCAAAGCCTCGACGGCCCGGTCCTCCCTATCCCACGCTCCCATACCCTGATAGATGAGGGGAAGCTCCACGTTCTCCTGGGCGTCCAGTGCGGGGATCAGGTTGAAGCCCTGGAAGATAAACCCGATCTGCTTGTTGCGGATGTGGGAGAGCTGCTTGTCAGAAAGCTCCGTCACATCCACCCCGTCCAGGTGGTAGTCCCCGTAGGAGGGGATGTCCAGGCAGCCCAGAATGTTCATCAGCGTGGACTTGCCCGATCCGGACTGGCCGATGATGGCCACGAACTCCCCCCGGTCGATGCTGAGGGACACGCCGTCCAGGGCGCGCACCTCGCTCTCCTCCCCCTCGTTGTAGATCTTATAGATGTCCTTTATGTCAATGAGCAATTTGCTTCATCTCCTGTCTGCAAGGGGGATTTTTAGCCGATCATGATGCCGCCGCCGTAGCCGTTGTCCCGGTCGGTGATGTAGGCCTCGAAGACGGTATCGCCCTCGCTTAGGCCGGATTTGATTTCGGCGTTGAAGTTGTCGGCCAGCCCCACTTCTACAATTACAGGGTAGTAGCCCTCGGGCACGTTGGCCATGGTCTCCTCACTCAGCTCCACGGCGTTCTCCGGCTTCGTGTCAGACTTGAGGAAACAGACGGTTGCGGTCTCGCCATTCGCGTCGCTGATGTAGTTGACGCAGGCCACGGGCACTACCAGGCAGTCGGTGCTCTCACTGGCGACGAAGCTGTACTTCAGGTACTGCCCGTCCCGGATCAGCTCGTCCGTATTGTCCATGGTGACGGTGCAGGGGTAATATGTAATGCCGTTCCCGTCGTTCTTCGCCGTCAGGCTGACCGACTGGACAGTGCCCATGTACACCTGGCCCTCATTGTAGTTATCGGTAAGCTGGATCATCATGCCGATCTCCACCGAGCTGGCGTTGCGCTGGTCCAGCTGGATTTCCACCGACATGGTGGAAATATCGGCAATGCTGATGCCCTGGCCGCTCTGGACCTCCTCGCCCGCGGTCAGTCCGCAGGAGAGCACCTTACCGTCGATGGGGGACACGGCGTTGTACTTTTCCAGATCCTTGTTGGCGCTGTCAAGCTTCTCCTGGGCGGCCTTGAGGGCGTTCTCCTTGGCGGCGATCTGCTCGTCGGTGTCCTTCTGGCCCAGCTGGAGCAGGAGATCCCCCGCCTTCACGTCGGCGTAGTTCATCAGGTGCACGGCCTCCACGGGGCCGGCGGCCTTGGCGATAATATCGGTGGTGCGGTAGTACTCCAGCTTGCCGTTCTCATAGGGGTAGATGGGGGTGCCGTCGGCGGCGTTGAGGGCGGCCGACGCATCCATCCCGGCGGTCAGGGTGCCGGGGTTGTCCATGACAAAGCGCACCTCAAAGAGCACCGACCCCTCGGGGGCGATGCGGCGCACGTAATTGACCTGCTCCACCGTGGCGTTCTGGGTATTCATGGTGGCGGGGATGGTGATCTGGGCGGACTGGCCCTCCTTAATCTGCCCCTCGTAGCTGTAGCTGTAGTAGAGGGAGATGCGCAGCCTGGTGTCGTCCACCAGGGTGGCGATCTTGGTGCCCTCGGCCACGTCGTCCCCCACCTGGAGGGTCTTGATGTCGGTGAGCTTGCCCGCGTGGGGGGCGGTCACGGTGAGCTCGGCGATCTTGTCGTAGATGGCCTGGAGCTCCTTGTTGCAGTTGTCCACTTCCTTCTGCGCGGCGGTGACGGCGTCCCGGGCCTTGGTGTCGTCCATCCGGTAGAGCTGCTGCCCGGCGGTGACGGTATCGCCCTCGTTGATATAGAGCTCCAGTACCTTGCCGCCCGAGTCGGGAGAGATGGTGGCCGAGTCCTTGGCCTTGGCCGTGCCGCCGCCCTCCACCATGCTCTGGATGCTGCCGATCGTCACGGGATCGTCCAAAATCTGCCGGGTGTCCGGGGTGTAGAAAACGAAGCGCCACAGCAAAAATGCCACCGCCCCGATTACGATGGCGATAATCACCAGCGTAATCACCAGCTTAAGTACACGTTTCTTCTTCTTTTTCCCCGGCGCCTTCTTGGGCACGGCAGGGGGCGCGGGGGGCGTTTCCTGCACGGCGGGCTTGTCTAAAACCGGGGTCTGTTGTTCCGTCATCTTCATTTCCTCCTACTATGGATTCATGGTATCCATTGTACCACAAGGATTTCGCAAGGCAACTACAAACAAATGACAAGTTCTTACGGAAACCTTAAGTTTGACCGTCTCAGATCATTAGACGGCGCGGGGCTGGAAAAAGTTCACGAGACCCGCTTATATTTCTACTAACGTTCCACGGGGCGCAAAAGTGACAGCCCTTCGAAAATTTTTCGTAGGGCTGCCGGCGTCTTGTGGCTATTTTTTGTTCTCCGGAGCCGCATTCTGTTCCCGGTAGGAGTCTGAAGAGGCTACCTTGATGTAATTCAGCTTCGTCCAGTAGCTAATACACTCCCCATCTCCAATCTTGCTCCATTTGTGAGGAGTTCCCGCTTTGATATAAATCGCGTCCCCCTCTTCCAGCACATAGGTTTCGCCGTTCACCTCAAAGGCCAGAGCGCCTTTGGCCACCAGGCCATACTCGTCGGTATCATGCCCCCAGGACACCTCCGTACCGTTATAATCAGCCGATAGGGTCAGACACATGCCCTGCATATCCAAGTTTTCGTCCGTGGTGTACTCATATTTGGTGCGATAGTCCAAGGCATAAATGGATTTGCGTTCACTTTTTCGCACACACACCTGATGCGAGACTGTATTCATAATCAAATCTACCACGCTGATAGACATGGCGGCACAGATATTGCACAGATTATCAAAGGTCGGGCTGGTCAGATCCCGCTCCAAATTACTCAGATAGCCGAGGGACAGGCCCGTGCGGTTGGCAATCTCCTGTAGTGTAAGGTTTACCTGCTTGCGGTAATACTTAATCTTTTTCCCGATCATGCAACCCTCTCCCCTCACGTTCTATGCTTATTATACAAAATTCGACCCGCACTGTCCAGCCGATGGTAAATGGAAAAGAGGCCCCCATAGCAGGGGGCCTCTCCGCTTGGGAGGGCCTACGCCGCAGCGCCTCTATTTCCAGCCAGGCGCAGACGCAGATTTTTAATAAACATTAGAATCAGCAGCAGGAAGCCGCCGTAGCCGTTTATGACGTAGACGTAGTTGAGCAGCACATTAAACGGCACGGCCAGTGCGATAATCAACCCGGCCGCCGCCAGGACTACGGTGAGCAGTTTGAATTTCCGGGTGCCCTCGGTGGTGAACCGAGAGGCCGCCGTCCACAGCAGCGGGCAGGACGTGGTATAAATGGCGGCGAAAATAATTACTGCGAAAATATAGGCAAACGGCGCCCAAATTTTTTCGGCCAATAGAAGGTTGGGGATCTGCAGCCCGGCCACTGAGGCCACATTGCCTAGGAGGGCAAAGCCCACGATAACACATGCGGTAATATTGAAGGTACCGGACAGCGCCTGACCAATCATCAGCTCCCGCATATTGTTTTTTGCGCCCAGTTGAGCCATAAAACCAGCGAACCAGAGCAGGCAGAACCCGCCGTAGGACGCGCCCGCCATAAACCAATTGGAGGACGCTTTCATCACCGCGACCTCGCCGGTTCGCACCAGCTGCGCCCCTTCGGACACCGTACCGCCCATGATTGCCGCGATAAAGCTGTAAACACCGATAAAAAGGGCGATGACAACCAGCACGGGGCCGATTTTGCTGATAACATCTACGATGGAGTCCAGGCCGAACATTACCGTGACACAGGCCAACACAGTCAGAATTACCCCGCCCAGCACCAGGGGAAGGCCGTACTGCTGCCTCAGGGTGGACGCGGCTCCGGCCACCATCACGATGAAGGACAGGTAACAGAACAACACGCTGAAATAATCAAAAACCGTCCCCAGATAGCGCCCGCAGTAATATTGAAAAACCTGGCTCCCCTTGGTAAACTTTTCCCGGTTACCGGCCACTGCAAAGCAGTAGTTGGAATAGATAAAAATAATCAGGAATACGATACCAACCAGAATCGATTGGTAGCCATATGCGGTGAAGTACTGCAGCAGCTCTTGTCCGGTGGCAAAGCCCGAGCCGATGGCAAACGCCAACACGGCCCCCATAAACTTAAATGCCTGTCCCCAGTTGGTCCTTCGTTTCTCCATATTTCTCTCCTTTCAAATCACACCTCAGCACAGCACGTCCGTCAGATGTCCTCGCCTCCAATCTCTGTGTGGATACCGACGTTCGTCAGGCAACCCCGTATTTGATGCATCCGTTCAGGAGTGGGCGGGGAAAACCGACGAAACGCCAACCCCAGTCCCCGGCTCTTCGAGATGCCCAGCTCATGGTAGGGCAACAGCGTGGCCCTTTGTATCCCCATTCCACGCAGGAACGCGCAGGTGGCTTCTATTTCTTCCTGCGTATCGTTCACTCCACTGACCAACGGCATGCGCAGATGGAGTTTTGCGCATAGTTCCGGATCCTCAGCCAGCCGCCGCAGATTAGCTCGAATCGGCGCCAGCGACACGCCCGTGAGCGCGCGGTGTGTCTCCTCCAACCCAGCCTTTATGTCGAAGAGGATATAGTCGCACGCATCGGCCATTCGGTGCAGCGCCTCTCCGCTGCCAAAACCGCTGGTATCCAGCGCCACAGTGAGGTGCTCCCGCTTGCAGGCATGCAACAGCTCCAGTATGAACTCCGCCTGGGAGAGCACCTCGCCCCCGCTGATGGTGACGCCGCCGCCGCTCTCCTCATAATAGCCCCTGTCCCGCAGCAACAGCTCCATTACTTCCGCTACAGTCATGGTACTGGCAATGCTGCGCAGGGCCTGGGCACAGCACACTTTGGTACACGCCATGCAGTGGTCGCATAAGGCCCGATCCAGGCGAAAGCCCCCGCACGTCAGGCTCACCGCTTGCTGCGGGCAGGCACGGGCGCAGGCGCCGCAGGCGATACAGCGGTTTTCCGAGTGGATAATTTCCGCACCAAAGCCAATCAGCTCCGGGTTGTGGCACCAAGCGCAACTCAGCGGGCATCCCTTTAAAAACACGGTGGTACGGATTCCGGGCCCGTCCGAGGTGGAAAAACGCTGGATCCCTCCCACGTACCCACCGGGTGCGGTCTGTCCCATAGCCCCGCCCCCCGCTAGACCACGTGCGTGGTCCGGTAAATTAGGTTGTCCTGGCACTCCTTGTCCAACTCGGTAAAGTAGGCCATGTACCCTGCGATGCGGACCACCAGATCCCGGTACTGTTCCGGGTGGGCTTGAGCGTCCAGTAGCGTCTTATCATCCACCACGTTAATCTGTACATGCTCCCCGCCTTTGCGCACAAAGGTCTTTACCATGCTGCGCAGAATCCGGGTCCCCTTGTCTCCCGCGACCGCCTTGGGGTCAAAGCGGATGTTGTAAAGAGTGCCGTCCCAGCCGTGAACCTGATCCATTTTGGCCACGGAGTTCATTGCTGCCGTCGGGCCCTCCGTATCCCGCCCCATGGAGGGCGAGGCGTTGTCGCTCAGCGGCGTGAATGCCAGCCGCCCGTCGGCAGAGGCTATGGTGTTGTGCCCGTGTGTGACATGCAGGGTCTCCGACAGATTGGACAGGCAATACTGGCCGCCCCGCGCGTCTTTGTGTTCCGACCGCTGCACATAGTCGGCGCAATAATTAAAAATCTCCCGGGCCAGGCCGTCCACGTAGTCGTTGTCGTTGCCAAATTTAGGTGCGCCGTTGATCAAAAGCTGGCGCAAGGGCTCCTCCCCCTCGAAATTCCTGTCCAGGGCGGATACGAGCTGTTCCATGGTTATCTTCTTTTCTTTGAACACCAGTGTGTCGATGGCCGCCAGGGAATCGGCCACGCTGGCGGTGCCGCAGAAAAACATACCGGTATAGGAATGCCTGGCGCCCCCTTCCTGGATGCACATTCCCTTGTCAATACAGTCCTCCATCACCATGGAGCAGAAGGTTGTGGGCAGATAAGTCATGTGGTAGCCCACCACGATGTTGTAACCCCGCATAATATTGTCATAGCAGTGGATGCACTGGGCTTTCAGGGCATCCATGACCTGTTCCAGGCTGGTAAACCCTGCGGGGTCGCCGGTTTTGAGGCCAACCTCCTTACCGGTGACCGGGTCTACTCCGTTATGCAGCACCAGTTCCAGGCACTTCAATGCGTTCAGGTAACCCGCGGTGGGGCTTCCGTCCGAAGTTCCCCCGCCGGGGTGCGGCTCAATACAGCCCACAATGGCCCAGTCCCGCGCCTCCTCCAGGGTGGCCCCCTTGGCGATCATCATGGGCACCGTCACCTTGTCGCCGAAAAAAGCGGGGTTGGCCTGACCGTCCTGGTTCATACGCACACCTTGATCAATCAGGCTGTCCGGAGTCTCCTCACAGATTCGCAGCGCAATGGCCGGGGAGTGAAGCTTGATTTGATTGGATGCTTCCAAGGCGAGATAGGACAGCTCATTGGACGCGTCGTGCCCCTCCTCGTCCTGACCGCCCACGATTAGGGTAGGCCACATCACATAGCCGGCAAAGGCGGCGGAGTAATAGCTGTCCCGCAGCTTGATAATATCCGCCACCTTGATATACAGGCATTGGATCAGCTCCAACGCCTCCTCGTCGGTAATAGCTTCGGCCTGTTTATCCCGCCTGTAATATGGGTACATATACTGGTCGAAGCGCGCCAGGCTGTTAGCATGGGCAGGGGTTTCACTATAGAGCATGATTTGCACAAAGCAGACAAATTGAATCGCCTCATAAAAATCGTGGGGCGGGTTGCGGGGCACATTGGCGCATACCCGGCTGATGCGCAGCAGTTCGGCCCTGCGGGTCGGATTTTTCTCTTCCGCCGCCAATTCTGCCGCCAGCGCCGAATAGCGTTTGGCATATACGATGACACCCTCGGCCGCGATGATACAGGCGCGCCAAAAATTAATCTGCTCCTGCGCCTTCTTGCCGCCCCCCACCGTCTTGGCGATCTTTTCCTTACAGCGGTCAATATAGCCCTGCAGCCCCTCTTGAAGCAGCCGCTTATAGTTGGCGGTAATATGCCCGGTGGCGCTGTCGCGGCTGCCTACCGTGTACAGCGCGCACTCCTCCTCCAGGCGAATCTCCTCGGGTAGCGCCCCGTTGGTGAGATCCTGCATGCTCTTTCCGTCCCACCAACTGAGATTCTCCAGAATCTCGCCCCGCTCTTCCGGCGCCACCTGGAGCGGATCCGTTTCGCGCACGGGGAACAGGTCGATCTGGTCGGCCATCCAGGTGGAGGCGGAGTACTCCGGATACATAGGGGCGCAGCGGTCCCTGTCCGTGTGGGTTCCCACCAGAAGCTCCCCGCGGCCGATGCGCACTGTCATATTGCGCAGGATGTAGTCGAAAACCCTCGCCCGGATTAGGACGGGCGGCTCGCAGGTGAATTTCTGACAAGCCTCGGTCACCAGGCGCAACCGCTCCGCGCTCGTGCAGGGCGGGCTGTCCAGATGGCGCTTTTTCAGCATCGCTATCCGCTCAGTCATGTGAATCCCTCCATTCTGACCTTATACTGCTTCCAATCGTACAGACAGGCTCAGGGCGTTACCCCTTCCACCTTCCACGGCTTGGATACCGACCAGGCGCCGTCCACCGCCAGGACGTGGCCGCTGATGTAGTTGGACGCATCTGAAGCCAGGAAAATGGCCGCCCCAAGAAAATCCTCCACTTCAGCCATACGTCCGAAGAAATGCTGGTCGATAACCGCCTTGCGCACCGCTCCAGCCGCAAAGTCGACCAGAGGTGTATTAATCCAGGTGGGGGCGATACAGTTGACGTTGATGTTGTACTGCGCCCACGCGGTGGCGAAGGATTTGGTCAATTGGTGAACGGCAGCCTTCGTAGCTTCGTAGGGCATGGAGCGAAACGAGTGGCATTCCAGGCCGCCGATGGAGCCGATTTCAATAATTTTACCTTCTTTGCGCGCAATCATTGCCTTGCCCACCACCTGAGTCAGCAGGATAGCGCTGGTTAAATTCACGTCTATCATGGTGCGGATGCCGTCTTCCTTAAACTCCTCCGTATCCTCGTTCCAGCACAGGGCCGCGGTATTAAACAGCACGTCCACGCGGCCATGCTTTGTAACAATGTCGTCCACCACAGCCTGTATCTGAGCTTTGCTGGTCTGATCCATTTGATAGGCGTCGCATCGGCTTAGCCCCTCTTTGGCAAACCCCTCCTTAAGGGCAGCTGCGCGGTCGGGGGCATTGTCCGCCATAACTACGTATGCCCCGTTATCCAAAAATCCCCGGGCCAGGCAACTGCCCAGTCCCCCCACTCCGCTGATCAGCACCACTTTTTCCCGGACACTGAACAACTCTTCCGCCTTCGTCGCATGGACCACTTTTTTCACAAACATATTTTCCCTCTTTTCGTCTTTCATTTTTCTGTTCTACTTTTTACACAGAATCTCCAAAGCATTGTTGTTTTTCCGCTTTAACTTTATATGTTTTGCGCAAATTTCGCAACCTGTCTCTACATTATATAACCGCGATTACACTTCATTTTTTCACAATAATGAAACTATTTTTATTTGGTGAAAAATTTCACAAATTAGCTTTCTCTTCCCACACATGCGATAATTTCTCGACGGCAAATACTTCTTCGCGAGCATGAAAATGGCCGCTGTAAACTCATTGTTTACAGCGGCCATTCCCGCGGTAGTCAAAAATTTTAATCCACTCTGCTGAACGTGCCCTCCACCGCGTCGATGTGGTAGCGGGTCTGCCTGTCGGCCACAATCTCCCACACGGGGGTCAGGCGCACGGGCCGGGTGCCCGCGGCCTCGTACCCGGCGGTCACCGCCGTGATCTCGCTGCACACGTTGCCGCTGTCCTTAAGCCCCTCTAGGAACCGGGAGAGCACCGTGGGCATGGTGATGGCGGTGCCCGTGGAGACCTGGGTCCCGGTCCCCGCCACCATCCGTCCGGTTATGGTTCGCAGCACCCCGTCCTCGTAGCTCAGCACCGCCTGGCTGGAGAAGACCGGAACCCCCTCCCACCGCTGCCGGTAGGTGAGGGTCAGCGTCTCCGGCCCGTCGTCGCTGGCGGCGGCGTGCACGCGGGACACCAGCTCCCCGTCGAAGCCCAGCAGGGCCAGGCACCCGGCCCCGTGCTCCACCGGGTCGGCGCCCTCCAGGGGCATCTGCCCCGGCCCCAGCGCCACGGCGAAGCTCCCGCCGCTGTCCAGCTCGGCCTGCCCCCGGTCGCTGCGGTAGCGCACCACCGCCCCGTCCTCCCGGGTGCAGGGCCCCAGCAGGGCCTCCACCCGCCCGGCCTCGGCCTCCGCCTCCGCCGCGTCCAGGGGATCCCGGTCCACCGTCAGGGCGGGCAGGGGGTCCCCCTCCGGCAGAATGGAGGGGTCCAGAAGGGTGCCGTTTTTCTCCAGGGCCTCCACCACGCTGGTCAGGGCCGACTGGCGGTAGGCCTCGGCCTGCCGGGCCTGATCTCCCGTGATCAGCAGCAGCGCCGCGTTCACCAGTATCAGGATCAGCAGGACGATGTCCTTGATTTTCGACATCTGCATCCCCGACGCCGCCTCCTTCCATCCCCGATTATGCTACCGCGCCGCCCAGCGGGCCTCCACCGTGTCCCCCCCGGCGCTGTCGTCGTAGCACAGCTCCAGGCTCTTCCCCTTCTGGTGCAGCGCGCCCAGGGCCGCGGCGGCCTGCTCGGCCCGCAGCACGCTCCTGGCCTCCCCCGTGGGCTCGTAGCTGCGGAAGGTGAGGGTGTAATCGGTAATCCGGTCCCCCCGGATGACGAAATGGGCCGCGCAGGCCCCCCCGGGCAGCAGCACGGCGGAGCCGTCCAGGCTGTAGCCGAAGCGGGCCTCCCAGCTCCCGTCGCCCTGCCGGGTCAAATCCATCAGGTACACCCGGGCGGCCCCGGCCTGGGCAGCCACGGTGCGGGACACCAGCGCGCTCACCGCCTCCAGCATCTCGCCCCGGGTGGGTGCCTCTCCGGCGGAGGCCACGGGGTAGCGGGGGCTCTCCCCGCCGTCGGCCATGTGGTAGCTCACCACGCCCTGGGCGTCCACCCGCACCCGCTCGCTGCCCCCCTCCCAGAGGACGATCTCCTCGCCGCTGACGTACTCGTTGGGGAAGCCCAGCGCCCCCTTGAGAGCGTCCAGGCTGTCCGAATCGGCGGGGTTCACCGGGCTGGAGGCGCGGTAGAGATTGCTCTCCAGCACCCGTTCGCTCTGGAGCATGGTGTAGGGCCCCAGCCCGGCGTAGGCCTCCTGCTCGAAAGCGAACTCCGTGCCGTTGGAGCTGGGCGCCCAGGCCGCCAGGGCGTCGGCGAACCGCCCCCGGCAGTCCAAAGCGGTCTCGTAGGCATAATACGAGCCGTCTTCCTCATTGATATAGTATAGCTCCGCCGTGCTCCCCCCGGTGCAGGAGAGCGCCAGGTGCCGGGCCGAGCCCGCCAGGGCGGCGTTGCTCTTCCCCGCCGCCGTCCAGTCGTAGAGGGCCTCCAGCGGAGCGCTGCCCAGCAGGTCGAAGTACACGCCCGGGGACTGTAATGCCCTGCGCCAGTCGGCCTCGGTCACCAGCCGCCGGTTTCCCGCGCCCGCCAGGGCCTCGTTTAAAAAGCCGCCCAGCGCGTCGTAGATCTGGTCGGCCTCCCGGGTGTCGTACTGCACGCCGTAGCGCACCGCCACCGCCTCGGCCCCGCCGCCGGTGCCGTTGTACACCGCGATGCGCACCGGCCGGGCCCCGTCCAGGCCCACCACAGCGGCCGTGCCGCTGTTCTGGGCCCCGCCGCTTCCGCCCAGCAGCCCCAGCAGCCCGCCCTCCGGGGCCAGCCCGCCGTAGGCCTGGCTCTGGAACGCCAGGTAGACCGCCGAGCAGATCAGGGCCAAAATCAGCAGATCCTTCACCAGCTCCACCACCCGGCGGCGGCCGGTGGGCCTGGCCACCTCCCCGGCGGGGACGCGCTTACGCCGCGCCATGGCCCGGCCCCTCCGCCAGCAGCTCGATGCGCACCGTCAGTCCGGGCCCCTCCCGGTCCACCAGCCCGATAGCGCCCCGGTGGCGCTCGATGATCTCCTTGGCGATGGACAGTCCCAGCCCCGTGCCCCCGGACTCCCGGGAGCGGGCCTTGTCCACCCGGTAAAAGCGCTCGAAAATGCGGGGACGGTCCTCCTCGGGGATGCCGATGCCGTTGTCCGCCACCTCCATCCACACCTTCTCCCCCGCCCGCCCGGCGGTGATGCGGATGCTCCCCCCGTCCGGGGTGTACTTGATGGCGTTGGACACCACGTTCATCATCACCTGGACAATCCGCTCCCGGTCGGCCAGAATATCGGGCAGGCCGGCCTCGGCCTGCATACGCAGGGCGTGGCCGTGCCGCTGGGCCTCCATCAGCACCGCGTTGTACACGTCCCGCACCGCCCCCTCGAAGGAGAAGCGGGTCAAATTCAGCTCGCTGAACCCGGAATCGAAGCGGGAGAGGGTAAGCAGATCCTGTACGATATGGGTCATACGGTCGGACTCGCCCAGGATGACCCCCAAAAAGTTCTTCTCGGTCTGGGGGGGCAGATCCCCCGCGGAGTCCACCAGGGTCTCGGCGTAGCTGCGGATATTGGTCAGGGGTGTGCGCAGCTCGTGGGACACGTTGGCCACGAACTCCCGCCGCAGCGCCTCGGTCCTGTGCTGCTCGGTCACGTCGTGGATGACCACCATGGCGCCGCCCTGGCCCTCCCCGGAGAAGGGGGCCAGCAGCAGCTCCATGCTTCTGCCGTCCAGCTCCCGGGCCCCGCCCACGTAGCCGGGCTGCTCCACCGAGAGCACCTCGCCCAGGGGCGCGATGTCCCCGAAAAGGCTGTCGTAGGTCTCCGCCCCGCCCACGGGGATGCTGCGGCCCAGCATCTCCTCGGCGGCGGGGTTGGACTGGATCACCGCCCCGTCCCGGCTGAAGGCCACCACGCCGTCGGTCATGTGCAGGAAGAGGGTGCCCAGCTTGTTGCGCTCGTTCTCCACCTCCTGCAGCGTCTCCTGGAGCTGGCGGGCCATGGCGTTGAAGGTGCCCGTCAGCACGCCGATCTCGTCCCGGGAGGCCACGGCGATCTTGTGGGAAAAGTCCCCCTCGGCCACCCGTTCGGCCCCGTCGGTCAGCTTCTCGATGGGGGTAATCATGGTTTTAGCCAGCAGGAAGGAGAGCAGGATGGAGATGACCAGCCCGAACCCCAGGGACTGCACCACCAGCCGGATTAGCTCCGTGCTCAGGTTCTGGGCGGTCTGGCGGTTGTCCAAAATGTAGATGATGTAGCTGCTGCCCCCCCTGGTGATGGGGAAGGCCGCGTCCATGTAGTTGGCGGACACGTCGATCTCGCTGGCCGCGTTGCCGTTGATGGCGCTGGCCAGGTTGTGGGTGGTGGTCAGGTTGGCCCCGCCTGCGTCGTTGTCGGAGCCGGCCAGGTACTTGCCGTACTCGCTGAGAATATAGAACTTGCGGTTGCGCCCGTCCACGCCCAGCTTGCCGTTGTAGGACACCAGCACGTCCCGCAGGGCCTTCACCCGCTCGGCGTCGGTGGTCTCCTCCTCGGAGGCCGTGGTCAGATCCCGCCACAAATCGCTGTTGGCGCTGTCCCGGCTGAAGGCCTCATACATGCTGTCGTGGAACTCCTTCATGTAGAAGCTGGAGACCGAGTTGATGAGGAAGGCGCCCACCACCGTCATCAGCGACACGATCAGCAGCGTCATAATGAGCACCAGCTTCATATGCAGGCTTCTGAGCATCTTCCCTCACCTCTCTTTCCCTCGGGCCGTCCGGGGCCGCAGCCCCATGGCAGTCCGCCCCTTCCTGCGCACCGTAGGGGCCGATGCCCACATCGGCCCGCCGTCCCCTATGCGTTGAACAGGTACCCCAATCCCCGCCGGGTCACGATAAACGCCGGACTCGCCGGGTCGTCCTCATTCCCCACGCGGCAAGCCGCGCGGGGACCCCTTTTATTTCATTTATCGCCCGCCGGAACTGAATTCCGTCAGTTTATTATAGGTGGCTGCGCCTGAAAGCATCAAGATGTCCCCCGGACATCTTGACTCCGCGCCATCCGGCGCGCCCGGCTGTGCCGGGTCCCAGTGGAGGCCGTCCCGGCTCCTGCCCGCCGTCCCCTACGCGTTGAACAGGTACCCCAATCCCCGTCGGGTCACGATAAACGCCGGACTCGCCGGGTCGTCCTCCACTTTTTCGCGCAGGCGCCGCACGGCCACGTCCACGGCGCGCACGTCGCCCACGTACCCCTCGTAGTTCCACACGTGCTCCATCAGGGCCTCGCGGGAGAATACCTTCCCCGGCTGGGCCGCCAGGAACTTCAGCAGCTCGTACTCCCGCTGGGTGAGATCCAGGGTGCGCCCGTCCTTGTAGGCCACCAGCAGCTCGGTGTCGATGGAGATCCGCCCCTGTTCGATGACGTGAGCCCCCGCCGCCGGGGCGGGCGGGGCGCTGGGGGCCATGTCGCTGCGGCGGATGTTGGCCTTGACCCTGGCCAGCAGCTCCCGCATGGAGAAGGGCTTGGTGATGTAGTCGTCCGCCCCCAGCTCCAGGCCCAGGACCTTGTCGGTCTCCTCCTCCCGGGCGGTGAGCATGATGACCGGGGTGTTCTGCCCCTTGGCGCGCACGGCGCGGCACACGTCGAAGCCGCTCATTCTGGGCAGCATCAGATCAAGCAGGATGAGGTCCGGGTTCTGCTCCAGGGCCAGCTGGAGCCCCGCCTCCCCGTCGTAGGCCTCCAGGGTCTCGTACCCCTCCCGGCCCAGGTTGAAGCTGAGGATGTCGACGATGTTCTTCTCGTCCTCCACGATTAAAATGCGCTTGCTCATATCCAAAATTCCTCCGTGTTACAAGCCCAAATACTGCCTTGCCTTCAATACCAGCGCCACCGTCTTGGCGTCGGACAGCGCGCCGGACATAATCTGATCCGTCAGGGTCTGGAGGGGCACCCGCTCCAGGTTCAAAAACTCGTCCTCGTCGGGGTGGCAGGCCTCCTGCCGCAGCCCCCGGGCCAGGTACATGTGCAGCACCTCGGTGGAGAAGCCGGGGGAGGCGTACAGGAACCCCAGGTAAATCAGCTCCCCGGGCACCAGCCCGGCCTCCTCGCCCAGCTCCCGCAGGGCGGCGGCGCGGTGGTCCTCCCCCGGGTCCAGCTTGCCCGCGGGCAGCTCGGTGAGCACCTTTTGGAAGGGGTAGCGGAACTGCTTCACCACGGTGACGGTGCCGTCGTCGTGCAGGGGCAGCACGGCCACCCCGCCGGGGTGCTCCACGACCTCCCGCTTGACGGCCTTCCCGTTCTCCAGCTCGGCCCTGTCCAGCCGCACCCGGACGATAACCCCCTCGTAGACCACGCTGGTCTCCAGCGTTTTTTCCGTCAGCTCCATCACGCATTACCCCGATTTTCATATTTTGTACCAGTCTACCACAGTATAGCATACTTTGTCCGACAGCGCCACATGGAACTTTTCCAGCCCTCCCAATCATTACAGCTATCCATCCCTCCCGCCTTATGATTATAATGAACCCAACCTTTCTATAGGAGGCGCGCCATGACCATCCAAACCATCGGAAGTGCCAGTGTAGCCCTGTACCTGACCCCGGCCGACCTGCGGGAGCGGGGCCTGACCCCCTCGGGCCTGACCCTGGAGCGGGCGCTGGAGATCACCCGCACCGCCTTTCAGGAGGCGGGGATCCTGCTGGACGGCTCCATCGAGATCGAGGCCTACCCGGACACCTGCGGGGTGCTGGTTTTCGCCCATGTCCGGCCTCCGGAGCGGGTGTGGTACTCCTTTGAGACGCTGGACGCGCTGCTGGACGCCGCCCACGCCCTGCCCGCCCCCGCGCCCGACGCCGCCCTGTCCTGGTGGGAGGGGCGCTGGTGGATCTCCCTGGCGGGCACGCAGGAGCAGATCGCCAACCGCCTGTCGGAGTTCGGCCGCGCGGAGGCGGGGCAGGCCTATCTGGACGCCGTCCTGGCCGAGCACGGCCGCCTCATTTTCTCCGAGGGCGCACTGGACGCCCTGCGCGCCCATTTCCCGGTCTGAGCCCTTGACAAGCGTGCTATAATAATATAACTTGGAATTAACGAGGAGCAGGGAGGTGAAGCCATGGACCAGAAGCCCTCCGTCAAGGTAGCCGCCAAGAACAGCAAGGCATACCACGACTATTTCATCGAGGATAAATTTGAAACGGGCATCGAGCTGGCGGGCACCGAGGTCAAGTCCATCCGCCAGGGCAACGTCAACCTGAAGGACTCCTACTGCATCGTGAAGGACGGGGAGATCCGGGTCCACGGCATGCACGTCAGCCCATATGAAAAGGGGAACATCTTCAACAAGGACCCCCTCCGCCCCCGCCGCCTGCTGATGCACAAGCGGGAGATCCTGCGCCTGTTCGCCAAGATGAAGCAGGACGGCTACGCCATCGTCCCCCTGTCGGTCTACTTCCGCGGCCCCCGGGTCAAGCTGGAGATCGGCCTGGCCAAGGGCAAGAAGCTCTACGACAAGCGGGAGACCGCCGCGGCCAAGGACGCCAAGCGTGAGATGGACCGCACCATGAAATCCCGGCGCAACGCCGGATATTGAACATAAAAGGAGTGTTTCCCCATGGCTCAGAACCCCATCGTCACCATTGAAATGGAGGACGGCGGCAAGATGGTCGCCGAGCTCTACCCCGACGTAGCCCCCAATACGGTGAACAACTTCATCAGCCTGGTCAACAGCGGCTTTTATAACGGCCTGATTTTCCACCGCGTCATCCCCGGCTTCATGATCCAGGGCGGCTGCCCGGACGGCACCGGCATGGGCGGTCCCGGCTACTCCATCAAGGGCGAGTTCAGCGGCAACGGCGTAAAGAACGACCTCAAGCACGACCGGGGCGTGCTCTCCATGGCCCGGGCCATGAACCCCAACAGCGCGGGCAGCCAGTTCTTCCTCATGGTGGAGAAGGCCCCCCATCTGGACGGCCAGTACGCCGCCTTCGGCAAGGTCACCGAGGGGATGGACGTGGCGGACGCTATCGTGAACACCAAGACCAACCGCGACGACCGCCCTCTGGCGGAGCAGAAGATCAAGTCCGTCACGGTGGATACCTTCGGCGTGGAGTACCCCGCGCCGGCCAAAATCTAGTTTTCTCAAGGCTCCCCACCGGGAGCCCCCATGGGGGCGTACTGGTTTCGACGGGGATGCGGAAGCGGGAATAGCGGGCGGATGCGCCTAACATCCTTAAAATGGGCACCTTTATAAATTAAAGAACAACAATAACGTTGATCTTGTCGCGGCTTAAGCCGTGACCGTCCTGCCCGGAAGGACCACGAGCCGGGACAGGGCGTCGATTAGTGGTGCACGTGTGTGCGCAAAGCTTTGAGCGCACCATGAACAATGAAGCTACCGGACCCCGGAGTGTGGCGGCTCACGCCGGGGCGAGGGAATGTAAATAACCGCCTGCGCCCGGAGAAGTTCCCGTGGAAGTGTTTTCGGACGGGGGTTCGACTCCCCCCGCCTCCACCAGTTCGTAAAAGAAGTTGATTGCATTGCAATCGACTTCTTTTATTTTTATGATATAATAGAATACAAATAGCAGTGGGACTGATGGTGATAGGAGCGTTTTGTTCAGAAGGAGGTGCAAACTATGCCTGGAAAGAAAGACAATGTTGAAAGGCCCATTATTCAGTCAAGTGGTTATAACGGAAGTGAACCCACCCGTGTTTGCCCGAAATGCGGCAAGGAAAAACCCCTCAGCGAGTTCGGTTTTAGAAAGATGGGCAATGACACCATACGAAATCAATCCTGGTGTAAGGATTGTCGATGACACAGCGCAGAGGGGCGGCATCCTCAAGGATGCCGCCCCTCTGCGCTTGATGATCCGGTTTTATATCCATTTAAACTAAACGGGTATCAGTTTTTATAGCTTGCTGCTATTATCCCGACCTCGGGATAACCAGTATCGAAAACAGCAAAATGAGAAATACGCCTTTTTGCCAATAAGGCGGTATTAGATTAGCCCAACAAACTGGAAGTTGTATCAGTCATAAAATGCAAACGCTTTTTCGTAAAGGCCCCTTGTTTGTGCCTCATCTCCCCAAGACAAAGGATCGTCGGCATAACTTAATGTCCAGAAGGGTTCTATTTGGTCTAACGGAGGGGGAAAGTCTTTCCACAACAAATAGCATTGGTTACCAAAATCCTCAATGCTTATTGTAGTTGAATGATAAACCAGATTCAAACTAAAAAATAGGTATTTTCCAAATACATTAGTATCTAATTCGTGGTGTTTATAAGTCCAATAGCGCAAGAAGTGCTCACTTGTATTGAGCGTATCTGTCGAGCATTCTTCTAACTCCAATAGAAAATCATTATTTGAATCACTCAAAAACATCTTATTGAGTAATTTCTCATACTTTTCCCCTGGATGAAACCCATGCTTCCATAAAAGGAACTCTGCATATAGCTTTTCCATGTGTTTCTCCTCAAAATTCAATGAGCTAAGTACACCTTCTCCGCCAAAGGCAAACACGCCTCTTTCTTTTACTCTAAATTCAAACGTTGGATCTGTCAAGTTATTCTGCGTATCATTATATCGTGTTTCAATCTTTTATAAAATCCGGGCGGGATTCTGGGTAGTTCACAATTTGCAAACGCCTCAAAAATACAAGCTGGATAAACTTTAGAATCCCTATTCATCGGTGTTCCCGGCATTGTCACACCTTTCATAAAGCCAAAAAAATTTGAACCCAATACTATTTTTTATTGCCGGACGGCAGGGATTGCATGAGGGCAAAGAACTGCTCGGGCGCGCCGGTATGAAAGTAGGCGTACCAGGCCTCCAACGTGTCCGGCTGAAAAACGCCTAAGCGCTCAATGATCTGCTTTGCCCATAGCAAAGCCCCGGTAGAGCTTGCGGTAATCAGGTTGCTGCCCGCGACCGACGGCTTATCGGAGTAAAACCGCTGGCCCTTGTAACCGGGCGCAACCAGGTCTAGGAATCCCGGCCCGTTGCTGGTATGCGGACGCTGATCCAGCAGCCCAGCCGTTGCAAGCGCGGCGGTCGCCCCGCAGATTGCGCACACCGTGGCGCCCGAAGCGAGAAATTCGCCTGCTTTTTTGAGGATTGCGCCGCGTTCGGGGCCGCTCCAGGTATTCGCGCCCGGTAGCAGCAGCACGTTTGTCTCACGCACCACCATATCGCCGATTTGGCAGTCGGGCACGATTGTCAGGCCGCCCATCGTATGGATTGGCTCCATGGAATCACCGACCGTTTTCAGCGATAGACGCGGCGCGCCCGCTTTGAAAAACCGGCCGGAATTCAGCTCCGCAGTGACGTACCCAATCTCCCAGTCTGCCAGGGTATCAAGAACGTAAACATAGACTGTAACCATAAATATCCTCCATTTTATTGTCATATTGATTTGTTTTCGTTCTTATTGTACCATTGGATTGTTGACAACAGCATGGCCAGAATCCAAACAGAAAGGCGGCGGCAGGATGAAAGTAGACAGGCTTGTCAGTATGATTATGATACTCCTCGACGCAGAGCGCATCGGCGCACAGGAGCTGGCGGATCTGTTTGAGGTATCACCCCGCACCATCTACCGCGACATAGACGCCATCAATCTGGCCGGGATTCCGATCCGCTCGGTGCCGGGCGTGGGCGGCGGCTTTGAAATCATGCAGAGCTACAAGCTGGACAAAACGGTTCTTTCGGTGGCCGACCTCTCCGCGATCCTGATGGGGCTCTCCAGTCTATCGAACATGGTGCGGGGGGATGAGCTGGTAAACGCCCTTGCGAAGGTCAAGCGCTTCATCCCCGCCGACAGGGCGAAGGACATTGAATTAAAAGTCAATCAAATCTGCATCGATTTAAGTCCCTGGATGGGCAACCGCAGCATACAGCCATATTTGGAGCTTATCAAGGCAGCTTTGCAGGAAAACAAGCTGCTGACCTTTTCCTATATCGCCCATCATGGGAATCAAACCATGCGGACCGTGGAGCCGTATCAGCTCGTATTAAAAAGCAGCCACTGGTATTTACAGGGGTACTGCCATACAAGGAACGATTTCCGCCTGTTCAGGCTCTCCCGCATGTCGAACCTGCAAGTACGGGAGGAAGCATTTGTACCGCGGGATCCTCAAAAACCGGCGTTGGACTTTGCGGGCATGTGGGAGGCCATGCACACAAGCATCAAGCTCCGCGTCCATGCATCGGTGCTGGACAGGGTGCTTGATTTCTGCTCATATGAAGACTGCTCGCCGGACGGCGACGAACACTATACCGTTCGCTTCCCTTTTATAGAGAACGAGTACCACTACAACATGCTCTTCAGCTTTGGGGCGCAATGCGAGTGCCTGGAGCCGTCCCATGTCCGCGCGGAAATGGGGCGCAGGGCGCAAAAAATCGCCGCCCTGTACGGGCAGTAGCGCGGGGATTCTTACGCTCCCGCAGGCCGCGCCGGGGCTAGGAATATATTGCATTTGCAAGATAGTTACAAAACAGTTACAATCTATTCAACCTTGCAAGGGAATTACATCACTGAGAGGTGTTTCCAATGAAGAAATTCCGTACCTGCCTTGTCGCGGCGGCCCTAGGCTGCTCCGTGTTCGCCATTTCCGCCAGTGCGGCCCCCTTTTCCATTACGGTATACGAGGGGAACACCGCACTGCCCGGGTATCAGAGTTCCTGTGAGTTCTCCCTGCAGGATTTCCTGAAGAACTGCCCGGATGCGTTCCTGCCCAACTGCCCCGACTTCTCTCTGCCCGATCTGATTCCGGGTCTGCCGGGCGGCAACCAGAACCAGACGCCGGACCTCCCCGACGTGGAGGTTCCCCCTTCGCAGGGGGACGACGCGCTCTCCAGCTATGAGACCGAGGTGGTCCGCCTGGTGAATGAGGCCCGTGCGGAGAACGGCCTCCAGCCCCTTACGGCCAGCGCGGAGATCTCCCGCGTCGCCCGCGTCAAGTCTCAGGACATGGCGGACAACGGCTACTTCTCCCACACCAGCCCGACCTACGGCACTCCGTTCCAGATGCTCACCACCTTTGGGATTACTTACAAAACCGCGGGTGAGAACATCGCCTACGGCCAGCGCACCCCCCAGGAGGTTGTCACCGGCTGGCTGAACTCTCCCGGCCACCGGGCCAACATCCTCAACGCCTCCTATACCCAGATAGGCGTTGGCTATGTGGCCGCCGGAAACTACTGGACGCAGCTGTTTATCGGGTAAAAAAAGCCGCCGGAGGTTTTAATAACCTCCGGCGGCTTTTTTTACTTGACTTTTGGGGACATAAGTTCTATTCTTTATTTGGGGTCAAAACTAAGGAGGTGAATTTTTGGCCGAGAAAAAAAAGATGGGAAGGCCCACAGACGATCCAAAGCCTCATAAGGTATCCGCACGGCTTACCGACGGAGGGCTGAAAATTCTGGATGACTACTGCCAAAAAAAGCACATTAACCACCCGGAAGGAATCCGTCAGGCCATTAACCGTCTAAAAGACGAAAAGTGAGGAAGCGGCGCCCAACCATCACGAAAGCCGCCGCTCCCTCCAGAACACAGCCGTCCAAAGGACAGGTGCATAAATATTATACACTGTGCGCCCCCTCCTTTCAAGCGGTTGTGAAAAGAAAGGTCTGGTGCTATGGAAAGCGGAGAAAAGACGTTCGCGCAGAACTTCAAGGCGTGCTGTATGCAGTCCTGCACCCGTCTTGCGTACGAGCGGGCGCAGACGGATCCGGACTACGCCGAAAGGGCGCACAAATGCGGGGCGCTCTACAAGCTGATTCAGGACAAGCTGGGCGCGGATTACCGCCTGATCAACCAGTTTGACGCCGCCAAAAACCATGTCGCGGCGTATGACGACGACCTTATCTACCAACAGGGCTTTCAGGACTGCGTGTTTTTGCTGCGCTGGCTGGGACTGCTATAGCCCTGTGAGGCGGGGCGCGGCCTAAAACATATGCGGCATTTCCACCATGCCCGGCCTGCACATCAGCCGCTTCTTCCGCCGGCTTGAGGCCACGACGGCGCAGCTGATTCCGGGCTGACCGCCCTTTATAAACCCGAATGGAGGTATTCCCCATGCCAATCGACCCCCAATACCGCCCCGATGCGCAGGCCATCCTGTCCCATATCCACGACAACGGCGGCGATCTCTGGGCCACGCCGGACAAGCGTCTGCTGAAGGGCTCCCCCTTCACGACGCTGGACTGCGTCAATTATCTGCTGGAGCTGGGTATGGAGCCCTGGGAATCCCCCCTGAAGGAGGCCGCGGAGCTTATCTTCAGCGTCTGGAGGCCGGACGGGCGCTTCAAGGTCTACCCCCAGGGCGGCATCTACCCCTGCCAGACGGCCTCGGCCGCCGAGGCCCTGTGCCGCCTGGGATACGCCGGGGACGAGCGGCTCCGGACCACCTTCCGCTACTTCCTGGACACCCAGCAGCCCGACGGCGGCTGGCGCTGCAACAAGTACAGCTTCGGCCGGGGGCCGGAGACCGAGCACTCCACCCCCTTCACCACCCTGGCCGCCCTCAACGCCTTCCGCTTCACCCCCTACTGCAATACCGAGCCCGCCCTGGACCGGGCCGTGGACTTCCTGCTCCGCCACTGGGTCATACGCGCGCCCATCAGCCCCTGCCACTACGGCATCGGCACCCTGTTTATGCAGGTGGAATACCCCACCCGCGGCTACAACCTCTTTTCCTACGTCCACACCCTGTCCTTCTACGATTGCGCCAAATCGGATCCCCGCTTTCTGGAGGCCCTGTCCGCCCTGGAGGCCAAGCTGGCGGACGGGCAGCTGGTGGTGGAGCGGGTGGTGCCCAAGCTGGCCAAGCTCGGCTTCTGCAAAAAGGGCGCGCCCAGCGCCCTGGCCACCCGGCGCTATCACGAGATCCTGGCCAATCTGGGCCGCAGTCCGGCGTGACCGCGCAACACGGGGCGCCATCCCATGGGATGGCGCCCCGTCTTCTCTTATTCGGTGATATGCACGCTCACGCCGTTGACCTCGACGCCCTCCTCGGCCCGTATGAGTATGTACCGCGCGCCGTTGATCATCCGGGTTGCGATAAGGTCGCTGCGTTCGGGGTTGACGCGGATGGTCACGTCGGGCGTGCGCACCTCCATCTGCTTGACGTCCACCAGGTTCCGGGGGCAGATCTCCGCGTCGGCCCCGAAGGTGCCGTCGTACTCCTCCTCGAAGGCGGCCAAACGCGCCTCCTCCACCCCGCAGGAGGTGAGCACCCGCTTGACCGAGCGCTTGCTCACCACCAGCGGCTCGGTCTCCTTGTTTGCCTTATGCTCCTCGATGATGCCGCACAGCTCCTCGTGCACCGCCTGAACCACCTCATAGCTGCACGCCTCGGCCAGCGCGTCCCCCAGGATGGACTGGAAGGCCTCCTTCTGGGCGGCGGCGGGCATGGGGATCTCGCTGCTAAACACCGCGTCGGTAAACTCCCGGTGGTTCTCCTGCGTATCCCGGTTGTAGTAGAGGGCGTTATAGAGGTTGGTGCTGCGCTCGTCGAAGGCGGGGAACAGGAATCCCAGCTCGGGGGGCGAGACCACCCAATCCGGGCTCAGGGTGCCGAACTGGTTCTCCCGCACGTAGTAGCTCAGCGCGGGCTTGGTCTGCTTCACGGGGCAGATGCTGCACAGGATGTAGGAGAAGGCCTCCGACGAGGCGTCGGCCTGCTTCTCCCCGTCCGCCGAGCGGTAGGGCACATCGTAGGTGTCGTGGGTGAGCAGGATCAGGTAGTTGCCCTCCAGGCTCAGGTGGTCGATGACCTTGCGGAAAAAGGCCTGCACGGCCTCCTCGTCCTTCAGCCCGGAGCCCCGCAGGGCCATGAGCAGCTTGTGCTCCTCCCCCTCCACCACCTGCCGGGTGGAAAAGGTAATGTCGATGAGGTTCTTCCCCAGGCCCCCCGACAGGGTCCGCCGGAGGATGGCCAGCAGCCGTTCCCCCTCCTCCTGGGTCATCAGGCCCAGGGACTGGTCCACCTGGGAGACGATCTCCCGGTTCTCGTTGACATAGCAGCCGCGCACCCGGGTGATGTTGCTCTTATCGCTCCGAAAACGGCGGCGAAGCTCCGCGATTTCCTTTTCGTTCATGGTCATTTTCCTCTCGTAAATAGTAAACGCAGCTTTATCATATCACCCGCGCCGCGGAATGTCCATTTTGCGCCGGCACAAAACTTCCCGCCGAACCGCTGAAAACGGGTTTTTAACTTATTTTTTGCAATATTCCGTCTAAAACCACCGTTTTATTTCGTCGAACACCGTCTATATTCGTCTATTATTTCTTTTTCCCAGAATTTTGCCGTACCATTACCTTACTCATGAGAAAGGGTGATGAATATGGCGGACATTTATGCCGTACTCACGCGGCTGGGCATCGGTGCGCGGTACCGTGGGTACCGATACCTGGCCCTGGCGATCTCGATGGTGATGGAAAACGAGGACTACCTCTTCCTGGCCACCAAGCGCCTCTACCCCGACGTGGCGCGCGCCTTTGAGACCACCTGGAGCTGCGTGGAGCGGGACATGCGCACGGCCATTCAGGTGTGCTGGCACCGCAACCGCTCCTATCTGGAGGAGCTGGCCACCTACCCGCTGGACCGCGCGCCCAAGCCCATGGACTTTATCGGCCTGGTGGCCGGCCATCTGCTGCGCCGGGCGAAGGAGGCGGTCAAGCAATAAATTCTCTGAGAAATTGGTCCGGGCCGTATTGGCCCGGACCCTGTTTTTGTGCTATAATGTCGTATCCTGCCTACGACTGGAGAATCGCCATGAAACCTGCCAAGCGCCTGTACGCCCTGCTGCTCGCCGCCGCCCTGCTCCTCCTCCCGTCCCTGGCCGCCGGCGGCGGCCAGGCCATCGGCTTCCGGGCCGTTTGGGTGGCCACCGTCTATAACCTGGACTACCCGGCCAAGGGCACCACCGACGCCCAGGCCCTCCGCGCCCAGGCCGACGCCATCCTCCAAAACAGCGCGGACATGGGGATGAACGCGGTCATCCTCCAGGTGCGCCCCTCCTGTGACGCATTTTACCCCTCCACCCTGTTCCCGTGGAGCCGCTACCTCACGGGGGACCAGAACGCCGCCCCACAGGGCGGCTTCGACCCCCTGGCCTACTGGGTGGAGCGCGCCCACGCCCTGGGCCTGGAGCTCCACGCCTGGGTCAACCCCTTCCGGGTGACCAAGGGCGGGCAGACGGAGTTCGACGCCCTGTCCCCCTCCTCCCCCGCCAAGCTCCACCCGGACTGGGTGGTGGAGTTCGATAAGAACTTCTACCTGAATCCCGGCCTGCCCCAGGTGCGGGAGCTGGTGATCCAGGGCGCGGAGGAGCTGGTGCGCAATTACGACCTGGACGGCGTCCATCTGGACGACTACTTCTACCCCGGCTCCGGCTTTAACGACGCCGCGGCCTACGCCCAGTACGGCTCCGCCTTCTCCTCCCTGGCCGACTGGCGGCGGGACAACGTCAACCAGCTGATCCGGGACCTGGACGCCCGGCTGCACGCCCTGGACCCTTCCCTGCGCTTCGGCGTGAGCCCGGCCGGGGTGTGGGCGGATGCCGCCAACCTCTCCGGCGGCTCCAACACCTCCGGCGGATACGAGACCTATTTCCAGGCCTACGCCGACACCCGCAGGTGGGTGCGGGAGGGCTGGGTGGACTACATCTGCCCCCAGCTCTACTGGCCCATCGGACACGCCAAAACCGACTACAAGGCCCTGGCCCAGTGGTGGGCGGGCACGGTGCGGGGCACCGGCGTGGACCTGTACATCGGCATGGCGGACTATATGGCGGGGAACAAAAACCCCGACAACGCCTGGTACGGCACCACCGCCATCGAAAACCAGCTGGCGCTGAACGACACCATTCCAGAGATCATCGGCGAGGTCCACTTCCGCTACCAGTTCCTGGCGGACAGCCCGGCCCTCCGGGCCATCTACCAGGCCCGTTACGGCCAGGCCGCCGCCCCCGCGCCGACACCTACACCAACGCCAACCCCCACGCCCGTGCCCAGCCTCCCCGTCCAGCCGCCCGAGGCGCAGGTCCCGGCCACCACCCTGCCCCGCCCCGTCGTCGGGCCGCTGCTGCTGCCGTAGACGGAGAAGCGGGGAGGCCCGGCGCTGCCCCGTCACCCTCCATCCGTAGGGGCCGATGCCCACATCGGCCCGCGGCCCCCCACCTTACCCATGTGTACGCGAGCGGCCCTCCCCTGTCCGGGGAGGGCCGCTTTTTTCCCGTTATCCCTGCTTTTCGATCTGCTCGGCCAGGTCGTTGAGGTAGACCCACCGCTCCATCTTCTCCTCCAGCGCGGCCTCCAGTGCCTCCTGCCGGGCCTGGAGCGCCTGGAGGGCCACGTAGTCGCTGGCCTTCTCGGCCTGCTCCCCCTTGACCGCGGCGATTTCTCCCTCCAGCAGCGCGATTTCGCCGTCAATGCTCTCGTACTCCCGCTGCTCCTTGTAGCTGAATTTCAGCTTCTTGGGCCCGGCGGGCCGCTCCTGGGTGGCCTTGGCCGGCTTGGCCGCCGGCTCCGGCGCCTGCTCCCCACGGCGCGCCTCCCGGTACGCGGTATACCCGCCCACGTATTCGGATACCCGGCCGTCCCCCTCCACGCAGAAAATGCGCCGGGCGGTCTTGTCCAGGAAGTAGCGGTCGTGGGAGACGGCCACCACCGCGCCGGGGAAGGTCTCCAGATAGTCCTCCAGGATGGTGAGGGTCTGGATGTCCAGATCGTTGGTGGGCTCGTCCAGCAGCAGCACGTTGGGGGCCGCGGCCAATACAGAGAGTAAAAACAGCCGCCGTTTCTCCCCGCCGGAGAGCTTGGACACCGGGCTCCACTGCTCCTCCTTGGGGAAGAGGAACTGCTCCAGCAGCTGGGAGGCGGTGAGGGTGCCCTCCGCCGTCTCGATGTTGTTGCCGATCGCCTTCACGTAGTCGATGACCCGCACGTCCCCGTCCATGGGCGGGTTCTCCTGACAGAAGTAGCCGATGCGCACGGTCTCCCCCACTTCCACCGTTCCGGCGTCGGGGGCCAGCCGCCCGGCGATCAGGTTCAAAAGGGTGGACTTGCCGCTGCCGTTGCTGCCCACCACGCCGATGCGGTCGTCGCGCAGCAGGCTCAGGTCGAAATCCCGCAGCACCGTCCGCCCCCCGAAGGCCTTGCCCACCCCGTGGAGGGTAATCGTCTTTTTTCCCAGGCGGCTGGACAGGGCGTTCAGCTCCAGATTGGACGGCTCCGCCGGGCCGGTCCGGTCCTTCAGCGCCTCGTAGCGCTCCAGCCGCTCCCGGCTCTTGGTGCCCCGGGCGGTGGGGCCCTGCATCACCCACTGGTACTCCCGGCGCAGCAGGGCCTGGCGTTTGCGCTCCCCGGCCTGCTCCCGGGCCTCCCGCTGGGCCTTCTGCTCCAGGTAACGGCGGTAGCTCCCCTCGTAAAAGTAGAGGTTTCCCCCCTCCACCTCCGCGATCCGCCCGGCCACCCGGTCCAGAAAATAGCGGTCGTGGGTCACCATCACCAGGGCCCCCCGGAATTTCTGCAAAAAGTCCTCCAGCCAGCTCACCATGCCGCTGTCCAGGTGGTTGGTGGGCTCGTCCAGGATGAGCACGTCGCTCTCGTGCACCAGGGCGGAGGCCAGGGCCACCCGTTTGCGCTGGCCTCCGGACAGGGCGCCCACCCGCCGGTCAAAGTCCGTGATCCCCAGCCTGGTCAGGATGGTCTTGGCCTCGTACTCCGCCAATGCCCTGGCCTCGCCGGACAGGCCCTCGAAGACCTGCTCCAGCACCGTGTTCTCCCCCTGGAAGGCCGGGTTCTGGGGCAAGTACTCCAGGCGCACGTTGGGGTCCCGGGACACCCGGCCGGAATCCGGCTCCTCCGCCCCGGCCAGCAGCCGCAGCAGGGTGGTTTTTCCCGTCCCGTTCACCCCCACCACGGCCAGCTTCTCCCCCCGGTCCAGATAGAGGGACACCCGGTCCAGCAGCGTCCGGGTACCGTAGCTCTTGGAAATTTCCTCGGCAGATAACAGCATAAGCGCTCCTCGTTTTTTCAAAAAGTCGTATATAGTATACCACAGACGCGCGCAAAAAGGAAACCCCGGCCCAGCGGCCGGGGTTTCCCTGCGGTTCCTATTTGGCGGGGGTGTAGTGGAAGGTCACGGTAAAGGGCTTGCCCTCGTCCCCCTGGCGGAAATAGACGGTGGAGGTCTTTTCGATCTCCTTGCCGTCGGCCTCGGGCTTCTCGGCCCCGTTGACGTAGACCATCACGCTGTTCACCCGGATGGCCGGGACCAGCGCCTCGGCGCGGTCCACGCCGGTCCAGCTCTCCCCGTCCCGGCTGTACTGCAGCGCGTCCGCCTGCACCAGGCCGCGGAAGGACAGGCACAGGCCCATCCACTTGCCGTCCCACTGGGGCTGGCCGGCGGCCACCTCGTCGGCCTTCTGGCCCACCAGGGCCGCGGTGCCGGTGAGCTCCACGGCGTAGCCGTCCTCCGTCTTTGTCACAGCGCCCACGGTGAACTTCCCGTCGTTCACGTGCTTGTCGGCCCCGTCGGCCAGCACGCCCTCGGCGCTGCGGGCCTGGGCGGTCATGCCGGTAATGAGGTCGGTGGCGCGCAGGGCGTTGTCCGCCAGCACCACCAGCTCGGCGTAAGTAATCACGTCGGCCGGGCGGAAGAAGCCGCCGCTGCCCTGCATGACGCCGGCCTGCTGCAGGGCGTACACCGCACCCACCGCCTCGGGGGAGATGGCGGCGGCGTCCTCGTAACCGGGCGCGCCGGCACCCTCAAAGCCGAACAGCCCGGCCACCAGCACCGCGGCGTCCTGCCGGGTGAGGGGGGCGGCGGGGTCGGCGTCCTGCGCCGCCTGGGCGGCGATGACCTTGTCCAGCACGGCCACGGCGCCGCCGTAGGTCATGGGCTGGGCGGCGGCAATTCCGCCGTCCAGCTTCTCACAGTCGGCCCAGCGCTCCATGGCCCCGGCGGCCCAGGCGGGGTACTCGGCGGCCGCGGCGGCGGGCAGGGCCAGCAGCCCCACACACAGCACGGCAAGGGCCAGTACGGCAATTCTTTTTTTCATAATTTGTTCCTCCATACGCAAAAAAGGATTTACGCAGACATTATAGCACATTTCCCCGCACTTGTCTCCTTCCTTTTTCCGGCTACCCCCCGGCTACCCGTTCACGCGCCCCTGATGCAGGCCGCCACGGTGCTGAGCACCTCGCTGTAGGTCTGGTCGAAGATATGGGTGTAAATTCGCCCGGTGATGGACACGTCCTTGTGCCCCAGGGCCTTGCCGATGTCCAGCATGGGCACCCGGGCGCTGTTGGCCACGCTGGCGAAGGTGTGGCGCAGACCGTGGACCGTGATGGGGGGCAGGCCCTCCCGGCGGATGAAGGCCCCGAACTCCCGTGTCACCTGGTTGGGATGCCAGGGCCGCCCGTCGCCGTAGGTTACCACGAAGCCGCTGTCGCAGTAGCCCCCATCCTGCCGGGCGCGCTCCTCCTGGCGGCGGCGGGTCTCGCGCAGCAGCGCGGTCAGATCCTCCAGACCCCCGATGCCCAGCACCCGGGCGGAGGAGTCGGTCTTGGGCTCCTTCTCCACCACCCGGTACCCCGCCGTGGTCCGCGCCAGCCGCACCGACACGAGCCCCCGCTCCAAATCCACGTGCTCCCACCGCAGGCCGCAGATCTCGCTGCGGCGCAGGCCCAGGTAGCCCGCCAGCTTGACGATAAGCTCCAGATGGGTGCCCTCGGCGGCCCGGAAGAGGGCCTTGAGCTGGGCGGGGTTGTAGTACAGACGCCGGGCGGGGCGCTCCTTGGGGGGCTCCACCCGGTCCACCGGGTTTGCGGAAATCACCCCCTGCTGATAGGCCAGCTTGAGCGCCGTGTGGAGCAGAATGTGGTGCTTGTGCACGCTGTTGGGCGAGAGCCCGCCCTCCCGCAGCATGCGGGTGTAATACTGCTGGATCTGGTGGGGCATCAGCGCCTGGAGCCGGATCCCCCCCAGGCCGGGGCCGATGTGGTTCTTCACCATGCTCCAGTAGCAGTAGTAGGTGGTATAGGCCCGGTTGGGGCGGATGACGTCCTCCAGCCAGTAGTCCAGCCAATCCCGGACGGTCATACGGCTGGGGACGGGCAGCGCCCCGGACAGGCGGGCGGCCTCAAACTGCGCCAGTGCCAGAACGGCCGCCTCCCGGTCGGCATAGGTCTTGGTGCGCCGCAGCCTGCTGCCGTCGGGGGCCGCGCCGTGGTCAAAATAGGCGTAATACAGCTTTTTTTGGTCGTCGTACGCCAGGTTTTTTTGAATCCTCTTTCTTGCCATCTCTTCCTCCTGCTCACGCCGCGAATATTTATGTCTGGGCGGCGTGTCGAATATTCTGTTATTTTGTCACCACACCCGTCATTCGTCAAAGGGTACCTGTACGGCTACCCGGGGCGGTAATCCGCCTGCCGCCCAGGCGGTTGCTGCTTTTTGTGCGGGGATGTTCCCTCTCCATGAGCAAAATTAAGAAGGAGGAATTCCAAATGAGAAACCTCAAGCGGGCTCTCTCTCTGGCTCTGGCCGCCGTCATGGTAATCGGCATGATGGTCGTCGGCGCTGGTGCAGTGAGCATCAACGACTTCTCCGATGCGGACGAAATCGTGAACAAGGATGCGGTTTCCATGGTTACCGCGCTCGGCATTATCAACGGCCTGCCCGGCGGTTCCTATGGCCCCACCCAGAACATCGATCGTGCTTCCTTTGTGAAGATGATCGCCCTGACCCTGAACGGTGGCAGCGAGCCTATGCTGCCCGGCGACAACAAGGTGAGCTATGTCGACACCAAGGGCACCTGGGCCCAGCAGTACATTGAGTTCTGCACCAACCTGGGTATCGTTGCTGGCGACGGCACCACCGGCAAGTTCAACCCCACCTCTCCCGTCACCATTTCCCAGGCCGCCAAGATGCTGCTTGTGGCCCTTGGCTACAATGCTTCCATCGAGGGTTATATTGGCTATGACTGGCAGATGAACGTTGACTCCGCCGCTAACCTGGCTGGTCTGTACAACGGTATTTCCGGCAACACTTCTGCTAATGCGACTCGAGATCAGGCCGCCCAGATGATCTACAATGCTCTGAGTGCCCAGATGGTGAAGTACACCAGCTCTTGGGAAGTTAATACTAGCGGTACTGTTACTGCGAAGCCCCAGGTGAGCAATGACACCGACTCCGGCACTCTGCTGGAGGCCAAGTTTGGTGCCATTAAGGTGACTGGCGTTGTTCAGGCTAACGAGTATGCTGGCCTGGATAAAGCCCGTACCGATGCGGGCAAGACCTATATCCATATCACTGAGCAGCCCCGGCGCAACAACGTTAACGACGAGGTCAAGGACGGTGTCTTTGGTGTCTCCAGCACCGCCGATATGCTCGGCAAGAGCGTGACCATGTTCGTGAAGGTTTCCGGCGGTAGCACCACTGCGAAGTCTGCTACTGTTCTGGGCAGCCTCATCCTGACCACTGACAATACTATTGTCGAGCTGAGCTCCGGCAAGGACAGCCGCACCAAGATTGACAGCTTCCTGAAGGACGAGAACCTGAAGATGGACAGCAAGACCGGTTACTACATCAACTTTGTGGAGCAGACCGGCCTCCCCTCCTCTAACAACAAGGGCGAAGTTACCACCTTTATCGACTATGACAACGATGGTGTGGTGGACTACGCGCTGCAGAGCATCAAGACCTTTGGTAAGGTCGATGGTTACACCGAGAGCGGCAAGGGTTCCATCTATGTCAGCTCCATTAACCCCTCCGATAATATCAAGACCCTCTCCACCGATTCGAAGGGCAACGTTACTCTTACCAGCATCAGCAGTTCTGACGCTGTGAAGGATGTCAAGGGCTTTGAGGATGTGGCTAAGGGTGACTACGTCTTCTTCTACAATGTGGGCGGCGATACCGCTTATGTGGAGAAGGCTGAGTATGTTGACGTGACTGTTACCTCCATTAAGGGTGACAAGGTCACTGCCGGCGGCACCACCTATGAGGCTTCTGGCCTGATTAATAAGTTCGGTGAGAGCAACGACCAGACCCTGGGCGCTATGGTTTCCCTGGGTGATGAGGTTCGCCTCTATCTGGATGCGTCCGGATATGTGACCTACACTGACTCCGTGAACACCAGCTCTGACTATGCTCTGGTTGTGAATTCCGCTAAGTATGATAACTTTAGCGATACCATCAAGACTAAGCTGGTTCTGAGCGACGGCACCTCTATCACCGCTGAGGTGAAGCATGATGCGGACCTGCTGTATAAGACTGGTGATGATGCTGGTAGGATTGTAAAGGGCGTGTACACCTATTCTGTTAACAGCAAGACCGGTGTTTACACTTTGACCGCTCTGCCCACCGGCACTAAGGGCTACACTCAGTACACCGACCTGAGCAAGATTACCAAGGGTAATGCCAAAATTGCCAATGCCGGCAACGACGGGATTCTCGCCAATGGCAGCACCATCTTCGTGGTCTCTCGTGGCTCTAGCTACTCTGTTTACACCGGTATTGCAAATGTCCCCAGCATGGACGTGACCACCGCTACTGCGGCCGTTAAGGGCGGCGTGGCTAAGGTCGTGTTTGTAACCGATAGCAGCGTGAGCGGCACTCCTGAGGGTGTCTATGTTCTGAGCACCAGCCCCACCATCAGCGGCACCAAGGATGATCCCACTTACACCTACGATGTTATCTACAAGGGCGAGAAGACCACTCTGACCGGTGAGAACAAGAGCATGTTTACTGACACTGGTTACTATGGTAATGTGGAGATCAACGGTACAGAAATCGCGAAGGTTAACCTGACCTTCAAGGATGGTAGCACCGCTGTCTTCCAGCCCGCTCCCGCGACTGCTAACACTGGCAACCTGATTGCTACCACTCAGCAGGGCACTTATGTCACCACCGACAAGACCGTTGTGCTGATTGCTGATGGCACTGACGTTACCGTGGCTTCCCTGGGTGCTGTTATCATTGATAATAACGATGCCAAGAACACCAGCAACATCGTGATTGTCCCCAGCACCGACAATGACGGCATTGCCGCCACCGTCATCATCTGCAAGTAATTGCTGATTGAGACACCCTAAACCCTAATCGGTTTCCCGCCCCCGCGGCTATTTTAGCCGCGGGGGCGGTTTTTTATCCCCCAATTCCCAATAGACGCACGCACCGGACCGTGTTACAATACAAGAAACGAAAGAGAGGAGGGCCGCCATGGAGCCCAAGGCGCTCTTTACCGCCTCCACCTACTCCCACATCCGCAATTTCCACCTGCCCTACATACGCGCCCTCCGGGACCAGGGCTGGAGTGTCCACGTGGCCTGCGGCGGCGCGCCCATGGAGCTGCCGGAGGCCGGTCGGGTCATCCACCTGCCCTTTGAGAAAAAGATGTCCTCCCCGCGCAACTTTGGCGCCGCCCGCCTGCTCCACCGGGAGATGGCGCGGGAGGGCTACGCCCTGGTCAGCGCCCACACCTCCCTGGCCGCCTTCTTCACCCGGCTGGCCGTCCGAGGCCTGGACCCCAGGCCCGTGGTGGTGAACACCTCCCACGGCTACCTCTTCGACGACGGCACCCCCGCCCTCAAGCGGCAGATCCTCCTGTGGGCCGAGCGCCTGACCGCCGGGGACACCGACCTGCTGCTGACCATGAACGGCTGGGATGACACGCTGGCCCGGAAGTACCGGCTGGGCAGGGAAATTGTCCACATTCCCGGCGTGGGTGTGGACTTTTCCCGCTTCTCCGCCCCCGACCCCGCGGCGGCGGAGGCCCTGCGGGGCGAGTTCGGCTTTACGCGGGGGAATTTTCTGTGCGTGTATGCCGCTGAGTTTTCACAGCGCAAGCACCAGGAGACCCTGATTCGCGCCCTGCCCCTGCTGCCGGAGCGGGTGGCCCTGCTGCTGCCGGGTGACGGCGCGCTGTGGGAGGACTGCCGCGCCCTGGCCGCAGGGCTGGGGGTGGAGCGCCGGGTCATTTTCCCCGGCCAGGTACAGAATATGGCCCTCTGGTACGCCGCGTCGGACTGCGCGGTTTCCTCCAGCCGCAGCGAGGGACTGCCCTTCAACATTATGGAGGCCATGTATTTGGGCCTGCCCGTGGCCGCCAGCGCGGTCAAGGGCCACGTGGATCTCATCTGCGACGGGGAGAACGGCCTGCTCTTCCCCTACGGGGATGTGGAGGCCTGCGCCGCCAGTCTGCGCAGGCTGAGCGGACAGCCGGAGCTGGCCGCCGCCCTTTCTCAGCGGGCCAGGGCCGATTCCGAGCAGTATAGTCTGGAACGCGTATTACCTGCCGTTATGGACGCTTACGGCCTCGTGGTGCCCGCGCTGCACGCAAAAGAGGGTTCCTACCGTTGACGGCAGGAACCCTCTTTTGCGTATAGGGAACTACAGGAACAGCACCCCGTAGTCGTACACCGTGCAGGCGCTGCCGCCGGTGTTCAGATCCAGCTTGACCGTGGCCTCACTGTTGGGCGCGGCGGGGGCCGCGTCCAGCCGGAAGTGGCTCTCGGTGCAGTCCTCGCCGGTCAGGGCCGTGGTCAGGCGGGTGGAAACCTTGGTCAGGGGCAGGAAGGCCCCGCCGCCCTTGATGGACACGCCCACCGACCCGGTGTGCCGCACCCAGCATAACGCCCTGTCATAATTGCGCCCGATATTGCAGACAGGCGTGGTGATGCTGCCCGCGGTGTAGTTCTGCGCGGTGAAGGACAGTACCGCCCCAAGGCCGTTCCGGGCGGGGTTGGCGGCGGCGCAGAGGTAATACTTCTCCGGCTCCGCCCGGGACAGGCGCAGGGTGTAGGGGTGCAGGCCCAGCACCGGCACCCCGCCGGGGAAGGTGAAGGTGTAGTCCGCAAACTTGTCCGAGGCCACGGTTACGGACGCGCTGACGGCCGCCACCGCCTTGCCGTCCAGCACCTCCACCTTGGCGTAGACCGTGTCGGTGGAGCCCCGTGCCAGCCGGAAGCGCACGCTGCCCAGCCTGCCGTAGCCGCTGGGGGTGAACTCCAGGTCCCGGAAGCCGCCCGCGCCGATCCAGCCGATGCTGTAGTAGTTGTTCTCGTTCTGGGTGTTTACGCCCGCCTCCACGCAGAAGCCGGTGTCGATGTTCGCCGCCCCCGCGGACAGCACCCGCACGTGCTTGGCTACCGGGTCGTGGTATGCGCCGGGGGTAACCGCCGCCAGCATGGAGGCGTCCCGGAAGCCGTCGAAGATCAGCGACTTCTTATAGCCGGTGTATTTGCCGTCGTAGTAATTTTGCAGCAGCAGGTTGTACAGGTTGTAGCCCAGAGGCTCCACCTGCCGCTCCAGCAGCCCGGCGCGGCTGTCCAGACCGGTGAAGGCCCCCTCCAGGATCTCGTTGTCCCGGTTGAACTCCGTGCGGACAAAGCTGTCGCTGGCCGCCCACTGGTTGAGCTTGAGCTGTTTTGTATATGCGTTGGACATGTTGCATCCCTCCTTACCCTGATGCGGGAAGGAGGGGTGTTTTGCCCTTTCGCGGGCAATAAAGGCGCGGAGAATGGAAGCATTCCCCGCGCCTTTGCGCCGTTTTATTGTGCAGTTACAGAGATGCGGCCCGCCTCCAGCGCGCCGGAGGTAGCAAAGGCCAGCGTGTGCTCTCCGCCGCCCTCGGGCAGGGAGAACACGGCGGTGAGCGTATCCCCTTCCGCGGTCAGCGCCAGGGGCGCGCCGTCCAGGGTCGCCCCGGCCAGCGCCGCCGGGTCGGAGCAGCCGCTCAGCGTGAGCACATAGTCCCCGGCGTAGTAGCTGAACAGCTTGAGGGAGGCCCCGTTATTCAGGGAAAGCCTGTTCCCGGAGGCCGCGGCCCCGGCCAGCTGGTCGGGCACACCGTCGGAGTCCGCGTCGGGGGCGCTGGCGCTGTCGAAGAGCAGGGCGCGCAGCAGCGCGGCCGCCTCCTGGCCCTCCGCCCCCGCGTCCCGCAGGGCCAGCACCCGGTTCAGGAAGGCGTTGTTCTGCGCGGTGAGCGTGATGAACTCCAGCCGCCCCCGGTTGTAGTCCACCAGCATGTCGTAGGTCTGGAGAATCTGACCGGCGTACCACTGGGCGCTGTCCACGTTCCACGCGCCCTCCGCGCCATAGGGGCAGAATACCTGCTCGTAGAGGGAGAACTGGTCCCGCCAGGTGCTCACGCGGGAGCCCGACTGGGGGATGCCCTCCCGGGAGGCGGTGAAGGCCTCCTCCACCTGCCCCGTGGGCAGGTAGGCGTAGCGCAGCAGGCTGTCGTTGATGGAGAAGATCTCCAGCTTGCGCAGCTGTTCGGCGTAGTCGGCGGCGGTCTGGGCGAACTCGGGCACCTCGGACTGGGCGGCGTTGACCGCCATGTCCAGCTTGTACTGGGCCCAGTTGTAGCGGTCCTTCCCGGCCAGCTGGGTCATGGAGTAGGGGGTCTGGGTGCGGGTGCCCGCGTTGATCTCGGCGTACTGCCGGGTGGCGCTCAGGTTGCCGTACATCAGGAAGGCAAAGACCGCCGCGAAGACCCAGCAGGCGATGGAGCAGATCCACGCCGCCGCCTTCCCAGTGAGCTTCCCGATGGGCCTGGCGTAGCACACGCCGATGAAGGCCAGCACCAGCAGGGCGACGGTCTGGTAGTTGCTGATGGACCACACGGCCTCCACCGCGCCGTGGAGGGCCAGCATGGCCAGGCAGGCCGTCAGGCAGGCGAGCAGCGGGTCGTCCTCCCCCTCGCGGCGGCGCTTCACCAGCGTGACCGCGGGCGCGCCCAGCAGGAACAGGAAGGACAGGATGCCCGGAATACCCATCTCGGCCAGGACCTGGACGTACTGGTTGTGGACGTAGCGGCTCTCGTAGAAGAAGTCCTGCACGCTGGTGACCAGGCCCTCCACGCTGCCCAGGCCGTTGCCGAAGACCGGGTGGGCGGCGTAGATTTTCAGGCCGTCCTGCCAGAAGATAATACGCTGGATGAAGTTCTGGTTGGCCCACAGGCCCTGGATGCGGTTGGCCACAAAGCCGGGCAGCAGGGTGTACCCCAGCTTGACGGAGGGGCCGTCCGTGAGTCGAAGGTAATCCAGGCTGGCTGCCTGGGTGGCGGTCAGGTTCAGGTAGACCACGGTGGAGTCCTCGGGCACGGTGAAGGAGGCGGCGGCCAGCGGCCCATCGTAGAGCACGGTGCTGGTGTGGGTGATGGTCTGGGCCCGGTTCTGGCTCTCCACCCTCAGCGTCAGGTTCTGCTCGGTGCCGTCGGAGCCCAGGGCCAGCATATATTCGCCCGGCGCGGGGTAGACCGAGCGGCGCAGGGTCTCCCCCGCCTCGAAGGTATACCCGCCGGAGAGGTTGTAGCCCAGCACCACATAGAGCACCGCCAGCAGCGCCACGCCGCCGATGACCAGCCCGGCCGCCCTGGTGTGGGCCGAGAGGGCGGCGGTGACGCGCTCGCCCACAAAGCGGTGGAGCGCCCACAGCAGTGGCCCGGAGGCCAGGGCGCAGAGCACGGGCAGCACGGCCCTGCCGCCGCCCTCCCCCAGGCCGGAGAAGGACACGAAGGTCAGCAGCAGCGTAATCACGGCGGTCTCCACCATCAGCAGGAAGAGGGGCAGGCGCTGGCCCTTGCGGGCGGCGAGCAAATAAATCAGCACGGCCAGCACGAACATGGCGATGGCGCCCATGGAGAAGTTCAGCAGGAAGCACAGGGCGTTGATCCCCAGCAGCACGCAGGAGAGCAGCTGGGTTTTGCGGCTCTGGGCCGTGGTGACCAGATAGAGGGCGAGGAAAATCCCCACCGCCAGCATCCCGGCCAGGATATTGGCGTTGCCGAACACGCCGGTGACGCGCACGCCCGCCTCGTAGCCGGTGTTCATGTTGGCGTAGGCGCAGCCGATGCGGTCGAAGAACCCGGCGAAGACGCCGAAGAGCACCTTCCAGGAGGAGGCGTCGATGCTCACCAGGGCGAAGGCCGCCGTCACCGAGGAGATTGTGGCGGCCAGGGGCTTGGCGTGCTCCTTGCCCATGCGGAAAATCACCATGCCGAACACGCAGAAGGCGGAGAAGATCTTGGCCCACTCGCCCACCGCGAAGTTGCCGAAGCGGGAGTAGAGGCCGGCGGCGGCGTTGAGGATCAGGTACAGGAAGACGGCCAGCACCGGGAAGCTCAGCCGCCCGGACATGTTCCGGATGGGCCGGGCGCCGATGGAGGCGGCGATGAAGATGACCGCCAGGATGACGCACAGGTTTTTGTCCGAGCCGCCGCCCTGTATGCCGATCATAACGAAGAGCAGCACCCCCAGCACGGCGAAGAGGAAGGCCGGGGTCTTCCACCAGGGCAGCTTGGCGGCGGAGGCCGCCGGGGCCTTGGGGGCGTGGGACGCCTGCCGGGCGTGGGACGCCTGCCGGGCGGAAGCCGCCTGCTTGGCCGGGTCGGCCTGGGGATCGGGCGGCGTCCTCTGCTCCGGGGCGGGCGCGGGGGTCTGGGCCGTCTGTTTGCGCGCGGCCTTGCTCTGCTTTTTGGCCATATCTGAAGAATCTCCTTATTTCAGCTTCTCGCTGTTCACCACGCCCTTGAACAGGGTGAGGAACAGAATCTTTACGTCAAAGGCCGGGCTCCAGTGCTCGATATAGTAGATGTCGTGCTCGATGCGCTCCTTGATGGAGGTGTCCCCCCGCAGGCCGTTGACCTGGGCCCAGCCCGTGATGCCGGGGCGCACCTGGTGCTTGACCATGTAGAGGGGGATCTCCTCCTTGAACTGCTCCACGTAGTAGGGCACCTCCGGCCGGGGGCCCACCAGGCTCATATCGCCCTTAAACACGTTGAAGAACTGGGGCAGCTCGTCGATGGAGAATTTGCGGATAAAGGCCCCGAATTTGGTCTTGCGACTGTCCCGGTCGCGGCTCCAGCCGGTCTCCTGCCTGGGGTTCACCCGCATGGAGCGGAACTTGTACATGGAGAAGGGCTTCTTGCCCCGGCCCACCCGCTCCTGGCTGAATATGACGGGGCCGGGGGAGGACAGCTTCACGCCCACGGCGGCGAAGAGCATCAGCGGGGAGGTGAGGATCATCAGCACCAGGGAGCCCGCCACGTCCATGGCCCGCTTGAGAAAGGCGTTGGCCCAGTTGTCCAGGGGGATGCGGCGGATGTTCATCAGGGGCAGGCCGTCCAGATCGTCGAACTGGGGGTTGGAGGGCATATACTCGGCGTAAAAGGGGATCAGGGAGAGCTTGGTCCCCGACTTCTCGCAGGCGGCGATGATCTTGGGCGTCATGGCGAAGTCCTCCACCGGGATGGCGGCCACCGCCTCGTCCGGCTTGTACTGGTCCAGGATAATCCCCAGCTCCTTATAGTCCCCAAGCCGCCGGATTTCTTTCCAGTCCCGGCTGCCGGACACGTAGCCGATGGCGCTGTAGCCCAGTTCCTTGTCGGAGCGGATGGTGTCCAGATACCGCTTTGCCATGTCCCCCGCGCCGATGATGACCACGTGCTTCTGGTTATAGCCCTTCTCCCGGTAGTGGCGCAGGGCGTAGCGCAGGGCAATCCGCTTACACCCCAGCACGCCGGAGACGAGGACGAAGAAGATGACCTGCACGCCGCGGGAGAAGTGGACCTCGCTGACCACGAACAGGAAGGCCTGCAGCAGCGCCATGTCCAGGATGTTGGCGGTGAGCAGCTTGGCCAGCTCCTGGTAGAGGCGCTTGTGGCGGAAGGACTCGTAGAGCCCGAAGGAGGCGTAGGTGATCAGGTGGACCGGGACCAGCGCCGCCGCCAGATAGACGTAGAAGCGGAAGTCCACGGAGATCTGGCCGTCGGGCAGGAGGTAGAAGCGGATCCAGAACGCCAGCGGCAGGGCCAGCAGGACCACCAGCGCGTCCGTTATGACATTGAGGCGGTTTAACAGCCGCTGATTCTCTTTAATCATGGCGCGCTCCCCGCACAGAAGTAATGCCTCCCCTGTGAGGGGAGGTGCCCCGAAGGGGCGGTGGGGTCATACCCCGATAACATAACACTTTATTTTACCCTTTATGACGGGAACTGTCAAACAAAAAACCGCCCCCGCGGCCATTTGGCCGCGGGGGCGGGAAACCTTGTGGGGTTTTAGTGCGTTTCAGCTACCGGATTAGCGGCAGATGAAGACATAGTCGGCGACACCGTCGCTGTCCTTATCGGCCAGAACTAGAGTATCGTTGGAATCGAAGCCAGGAGCCACCACGATCGCGTTGGAGTCCACGGTAGCTACATCGCTGCCATCCACAATCACAAAGATGGTGTCCTTGTCGAAGGTCATGACGGTCTTATCGGAACCATCGGCCACGTTGGTAGCCATAGTCCGAATTACGCCCTTCTCCACGCTCTTGACATACTCGGGAACCAGAGGCATTGCACCGGTGGGCACATCGGTGATTTCCTTGCCATTTACCTCGACGTTCTCAAAGTAACCGGCCTTTTTATTGTTGCCATTGGCGGTAAACAGAGCAGCACTGTCGCCAGTGAGCTCCATCTTCTCGCCCTTGTAGATGACATCATAGGTATAAACCTTGTCATCCTTAGAGCCGCTGATGGTGGGGTTCACATTCAAGACGTATACGCCTTCCTTAGAGCCACCGATGTCGCTCTCGGAGACAAACACAATCTTAGCGACGCCATTCTTCACTACAGCCGAAGCGGTAAAGTTCTTGCCGTTGCCAGAGCTAAGAGAAGGCACGTTAGCAATGCCCTCGTACACGCTCCAGTTGCCGGAGGTGCGGGCCACCACAAAAATGGTGCCGTCGTTAGCCAGGGCCAGGGTGGTGCCGCTGCTATTCTTCAGGTTGGCCTTACCCTTCTCTACCTTATCGATGTTCGACACGGTTGCAGTATTATTCAGATTGTCGGGGTTGGTCAGGGTATAGACATCCTTGCTGCTCTTAGTAAAGGCATAGGCCGTCTTTGTAGTGCCGGTGCCGTTAGTAATATCGCCGCCGTTAGCCTTCACGTCGATGATGGCAGAACTGCCATCGGCAAAGATGGCCTTGGCCTGCACCGTGTCGCGGAAGCCGCTATAGCTATCAAACTTTTCGATGTAGAGGTAGTCGTTGCTGGTCTCAGCGGAGTCGGTGTAGACCACAAAGCCGGCGGGATCAAGGTAGAAACGGGTTTCAGTGCCCAGATCCACGGCCACACTCAGAGCCTCGCTGGCGTCGTTAACGCTGGAGACCAGGCCGGACTGCTCGTAAGTCTTGCCGTCAGCGGTGACCTTAGCACCCTTAATAGACTTCACGGTCACGTCCACGTACTCAGCAGGATCCACATAAGCGGTTCCAGCTACGCCATAGAAGAACACATACTGATCTTTCTTGACCGTATCAAAGCCCTTAATCTCCTTGATGGCATCGGTGCTGTTGATATAGGGGAGAACATCATCGTTCTTGCCGCTGCCAGTGAAATAGGCCTTCACGTCGTCGGAAGTGTTGATGGCACTCACGTAGAGCGTGCCCTTGCCAGAGGTAATATAGCTGTTAACCTTACCGAAAGTCCTGACCATCTGGAGTGCGTAATCCACCACACCGTCATCGTCGTTGTCAATAAAGGTGATAGACATACCAGCCGTGTTCTTGGTAACAACACTCTTGCCAGTGGCCTTCAGATTGTAGTTGACATAATATTCGCTCTTGCTATCCATCTTAAGGCTATTATCCTTCAGGAAGCTTTCAATGTCCTTAAGCTCGGATTTAGAAGCAGTAAGCTCCACGACCTTGTTGTCGTCGGTGAGGATCAGGTTGCCCAGCACGGTGAGCTTGCTGGGGTCGGTGACACCGCCGGAGGTCTTAACAAACATAGTCACACTTTGACCCAGCAT
The DNA here is from genome assembly GCA_022846095.1 of Oscillospiraceae bacterium. Classification (NCBI taxonomy): domain Bacteria; kingdom Bacillati; phylum Bacillota; class Clostridia; order Eubacteriales; family Oscillospiraceae; species Oscillospiraceae bacterium. The sequence continues at coordinate 645,204 of AP025583.1, read as the reverse complement.
ATCGGGGGTGCTGGCCACATTAAAAACGCCTTCATTCTTAATCTGGTAGTTGTTGTTCTTGGGCTGATCGGTGACCTCCATATAGGTCTTACCTTCGTCAGTAGCGGCTTTGCCAGCAAGCCCGGCATAATCGTTGGCAAGGACAGTGGCAGTTACACGAATAGCCTTAAACTTATCCTCCAGCAGGGTCTTCATCCCGTCGGTGGTAATCTGAGGCTTGGCGGTAGCCTGGCTGGTGGTGGCACTGACGCCGCTGATGACGTACTCGTATTTCACCATGGTAGCGCTCAGAGCGTTGTAAATCAACTGAGCAGCCTGGTCGCGGGTAGCGTTGGCAGAGGTGTTGCCACTGATGCCGTCATAAAGGTGGGTCAGGTTGGCGGCAGAGTCGACGTTCATCTGCCAGTCGTAGCCCACGTAGCCCTCGATAGAAGCATTGTAGCCAAGGGCTACAAGCAGCATCTTGGCGGCCTGGGAAATGGTGACGGGAGCGGTGGGATTGAACTTGCCGGTGGTGCCGTCGCCGGACACGATGCCCAGGTTGGTGGCAAACTCAATGTACTGCTGGGCCCAGGTGCCCTTGGTGTCGACATAGCTGACCTTGTTGTCGCCGGGCAGCATAGGCTCGCTGCCACCGTTCAGGGTCAGGGCGATCATCTTCACAAAGGAAGCACGGTCGATGTTCTGGGTGGGCCCATAGGAACCGCCGGGCAGGCCGTTGATGATGCCCAGTGCGGTGACCATGGAAACCGCATCCTTGTTGACGATTTCATCCTTATCGGTGAAATCATTGTAGCTCACTGCACCGGCGCCGACGACCATCATACCGATTACCATGACGGCGGCCAGAGCCAGAGAGAGAGCCCGCTTGAGGTTTCTCATTTGGAATTCCTCCTTCTTAATTTTGCTCATGGAGAGGGAACATCCCCTCCATCAGCTTACGTTGATACTATACCCTCCCGCTCTTTTTTCGTCAAGGCGTTCGGGGGATTTGTAACATAAGCGTAATTTAAGCGGCGTATAAAATCCGGATACATTAAAACATATGATACCACAAAAAGGACGGATTGCCACGCCGCCGTATGCGGCGGCGCGGCAATCCGTCTGCTTATCTCCCGCCCCGGGTCTTGAGCCGGGCCATGGCCCGGGCCAGCGCGGCCTTGGACCGGTAGTACTCCTGCACGCTCTCCTTCTGGCGCAGGCGCTCCTCGGCCCGCTCCCTGGCGGCTTCGGCCCGCTTCCCGTCGATCTCCTCCGGGTGCTCGGCGGCCGAGACCAGGAGGATGGCGTACTCGGGCATGACCTCCGCGAAGCCGCCCGCCACGGCGGCCGTCTGCCACTGGCCGTCCACCTTGTACCGCAGCTCCCCCGCGTCCAGGGCGGTGACGATGGGCTCGTGCCCCGGCTCCACGCCGTAGGCCCCGTCCAGCGCGGGCATCACTAGGCTCTCGGCCGGCCCGGTGTAAAACTGCCGGTCGGGGGTGATGATCTCCAGATAGAAGGTCTTCGGCATTTACACCGCCCCCAGGCTCTTTGCCTTTTCGGCCACCTCGTCCACGGTGCCCACCATGCTGAACGCGGCCTCGGGGTACTGGTCCAGCTCGCCGCCCAGGATGGCCTCGAAGCTCTTGAGGGTGTCCTCCAGCTTGACGTACCGCCCCTGGAGCCCGGTAAAGGGCTCGGCCACGGCGAAGGGCTGGGAGAAGAACTGCTGGATGCGCCGGGAGCGCTCCACGACCTGCTTGTCGCTCTCGGCCAGCTCCTCCATGCCCAGGATGGCGATGATGTCCTGCAGCTCCCGGTAGCGCTGCAGCAGCTCCTGCACGCCCCGGGCGATCTGATAGTGCCGCTCCCCCACCACGTCGGGCTCCAGGATGCGGGAGGTGGACTCCAGCGGGTCCACGGCGGGGTAGATGCCCATCTCCACAATCTTGCGGGAGAGGACGGTGGTGGCGTCCAGATGGGCGAAGGTGGTGGCGGGGGCGGGGTCGGTGAGGTCGTCGGCGGGGACGTATACGGCCTGCACCGAGGTGATGGCCCCGTCCTTGGTGGAGGTGATGCGCTCCTGGAGGGCGCCCACCTCCCCCGCCAGGGTGGGCTGGTAGCCCACGGCGGAGGGCATGCGCCCCATGAGGGCGGAGACTTCGCTGCCCGCCTGGACGTAGCGGAAGATGTTGTCGATGAAGAGCAGCACGTTCTGCTTCTCCTGGTCCCGGAAGTACTCGGCCATGGTCAGGCCCGTGAGGGCCACCCGCATACGGGCTCCGGGGGGCTCGTTCATCTGGCCGAAGACCAGGGCCGTCTTTTCAATGACGCCGGACTCGGTCATCTCGTGCCACAAATCGCTGCCCTCCCGGGTGCGCTCCCCCACCCCGGTGAAGATGGAGTAGCCGCCGTGCTCGGTGGCGATGTTGTGGATGAGCTCCTGGATCAGCACCGTCTTGCCCACCCCGGCGCCGCCGAAGAGGCCGATTTTGCCGCCCCGGGCGTAGGGGGCCAGCAGGTCGATGACCTTGATGCCGGTCTCGAAGATGTCCACCACCGGACGCTGGTTTTCAAAGGGGGGCGGATCCCGGTGGATGGACCACCGCTCCGCCGTCTCCACGGGGCCCTTTTCGTCGATGGTCTGGCCCAGCACGTTGAACATGCGCCCCAGCACCTGCTTGCCCACGGGCACCCGGATGGGCCCGCCGGTGGCGGTGACCTCCATGCCCCGGCCCAGGCCCTCGCTGGGGGAGAGCATGATGCAGCGCACCAAATTCCCCCCCACATGCTGGGCCACCTCCATGACCTGGGGCTTGCCGTCCAGCTCAACGCTCAGCGCGTCCTTGATCTCGGGCAGGGGGCCCTCGTCAAAGCACACGTCCACCACGGGGCCCAGCACCTGTGCAATTTTTCCTGTCTGTGACATATCCATCATACCTTTCATCGCGGATGCGTTACGCCTGGGCGCCGCCCACGATCTCGGTGATCTCCTGGGTGATGGCGGACTGCCGGGCGCGGTTGTAGGTCAGGTTCAGGCTCTTGAGCATCTCCTTGGCGTTGCGGGTGGAGGCGTCCATGGCGGTCATGCGGGCGTTCTGCTCGCTGCAATAGGACTCCACCAGCGCGCCGAAGATGTCCCCCTTCACGTAGCCGGGCACCAGCTGGGAGAGCACCGCGTCCGGGGAGGGGACGTAGCTGACGGTCTGGGTGTAGGCCTCCCCCGCCCTGGGCTCCCAGGGGAAGGCGTCCCGGTCCAGGGGCAGCAGCTTGAGGACCTTGGGCTCCAGGGTCAGGGGGGTGACCATTTTTGTGAAAATCACGTACACCTCGTCCAGCAGGCCCCGGCGGAAGAGATCCACCATGGTGTCCGCGATCTCCCCCGCCCGGAACATCTTGGGGTTCTGTGCCGTGTAGAGGAACTCGCCGTCCACCTGCACGTTTTTTCCCATAAACCAGGCCCGGCCCACCTGCCCCACCAGAAAGAGGGTGGGGTTGGCGGCGCAGGCCAGCTCCCGCTCGGCCAGCTTGATGACGTTGTGGTTGTAGGCCCCCGCCAGCCCCTTGTCGCCGGTGATGACGATGTAGCCCGCCTTGCGCTCCTCCCGCGGGAGGTTGGGGCGCTTGTCGAAGTAGCAGTGCTCGATCTCCGGGGAGTGGTGGAGGATGTCCGAGATGGTGGAGTTGATCTTCTCGAAATAGGGCGCCACGTCGGCAAGCTGCCGCTTGGCCTTGCGCAGGTTGGAGGAGGAGATGAGGTACATGGCGTTGGTGATCTTTAGGGTCTGCTGCACGCTCTTGATGTGGTCGCGAATCTCCTTAATGCCCTGCATCAGGCGCTCACCTGCTTTTTGTACGCCTCCAGCGCGGCGCGGATGGTCTCCACCGCCACGCCGGACAGGGCGCCGGTGTTCTGGATCTCCTCCACGGTGTCCGGGCGGCTGCGCTCCAGCTCGTCGGCAAAGCCCCGGGCGAAGGCGCCCACCCCCTCCAGCGGCACGTCGGAGAGCAGGCCGTTGACCGCGATATAGAGCACGATGGCCTGCCGGGCCACGCTCATGGGGTGGTAGAGGGGCTGCTTGAGCACCTCCAGCAGGCGCTTGCCGTGGTCCAGGGACTGCTGGGTGGCCTTGTCGAGGTCGGAGGAGAACTGGGTAAAGACCTCCAGCTCCCGGAACCGGGCCAGGTCGATGCGCAGGGTGCCCGCCGTCTTTTTGATGGCCCGGGTCTGGGCCGCGCCGCCCACGCGGGAGACCGACAGGCCCACGTTCACGGCGGGCCGCTGGCCCGCGTTGAAGAGGTCGGTCTCCAGGTAGATCTGCCCGTCGGTGATGGAGATGACGTTGGTGGGGATGTAGGCGGACACGTCGCCCGCCAGGGTCTCGATGATGGGCAGGGCGGTCATGGAGCCGCCGCCGTACGCTTTCGTCAGGCGGCAGGCGCGCTCCAGCAGGCGGGAGTGGAGGTAGAACACGTCGCCGGGATAGGCCTCCCGGCCGGGGGAGCGCTTAAGCAGCAGGGACAGGGTGCGGTAGGCCACCGCGTGCTTGCTCAGATCGTCGTAGACGATGAGTACGTCCCGCCCCTTGCCCATGAAGTACTCGCCCATGGCCGCCCCGGCGTAGGGGGCGATATACTGTAAGGGCGCCGGGTCGCTGGCCGTGGCGGAGAGGATGATGGAGTAGTCCATAGCCCCGTGCTTTTCCAGGGTGTCCCGGATGCGGGCCACGGTGCTGGCCTTCTGGCCGATGGCCACGTAGATGCAGATCACGTCCTGCCCCTTCTGGTTGAGGATGGCGTCCACGGCGATGGCGGTCTTGCCGGTCTGGCGGTCGCCGATGATCAGCTCCCGCTGGCCCCGGCCGATGGGCACCATGGCGTCGATGGCCAGGATGCCGGTCTGGAGGGGGACGGTGACCGGCTGGCGGGACACCACGCCGCTGGCCTCCCGCTCCACGGGGCGGTATTCGGCGGCGGCGACGGGGCCCTTGCCGTCGATGGGGGCGCCCAGGGCGTCCACCACCCGGCCCACCAGGGCCTCCCCCACCGGCACGGCCGCGGGCCGGCCGGTGCGCTTGACGCCGCTGCCCTCCCGCAGGCCGGCCTCGCCGCCCAGCAGCACCACGCCCACGCTGCCCACGGCCAGGTTCATCACCATGCCGGGCACGCCGGTGTCGAACTCCACCAGCTCGCCGTACACGGCCTTCTCCAGGCCGTACACGGTGGCGATGCCGTCGCCCACCTCCAGGACGGTGCCGGTCTCGTCCCGCTCGATCCTGGCGTCGTATTGTGCAATCTCCTCCCGCAGGATGGAGACGATCTCTTCCGGTTTCTCGTTCACACTGTTCGCCTCTCTTGCAGATGCCGGCCCAGCCGCTCCAGGCGGCCGCGCACGCTGTTGTCGTAGCGCACGCCCTCAAGCTCCAGGGTGAAGCCCCCCAGCAGCGCCGGGTCCAGGCGGATGTCCAGCAGGATTTCGTCCCTGCGGTGCAGCGTGCACAGCATCTGTTTTATTTGGTCCTGCAGCGCCCCGTCGGGGGGGCGCACGCAGGTCATCACCGCCTCGGCGGCGTTGCGCGATTCCAGCCCCAGGGCGTGGTAAGCCGCCGCTATCCGGGGAAGCAGCCCCATGCGGCCCCGGTCGCACAGCAGGCAGCAGCCGTGGAGCAGCGTCTGCCTGCCCCGGAACACCTCCAGGCGGGAGAGCACGGCCTTTTTCTCCGCCGGGCGCACGGCGGGGCTGGTCAGCGCCTCCCACAGCCGCGCGTCCCCCGTGAGGGCGGCGAGCACCTGTTGGAGGCCCTCCTCGTCCCGGACGGCCTCAAAAAACGCCCGGGCGTAGCGCTGGGCCGTGCCGGTCATTTCCACGCCTCCGCCTGGGCCAGGAACGAGTCCGCCAGCGCCCTGTCGGCCGCCTCGTCCATCTCCTGCCCTGCCACCTTGGCCGCGCACAGCAGGGCCAGAGCGGCCACCTCGCGGCGGGCGCCGCGCAGCAGCTCCTCCCGCTCGGCCTCCATCTGCCTGCGGGCGTCGGCGCGGACCCGCTCCGCGTCGGCCTGGGCCTGCCCGAGCAGCGTTTCGTACTCCCGCTGCCCCCGCGCCCGCGCCTCGTCCACAATGCCGGCCGCCTCTCTCCGGGCGTCGGCCAGACGGCCCTCGTACTCGCTTTTCAGGGCCCCGGCCTGCTCCTTCTGCCCCGCCGCGTCGGCCAGGCTGTCTTCAATGGCCTTCTGCCGGCCCTCAATCATGGCGGTGACCGGCTTGAAGAGGAACTTTTTCAGCAGGACGTAGAGCACAAGGAGGTTGATTACCGTAAAGACCACGCCGCTGATACTGATATTCAGCATGGTAACGCCCCCTTTTTATTTGACGAAGATCAGCACCAGCGCGGTGATGAAGCCGTAGATGGCGGTGGCCTCGGCCAGGGCGCAGCCGATGAGCAGCGCGCTGTTGATTTTGCCGGAGGCCTCGGGCTGGCGGGCGATGGCCTCGGTGGCCTTGCCGGTGGCGATGCCGATACCCACGCCGGCGCCGATGCCGGTAAGGACCGCGATACCCGCTGCGATGATTCCGATAGTCATAACTGATTTCCTCCTAAATACCTTATTATATAATGTAAGGGCTCATTCCTCGTCTCTGACCGCGTCCCCCACGAAGAGGGCGGTCAGGAACACGAACACGATCATCTGGATCATGCCGTCAAACACGTCGAAGTACAGGCTGAACGGCACGGGGAGTATCACGGGGACCAGGAACTTGATGAGCTCCATAATGACGAAGGAGCCCAAGATGTTGCCGAACAGCCGCATACACAGGGACAGGGGCCGTATGGCGATCTCCATGATGTTGATGGGCAGCAGCACGGGGGAGGGCTCGGCGAACTTTTTCAGCCCGCCCTTCAGCCCCCGGAACCGGAACTGCGCGCCGTAGATCAGCACCATGCTCATCAGGGCCAGGGCGGCCGTCACGTTCAGGTCCCGGGTGGGCGGGTCCAGCCCGAACAGCCCCGCCAGGTTGGCCAGCACCAGGTACAGCGCCACCGTGCCCAGATAGGGGGCGAAGGACCGCCAGTGTTCGCCGGTGTTGTCCCTGGTGAACTTGTTGAGGAAGCCCACCAGCAGCTCCAGCACGGTCTGTACCCTGCCCGGCTTTTCCAGGCTCATGTGCCGGGTCAGCGCCACGGCCAGCAGCACCAGCACCGCCATGATGATCCAGGTGACCACCACCGACTGCGGCACGCGCAGCACGCCGAACAGGTTGACGGTGTGCTGGTTTTGCAGCTCGTCGGTGAGGGTCTGTTTCAGTGCATCCAAATTGTAATCACCCGCTTTCCTTTTGGCTTTCCTATCTTAGTCCCGCTCCCCCGGTTTGGGAACGCTTACGAAAGTAAAATAAGCGGGAACCTTGCGCCCCGCCGCCCGTTTGACAAAGCCGTGCCGCGCCCTCTATAATGTTATAAAACGAGGAGAAAGGGGGAACCCCCATGAAAAAGCACGCGGCGTCCTCCATCCGCGCCCAGATCCTGCGCATCAACCTGCTGATCACGGCGGTGAGCGTCCTGCTGGCGCTGGGGGGCTCCCTCTACTTCTCCCTGCGGCAGGAGAAGCTGGGCCTGGACTCCAACCTGATGAACTCGGCCCGGATCCTGGCCCGGGTGCCCGCCGTCTCCGCCGCCCTGGCCCGGGGGGAGCCCGACCCGGAGCTCTTCCCCTTCCTGGACGAGGCCATCCGGGAGGTCAGCGACATCGACGTCATCGCCGTGGGCGGGCTGGACAGCCGGGTGTACTACTACCCGGACCGCTCCTACATCGGGCGGACCTACTCCGGATCGGACCAGGCGCGCATCTTCGCCGGGGAGGCCGCCTTCAGCTCCAACGACACCGGGGTGTCCGGCGCGGAGCGCTGCGCCTACGCCGAGGTGCGCTCCGCCGACGGGGCGCTGGTGGGCTTCGTGATGGTGGGCATCTACCTGCGCAGCTACTCCCGCATCGTGCTGCACACCGTGCTCCAGTCCCTTTGTATCGCCCTGGTGGCCGGGGCGCTGGGGGCCATGCTGTCGGCCCGGCTGTCCAACCGGATCAAGCGCACCCTGCTGGGGTACGAGCCAGACGCCTTCCTGGCCCTCTTCCACCAGCGGGAGGACATTCTGGACGCCCTGGAGGAGGGGGTGCTGGCTGTGGATCTGGCGGGCACCGTCATCTACGTCAACCCCGCCGCCGCCAGGATGGTGGGCCTGGACCGGGCCCAGGCGGCGGGACGCCCCCTGCGCCAGATCTACCCCGCCTCCACCCTGGGCCGGGTGGCCCGCACGGGCAAGCCGGAGTACAACGTGCCCATGTCCTCCCTGGGGGACGTGCGGGTGCTCTCCGACCGCATGCCCATCCGGGAGAACGGGGCGGTGGTGGGCGCGGTGGGCATCTTCCGGGACCGCACCCAGGTCACCCGCCTGGCGGAGGACCTTACCGGCGTGCGCCACATGGTGGAGGCCATGCGCTCCTACACCCACGAATTCATGAACAAGCTGCACGTCATCCTGGGCCTGCTGCAAATCGGGGAGACGGCGCGGGCCGAGGCCTACATCCTGGACGTGACCAGCATCCAGCGCCGGGCGGTGGGCCGGATCATGGACCGCATCGGGGACCCCTCGGTGGCCGCGCTGCTGGTGGGCAAGACCAGCCGCTGCGCCGAGCTGGGCATCCGCCTCACCCTGGACGAGCGCAGCCACCTGGGCCGGGAGGCCGGCTTCCTGCCCCCGGACGCCTACGTGACCCTGCTGGGCAACCTCATCGAAAACGCGGTGGAGGTGCTCAACACCCCCATCCGGGACCCCAAGGAGATCACCGTCAGCATCCGGGAAGAGGAGGAGGACCTCTACCTGTGCGTAGAGGACACCGGCCCGGGCATCTCCGCCGAGGCATTAGAATACATTTTTCAAAAGGGCTACTCCACCAAGGGGGAGGGCCGGGGCACCGGCCTGGCCCTGGTGAAGGATCTGGTGGACACCTACCGGGGGGAGATCCGGGCCGAGTCGGAGAGCGGCGTGGGCACCTCCTTTTTTCTCCGTTTTCGCCGGGAGCCGGATACAGATAAGGAGTGAGGGCTTGTATCAGGTCGTAATCGTAGAGGATAACCCCATGGTGGCCATGGTCAACCGGGGCTACACCGAGAAGGACAGCCGCTTCCGGGTGGCGCGGGAGTTCCGGGACGGGCGCGCCGCCCTTACCTGGCTGCTGGACCACCCGGTGGATCTGGTCATCCTGGATATGTACATGCCGGTGTTCACCGGGCTGGAGCTGCTGCGCGCCCTGCGCGCCCGCGGGGTGGCCGCGGACGTGATCATGGTCACCGCCGCCAACGACGCCCAGACCGTGGACGCCCTTCTGAAGCTGGGCGTGACCGACTACCTGGTCAAGCCCTTCACCCTCCAGCGCTTCCAGCAGGCGCTGGACACCTTCTGCCAGCACCGCGCGGCGGTGGAGGCGGGGCAGAGCGTCAGCCAGTCGGAGATCGACCGGCTCCTCTCCCCCGCCGGGCCCTCCGCCCCCAAGGGGGTGCAGGAAAAGACGCTGGAGCGCATCCGCGCCTGCCTGCGGGAGCGGGACGGCCTGACCAGCGAGGAGATCGCCGCCCTGGCGGGCCTGTCCGCCGTGACGGTGCGCCGGTACATGAACTACATGGTGGAAAGCGGCGAGGCCTCGGGCGCGGTGAACTACGACACCGGCGGCCGCCCCTCCACCGCCTACCGCCTGACCGGGACGTAGTGCGCTCCCCCGCCGCCCGAACCGGCTCTCGACTTTTTCCGCGGGATCTGCTATACTGACTGAAAACGGAGGTAATGCCATGAAAATCGCTATCGTATTCGACAGTAAAACCGGCAATACCGAGCTGGTGGCGGGCGCCATCCGCGAGGCCTGCGCCGGACAGGAGATCGTGGCCTTCGGCCCGCCCCCGGCGGACGTGTCCCAGGCCGATCTGGTCTTTGTGGGCTCCTGGGTGGACAAGGGCACCTGCACCAGCCCCATGTCCCAGTTCAACCAGTCCCTGGCGGGCAAGCGGGTGGCCGTCTTTGGCACCGCCGGCTTCGGGGGCGACGCGGCCTACGCCGCCAAGCTCTTCGAGCGCGCCCGCGCCTCTCTGCCCCAGGAGGCCCAGGTCATCGGCTACTTTTACTGCCTGGGCAAGATGCGCCTGGAGTCCCGGGAGAAGTACGTGGCCCTGCTGCGGGAGCACCCGGAGGACAAGCAGCTCCAGGTCAGCGTGAAGAACTTCGACGAGGCCCAGTCCCACCCGGACGCAAACGATCTCGCCCGCGCCGCGGCCTTCGCCCGGGACATGATGGCCCACACCAACTGAACACAGGCAAAAAACGCCCCCGCCACAGATTTTCTGCGGCGGGGGCGTCTGATCCGCCCGGACCTTAAAGGAACCTTAAGGAAGGGTTTCACAAAATCCCCGTTCCCCTCTGATACCCTGTGCAGTGTGAGAGAAAAGGAGGAGAACGATGAACACGTTTACGTTAAAGATGATCGCCCTGGCCCTCATGGTCCTGGACCACGTGGGCCTCTACTTCGGCGGCGCGCCGGCGTGGCTGGGCTGGCTGGGGCGCAGCTCCTACCCCCTGTTCCTGTTCTGCATGGTCTGGGGGTACCACCACACCAAAAGCCGCAAGAAATACCTGCTGCGCCTGTACCTCATGAGCCTGTTCATGACCTGCTTCGGCCTGCTGGTGGACACCCGCTTCCCCACCGGGGAGGGCTACGGCAACCACAATATCTTCCTGTCCATGTTCCTGGTGGGCCTGCTGATCAGCGCCATCGAGCTGTTCCAGAAAGATCGGAGGAAGGGCGCGCTGCTGCTGGGCGGCATCTTCGCGGTGCAGGTTTTTTACTACGCCCTGCCCGGCCTGTTTCCCTTCGCCCGCGACCTCAGCGGGGACGTGCTCACCGGCGTCGTCCCCAACCTGGCGATCAATGAGTACGGCTTTTCCTTTGTGGCACTGGGGGTGCTGATGTACTTCCTGCGGGAGCGGAAGGATCTGTTTGCGGCGGTCTACCTGCTGTTCTGCATCAGCCAGTTCAGCGCCGAGCTGCTGGAATACGGCGCGGCCACCCAGTGGCTGATGGCCGCCGCCCTCCCCCTCATGCTCCGGTACAACGGTGAGAAGGGGCCCGGCATGAAATACTTTTTCTACGTGTTCTACCCGGCGCACACGTTCCTGCTGTTCTATCTGGCCAATTTTGTGTTTTGATGGAGGGCGTGAGGTCTCGCCCCCCTATTACAGAGAGCACCTATCTGTCATAGTGGACAGATAGGCGCTCTTTTTTTGTGACTGGCGATTGCAAAACACATTTCACACGGTTTTACAATAAGTTGAATTCTAATTGCAGCATCTTTTTATCTGCCGGGCAAAATTCATACTGGGTAATTTCGTCCGGTGTAATCCACGCAATTGCATGATGCTCCTTCTTCTCCGGAGCTCCTGCAATTATATCGCACAGGTAGAAATGCAGATGTACGGTTTGAGCTTGGGATTCGTATACAACATCCGTCAGTTCTTGCTCTACGTTCAACGTGATGCCGAGCTCCTCCTGACATTCGCGAACGATACACTGCTCACCGGTTTCACCCATTTCAATCTTGCCTCCGGGGAATTCCCATAACAAGCCGCAGTTTTTATTCTCCGGACGCTGACAAATAAGAAGCCTACCATTCTGCCGAATCACGGCCGCTGTGACCTCAAGCATGTTCATTCGCTAACTACTTTCTTTAGCCGGAACTTATACTCCTTACGGGCGTTGCCGCCTTCATCTTTCTCTTCCTCGTAGGTGTAGTCTATCAGTTCAAAAATGCCCTGATAGTAGTATTCCTGGGGGGAGAATTTTACAAACAGATGGATCTGTTTACCATCCCGCGCGGCGTTCTTGATTGCGAGGTTCCCCTTAGTCATGGCCTGATCGCCAGTCTTTCCTTCACCAGAATAAAGGTACTCGCCGTCTGTTGTCCATTTGTCGTGATACATAAATTTACCGCTGGACTTACCAATCGAGGAAATCAGAATCACAGTGGCATCTGTCGGATTGATTCCCCTGCCAAAGCCAGAAATTTTTATTCCGAACTGATCCTCAACCTGTTGATACGTAAAGACAGGTTGTCTTGCCAACTTTTCAGCATGGTAATCCTCGGAGAACATCTCATCAATACTCTTTGGCTTTTGCGTTTTCCGAGGCGTAACCTTTAAAGCTGTACTCCGCTGTTCCTCTGCAGCCTTGCGCGTGGCCTCCGCCTCCTGACGCTGCTGTGCGGCTGCCACCTTGGCTTCTTCGATACCTTTCATAATGAGTGCTTGGATTTCAGCATCCTCCGCTTTCAGATATTTATTAAAAGCGTCAGGGAACACAAATTTAGTCGTCTTTTCTAAAAATTGAACGGTTATGTAATTTCCTATTTGCTCGGTAATGACACCTGTCCCAAAAACCGTATGCCTGACTGTGGTTCCTATTAGGTCCATGCTTCAAGCTCCCCTCTGCATTTACTCCGCCCGGCGCACGTCGGACAGGTAGCGGTACACGCTGGCCACCGACGAGCCCATAAGCTGGGCCACCTCGGGCACCGCGCCCTTGATCAAAAACACCCCGCACTCGTCCAGCCGCCGGACAATCTCGGTCTTTTGCCGCTGGCTCAGGCGGGAGGGCACGCCCCCCTCCCCGAAGAGCTTGAAGGTCACCGTCTCGTAGGTCTGGCCGATGGAAACCGAGAAGTTCTCCACCGTGTCCCCCTCCCCGGCGGCCAGCTCCATGCCGTAGTTGGCCTCCACAAAGCCGGACACCGCCCGGGCGAAGGCCTCGTACTTGCTGGAGTTGAAGTTGATGCAAAGCATCCCCAGCAGCTCCCCCTGGTCGCCCTTGATAAACATGGTGGAGCAGCGCAGCCGCTCCCCGGAGGCCGAGATCCCCTTGTAGCTCAGCCGGTAGTCGGAGTCCAGGTACTCCCGCTCGCGGATAAAGCTCAGGGCCAGGCTGCTCAGCGGCGCGTCGGCGCTGCGCCCGCTCACCTGCTGGTTGGCGATGGCCAGCACCCTGTGGGTGTTCCCCGTCAGGTCGTGGCACAGTACCTCGTAGTCCGGGCCCAGGGCCTTGCCCAGAAATTCCACCAGCGCGGTGTACCGGGTGCGCCAATCCTGCGTCATGTCCATTTTGATAATCTTCCTCTCAGTTCTTTTCTCTATCATACCCAATCGCGCCGTCCGCCGCAAGGGCCTGGCCGACAAAATTTCCCACCGTTTTTTGTGCGATATTTCTAAAAGCCGCGGAGGATCCATTCTCACCGTTTCCTTATACCTACCAGTTTACTCGTCTTTTAAAACCCTGTGGTACCAGTGCATAAATACAAATGTACGCATACAGGGTACAGTATGAGAGAATCCGGGTTTTCGGCTTCTCATTTCAGCAGCAAAACCAAAAACTTTAAAAGGCGCTTCAATTTTTTTTGAGATTGACAGAGAACCATTTTTCGTATATCGTTTGGATGCGATAATTTTTTATTGCCCACGATGTGCGGGCAATAAAAAATTGCCATGTGGCCGTCCCGGCCACGGCTAAAATTTCAGGCATAGTCCGGGACGGACCATATGCCAAAAAATAGCGCAAACGCTATTTTTTATCGTATTGTTCTGTATTTCTGTGAGGAAAGGAGTGAACGCAGATTATGAAGCAGATCATCAGCGTCACCGGCGCCCCGGGCGCCATCGGCCCCTACTCCCAGGGTGTGAAGGCAGGCGACTTCCTGTTCGTCTCCGGCCAGCTGCCCCTGGACCCCGCCACCGGCGCCTTCCCGGCCGGCGGCGTGAGCACCCAGACCCGCCAGTCCCTGAGCAACCTCCAGGCCATCGTGGAGGGGGCGGGCATGACCCTGGCCGACGTGGTCAAGGTCAACGTGTACCTGCAGGACATGGGGGATTTCGCCGCCATGAACGAGGTGTACGGCCAGTTCTTCACCGCCGACTGCCCGGCCCGGGCCGCCGTCCAGGTCGCCCGCCTTCCCAAGGACGCCCTGGTGGAGATCGAAGCCGTCGCATATTCCGGCAAGTAAGCGCATCGTATTACAGAAGGAGAAGATCATGATGGAGGAAAAAACCGTCCTGGCTCTCCGGGAGGCCATGGCCAAGGGCATGAAGGTAGCCACAGGCTGTACCGAGCCCGTGGCCATCGCCTTCGCCGGGGCCACCGCCTACGCCCAGACGACGGGCGAGATTGAGCACATCACCCTGCGCGCCAGCGCGAACATCATCAAAAATGCCTTCGTGGTGGGCATCCCCGGCACCGAGCTCACCGGGCCCAAGTACGCCGTTGCCATCGGCGCGGTGTGCGGCGACCCGGCGCGGCAGCTGGAGCTGCTGGAGAACCTGGACCCCGCGGGCGTGGCGCGGGCCGCCGCGCTGGTGGACGGCGGCAAAGTGGAGCTGGAGCGGGCCGACTCGGAGGTGAAGCTCTACATCGAGGTGGAGCTCAAGACCGCGGCCGATCTGGTCAACGTGCGCATCGTGGGCTCCCACACCAACGTGGACACCATCGTGAAGAACGGCGCCACCGTGTTCCAGAACAGCTGCCACGCGGACGCCGGGCAGGACGGGGAGTGTGCGCTCCCCTTCACCCTGGCCGACGTGTTCGAGTTCTGCACCACCGCGCCCCTGGAGGAGTTCGACCTGGTGCGGCAGTCCGTGGCGCTCAACACCGCCATCTCGGACGAGGGCCTCACCGGGGACTACGGCCTCCGGGTGGGCAAGGTCATCCGGGAGGACGTGGAGCAGGGCGTGCTGGCCGACGACGCCACCAACTACGCCATGATGCTCTCCGGCGCGGCGGCCGACGCCCGCATGGCGGGCGTGGACCTGCCCGTCATGAGCAACTCCGGCTCCGGCAACCAGGGCATCGCGTCCACCATGCCGGTGGTTGGGGTGTGGCGCCGCCTGGACGGCAGGGACGAGGAGCGCCTGATCCGCGCCTGCGCCCTGTCCAGCCTCATCACCATCTACATCAAGTCCAAGTTCGGCGTGCTGTCCGCCCTGTGCGGGGCGGTGGTGGCCGGGACGGGCGTGGCCAGCGCGGTGGTGTGGCTGCACGGCGGCGGGCTCAGCGAGATCGCCTGCGCCATCTCCAACGTGCTGGGCAACGTGGCCGGGATGCTGTGCGACGGGGCCAAGGCCTCCTGCGCGCTGAAGATCTCCACCTGCACCAACGCGGCCATGCTGGCGGCCACCCTGGCCATGCGGCACCTGCGCGTGCAGTCCAACGAGGGCATCGTGGAGCAGAAGCCGGAGTACACCATCGACAACTTCGCCCAGCTGGGCAATCAGGGCTCCGACGAGTTGGATCGGCTGATTCTGGACATGATCATCCACAAGAAGGACGCAATTTAACCCGTATCCCCGCGGCAAAGAGAGAAAACGCAGATCCCCGTGTCATTTGAGAGAGAAAAATAAGGAGGATTCTTCATGGGTAACAATGCATTCCTCGAAGGCTTTTTGATGATCAGCACCCCCCTCACCATCGTCTTTATCCTGGCGCTGGCGGCCCTGGTACTGCTGCTCATGTTCCTGAAGAAGAAGTTCAAAATGAGCTTCGCCAAGCGCGTCATCCTGGGCATGGTGCTGGGCCTGGTGCTGGGCCTGGTCATCCAGGCGGTGGCCGGCTTCCCCGCCAAGCCCACCGACGTCGTGTTCATTAAAGAGGCCACCACCTGGTACACTCTGCTGGGCAACGGCTTCATCGACCTGATCCGCATGCTGGTCATCCCGCTGGTCATGGTGTCCATCATCCACGTGATCATCAACATGGAGCACGGCGCCAACATCGGCAAGATGACCCGCAACGCCATCGTCGTCACCATGCTCTTCGTGGCCGTGGCCGCCGCCGTGGGCCTTATCGTGGGCGTGCTGTTCCAGGTGGGCTCCGGCATGAGCGCCGGCGAGGGCACCGCCGAGATTAAAGAGGTCAAGAACATCGTCTCCACCCTGCGCGCCCTGATCCCCGCCAACCCCGTGGGCGCCATGGTGGACCTGAACGTCATCGGCCTGGTCATCTTCTCCGCCTTCTTCGGCCTTGCGGCCCGGAAGATGGATAAGAAGTACCACGACGTGGTGAAGCCCTTCTTCGACCTCATCAACGCCCTGCACAAGATCATCATCAGCATCGCCATGACCATCATCAAGCTCATGCCCTACGCGGTCATCCCCCTGCTGGCCAACACCATCGCCCAGCGCGGCCTGGAGTCCATCCTCCAGGTGGGCATCTTCATCGTGGCCCTGTACGTGGCCGTGGCGGTCATGTTCGTCATCCACGTCGTCGTGCTCCTCTGCTGCAAGGTCAACCCCCTCACCTACTTCAAGAAGGGCTCCGCCGCCATGGTCATGGCCTTCACCTCCCGCTCCAGCGTGGGCACCCTGCCCATGACCATTGAGACCCTGACCGCCAAGATGGGCGTCAGCCAGGGCACCGCCAGCTTCGTGGCCTCCTTCGGCACCACTGCCGGGATGCAGGGCTGCGCGGGCGTGTTCCCCGCCCTGCTCATCGTCTTTGTCTGCCACCTGGGCAACATCCCCCTGGACGTGACCATGATCATCATGAGCATCATCGTCATCACCATTGGCTCCCTGGGTATCGCGGGCATCCCCGGCACCGCCACCATGGCCGCCTCCGTGGCCCTGTCCGGCACCGGCCTTGCCTCCTTCTTCCCCCTGATCAGCCCCATCCTGGCCATCGATCCCCTGATCGACATGGGCCGCACCCTGCTCAACGTGGCCGGCTCCATGGTCAACGCCATCGTCGTCGATAAGAGCATGGGCACCTTCGACGAGGCCAAGTTCAACGACATGCAGGCGGGCGCCGCCGTGGGCGAGGCCGACGAGGTCTAAGTCCGGGCGGGACGCATCCCTTCCACGGGCCGGGGCGCTCCGGTATTCCGGGGCGCCCCGCTCAACTTCTACGACAGGAGGATCGATATGCAAGTAGTGGTAATCGGCGGCGTGGCCGCCGGCATGTCCGCCGCCGCCAAGCTCAAGCGCAACCTGAGGGACGGCGTAGACATCGTGTGCTACGCCAAGGGCGGCGCGGTAAGCTACGGCGCCTGCGGCCTGCCCTTCTACGTGTCCGACCACATCAAGACCGAGGCCGAGCTGGTGGAGCGCCGCCCCGAGCAGTTCGCCGAGAGCGGCATCACCGTCAAGGTGCACCACGAGGTCACAGGCGTGGATACCGCCGGCAAGACCGTGCACGTGAAGAACCTGGACTCCGGCGAGGAGTTCGACGCGCCCTACGACAAGCTGATCATCGGCTCCGGGGCCGACGTGAAGAAGTTCCCCCCCTTTGACCGGGAGCTGGACGGCCTGTGCCAGGTGCGCGACGTGGACGACGGCAACGCCGTGAAGAGCCGCCTCCAGGCGGGCGGCGTGACCGACGTGGTCATCGTGGGCGCGGGCTTCATCGGCCTGGAGATGGTGGAGGCCTGCAAAAAGTACGCCCCCAACGTCTCGGTGGTGGAGCTGGCCCCCCGCGTGCTCACCCCCCTGGACCCGGAGTTCTCCCAGCGCCTGGAGGACGAGCTGGTAAAGAACGGCGTGCGGGTGTACACCGGCGCCAAGGTCACCGAGTTAGAGAGTGAAAACGGCAAGGTCACCGCCGCCGTGGTGGAGAAGGACGGGGCCAAGACCTCCATCCCCTGCCAGATGGTGCTCAACTGCGCGGGCATCGCCCCCGCCACCGCCTTCATCGACGGGGTGGAGAAGGCCCCCAACGGCGCCATCCTGGTCAACGAAAAAATGGAGACCAGCATTCCCGACGTCTACGCCGCCGGGGACTGCTCGGTGATGAAGCACTTCCTCACCGGCCAGTACACCTACACCCCCCTGGGCACCAACGCCAACAAGCAGGGCCGTATCATCGCCGACGTGCTGGGCGGCAAGCAGCCCAAGCCCTTCGCCCTGGTGGGCTGCACCGCCATGCGCCTGTTCGGCACCGACGTGGCCAAGGTGGGCCTGAGCGAGGAGGACGCGGCCCGGGCCGGGCTGGACTTCAAGACCAACACCATCACCGGCAACTCCTACGCCTCCTACTACGGCAAGGAGAAGGTGGTCGTCAAGGTGGTCTACGACGCCAAGACCCGCAAAATCCTGGGCGCCCAGACCTGCGGCCAGGGCATCGTGGTGCCCCGGGCCAACTACTACGCCATCGCCATCCGCGCCGGGCTCACCGTGGACGAGTTCGGCTTTATGGACCTGTGCTACTCGCCCCCCTTCGGCGGCGTGTGGGACGCGGCCATTATCGCCTCCAACACCGCGAAATAGCGAAAGCGTACGGGCCTGGAGCAGCGGGCCGATGAGGGCATCGGCCCCTACGAATGCCAAGCGCTGTACGGAGGCATGGCAGTACGTGCGGCTTTTTAGGCACCTGTTGAACCGCAACTACTTTCAAGTCTGGGCGGGTCCTGTGCCGCAGGGTCCAGGTGTCCGGGGGACACCTGGATGATTCCGGGCGAAGCCACCTTAAACCAGGCAGCCCTATTCACCTTAAGTGCCAGGCCGAACCGAGCCCTGATCGCTTTCAGGTTTTGCAAGCTGCCTGAACCGCACCGCCGCCGGGCCCCGGGTCCAGGGTCGAAGCCCTGGTTGTTTCTTCCCGGGGTTCTTTGCAAGCAAAGAATCCCGCCGCCGGAGGCCGGGCCTCTAAAAAGGAAACGGATTGCCGCGTCGGCCCCGCGGGGCCTCCTCGCAATGACACGCCGCCCTATCCCCCCAAGCTGCACCTGCCCGTAAAAAGCGCGGCGCCCCCTGGTACAGGGGGCGCCGCGCTTTCGCCTACAGCTTGGAGAAGACTTCCTTGCCCAGGTGGCACAGGGGGCAGACCCACTCGTCGGGCAGCTCGTCAAAGGGGGTGCCGGGGGCCACGCCCTGGGTGGGGTCGCCCTCCTCCGGGTCGTAGATGTAGCCGCACACGTCGCAGATACGCTTTTCCAGATCCATACCGATGGCTCCTTTCACAACTGTGTCCCCAGTATCCCCCCGCGCGCCGGGAATCATACCTTGCCCGCCCCTGTCTTTTATGGTATGATGATTCGGAAATTAAAAGTAACGAGGTAGCAGCGTGAACATCGGCAGCGTAACCATCCCCTCCCGGCTGGCCCTGGCCCCCATGGCCGGGGTCACCGACCTGGCCTTCCGCAGCATCTGCCGCGCCCTGGGCGCGGGGTACACCATCACCGAGATGGTCAGCGCCAAGGCCCTGTGCTATCAGGACAAAAAATCCCTCCCCCTGCTCCAGCTCGGGGAGGACGAGCACCCCGCCGCCGCCCAGATCTTCGGCAGCGACGAGGCCTGCATCGAGCAGGCCGCCGGGCTGGCCCTGGAGTACTCCGGGGCCGACGTGCTGGACGTCAACATGGGCTGCCCCGTGCCCAAGGTGGCCCAGAACGGGGACGGCTCCGGCCTGATGCGCACCCCGGACAAGGCGGTGCGGGTGGCGGAGGCGGCCGTCCGGGGCGCGGGCGGCAGGCCCGTCACCGTCAAATTCCGC
Organism: Oscillospiraceae bacterium; assembly: GCA_022846095.1. Lineage (NCBI taxonomy): Bacteria > Bacillati > Bacillota > Clostridia > Eubacteriales > Oscillospiraceae > Oscillospiraceae bacterium. Next base: position 625,660 of record AP025583.1, on the reverse strand, counting down.
CTGGGCTGGGACAAGGGCTCCATCAACTGCGTGGAGTTTGCCAAGGCCATGGAGGGGGCCGGTGTGTCCGCCGTGGCCGTCCACGGCCGCACCCGCAAGCAGATGTACGCGGGCACCGCCAACTGGGACTATATCAAGGCGGTGAAGGAGGCGGTGTCCGTGCCGGTCATCGCCAACGGCGACGTGTTCGACGCCCACTCCGCCGTGCGCATCCTGAGCTACACCGGCGCGGACATGGCCATGGTGGGCCGGGGCTGCTTCGGCAACCCCTGGCTCTTCCAGCAGGCCGCCGCCGCGCTGGCCGGCCGCGAGATCCCGCCCCTGCCCCCCCTGGCCCAGCGGGTGGACACGGCGGTTTTGCAGTTTGAGCGCGCCGCCGCCCAGAAGGGGGAGCACATCGCCTGCCTGGAGGCCAGAAAGCAGTTCTCCTGGTACCTGAAGGGCGTGCCCTACGCGGGCTACTACAAGGAGCAGATCTCCCAGCTCTCCACGCTGGACGACGTGTACCGCATCGCGGCGGGCATCAAGCGGGATTTAAACTAACGTCGCGGGGGGATACCCCCCGCAAAAGGCAGGTGAGGAAGTATGGATACGGAACGCGCGCTGGTGGAGCGCGCCAGGCGCGGGGACCAGGACGCCTTCGCCGATCTGGTGGAGCAGAACCAGGGCCGCATCTATAACCTCGCCCTGCGCATGACGGGCTCGCCGGAGGACGCGGCGGAGCTGACCCAGGAGGCCTTCCTCAACGCCTGGCGGGGCCTGGGGCGCTTCCAGGGGGAAAGCGCCTTCTCCACCTGGCTCTACCGCCTGGCCTCCAACGCCTGCATCGACTTTTTGCGCAAGGAAAAACGGCGGCGCGCCCTGTCCATGACCGTCTCGCTGGAGGGGGAGGAGGAGGAGCGGCAGGCCGAGATCCCCGACGAGCGGGAAAACCCGGAGCGCCGCCTGGAGCAGCGGGAGGCCGCCGCCGCGGTCCGCCGGGGGCTGGCCGCCCTGTCCGGCGAGCACCGGCAGGTGCTGGTGCTGCGGGAGCTGGAGGGCCTGTCCTACGCGGAGATCGGCGCGCTGCTCTCCCTGGAGGAGGGCACCGTCAAGTCCCGCATCGCCCGGGCCAGGCTGGCCCTGCGAAAATACCTGATTTCGGAAGGGAACTTTTCGCCCCACCCTGCGTCCAACCATACGGAATAACAAATTGGAAAGGAGGTGTCCCGCATGAACAGCATTACCTGCGACGAGGCCCTGGAGCTCATCAGCGCCAGGCTGGACGGCGCGCTGAGCCCCGACGGGGAGGCGGCGCTGGAGGCCCATCTGGCCCAGTGCCCGGCCTGCGGGGCACTTCTGGCCGACCTGGAGGAGATCCACGCCGCCCTGGACGGGGCAGAGGAGGTCCCGCCCCCGGCGGATTTAAAGGACAAGATTATGGCCGCCGTGGCGCGGGAGCAGGTCGTCCCCCTCCCGGCGCCCAAAAAACGCCGCCCCAGCTGGCGGGCCTGGGGCTCCATCGCCGCCGTGCTGGCCCTGGCCCTGCTGGGCGGCGGACTTCTGCACAGCACGGGCAGCGCGGGCGGCACCAACGCCGCGCCCATGGCCGCGGGGGGCGCGGCCCCCAGGGGGGTCTACTCCGCTCCCGCCCCCGCCGGATCCTGCGCCCCGGAGGCCGCCGCCCAGGTGGCGGACCCCTCCGAGGCCGTGTCCGAGGACGCCGGGAGCGGCCAGGCGCAGCCGGAGCTGGGCGGGGCCATGCCCACGCCCGCCCCCGTCCCCGCGCCCTCCCCCCAGTCCGAGGGACAGGACACCGTGGTGGCCCCTTTTACCACCACCAAGCGGATCACCGCGGATACCCTGCCCGGCACGGTGTGCGGCGTGCTGACCCTCCCGTCCCAGGACGCCCCGGCGCTGGACGCCTACTTCTCCGCCCAGGCGGAGGACGGCCTGCACTACTACCTCCCCGCCGCCGACTTCCAGGCCCTGGCCGGCAGCTATGACGGCGCCGCCCTCGACGAGAGCGGCGAGGGGATCGACCCGGAGGCGGAGTACGGCCTGGTCATCCTGACCCCCTAAATCTGTAAAACGCCCCGCAGGCGACGCCTGCGGGGCGTTTTTTATAGCTGAGTTCCACTCAGCTATAAAAATGTCCGGTTCATACACCAGCGTCCAACGGACGCACAGCCGCCCCAATAGACATGGTGAGCAGTGGGCGCTTCACACATACTGGAGTTCGCTTTTTCATTGAGTCATTATAGTGTGTTTTCTACCATCTCAACAAACGCGGAGGGATAAATAATACGTTCACCATATCTATTTTCGTAGGCGCTCTCGATTAAAAGCTCTTTTATTTCATCTGGACTTAGCTGGGGATTTATCTGCCATCCGAGCGCAAGCACACCAGCTGCATAGGGAACGCCCCAGCTCTCACCGCCCTGTCCTGCATAACGGAAAAAATAATCCCCTTTGTCATATTGCTCCAATGTTGTACGAAAATTGACGGGTACAGAAATAATTCCTTCTTGCGTTGGTTCTGGCTCGCTTTGTCCATAATTCCACCAACCATTGCGCGCGTTTTGAATATTATCAGGGTCGGCGTAATCGTAATATCCCCCCGATGTAAAGTGAGTATCCGTTCCCACACTACAGCTAATGACTAAAATTCCCGCCGCTTTCGCACGTGCAACAGCATCTTCCCACTTTTTCTGATTTTCAAAATTACATTCAGGCCCAGAGAAATTTCCAGATGCCGAAACCAAACGTATTTTTTCGTTTTCTGGCAGGGTTTCATTCTTATCAATAATCCAGTTCAGGCCATCCGCCCAATAAGCTGAATCAGAAGACCCCGAAGGTGCCGCGACGTAATAAACCTTCACGCCGGGAGCAACGCCGCAGGTCTTTCCCGCCAATATGCTGGTAACAGCGTTGCCGTGCATACCTCCTTGCGAATCAACACCATAACACTCATAGTAATCCGCGATTCTGTCCGAAAACTCAGGCGATTCTAAAAAAATAGGCTCGTCCATAATCGCTACCGATACGCCCTCTCCAGTGATACCCCTCCCGTGCAAAGCGCGTATGCCAAGTCCGGGGTTTTTGCCATTTTCCATAATTTCTTGCTGAAGCGTTTCGTTGCCTGTAAAAACAGTATGCTCATTGAATTGATATGTGTGCATATCCTCCACTTTGTATTCGCTAGGTGACAGTACATTATCTCCAGTGAAAATTCCACCACGTATATCTGCGTATGGTTTTAATGACGAGATACTATCTGCCGTCGTACTATTTGGTGATTGTGATGGCTCTGCTGAAGTTATCGCTCCCGGTACTGACGGTAGAGGAGTTGTGGTTGTGTCGTTCAGCTTCGCTCCGTGTGAGCAAGCTGTTAATGTTAGCGTTATAAGAGCCATGACAAACGCGAGATTCCTTGTGGCTTCAAATCTCATTTTTATTCCCCCACTTTGTTTGTAGTCAAAGCATAGTTTCAATTTTGCCGAGTACGCCTTATGCGTCCGCGCCCTTCTTTTTCCGGGCGGCGGCGCTGCCCAGCTCAAACAGCTGGGTCATGAACATGAGCACGGGGTAGGCCAGCAGCATGAGCACGAAGAGCACCAGGGCGGTCTGGAGGGTGAGGGGCGCCAGGGAGAACAGCCCCGGCAGCAGCAGCACCGCCCCCACGATCAGCGCCGCCATGGCGCCCCAGACGAGCTTGCGCTGCACATCGAAGGGCTTGCACACCTGGAAGAGGATCAGCAGGCCGATGAAGGCCATCAGCAGGGTGCACAGGGTGGACAGCTCCGCCGCGCTGAACCCGAAGGCGAAGGCGAACAGCTCCGCCAGAAGGATAATCACCAGATCCGTCAGCCCGCCGGGGAAGGCGGCCTTGAGCACGTTGTGCATAAACCGCCCCCGCACCAGGCTGTGGTTGGGCTCCAGAGCCAAAAAGAACGCGGGGGCCCCGATGGTCAGCCCCCCCACCAGGGAGAGCTGGATGGGTTCGAAGGGGTAGGCCACGATGGTGAACAGAGTAATGAAGGCCAGGAAGAAGGAGAAGATATTCTTCACCAGGAAGAGGGAGGCAGCCCGCTCGATGTTGTTGATGACCCGCCGCCCCTCGTCCACCACGTGGGGCATGGCGGAGAAGTCGGAGTTGAGCAGCACCAGCTGGGCCGCGTGGCAGGCCGCGTCGCTGCCCGAGGCCATGGCGATGCCGCAGTCCGCGTCCTTGAGGGCCAGCACGTCGTTCACGCCGTCCCCCGTCATGGCCACGGTGTGCCCCGCCTTCTGGAGCGCGCGCACCAGCCTGCGCTTCTGGTCCGGGGTCACCCGGCCGAACACGGTGTACCGCCGGGCCGCCTGCTCCAGCTCGGCCCCGGTTTTGAGGGCGGCCGCGTCCACGTAGTCCCCGGCGTGCTCAATGCCCGCCTGGGCGGCCACCTCGGACACCGTGAGGGGGTTGTCCCCCGAGATGACCTTCACGGCCACCCCCTGCTGGGCAAAGTAGCGGAAGGTCTTGGGGGCCTCCGGCCGGATGCGGTTGGACAGCAGCACCAGGGCCATGGGGCGCACGGCTCCGGGGTCCAGCCCCTTGGGCCCGGGCACCCCGTCGTAGCCCGCCGCCAGCAGCACCCGGCAGCCCTTGGCGGAGTACGGCTCCACCCGCTCCCTCAGCTCGGCGTAGCGCTCCCCCATCACGAACTCCGGGGCGCCCACCACGTAGGCGCCGTGGCCGGGGAACACCGCGGCGCTCCACTTGGTGGCCGAGGTGAAGGGCACGGTGCGCGCCGCGCGCCAGTTGGAGGGGCCGCGGAAGCGGGCCTTCATGGCGCGGGCGGTGTCGTTGTCGTCATCCACGGCCTTGTAGAAGGCGTTCAGGGCGGCGGTCACCGCCGCCTCGGGGCAGCGCTCGGCGTCCAGGGGCAGCACCTCCCCCACCTCCATACGCGGCTCGGTGATGGTGCCCGTCTTGTCCACGCACAGTACGTCCACCCGGGCCAGCGTCTCGATGCAGCTCAGCTCCTGGGCCAGCACCTTGCGCCGGGCCAGGCGGATGACCCCCACCGCCAGGGCCACGCTGGTGAGCAGGTAGAGCCCCTCGGGGATCATGCCGATCAGGGCGGCCACGGTGGACACCACCGCCTGCCGCACGCCCTGGTCCAGAAAGAAGTGCTGCTTGACGAACAGGGTGATCCCGATGGGCAGCAGCAGGATGCCGATGATGCGGATCAGCTTGTCCAGGGAGGCCATCATCTCGCTGCGGCCCACCTTCACGTCCCGCTTGGCCTCCAGGGTCAGGCGGGCGGCGTAGGAGTCGGCCCCCACGTGGGTCAGCCGCGCCCGGCACCTGCCCGCCACCACGAAGCTGCCCGAGAGCAGGCTGTCCCCCGGCCCCTTTTCGATGGCGTCGGCCTCGCCGGTGATGAGGGCCTCGTTGAGCTGGGCGGAGCCCTCCACCACCTCCGCGTCGGCGGGGATCTGGTCCCCGGCGGCGAACTGGGCGATGTCGTCCCGCACCAGCTGGGCGCTGGGCACGGAGATCAGGTTCCCGTCCCGCACCACGCCGCACCGGGGGGCGGAGAGCAGGCTGAGCTTGTCCACCGTGCGCTTGGAGCGGATCTGCTGCACGATGCCGATGACCGTGTTGGCCACGGCGATGACCAGGAAGAGCATGTTCTTGAAGGAGCCCACCAGCACCAGGCAGCACGCCAGCACCACGAAGATCAGATTGAAGAAGGTAAAGACGTTCTCCCGCACAATCTGGCCCACCGGCTTGGTGGGGCTGTCCACCGCGTCGTTGGCCCAGCCCGCGTTCTGGCGCTCCTTCACCTGGGCGGAGGTGAGCCCCTGGTCCGGGCTGGGCGTGAGCGCGTCCACCTCCCGGCGGCCGCCGCCCGGCTGCGCCGGGGCCCTCCTGACCGGATTCGCTTTTTTCATGCCGACCTCCAAACAGATTCTATCGTAATGCGTACTGAACAAAGCCACAAGCCTTGAAAGCCGAGGCATTCAAGGCCATACGGCTTTGTTCAAGTGCAGGGTTTCGGGCATAATAGCCCTAAAACCCTGCACGTTTCGTTGGGGCGCGTTCGTGCCCCAACGAAAATACGCATTGCCACAATGCCTGCGGCTCTTAAAACGGCCCGCATCAGCCGTTTTAAGAGCTTGCGCGGCGCTGCCGCGTGAATCAAGCGCAAATCGCTTGATTCAGCAGGCATTATCGTACACGCCCTCCGACTATACTAGGGTGAGGAGGCGGTGCCTATTGGAGCTGAAAGGGAACAAGCAGGAGATGGTCACGCGGCTGGCGGTCTGCGTGGTCGTCGCCCTCATCCTCTACTATGGCGGCGAGAAGCTGTGCGCCCTCGCCAAAATCCCGCTTTGGGAGCAGTACCGCCCCTGGCTGGAGCAAAACCGGATCCAGGCCATCGCCATCGCGGCGGCGGTGCTGTTCGGAATCTCTCTGGCCGTGCTGCCCCTGAGCGAGCAGGAGGCCGCCGTGCAGGCGCCTCCGCCCGAGCCCGAGCCCTGCGGGGTCTATGAGGAAGCCGGTGGCCTGCCTTGACGGCAGGCCACCGCGCATATTCCAGGGGGTATCCAATACCCCCTGGATACGGGGCGCTGTCCCAGTGTGCGCACTGGAACGGCCGCGCCCCGATACCCCCGGTTTCGCGCCTGAGTGGCGCGGGTCGTGGTGTTTTGCGGGGAAGTGAATTCCCCGCAAAACTGATTTTATCCCCTATCGGAACAGCGGCAGCAGCGCCGCGCCGATGAGGCCCGCGTCGTTGCCCAGCCGGGCGGGCATCAGGCGGGTGCGCCGCTTGTTCTGGCGGGCGTAGTCCTCCCGGTCCAGGATGGCCTGCACCGGGTCCAGCAGTACCCGGCCCGCCCCGGCCACGCCGCCGCCCAGGCAGACGATCTCGGGCTGGAGGATGTTCACCAGGCTGGTGATCCCGTCCCCCAGGTAGGCGGCGTACTCGTCCACCACCCGCTTGGCCGCCGCGTCCCCCCGGGCCAGGGCCTGGAAGGCCGTGCGCCCCTCCACCCGGTCCAGATCGCCCCCCGCCTCCTGCCACAGCAGGGAGTCGGGGCACGCCTGCATCTCCAGGCGGGTGCGCTTGATGAGGGCGGTGGCGGAGCAGTAGGCCTCGAAGCAGCCCAGCCGCCCGCAGGTGCAGGGGCGGCCCCCGTGCTCCACCACGAAGTGCCCCACCTCCATGCCCGCGTAGTTGAAGCCGGTGTACAGCTTCCCGTCCAGGATGGCGCCGCCCCCCACGCCGGTGCCCAGGGTGATGGCCAGCATGGAGCGGCAGCCCTTGCCCGCCCCGGCGGCGTATTCGCCCAGGGCGGCGGCGTTGGCGTCGTTCTCAATGCACACCGGGCGGCCCAGCCGCCCGGTGAGGTAGCGCACCAGGGGCACGTGGTTGAAGTCCAGGTTGGACCAGTACTCCACCACGCCCTCCTCCGGCTCGATGGTGCCGGGGGCGCCCACGCCCACGGAGGCGATCTCCTCCAGCGCCAGCCCCGCCTTGTCCGCGGCGGCGCGCACGGCCTGGGCCATGGCGTCGGCCACCCGCTCGGGCTCCACGCCCCGGGGGGTGGGCTGGCTGTGCTTGGCCAGGATGGCCCCCTTTTCGTCCACCACCGCCGTGGCAATGTTGATGCCGCCCAGATCGATGCCCATCAGTTTCATATAGCGCCCCTCCTACAGTAACCCATTCTGGGTGCTATTATAATACAAAGCGGGCGGCCCCCACAAGGGGCCGCCCGCCAAAATGGCAGATTATCCGAGGGGGGCGGCCGCCCTGCGCGGGGCCGGGAGGCCCAGGGCGCGCGCCTTGGCCCGCTTGCCGCTGCGCAGGTGGACCGCGACGGTCACCCCGGCGCTGAGCAGCAGGAAGGCGTAAAAGCTGATGCCCCGGCTGACCAGCATGGCGGGGGTCACCAGGCCCGCGCCGAAGAACAGGGTGAACACCTTGACGAAGCCGCCCTCGGAGGGCCCCACCGCCCCGGGCAGGGGCAGGGTGGACACCGCCACCGTGAGCAGGGCCTGCACGGCCACCATCTGCACCGCGCTGCTCCCGCTCAGGCCGAAGGCGCGGTACACCACGAAGGGCACCAAATACAGGGCCAGCAGCTGGGTCAGGGACAGGCCCAACAGGGCGGGCACCAGGCGGGGGTAGCTCTTCAGGCAGTCCGCCCCGCGGCGGTACTCCGCCATCTGGGCGTCCAGCTTCTCCTGCATCCCGGCGCGGTCCTTCACGATGTGCACACGGGCCAGGAGGGACAGGCACCCTCCGGCGATCCGGCCCGCCGCCCGGGGGGCGAACATGACCGTGAGCACGGCGGCGGTGAGCGCCACGGTGCTCACGATGCCGTAGACCAGCAGCAGCCGCCAGCCGCCGCCCAGGACGGTGAGGATGCGGGGGTAGACCAGAAAGGAGCCCACGCCGAAGATCAGGGTGGCCGCCTGGTAGCACACGGTGATCAGCAGCATATCCAGGGTGCCGTGGGCGGCGGGCACGCCGTCCCTGGCCATATAGTAGACCTGGGCGGGCTGGCCCCCGGTGGAGGAGGGGGTGATGGAGCTGAAATAGAAGCCGGTGAAGGAGTAGCCCATGCAGCGGCGGTAGGGCACGCTGTGGCCCAGCCGGCGCAGGATAAGGCGGGTGCACATGGCCTCGCAGCCCACGAACACCACCATCAGGCCCAGGCCCATCAGCACGTAGACCGGGTCAATCCGCCGCAGCACGTCCATGAGGCTGCTCACGGGCTGGTTGCGCAGCAGGAAAAAGCCGGTGAGGGCCATCAGCGCCAGCATCAGGCCCAGGCTCAGCCAATTTTTCTTCTGGTTCATACGCCCCGCACCCGCTTTCTCGTCCGGCTGCGGTACGCCCGCATCAGGCCCCGCAGCACCAGGGCGGCCCCCGCCAGAGCGGCGGCCAGCCAGGCCAGGATCCGGCGCTCGTCGTACTCATACATCAGGCACACACCTCCTTTCCCGCCGCCTTTCCGATGGCGGCCACGATACGGTTCAGGCTCTCCTCCTCCAGCTCGTCCTTGAGCCGGCGCATGTTCTGCGCCATGCGCTCCAGCGCCTCGTCGTTGTAGATGAGGCCCCGGATGGCGCTCAGGCAGGCCTCCGGCTCCTTGGAGGCGATACGGCCGATGCCGGCGCGGGTGAGGAAGCGGGCGTTGTTCTTCTCCTGCTGCAAAAACGGCTCCCAGGCCAGCATGGGCAGCTCGGAGAAGATGGTCTCGAACAGGGTGATGCCGCCGGGCTTGGAGAGCATCAGGTCGGCGCGGGCCATGTAGTCGTACACCCGGTCGGTGTAGCCCAGCACCTTGATGTGCTCGTATCTGCCCGCCAGGCGCTCACGCAGCTTGTCGTTGTTGCCCGCGATGAGGGTGGTCTCCACGCCCCGCAGGGCGTTGAGCTCCTCGTAGAATTTATCCTTCCGGGGCAGCAGGCCCAGCCCGCCCCCCATGATGAGCAGGTTGCGCGCCCCCGCCCGGGGACGGCGGCGCTTGGGGAGCTTGAACTCGGCCTTCACCGGGATGCCGGTGACGCAGATGCGCTCCCGCTCCACGCCCTTGCCGCACAGGCGCTCGCGGATGTCCGGACTGCCCACCAGGTAGCAGTCGGTGCCGGAGTTGATCCACTCGGAGTGCACCGAAAGGTCGGTGACGCAGGTGATGAGGGGCAGGGTCTGCCCGCTCTCCCACTTCCAGCGGGTCATGAGCTGGGCGCACAGGGGGTGGGTGGCGATGACCGCGTCGGGCCGCCGCTCGCTCAAAAGCTCGTCCAGCTTCTCCAAAAAGATGCCCTCAAAGGGGGGCCGGGCGTCGGCGGGGGCGTTCTCGGTGAGCTTATAGTAGGTATTAAACAGGCTGCTGCCGTGGGTGACCAGCAGGTTAAAGCCCTTGTACATGGCCTCACAGCCGTTGGGCATGGCGTAGGCCACGAAGTCCTCCACCGCCACAACCGCCTCGGGAAACGCCCGCAGCAGCTGCTGGCGCAGGGACTGGGACGCGGAATAGTGGCCCATGCCGAATTTTCCGGTCAGAATCAGGATATTCACGGCGCTCCCTCCTTTCTACGCTTTTGAGTATACAGGAGGATTCTTTAGAAAACCCCGGCCTAACTCTTAAAATAAGATTAAGAAATTTGAACAATCTCCCTACACAGCGTCCCCCCCGCCGCGCAGGCCGCCGCCCGCCAGCCGGGGCCGCCCCAGGCGCGGAAGGCGAAGCCGTCCAGTTCCCCGGCCTCCCCCGGCTCCAGCAGGGGCACCCGCAGCGCCCGGGGCCCCGGGCGCAGCCCCTCCCCGGTGCACTTGCACCGGGCCTCCTTTAAGGTCCACAGGGTATAGAAGTCCTCCCAGCGCTCCCCCCGGCCCTCGAACCAGGCCAGCTCCCCGGCGCCGCACACGTACCGGGGCAGCCCGGCCGAGCGGGGCCGGACCCGCTCCACGTCCGCCCCTACCGGGGCGTCCCCGGCCGCGCACAGGGCCAGGGGGCCGCTGTGGCTCAGGGAGAAGTGGAGCCCGGGCCGCTCCGGAAACCAGGGCTTCCCCCCGGGCAGGCGGGCGATCTCCGGCAGGGGGAGCCCCCACAGCTCCGCCGCCGCCCGCTCCAGCAGGGCGGGGGCCAGGGCGCGGCCGTCCTCCCCCCGCGCCAGATACACCGTAACCAAGCTCTCCGCCCCCTCACCTTTTATCTTATTTTAACCATTTCTTCAGGACAAAAGCAACCTGTCCAGAGTAAAATATCAGTCAAAGGAGTGATTAAACCATGGATCAGCAGCAGTACATATGCCAGAAATGCGGCAACCGCACCTACGAGCACGACCAGTTCCAGGCCACCGGCGGGAATTTCGCCAAGCTCTTCGACGTGCAGAACAAAAAGTTCGTCACCATCACCTGCACCCGCTGCGGCTATACCGAGCTGTACAAGCAGCAGGGGGATATGGGCATGGACATCCTGGACTTCTTTATCAGCAACTGAACAAAAAACGGGCGCGGAGCGGTTAGGTAGTAGGTAATAAAGAAGCACGCTAAACACAACAGACAACCGGGCTTTTGAGAGAAGAGAATAGGGGACACTGGCGTTTGTGCTGGTGTCCCTTTCTCTATGTCCGCAGACATGAACAACAATGAAAAGCCCGGTTCTCCCTAACGGCGGGTCTAATGTGACCGCCACCGTGGAGTACCGGGCCTCCCTCATTTTGAACAACAATTTACACTCTGTGGTAGTATTATGTAGAAGCTATTTTAGAGGTGAGCCAGCAGAGGTGAACTCTGTTATGGCTCCCTCTGTGGCCCATGAGGTAGCGGCATCGTATGATGTATATGCCATTTGCCCTTCGCCACTGAAGTAAACGCCATTGATAAGAAGTATAGTCGACTGGTGGTCAGCACTGGCGAAGGTTCCTGCGTTGATTCCTAGCATGTCTGCGATGGCGGTGCAGACGTGAGAGGTGGCTACGCAAGATGCTTTGTCGTTATACATGGCATCGTATGCTGAGATACCACCTGTCTCGCCAATCGCAAAAGATGTGCTGGTATATAACAGTCTGTATTGGCCATACAATTTTATAGTTTCTGCTTGCATTTTGTCATTACCGATATTTTTTCCCACTGCGGGGAACAGGTCATTTACGAAAGAATCCCAAGCTGCTTTATCATAGGATTTACCTGCGATTATGTTATCTACTACCTGCCATGAAGCCGCTGTCAAACCGAAAGTACCAGCCAAAGCTGAAGTGCCTTTCTTCACTGTGGAATTGTAAACATTCTGGATTCCGCTGATAACCTCATTGTACTCTGCCTGACTGTTGGAATTGTAATTGTGAAATCCGTATTTTACAGCAATAGCTGTGGTTGCGTACTTTGTTTTCTCACTGCTACGAGGTTGCCCTGCAGTCGTCTTGGTCGCTTTACCAACGTAGATAACGTGCCCCTGGTAAGGGGCTACTGTTACACCATCTGCTAGGTAGGATGTAGCTACCGAGTTGGGGTTCAATAAGGTGACGGATTGGTGTTTGGTCGGGAACGGTAGTCTGGAGACTATGGCGGCGGTCTCCGCTCGGGTGATGGGTTTGGTAGGTGCGAATACGTTACCATCTCCTCCGGTCAGTACCCCACTCCTATACAGTTTATAGATTGAGGAGCCGTAGGGATCGGAAGTCCTTACATCAGGTATGGCGTCGTTATCTACTGTGTTGATAACGGAGTAAACTCCTGTGCTTTCCGGGAGAGCATTCGCAAAGATATAAGCCATTTGCGCTCTTGTGGCTGTGGCCTTGTAGTTTGTAAAGTCTCCTGACTTGATGATACCCTCTTGGATGGCGTAGTTAATCTCTGCCGTGGCCCAGGTGTCGGCGTTGCCTACTGAGGCTTGGTTCGGGTACTGGACGGAATTGCTACCCCAACTGTATACACAACGGAGTCTGGCGGCAAGAATGATGGCCTCCTGGACCGTCACAGGGGCGTCAGGGCTGAATGTGGTCCCGCTGGTCCCCTTCATCAGTCCAAGCTCACAGGCCGTCACAACACCATCACGGGTCCAGTCCTCGCCCACATCCGAAAAGGCAGGGCATTGGCCGGACCGCTGAAAGTTATCCAGGCTCCCGCCATCCTCAACGGCTCCCGCTGGGCCGCACATACTCATTATTAAGGCCACCGCTCCAAGAGCGGCGGCTATTTTTTTGCCCTGCACCCTCCATCGCCTCCAACATCGAATTATGTCGAAATCAATTTTACTCTTTAATTTTCCGATTTGCAACCGCGCCATCCAACTGATGTTTTGTGTACCTTGCGCCGTGTCTCTTACATTGACCGCGCCCTTCTGCTCCCCGTTACAGGCGTGGGGGGCGGTCATCTCATCGTCAACGGCGGGGACCCTATCCCGGTCCAGGTCCCCCCTTGTGCGCCGCTCTGACGCCCTGCGCCGTGCTCTGGCGGTGGCAGTGACCCGCTGACACCCACGATCCCGGAGGGGGCGACGGGCGCGCCTCTGGCGCAATCCGGCGCTTACTCCCCGGCCCCGCCTTGGCGGGGCCGGTCATGGTAAAGGGCAAGTATTACCCTTTACCGGACTTCTGTAGCATGTAGCACAAAAATTATCATTGTTTATGTCCGGACAACGCAGACAAACGACCTAGACCCCTTGAAAACAGCAAGACGGCGTAGCCTTTCGACTACGCCGCCCCGCTTTTTCTGATTTACTTCCTTATGACCCGCCGGGATTGGCTCCGCGCCCGTTTTGTTTCGGCGGAAGAGGGGCGTTTCCGCCCTTGAACGGGCGGCTCAGCCGCCCGTGTGCCCCGTCTCGAAGGTGCCCAGGAACAGCGGCACCCCCCGCTCCAGGTCCACGATGCCGTAGACGAAGGGCGTGTCCAGGATCAGCTCCTCGTAGTCCTGCGCCGGGGCCGCGCCCCCGGCCTCCATGGCCACCACCGTGGCGGCCGCCGCCTCGGTGCCCTTCTCGTTTACGTCGATGAGAGTCTTGTGGGCCACCGCGCCGATATAGATCTGCCGCTCCTGCGCGTCGGCCGCCAGGCTGGAGAAGTCGGCCCCCGCCGGATCGAAGGCCGGGTCCATGCCCATGGCCCGCAGGGCCCCGGACAGGTCTCCGCCCCACTCGGCCTCGAACTTGGGCAGGTGGAGCAGCAGCCGGGTGTCCCGGGCGGCGGCGATCAGCCCGGGGAGGGTCTGCCCGTCCCACCCCTCCAGGTACTGCGTCAGATCCCCCTCCAGGGGGCGCACCGCCAGGAAGGCCAGCCGCCCGTCGTCGTAGGGCAGCAGCACGCCCTCCTCCCGCCCGGAGCGGATATACGACTCCTGCCGGATGCCGTTATTCAGGTACTCCACCTCCACCGCCGCGCCGCCGTCCGGGCGGAACTGGGCCGTCCAGTTGTCCAGGGGGTCGAACTCATTGCGCCACGTGGTGTTCAGATACAGGGCGTTGGCCAGCAGAAGCACCGTCTCGGGCGAGATTTCATTCAGCATATTGGGGATCTTGCCCCCGGTGTGCTCCTCCACCCAGGCGTTGACGGCGTCCACCGTGGCCGGGGCCTGGAGGTCCAGCCGCCGGGCGGCGGCGCCGTAGAAGTCCCCGCAGGAGGCGAGGAAGCCGTCCAGGGGCTCCAGCGTGTCGTCCACCCACAGGCTGTTGGCGATGTTCAGCTCGGTGCTGCCGCCCAGGGCCGCGTAGTCGGCCAGAAGGGAGGCGCAGTTGGCGTTGAGCGCGTCCAGCTCCGCGCCCCCCAGCGCCTCCAGCATGGCCGCGCGGGTGTCCCCCGCGGCGCCCCCCGCCGTCATGGACAGGGCCAGCAGGGCCGACAGGGGGGAGACCAGGGTGTCCTCCCCCTCCCGCCGGACCTGCCGCAGCAGCTGCGCGCCGAAGGCGGCGGCGGCCCGGTCGGCGCCGGCGTCCGTCTCGGCTACCGCCGGGTTTGGGGTGGGGTCGGGCTGGACCGTGGCCCCGGCCCCCGTGCAGCCCGTGAGCGCCAGGATCGCGGCGCAGCACAGCGCAAGAATCCGTTTCATGGAAATGCCTCCTTTTTGGTATGGTTGCTTTTTAGACGGGGAATGGGGTAAAATGTTCCCGGGGCGATTCTTAAAGACTTCTTAAAGCTTTCCCCTCTTCCCACTTAAACTTCGCCTGCTATCTTAAAAATACGAACATGAGGTGAGCCGCAGTGTACAACATTCTCATTTGCGACGACGACCGTGACATCGTCTCCGCCCTGGACATCTACCTGAGCAGCGAGGGCTACCGCACCCTGAAGGCCTACGACGGGCTGGAGGCCCTGCGCCTGGTGGAGCAGAACGAGGTCCACCTGATATTGATGGATATTATGATGCCCGGCATGGACGGCATCCGCACCACCGCCAAGCTGCGGGAGAGCTGGAACATCCCCATCATCCTGCTCACCGCCAAGAGCGAGGACTCCGACAAGATCCTGGGCCTGAACATCGGCGCGGACGACTACATCACCAAGCCCTTCAACCCCATCGAGGTCATCGCCCGGGTGAAGAGCCAGCTGCGGCGGTACACCACCCTGGGCGGCCAGGAGAAGAAGGAGGCCGCCCTGGTGAACGGCGGCATCTCGGTGGACGACGCGGCCAAGTCCGTGACGGTGGACGGGGAGAGCGTGAACCTCACCCCCATCGAGTACAATATCCTGCTGCTGCTCATGAAGCACCCGGGCCGGGTGTTCTCCACCGGACAGATCTACGAGCTGGTGTGGAACGACCCCTCCCTGGGCTCGGAGAACACCGTGGCCGTGCACATCCGGCACCTGCGGGAAAAGATTGAAATCGACCCCGCCAACCCCCGCTACCTGAAGGTGGTGTGGGGCCTGGGGTACAAAATGGAGAAGGCGTAGCCCTTCCCCCTCAAGGAGCGATCCCCATGAAAAGCCTGCGCACCAGCCCCGCCGCCAAGCTCATTGCCGTCATACTGGCCGTCCTCACCGCCGCCGGGGGCTTCTGGGCCTCCTTCGTCACCCTGGGCAACTGGGACGACCTGTGGATGGGCAAGGCGGTGGACTTCTACGACTCCAACGCCATCTACGCCCCCCTGCGGGAGGCCGAGTACCTGTCCGAGCGCCTGGCCTACCTGTACCAGACGGAGCAGTGGAACGGGAGCCTGACCTACTCCGAGGAGAAGGAGCGCCAGTCGCTGAAGGAGGCGCTGGACCCCGCCAACACCAACCTGCGCTTCCAGATCCACACCCAGGACGGCACGCTGGTGTACGACAACCTGAACGGCGCGGCGCTGGACGCCGTGGTGGACAAGGTGCGCATGGAGACCGCCGGGTTCCGGCGCGCGCAGGCCAACAGCGAGGACCGGCAGATCTGGGACAGCGCCGAGGAGCTGTACTACCTGGCCGTGACGGTGGACGGGGAGACCCAGATTTTCACCCCCGGGAACGCCCAGGACGCGGATCAGTATGGGTGGTACTTCAGCGGTTATAATTGGAGCTACGACGCGGACGCGGACGGGCGGCGCACCAGCGTGGAGTACGTCATCGAGTACGGCGCGGCCCGGCCCCTGTCGGCCCACGACGCGATGTGGGAGGCCCGGAACGAGTACGGCGACATATCCCCCTGGCTGCCCGGCGCCGCGGCCCTGGCCCTGGCCCTGGATCTGTCGGCCCTGGGCCTTACCATTTTCCTGTGCCTCGCCGCCGGGCGGCGGCGGGAGGACGGGCGCGTCCGGCTCAACTGGCACGACCGGGTGCCCTACGACCTCTACCTGCTGCTCCAGCTGGGCGCCTACTCCCTGCTGCTGGAGGGCGGCAGCGAGATCGTCTGGAACTTCAACCAGGACGTTACCCTGCGGGTCGTCGTGGGGCTGGGCATTATCTCCATCGGCTTTTCCGGCTGCGCCCTGGCCCTGATCCTCACCACCGCCACCCGCCTCAAGACCCACACCGTGCTGCGCAGCATGATCCTCTGGCGCATCTGCGCCCGCATCGGCCGGGGCATCGGCGGCTTCTTCGCCCGGCTGTGGCGCAACTGGTCCCTGGTCTGGCGGGTGGGGCTGGCCTTTGTGATTTACCTCATCGGCACCGTGCTCACCGGCCTTACCGTCTTCCTGATCCCGGTCTACCAGGGGCTGGCGCTCTACGCCATCCTGCGCTGGATCAAGCAGTGGGAGGCCGTGCGGGCCGGGGTGGGACAGATCATCGGCGGCAACCCGGACTTCAAAATTGACACGAAAAAGATGTACCCCGACCTGAAGGAGCACGCCGAGCAGCTCAACGACCTGGGCGGCGCCATCGGCAACGCGGTGGACGAGCGGCTCAAGTCGGAGCGCTTCAAGGCCGAGCTTATCACCAACGTCTCCCACGATCTCAAGACCCCCCTCACCTCCATCATCAACTACGTGGACCTGCTGAAAAAGGAAGAAGTTGCAAATACCAAGGCTTTGGAGTATATTGAAGTATTGGACAGGAAGAGCCAGCGCCTCAAGAAGCTGACCGAGGATCTGGTGGAGGCCAGCAAGGCGTCCACCGGCACCCTGACGGTGAACCGGGAGCGGCTGGGGGTGGTGCAGCTCACCCGGCAGGCCCTGGGCGAGTACGAGGAGAAGTTCGCCCAGAGCGGCCTGGAGCTGGTGCCCGCCCTGCCCGAGGAGGAGCTCTACGTCCAGGCCGACGGCCGCCACCTCTGGCGCATCCTGGACAACCTGCTCTCCAACTGCTGTAAATACGCCCTGGGCGGCACCCGTGTCTACCTGGACGTGAACCGCTGGGACGGCAGCGTAAACATAAGCGTCAAAAACATCTCCCGCCAGGCCCTCAACATCCCGCCGGATCAGCTCATGGAGCGCTTCGTGCGGGGGGAGGAGTCCCGCTCCACCGAGGGCTCCGGCCTTGGCCTGTCCATCGCCCGCAGCCTGACCGAGCTGCAGGGCGGCGCCTTCCGCCTGGCCATCGACGGCGACCTCTTTAAGGCCGTGGTCACCTTCCCCGAGGCCGGCATCCCCGTCCCGCCCCCGCCCGCCCTGGAGGATGGGCAGGACTTCCCAGCGCAGCAGCGCTGAACTCCCCCATCATGTTCATGGAGGATCGTGTGTGAGTTGTACAATCGTCATTCCGGCCTATGAGCCGGGTCAGGAGCTCGTCCCCTATGTGGACGCCCTTTTAACCCAAGCGTTGGGGCCGGTGCTGATCATCGACGACGGCAGCGGCGGGGCCTTTGCGCCCATTTTCACCGCCCTGGAGGGCAGGCCGGGCTGTACCGTCCTGCACCACCCGGAAAACCGCGGCAAGGGGGCCGCCCTCAAAACCGCCTTCGCCCACTACCTGGCCCACACGCCGGAGGGCTGCGCCGGGATTATCACCGTGGACTGCGACGGGCAGCACGCCGTGCCCGACGTGCTGCGCCTGCGGCAGGCCCTGGAGGAGCACCCCGACGCCCTGGTGCTGGGGGTGCGGGACTTCGGGCCGGACACCCCCGCCCGCTCCCGCAGGGGCAACAAGGCGGCCTCCATGGCCCTGTCCGCCCTGTACGGCATCAAGCTGGGCGACACCCAGACCGGCCTGCGGGGCCTGCCCAACTCCCTGCTGCCCGCGCTGGCCGGGCTGCGGGGGGACCGCTTTGAGTACGAGCTGAACATGCTCATCACCGCCCGGCAGAAATGCGTCCCCTTCCTCCAGGTGCCCATTCAGACCATCTACTTCAACAACAACAGCGGAAGCCACTTCCGCACCTTCGCGGACCTGTTCCGCATACTCGCCCTGCTGGGGCGCAGCGTGGTGCAGTACGCCGGAGCCGCCGCCCTCTCCGTGGTCATCGACGTGGCGGTGTACGCGGTGATGGTCAAGCTGCTGCTGCTCTCCGTGCCCCTGGCCGAGCGCATCTTCCTGGCCACCGTCACCGCCCGCATCCTGTCCTCCGTGGCCAACTACCTGTGCAACCGCCGCCTGCCCTACGTCCAGAACAAGAAGCTCCTGCCCACCATGCTCAAATACTACGTGCTGTGGTTCTTCCAGCTCATGTCCTCCTTCTTCCTCACGTGGCTGCTGAGCCAGTTCGTGCTGCTGGACGATCTGGCCGCCAAGCTGCTGGTGGACATCTTCCTGGCCGTCATCAGCTACCAGATCCAGCTGCGCTGGGTCTTCCGGGCCGGGAAGGGGGAGGCCTCTTGAACCCCCTCTTCGGCCCCTACGTCAAGACCGTGCGCTTCTTCTACCTGCTGAAAAACCGGGGCTGGCGCGTGGAGGGCGCGCCGGTGGACGGCCCGGCGGTCTACCTCGTCCACCACCAGAACCTGGCAGGCCCGGTGTGCGCCGAGGCGCTGCTGGACGCGCCGGTGCACATGTGGTCCCTGCACTACTTTCTCACCCGTCGGGACTGCTTCGCGCAGTACTACGGCTACACCTTCACCGCGCGCTTCGGCTGGCCCCGGCCCGCCGCTTGGCTGGCCGCGAGGGCCCTGTCCCTGGTCATCCCGCCCCTCATGCGCTCCCTGCAGGCCATCCCCGTCTACCGGGGGGCGCGGGAGATCCTGGCCACCATGGACGCCTCCGCCGACGCCCTGCTGGCCGGGGAGAGCCTGCTCATCTGCCCCGACCAGGCCTACGACAGCGACTCCCCCGCCCTGGGGCAGCTCTACAACGGCTTTTTCCACCTGGAGAAGCCCTATTTCAAAAAAACCGGCCGCCACCTGAGCTTTGTCCCCCTCTACCGCAGTACGGCGCGGAAAACCCTCTACGTGGGCCGGCCGCTGGCCTTCACCGGCAACGCGCCCTTCCGCCGGGAGCGGGACGAGCTGACCGACCTGCTGCGCGCGCGCATGAACGACATGGGCCGCGCCGCGGGGGACATCTCCTGATTGTACCGCCTCCCGCCAGCGGCAATCCGCCCCTTCCTCCGTGCCGCAGGGGCCGACACCCACATCGGCCCGCCGTCTCGCTCCCCCAAACGCAGCCGGGGTTTTTTACGCCCGGAAAACTTTCACAACATGAAACACCCCCGTTTCGGCATACTAAGGCCGAACGGGGGCGTTTTTATGTACGACATCATCATCATCGGCGGCGGCCCGGCGGGCCTGTTCCCCACGCAATTTCCATTACGCGGGGGCCCCTTTGATTTTGATTTATCGCGGGGCGGGAATGAATCCCGCCCACGCTCCGCGCCGCTTGGCGCGCGCGCTGCCGCGCGTGGCCGTCAGGCCAATCGGCCCGGCGTTTGAAAGGGACGGTGCTCTATGTACGACATCATCATCATCGGCGGCGGCCCGGCGGGCCTGACGGCCGCCATCTACACCAAGCGGGCGGGCTTTTCCACCCTGCTGCTGGAGGGCGGCGCGCTGGGCGGCCAGGCCGCCACCACGCCGGAGATCGAAAATTGGCCGGGCACGCAGCGCATCACGGGTCCCGACTTCTCCTCCTCCCTCTACCAGCAGTCGGCGGCGCTGGGGGCGGAGATCAAGTTTGAGGCCGCCACCTCCCTGGAGGATTTTGGGGCCGTGAAGGCCGTGGCCGCCAGCTCGGGGGAGCGGTACGAGGGCCGGGCGGTCATCCTGGCCAACGGGGTGCGCCGCCGCAGGCTGGACGTGCCCGGCGAGGCCGATCTGGCGGGGCGGGGCGTGAGCTACTGCGCCACCTGCGACGGCAACTTCTTCAAGGGCCGGGACGTGGCGGTGGTGGGGGGCGGCAACACCGCCCTGGAGGACGCATTTTTCCTGGCCACCCTGTGCCCGTCGGTGTGGCTGGTCTGCCGCCGGGGGCAGTTCCGGGGGGACAGGCAGCTCATTGACAGCGTGGCCGACGTGAAGAACATCCACCTGCTCATGGACACCCGCGTCCTGGCGGTGGAGGGGTCGGTGAAGGTCACCGGCCTGCGGGTGGCGGGGCCCAAGGGGGAACGCACCCTGCCCGTCTCCGGCGTGTTCGCGGCGGTGGGCCTGGCCCCGGACAACCTCCCCTTCTCCCCGCCCCTGGCCCTGGACGAGGACGGCTACGTGCAGGCCGGGGAGGACTGCTCCACCAACGTGCCCGGGATCTTTGTGGCCGGGGACACCCGCTCCAAGCGCCTGCGCCAGCTGGTCACGGCCGCCGCCGACGGCGCGGCGGCGGCCGACGCGGCGGGCAAATATCTGCACCAGGCGTAAAAAACGCGGCGGAGTTTCGCTCCGCCGCGTTCTGTTTGCGCTAATCCAGTACCTGGACCCCCGCGCCCAGCACGCCGCTGCCGATATAGACGCTCAGGGTGGCGTCCAGCGCCCCGTGCCAGAAGTGCTCGTAGGCGGGGTAGGCGGCCTTCAGCTTCTCCTCCAGCCGGGCCATCTCCTCCGGCGCGCCGCCGTTGGCCACGGCCAGATTGTATCGCTTGTGCTCCCCCAGGGCCTTCCCCACCAGCTCGATCAGCTTATCCTGCACAGCCCTGCGGCCCCGCACCTTGGCGACGCTCTGCAGCTCCCCCTCCGGGGAGAAGGTAATCAGCGGCTTGATGTTGAGCATGGTCCCCGCCAGGGCGGTCACCTTGCCGATGCGCCCGCCCTTTTGCAGGTACTCCAGGGTGTCCACCGAAAAGAAGGGGAAGGTGCCCCGGATCAGGGCGGGAACCCGGCTGTGGATCAGCTCCTCCCAGCCCATGCCGGCCTGTATATCCTCCCACGCCTGGAGGACCATGATGCCGATGCCCAGCGCGCCGCTCACCGAGTCGAAGACCTCCACCTCCAGATCCGTCCGGCTCTCCCCCTGCAGCCGCACCATGTTATAGGTGCCCGACAGGCCGGAGGACAGGTGGATGGCGACGACCTTCTCATAGCCCTCCGCCGCGATGCGGTTGAGGGCGTCGTTGACGGCGAAGAACTCGGGCAGCGAGGTGCGGGGCAGCTCCCCCGCCTCCAGGCGGCGGTAGATGTCCGAAGCGAAGATGGTCTCGCCGTCGGCGTATTCGCCGTCCGCGCAGAGGATGCGCAGCGGGACGACGAAAATGGGCTTCCCCTCCCGCAGCTCGGCGGGCAGGTCGGCGCAGGAGTCGGTCAGCAGTGCGATTTTCTGGGGGTTCAAGAACTCACGCTCCTAAGTCGGTTGACAATTTTGGGCAGTTCATATAGAATACGACTATCACATAACGGCGTTATGTGAATATTATAACGAGGCGGACCCCGCCTGTCAAGGAGAGATCGCCGTGGATTACAACCAGCGCCGCAAGGAGCAGGCGCGGCAGACCGAGCAGGCCATCCTGCAGGCCGCGGCGGACCTCTCCCGGCGGCAGAGCTTCGACAGGGTCACCATCCGGGACATCTGCCGCGCGGCGGGGATCACCACCGGCGCCTTTTACCACCACTTCAACTCCAAGGAGGAGCTGCTGGTGCGGGGCTTCGCCCCCCTGGACGCCCACATGGAGCGCTCCATGGCGGGGCACGAGGGCGAGCCGCCGGTGGAGCGGCTGTGGCTGCTGCTGTCCACCTACGCCCGCTTTATCGAGGACGAGGGGTGCGAGTTGGTGGCCCGGTACTACGATCACCGCATCACCAATCCCAGCTTCGCCTCCATGGACCCCACCCGCTTCACCCACCGGGCCATGCTGGGCTGCTTGCGGGACGCGGCGGACCAGGGACTGCTGGCGGGGCTCTCCCCCGAGTGGGTGGCCGATTTCCTCTTCCGCCACTTCCGGGGCGTGGTCATCGACTGGCTGCTCCACCAGGGCTCCTATCCATTATTGCCCAAGCTGGAGCAGGACTATGACTTCTTCGCCCAAATTCTCCAGCGGGAGAGCATAGAAAAGCCGCCGGTCGGATGACCGGCGGCTCAGCCTGTCGAAAAACCATACCATCGGGATTTTGGGTGCAAACCCGGAAAAGGACGCTTGCACAAGAGATGCGGCCAAGGCGGATAAGGGGCGGCGGGGGCAAGCCCCCGCCCTACGTCATTGCGAGGGCCGCAGGAGCGCGGCAATCCGTCTCATTCCCGTCCGATGCCCACATCGGCCCGCTGCTCCAAGCCCGTCCAACATCGGGCGCCTTATCCGCATATAATGCAAAGGCTAAGGGCGCTGTCCAAACGGACAGCGCCCTTAGCCTGTAGAAAAAGCCAAATAAGCAGAGTTTGTGCGTAGGATGCAATCATCGCTGCTGCTACTTAGAGGGATAAGGCGCACCCTGTCATTGCAAGGAAGCCCCGCAGGGCTGACGCGGCAATCCGTTTTCTTTTTGGAGGCCCGGCCTCCGGCGGCGGGGTTCTTTGGTTGCAAAGAACCCCGGGAAGAACCAACCAGGGCTTCGGCCCTGGACCCAGGGGCCCCGCGGCGGTGCGGTTCAGGTAACCTGCAAAACCTGTAAGCGCTCAGGGCTCGGTTCGGCCTGTGCCCTTTGTAAATAGGGCTGCCTGGTTTAAGGTGGCTTCGCCCGAAATCATCCAGGTATCCCCCGGACACCTGGACCCTGCGGCACATGACCCGCCCGGACTTGATAGTAGTTGCTATTTAAGGAGTGCCTGAAAAGCCGCACGTACTGCCATGCCCCGTACAGCGCTTGGCACTCGTAGGGGCCGATGCCATCATCGGCCCGCTGCTCCAGGCCTGTAGGGACGATTCACGAATCGCCCGTCCCCCATCGTTCTCCTTATCCGCCTAAGTTGCAGCAACGAGGATTACATCTTGCGTGAAAAATTTCGTTTATACGCTGAAGCCGCCGGTCGGATGACCGGCGGCTTCTTATTTTCAGCTTACCCGTGGATCTCCAGCAGCATGGCCTTGAACATGGCCACCGCCGCGTCCAGCGCGTCCTCGTCCAGGTCGAACCCGGGGTCGTGGAGGGGGGCGGGAATGTCGGTGCCGATGCCCAGGTAGGTCCCCACGCCGCCGTGGGCCTGCACCCGCTGGATCATGGCCGCGGCGTCGTCGGTGCCGCCCACGCTGCCCTCGAAGTAGACCGTCTCGAACCAGGGCACGGTCTCGGCCGCCCGCCGGACGATCTCCATCATTTTGTCGTCGCTCCTGGCCATGGGCACCTCGCCGTAGTCCACCACGCTGTACTCGGCCTCGTACATCTCGGCCGCCCCCTTGAGGATGGCGTCGATGCGGCGGCGACCGTAGGCCGCCACGTCGTTGCGGTCCCCGCGGTACTCCAGCTTGAGCTCGGCGTTGGGTGCGATGGTGTTGGGGCACACCCCGGCGTGGAGCTCCCCCACGTTGACGCGCAGGTTGCCCTCCCCGTGGGGGGCGATGGCGTGGATGTTCAGCGCGGCGGTGCAGGCCGCCAGCAGGGCGTTTTTGCCCTCGTGGGCCGCGCCGCCGGGGTGGGCGGCCTTGCCCGTAAAGGTCACGTCCAGCTGGCAGTCGCTGAGAAAGTCCTTGCAGCCGCAGGCGATGGTGTGGGAGGGCAGGGTGCCGCCGGAGGGGATGTCCAGGGCCATGTGGGGGGCGGCGAAGTAGTCCACGTCGTCCAGCCAGCCCCTGGCCACCACCGACGCGGCCCCCGACCAGGTCTCCTCGGCGGGCTGGAAGATGAAGCGGATTTTCCCCTTGAGGCCGTCCCGCAGGGGGAGCATGGCCTCGGCCAGGGCCAGGCCGATGGCGGTGTGCCCGTCGTGCCCGCAGGCGTGGACGCAGCCCTCGCGGCAGGAGATGTACCCCTGGTCGAAGGCGGGGCGGCCCGCCTGGGCGGGCTCGGTGTAGGGCAGGCAGTCGATGTCGAAGCGGAAGGCGGTGACCGGGCCGGGCCTCCCGGTGTCCAGCTCGGCGATGACGCCGGGCCAGCCCGCCGCCCTGGCCACCAATTCGGGGTCCGCCCCCTGCTCAACCGCCCGCGCCATCTCCCGCTCCCGGTCCGCCTGGGTCAGGCGCACCGGCTCGCAGATGACGGAGGGCTCCACCACCTCCAGGCCCATTTTGATGTCCCTGTAGCCCATGCCGGCCAGCAGCTGCGCGATGCGGGCGCTGGTGCGCAGCTCGGTCCAGCCGTTCTCCGGGTAGCGGTGCAGCTCCCGGCGGTAGGTACGGGCGTTGGTCTGTTCCATTTCTACGCCTCCTTATAAACTGATACGCGAAAAAGCATCCGGGCCGGCCCGCGCTGGGCCGGCCCGGAGACGCCGTTATTGATAGCCGATGGCCACCGCGATACACATGAAGATGACCTGCAGCACGATGAAGATGCCGAACAGGGGCGCCATGAACTTGTACCACTTGTTCAGGGGCACGCCCATGAGGCCGCACTCGGTGGCCACAACGGTGGGCCAGAACAGGTTGGAGAAGCCGTCGCCGAACTGGTAGGCCAGCACGGCGATCTGGCGGTGCAGGCCCAGCAGGTCGGCCACGGGGGCCATGATGGGCATTGTGGTGGCGGCCTGGCCGCTGCCGGAGGGGATGAAGAAGTTCAGCACGTTCTGGATCAGCACCATGCCGATGGCGGCCACGTAGTTGCTGGCGCCCTGGAGGGCGTTGACCATGTAGTAGACGATGGAGTCGATGATCATGCCGTTCTGCATGACGATGAGGATGGCGCGGGCGATGCCGATGACCAGCGCGCCGTAGATGACGGAGGAGACGGCCTCCACGAAGGAGTCGGCGATCTGGCTGAAATTGTAGCCGCCGATGAGGCCGATGAGCAGCATGCCGATGAGGAACACGGCGGCGATCTCATTGATGTACCAGCCCAGCTTGAGGGTGCCCAGCACCATGGTCACGATGGTGGCCAGGAAGACCAGCATGATGACCTTGTGGCGGGGGGTCAGCTTGAGCTGCTTGAGCTCCTCGGAGTCCCGGGTCTTGTGCATGGGGAAGTCCATGCCGTAGACGATGGAGCGGGTGGGGTCCTTCTTGATCTTGTGGGCGTAGTGCATGGTGTAGGAGATGATGGCGATCTCAAACACCACAAACACCACGATGCGCAGGTTCAGGCCGGAGAACATGGGCAGGCCCGCGATGGACTGGGCGATGCCGATGGTGAAGGGGTTGGTGGTGGCCGCCGCGAAGCCGCTGACCACGCCCACGACCACGACCGCGCCGCCCACGATGGCGTCGTAGCCCAGGGAGATGAAGATGCCTAAGAAGACCGGTATGAGGCCGTATACCTCCTCATACAGGCCGATGGTGGACCCCATGATGCCGAAGAGCACGATGAAGATGGGGATGATCAGATCCACCCTGCTCTTGAGTAATCGCAGCAATGTCCCTATCCCCGCCTCCATGGCCCCCGTCTTCAGGGTCATGAACACGAAGCCGTAGGCGAAGAAGATGAAGAAGATGATGTCGGCCACCTGGACCATGCCCTCCTGGATGGCCAGGAAGACGCTGAACGGGGTGGCGGGGTTGCTCTCCATCACATGGTAGCTGCCGTTGACCACGATCTCGCGGCCCTCTTCGTTCAGTACCCGGTCGAAGGAGCCGGCGGGGATGATGTAGGTCAGGACGGCGCACAGGATCAGTATCATGCCCAGCAGGACATAGGTGTGGGGGACTTTCAGCGCAAATTTCTTTTTCTTGGGTTCGGGCTGCGGCGCGCTGGCTGTTACGTTTTCTTCCATGTTTGGCGCTCCTCTCATTTTTGGTCACACACTCCGCCCCTCGTTCCTCCGCCGGATTACAGATGTAACCAGCAGAGGACAAAAGGGGCATCCACAAAAACGATCATAGCACGCTTTGATTATAAAATCAAGATAATATAACTAAACTTGCCATTTTACCTGTATTTTTATCGAATATCGCAGAGGATCGCCGCCACCCGGCGCAGCAACTCCACCGCCCCCACGCTGTAGCCGCTGGCGGCATAGGCCGCCCGCCCCGCGCCGTCGCACACCACGGCCAGGGGCGGCCGCTCCGGGTCGCAGCCCAGGAAGCGGGAGAGGGCCTCCACCTGGTAGGCCCAGTCGCACACCCGGGCTTCGAGCCCGGGCCACGACGCCAGCAGGGCGGCCAGGGTGGGCTGCGCGGCGCTCCCCTCCCCCCGCAGGAAGAAGGTGATCTCCACGGGCAGGGCCTCCAGGGCCCCCCGGGCCTGGGCCAGCTCGTTGAGGATGTGCTCGGTGGGCTCGGCCCCCTCCTCCAGCCAGAACAGCAGGGAGCAGCGCCCGCCCCTCCGGGGCCTGCCGTCCACCAGGGGCAGCTCCCGCAGGGTAATGAGGTCCCCGGCCGCGCAGGCCCGCAGGCGGAGGGGGATCTCCAGGAAGGCTTCGGGCGGGAGTTCAAATTCCCGGACGGAGGCGAACTGGTCCCCGCCGGGCAGGCGCAGGGAGGTGACGGCCCGGTAGCGCCCGGCGGGCAGGGCCGCGGTCAGGGTGTCCCCCGCCCAGTCCCCGTCGGACAGCAGCAGATCCCGCCACCCCGCCCCGGTTAGGCGGGAGAGGGACCAGCTTTGACGGTAGGTCAGGGCCGCGCCGTGGGCTCTGGTAAAGGCCACACGGCCCATGGGCTCGGGCGCCGCCAGGGGGGCGAAGGCCCCGTCCGCCCAGCGCTCCACCGCCCCGTCCAGGGGCCGCAGCCGGGCGGGGATCCCGGCTGCGCGCAGCGCTATGACCTCCCCAACCGGGCCGGGCGGCGGGCTTGTCCAGTCCGTCAGGCGCTCGAAGGCCACCCGGGGGCAGAGCAGGTACGGCCCGAACACCTCCGGGGGGAATTGCGCCGCATAGGGGGCCGCGCGGCGCAGGTGCGCCTCCAGCAGCGCCGCGTCCGCGTCCCGCAGGTCCTTGGCCGCCAGGGTGCGCAGCAGCGCCTCCCGCAGGGGCGATGTGTCCCGGCTGAGGAAGGCATAGATCTCGTCAAAATTCCCCCGGGCCTCCCGGAGCAGATCGGCGCAGGCGGGGTACCGGGCGGCCCGCTCCCGGTCGAAGAAGCCCGCCAGGCGGGCAGCGCGCAGCCCCTCCCCCCGGGCGCGGACGGCGGCGCGTTCCTCCTTCTGCGCCGGGGTCAGGGGCGGGGGCGGTTTTGGGGCCGCCGGGGCCCGGAAGTCGAAGTCGGTCCACCCCTCCGCCGGGGCGGGCGCGGGGCCGGGCATGAGGGTGAGGCCGTCCTCCCGCGCCCCGCGGCAGATCCCCTCGGCGCGGAGATCCCCCAGCACGGCGGACACGTGGATGTCCCCTATCCCCAGCTCCAGGGTCAAAATACCCTCCTCCCCCGCGTCCAGATCCTCGATGATGGGGATGAAGCGGGCCTCGTTGAGCACGGAGAGGGTCAGGCGCGCCCCCGGCGCGGTGCGGAAGGTGCAGCGCTTCACCGGGGCGTAGCGGGCGGTCTGGTTGTGGTAAACCGCGCCCTCCCGGGCGTCCAGCGCGGGGCCGTGGAGAGCGGCGTTCTCCGCCGGGCCGAAGGTGCGGCTGTGCACCAGCACGGCCCGGGCGGCGGCGGTGTTGAACCAGCCCCGGTCCAGCACCGCCTCCGGCTCGCAGGCCCCCAGAAAGCGCCAGGCGCCCCCGCACAGCGCCTCCACCCAGGCGTGGTTGTCGTCGCAGTGGGACCAGCGGGGGGCGTAGACCTGCCGGGCCGCAATACCGACGCTGCGCAGGGCGGCCACCAGGAGGGCGGACTCCTCCCCGCAGCGGCCGCTGCCGCAGCGGAAGACGGTCAGGGGCGCGGCGGTGCGGTCGTCCTGGGCCTGGTAGGAGGCGTGCTCCTGGCACCAGCGGTTGACCTCCTGCACGGCCTCCTCCGGGGACAGGCCCTTCACCCGGTCCCACAGCAGGCCGTAAAACAGCGGGCGGTGGGAGGACAGGTCCTCGTCGTTCACCCGGGGCATCAGTACGTACTGGAGGAAGGCCTCCTCCTCCAGCGCCGCGCACCAGGGCACGGTCTCGCGCAGCATACGGGCGTGATCGGCAAACTCGGCAAACAGGGCCCGGGGGTAGTCCGCCCAGTCCCGGGGCAGGGCCCGGCGGAGAAAGGACAGGTAGGGATCCACGGCAACTCCTCCTTTATCAAAGCGCGGGTAGCATATCACAATTTTTTATGGTATGCTACCCACAGTAGCGCAATACGGTATAAAACTACAGCGGAAGGGGTGTATTGAATGGCATGTTATCCGGCGGAGAAGGCCGCGTTTGCGGCTCAATTGCGGGATTTTACAGAGACCTTAGGTGCGTGTATCGCCCAAAATGATGAGTGGACGATTAGGGGCTTTATCGACATATTTAAAAATATACATACCATTTCAGCCGATACCAAAGTCATATCCAAAATTCTGGAGCTTCATATTTTCCCTTATTTTCTTGCCTTTTCAGAAGTGCATGGATATGATCTGGAACTGGCCACATACCAGAATTGGTATCCAGATTTAACCTTTATTGTGAAGAAAAACCCGGATATCAAGTTTGCGGTCGATTTAAAAACAACCTACCGTCTGGAGGACTATCCCGGTTTCTGCAACGGCTTTACCCTCGGCTCGCACGGCGAATACTTTATTCAAAGGAACAGCTCAAAAAATATACAGTACCCTTACGACCAATACTGCGGCCATTTCTGTCTTGGTATCATATACTCCCGCGCAACTTTGGATGCAAAGGAGGAAATGCGGTTGTACTCAGTGGACGAGGTAGGCGAAATCCCACCCGTACTGCGTCACTTTACGTTTTTTGCTGAAGAAAAATGGAAAATCGCCAGTGACAAAGGCGGGAGCGGGAATACCGCAAATATTGGAAGCATCCAAAATATTGAGGATATTTTGAATGGCAACGGTGTCTTTGCAAAGGCTGGAGAAGCATTGTTTGACGACTACTGGGCAAACTTTGGGAAAATTCAAATTACTGACGTCCAGGGCAGGAGAAAGACGCTCTCCTCTTTTGCCGAGTATCTAAATTATAGGGGCCTTTCCCCGGATTTGAATAATCCAAAAGTCCCCATGAAAAAAGAAAAGGAAAAAGGAACCGCAGAGCATGGTGCGTGAAAAGGTCTATGTTCCCCCCATAAAAATACAGGGCATTAAAACAAAAAGTGTGCCGCTCATACGGGAAACCATATCACTTGAGGCTGATGCGGTTTGGATAGAGCCTTTCATGGGTTCAGGTGTGGTCGGATTTAATGTTGCCGCGCCCAGAGCCATTTTTGCCGACGTCAATCCCTATATCGTTGAATTCTATAACGGGATAAAACGCGGCGAAATCAACGCCGATCGGGTGCGCGCATTTTTGGAGCAGGAAGGCGCTTTGCTCGAGGCGGGTGACGACGCCTATTACTACGAGGTGCGCCGCAGGTTCAATGAAACGCACCAGCCGCTGGATTTCCTGTTCCTAAATCGGTCCTGCTTTAATGGCATGATCCGCTTTAACAAAAAACACGAATTTAACGTCCCCTACGGGCATAAGCCCCATCGCTTTGCGAAGGCTTATATCACCAAAATATGCAATCAAGTAAAGTATCTGGAGGAGCAACTGCGGGATAAGGACTGGGTGTTCCTCTGTCAGTCCTTTGAGACGACCATCCGGCAGGCCCCCGCCGGTGCTTTCATCTACTGTGATCCTCCCTTTATCGGGCGTCATGTGGATTATTACGACAGCTGGGACGAGGCACAGGAATACTCCCTGCGGAATGAGCTGGTGAGTTCAGGCCTGAACTTTATGCTCTCAACCTGGGACTACAATCAGTACCGGCGTAATGAGTATATTGATCTGGTGTGGGGGTTCTGCCAGAAGATCAGTCATAATCACTTTTACCACGTCGGGGCGCGGGAGGCCAACCGGCAGCCTATTGTGGAGGCATTGCTTATAAATCACCGCTAATGGACGGAGGCGTGTACTTTGGGAACGGTTAAGGTGGAGATCTGCTGCGGCTCGGCGGAGGACGTCTATGCGGCGGCGGCGGCCGGGGCGGACCGGGTGGAGCTCAACTCGGCCCTCTCCTTGGGGGGACTCACCCCCAGCCTGGGGGCCATGGCCCTGTCCCGGCGGGCGGGCATCGAGATTATGGCCATGGCCCGCCCCAGGGAGGGCGGCTTCTGCTACAGCGAGATGGAATTTGAAACCCTGTGCGCCGACGCCCGCGCCCTGCTGGAGGCGGGGGCGGACGGCGTCGTTTTCGCCTGCCAGCACCCGGACGGCACGGTGGACGCGCAGCGCTGCCGGGCGGTGCTGGAGATCATCGGGGACAGGCAGAGCGTGTTCAGCCGGGCCATCGACACGGTGCCCGACTGGTGCGGGGCGCTGGACACCCTGTGCGCGCTGGGCTTCACCCGGGTGCTCACCAGCGGGCAGGCCCCCACCGCCCCGGAGGGGGCGGATACCATCCGGCAGATGCGGGAGTACGCGGCCGGGCGGCTGGAGATTCTGCCCGGCTGCGGGGTGCGCCCGGAGAACGCCGCGGAGCTGCTGGCGCGGACGGGGTGCAATCAGCTCCACGCGTCGGTGAAGGGGGAGCGGCCGGACGGCTCCGCCGCCCACCGCGCGGCGGTACGTTTCACGGGCGCGGCCCCAGGCGGGGGCTGCTGGGCCGTGGACCGCGCCGCCCTGGCGGCGCTGGTGGCGGCGGTACGAAAATAGGGTGCGGCGGGCGGCCGGAGGGGACATCCCTCCGGCCGCCTTTTTATTTTTTTAAAATATTTTTTACCGCGCTGGGATAAAACGGCCCCCTCCAACGTTAATAGGGTAGAAGGCAGCGCAAGACCCGGAGACAAATTTGAAATCTGACTGGAAAGGAAGGAACGAAATGAAGAAAATGCGATTGTCCGTCACCGCCCTGGCCCTGGCGGGAGTCCTCGTTGTGGGCACGGCGGCCGCCGCCACCGTGCGCAACATCACCGCTCAGCTTCGTCCCGACATAACCGTGGAGATCAACGGCAAGGAGCAGACCATGCGGGACGTAAACGGCGGCGTCGTCTACCCCGTCACCTATAACGGCACCACCTACCTGCCCATCCGCGCCATCGGCGAGGCCCTGGGCCGCAGCGTGGACTGGGACGGCAGGACCCAGACCGTCTCCCTCAGCGACTGGGACCAGGAGGCCTATCCGGAAGTTTCCACCATCTCTGAGGCGGAGGACCGCATCGGCGAGCTGGAGCGGGAGATCAAGGATCTCAAGCCCGCGGCCTCCTACTCGGACCGGGCCCGGCAGTACGCCGCCCTGGCGGGCAAGCTGGACGCCCTGAGCGACAACCTGTACGACATCGGCCAGGATCTCAACCGGCAGCTCCGCGACGGCGACATCACCTATAAGGACTACAACAAGCAGTCCGCCCGCATCGACAAGGTGGACACCCGCATCAAGGACGCCAGGGACACCCTGGAGGACAAGACCATCGCCGACGACACCACCGAGCAGACCACGGCCCAGTCCCATCTGGCCGCCATCAAGTCCCTGGAGAGCGAGGGCAGCTCCCTCATCTCCAAGATCGACAGCCTGAAGCCCGCCTCCACCTACAGCCAGCGGGTGGACCAGTACGACACCTACAGCGGCGCGCTGGACGACCTGCGCTCCCGGGTGTCCGACTTCTACTCCGACCTGAACGACGATTTGTGGTCCCTGGAGATCAGCTACAAGGACTACAACAGCCTCTCCAGCCGCGCAGGCGACCTGGACGTGAAGCTGAAAAACGCCATGTACACCCTGCAGGAGAAGCTGTTCAGCGACGACGGCTGGTGGGACGACGCCTACGACGAGTACGACGGCCGGCTCAACGACCTGGAGGACCGCATGGACGGTCTGGAGACCAAGATCGCCAATCTGAAGGCCGCCTCCACCTCCGGCGAACGGGCAAAGCAGTACAAGGCCTATATGCAGGAGCTCAACGCCCTCTCCGACGAGGTGTCCGGCCTCTCCAGCGACCTGAACGCCGACTACCGCAGCGGCGAAATTACCTCCAAGGAGTACAACAGCCTCAGCGCCCGCGCCGGCGATCTGGACGTGCGCGTGAAGGACGCAAAGGCCGCGGTGGAGAAGAAGGTGGGGGACTCCGCCGGCAGCGATCTGTACGACAGCTACCTGGACGAGATCAGCGCCCTGTCCGGCCGGGTGGATAAGCAGGTCAAGGCGGCGGAGAACTTCAAGCCCGCCTACGGCTGGAACAGCAACAAGCAGGCCTGGCGGCAGCTCAAGAAGCAGATCGACGCCCTGGACGACGAGATCGACGCCCTGGACGACGCCATTGAGCGGGACTACAAGAACGGGAAGCTGACCCGTGACGAGTACAACGCCCTGGATCGGGCGCTGGACAAGGTGGACGACAACCTGGACTACGCGGACGACCTGATCGACGATTACTTCGACGACTGACGGCCCATTCACTTGCGGGTTGCCCAAAAGCCCGTTCCCTGCTATACTGACGCTGAAAGGCGCGGGCGGTCCCGTTCACGCGGGGCCGCCCGTCTTGCCGAATCTGGAAAAAGGGGGCGGGGATATGCTGGGGCTTCTGCTCGCCGTGGCCGAACAGTCCCGCACGGCCCGCCGGGCGCTGGAGCAGGAGGATTGGGACGCGCTGCTCGGCGGCATCGCGCGGGGCGACGAGGCGGCCTTTGAGGCCTTCTACCGGGCCTCGGACAAGCTGATCTACGCCTACGCCCTGTCTCTCACCCGCAGCCACGAGGACGCGCAGGACGTGATGATGGAGACCTACCTCAGCATCCGCACCGGTGCCGGGCGCTACCGCAGCCAGGGCAAGCCCCTGGCCTGGGTGTTCACCGTGGCCAAAAACGCCGCCCGCAGCCTGCAGCGCGCGGGTGCGCGGGAGGAGCTGATGGCCGAGCTGCCCGAAACCGCCCTGCCCGCCTGGACGGCGGACGGCAGCGACGACGCCCTGGCCCTGCGCGCCGCCATGGAGGTGCTGGACGACCAGGAGCGGCAGATCGTGGTGCTCCACGCGGTGTCCGGCCTGAAGCACCGGGAGCTGGCCGGGCTGACCGGCCTGCCCCTGTCCACCGTGCTCAGCAAGTATACGCGGGCCCTGGCCAAGCTGCGCAGGGCCCTGACCGAGGGGGAGGTGACGGTATGAAGGATTGGACGGATCGCGCCATCGAAGCCAGCCTGTCCCGCGCCATTACCCGCAGCGTGCCCGACGTGTTCGGGGCGGTGACCGCCGCCCCCCTGCCCACAGGGGAGCCCCTGCCCGCCCCGGAGCTCCTGCCCGCGGCCCGGCGCGCCGCCCACCCCGCCCGCCGGGCCGCCCTGGGGCTGTGCGCCTGCCTGGTGCTGGCGCTCTGCCTGGGGGGCTTCAGCTTCTTCCGGGCGGCGGCGGTGATCGGCATCGACGTGAACCCAAGCATCGAACTGACCGCCAACCGCTACAACCGGGTGCTGGACGTGCGGGCCCTCAACGAGGACGCCCGGGCCGTCATCGGGGAGATGCAGCTCAAGTACCTGGATTTGGACACCGCCGTCAACGCCCTCATCGGCTCCATGGTGCGCCAGGGCTACCTGGAGGACGAGGGGGGCGCGGTGCTGGTGTCGGTCTCCGGCGGCAGCGAGGACTACAACGTGCGCATACAGCGCCGGGTGGCCAGGGACATCGAGAGCGCCCTGGCCGTCAGCGGCGGCAAGGCTTCGGTCTACACCCAGGACGTGACCGGGCCGGACCGCCGCGACCCCGCGCCTGCGCCGGAGCCGGAGCCTACGCCCTCCCCCAGCGCGCCGCCCGCCACGCCCGCGCCCACCCCCACACCTATCCCCACGCCTGCCCCGGCGGCGGCCACCCGGCCCCCCGCCCCGCCCACGCCCTCCCCCAAGCCCACGCCAATACCCACGCCGAGCCCCACCCCCAGGCCCGCGCCCCCCGATCCCTCCACCGCCCGCCAGCGGGCCCGGGCCAACGGGATCTCCTACGGCAAGCAGGTCTTTATCGACCGCCTGCGGGGCCTGGACCCCACCCTGGACGAGGCCGCCCTGGCCGGGCTGTCCATCGGGCAGATCGCCCGGCTGGTGGAGGACAGGGGCCTGGACATCAGCGCCATCGTGGATTACGACGACGACGACTCGGTCAAGGACAACATCGACGACTTCATTGACGACGTGGACGATGATGATGACCATGACGACGATGACGATGACGACGACGATGACCATGACGGCCACAGAGGCCGCGGCCATGACGATGACGACGATGACGATGATGATGACGACGACGATTAAGGCGCAGAAAAGCGGGCCGGAACTTGTGTTCCGGCCCGCTTCTTTTCTATTTGTCGGCCGTGGCCAGGATGACGCGGATGCGCCCGCCCTGGCTCTCGTCCTTGTCGTACCACCCGGTGAGGGTGAAGCCCCCGCCGTTGACGCGGGAGAGGCTGGAGTAGTAGTACTCGCCGTCCCGCACCTCGTACACCGCCACCGCGTCGGACAGGGTGTACTTGCGGTTGGCGTCGGACAGGGCGGTGTTGCCCTCGGCGCTCTCCAGCTTGACCTCCGTCAGGTTGACGAAGCGGTCCACGGTCTTGCCGTCCTTGCTGAGGATCTGCACGGGGCCCTTGTGGGCGCCATAGAGTTTATTGGGGCTGGGGTATTCCACAGACACGCCGCCCACGTCGTAGGTATAACTGCCAGCGGCCGTCATGTCCCCGTTGATCTCGGTCACGTCGGTCAGCACGCCGTACTGGTGTACGTCGCCGGTGGCGTCCTTCAAAATGAGGTGCTCGATCTCCCCCTGGGCGTTGAGGGCGTAGAAGCGCACCATGTCGCTGGTGAGGTTCATGCCCGCCAGGCGGGCGGGGAAAATCCGCTGCACGCCCACGTCGCCGTAGGTGTCCAGGATGCCCGCGTCGGAGGCGATGGGGTAGCTGCCCAGCTTGGTGGCGTCGGCGTTCACCTTGCCGGACAGGGCGGTGGAGGAGACCCGCTTGACGGCGGTCTCGCCGTCCCCGCTGCTCACGCGCACCATGTCCCCGGTCTTGAAGTACTTGCTCTGGGCCTGGTAGTCGTACTGCGCGCCGGTGGTGGTGAGTATGCTCACCATGTCGGCGGTGTAGGTGCCGCCCTTGCCGTCGTCGTAGGTGCCGGAGGACACCGCGGTCACCACGCCGTAGACGGTGGAGGAGGCGCTCACGCCCCCGCCCCGCACGGCGGCCACGCCGCCGGTGCGGCCCAGCAGCAGGGTGACGCTGTCGCCCACCCGGTAGGAGCCCAGGTCGGACAGGGCCCAGGCGGCGGAGGTGCTCTCGATGGCGTAGGTCTTGCCCGCCACCACCACGCTGGTGGGGGCCGCGGCGGAGGGCGCGGCCTTCTCATAGGTGCCGGTCACCCGGGTGTTGTAGGCCCACAGGGTGCGCATGGAGTCCGACCAGTAGATCACGTCCAGGTCCTGGATGGCGCTCAGGGAGGAGGCCGCCCCGGCCCGGTAGACCTTGGCGGAGTTCACGTCGAAGGGCACCTGGGACTGCCAGCCCGTCTCGGCCACCACTGGGCCCTCCATGGCGGAGTTCACCAGGGCCACCATGTCCAGCTTGCCGTCGGCGCCCACCAGGTTGGGGTTGGACTGGATGGTGTTCAGGTAGTACTGCCCCGCCTTGGTCTTGGCGGTGAGCAGGTTGTAGAACAGGTACAGGGCGTCCCGCCGGGTCATGGAGGAATTCTGGGTGGCGGAGACCCCCTCGTTCAGCTTGAGGGAGGCGTACATGGCCATCTGGCCCGCCGGGTAGGCCCCGGTGAAGTCGGAATTGCCGTAGCCCAGCAGGCGCAGCACGATGGTCACGCCCTCGGCCAGGGTGATCTGGCTGGAGGGGCGGAAGGTGCCGTCCAGGTAGCCGCTGACCAGGTTGGCGCTCACCGCCGCCTGCACCCAGGGGGCGGCCCAGTGGCTCTTGGGCACGTCGGGGTAGGGGGAGACGCTGGCGGCAGGGCCCACGGTGTCCTTCCACTGGGAGGCGGCCACCGCCATTTTGGTGAACTCGGCCCGGGTGACGGTGCTGCCCAGGTTCAGATTGCCGTCTGCGTCGCCCACCATGATGTCCAGGGCGGCCAGGGCCTGGGCGGCCTCGTCCTCCGCCGGTGCGGCCGCAAAGGCGGCGGCGGGCAGCAACGCCAGGCAGAGCACCGCCGCCAGCAGCCCGGATAAAAGTCGTTTCTTCATAGCATAAGCTCCTTATTCTTCCATCGCTTTGGGCCTCCCCTACGAGGGGAGGTGCCCCGGTCAGGGGCGGAGGGGTCAATCTCCCTTTGGGGGCCAGACCCCCCACCCGGCTGCGCCGGGAGCCCCCCTCATAGGTGGGCCTTATTTTAGTCGTACCGCAGTGCGTCGATCGGGTTCAGGCCCGCGGCCTTGTTGGCGGGCAGGTAGCCGAAGAGGATGCCGATGCCCACGCTGACGCCGAAGGCGATGAGCACCGACCCGGCGTTGGGCGCGGCGGTAAAGGTGCCGCCCCCCATGCCGGAGGACATGGACGCGCCGATGAGGTTGCCCACCACGCTGGCCAGGCCCACGCCCACGAGGATGCCGATGATGCCGCCGATGGCGGAGGTGGTGCCCGCCTCGATGATGAACTGGCTGCGGATGTTCTTGCGCTTGGCGCCCAGGGACTTGCGGATGCCGATCTCCCGGGTGCGCTCGGTGACGGAGACCAGCATGATGTTCATGATGCCGATGCCGCCCACCAGCAGGGAGATGGCGGCGATGGCCACCAGCACGGTCATCATGGTGCCCATCATCAGGTTCATGGAGTCCATCATCTCGGCGCTGGTCATGACGAAGTAGTAGTCCGAGGACTGGAAGGTCTGGAACAGGCGGTTTTCAATCAGGCCCTTGGCGATGGCCGCCGTGTCCTTGGAGGTGGAGTTGAACAGGTACATGCTGGCCTCCGCCGCGCTGTTGAGGCGCAGGGCGTTGCCGTAGGGCAGGAAGAGCACGTCGTCGCCGCTGCCCTCCTCGCTGTCGGCCTGCTCCGCCAGCACGCCCACCACCACGTAGGGGTTGCCGCCGATGGTGAGGGTCTTGCCCAGGCCGTCGCCCCGGAAGGCCGTCTCGTTGAGGTAGGAGCCGATGAGGCACACGTTCTGGTAGCGCTCCACGTCGATGTACTGGAGGAAGCGGCCCTCGGCCAGGGTCTCGCCGCTCATGGCCTGCCGGCGCTCCGGGTCGAAGAAGGCCTCGCTGACCCCGTAGATGCTGGTGCGCTTGTACTCGTCGGTGCCCTGGCGGATGACCGCCTGGGTGCCCACGTAGGGGCTGACGTCGGCGATGTACTGGGAGTACTTCTCGGCCAGCTCGTACATGTCGTCGGGGGTCACGGTGCGGGACCCGCCGCTGCCGCGGCCGTAGATATTGACCTGGATCAGGTTGGCGCCCAGCTTTTCAAACTGCTCGTTCATCATATTCTGCATGCCGTTGCCCAGGCTGGTGATGACGATGACGGCGGCCACGCCGATGATGATGCCCAGCATGGTCAGCAGGGCCCGCATCTTGCTGGTGGTCAGGGATTTGAGGGCCAGGCGGAAGGATTGGGTGAAATTCATGCCTGCGCCCCCTCTCCGTCCGCCTCGGGCGCGGCCTCCTCCTCGGGCTGGACCAGGGCCTCGGGGGCGTGGGAATCCCCGTCGTAGATGATCTTCCCGTCCTGGAGGCGGACGATGCGGTCGGCCTTCACGGCGATGGAGTTGTCGTGGGTGATGAGGACCACGGTGTCCCCCTCCCGGTTGAGCTTCTTGAGGAAGCCCAGCACGTCCCGCCCGGTGCGGGAGTCCAGGGCGCCGGTGGGCTCGTCGGCCAGGATGACCGACGGGTTGCCCGCCAGGGCCCGGGCGATGGACACGCGCTGCTGCTGGCCGCCGGAGAGCTGGGAGGGCAGGTTCTTGTACTTGTCCGCCAGGCCCACCCGCTCCAGGGCGGTCATGGCCCGCTCCTTGCGCTCGGAGCCGTCCAGGCCCGCGTACAGCAGGGGCAGCTCCACGTTTTCCAGCACGTTGAGCTTGGGGATCAGGTTGTACTGCTGGAAGATGAAGCCCAGCATCTTGTTGCGGATCTCGGCCTGCTGGTCGTCATCCATGGTGGACACGTCGATGCCCCCCAGGTGGTAGGTGCCCGAGGTGGGCACGTCCAGGCAGCCGATGATGTTCATGGCGGTGGACTTGCCGGACCCGGAGGAGCCCACCACGGCCACGAACTCCCCCTGATCCACTGTGAAGCTCACCCCGTCCAGGGCGTGGACGGTCTCCTCGCCCATCTGGTAGATCTTATAGACGTCTTTGAGCTCGATGAGGTGTTCCAAAGGTTAGCCCCCCATCATCATGGCCATGAAGTTGGAGGACTGGTTCTCCAGCAGCACCACGTCGCCCTCCGCAAGGCCGCTTGTCACCTCGATGTAGGCGCTGTCGTTGCGCCCCAGGGTGACCTCCACCTGGCGGGTCTTGGTGGGATCCACCACGGTCAGGCCGTCCTCGCTCAGGGCGCCCGCGTCCGCCACGGTGACGGTGTTGCCCCGCTTCACCGCGTCCACGGGCACGCACAGCACGTTGCCCGCCTGCTCCACGATAATCTTGGCGGACACGTTCATGCCGGGGAGCAGCTCCTCCGGGTCGTCCACCATGATGGTGACGGGGTAGGTGGTCACGCCGCCGGCGGTGGTGCCGTTGATGTTCACCTTGTCCACACGGCCGGTAAAGGTCTTGCCGTCCAGGGCGTCGGCGGTGATCTCCACCGCCTGGCCCACGTGGATTTTGCTGATGTCCAGCTCGTCGATCTTCATCTCGAACTCCAGGGCGCTCATGTTGTACACCACGGCCAGATAGCCCGCGGAGGCCGCCGCGCTGGAGGTGGGGTCCACGTTGTCCCCCACCTTATAGTTCATCTCGATGACGGTGCCGGAGATGGGGGAGGTAATGGTGTAGTCCTCCAGGCTGTCCCGGGCGTTCTGGAGGGAGAGCTCTGCCGCCTCGATGGACAGGCGGGCGGATGCGATCTGGTTGTCCATATCGGTGGAGTCGAAGCTTCCGATCTGCTGCCCGTCGGACACACGGTCGCCCTCCTTGACGGTGAGGCTCTTCAGCTCACCGGAGTACTTGGCCACCACCTGCTTGCTCTGGCCGTACTCGAAGGCGGCGCTGGAGGCGCAGGTGGCCGCGCCCACGGCCGCGGTGCCGCTGCTGGTGTCGGACAGGGCGCCGGGGTTGTTGACCAGCACCGTGACATTGCGCACCAGCGCGCCGCCGGCGCCCACCGTGTCGGTGGCGGCGATGGAGTCGATGGTGCCGGTGAGGGTCTCCAGGGTGCCGTCCACGGTCACCGTGGCGGCCTGGCCCACGAAGAAGGCCGCCGCGTCCACCGCGTGGAAGGGCACGGTGAGCTTCATGTGATCCCGGTCCAGGATGTCCGCGATGGGGGCGCCCGCGGCCACGTTGTCCCCCTGGTCCACGTAGAGCTTGGTAATTACGCCGGAGGCGTTGGCCTCCACACGCTGGTTCTTGGCCGCGTCGGACTGGTTTTTCAGCAGGGTGTCCAGGCTGAGCTGGGCGTTGCGCAGGCTGATCTCCTGCTGCTGGATGGTGCTCTCCACGTTCTTGGCGTCGATGCGGAAGAGCATGTCGTCCTTATTGACGGTGTCGCCCTCCTCGAAGGGGGCCTCCAGCACCTCGCCCTTCACCAGGGCGGTGGCCTTGTAGGAGTCGATGGGCTGGATGGTGCCCGTGCCCGAGACCGACACGGTCAGGTCCCGGTAGCCCACGGCCTCCGGTATGTAGGCGGCGGAGATGGTCTGCTGGGCGCCCTTCATGCACTGGGTCAGCACCAGGGCCAGCAGGGCCGCGATCACCACGATGACAATCAGCCGCTTGACCCATTTGCGCTTCTTTTTCGGGGGCTTTATCTTGACCTGCTTCTCCTGCTTCCCCGGCGCCTGTGCCGGGGGCGCGGGCGGCTCGGCCACCCCCACGCTGGACTCCTGCTTCTTCTTAGAATCTTCCATAGCTGTATCTCCTTCAGGCTTCTTTTACTCTGCCCCGTATCATACTTCGGGGGTGGGGAAAGCGCAATGCTTCGGGTGCAAAATTCTCACTTTGTTCACAAACTTTATAGAGGATACCATATTTCTATGTAATGCGCGCTAAAGGAACCATTAAGTTTTCATTAAATTGTCCTGCGGCTTAACCGTATATATAGCGCATACACAGTATACGCGGCCCTCCCCCCGTTGTCAAGCGCCGCAAATTTCCTGCACCGGGAGGTATTTTACACCCTCCAGCCGCTGGAGGGTCAAGCCCCGTCCCAAAAGTTTTTTCATTTTCCATGTATAACCATTCCCGGCTTTGACCACAATAGCCTCGAAGGGCCAGACCGGCCCGCTACAAACTCTCGGAATGGAGCGACATGAATATGAAAAAACCTATGAAGGACCGCATCGGCGACTTCATGGCGGGGAAGGGCTTTTACATAGTCCTGTTCCTGTGCGTCGCCGCAATTGGAATCTCGGGCTATGTTCTTTTCAGCAGCATGAATCCGGCGGGGCCGGAGGCCCCCGTGGCCGGGGCCGTCCAGGTGACGGTCACCCCCACCCCCTCCGTCGTCCCGGAAAAGCCTGAAGTCCCCGCCACAGCCAAGCCCACACCCACCCCCAGCGCCAAGCCTGCACCCACTGCAACCCCCGCCGCCGCGGCCACCCCCGTGCCCGCGCCCTCCGCCAGCGCCGCCCCGGCGGCCCCGGCGGTGTACACCTGGCCCGTAAAGGGCGAGATCCTCTCCCCCTTCTCGGTGGAGGCCCTGGCCTATGACGAGACCATGGGCGACTGGCGCACCCACGCGGGCATCGACATCTCCGCCGCCCAGGGCACCAAGGTCCTGGCCGCCGCCTCCGGCACCGTCACCGCGGTGAACCACGACGACCTGATGGGCACCAGCGTGGTCATCGACCACGGCAACGGCGTGGTCAGCACCTATGCCAACCTGGCCTCCGTGCCCACCGTCTCCGCCGGGGACACCGTGGCCACTGGGGACGTGATCGGCTCGGTAGGCAACACCGCCATCGCCGAGAGCGCCCTGCCCACCCACCTCCACCTGGAGATGACCAAGGACGGGCTGCCTACCGACCCCACCGGCTTCCTCCCCTCCTGATCAA
Organism: Oscillospiraceae bacterium; assembly: GCA_022846095.1. NCBI lineage: Bacteria > Bacillati > Bacillota > Clostridia > Eubacteriales > Oscillospiraceae > Oscillospiraceae bacterium. The sequence goes on along the minus strand of AP025583.1, from coordinate 584,274 downwards.
ACCCCAAGGCGTCCGGGCCCTTCCAGGCCCGGGCGCCTTTTTTGTGCAAGTTGCAGAAATTCCCTCCGCTCTCTTGCCAGCCCTTAGGGAAGGTGATATAATGCGTCCACAGGAGAAGGACAAAACCCGGTTATGTCCTTCCACAGAGGACAACGGAAGCTGTTATAAGGACAGCAAAGGAAGGAGAGCGCACCATGAGCGAGATGATGTACGCCCTGGTCAAGGAGACCGCCGCCCCCGGGCTCACCCTGAAGAAGGTGCCCGTGCCCCAGGTGGGGCCCAACGACGTGAAGGTGAAGATCCGCAAGACCTCCATCTGCGGCACCGACCTGCACATCTACAACTGGGACACCTGGTCCCAGAGCCACATCAAGCCCGCCCTCACCATCGGCCACGAGTTCGTGGGTGAGATCGTGGAGATGGGCTCCAACGTGAAGGGCTTCTCGCAGGGGGAGATCGTCTCCGGCGAGGGGCACGTGGTCTGCGGCGTGTGCCGCAACTGCCGGGCCGGCCGGCGGCACCTGTGCCGCAGCACCCAGGGCATCGGCGTGGACCGGGACGGCGCGTTCGCGGAGTACCTGGTGCTCCCGGCGGCCAACGTGGTGGTGATGGAGCCCGGCATCCCGGAGGACCTTTGCTCCTCCTTCGACCCCCTGGGCAACGCCGTCCACACCGCGCTGACCTACGATCTGGTGGGCGAGGACGTACTTATTACCGGCGCCGGCCCCATCGGCTGCATGGCGGCCGCCATCTGCCGCCACTGCGGGGCGCGCCACGTGGTCATCACCGACATCAACGACTACCGCCTGGATCTGGCCCGGGGCCTGGCCAGGGACATCACCACCGTCAACGTCTCCCGCGAGAAGCTGGAGGACGCCATGGAGCGGCTGGGCATGAAGGAGGGCTTCGACGTGGGCCTGGAGATGTCGGGCACCTCCAGCGCCTTCTCCTCCATGGTGGACACCATGGACAACGGCGGCAACATCGCCCTGCTGGGCATCCACAACAATCCCCCCCAGATCGACTGGAACAAGGTGGTCTTCGGCGGGCTGAACATCAAGGGCATCTACGGCCGCAAGATCTTTGAGACCTGGTACAAGATGATGGCCATGCTCAGAAGCGGCCTGAACATCGACGGGATCATCACCCACCGCTTCGATTTCAAGGACTTCGAGCAGGGCTTCGCAATTATGAACACCGGAAACAGCGGCAAGGTGGTGCTGGACTGGACCACCGCCGAGCAGGGCTAGGAGGAGACTATTATGAGAAAATCCGCGCTGGACCGCTACGCCAAGACCCTGGTGGACATCAAGGACGCCGGCACCTGGAAGGGCGAGCGCGTCATCACCACCAAGCAGCTGGGCCACATCGACACCACCGCCGCCCACAACGTCATCAACATGTGCGCCAACAACTACCTGGGCCTGGCCGGCGACCCCCGCCCCGCCGAGGCCGCCAAGGAGAGCCTGGACCGCTGGGGCTACGGCATGTCCTCCGTCCGCTTCATCTGCGGCACCCAGCAGATCCACAAGGATCTGGAGAAGAAGCTCTCCGGCTTTTTGGGCATGGAGGACACCATCCTCTACTCCTCCTGCTTCGACGCCAACGGCGGCCTCTTTGAGACCCTGCTGGACGAGGCGGACGCCGTGATCAGCGACGAGCTCAACCACGCCTCCATCATCGACGGCGTGCGCCTGTGCAAGGCCAAGCGCTGGCGCTTCCGCAACAACGACATGGCCGACCTGCGCCGCTGCCTGGAGGAGGCCAGGGACTGCCCGGTGAAGCTCATCGCCACCGACGGCGTGTTCTCCATGGACGGCATCATCGCCGACCTGAAGTCCATCTGCGATCTGGCCGACGAGTACGACGCGCTGGTCATGGTGGACGACAGCCATGCGGTGGGCTTCGTGGGCGCCCACGGCAGGGGCACCCCGGAGCACTGCGGCGTGGAGGGCCGGGTGGACATCCTCACCGGCACCCTGGGCAAGGCCCTGGGCGGGGCCAGCGGCGGCTACACCGCCGCCCGGCAGGAGATTGTGGACCTGCTGCGCCAGCGCAGCCGTCCCTACCTCTTCTCCAACACCCTGGCCCCCACCATCGCCGCCGCCTCCATCAAGGTGCTGGACATCCTGGAGGAGAGCACCGAGCGCCGGGACGTGCTGGAGCAGAACACCGCCTACTTCCGCGCGCAGATGGCCGGCGCGGGCTTCGACATCATCCCCAGCACCCACCCCATCGTGGCCGTGATGTTCTACGACGAGCTGCTGGCCGCCAAGGCCGCCGAGCTGCTGCTGGAGATGGGCGTGTACGTCACCTCCTTCACTTACCCCGTGGTGCCCAAGGGCAAGGCCCGCATCCGCGTGCAGGTGTCCTACGCCCACAGCCGGACGGATCTGGACTACGTGTCCCAGTGCTTCGCCAAGGTGCGCGGCGAGCTGGGGATGTAGCCAAAAGACCGGGAAAGACCCCCCTGTCCCGCAATTTTGCGGGACAGGGGGGTCTTGTGTCTATGCCGCGGGGCCTACTCCTCCGGGCTCTCCCCCCGGGTCTTGAATACGTTTTTAAAGAACTCGTCCATATAGTCGAAGCGCTGCAGCGCGATGCCCTGGCCCCGGTCGGCCAGCAGCAGCAGGGAGTCCCCCGGCTCAATGCCGAACATGTCCCTGGCCTCCTTGGGGATGACGATCTGCCCCTTGGGCCCCACCTTGACCGAACCCATATATTTCCCCTCCGGGAAGCCCTTTTTCTCCGCCATGCGTCGGCTCCTTTCCCCAGCAGTATCATTTGTTTTACAAAGCATACCGCCGCGGGGGACAAAAGTCAAGACCGCCGGGCCACGCGGATGAGCAGGGCGGTGCGGTCGTCGGTGGCCCCGCCGTGGGCGGCGCTCTCCTCGATGAGGGCGCAGGCCAGGTCCTTGGGGCTCTCCCCGCCGAAGGCCCCCAGCCTCTCCCGGATCCACACGTCGCCGTCCTCCCCGGCCACCCCGTCGCTGACCAGCAGCACGCTGTCCCCCGGCTCCAGCTGGAGGGCGGTGGCGTCGGGGCCCACCCCGTCCCCGTCGGCCAGCCCGGCGGGCAGGGCGGAGCCGGTGATGCGGGTGACGGCCTCCCCCTTCTTCACGTAGGTGGGGGCCGCGCCGTACTTGTACACCCCCGCCCGGCCGGAGAAGAGGTCCAGGCGCAGCAGGTCGATGGTGGTGAAGCCCCCCGTCTCCTCCCCCCGCAGGGCCAGGGCGGAGTTGAGGGTCTTGAGGGCGTGTTCGGGCGCCATGCCCGCCCGGAGGAAGCTCTCCAGCAGGCGCACGGCGGACGCGCTCTCCCGCCCGGCCTCCGGACCGCTGCCCATGCCGTCGCACAGCAGCACATAGAGCTCCCCCCGCTCGGTCTTGAACCAGGCCCCCGTGTCCCCGGAGACGGTCTGCCCGTCCTTCTTCCGGGCGGCCACCCCGGCCACCGCCATCAGGGGCTCACTCTCCACCAGCACCGCCCGGTCCCGGCGCTCCGGCGCCTCCTCGCTCAGCCGCAGAGGCACCCCCGCCAAGGTCGAGAGCTTTTTTACCGTCTCCTCGCGGCGCACCTGGGAGAGCTGCTGCCCCTCGATCTCCACCCGCAGGTGGCCCGCCTCGTCGTAGTAGGCCACGGTCTCGGCCTCCACCCCCAGGGCGGCCAGGTGCTGGCTCAGGCGCTTGGCCCGCACCGGGTCGGGGGAGAGCTCCGCCCCCAGCTCGGCGGCGGCCGCCCCCAGCACCGAGGCCAGCTCCCCGTACTGGCGGCACACCGCCGAGCGGTTCTCGCTCAGGCGGCTCTTGTACTGGCGGCGGTAGAGCAGGGCGGTGAGCTCCTCGTTGGCCGCCGAGACGAAGGCGGGGAACTTGAGGCAGCGGTCCGCGAAGTAGCGGGGATAGTCCTCCGCCTCCCCCTTCCCCCGCTCCAGCATTCCGGGCAGCGCGTCGTTGAGGGCGTTGAAGGTGGATACGTACTCCCGCTGCCAGCAGGCCGACTGGAGGGGGCATTTTTTACACACCCGGCCGGCCGTGCGGTCAAAGACGGTGGCCGCGTCGTTGTCGTTGGTGCGCTTGGGGGAGAAGCTCCCCCGCATGTCCTCGTACAGGCCCCGGAAGGCCCCGGCGGTCTCCTCCAGGCGGCCGCGGACGTAGGCGCGGGCCCGGTCCTCCGCGTCCCGCCGGGGCTCCCGGGCCAGCAGCACCCCCACCCGGCGCAGCAGCTTGTCCGGCAGCACCATGAATGCCACCGACGCGATGAACACCTCGTAGAGGATGCCGATGTGCACCCCCGTGTTCCAGGTCCACAGCACCGCCACCGCGTTGGAGAGCACGTAGGCCAGGGCGCAGAAGAGCTTGCCCTGGCGGGAGAACACCCCGGCCATCACCCCGGCGAAGGCGTAGGCCATGGAGTAGAAGGGCATCCCCCCCGCGGCCAGATCCATGCCCAGCCCGGCGGCCACCCCGGCGCAGGCCCCCGCGCCGATGCCGCCTTTATAGGCGATGACCATCACCGCCAGGGCAGCGGCCAGCCGCCCCAGGGAGATGTCCCCCAGAAGGGTGATTTTGGACAGGGTCACCAGCAGTGTGCCGCCCAGGATCAGCAGGCTGACGGTCTGCCGCAGGGTGAGGCCCTCGTCCTCCCCCTTCTCGGTCCAGGGGGAGAAGGCGATGCGGTAGAAGTAGACCGCCGCCCCGGCCAGCAGCACCTCGGTGCCGAAGCAGATCAGGTTCTCCGGCGTCCAGCCCCGGTCGGACAGGTAGACCACCCCGGTCACCGCGTCCATCCCGGCGGCCATCACGGGCATAAACCAGGCCCGCTTGTACAGCCGCACGTCGTAAAAGGCGAAGGAGACGGAAAACACCAGAATGGAGGCCGCCACGTACCGCAGCCCCTCGGCAAAGCCCTGGAAGGACAGGTAGCCGAAGCAGGCCCCCAGCAGGGCGCAGAAGCCGTCCAGCCCCGAGCCGGAGGCCGCCACAATCCCCAGGCCGAAGGGGGCGTAGCCGCCGAAAATCTCCGCCCCGGAGAGCATGGCCCCCAGCAAAAAGCGCATGGCGCACTCCGCCGTGCGCACCAGGGCCGGGGCGCGCAGCACCAGACGCCCCGTCTGGCGCATCTCCTCCCGCGTGCGGTGGACGCGGGTTTTTAGCTTTTCCTTTGTCGCCATAGCGCTCTCTCCTCCGTGGGCCGCAGGACGCGGCTTGTCCATTTTCTGGAAGTTAGTATAGCGCAGGAAATGGAAAAATAAGGTCGGAAACCGTTTGCGACACAAAAGGGCGAAAACTGGTCGGCGCTGGGGGCCGGGTTTTGATTGACAGGGCCCGCCGGGGGTGGGTATACTGGCTTATATCCCGTTTTTCCCGGAAAAACGACCACAATTTTGACGGAGGCGCAGCAATGGAACACAAGCCGAAAATCGCGATACTCAGGTGGGAGGAGGGCCACGTGCCCCAGGGCCTGATGCAGCTGGAGGCCCTGCCCGGAAACAGCACCAACCCCGCGTCCTACCCCTTCCGGGTCACCATGGTGCAGGTGCCCGGCGCCAATACGGACACCGTCATCACCCACCCCAGCCAAAAGCTGCTGGAGGACATGATCGCCATCTCCCGCCGCCTGGTGGCCGAGGAGGGCGTGCAGGCAATCACCACCAGCTGCGGCTTTAACGCCATCTTCCAGAAGGGGCTGGCCGAGGCGCTGGACGTGCTGGTGTTCACCTCCTCCCTGCTCCAGGTGCCCTTCGTGTCCCAGCTCATCGGCAAAAACCGGACCGTGGGCGTGATCACCGCCAACAAGGCCGCCCTGACCCGGGAGCACTTCCGCGCCTGCGGTATCGCCGACGGCGTGCCGGTGCACGTGATGGGCCTGGAGGAGGCGGAGGAGTGGCGCAAGATCTTCGACCGGCCCGACGAGCCCTTTGACATCGACGCGGTCTCGGAGGAGATCGTGGGCGTGGCCCGGCGGGGGGTGGCGGAGCACCCGGAGATCGGCGCCATCGTGCTGGAGTGCACCGACCTGCCCCCCTATGCGCGCCGCATCCGCGCGGCGGTGGGCCTGCCCGTGTTCGACTTTAACTCCATGATGGGCCACGTGGCCCTGGCCCTGGAGGAGCTCAGGCTCTACGAGTAATCCACGGCGGCGCGCGGCGCGGCGGGAGGGTGTCCCGCCGCGCCGCCTTTTTGTGCTTGACATCTTTAAGTTGGAGTAGTATATATAAGTAAGAATAGTTATACTAATAAAACTTGGAGGTGCCCACAATGGAGGTACTGGCGGTGTCCGGCCTGTGCAAGGCCTACCCCGGCTTTGCCCTGCGCGACGTGTCCTTCTCCCTGGCGCCGGGGAAAATCACGGGCTTTATCGGGCGCAACGGCGCCGGCAAGACCACCACCCTCAAGGCCCTGCTCCACTTCGTCCACCCGGACGCCGGGGAGATCCGCTTCTTCGGCCTGGACTTCAACGCCCGCGAGACGGAGATCAAGGGGCGGCTGGGCTTCGCCTCCGGCGGCGCGGCCTGGTACCCCAAAAAGCGGCTGCGCGCCATCACGGCCGCCGCCCGGCGGTGCTACCCCCACTGGGACGAGGGGGCCTACCGGGGGTACCTGGAGCGCTTCTCCCTGGACGAGGGCAAGACCCCGGCGCAGCTCTCCGACGGGATGAAGGTCAAATACGCCCTGGCGCTGGCCCTGTCCCACCGGGCGGAGCTGCTGCTCCTGGACGAGCCCACCAGCGGCCTGGACCCGGTGTCCCGGGCGGAGCTCCAGGACATCTTCCGCGCCCTGGCCGCCGAGCAGGGCACGGCCATCCTGTTTTCCACCCATATCACCTCAGATCTGGAGCACTGCGCCGACGAGATCATCTATCTCAAGCAGGGCAAGGTGGTGGGCTGCGGGCCCATGGGGGAATTCCTGGCCGCCCAGGGGGGCGGGAGCCTGGAGGACGTGATGCTGCGTGTGGAGAGGGGGAGCGTGTCATGAGGGCGCTGCTGCAAAAGGAACTGACCCTGGCCGTCCACCCCACCAACCTGATCTTTCTGGGCCTTTCGGCCCTGACCCTGATCCCGAACTACCCCTACGAGACGCTGTTCTTCTACAACTGCCTGGGGGTGTTCTTCCTCTGTCTCACTGCCCGGGAGAACCGGGACGTGGAGTTCACCCTGCTGCTGCCCGTGCCCAAGCGGGCGGCGGTGGCCGCCCGGATACTGGCGGCGGCGCTGCTCCAGCTGGCCCAGGCCGGGTTGGCCGTGCCCTTCGCCCTGGTGCGCAACTGGATGCCCATGGACAACCAGGTGGGGCTGGAGGCCAACGTGGCCTTCTTCGGCGTGGCCTTCCTCCTGCTGGGGGCCTTCAACCTGGTCTTTTTCCCCCTGTACTACCGGGACGTGGGCCGGGTGGGGCTCCCCTTCCTGGCGGGGTGCGCGGTCTTTACCCTGCTGACCTGCGCCGCGGAGGCCTCGGCCCACCTGGTCCCCTTCGTCCGTGACGTGCTGGACACCAAGGACCCGGCCCACCTGCCCCAAAAGCTGGCCGTGCTGGGGATCGGGCTGGCGGCCTACGCCCTGTGCACCCTGCTGGCCTACCTCCGGTCCGCCCGGTCCTTCGAGCGGCTGGATCTGTAGGTGCACAAACCGCGGCGGACGGGCCAATGATTGGCCCGCCCGCCGCGGTTTGTGATTTTTATAAGGTGGCGCTCTCCAGCAGGGTGAGCCGCCTGTTGTCGCAGTCCAACTCCGCCCGGACGCCATAGGGCAGGACCCCGATGGGCACCGCGTGGCCCACGTTCACGTTGTACAGGATGGGCAGGGCCTCCAGCCCCTCCTCCTCCGCCACAACCTGTAAAATGGCCCGCTTATATTCCTCATAGTAGACCTCGCCCTGGGGCTTGCCGAATAGGATTCCGTTCACCGCGCGCAGGATCCCCTGGGCCGCCAGGTTGCGCAGCGTCCGGGTGACGAACTCCGGGGAGGGCTTCTCCTCGCTGGTCTCCAAAAAGAGCAGCGCCCCCCGCCAGGCCTCCGCCGGCGGCCAGATCGCCGTGCCGATGGCCATCATAAACACGTCCAGGCACCCGCCCAGCAGATGCCCGCGGGCCGTACCCGTCCCCTGCAAAACCTCATAGCCGTGCGTGTCCGGCCGGAACCGTCTGGGCGTCTGTGCGTTCCCCTCGTCCCAGGGGACGGTCTCCTCCGACCACACGGGGCTGGAGGGCACGGCCCAGCCCGCGCAGTCCCCGAAGAGCACCCTGCGCACGGCCTGAGCCGTATAGGGGGCCATCTCCACGTACTCGCCGAACTCGGCCATGACGCTGGGGCCGTAGAAGGACACCAGCCCGGCCTTGTACATCATAAAATGGTTGATCGTGCTGTCGGAGTAGCCCATAAAGGCCTTGGGGTTGGCCCGGATTACATCCAGATCCACGTAGGGCAGGGTGCGGATGGTATCGTCGCCGCCGATGGCGCAGAAGATCCCCGCCACATCCGGGTCCCGGAACGCCTCCATCAGATCCCGGGCCCGCAGCTCCGGGTGGGCCGCCGCGAAGGCGCTCCCCTTCAGGGCGTGGGGCATGGGGCGCACCTTAAGGCCGAAGTCCTCCTCCAGCCGCCGCCTGGCGATGCCGTACCTGTGCACAAGCGCCGCTTCTCCCAGCCCGCCCCAGGACAGGCTGACCACCGCCACGGTATCCCCCGGCCGGAGCCGCCGCGGCCGGATCACAGCACGAAGTCCTCGTCCTTGAGCTTGCTGAAATCGGGCACAAAGGGCTTGGGGGGCACCCGCTTGAGGGGGTCGTATCGAAAGGAGCGGCAGTTCCCCGCCCGGGGCACCACGCCCCGCTTGGGGCACAGCACGTGCTCCTCGTCCAGCGCGGCCCCCCGGGCGCAGTAGGCGCAGCGGGGCTCAATATCCTTCTCGAACAGCATGGCGCTCCCTCCCTTGTCTCAAAGGGATTATACCACAGGGCGCCGCCGCCTGTCACTGCTTTTCCGAATGGCCAGCACGGCCACAAACAGGAAAAAGAGGAAGACCATCCAGGCCGACACGGTGGAGATGGTCAGGGCGGTGTGGAAATCCAGGGTGGACAGCCCCGCCACCTGCTCCGCCAGCAGGCTGGACACCGGGGCCCCCAGGGGGATCACCCGGGAGAGCAGGGCCACGAACAGCGCCGAGAGAGCGCCGTGCATCAGCTTGCCCAGGATGTAGGTGCGCACGCTCAGCCCGCTGCCGCCGATGAAGGAGAGCACCTGGCAGTGGACCGACAGCCCGGCCCACCCCAGCATGAAGGCCGCCATGGACAGCCTTCCGGTGAGGCTTCCGTCCCCGGACAGGGTCCACACGCCGGAGGAGATCTCCAGCGCCCCGGTGAGCAGACGCTCGGCCCATTCCCGGGTGAAGCCCAGGGGGGCGAGCAGCTCCCCCAGCAGCCCGGCCAGGGCGGGCAGGGCCCCGGACAGGAACAGCAGCCGGATGACCACGGTGAAAAAGACCACGAAGGCGCAGATATTCAGGGTGGATAAAAAGGAGTTTTTCACCGAGCCCGTAAAGGCCACGGTGAAGCGCTGGGCCTGGAAGCTGGGGCGCGCGCGCTCCTCCCCGCCCCGGCGGGCCCGGGGCCCGGCCTTGTAGAAGCGGAAGCACATCCCCACGCAGACGGAGGCGGCGGCGTGGGCCAGGTAGAGCAGCACCCCCACCCGGCTGTCGGCGAACACCCCGGCCCCCACCACCCCCAGGATAAAGGCGGGGCCGGAGTTGTTGCAGAAGGAGAGCAGGCGCTCGGCCTCTGTCTTGGTGCACATGCCCTTCTCGTACAGGTTGATGGCGGTGCGCGCCCCCACGGGGTAGCCGCCGATGAAGCCCAGGGCGAAGGCGGAGGCGCAGGCGCCCCCCACGTTGAACAGCGGGCGCATCACCCGCTCCAGCATCCGCCCCAGGTAGCCCGCGAGGCCCAGCTCCACCACCAGGGAGGACAGGACGAAGAAGGGGAACAGGGAGGGGATGATCACGTTATAGCACAGCGTCAGCCCGTCCTTGGCCGCCGCCATGGACTGCTGTGGGTAGAGCATCAGGGTCAGGGTGGCGATCAGCAGCCCCAGGCCCAGCAGCAGGTCCCGCACCTTCTGCTTTGATAAAATTCCAGACATCCGCGCCACCTCCGTCCTAAAGTTCTATGCGGCGGGGGGCTGTCCGTATACTTTACTTACGAAAGCATTGTATTTCCCACCCCGTTCCGTTATAATTCGTATAGTTTAGATGAAGGAAAAGGGTGAGGTTGTGACTGGCGAGAGGGACGAGTCGTGGCTCAGGGAGCGGTACGCCGCAATTCCACCGGAAAACCGCAGCAAATATTCTTTTATCAGTATGAAGCTCAAGCGCTTCCGCACCTTTAACCGGCTCAACGGCCGCGCCGCGGGGGACGCGCTGGTGGAACAGGTCTACCGCGTGCTCACGGACTGGGTGGGGCCGGAGGGATACGCCGCCCAAATCTCCAAGGGCTACTACAACCTGCTCCTCCCCTTCCCGCGGGACTACGACGAGCTCTTCCGGAGCATCATCGAGCTCAACCGGCAGATACGGGATATGGACGATCCCCGCTTCCACGGCAAGGTCTTTTCCGGATTCGGCGTCTACCAGCTCACCGATGAGCCGGTGGACTTCTACACCGCCCAGTATAACGCCGACATCTGCCGGACCGAGTGCCCGGAGCGCACCTTCCGCAACTCCCACTTCGAGGTCTACGGCCTCACCTGGCAGGACGCCGAGCTGCGCTACGACGATTTGATGGAGATCATCAACCCCGCCCTGGAGCGGGGGGACATCAAGCTCTACCTCCAGCCCAAGGTGGACCTGCGCACCGGGGAGATCGCGGGGGCGGAGGCGCTGATGCGCTGGATCGATCCGCAGCGGGGCATGATTCCCGTGCCCGATTTTTTGCCCATGCTGGAGGAAAACGGGCTGATCGACAATGTGGATCTGCATATCTTCGGGCAGGTCTGCGCCTGTATCAACCGCTGGATCGCCGAGTACGGCAGGCGCATCCCGGTGAGCGTGAACCTCTCGGCGAACATGTTCAACTACCGCTACTTCTTTCCCGAGTACCAGCGGGTGTACGAGCAGTACGATACGCCCAGGGATTTGATTGAGTTCGAGCTGCTGGAGAGCATCGTGCTCAACAAGGTGGACCGGGTGCGGGACGTGGTGGGGGAGCTGACCGGCTTCGGCTTCTCCTGCGCGCTGGACGATTTCGGCAGCGGCTTCTCCTCCTACAGCGTGCTCACCGAGCAGGGCATCTCCACCCTGAAAATTGACCGCTCCCTGTTCCGGGACCGGGACAACGGCCGGGAGCGCACCATCGTGCGCCACATCGTCCAGACCGCCCGGGAGCTGGGGATGCACACGGTGGCCGAAGGCGTGGAGGGCTGGGACTACGTGGACTATCTGCGGGAGATCGGCTGCGACAGCATCCAGGGCTTCGTCTTTTACAGGCCCATGCCCGTGGAGGAATTTGAGGCGCGCTTTGTGCGCGGGCACGAAAAAATCTCATTTGAGGACCGGGAGGGAGCATTGTGCAGCACGAAATCACCCAAAGCGTCCCACTGCTTGACGGGGACGGGAATCTGACCGAGCCGGGCTGGGCCCGCCGCCTGCTGCCCGTGTACGACCGCGCCCGGGTCAGGGGCGGGGTCACCCGGCTGAAGGAGTGGGACTACTACCTGGTCATGGGGGAGGGCTTCGCCCTGGCCCTGACCATCGCCGACAACTCCTACATGGGGCTGGACTCCATCTCCCTGCTGGACTTCGACGGCGGCTGGCAGGTGACCAAAAGTCCCATGCGAGTCCTGCCCATGGGGAAAACCGGCCTGCCCCCCACCTCGGAGCGGGGGGACGTGGGCAGCTCGGGCCGGGGCTACGGCATCTTTTTCCACAACGACGGGAAAAAACGGGTGCTGGCGGCCCACATGGACAACTTCAAGGACGCTCAGGCGCTGGACGCCCAGATCACCCTGACCCAAGCGCCGGAGGAGTCCATCGTGGTCTGCACCCCCTTCGATAAGCCGGGGCACTTCTACTACAACCAGAAGATCAACTGTATGCGGGCCTCGGGCGCCGTGACCCTGGGCTCCCGCACCTACGCCTTCGACCCGGAAGCCTGCTTCGGCACCCTGGACTGGGGCCGGGGCGTGTGGACCTACAGCAACACCTGGTACTGGGGCTCGGCCTCCGGCCTGGCGGGCGGGGTGCCCTTCGGCTTCAACCTGGGCTACGGCTTCGGGGATACCTCGGCGGCCAGCGAAAACGCGCTTTTCTTCGCCGGGAAAACCCACAAGCTCTCCCAGGTCGCCTTCCACATCCCCCAAAAGGACGGCCGGGAGGACTTCATGTCCCCCTGGGCCTTCACCAGCGACGACGGCCGCTTTGAGATGGAATTCCGCCCCGTGCTGGACCGGGCGGCCTGCACCAACGCCGGGGTGCTCAAGTCCGACCAGCACCAGGTCTTCGGGCGCTTCAACGGCCGGGCCGTGCTGGACGACGGCACCGCCCTGGAGATCCGGGAGCTGATGGGCTTTGCGGAAAAGGTGGTCAACCGGTGGTAAAATAGACGGTACAGCTCAGGCGGAGAAGGCGCACCGTGTCATTGCGAGGAGGCCCGGCCTCCGGCGGCGGGATTCTTTGCTTGCAAAGAACCCCGGGAAGAAACAACCAGGGCCTGCGGGCCCTGGACCTAGGGGCCCGGCGGCGGTGCGGCTCAGGTGGCCTGCAAAACCTGTAAGCGCTCAGGGCTCGGTTCGGTCTGGAACTTGAGGCGAATAGGGCTGCCGCCCCTGCGGCACATGACCCGCCCAGACTTGATGGTAGTTGCTATTTAATGGGTGCCTAAAAAGCCGCACGTACTGCCATGCCCCGTACAGCGCCTGGCATTCGTAGGGGCCGATGCCCTCATCGGCCCGCCGCTCCGGGCCCGTAGGGGCGATTCACGAATCGCCCGTCCAACATCAGCCGCCTTATCCGCAGCAGCGATACAAACGGAAATGCCCCGGCGCGAACCGCGCCGGGGCACCTTTTTTATCCTTCCACCGCGTTGACGGACTCCCGGATGGTCTTTTCGCCGGCCTCCTTGACGTGCTTGGCCACGTCCATCTGGTTCTTGGGGCTGCGCACCAGCACGGCGGCCCCCTGGGCGCAGCCACCCTCGCAGGCCATGCCCTCGATGAAGTTGGTATCCCCGATGCCCTTGGCGGCTTTCAGCAGGGCCACCTTGCACTCGGCGATGCCGCTGCACGCCGCAGCGCAGAGCTTGAACTGCTTTTCGTCCACGCCCCGCTCCTCGAGCGCCTGGGCCACGGCCGCAGACACGCCGCCGCTCTTGGCGAAGCCCCGGCCGTAGCCGCTGGCCTCGTCCAGGGGCTCCGGCTCCAGGGCGCCCACGTCGATGCCCCGGCTCTCCAGCAGGGGCGGGATCTCCTCGAAGGTGAGCACGCAGTCGATGGCGCCCATGGTCTTGCCCAGCTGGAACTCCTTCTTCTTGGCCACGCAGGGCCCCACAAAGACCACCTTGGCCTGGGGGTCCTTCCGCTTGATGTACCGGCCGATCATCACCATGGGGGACGGGGTGTGGGAGATGAGCTCCTCCGCCTGCTGGGGGAAGTTCTTGCCCACGTAGTCCACGAAGGCGGGGCAGCAGGAGGAGGCCAGCCGCCGCCGCTCCAGCAGCTCCCCGGACTCCTCGTCCGCCACCATGTCGGCCCCCAGGGCCACCTCCATCACGCCGTGGAAGCCCGCCTTCCTCAGCCCCGCGGCCACCTGGCCCAGGGTGGCCGGGGCGAACTGCCCGGCGATGGAGGGCGCCACCACGGCGTACACCCTATAGCCCCACTTCTCCGCGCCCTTGAGCATCTGCACCGCGTCCACGATGTAGGACTTGTCCATAATGGCTCCGAAGGGGCACTGGTAGATGCACGAGCCGCAGCCGATGCACTTGTTGGGGTCGATGGCGGCCTTGCGGTCGGGGCCCATGGAGATGGCGTCGCCCTTGCAGCCCCGCTCGCAGGGCCGCTGGTTCTTCTCGATGGCGCCGTAGGGGCAGGCGCTGATGCACTTGCCGCAGGTGATGCATTTGGAGTGGTCGATCTGGGCCCTGTGGTCCACCACGGTGATGGCCTGCTTGGGGCAGGTGTGGACGCAGCGGGTGGCGATGCAGCCCCGGCAGGCGGGGCCCACGGTGATCTCGGTGACGGGGCACTCGTCGCAGGCCACGTCCATCACCTCCACCACGCAGGGGTTGGAGCGGTCGCCCCCCATGGCCATCTTCACGCGGCTGGAGACCACCGCCCGCTCCTTATAGATGCAGCAGCGCATGGTGGCCTTGGGCCCGGGGATAATCCGCTCCGGGATGTCCAGGATGCCGGTCTGGAGGCGGTCCTCCCAGGCCAGGCCCGCCACCTCCCGCAGCACGTCGTCCTTCAGCTCCTGCACCCTTGTCTCGTACACGCGCATCGCTCTTTGCCCCTCTCCGCCAGCGGTATGTAAACTGGTCGTTTCAGTTATCGTTATTTTTTTAACAATATCATTTTACTCTCCCTTCCCCGCCCTGTCAATTGCAAAGATTTTCATGTTTCGCACACCTTCTTTGGCGAGAACGACGAAGCTGCGCACTCCGAAACAAACAGGGCCCCGGGCCGGAGAATCTCCGGCCCGGGGCCCTGCTTAATTCCTTTTATCCCACCCGCTTGACGGGGGGCAGCGGGAAGGCCTTGAAGCTGCCCCCCAGCACCTCGTTGGCCTGGGCCACCACCACGAAGGCGTCGGGCTCCAGCTCGCTCACCAGATCCTTGAGGGCGGGGGCCTCGCTGGGCCGCACCACGGTCATGAGCACGCTGCGCCCGGTGCCCGAGTACATGCCCTCCCCCTCCAGCTTGGTCACAGAGCGGTGCAGCTTGGTCATCAGGCCCTTGACGAGCCTCTCGGGGTCCCCTCCGGTGATGATGAAGCACAGGTTGGCCCGGTCGAAGCCCAGCATAATCTTGTCGGCGAAGGCGGTGTAGACGTAGATGGTGATGATGGCGTAGAGGCCCACCTCGATATTGCGGAACACCACCATGGACAGCACCACGATGGAGCCGTCCACAATCATGCCGATCTTGCCCAGGCTCAGGTTGCGGAATCTGCCCGCCAGCATCCGGTTGATAAGGTCGGTGCCGCCGGTGGAGCCGTTGCCCCGGGCCAGCAGGGCCACCCCCAGCCCGTAGAGGGCGCCGCCGAACACGGCGGCCACCAGGGGGTTGGCGGACAGGGTGGGCAGCCCCGCCGTCAGCCCCACCGCCAGGGAATAGGCCGCGCTGCCCAGCAGGGTATTGCGGGTGAACTTCCAGCCCTTGACGAAGAGGCTGACCACCAGCAGGGGGATATTGAGCACAGTGATGATGACGGTGGGGGAAATTGGCAGCACGTTGGTGAGCACGGTGGCCACGCCGCTCAGGCCGCCGGCGGCGATGTGGTTGCCGTTGAGAAACAGGTTGAAGGCCAGCGCGTACAGCAACGCGCCGCCCAGGATGCAGGCCCCGTGCTTCACCGCTGCCCCCGTGGGCGTGGGCATTTTCATGGCGTTCCCCTCCATGCGCTATCTGCGCAGCACGGCCTGGATGTAGCGGATCTGCCGCTCGATCAGCGCGTGGTTGTCCAGCTCGTCCCCCAGCTGGATCTTCTGGCTCAGCAGCTCCTTGAAGCAGTAGAGGATAATCTCGTTGAAGATTGGCCCCTCCTCCCCGGTCATGTACCCCTGCTCCACCAGCGGGCGCATGATGCTCATGTTGCGCTCGGGCAGCGCGCCGGTGGTGAGCATATCCAGCACCCTGTCGTCCATCTCGCCCAGCTCCTCGGGGAACACCTGGTAATACTCCTGGATGATGCTCTCCAGCTCCCCGCTGTACTTGCCGTAAAACAGGTTGTAGAAGGCGTGGGGATGCCGGAAGGCCGAGTCGCAGAAGAACTCCCAGATGGAGATAAAGCGCAGGTAGTCGTCCTTGATGTCGGCGATGTAGATGGTCAGGTTCTGGTTGTACTCCTGGAAATACTTCATGGAGGCGTACATCACCAGGTGGTCCAGGTCCTTGAAGTAATTATATAAGGTGGCGCTGTTATAGCCCGCCCTTTTCGCCACCTTGCGCAGGGTGAGCTCCGCCATCCCCTCGTTCTCCATAATCTCGCTGGCCGCGTTCACAAAGCAGGCGAAAATCTGGTTGCGCTGCTCCGCCTTGTAGGGTGGTCTCGCCATAAGTCTCTCACGCTCCCCGGTCTTTTTTTCTGTGGTATTCCTATTATACACACACAATTTTAAATTAATCAAGATGATGATTGAACCTTTTCTCACTTTCTGCGGTTTATTTGATTTGCAAATAGAAAACATCGATAATTCCTACTTGACTTTTATTGCCCGGAATTATATAATCGCGATTGAAGAATAGGATGTCCCCCAGAAACCCGGAAAATCCACCTTTTTAGAAGACCACAAGTAAAAGAAGGAGAGTCTGCTTATGAAACTGGAAATCGGCAATTTCCACGTCAAGGACGTCTGCTTCGGGTCTGAGACCAGCTTCAAGGACGGTGTGCTCACCATCGACAAGGAAGCGGCGATCGCTTACCTGAAGGGCGAGGACGAGCACATTACCGACCTGGATCTGGTTATCGCAAAGCCCGGCGACGACACCCGCATCTGCCCCGTGAAGGAGGCCGTGGAGCCCCGCGTGCGCACCGACGGCCGCCCCGTGTTCCCCGGCATCACCGGCGACGTGTGCCGGGCCGGCGAGGGCCGGGTCCACGCCCTGAAGGGCTGCAGCGTGCTGGCCGTGGGCAAGCACTGGGGCTCCTTTGGCGACGGCCTCATCGACATGGGGGGCGAGGGCGCCAAGTACACCTACTACTCCCAGCTCATCAACATCTGCATGGTCATGGACACCGACGAGGCGTTTGAGCGCTACGAGCAGCAGAAGAAGAACCACGCCATCCGCTGGGGCGCCCACCGCCTGGCCGAGTACATCGGCCAGTGCGTGAAGGACCTCCAGCCCGAGGACACCGACGTGCTGGACTTCGCCCCCGCCACCAAGCGGCCCGCCAACGGCCTGCCCAACGTGGTGCTGGTGCTCCAGCCCCAGTCCCAGATGGAGGAGCTTGGCTACAATGACATGCTCTACGGCTGGGACATGAACAAGTTCATGCCCACCTACATGAGCCCCACCGAGGTGCTGGACGGCGCCATTATCTCCGGCTCCTTCATGCCCTGCTCCTCCAAGTGGAGCACCTACGACTTCCAGAACTTCCCCACCATCCGCGAGATGATGGCCGAGGACGGCAAGAGCTTCAACTTCCTGGGCGTGATCATGTCCAACCTGAACGTGGCCCTGGAGCAGAAGGAGCGCGCCGCCACCGTGGTGGCCAACATGGCTCTGAACCTGGGCGCCGACGGCGCCATCGTCACCGAGGAGGGCTACGGCAACCCCGACGCCGACTACGTGCGCTGCATCGTGGCCCTGGAGGACGTGGGCGTGAAGGTGGTGGGCATCGCCAACGAGTGCACCGGCCGCGACGGCCGCTCCCAGCCCCTGGTGACCCTGGACGAGAAGTGCGACGCCCTGGTGTCCACCGGCAACGTGTCCGAGCTCATTGAGCTGCCCCCCTGCAAGACCGTCATCGGCGAGCTCCAGGCCCTGGCCCGCGACGGCCTGTCCGGCGGCTGGGCCGGGGACGAGATCCTCGGGCCCTCCGTGCGCGAGGACGGCTCCATCATCATGGAGGACAACTCCATGTTCTGCGGCGACCAGGCCGTGGGCTGGTCCCCCAAGACCATGCTTGAGTTTTAAAGGAGGCGAAGAAAATGAAAATCATTCATTACATCAACCAGTTCTTCGCCGGCATCGGCGGCGAGGACAAGGCCGATCAGGAGCCCTTCATCAAATCTGAGCTCATTGGCCCCGCCATGGCCCTCAACGCCATGGTCTCCCCCAACGGCGCCGAGGTGACCCACACCATCGTCTGCGGCGACAACTTCATGGGCTCCCGCACCGACGAGGCCGTGGAGATCATCCTTGGCTTCCTGGCCGACAAGGAGTTCGACCTCTTCGTGGCCGGGCCCGCCTTCCAGGCCGGGCGCTACGGCTTCGCCTGCGGCACCATCTGCAAGGCCGTCCACGCCAAATACGGCGTGCCCGTGCTCACCTCCATGCACGTGGAGAACCCCGGCGTGGAGATGTTCAAGAAGGATATGCCCATCTTCATCGGCGGCAAGTCCGCCGCCAAGATGCGCGGCGACGTGACCCTGATGGCCAACTACATCAACAAGGATCTCAAGGGCGAGCCCCACACCGGCTGTGCCGACGAGCTGTACTTCGCCCGCGGCATCCGCCACCAGGCCTGGCCCGCCGGGATCAAGCCCGCCGCCCGCCGCGGCGTGGAGATGCTCATCAAGAAGCTCAACGGCGAGCCCTACCAGACCGAGCTGGTCATCCCGGCCAAGGATCTGGTGCCCATCGCCCCCGCCATCAAGGACCTGTCCAAGGCCCGCATCGCCCTGTGCACCACCGGCGGCATCGTGCCCGTGGACAACCCCGACCGCATCCAGTCCGCCTCCGCCACCCGCTGGGGCCGGTACGACATCAGCGGCATGGAGCGCCTGGAGAGCGGCGTGTTCAAGACCATCCACGCCGGCTTCGACCCCGCCGCCGCCAACGCCGACCCCAACGTCATCGTGCCTCTGGACGCCATGCGCGCCTATGAGAAGCAGGGCAAGTTCGGCTCCCTGCACCCCTTCTTCTACTCCACCGTGGGCACCGGCACCACCGAGGCCGAGGCCAAGCGCATGGCCCAGGAGATCATCCCCCTGCTCAAGCAGGACAAGGTGGACGCCATCATCATGGGCTCCACGTGAGGCACCTGCACGCGTTGCGGTGCAACGATGGTTAAAGAGTTTGAGCGCGCCGGGTTCACCATTGTCCAGATGTGCAACCTGATCCCCGTGGCCTCCACCGTGGGCGCCAACCGTATGGTCCCCACCATCTCCATCCCCTACCCCCTGGGCGACCCCAACACCCCCAAGGAAGAGCAGTGGAAGCTGCGCTACCACCGCGTGGGCGTGGCCCTGGACGCCCTGACCACCGAGATTACCGAGCAGACCGTCTTTAAGGTCAAGATCTAAAATAGGCCCGTTCCCGTCGTCTCCCCGCGCCGCAGGGCGCGGGGAGACTGCCGGGTTTCCGGCGCCGACAGCCCATTGTCGCAAGTCCGACAGGTATCCGGCGTGTAGTTTTCTTCCCTCATCTGCATTTCGTTTCACTGTTCTTCCGTCTTTTCCAGCCCGCCGGGATGGCCCCTGATCCCCGCCGAGCGTTTTATATTGTAAATAATATGTGATATATCGAACGGGTCGGACCGCCGTTTTGTGTGTACAAGCCCTCTGAAGCCGCTGATACCGTGCATTGTGCACAGCCCGCCCCATATCATTTGATGAATTTTATTTCTATTTTAAATAATGTATTGACTAGTTTGGAAAACCGATCTATTCTAATGATTAGATATTGTATTCTGTATATCATATTCCCGTGGGGGGCCCGCGACCCCCTGTCCCGGTGAAGCTGGCATGCAGTTTGCATATCTATTTTGCGCTCCGGCTTTATAGCAGGCCGTCAATGAAGTGAGAAACCCATGTCTCAATTTCCAGCGCCCTGAGCGCAGGGCGGGGATAGAAATGGAGGAACTGTAACATGGACAAAATTTATGACGTAATCATCCTCGGCGCCGGCCCCGCCGGTCTGGCCGCCGGCCTCTACGCCGGCCGCTCCCGCCTGTCCACCCTGATCATTGAAAAGGGCAAGGACGGCGGACAGATCGCCATCACCGACGAGATCGAGAACTACCCCGGCCAGATCGTGGAGGGCGAGGGCGGCCCCAGCCTCATCGCCCGCATGACCGCCCAGGCGGAGAAGTTCGGCGCCGAGCGCGCCAGCGACACCATCATCAGCGTGGACCTGTCCGGCGACGTGAAGGTGCTCAAGAGCGCCAAGAACGAGTACAAGTCCAAGGCCGTCATCATCGCCACCGGCGCGTTCCCCAAGCCCATCGGCTGTGAGAACGAGGCCAAGTTCATCGGCAAGGGCATCTCCTTCTGCGCCACCTGCGACGCGGCCTTCTTCGAGGACTTCGAGGTCTTCGTGGTGGGCGGCGGCGACTCCGCCGTGGAAGAGGCCATGTACCTGACCAAGTTCGCCCGCAAGGTGACCCTGATCCACCGCCGCGACGAGCTGCGCGCCGCCAAGAGCATCCAGGAGAAGGCCTTCGCCAACCCCAAGATGGCCTTTATGTGGGACAGCGTGGTCCAGTCCGTGGACGGCGACGAGCTGCTGAGCAAGATGGTCGTGAAGAACGTCAAGACCGGCGAGCTGACCACCATCGAGGCCGACCCCGACGACGGGCTGTTCGGCGTGTTCGGCTTCATCGGCTACAACCCCAACTCCAAGCTCTTCGAGGGCATGCTGGACATGGACCACGGCTACATCAAAACCGACGAGAACATGCATACTAACGTCAAGGGCGTGTTCGCCGCCGGCGACATCCGGGTGAAGAGCCTGCGCCAGGTGGTCACCGCCGCGGCCGACGGCGCCATCGCTGCCATGCAGGTGGAGAAGTTCATCAACGAGTAAGTCTGCCGGGGGCACCCCCTGGTTCAGGGCTCCGGCCCGGTGTCACGGCTCCGCGTCCCGCGGCGCGGCGCCTGGTATTTTTACAAAAATCCTCCCGGAAGAGACTTAATTTCCAGCAATATTTAATTTATCAATAAAACAGCGGTTTAATATTGAAAGGAGCGTTTCACTATGTTAGAATTGACCAAGGATACGTTTGAGGCTGAGGTTCTCCAGGCCGAGGGCAAGGTCCTCGTGGACTTTTACGGCGACGGCTGCGTGCCCTGCCAGGCCCTGATGCCCCACGTCCACGCCCTGGCCGACCAGTACGGCGACAAGCTGAAGTTCTGCGCCCTGAACACCACCAAGGCCCGCCGCCTGGCCATCGCCCAGAAGGTCTTGGGCCTGCCCGTTATCGCCATCTACGAGAACGGCGCCCAGATCGACGCCTGCGTCAAGGACGACGCCACCCCCGAGGCCGTGAAGGCCATGGTGGAGAAGTACATCTAATCCACCCCCCTATATGTTAGTATAGCGCCCGCGCGCTCTGCTATAAAATTTCAAAAGGAAGGAGAGAAACACCAACATGGGTCTTTTGGAAGGCAAGAAGGCCATCATCATCGGTGACCGCGACGGTATCCCCGGCCCCGCGATCGAGGAGTGCGTCAAGACCGCCGGTGCTGAGGTCGTTTTCAGCTCCACTGAGTGCTTTGTGTGAACCAGCGCTGGTGCAATGGATCTGGAAAATCAGAAGCGGGTTAAGGACTTCGCTGAGCAGTACGGCCCCGAGAACATCGTCGTTCTCCTGGGCGCGAGCGAGGCGGAGGCCTCCGGTCTGGCGGCTGAGACCGTCACTGCCGGTGATCCCACTTTTGCAGGTCCGTTGACTGGAGTCTCGTTGGGACTCTCGGTTTATCACGTGTGCGAGCCCGAGATCAAGGAACTTATTGATCCCGCCGTGTACGAGGAGCAGATCAGCATGATGGAAATGGTTCTGGACGTGGATGAGATCGTCTCTGAGATGAGCTCTATCCGTGAGCAGTACTGCAAGTACTAATTGCTGTCAAACGCGAGGTGGTGACAAGGTGGATAATCCCCCTGTCACCACCTTTGCGTATGCTTCCAATTTATCGTGTTTCTCTATTCCGCGGCCCCCGAAACATAGAAGAATTAAATTTACGTCTTGAAAGGCGGTATTTTACATGAACAGCGTAGTCAAGGGTACCGGGTATATCCTGGTCCACACCCCCGACATGGTCATCCACAACGGCTCCACCCAGACCACCGAGCGCATCGTCAACCCCGACGGCGAGTACCTGAAGGAGCTGCCCAAGCACCTGCGCAGCTATGAGGACGTGCTGGCCTACTGGCCCAACCAGGTCTACATCGGCAACCACACCCCCGAGGAGCTGGCCGCCCAGGGCGACACCTGGGTGGAGCTCAAGAGCGACGTGACCGACCGCCACGGCAAGTACGGCGAGATCATGCCCCAGGAGGAGTTCCTCCTGCTGATGCAGATCTGCGACTGCTTCGACGTGGTGAAGCTGGACAAGGACTTTGTAGCCGCCCACAGGGCCGCCATGGAGGCCCACCCCCTGTTTGACGAGACCGTGCTCGCCCGCCTGAACGACGGCGTGGAGCTGAGCGAGATCGAGCAGCAGGTCAACGAGGAGCACGCCGAGGGCCTGTACGACCACGACAAGCTGGTGGGCTGCGTCAAGCGCGCCCACGACATCGACGTGAACCTGTCCTCCCACGTGATGCACGAGAACCTGGTGTCCAAGGCCTCCAGCGTCCTGTCCCTGCTGCACGCCGTGAAGAACGCGGGCATCGACAAGGCCGAGGTGGAGTACGTCATCGACTGCTGCGAGGAGGCCTGCGGCGACGTGAACCAGCGCGGCGGCGGCAACTTCGCCAAGGCGGCCGCCGAGATCGCCGGTCTGGTCAACGCCACCGGCTCCGACACCCGCGGCTTCTGCGCCGGCCCCGCCCACGCCATCGTGGAGGCCGCCTCCCTGGTCAAGGCCGGCACCTACAAGACCGTTATCGTCACCGCCGGCGGCTGCACCGCCAAGCTGGGCATGAACGGCAAGGACCACGTCAAGAAGGGCCTGCCCATCATCGAGGACATGCTGGGCGGCTTCGCCGTGGTCATCACCGAGAACGACGGCGTGAACCCCGAGATCGACCTGAGCATCCTGGGCCGCCACGTGGTGGGCACCGGCTCCGCCCCCCAGGCCGTCATCGGCTCCCTGGTCTCCGTGCCCCTGGCCAAGGCCGGCATGAAGATCACCGACGTGGACAAATACTCCCCCGAGATGCAGAACCCCGACATCACCAAGCCCGCCGGCGCCGGCGACGTGCCCCTGGCCAACTACAAGATGATCGCCGCCCTGGCCGTCAAGAACGGCGACCTGGAGAAGAAGGATCTGGCCTCCTTCGCCAAGGTCCACGGCCTCATGGGCTGGGCCCCCACCCAGGGCCACATCCCCTCCGGCGTGCCCTACATCGGCTTTGCCCGCGACGCCATGCTGGCGGGTGAGATCAACAACGCCATGATCATCGGCAAGGGCTCCCTGTTCCTGGGCCGCATGACCAACCTCTTCGACGGCGTCTCCTTCCTCATGCGCAAGAACCAGGGCGCCTCCGACGAGGGCGGCGTGAGCCAGGAGCAGGTCAAGAAGCTGATTGCCGACGCCTTCCGCCAGTTCGCCGCCGGCTTTGCCGCCGACGACGCCGAATAAGGAGGCATCACAATGGCTGACAAGACCAAGAGGCTCATCGCCGACACCTTCCTGGCCATTGCCGACGGCCTGGAGACCGGCTCCTTCGGCGCCAAGCCGAAGATCGCCGTCACCGCCATGGGCAGTGAGCACGGGGAGGAGACCGTGATGCAGGGGGCCGTCCAGGCCGCCCGCGCCGGCGCCGACGTGTACTTCATCGGCACCATCTCCCACCCCGAGGTGACCACCGTGGCTGTGCCCGACGAGGACGCCGCCCACAAGAAGATGGAAGAGCTGCTGGAGACCGGCGCCGTGGACGGCGCGGTCACCATGCACTACCCGTTCCCCATCGGCGTGTCCACCGTGGGCCGCGCCGTGACCCCCGGCAAGGGGAAGGAGATGTTCATCGCCAACACCACTGGCACCTCCTCCACCGACCGCATCGAGGGTATGATTAAGAACGCCGTGTACGGCATCATCGCCGCCAAGGCCTGCGGCGTGGCCGACCCCACCGTGGGCATCCTGAACGTGGACGGCGCCCGGCAGACCGAGGGCGCCCTCAAGCAGCTCCAGGCGGGCGGCTACCCCATCACCTTCGCCGAGTCCTCCCGGGCCGACGGCGGCTGCGTCATGCGCGGCAACGACGTGCTCTGCGGCTCCGCCGACGTGATGGTCACCGACTCCCTCACCGGCAACATCCTGTCCAAGATGCTCTCCTCCGCCTGCACCGGCGGCAGCTATGAGGCCGTGGGCTACGGCTACGGCCCCGGCATCGGCAAGGGCTATGACCGCCTGGTCATGATCATCTCCCGCGCCTCCGGCGCCCCCGTCATCGCCGGCGCCATCAGCTACGCCGCCCAGCTCGTGCGGGGCAAGGTGTTCGAGGTGGCCGCCGCCGAGTTCGCCGCCGCCGAGAAGGCCGGCCTGACCAAGCTGCTGGCCGACCGCAAGGCCGCCGCCAGCAAGTCCGCCCCGGCGGACGAGGAGGTGGCCGCGCCCCCCACCGAGGTGGTCACCGCCCAGCTCTCCGGCATCGAGGTCATGGACCTGGAGGACGCCGTCAAGGCCCTCTGGAAGGAGAAGATCTACGCCCAGTCCGGCATGGGCTGCACCGGCCCCATCATCCTGGTGTCCGACGCCAACAAGCCCAAGGCCGAGGAGATCCTGAAAAAGGCCGGGTACATCACCCAGTAATTCAGTCCACACAAAAAAGCCGCAGGATATGCTACATATCCTGCGGCTTTTTTCCGTTAAATGCTTGACAAATTCCTGTTTTAGTTTTATAATCTTGATTGATTAATTATTACCTAATCATGGTCAAACTAATCAACGGGAGGTTTTTTGTGTGAAACGGGAAAAGCCCAACAGCACCTACGTGATCTCGGTGGTCCTGATTATCGCCATCGTGATCTGGGGCGTGCTGGCGGGGGACAGCTTCCAGGCTGCGGGCACCGCGGCCTTCTCCTTCTTATCGGGCAAGTTCGGGTGGTTCTACGTGCTGGCGATGACCAGCTTTGTGGTCTACGCCATTTGGCTGGGCTTCCTCAGCCCCTACAAGCGCATCCCCCTGGGGCCGGACGGCTCCCGACCCGAGTACAGCAACCTCTCCTGGTTCGGTATGCTCTTCTCCGCGGGCATGGGCATCGGCCTGGTGTTCTGGGGGGTGGCCGAGCCCCTCACCTTCTGGGCCGCCCCTCCGGGGTTCGAGCCCGGCAGCGCCGAGGCCGCCCGCTTCGCCTTCCAGAAGGTCTTTCTCCACTGGGGCCTCCACCCCTGGGCGGCCTACAGCGTGCTGGCCCTGGCCATGGCCTACTTCCAGTTCCGCAAGGGCAAGCCCGGCCTCATCAGCTCCATCTTTATCCCCCTGCTGGGAGAGAAGGGGGCCCGGGGCCCCATCGGCAAGATCATCGACATCCTGGCCGTCTTCGCCACCGCCGCGGGCATCGCCACCTCCCTGGGCCTGGGCGCCATGCAGATCAACAGCGGGCTTAACCACGTCTTCGGCGTCCCCAAGAATAACCTGGTGGTCTTTCTCATCGTGGCAATCATCACCGTCGTCTACATCTGGACCGCCCTGGCCGGGGTGGACAACGGCATCAAAAAGGTCTGCGACCTGAACATCATCATCGCGGGCGTGGTGCTGCTGCTGGTCTTTTTGGTGGGCCCCACGGTGGACATTCTGAAGTCCCTGGTGGAGAGCCTGGGCTACTACGTGGGCACCTTCCCCCAGAGCGCCATGCAGATGGGGGCCTTCGCCGGGGCGGGCGACGCCGCCTGGTACGGCAAGTGGACCGTCTTCTACTGGGCCTGGTGGATCGCCTGGGCCCCCTTCACCGCCGTCTTTATCGCCCGCATCTCCAAGGGCCGTACCATCAAGGAGTTCGTCACCGGCGTGCTCTTCCTGCCCGCCGGGGCCTCCTTCGTCTGGTTCTCCGTGTTCGGCAACGCGGGCATACACGCCGGGCTGGACGTGGCCAAGCATGCCATCCAGTCGGTAGACACCGCCCTGTTCGTGGTGCTGGACCACTACCCCCTGGGCAAGCTCATCTCCGTGGTGGTCATCGTGCTGCTGTGCACCTTCTTCATCACCTCGGCCAACTCGGCCACCTTCGTACTGGGTATGCTCAGCTCGGAGGGCAACCTGAACCCCTCTAACCGCCGCAAGTTCATCTGGGGCGTGCTCCAGGCGGCCCTGGCCCTGGTGCTCATGCTGTGCACGGAAAACGGCCTGAACATGCTCCAGACCATCTCCATCGTGGCGGCCTTCCCCTTCGCCTTCATCCTGCTCTTCGGCATGGTCTCCCTGACCAAGGCCCTGGGTCAGGAGAAGCTGCCCGGGCGTAGGCTGGAGGCGGCCCCCGCCGCCCCGGAGCACACCGGACAGTGACATTGGAGTCCCCGGCCCGCCGCGGCGGGCCGGGGACTTTTCATTCCGCGGACATCCAGTTTTAGGTAACTTCATTCATCTGGTTTTCGGAAATATAGACAGGACGCAGTCAAAGCACATGCTTTGACTGCGTCCTTTTGTCTAAATTTTTAGTAACCTTCCGGATGTTATCTAATCTCGATTTATTTATACTCTCCGGTTGGCCTTTGTAAAAATTTTTCTGATTATATGAATCCTTCCTTTTTCAGGCTCATTATTTCCTTTTACTTCTTTTTAATTACAGATATGGAACAAGCTATCTCTTTTTTGCTTTTCTATTAATTTTATACCAACGCTTCAGTCAATCTTTTTTCTCCTTATATCTTCCATTAACTGGTTCCAAAAGGGGTGGCTGTGACGATCTATACAAAAATCTCTATGCCGCCCCTTTCTTTTATAAACGCTATTGATAAGTAATCACGATTATGATATATTCACGCTACAGTAAATCATCCTGTTCTTCAAAAGGCCACAGCGCCCCGCAAGCCTATCAAACGCTACCCCAACCGTAATAAGGAGGACAAAGCGCATGAACAACGAAGTCATCATTACCTGCTGCCTGACGGGGTCGGGCGATTCCGCGCTGAAGAGCGACAAGGTGCCCGTCACCCCCGAGGAGATTGCCGCCTCCGCCGTCAAGGCCGCACAGGCCGGCGCCACCGTGGCCCACGTCCACGTGCGCAACCCCCAGACCAAGCAGTGGAGCCGGGACGTGGAGCTCTACAAGGAGACCGCGAAGCTCATTCGTGAGTGCGGCGTGGACATGGTCCTCAACATCACCGCCGGCATGGGCGCAGACTTCGTGCCCGACCCGGAAAACCCCATGGTGGGCGGCCCCGGCTCCGACATGATCACCCCCTACGAGCGCGTCAAACACATCCTGGAGATCAAGCCCGAGGTCTCCACCCTGGACTGCGGCTCCATGAACTACGCCGGCTCCGCCTACATCGCCACCATGGATATGCTGCGCGAGACCAGCAAGTACATCATGGACGCCGGGGTCAAGGCCGAAGTGGAGGTCTTTGAGCTGGGCCACATCTGGCAGGCCAAGCAGCTTATCAAGGAAGGCGTGCTCGCCCCCGACTGCGAGTTCCAGCTCTGCATGGGCGTGCCCTACGCCGCCGAGGCCAACCCCATGAACATGCTGGCCATGGTCAACGCGCTGCCCGCAGGCTGCAACTGGTCCTCCTTCGCCCTGGGCAAGATGCAGATGCCCTGGGTGGCCATGAGCGTGCTCCACGGCGGCAACGTCCGCGTGGGCCTGGAGGACAACATCTACCTGGGCAAGGGCCACTTCGCCTCCAACGAGGAGCTGGTCGCCAACGCACGCGAGATCATCGAGCGCATGGGCGCCAAGGTCGTCACCGACCCCAACCGCGCCCGCGAACTAATGGGACTCAAGAAATAATTGCGCGAAGCGCAATCAAATTGGAATCCGTTTTTCGGGGGATTCACTCCTCCGAAAAACACCCCGACCCGCGCCGCGGGGCGCGAAACCGGGGGTATCGAGCGGCGGCCGTGCCAGTGCGCACACCGGCATAGCCGCGAGTATCCAGGGGGTATGGGATACCCCCTGGAAATTAACGGAGGTAATTGATCATGGCACTGATTCAGCATAACGAGATTAAGCAGGCCGCCATCGTGGGCTGCGGCGTTATCGGCGCGGGCTGGGCCGCCCGGTTCCTGTGGCGCGGCATCGACGTCATCGCCTACGACAAGTTCCCCCAGGCCGAGGTGGGCCTGCGCGAGGTTATCGCCAACTCCGAGCCCGCCCTCAGGCGCGTGGTGGACGTGCCGGTGGAGAAGCGCGGCAAGCTCACCTTCACCACCAACCTGGAGGAGGCCGTGAAGAACGCCGACTACATCCAGGAGTCCGCACCCGAGGTGCAGGAGATCAAGATCCCCCTGCTCAACGAGGTGGACAAGTACGCCAAGCCCAACGCCGTCATCGGCTCCTCCACCTCCGGCCTGCTCCCCTCCGAGCTCCAGGCCGGGATGAAGCACCCCGAGCGCTTCACCACCGCGCACCCCTTCAACCCCGTCTACCTCCTCCCCCTGGTGGAGATCTGCGGCGGCAAGCTCACCAGCGACGAGTGCAAGCAGACCGCCAAGGGCATCTACGAGAGCATCGGCATGAAGCCCCTGCTGGTGCGGGTGGAGAACGACGGCTTCATCGCGGACCGCCTGCTGGAGGCCCTGTGGCGCGAGGGCGTGTGGATGGTCAACGACAACCTGGCCACCACCGGCGAGCTGGACGACGCCATCCGCTACGGCGCTGGCCTGCGCTGGGCCCTGATGGGCACCAACCTGACCTACTTCCTGGCCGGCGGCAAGAACGGCATGCGCCACTTCATGGAGCAGTTCGGCCCCGCCCTCAAGCTGCCCTGGTGCCACATGGAGGCCCCCGAGCTGACCGACGAGCTCATTGACAAGTTCGTCGACCAGACCGCCGACCAGGCACAGGGCCAGAACCTGCGCGAGCTGGAGGCCCTGCGCGACAACTGCCTCGTCTCCATTATGGAGGCCCTCTCCCAGTACGACTACGCCTCCGGCCAGGTCCTCAAGGCCGACCGCCAGCGTCAGGCCAAGCGCCTGGGCTAAGACCCTCCGATTCCCCGCATTCTATTTGGACCCCCCAATTTCATGCGGCGGCGCGTTGTGTGTGCGCCTGGCGCAGAAAGGAAAGGCTTCTTATGGGCGAAATCATTTTTTCCGTATTCTGCGGCGCCTGGATGGTCTTTACCGGTATTTTCCTGATAGTGAAACTTACCCGTGAGGAGAAATCTTGGCAGAACGAAGAAAAAAAGTAATCCCCGCGTCCAAATAACGCTCCCCGGCGGCCAGGCAACCGGGCTGGCCCCCGCCCCCCGGCGCCCCGCCGCCCGGGAGTGCGAATAGGAGAGGAAAATCAATGTCTGGTTTCATGCCCCACGGCTCCATTTTTCTGATTGGCGTCATCATCAGCGTGGCCGTGTACCTGGTGGTCGGCCTGCTGGCCGGGCGCAGGGTCAAGGATGTGGGCGACTACTACGTGGCCGGGCGCTCCGCCCCCACCATCCTGATCGCCGGCACCCTGTTCGCCTCCATGCTGTCCACCAACGGCTTCATGGGCGACACCGGCTTCTGCTACGACGGCAACATGACGTCCATGATCCTGCTCAACACCTTCTGCGCCAGCGGCTATGTGTTCGGCCCCATCTTCTTCGGCCGCTTCCTGCGCCGCGCCAAGACCAACACCATGCCCGAGTACTTCGGCAAGCGCTATAACGACACGAAGATCCAGCGCTTCGCCGGCATCATCACCGTGATCTCCGTCACCGCCTATCTGCTGGCCTGTATCACCGGCGTGGGCATCCTGATGGAGGAGCTCACCGGCCTGAACCACTACGTGTGCCTGTTCATCGCGTGGTTCGCCTTCACCGGCTTCACCTTCTACTCCGGCTCCTCCGGCGTCATCCTCACCGACACCATCATGTTCATGGTGTTCCTGGTGGCCACCGTCATCGCCGGGCCCTACGTCTTTAACGCCGGCGCCCACCCCTTCAGCCAGCTGCTCAACGCCCTTATGTCCAGCGACACCGCCATGGCCAGCCAGCTGCTGGACTTCCACGGCAACATCGCGGGCACGGGCGGCGCCACGGTCTTTGACGCGGTGATGTACGCGGTCACCATGGGCATCATCTGGCTCATCACCGTGTCCGTCTCCCCCTGGCAGGCCGGGCGCAACATGATGGCCAAGACCGAGCACGTCACCTTCCGCGCCGGCTCCATCGCCGCCGTGTGCACCACCGTGTTCCTGACCTACCTGTACCTCATCGCCGTGGCCGTGCACGACATCCCGGGCGGCGTGGCCTACCTGACCAACCTGCAAGACTCCCAGCGGGTCATTATCTGGACGGCCTTTAACATTATGCCGAAGTTTGTGGGCACACTGGTACTGGCGGGCATCATGGCCGCGGGCCTGTCCTCCGCCTCCACCTTCCTCTCGGTCATCGGCTTCTCCATGGTCACCGACGTGCTCCAGAAGAAGTTCAAGTCCGACAGGGACCAGCTGCGCTACAGCCGCCTAGTCATGCTGGGCGTGGGCGTGGTGGCCCTGATCCTGGCGGCCTGCAACCTGGGCGGCATCCGCATCATCTCCTGGTTCGCCTCCACCATCATCGCCGCGGCCTGGATCGTGCCCGCCGTGGGCGGCATCTTCAACAAGAAGATGAGCGCCAAGGGCGCCCGCTGGGCCATGTACGCCGGGTTCTTCGGCTTCATCATCCCCAAGTGCCTGAAGGAGTTTTTGGGCAATACCGGCGTGGTCCCCTTCTTCACCGTGTTTAAGAACCTGCTGGACCCCTTCTTTATCGGCGTCATTTTCAGCATTCTCTTCGCGGTGATCGGTACGAAGCTGGAGGCCAAGAGCCGGGAGGAGATCGCCTTCCACGACAACATCCTCATCCTGCCCCAGTCCGAGCGCGTGCACAAGGACTACGCCCGCGACAAGCTGTACGGCGTCATGCTCATCGCGGCGGGCGTACTGGTCACCACGCTGCTGCTCGTGTTCTGGGCCCTGCCCTATAACGGCTACCTGCCCGTCCCCGGGCGGTAAGCGCCTGCGCTCCCACACACTTCCAATCCGTGTACCTCCCCCGGCGCGCTCCAAAGGCGGGGCGCGCCGGGGGTAAGCGGATCTTTCCACTGCCCGGCAGGCCCTGTGGGCCGGGAGGTGGAAAGTTTCGCTGAACATATAGTTTAGCTGTTGAAAGAGAGGTAATTATGGAACAAAAGCAGTCCAGGCTCAAAGACATCTTTACCCCGGTCTTTATCATCGCCGGCGGCATCTCGCTGGTGATGGCGGCCATATCCTTTGTGGCGCCCGACGTGCTGTCCACCTTCATGACCTTCCTGCAGACCGTGTTCGGCATGGAGTACACCTGGTTCGCCCAGATGATCCCCTTCCTGTGCATGGTCCTGCTGGTCTGGTTGGCCTGCTCCAAGAAGTACGGCCATATTAAAATCGGCGGCCAGCTGGCCAAGCCCGAGTACTCCATGTTCTCCTGGCTGGGCATGCTCTTTACCGGCTCCATCGGCATGGGCCTTATCGCCTTCGCCGTCAACGAGCCCCTGTACGCCTACTATCTCTCCCCCGCCTGCATCGACCTGGGCTCCTCCGTGGAGGGCGTGAGCCAGATGGCCGCCGCCCGGGAGGCCATGGCCACCTCCATGTACCACTGGGGCGTGTCCGTGTGGGCCATCTTCGCCGTGGCCGCCCTGGGCGTGGGCTACTTCGTCACCCGCCACAAGGGCCGCTACCTGCCCGGCGACTCCATCATCAAGGCCTGGCCCAAGAAGAAGTGGACTCACCCCCTGGCCACCTTCATCAACGTGCTGGCCTGCATCTGCGGCGCCACCACCATCTCCGCCTCCATCGGCATCGGCGTGGTGCAGATCTCCACCGGCATCGTGAACCTGTGGGGCCTGCCCGAGTCCTTCAAAAACATCATCCCCTTCGTGGCCCTCATCCTGCTGGTGGCGGTGTGCGTGCTGGCCGTGTCCACCAAGCAGATGAACAAGGGCATGAACATCATCTCCAACTGGAACATGTATATCTGTATCTTCGTGCTGGTGTTCGCCATTGTCACCGGCCCCACCCGCTATATCTTCGAGCAGATCGTGCAGACCCTGGGCGACTATATCACCCAGCTCATCCCCCGCTCCTTCCAGATGTTCCTCCACGGCACCGAGTCCCCCATGTCCGGCGGCGTACCCTACAAGCTGACCTGGGACGTGGTGAACAACATGTTCTGGGTGTCCTGGGCCCCCTTCATGAGCGTGTTTATCGCCTCCATCTCCAAGGGCCGCACCATCCGCCAGTACGTGGCCGCCACCCTGACCATCCCCGCCACCTTCATGCTGATCTGGAACTGCACCTTCGGCGGCATCTCCCTGCTCAACACCTTTAACGGGGACGGCTCCATCGCCGCCCAGGTCATGACGGACTCCACCATGACCTTCTTCAACATCCTCAACACCCTGCCCCTGGCGCAGATTATGACCGTGCTGACCGTCATCCTGCTGTTCTTCTTCCTGGCCACCACCGTCACCTCCTGCGCCCTGGCCCTGGGCCGCATGACCGACCGCAACGGCATGGAGCCCTCCAAGACCCGCTGCATCGCGTGGCTGGTGCTCATGTCCGCCATCGCCATGGTCTCCCTGGCCGCGGCCTCCGCCGGCGGTGCCGAGGCGCTGGCCACCGTCAAGTCCATGGGCTCCACCTTCGCCTACCCGTACCTGTTCTTCCTGGTGCTGACCGCCGTGGCCTTTATCCGCCGCCTGCGCCTGGACGAGCTGCACCGCCCCACCCCCCGTCCCGGTGAGGACAACGAGATCTCCAAGCTGAAAGCCGAGGTCGCCGCCCTCAAGGCCGGCCTCTCCGGCGACAAGAAATAAGGAGGGTCTGCTACTATGATGGAATTTATCAACCAGCTGCTGGCCGGCTACTATATGACCGGCGTGGGCAAGTTCGTGGAGACGTTCATGATCCTCTTCCTGGTGGCCTGGATCGTGTGGTGCGTCAAGCTGATGATGGAGCCCGACGACGGCGTGATGCCCGAGGACCCCGAGCAATAAGCCAAACACCCCGCGGGCCGGCGGCGGCGCCTGCCGCCGGCCCGTCCCATTACTTCAAGCAGAAAGCAGAGGAATCGGCACAATGAACAACGACAACAAGGTAGAAGTGCTCAAGCACCTGTCCCCCGAGATGCTGGAGGTACTGCGCTACCAGGACGAGCACTCCAAGGACGCGTTCAACACCGTGGGCCTGTCCTATCCGGAGATCCGCGCCAACTACGTGGCAGAGCGCCGCTTCTGGAACGAGGGCGGCCCCGTCATGCACAGCACCCGGGACGTGATGGTGGACGTGGGGGGCTATGAGATCCTCACCCGCATCCACGACCCCAACGGCCGGGAGCACAGCCCCGTAATCTTCTTCATCCACGGCGGCGGCTTCACCGTGGGCAGCGTGGACACCCACGACCGCATGATGCGCGTGCTGGCCAGCCACTCGGGCTGCGCCGTCATCGGCATCGACTACTCCCTCTCCCCCGAGGCCAAGTTCCCCAAGCCCATCCACGAGTGCGTGGCGGTCACCGAGTACTACCGGGCCAACGCCGCGCAGTACGGCCTGGACCCGGACAATATCGGCTACGCCGGGGACTCCGGCGGCGCCCACCTGTCCATGGCCGCCACCCTGTGGCAGCGGGACCACTGCGAGGACACCTCCTACATCAAGGGCCTGCTGCTCTACTACGGCATGTACGGCATGGGGGACTCCAAGTCCATGCGCCTGTACGGCGGGCCGTGGGACGGCCTGACCGAGGAGGACCTTCTGTTCTACAACGCCATGTACCTGGAAAAGCCCGAGGACGCCAAGAGCCCCTACTACTGCTTCTACAACAACGACCTCACCACCCGCATGCCGGCCTGCTTCATCGCCTCCTGCGAGTACGACCCCCTTGTGGACGACAGCGAGACGCTGTATACTATCCTCAACGAAAAGGGCGTCCCCTGCGCCTACAAGATGTACCCCGGCACCATCCACGCCTTCCTCCACTACTCCAAGATGATGAAGGCCGCCGAGGAGGCCCTCACCGAGGGCGCCGCCTACTTCAAGGGGCTGCTGTAGCCCGCCCCGCCCGGCCGCTGAACAGGAGGTATTGAATGAACAACGCCAACAAGATCGAGGTGCTCAAGCACCTCTCGCCCGAGATGCTGGAGGTGCTGCGCTACCAGGACGAGCACGCCAAGGACGCCTTCAACACCGTGGGCCTGAGCTACCCCGAGATCCGGGCCAACTACGTGCAGGAGCGCCGCTTTTGGAACGAGGGCGGCCCCGGGATGCACGAGACCGCGGACGTGACCGTGCCCTGCGAGGGCAGCGAGGTGCTCACCCGCATTTTTTACCCCACCGCACGCCGCCCCAACGCCTGCATTTTCTACCTCCACGGCGGCGGCTTCACCGTGGGCAGCGTGGAGACCCACGACCGCATTATGCGCATACTGGCACACGCCTCCGGCTGCATCGTGGTGGGCGTGGACTACTCCCTCTCCCCCGAGGCCAAGTTCCCCCAGGCCGTGCTGGAGTGCGCGCAGGTGTGCGCCTACTACCGGGAAAACGCGGCGCGGTACGGCATCAACCCCGACAAGCTGGGCTTCGCCGGGGATTCCGGCGGCGCCAACCTGTCCATGGGGGCCTACCTCTGGCTGCGGGACCACAGCGAGGACAGCTCCTACGTCAAGGGCCTGCTCCTGTACTACGGCGGGTACAGCCTCTCCGACTCCAAGACCATGCGCCTCTACGGCGGGCCGTGGGACGGCCTGACCGAGGAGGACCTGGACTTCTACATGGACATGTACTTCGCCCGGCCGGAGGACCGCCAGTCCCCCTACTACAATTTCTACAACAACGATCTCACCCGCCGTATGCCCGCCTGCTTCATCGCCTCCTGCGAGTTCGACCCCCTGCGGGACGACAGCGAGACGCTGTACGCCATCCTCAGCGAGAAGGGCATCCCCTGCCTCTACAAGATGTACCCCGGCACCATCCACGCCTTCCTCCACTACTCCAGGTTGATGAAGGTTGCCGAGGAGGCCATCGTGGAGGGCGGGCTCTACTTCAAGGGCCTGCTGTAAAAAACAAGGAAGCGGCGCTCCCCGGCGGGGAGCGCCGCTACTTTTATACCGCCGCGCGTCTGCGCTTCGCGGCCGCCTTGCGCAGCAGGGGCCAGAGCAGGGACACCACGGCCAGCAGGAGGAAGAAGATGCAGATGGGGCGGGTGACGAAGATGGTGAAGCTGCCGCCCGACATGAGCAGGGCGCGGCGCAGGTTGCTCTCCGCCATGGGCCCCAGGATAAGGGCCAGCACGATGGGGGCGATGGGGATCTCCAGATGGATGAAGAAGTAGCCCACGAAGGCGGCCAGAAGCATGACCCCCACGTCGAACAGGTTGTTGCGCAGGGCGTAGGAGCCCAGGATGCACAGCACGAAGATGATGGGCGTGAGGATATAGGGCTTGATCTGAATCACCTTCACGAACAGCCGGATGCCCAGCAGGCCCAGGATCAGCATGAGCAGGTTGGCGATCAGCGTGCCCGCGAAGATGCGGTTGACGATGTCCGGGTGCTCGGTGAAGAGCAGGGGGCCGGGCTGGAGGCCCTGGAGGGTGAGGGCGCCGATGAGCACGGCGGCGGTGGCGTCGCCGGGCACGCCCAGGGTGAGCATGGGTACCAGCGCGCCGCTGGTGTCGCCGTTGTTGCCCGCCTCGGGGGCCGCGATGCCCTCCACGCAGCCGGTGCCGAAGCGCTCGGGGTGCCTGGAACGCTTTTTCGCCATATCGTAGGAGACGAAGGCGGCGATGTCCGCGCCCGCGGCGGGGATGCAGCCGATGAAGGTGCCGATAAAGGCGCACATGAGGGAGACCGGGGTGGACTTTTTCAAATCCTCCTTCGTGGGCAGCACCCGCGTGACCTTCTGGGTCACCCGGTTCTGCTCCACGCCGGTTTTCAGGTTCACAAAGACCTGGGAGATGGCGAACAGGCCGATCATCAGGGGGACCACCTGCAGGCCGCTGTACAGGTTCACCACGCCGAAGGAGTAGCGGGAAAAGCCGGTGAGGGGGTCCAGCCCGACGGTGGACAGCAGCAGGCCGATGAGGCCCGCGATGATCCCCTTGACCACGTTTTTCCCCGAAATGCTGGCGATGACGGTCAGGCCGAACACGGCCAGGCAGCAGTACTCCGGGGAGCCGAACTTCAGGGCCACCTTGGCCAGCTGGGGTGCCACGAAAATGAGCACCAGGGCGCTCACCGTCCCGCCCATCCAGGAGGCGAAGGTGGAGATGCCGATGGCGCGGCCCCCCTCCCCCCGGGCGGTGAACTGCCGGCCCTCGATCATGGTGGCCGCCGAGGCCGGCGTGCCGGGCGTCCCGATCAGGATGGCGGTGATGGACCCGCCGTAGATTGCGCCGAAGGAGATGGACAGCAGCATCACGATACCCGCCGAGGCCTCCATGCCGTAGGTAAAGGGCAGCAGCAGCGTCACGCCCATCACCGAGGTGAGCCCGGGCATGGCGCCGATCATGATGCCCCCCGCCGTCCCGGCGATCATCAGCAGCAGGTACTGGGGCTGCAAAATCTCCAGCAGCGCGGGCAAAAATCCGCTCATATCGCTTCCCTCCTAACCCAGCAGCGGTTCCAGGACGCCGCCGGGCAGCGGCACCTTGAGGAACATGCCGAACATGAGATAGAGCGCCACAGGCGCCGCGACGGAGACGGCCGCGATGATCGGCCACGCCTTTTTGACCGGCTCGTTGAGCAGCAGCAGCATCATGGCCGCCGTGGCGAGGATGCTGGAGACCACGAAGCCCAGGGGCTTAAGCAGCAGGAAGTAGCCCACCGTCACGCCCAGGCCGGTGATCAGCCTGGCGTTAAAGAGGGATACCTTCTCCCCGCCCGGCTTCTTTGCCTCGCTCACCAGCAGGATCAGCGCGCACAGGATCAGCGCCACGCAGATCGCCTTCGGGAAGCCCCCGGGGCCGATGTCCTGCTGGTTGGGCAGGGTCTTGAAGGTGTCCGCGTAGAAAAAGAAGCAGGTAGAGACCAGAATGAGCAGGAGTGAGAATACGAGGTTGAGTTTTTTCATAGCTTCTCTCCTTTGGACAGGGCGGCACGCATGGCTTTCTGCGTGCCGCCCGTGCTCCGTCTGCGCGTTACGCGGCGGTCTCCAGATATTTTGCGATGATTTTCTCAAAGTTGCCCGCCATGCTGTCCAGGATCTCGTCGGTCTCCTGGGCGTTGAGGGGCATGTAGGTCATGTTGGCGGCCTCCACCTTCTCCTTGCAGGCGTCGGAGAGGATGACCTGGGCAAAGCCGTCCTTCAGGACCTGCTTCACCTCGTCGGGGGTGTCCGCGGCCACGCACAGCCCCCGCAGGGCCACGATGGTCAGGTCAATGCCGGACTCCTGGAAGGTGGGCACGTCGGGGTAGTTGGCCAGGCGCTCGGTATTGGCCACCGCCAGCACCCGCATGTCCCCCGACCTGATGTTGGCGTCTGCCTCGGCCGCGGAGCAGATGACCGCGTCCACGTGGCCGCCCAGGCAGCCGGTGATGGCCTGGGCCGCGCCGTCGGCGTAGGGGATGTGGTTGAAGCCGGCCCCGGTCTCCAGCTCCAGGCCGATGGCCGCCAGGTGCCAGATGTTGCCCATGCCCGCGTTGGCCAGCTGGATGGTGCCGGGGCTCTGCTTGGCCTCCTCCACGAATTCCTCTATCGTGTTCCACCGGGCGTCGGACTTGACGATGATGGCGGCGGGCTCGCCGTTGACCACGCAGATGGGGTCGAAGGCCGCCCGGGTGACCTCGGGGGGCGCCAGGCCCAGCAGGGGCAGGGTGATAAGGTCCACCGAGGCGGTGCCCAGGGTGTAGCCGTCGTGGGCGGCCCCCAGGGTCTCCACCAGGCCCACGGAGCCGGAGCCGCCGGTCTTGTTCTCCACGTTGATCACCTGGCCGAAGGCGTCCTGGCCGCACTCGGCCAGGATGCGCAGGGCCAGGTCGGTGCCGCCGCCCGCCCCGTAGGGGCAGACGATGGTCATGGTCTTACTGGGGAAGCCCGAGGCGGGCGCGGAGGACTCAGGCGCGGAGGACGCGGGGGATTGGCCCCCGGGCGCGGGGGTGGCCGCGCCCCCTCCGCCGCCGCAGGCGGCGAGGCCCGCGCAGAGGGCAAGGGCGCAGAGCAGGCTGGCAGTCCTTTTCAGTTTCACAAGCGTATCCTCCTTATATTTTTTTCGTTTTGCGGGGGGCGTCAGTCCATATCGGCCAGCAGCTTGTCCACCTTTTTGCGGTTGGCCGCGTCCAGCTGCCCCAGGGGCTTCCTGGGCCAGCCCGCGCAGTCCAGGCCCTGGGCCTGGAGGGTGTACTTGCAGATCTCCTGCCAGTGGGGCACCCCGTCCACCTTGTCGTGGAAGAAGTAGTCGATGTAGGGCTGGATGTTGTACTGGGCCCTGCGGGCGCCCTCCACGTCCCCGGCGCGGGCGGCGTCGAACAGGGCGCGGCACTGGCGGGGCAGGATGGCCGGGAAGCCGGACAGCCAGCCGTCGGCCCCGGCCAGGACGCCCTCCATGGCGCAGTAGTCGTGGCCGTAGAACACGTTGAGCCTGTCGCCCAGGTGGAACTTGAGCTCGTGGACCCGGTTGGGGTCGCCGTGGGCCGCCTTGATGGAGTCGATGGTGCCGTCCTCCACCAGCGCACAGATCTCGGGCACGGTCATCTCATACCCGGCGAACCAGGGGTTGTTGTAGATCATGATCTGGATGTCCAGCGCGGCGCGCAGGTCGCGGAAATGCTGCATGACCGCCTGCTTGTGGGGATTGAGGTAGTAGGGCAGAATGACCATGACGCCGTCCGCGCCGTGCTCCTGGGCGAACCGGCTCATGCGGATGGTGTTGAGGGTGTCGTACCGCCCGGTGCCGCAAATCAGGGGCACCTCCCCGGCCAGGAAGGCGGACACGTGGGCGATGATCTCCCGCTGCTCCTCCATATTCATGGCGATGTTCTCGCCGGTGCTGCCGCAGATGGAGATGGACTGGGCGCCGTTGTCCAGCAGCCAGCGCAGATAACGCTCCATCCCCTGCTTGTTGTAGCTCTGGTCCTCGTTCCAGATGGTCATGGACGCGGGGCAGATCCCGTAGGGTTTCTTGATTCCGGCCTTCATGCTTCAGCTCTCCTTAATAGAATAATTTATGTGCTGCCGGGCGCGCTCCGGCAGGTCATACTAAATTAAAAATATAAAATTTTTTATTTCTTGTGAAAAAGGGGAGCTTACTCCCCGTGTGAATAATCTCCCCTTGCGGCGCTCAGGCGCCCTGGCGGATGCGCAGGATAATTTTCTCGCATGCCTGGTCGATGTGCTCGCGCAGCCCCGCCTTGGCCCCCTCGAGGTCGCCGCGCTCCAGGCTGTCCAGAATATTCAGGTGGTCCCCGGCGGCCACCAGCTGCTGCTGCTTGGTGTGGAAGGTCTGCAAATAGTTGGCCACCATGAACTGGCCCAGCACCTTGGTGTACAGGCCCGTGAGGCACTCGTTCCCCGCGGAGGCCACCAGCGCCTTGTGCCATTCCAGATCCAGCCTGCGGGAGCCGGTGATGTCCTCCCGGGTCATCACCTGGTGGCAGCGCCGGGCGGTGCCGCGCAGAGAATCAATATCCAGCGCGATCTGCTTGCTGCCGATCTCGTCCACCGCCTCCAGCTCCAGAAGCAGGCGGACCCGGCACACGTCCCGCACCTGGCGGACGTCGTAGGTGGGGAAAAAGAATTTGCCGGACCGGGACACCACCACCATCCCCTCGTTCTGCATCCGCTTGAGGGCCTGGAGCACAGGGGTGCGGCTCACCTCGTAAAAGGCGGACAGCTCGTCCACCTCCAGGTTCTGCCCCTGCTCCCACTCGCCGTTGATGATGCGATCCCGCATACGGTCGAACACCAGCTCGTCCAGATTCTTCTTCAGCGCCACTTCACTTCACCCCGCCTTCCGATGTGTCCAGTATAGCGCCCCGCCTTCCGCCCCGTCAAGCCGCAAAGTAAATATAAAATATAAAATTTTTTAGTGCAAATTAACCATATCAATTCCGATGGATTTGCCCTATAATGGACGTACCGACAAAATTACAGATCAAGGAGTGCTTTTTATGGAGATTATCAACTTCGGCTCCCTGAACCTGGACCACGTGTACCGCGTGGACCATTTTGTCCGCCCCGGCGAGACCATGGCCGCCGCCGGCTGCCAGATCTTCTGCGGCGGGAAGGGGCTCAACCAGTCCATCGCCGCGGCCCGGGCGGGCGGGCGGGTGCGCCACGCCGGGGCCATGGGCGCGGGCGGTGAGCGCCTCAAGGCCGCCCTGGCCGAGAGCGGCGTGGACACCTCCCTCCTGCTGGAATCAGACGAACAGCAGGGCCACGCGGTGATCCAGGTCTCCAGCGCGGGCGAAAACTGCATCCTCCTCTTCCGGGGCTCCAACTTTGCCGTGACCCGGGAATACATCGACCGGGTATTCGCCCAGCTCCGGCCCCCCGCCTTCGTCATGCTGCAAAACGAGATCTCCAACCTGGACTACATCGTGGACCGGGCCCACGCGCTGGGCTTCACGGCGGTGCTCAACGCCTCCCCCATCGACGCGGCCCTGCTGGAGCTGGACTTGGGCAAAATCGGCTGGCTCATGGTCAACGAGATTGAGGGGGAGCAGTTTACCGGCGAGCACGAGCCCGAGGCCATCCTGGCGGCCCTGGCCCGGCGCAGCCCGGACATGGGGGTGGTTCTCACCCTGGGGGAGCAGGGGGTGGTCTGCCAGTACCGGGGGGAGCGGGTCTCCCACGGCATCTACCAGGTGCAGGTGGCCGACACCACCGCGGCGGGGGACACCTTCTCCGGCTACTTCGTGGCCACCCTGGCCCGGGGCGGCACCCTGGCCGAGGCCGCCCGCACCGCCTCCCTGGCCTCCGCCCTGGCGGTCTCCCGGCCCGGCGCCTCCCCCTCCATCCCCACCGCCCATGAGGTGGCCGAGGCCGCCGGCGTACTGCGCTGCACGGGGTAAACCATTGACAAACGGCGGGATTTCGGCCATAATAGAGGTGTCATCATTTGTATTGATGTCAATAAAACAAGACAGGTGATCCCTATGCCGGACAGCCCCGTTTTAATCGACAAATCCTCCCCCATCCCCGCCTACCACCAGATCGCCTCCGACATCATTGAGCGGGTCAACGGCGGTGAGTGGAAGCTGGGCGACCGGCTGCCCTCGGAGGCCGCGCTGGCCCTGGAGTACGGGGTCAGCCGCCTGACCCTGCGCCAGGCCCTGTCGGATCTGGAGAGCCGGGGCCTTATCACCCGGATGCAGGGCAAGGGGGCCTACCTGACCGGCATCACCAAGCCCTTTGTGGAGAACCTGAACTTCCCCATCCTGGGCTACCAAAAGCCGGAGCGGACCCCCGACCGCAGCGAAAACCGGGTGCTGGCCCTCCATCTGGAGCAGGCCCGCCCCGCCGTCCGGGAGATCTTCCACATGGCGGAGGGGGACGACGCCCCCCTGGTCTACCTGCGCCGCCTCTTCGTGCGGGAGGGCCGCCCCCTGGGGCTGAACCACGCCTGGTTCCCCCCCGCCCTGGTGCCCGGCCTGGTGGAGGAGGGCCTGGTGGACAGCAGTATTACCGCCACCCTGGCCAAGCGCTACCACTACCAGTTCGCCAAGATCGAAAATTTTATCGAGGCCTCCACCGCCGGGGCCATGGACGCGGCCCTGCTGGAGTGCCCCTACGCCTCCTCCCTGCTGAAAATCCAGTCCACCTACTCCCTGGCGGACGGCACCCTCATCGAGCACTCCAGCACCCTGTGGCTGGGCAACCTGACCCGCTTCCACCTGGTGGTGGAGGACCGCTAGCATAAGCAAGCCCCCACGTGCCGCGGCGCGTGGGGGCTTTTTGTCAGTCCGAAACCACCTTGACGTGGTACTCCCGCTTGCGGGGGCCGTCGAACTCCAGGAAAAAGATCCCCTGGGAGCCGCCGATGAGCAGCTTGCCTTCGTGGACGATCAGGGTCAGCCCCACCCCCATCAGGGAGGACTTGACGTGGCCCGCCGCATCCTGGGGGGTGTCGAACTGGTGCTTGAAGTCGATGCGGGTGGGCACCAGGCGGCAGACCTCGTCCTGCAGGTCCTCCAGGCCCTTCAGATCCCAGAAGGAGCTGATTGTGAGCCCGGCGGTGGTGTGGGGGCAGTGGACGAGGCAAAGCCCCTCCTGCACGCCGCTGTCCGCCACCACCTGTTTTACCTGCTGCGTCAGCTCGGTGTAGCCCCGGAAGGCGGTCTCCAGTTGAACCGTTTTTAACATAGCCAACCTCCGTCTACAGCAAGACGATCTCGCTGTTTTTGATGGCCGCGCCCCCCTGGCAGAAGCTCCAGGGGCCCTTGCAGCCCCGGCCGTCCTCCTCGCCCAGCAGCCCGCACAGATAGCCGCACAGCAGGCTCATGGGCACGAACTGCACCAGGGGCGCCAGGAAGGAGTAGTGCGCCCGGGGCACCGGGAGCAGGGCGGCCCCGGCGGGGAAGGCCTCCGGCGCGTCGGTGACCAGGGCCAGAGGCCGGCCCATCTGCCCGGCGTACCCCAGCAGCTCGACCATGCGGGAGCGGGCGGGGCTGTCCCCCCCGCACACCGCCACCGTGGCGGTGGAGCCCACCGCGCGCTGGAAGAAATTCAGGTGGAGCCACTCCTCGGTGTTGATGTGCATGGCGGGCCTGCCCAGGGCCTCAAAGACCTTGGCATGGCCGAACCAGGCGGCGGCGTAGTCCGCCCCGGCGGCGATGAAGTCGTAGGCCGTGCAGTCCTTCCAGGCCAGGGCCAGCGCCCGGCAGGCCCCGTCCAGGGCCCCCATGCCCTCCCCCAGGGCCTGCGCCAGGGCGGGGATGGCCCCCCGGTAGGCCATGGCGGCGTCCATGGTGTAGCGCCCCCGCACCTCGCCGAAACGGATGGCCAGCAGCAGCAGGCTCAGCACGCTCACCAGATAGGAGCGGGTGCCCGGCGCGCTCTCGAAGGGCGGTATGTCCAGCTTGAGCAGCTTCTCCGCGCTCCTGCCCAGGGGGGCATCCGGGCTGCCGGTCACCGCCAGGGTCAGCGCGCCGCGGCTGGCACAGCGCCGGACCGCCTCGGCCACCCGGGCCACGCCGCCGGAATTGCTCACGGCGATGACCAGGGGGTTATAGGGCGAAAAGCCCAGCTGCTTGGGGTCGTAGAACCGGGAGAGCTCGATGGCGGGAACCACCTCGGTGGGGATGCCCGCCAGGCCCTCGAAGGCGTATTTGGCCGCCAGGCCCGCGGCCAGGGAGTCCCCACAGCCCGTGAGCACGATGCGCTGCACGGCGAAGATCTCCTGCGTGGTCAGCGCCAGCCGGGCTTTCGGCTCCAGGTCGGCGTACTGCTGCTCCAGCAGCGCCGGGATGCTCCCGGCCTGGCGGCACAGGGCCGAATCCAAGGTATCGCTCATCGTTTTTCCTCCCGTTCCGCCAGGGCGGGATGCCAGTAGGGCCGGCCCGCCTTCTCCAGGTCCATCCGGTGGAGGATGGCGCAGCCCTCCAGCACCACGTCCAGGGCGTAATTGTGGCCGATGCCCGCGGTGAAGCGCTTGCCGGTGCACATGTTGTCGGACACCGAGCACACCGACCCGCCCCTGCGCCCGAAGAGGGCGGAGAGCGTAAGGATGGCGGAGGACTCCCGGTCGCCGTTGAGGCAGCCCGCCCGGTTGTAAATCCCCGCCTTCTCGATGTTCCAGGGCTGCATATAGCCCCCCACGCCGGGCCGTCCGCCCCCCACGTAGTCGCTGTCGCAGGAGACGGTGACCCCCACGTGGAAGGGGTGGCCCACCTGCTCGGCGGCCTGCACCATGGCGCAGACCACCTCGTAGTGGCTGGCGGCGGGGTAGCCCGCCTCGATGTAGGCCTGCGTCATGCCCTCGGCCCGGACCGCGCCGGAGGAGATCACCAGATCCCCCGGCTCCACCCTGTCCCCAAAGCCGCCGGAGCCGCCCAGGCGGAGGAAGGTGCCCGCGTCGGTGTGCTCCATGTAGTCGTAGAGGATCATCTCCATCTCGGGCGCGCCGCTGCCGCCGCTGACGGCGGTGATGTGGGCCCCCTTGTACCACCCGGAGTAGGAGGTGAACATGCCGGACTGGCCGATGAGCTGCGCGTCCTCCAGCCGGTCGGCCACCACCTTGGCCGGGTCGGAGCCGTAGGAGCACAGGGCGTCCCGCACCAGGACGATGACGAAGTCCCCCACCTTGGCGGGGTCGATCTGGGTGAGGGCTGGGCGGCCGTTGATAAAGAACCCCTTGGGCGGGATGTTGCCGTCGTACTCAAACCGCTCGTGGATGCGCCCGATGGACGGCTTGGCGCGAATTTCGTCGCTTTTTTTCATGGATGTCCCTCCAGTTCTGCCAGCATGGCGGCCAGGTCGGCCTGCGCCCCCGCCCGCATTCCGGCGGAAAAGTCCGGGGGCCCAAACTGTTCGATGCAGCGCGCGGCGCTGACGGCCCCCATCGCCCCGCACTCCGCCGGGGATTTGCCCCGGCACCAGCCGCAGAGCACGGCGGCGGTGGAGCTGTTGCCCGCCCCGGTGGGGTCCGCCACCACCCCGCAGGGGGCGCAGGGGATCCGGACGGCCCTGCCGCCCGCGATCACCGCCGCCCCCCGGCCGCCCAGGCGCAGGTAAATGAGCTCGGTGTCCCACTCCAGGAGGGCG
Organism: Oscillospiraceae bacterium; assembly: GCA_022846095.1. Lineage (NCBI taxonomy): Bacteria > Bacillati > Bacillota > Clostridia > Eubacteriales > Oscillospiraceae > Oscillospiraceae bacterium. Next base: position 539,651 of record AP025583.1, on the reverse strand, counting down.
GCGGCCTGTTCCTCCGGCTCCGTGCTGCCCAGCAGGCGGGCGGCCTCGGTGCGGTTGAGGGAGAAGAGGCCGCAGGCCTGCGCCACCTCCCGCACCCGGGGCAGGTTTTCAGGCCGGGCGGCGTCGGCGTTCAGCTCCCACATGATGGGGAAGCCGAAGGCCGCCCGGTCGGCCAGCACCTGTTCCCAGTAGCCCGGACGCAGGTCCTTGAAGATGTAGGCCCCCTTCAGGCCGGGGTAGAAGGGCCGCAGCTCCTCCGGGGCGGCCTCCAGCCGGAGGTAGTGCTCCGGGCCGAAGGGCGGGGTCTCCACCCGCTCCCCGTCGGGCTGGTAGCGCACGGTGGACACGGCGGTGTGGGAGTCCTTCACCATCAGGCCCGCCCGGGAGCAGCCGTTTTTCTCAAACCAGGGGCCGTGGAGGGCCTGGAAGTCCTCCCCCACGCCGGTGCAGAGGACCGCGGAGTCCGACCACAGCCGGATTCCGCACAGGGCGTACACCCCCGCGCCCCCCAGGAACCTGCCCCTGTGTCCGCCGCCGGCCAGATAGACGTCGTCGGTAACGGCGGTGGATACCACCAGGTAGTCCATGGCGCTACAGCGCCTCCACGGTGAACTCGTTGGCCACGACGGCCCCCTCGTCCACCACGAAGCCGCAGGCCCCGGTGGGGAACGCGCCGTCCGCGGCGCAGCAGGCCGCCTGCCCGTCCACCAGGAAGGTAAGCTTCTCCCCCTGGACCTCGAAGCGCAGATCGTGCCAGTCGCCCTCCCGGTAGGTCAGCTCCGAGGTGGCCAGCACGGCGATCTCCTCCCCCCTGCGGCGCAGGATGTAGATCTTTCCGCCGCCAAAGACGGCCGCGTAGTAGCGGCGGTGCCCCTTGGCCCGGGCCACCAGCCCGGCGTATTCGGCGTGGACGAACTGGATTTTCGATTCCACACTGTAGTTATCCCAGGTTATATCACCAATCGTCATCACGCCGTTGCGCTCCGGGTGGGAGATGGCCAGGGTGGCCAGGTAGTCGGGGCCGGTGTGCCTGGTGCTGTTCATAAAGGCCATCATCCACTTGGTGCGGGTGACGAAGGGGCTGATGCCGGGGGTCAGCTCCTGGGCGGTGCCCATGTGGAAGCGCCGGGGCGCGCCCCTCCAGTCCACGCTGCGCAGGACGACCCGCCCGTCCTTCCGGGAATCGCTCACCAGCTCCAGACCCAGGCGGTAGACCGCCCGGCCCCTGGTGTCGGGCACCGTCCAGGCCAGGGTGTTCTCCCCCGGGGCCAGGGGCAGGCGCTCCCCGCGCAGGGTGGCGATCTCGTCCTTGCCGTCGTAGTAGTCGATAAAGAAGCGCAGGTCCGGGTTCTCTCCGTCCCCGCACTCCACCACCGCCGTGACGGTCTGGCCGGTGTAGAGGGAGGGGCTGGCGTAGACCTCGAAGTAGCTGGTGTCCGGGGCGGCCTTGGGGGCCGGGTCCACGTAGGTCTGGACCGACACGCTGGCAGTCACGCTGCCGGACACCCCCTCGTACTCCACGGCAAGGCCGGGCCTCCCCGTCTTGTCCAGGGTGTTCTCCAGGCGCTTGGCGGCCTGGTCGAAGGGGTGGCAGGGGTGAATCAGGAAGCCCTGGACCGAGCCGGGCTGTTCGAAGGCGTAGCGCTCGGCGGGCACTTCCACCGCCTCGCCCGCCAGGGCGGCGGCGGCGCGGAGGATCTTGCGGGTCTCCCGCACCGCGTCGAAGATGCAGTCGCCGCCGTCGGTGCTCACCACGTACATGCGGTCGGCCACGGGTCCGCGCAGGCCGGCGTCGGCGTCGATGGCGGCCAGGCCCAGGCGGATGGCGTTGAGGCAGCCCACGTTGCCCGCGTTGCAGTCGGTGTCCCAGCCGGCGGAGGCCGCGATGCCGATGGAGCGGCGGAAGTCGTCCCCGCCGAACTTCAGGGCCATCACCACCGCCAGGTGGTTGGGCACCATGGGGCAGTTGCCCTGGTACTTTGCGTAGTTGTGGTGCTCCTCGATCCAGTCCCGCACCTGCCGCCAGTCGCCGGCGGCGGCGCACTGCTCCAGCACGTCGTCCAGCAGGGCGTTGAGGGTCCTGCCGTACGCGTTGTCCGCGATGTACTTGCGCCCCTCCCGCAGCAGGACGTCCACGTCCCGCTCGTCAAAGGCCATGGCCTCCAGGGCGGCCAGGTAGACGGCGCACTCCACGGCGATGCCGTCATGGCTCACCAGGGAGGCCTGCCGGGCCATGGCGGCGGCCCGGGCGGGGTTGCCGGGGTTGACCATGGCCCAGGTGTCGATGAAGATCTGCGAGCCGATCTGCTCGGCGATGGCCATGCCGTTCTTCTCGCCGGAGCCGCTCAGCGGGGGCTTGATCCCCGCCTTGAGGCGCAGGTAGGCCGAGTGCTCGGTGGACCGGGCCAGCCCGCCCCACCAGAGAATGGTCTTGTCCTCCACGATGTAGTTCAGCCACGCCTCGCCGATCTGCTCCGCCGTGATGTCTGCGGGGTAGCCGTTGTCCTCCAGGGCGCGGTAGAAGTTGAAGGTGCCCGAGATGTCGTCGTCGGGCACGATGAAGGGTGCGCCGATCTTGTGGGAGACGTAGTAGTCGATAAAGCCGAAGCGGCTGCGGATGGCGTCGTAGCTCCAGCCCTCCACGGGGCGGCCGATGTAGACGCCGATGATCTTGCCCAGCACGCCCGCGTACATCTGCTGCCGGTAACGCTGTACACTCATAGGAAAAAACCCTTTCTGTCTGAAATCAGCCCTTGACCGCGCCGCTGGCCATGCCCTCGATGAATTTCTTCTGCAGCAGCAGGAAGATGATGATCATGGGCACGATCATGATGACGGCGCCGGACATGATGACGCTGTAGTCCCTGGAAAAGGTGCCGTTGAGGTTGAGGAACTTGAGGGTGGCGGTAAAGTTGGCCTCCCCCTGGAGCAGGGTGGTGCTGAGCAGGTACTCGTTCCAGGAGAAGAGGCCCACGATGACCGCCACGGTAATGAGGCCCGGGGAGACGATGGGGAGCATGACCCTGGTAAAGACCTGGAAGGTGTTGGCCCCGTCGATGCGGGCGGCCTCCTCCAGCTCATAGGGCACCTTGAGGAAGTAGGTGCGCATGAGGAACACCGGCATGGGCAGGTTCCAGGCCGCGATGGCCACCCCCACGGCAAAGACGTTGCCCATCAGGTTGGCGTCCACGAAGGAGGTGTACAGGGGCAGCATGAACATCTGCAGCGGCACGGTGGTGCACAGCATAAAGTACAGGGTCAGGGGCTTCCAGGTGCGCACGCGGCGGGTGGCCAGCACGTAGCCCATGGTGGCCGAGGCCAGCACGCCGGTGACGATGGCCGTGCCGGTGAGCTTGAGGCTGTTGAGGAAGCCCTCCCCGAATTTGCCCACCTGCCAGGTGTAGGCGTAGTTCTCAAAGTGGAAGGCGGCGGGCAGCGCCAGGGGATTCGCCAGGATCTCCGCGTGGGTTTTGAAGCTGTTCATGATGACCAGCACCAGGGGGAACAGGGAGACGAAGGCCAGGAGGAGCAGGAAGGCCATGGCGGCCACGAAGGCGGGGGTGATTTTCCGCTTCTCCCGGTAGGCCTTCTCCCGTTTGCGCGCCGCCTTGCTCATTCCAGCGCCTCCTTTCGGCTGAACCAGGTGTAGAAAAAGGCCGCGAAGCTGCCCAAAAAGCCCATGGCCAGGGAGATGGCCGCCGCCTTGCCGAACTTGAAGGCGGAGAAGGCGGTGGTGTAGGCGTAGGTGGAGAGCATTTCGGTGGCGTGGGCGGGCCCGCCGGAGGTGAGCAGGTAGATATAGTCAAACGTCATAAATGAGTAGATCACGATGAAAACGAACATCAGCCGCACGGTGGGGGCGATGTTGGGCAGATAGACGTAGCGGTACACCTGCCAGCCGCTGGCCCCCTCGATTTGAGCGGCCTCGATCTGGTCGGCGGGGGTCTGGCGCAGGGCTGCCAGGTAGATGACGGTGAGGAAGCCCCAGTAGTGCCAGATGTCCACGGCGGCCACGCCCAGAAGGGCGGTGTTCATGTTCGCCAGCGGGGAGGTGATGCTCCACCCCATCCGCTGGAGGAAGCCCACCAGGCCGCCGGTGGGACTGAAGATGATGTTGAGCCAGATGATGGCGTTGGTGGTGGGGGCCAGGAGGTAGGGGATCAGGTAGATGACCTGGAAGGTCTTGTGCCCCACGTGGAAGTGGGCGATGAGGACGGCGGAGAGCATGGCGACGATGACGGGCACCGTGATGAAAATCAGCGTCCACTTGAAGTTGTTGACCACCGCCTGCTTGAAGATCCAGTCCCCCGCCAGCTCCCGGAAGTTCTGCAGGCCGATGAACTCCTTGTGGGAGGAGATGCCATTCCACTTGGTGAAGGCGGCGTAGATGGTCTGCACCGCGGGTATGAGCACCACGAAGGCGCTGAGGATCACCGCGGGCAGGGAGAGCAGGTGGTAGCCGACGGTGCGCACCCGCTTGGACTTATGTACCGGGAGTCGCGACATTTTACTCACATCCCTAGTATCTGTTTGGCAGAGCGCGTAGGGGCGGATGCCCACATCCGCCCGCCGTTCCCTTATACGGCGGGCTTGGCCAGCGGGCAGATGAGCCCGGCGGCGATGTCGTTCTGGAGCTCCGCGTCCACGCTCTGGCAGAACTGTTCGGCGGTCATCACGTTCTGCCACACGGTGTCCACGTCCTCAAAGGCGGTGACGGTGGCGGAGGGGAAGAAGGTGGAGGGGTGCAGGGCGAAGTAGCCCTCGTCGATGCTGGGCACGGCCCCCTGGAGGATGTCCATGGTGACCTTGGACAGGCCGGTCATGGAGCTGGCGTCGAAGTTGACCATGTCCTTCACGGGCACGGCCCAGTAGCCGGGCCAGCCCTCGGTCATCCTGCCGCCAAACTCGCCGGTGAGCATGTAGTCCAGAATCTTGGCGCACTCGTCGGCGTACTTGGAGGTGGCGTTGATGGAGAAATTGCAGTTCATCGCCACGTCGTAGACCGCCTTGTCGGTGCCCACGGTGGGCATGGGCACGAAGCCCACGTTGTCGGCGTCGTCGCCCAGGAAGCACTGGGCCGCGAACTGGATGTACAGGGAGGGGGCCATGACCATGGCGGTGCGGCCGTCCTGGAGGGTCTGCATCACGTCCTGGGACTCCAGGTTCATGTAGTCCTCGCCCGACAGGTAGCCGTTCTGGAACCAGTCGGCGCTGGTCTGGACGGCGGCCACCATCTCAGGGTTATTGAAGGAGGTGTTCCCGGACAGGGCGTCATAGAACAGGCTGGGGGAGCCCAGGTGGTTGATGATCATGGAGGAGAAGTGATCGTTGCAGGGCTTCCAGCCCTTGTTGCCCGCGCCCAGGGGGTACATGCCCTCGGCCTTGGCCAGATCCATCAGGGAGATGAGCTCGTCGATGGTGGTGGGGGGCTGCCAGCCCTTCTCGGCAAAGGTGGCCTTGTTGTAGAACAGCCCACCCATATTCATGCCGCCGGGGATGGAGTAGAGCTTGCCGTCCACGGTGCAGGCGTCGTACATGACCCCAAGCACCCGGTCCTTCCAGCCGTACTGCTCAGAGTAGCCGTTCAGGTCCATCACCAGGCCCTCGGCGGCGTACATGCTGGTGTAGGACGGGCCGGAGGCGTAGACGATGTCGGGGGCGTTGTGGGCCGCCAGGGCGCGGGGTATGTCCACGTCAACGGTGTTGCGGAATTCCATGGTCAGCTCGTACTGGTCCTGGGAGGCGTTGTACCAGTCCAGCAGGACCTGTTTGAACGTCTCCTGGTAGTCGGGGGCGGGACCCCAGAACCACATGGTGATCTGCTCGCGGTCGGGGAAATTGCGCACGGCGGGGACGACCCCCTCCTCCGCGGGGGGCTCGCTGCCGCCCTCGGGCGGGCTGGAGGCGGTTTGACCGCCACCGCCGCCGCAGGCGGCGAGGAGGGTCAGGAGCATGGCTGTGGCCAGGAGCAAGGACAGGCGCTTTTTCATGATGGTTCCTCCTTTTAAATTAGTATCCCTTTTCTTGTTCCGATCAAATCCCCAGGCCGGCGCCCATGGCGGGCCCCACCTCCCAGTCGGGGACAAGACTGATGAGCTTGCGGGCGTAATCCTCCAAATCCACGTGGTTGACCGTGCGGATGGTCTCCCGCCATGCCGCGGGCACGGCCTCCAGGCCGGAGTAGGCCCCCGCCATGGCCCCCGCCATGGCGGCGTTGGTGTCGCAGTCGCCGCCGAAGTTGACGCAGTACTCGTTGACAGCCTTCACGTCCCCCTTCCCCAGGGCGAACAGGCCGATGGACACCGGGACGGACTCGGCGGCCAGGTCGCCACCGCCGAAGAAATCGTAGAGCTCGGCCATGCATTTGGCCGGGTCGCCCTCGCAGCGCTGCACCAGCTCGTAGACGAAGCCGATGCGCTTTGCGATGGAGGGGGAGACGATGGAGTAGCCCAGGTGCTTGGAGGCCTCGGCGGCCTCCATGGTCCCGGCGACGATACGCCCCACGTCCGTTTCCCCCCGCATGCACAGGGCCACGCCCCAGGCGATGGCCGCGGCGGAGGAGATGCACACGGTGGTGTTGTGGGTGGGCATACAGGTGAGGTACACGTCCCGGATCATCTCTTCGCAGGTGGAGCCGCGCAGGCCGTGGATCATGCCCACGGGACTGATGCGCATGGCCGAGCCGTTGGTGTTGCCGTACTTGCCGCTCACGGCGATGTCCGCCCCGTCCCGGATGGCCTTGAGGGCCCGCTCGGTGCTGGGGCCCAGGGGGCTGGCGTACTTATCCTTCACCCGGTCGGCCCAGGCCAGGATCTCCTTCACCACGTCCAGGGGCACCACCTTCTTGTTGCGGATGAAGGAGTTCAGCAGGGCAAGGGCCTGCTCGGTGTCGTCGGTGTACTCCCCGGCCTTCAGGCCGTCGTGGTAGATGTGGCCCCGCTCCGGGGGGTAGAAGGTGTCGATCCAGCCCCAGGTCTTTTTGACGTACGCCTGGGTCATGAAGGAGGTGGGCACCCCCAGGGCGTCCCCCGTGGCCATGCCGTACAGGCTGCCCGCAGCTCTCTCAAACTCTGTCATAGGTCCGCTTCCTTTCGTAACTAAAATTCCGCCGGGAACTGGCTGTGAAGCCGCTGCTCCAGATCCGCCCAGGACGGCATCTCGCACTGTCCGCCCAGGCGCTCGATGACGAAGCTGGCCATGGCCGCGCCGTACCACCCCGCCCGCTCCGGCGCCACGCCGGAGGCCAGGGCGCTGACCACCCCGGCGGTGAAGGAGTCCCCCGCGCCGGTGAAATCGGCAATCCGATCGGCCTGTACCGGTGGGATTTTATACACCGTCCCGCCCCGGTAGAGGCGGCTTCCCCTCCCCCCGTCGGTGACGTAGAGCAGCAGCTCCGGGTACACCGCGGACAGCGCCCGGCAGCGCACCGGCCCCAGCTCCAGGCAGAGGGTATCCGCCTCCCGGCGGTTGACGACCAGGGCGTGCAGCCCCCCCAGCCAGGGCCCCAGCCCACCGCTGCCGATGCCGGTGGCCACGGTTTTGCACCCCTGCTTCAGGGCCGCGTCCAGGTAGCCCGCCGTGTAGCGGTTGAGCACCGGGGCCACCACCACCCACTCGGGCAGCGCTTGGGGCGGGTCGGGCTCCGCCGCGGCCGCCGCGCCGGGGTAGCCGAAGCACATGGTGGCGCCGTCGTCCTGCATATACATCCAGGCGCAGCCGGAGGGCACGCCGGGCACGCGCGCCAGGCCCCCGCAGTCGATGCCCCGCCTTGTCCACTGCTCCAGCAGGCCGCTGTGGTCGAAATCGTCCCCCACGGGGTAGTGGAGCGCCGCCCCGGCCCGCCCCAGGGCGGCCACGCCCGCGGCGATGTTGGGCGCGCAGCCCCCGGGCACCAGCCCGGCGCTGAACGAGGTGACCTGGACGATCTCCCCCCGCTCGGGCAGATGGTCCACGTGGAAGATATAGTCCCCGATGGCGGCGGCCCCCGCCACCGCGATGGATGCTGCCATCCGCGCCTCCTCCGGCCCGTCCGGCGGGCCTTGACTTAGATTTCCAACCATGATAGGATAATGAAAACTTTGTGAAGAAATTGACATAAGCGGAGGTGCCCCAATGGCGGACGGTACGCTCAAGGTGGATAAGAACTCCCCCATCCCCGTCTATTACCAGATCGAGACCGACCTCAAAAAGCGGATCATGCGCCAGGAGTGGGACATCGGCGAGCAGCTGCCCGGGGAGCTGGATCTGGCCCGCCACTACGACGTGAGCCGCATCACCCTCCGCCAGGCCCTGGCCGAGCTGGAGAAGGACGGCATCATCCGCAAGGAGCGGGGCAAGGGCTCCTTCCTGGCCGCCGACCCCACGCCCTACGTCAACAGCCTCAACTACGCGGTGGTCTCCAAGGGCCGCCTGTTCAGCCAGCACGGCGGTCCGGCGGTCACCGCCAAGATCCTGGAGCAGCGGCTGGTCACCGACCTCTTCCCCGCCGTGAGCGAGCACCTGGAGCTGGAGCGGGAGGGCTGGGCCGTGTATATCAAGCGGCTCTACCTCATCGGGGGCAGGCCCATCGCCATCAGCCGCTCCCACCTGCCCGCCCCATTGGTGCCGGGGATGGAGGGCCTGGAACTGGTGCGCGGCTCCGTGCTGGAGACTCTGGAGCAGGTCTACGGGCTGTCGGCCGACCGGGTGGAGGACTGCATCGAGGCGGTGCGGGCCACCCCCGCCGACTGCGCGCTGCTGCGCTGCTTTCAGGACACCCCCCTGGTGCTGCTGCGGGGCACCTCCTACCTGGCCGGCGGGCGGCCGCTGGAGTACTCCAGCACCCTCTGGTCGGGGGACTCGGTGCGCTTCCAGCTCACCCTGCAGCACGGGGAGCGGGGCTTCTACGTCAAGGAGTAAACAGCAAGGCCCCGCCGGATATGGCGGGGCCTTTTCCTGCCGCCCCTACTTGCAGTGGATCTGGCACCACAGCTCCTGTATGGGGGGGATCTGGCCCCGCATCTGGGGTTCCAGCGCGCTCCACAGGACGCCGCAGGTGGGCTTGGGGTACTCGCTCCGGGTGGGGATCACCCGGGTGGGGGTGACGATATAGTCGATGGCGGTGTCGTGGGGCTGCACCTCCACGTCGGCCTCCACCACCTGGCAGTCGTGCCCGGCGCCGATGACCGGGGTATGTACGTCCACCAGCCCGGCGGTGTAGGTCATGGCCCACTCCAGGTCGAAATAGCCGTGGCCCTTGCCGAAGCGGATGCCGCCGGGCGTGATGGCGGAGGCGCCGGTGACCATCAGGTCGATGTGCCCCACCGAGGCCTTGAGCTGCTCCAGGGTCTGGTGCTTCCAGTACCGGGCCACCCCGTCCAGCAGGGAGGCCACCTCCTCCTTGCCCTCTGGCACCATGCCGGGGGCGATGAGGAAGAAGCCCCGGGTGATGCCGTAGTTGGTCATGACCACGGTCTTTTTGTCCCGGAAGGCGATCTCCCGCAGCTTCTCCAGGTTGTTGTCCGGGGTGATGAACACCACGCGGGCGTTTTTGTACACGTCCATGCCCGCGATGAGCTCGGCGCCCTTGTCGCTGCCCTCGTAGTCGGTGATGAACTCCGCAAACTCCCAGCTGAAGCGGGAGTCCGGGCGGGCCACCTTCCGCAGGGCCTCCCAGGTCTGTACGCGCATGGAACCGGCGTCGATTTTACTCATGGGGCATCTCCTTTACTCTTCATCTTGTCTATATCTCTTGACATGTATATATGTTATCAGCCATAGCGCCCAATGTCAAGAGGCATTTAGGGCCGGCAGGGGATCAGATTTTCTCCCGTCTCCCGGTGGAAAAAGTGGACCAGCCCGCCGTCCAGGGTGAAGCGCAGGGGCATGCCGTGGTAGTAGCCGTTCATCTCGGCCGGGTCCTGGAGCAGGCGCACCAGCAGGACCTCCTGCCCGCCGCAGTCCATGTGGAGATGGACGCTGCTGCCCATGAGCTCGAACACGTCGCTCACCGCGTCCAGCGCCGGGCCCGGCTCCCCCGGCGGGCAGAGGAACAGGTGCTCCGGGCGCACGCCCAGGGTGATCTCCCCGGCCTGTACGCCCTGGGCCCGCAGCGCCTCCTGCCGCCCCTCCGGCAGAGGGAAGCGCACGCCCTGGAGCTCCAGCGCGTAGCCGTCCCCCTCCCGCAGCAGCCGGGCGGGGAAGAAGTTCATCTGGGGCGCGCCGATGAAGCCCGCCACAAACCGGTTTGCCGGGTGGTCAAAGACCTCCCCCGGCGTCCCCACCTGCTGGATCAGGCCGTCCTTCATGATGACGATGCGGTCGCCCAGGGTCATGGCCTCGGTCTGGTCGTGGGTGACGTAGACGAAGGTGGTGTCGATGCGGTGGCGCAGCTTGATGATCTCCGCGCGCATCTGGTTGCGCAGCTTGGCGTCCAGGTTTGAGAGCGGCTCGTCCATCAGAAACACCTTGGGCTCCCGCACGATGGCCCGGCCGATGGCCACCCGCTGCCGCTGCCCGCCGGACAGGGCCTTGGGCTTGCGGTCCAGGTACGCGGTGATGTCCAGAATTTCGGCGGCCTGCCGCACCTTTTGGTCGATCTCCTCCTTGGAGGCCTTGCGGATCTTGAGGCCGAAGGCGATGTTCTCGTACACGGTCATATGGGGGTAGAGGGCGTAGCTCTGGAAGACCATGGCGATGTCCCGGTCCTTGGAGGCCGCCTCGTTGACCCGCTTGCCGTCGATGTACAGATCGCCCTCGGAGATGTGCTCCAGCCCGGCGATCATCCGCAGGGTGGTGGACTTGCCGCAGCCGGACGGGCCCACCAGCACGATGAACTCCTTGTCCCGGATGTCCAGGTTGAAGTCCCGGACGGCCGCCACGTCCTTCTCATAGACCTTTTTAATCCCCCTCAGGGTTACCGTAGCCATGGTATCCGCTCCTTTCTCCACTCATGCTAAAAAGCGCTCCATCAGCAGGGCCAGGAAGCGCCCGTAGTCCGCGCTCCTGCCGATGCGCACGTCGGGCAGGTGCGCCCAGGCGTGGTGGTGCCGGCGGTCCAGCACGGTCATGCCCAGGGTCAGCTCCCCGCGGGTCTCCACCCCCACCTTGCCGGTAATCGTCTCCACCAGGGTGGGGTCCACCGCGTAGCCCACCGCCATGCAGTCGATGATGGTGCAGTAGGACTGGAAGCCCCGGCCGTTGTTGAAGCGGATGGCCTGGCGCAGGAAGCGGCACTCGGGCCGGGGGCTGCGCTCCAGCGCCTCCAGATCTCCGTCGGAGAAGTTCACCTCAAAGTGGGTGCACACGTCCAGCCCCAGGGCCACCAGGTTCACCCCGGACTCGTAGACCACCTTGGCCGCCTCCGGGTCGAAGTACACGTTCCACTCGCTCTGGGGGTTGTCCCCCGTGCCGTTGAGGAAGGCGTACTCGTTGAGGCCGAAGGCCCCTGAGATGGCCACCACCCCGGCCAGCAGGTCCTTGAGCTCCGGGGCCTTGCGCAGGGCCACGGCCAGGTTGGTCATGGGGGCCAGGCAGAGAATCCACACTTCCCCCGGGTTGGCCCGGGCCTGGCGGATGATGAGATCCACCGCGTGCTCCCCGGCCAGGGGGATTGTGGGCGGGGGCAGAAAATTCTCCCCCTGCCCGTCCCGGCCGTGGGTGAAGGGGTCGCTTGGCGCCGGGCGCACCAGGGGGCGGGCGCACCCCCCGGCCACCGGCACCTGCGTGCGCCCCAGCAGCTCCAGCACCCTGCGGGCGTTGGCGCTGGTCACGTCCAGCGGGTAGTTGCCCGCCGCCGCCGTGATGGCCAGCACCTCCAGCTCCGGGGATTTGAGGGCCAGAATCAGGGCGGCGGAGTCGTCCATGCCGGGGTCGCAGTCGATGATTACCTTCTTTTTCAAAACTCCTCCTTTTCCACAAAGGCAAAGCGCTCCACGTCGAACATGCCCATGTCGGTGAGCCGCAGGGCGGGGATCACCGGCAGGGCGGTAAAGCTCAGGGTGATAAAGGGGTCGATGCCCTCGGCCACCCCCATGGCCCGGGCCTGCCGGAGCAGGCCCTCCAGGGCGGGGAGGAATTCCTCGGCGGGCGCGGCGCTCATCAGCCCCCCCACCGGCAGGGGCAGGCTGCCCAGCACCGCCCCGTCCCGCACCAGGCAGTAGCCCCCCTGGAGGCGCGCCAGCTCTTGGGCGGCGCGGAGCATGTCGCCGTCGTTGTCCCCCACCACAATCAGGTTGTGGGAGTCGTGGGCCACGGTGGTGGCCACCGCGCCGTGGCGCAGGCCGTAGCCCGCGATCAGCCCCACCCCCACGTGCCCGGTGGCGTGGTGGCGCTCCACCACGGCGATTTTGCGCAGGGCGCCCTCCGCGATCCGCGCCGGGACCTCCGCCGCCGGGACGGTGCCGTGGCCGGTGAGAATCTGCCCCGCCTGGAGCACGATGACCGGCTGCACCGCTCTGTGGGGCAGCGCCAGGGCCTCCCCCGTCAGCTCCGGCAGGCGGACGCTGCGGCAGATGGCCCCGGGGACCGGCGCGTCGGCCTCCGCCGCCAGCACCGTCCCGTCCTCCACCACCCGTACGCCGTCCTTGTAGACGGCGCGCACCCGGAACCCCTCCAGATCCTCCAGCACCACCAGATCGGCCCGGTAGCCGGGGGCCACCGCCCCCTGATCGCGCAGGCCGTAGATCCGCGCGGCGTTTATCGTGGCCATCTGGAGGGCGCGCACCGGCTCCATGCCCAGCCCCACCGCCAAACACACGTTGTGGCGGACGCTGCCCTCCCGGCGCAGGTCGGCCAGGTGCTTGTCGTCGGTGCAGAAGGCCATGTTGGCCGTGTCCACCCCGTCGGCCAGGGCCCCGGTGATGAGATCCGTCAGATTGCGGGAGGCGCTGCCCTCCCGCACCAGCACCGCCATGCCCGCGCGCAGCTTCTCCCGCGCCTCGGCCCAGGCCGCCGACTCGTGGTCGGTGCGGATGCCCGCCGCCGCGTAGGCCTGGAGGCCCCGCCCGGTGATGCCGGGGGCGTGGCCGTCCACCACCCTGTCCCCAAAGCCCTCCAGCTTGGCCAGCACCCCCGCGTCGCAGCCCGCCACGCCGGGGTAGTTCATCATCTCGCCCAGCCCCAGCACCCTGGGGTGGTCCTTCAGGGTGAGCAGCTCCTCCGCGCCCAGCACCGCCCCCGCGTGCTCAAAGCCCGTGGAGGGCACGCAGGAGGGCAGCATCACGTAGTAGTTCACCGGCGCGCCCTCGGAGGCGTCCAGCATGTACCGGATGCCCTCCAGCCCCGCCACGTTGGCGATCTCGTGGGGGTCGGTGATCAGGGTGGTCACCCCGTGGCGCAGCTCCTCCCGGCAGTACCGCTGGGGCACCACCATGGAGCTCTCCACGTGGCAGTGGGCGTTGACAAAGCCGGGGCTGAGGTACTTCCCCTCCAAATCCACAGTCTCCCGGCCCTTTTCGTACCGGCCCACGCCCACGACGTACCCGCCGTCCACCGCCACGTCGGCGGGGACGATCTCCCCGGTGAACACGTTGACCACCCTGGCGTTGCGCAGCACCAGATCGGCCTGGGCCTCCCCCAGGGCTGCCTTAATGGCTCTCGCTCGTTCCATTCCTGTTTCCTCCTTTAAAAAAGCAAAGGGATGCCCGCTCCACGCATGATTCATGTCGCATGGAAGGAACACCCTCGCCTTGTTGTTATATCTTATATACAACCATACTATTGTACTCCGTGCTTGTCAAGCGCGCAATTTCCACAAACTTTGACCCGGCCTCACGGACCGCCCGCCCCGCGGGCCTTCTCCAGCGCGGCCCTGACGGGCTGGGACTTCTCCCGCCGGTTGTTGCGCGCCAGGGCGGCGGAGATCTGCCCGGCCACCTGCTCCACCTCGGTCTTGAAGGCGCCGGCCGACAGCCGCAGGGCCCCGTGGCCCAGGATGATGAGCTGCTCCGCCCCGTCGGAGGTGGCCACCCGCACCCGGTGGCGCGTCCCGATCTCGTAGGTGGCCTTCTCGATATAGGCGTCCGCCGTCTCGGCCTCCCTGGTGTACACCACGGTAATATTGTGGTAGCGGGACACCTCGCCCTGCCCGCCCCGCACCCGGTAGGCGTCGAACACAAGAATGACCTCGCAGGTCTTGAAGCCCCGGTAGTTGCACAGCAGATCCATCAGCAGCTGCCGGGCCGCGTCCAGGTTGTCCCGGGCCACCGCCTTGAGCTCCTCCCAGGCGTAGATAATATTATACCCGTCCACCAGCAGGTATTCCGTCCGCCCGCCGGGCGCATCGATTTTCCGCGTCTCCTCCTCCGGCTCCGGCTCCCGCCGGGCCTGGGCCTGCGGGAGAAAGGCGCGCCGCTTCACCGGGCCGTAGGTGCGCTCGAAGATGGCCTGGAGCTCCTTGTCCTGCGCCAGGGTGCCGGTGTAGCCGCCCCCGCGGGCCGGGGCCTCCCGGGGCGACTGCTCCGCCTCCGGCTCCCCCGGGCGCAGGCCGCTGTCCACGTGCATATGGGCGCGCGCCTCGTCCCACCTGACCACATAGCCCGCCCCGTGGGCGCAGAAAACCGAGTCCGCCGGGTTGTCCACGTCCCGCTGCGGGTCGTACCCGGCCCGCTCCACCGCCTCCGCCTGGTTGTGGCAGGGCCGGTAGCCCCCGGCCGTGCAGAACAGCCGCCCCCGGCCCCGGGTGTAGGCGGCCACCTCCCCGGCGTAGTCCCGCAGCCCTGCCACCGGGGCGCTGCCGGAGAGGACTGCCTCCTCCCCCTCCAGCGCCGGGGGCGCGGTGACCGCCGACATGCGCTGCAAATCGGACAGGGCCCGGCCCACGTGGGCCGCAGGCAGCTCCAGGGTAAAGTCGTACCAGGGCTCCAGGAGCACGCTCTCCGCCTCCATCAGCCCCTGGCGCACCGCCCGGTAGGTGGCCTGCCGGAAGTCGCCCCCCTCGGTGTGCTTCACGTGGGCCCGCCCGGCCACCAGGGTGATCCGCATGTCGGTAATAGGGGCCCCCGTCAGCACCCCCGGGTGCTCCCGCTCGGCCAGGTGGGAGAGCACCAGCCGCTGCCAGCCCCGCTCCAGCACCTCCTCCGGGCAGCGGGCCGCGAGGGTAAGGCCGCTGCCCCGCTCCCCCGGCTCCAGCAGGAGGTGGACCTCGGCGTAGTGGCGCAGGGGCTCGTAGTGCCCCACCCCCACCACCGGGGCGGCGATGGTCTCCCGGTAGACGATGCTCCCCGCCCCGAAGGAGATCTCCAGGCCGAAGCGCTCCAGGATCAGGCGGCGCAGCACCTCAAGCTGCACCTGGCCCATGAGCTGCACGTGGATCTCCCGCAGCTGGGGATTCCACACCACGTGCAGCTGCGGGTCCTCCTCGGCCAGCTGGCGCAGCTTGGGCAGGGCGGTCTGGGCTTCGCAGCCCGCGGGCAGCAGCACCTGGTAGGTGAGCACCGGCTCCAGCACCGGCGGGGCGGATTGGGCCTGCGCGCCCAGGCCCTGGCCGGGGTAGGTGCGGCTCAGGCCGGTCACGGCGCACACCGTGCCCGCCCCGGCCTCCTCCACCGTCCGGAATTTCGCCCCGGAGTAGATGCGGATCTGATCCACCTTCTCCTCCCACTGCACCGCCCCCGCCCCGTCCCGGTGGGAGATCGCGTCCTTCACCCGCAGCGCGCCCCCCGTCACCTTCAGGTAGGTCAGCCGCGCGCCCTGGGCGTCCCGGGCGATCTTGTACACCGTGGCGCCGAATTCCGCCGGGTATTGGGGCGCCGGGGCGTACCGCGCCAGCCCCGCCAGCAGCCCGTCCACCCCCTCCAGCCGGAGGGCCGAACCGAAGTAGCAGGGGAAGAGCTTCCGCGCCCCGATCAGGGCGCGGAGCGTCCCATCCTCCACCGCGCCCGCGTCTAAAAACTCGCCGAGCGCCTCCTCGCCGCACACGGCGGCCTCCTCGAAGAAGTCCGCCCGGGGCCTGTCCGGGTCAAAGTCCACGCAGCAGTCGGCCAGCCCCGCCCGCAGC
Source organism: Oscillospiraceae bacterium (assembly GCA_022846095.1). Lineage (NCBI taxonomy): Bacteria > Bacillati > Bacillota > Clostridia > Eubacteriales > Oscillospiraceae > Oscillospiraceae bacterium. The sequence goes on along the minus strand of AP025583.1, from coordinate 523,675 downwards.
CGGGCCAGCAGCCCGGCCCGGTCCGCGCCCGGCTGGTCCATCTTGTTGATAAAGAGGAAGGTGGGGATGTGGTAGCGCTCCAGCAGCCGCCACAGGGTGCGGGTGTGCCCCTGCACCCCGTCGGGGCCGCTGACCACCAGGATGGCGCAGTCCAGCACCTGGAGGGTGCGCTCCATCTCGCTGGAGAAGTCCACATGCCCCGGCGTGTCCAGCAGGGTGATTTCCAGCCCCTCCAGAGGCAGTACCGCCTGCTTGGAGAAAATGGTAATCCCCCGCTCCCGCTCCTGGGTCTCGGTGTCCAGAAAGGCGCTGCCGTGATCCACCCGCCCCAGGGCCTTCAGCCGCCCGCTGCGGTAGAGCAGCCCCTCGGACAAGGTGGTCTTGCCCGCGTCCACGTGGGCCAGTATGCCTACGACCAGCTTTTTCATGCCATCCCCCATTGTACGATACTACCTCTTGTTACCCTCCATCTTACTATGCCCGCGCCTGATTTTCAAGGACGGGTAAAAGGTGGATATGCTGCAAGCCCCGGCCGCGGAGCGGTGGTAGAATGAGACGCAGGGCGGCGCGAGCGCCCGAATTTTGTTTAAAAAGCGAGGAACCGGCAATGGATTTACAGGAAGAAAAATGCGTCATGGTGATCGACGAGGCCCTGCCTCTGGGGATCATCGCCAATACGGCGGCCGTCCTGGGCATTACCCTGGGGCATCTGCGGCCGGAGATCATCGGCGTGGATGTGGCGGACGGCAGCGGCAGTCTGCACGCCGGGATCACCGCCGTGCCCGTGCCCATTCTGCGCGCCGGGGCCGGGGCCGTCCGCGCGCTGCGGGAGGCCCTGTGCCGCCCCGAGTTCCAGGAGGTGACGGTGGTGGACTTTTCCGACGTGGCCCAGAGCTGCAAGGTCTACAGTGAGTACATCGAAAAGATGGCCGCCGCGCCGGAGGACGGTCTGCAGTACCTGGGTCTGGCCCTGTGCGGGCCGAAAAAGAAGGTGAACAAGCTCACGGGCAGCATGCCCCTGCTGCGGTAGCCGCCCCGCCGTGCGCTGGACAAGCTCCCCCCGTTGTGATATGGTATGCGGAGTAAACTTTGCAAGGAGCGTGACGGGATATGGAAGCGGGACTTTTCTCCCTTCAAAACGGCAGCGACGTGCGGGGCGTGGCCCTGGAGATCCCCGGCGGCAGGCCGGTCAATCTGACGGCGGAGACCGCGGGTCGCATCGCGGGGGGCTTCGCGATCTGGCTCTCCCGCAAGCTGGGCAGGCCGGAGGCCGCGCTCACCGTGGGCGTGGGGCACGACTCCCGCCTCACCGCCGGGGTACTGAAGCAGGCGGTCTGCCGGGGCCTGGCCGCCCGGGGGACGACCTGCGCCGACTGCGGCCTGGCCTCCACCCCCGCCATGTTCATGGGCACCGTGTTCCCGGAGACAGGCTTTGACGGGGCCGTTATGATCACCGCCAGCCACCTGCCCCGGGAGCGCAACGGCCTGAAATTCTTCACCCGCGCGGGCGGGCTGGACAAGCCCGACGTGCGCGCGGTGCTGGAGCTGGCCGACGCCCTCCCCGCCCCGGAGGGGAAGGCCTGCGCCGCGCCCTGCGGCCTGATGGGCCTGTACGCCGCCTCCCTGCGGGGGAAAATCGCCGCCGGCGTGGGCGGGGAACGGCCCCTGGCGGGCCTGCGCCTGGTCGTGGACGCGGGCAACGGCGTGGGCGGCTTCTTCGTCCGGGACGTGCTGGAGCCCCTGGGGGCGGACTGCACCGGCAGCCAGTTCCTGGAGCCCGACGGCAGCTTCCCCAACCACGCCCCCAACCCGGAGGACAAGGCGGCCATGGACTCCCTGCGCGCCGCCGTGCTGGCCAACGGGGCCGACCTGGGGATTATCTTCGACACCGACGGGGACCGCATGTCCGCCGTCCTGTCCGATGGGCGGGAGGTCAACCGGGACGCCATCATCGCCATGATGGCCGCCATCCTGGCCCCCGACTACCCCGGCTCCACCATCGTCACGGACTCGGTGACCTCCGACCGGCTCACCGCCTTTCTGGAGGGCCTGGGCCTCACCCACCGCCGCTTCAAGCGGGGCTACCGGAACGTGATCAACGAATCCGTGCGCCTCAACGCCGAGGGGGTGTGCTCCCCCCTGGCCATCGAGACCTCGGGCCACGGGGCCCTGCGGGAGAACTATTTCCTGGACGACGGGGCCTATATGGCGGTCAAGCTGATCACCGCCGCGGCCAAGGCCGGGGCGCGGGGCGAGGGCCTGGAGGGGCTTATCGCCGCTCTGCCCCCTGCCGGGGAGGCCCAGGAGCGCCGCATCCCCATCGAGGGGGCCGATACGGCGGACTACGGCGCCCTGGTGCTGGAGGCCTTCCGGGCCCGGGCGGAGGCGCGGGGCCTCACCCTGGCCCAGAGCTGCGAGGGGGTGCGCCTGACCTGGCCGGGGGAGGGCTGGCTCCTGCTGCGCCTGAGCCTGCATGACCCCCTGCTCCCCCTGAACGTGGAGAGCCTGGCCCCCGGCGGCTGCCGTCCCCTGCTGGATACGGCCCGCGCGCTGCTCACCGGCTTCGACCGCCTGGATCTTTCCGCGCTGGACTGACAAATAAGAAACCCCGGCGGCTCTGGCATCAGAGCCGCCGGGGTTTCTTTCGTTAAAACCAGATGGAGTCGGGGTACATGCCGGAGTCCTCCACGTCGGGCGCCGCGTCCAACGCCGCCATATCCTGCGCGGAGAGCTCGAAGTCAAAAATCCGCTGGTTTTCCTCCATACGGGAGGGCGTGGTTGTCTTGCTCAGCGGCAGGAAGCCTTTTTGCAGGACCCAGCGCAGGCAAATTTGGGAGATAGAGCGGCCGTACTTCTCCGCCATACCCTTGACGACGGCGCTCTCCAGCGCTTTGCCGTTGGCCATAGGACCCCAGCCCTCCACCAGGATTCCATTCCGACGGCAGAAATCCACCGTCTCCTGCTGCGCATAGCCGGGGTGCAGCTCGATTTGGTTCACCATGGGCTTGATCTCGGCCTGCTCCATGATGACCTCCAAATGGTGCGGCAGGCAGTTACAAACGCCGATAGCGCGGATCTTCCCGGCCCTGTACATCTCCTCCATCATCCGCCAGTTCTGAGGAAGCGTCTGCCGCCAATCCTCCTGGTGGGGCTTGGGTACCGGCCAGTGGATGAGGTACATGTCCAGATAGTCAAGGCCCATTGTCTTCAGGCAGGTCTCAAAGCCCTCCACCGCCAGCTCATAGCCGTGCATGGAGTTGTGCAGCTTGCTGGTGACGAAAATCTGGTCCCTGGGCAGCCCACATTCGCGCACCGCCCGTCCCACGCCGGCCTCGTTGCGGTAGGCCCGGGCGGTATCCACGTGGCGGTAGCCAAGCTCTATGGCCTTAGCCACGGCGGTGACAGTTTCCTCACCGTCTGGAATCTTCCAGGTCCCGTAGCCGAGGCAGGGGATCTTCACGCCATTGCTGAGGGTATAGGTATCCTGAATACAGTTCATGTTGATTACTTCCTTTTCTAGATTATGTCCGTCACACGCCGGACTGTCCCGCAAAATGGCAGGCGCAATAGTGTCCGCCGCCATTGTCGCGCAGCTCCGGCTCCTGCTCCCTGCAGATCGCCTGGCACTGGGCGCAGCGGGTATGGAACCGGCAGCCGCTGGGAGGGTCAACCGGACTGGGCACGTCCCCGCACAGGATCGCCCGCTCCCGTTTTCGGTGCGGATCGGCGGCCGGAATGGCTGAGAGCAGCGAGTGTGAATAGGGATGCATGGTGTGCGAAAAGAGCTCCTCGCTGTCCGCCATCTCCACCACCTTGCCCAGGTACATGACCGCTATGGTATCCGAAATGTGGCGTACCACCCGCAGATCATGGGATATGAACAGGTAGGCGAGATGCCGCTCCCGCTGCAGGCGCATCATCATATTGATGATCTGCGCCTGCACCGACACGTCCAGGGCCGATACGCTCTCGTCGCAGACCAGCAGCTTGGGATTGAGCGCCAGTGCCCGGGCGATGCTGATACGCTGGCGCTGGCCGCCCGAAAACTCGTGGGCATGCCGTCCGGCAAACTCGCGCCGCAGCCCTACCGTCTCCAACAGCGCGCCGGCCCGCTCCGCCGCCTCTTTTTTCCCCGCTACATGCTGGATGAGGAACGGCTCCTCCACCATCTCGCCGATTGTCATCCGCGGGTTCAGTGAGGCATAGGGGTCCTGAAATACGATCTGAAAATGGCGGCGCATTTTGCGCAGTTCCTCTTTTCCCAGCCCGAGGACATCCTGCCCCTCAAAGAACACGCTGCCCCCCGTGGGCTCAATCAGACGGAGGACGGCGCGCCCCAGCGTGGATTTCCCACAGCCCGACTCGCCCACCAGGCCCAGCGTCTTGCCGGCGGGCAGGTCGAAGCTGATATCGTCCACCGCTTTAACCTTTTTGTCCGGCTCGAAGAGCCCGCTGCCTTTCACTGAAAAATACTTTTTTAAACCGCGTACGGAAAGCAGAGCCTCCCGATCCGGGAGCTGGTTCTCCATGCCATATCACCTCTCCTCGTACATCCAGCATTTCACCTGGTGGCCCTCTGTTCCAAACAGCGGGGGGCATTGGGCTGAGCATTTTTCCGTTTTACAGGGGCAGCGGTTCTGAAAGCGGCAGCCCGCAGGCATCTCGTAGATAGCCGGCACCGTGCCCGGGATGGTGTGCAGCTCACCGCGCTCGCCATCCAGCTTCGGCATAGCCTCCAGCAGCCCCTTGGTATAGGGGTGCATCGGGTGCTCAAAGAGCTCTTCCACGCGGGCGTGCTCCACAATATGCCCGGCGTACATGACGATGACCGTATCCACCGTCTCGGCCACCACGCCCAAATCATGGGTAATCAGGATCAGGGCGGTTTCCAGCTCCCGGTTCAGGTGGTTAATCAGTTCCAGTATCTGGGCCTGGATGGTCACATCCAGCGCCGTGGTGGGCTCGTCCGCTATTAGGATATGTGGATTACAGGCCAGGGCGATTGCAATCATAATCCGCTGGCGCATACCACCTGACATTTCAAAGGGGTACTGCTTCAGCCGCTGTTCCGGGGATGGGATGTTCACCAGGCGGAGCATCTCCAGCGCCCGTTCCACAGCCTCGGCCCTGCTTACCCTCTGATGGAGCCGGATTGTCTCGGTGAGCTGGTTTCCAATTGTATACAGGGGATTCAGAGATGTCATAGGCTCCTGGAAAATCATCGAGATCTCCTTGCCCCGGATCCCGTACATTTCCTTCCGGCTCATGGCGAAGATGTCCCTGCCTCCGTACATCGCCGTCCCGCTGACATGGGCGGTCTTCGGGAGCAGCTGCAGCAGCGACTTGCATACGATGCTCTTACCGCAGCCGGACTCTCCCACAATTCCCACCTTCTGATTCTGGAGGATATCAAAGCTCACCTTATCCACAGCGTTTGCCGTGCCGTACTTGGTGTCAAAGCGGATGGAGAGGTCCCGCACGGAGAGAATAGCTGGTTCCATGGTAGTATCCTCCTTCTCAGTTGGTATCCAGCTTTGGATCCATAAAGTCGCGCAGCCAGTCACCAAACAGATTTACGCCCAGCACCAGCAGGCTGATGGTGAGACCCGGGAGGATGACCAGATGGGCGGCCGACTGCAGGTAATTGCTGCTCTCGGCCAGCATACGCCCCCAGGTGGGCACCTGGGGCGGCACGCCCATACCCAAGTAGCTCAGTGATGCCTCCATCAGAATGACCTTGGCCAAATCCAGCGTGGCGATTACCGTGAAGGGGCTGACCAGGTTGGGCAGGATGTGCCTGATGATAATCCGGCTGTCCTTCCCGCCAAGTGAGCGAATAGCCTCCACATACTCCATCTCCTTGATGGACAGGATCTCACCCCGAACTACGCGGGCAAAGCGGACCCAGCCCGTGATGCCCGCTATCAGGATAATCTTATCCACACCGGCCCCCAGGATGGCGACCACGAAAATGCCCAGCAGGATAAAGGGGAAGGCCAGGTTGATGTCCATAATGCGGCCTATCACCGTGTCCGCAATTTTCCCATAATAGCCTGCGATTGCCCCCATGATAAACCCGATAACGCCCGCAAGGGCGGTGCCGCCCAGCGCGATCAGGATACTAACCCGGCTGCCGTAAATTAGGCGGGAGAGAATATCCCGGCCCAGCTGGTCGGTCCCCAGCGGATGCGCCCTGTCCCCGCCCTCCATACAGGCGATGGGCAGCAGCTTTTGATCCAACGCCTGCTTATCGGGAGGGTAGGGGCTGATTACGTCGGAAAAAATCCCCAGGAGGACGAAAACGAGAATGACCACGAAGCCAAACACACCGGAAGCACTTTTGCGCAGATGCGCCAACATAAATCCGTCCCCCTTTCTACTGATATTTGATGCGGGGATTGATAACGGCATAGAAAATATCCACCAGCAGGTTCACCAGCACGAAGGTGCAGGCGATGAGGCAGACCACCGCCTCCACCACCGTGAAATCGCGGTTAAGCACCGCCTGCTGAAGCAGCCGGCCCAGCCCGGGCCAAGAGAAAACGGTCTCCGTCACCAGCGAGCCACCCAGCAGCGAGGCCATCTGCAGCCCTAGAATGGTGAGCACGGAACTCAGGCTGTTTTTAAAGGCGTGCTTCATGATAACGGCCAGCTCACGTACGCCCTTGGCCCGCGCTACGGTGATATACTCCTGGCCCAGCACATCGATCATGCCGGAGCGGACCAGCCGCGCTATACTGGCGCAGGAGTAGGCCGACAGCGCCACCGCAGGGAGAATCAGATGCTTCAGCGAGCCGTTTCCATAGGTTGGAAGCCACCTCAGCATAATACTGAATACCAGCATCAGCACCATGCCCAGCCAGAAGATGGGCACGCACTGGCCCAGCAGGGCCACAAAGCGGATGGAGGCATCCAGCGGCGTTCCCCGCTTGATGGCCGCCAGCACTCCCAGGGGGATTCCAACCAGAATTGACAGTCCCAGCGCCGTCAGGGCAAGCTGGAGGGTGGCGGGCACCCGTGAGAGCACCACCTCCATGGCGGGCTTTTTATAGTAGTGGGACTCGCCGAAATCCCCCTGTACCGCGTTGATGAGGAAGCGGCCGTACTGTACGGCAATCGGCTGGTCGTAGCCCAGCTCCTTTTCGTACCGGTCGTAGACCTCCGGCGGTGTGCCTGGCGGCAGGATGAAGTCCAGCGGATCGCCCGTCAGGTTCATGACTACAAAGACCACCAGCGTGACGCCCAAAAGAACGATAATCGATTGGCCGAGCCGTTTTAAGATATAGCGAAACACACGTGTTCCCTCCCAATCTCCGTATCACCGGGCTGTTTGGGGCGGCGGCGCACCGCCGCCCCAAACAGCGGGGGTTGTTACTCGGCCCAGTAAGCGTCGCGCATGATGGTCAGGCTGGTGGCGTGGGGCTCCCAGCCCCGGAGTGCGGAATTGTATGCGTATACGTTGTAGGACTGCCACAGGGGGATAGCGGGGCACTGATCCTTCGCCATCTGCTGCAGCTGACTGTACAGCCCGGCCTGTTCGTCTTTATTCACACAGGACTCACAGCGGATGCGCATCTCCTCCAGTTGGGTGTCGCCCCACACCGAATACCGCCCCTCGGGGCTAAATGCGATACTTGTCACCAGGCCGCAGTCGCCCTGGGTTCCGCCTGTGCCCGTGATGACGATGTCGCCCACCTCGTTGGTGGCATACTGCTGCCGGATAATGCCGGCTTCCTTCTCCACCACGTTAATGGTCACGCCGATCTCGGCCAACTGGGCCGCTATAATCTGGGCCGTGTCTACCAATCCATAGGTGTCGGGGTTGATAACCAGGTCCAGGGTCAGGCCGTCGGCATAGCCGGCTTCCGCCAGCAGTTCCTTCGCCGCTCCGGGATCATAGGGCTCCCGCTCGATAGAGGGGTCATAAAAGTCATAGGCCTGGCTGCAAATGGGAGTGTTCACCTTCTTGGCATAGCCCAAGAATACCTTATCGATAATCTGATCCACGTCCACCGCCATGGTCAGCGCCCGGCGCACACGCACGTCCTGGAGCGCCTCGTTAAAATAGGTGTTAAACTGGGCGAAATAGGTGAACGTGGAGGGCACCGCAGCCACTGTGATGCCGGGCTTGGATTCAAGCTGTTCTATCTGGCTGATGGGCACGTCGTTGATTAAATCCACGTCCCCGGCCTCCAATGCCATGATACGGGCTGAGGCATCCGGGATCTGCACATAGGTAATATCCTTAATGGCGGGTTCGCCGCGCCAGTGGTCAGGGTTCGCCGTGAAGGAGTAGTGCTCACCCAGGGAGAATTCCACGTATTTATAGGGTCCGGAGCCCAGCGGCTGCTCCCGGAGACCCTCCACCCCCACCTCCTTGGTGTACTCGGGGGGCAGCACCCGGAACATGGTCATCCGCAGCGGCAGATTGCCGAAGGGGATAATGGTGTTCACCCGTACGGTGTAATCGTCCACCTTCTCGATGCTGTCGATTACGGTGAGCAGATCGTTGATATTGCCCCAGCCGGTATCCCAAGTAGAGAGGACCTCCCAGGTGAAGCAAACCGCGTCGGCGTTGAGTTCCTCACCGTCGGTAAACTTAATCCCCTCCTCCAGGTGGAAGAGCCATGCGGTGTCGCTTTCAGCCTCCCAGGATTTCGCCACGGATGGGATTACGGCGCCGGAGGCGTCGCGCTCCGTGAGTGCGTCGTAAATTTTTTCAAAGGCGGAGGTCGTGGACGTTCCGAGATCATAGGGGATGCTGCCCTGGATCTCCTGGCGCTCGCCAATGGTCAGCGTGGTTTTAGCCGCGCCGGGGGCCTCGCCCTGGGCGCCGGGCTGCGCGCTGGCGGGGTCGGCGGCGCCGGGCGTGGCGGCGGGTCCGCAGCCGGCCAGAAGTGTGAATGACAAGAGCGTAGCGGCGATCCGCGCAGGGACGTGAGCCTTTTTCATAATTCTATGCCTCCTGTTCTTTGTCGAAGTTTCAACATTCTAATTTTTACTTGTTAATTTGTTCTACTTTCCTATAACCTACAGGATTCGACACCAATTGTCAATACCTTTTTGTGCAAATTGAAAAATAATTCGCCGCTGCTGTGGTGTAAATTATAGAAAAATCCCCGTAGACGGCTGTCTACAGGGATTTTTACATCTATCTAATATCGCTACCCTTGCACTGCTTCCTCCAAAAGATCCGCCTCGATACTCGGCCCCTCCTGAAGGAAATCCCGCTGAAACAGCAGGCTGTAGAGCCGCACCACGGCTTCCAGGTACGGTGCCTCCACCCCCAGGGCACGGCCCAGCCGCACGACGGGGGCCAGCCCATAGGGTACGTCTTCCGTGATATAGCGGTAATTCAGATCAACCGGCCCCTTGCCCGCCATATAGGTGTCGTTCCCCTTCACCGCGTCATAGAGGTTATCGTGCTGCGTGGGCCAGAAGCTGTTCAGGATCTCCAGCGCGCTCTGCCCCGCCGCGCCCGCCCGTTGCGCAATCTCAATCCGCTCCCGGTCGGCCCGTTCTACGTAAGAAAGCACCAATCTGCTGGCGGCGTCGCCGTAGAAGGTATAGTCCTCGCCGTTTTCAATCCTAGAAATATTTAGCAGTGCAATAGGTGCATGCAGGATGGGGTTGGTGTTGTTGATGGATGTCTCCACCACGTTCCTGGCCGGACTCAGGAACGGGAACACCTCCCTCAGCTCCTCTGCCAGGGGTACGGCGTCCCCGGCCGGAATCGCGGCCAGGCTCATTTCATTTTTGATTTTCTTGAGTACGCATGTACCGATCCCATCCGAGTCGCTAATTAATGGCATTCCTCCGGTTTCAGCCAGAACGATGCTCTTTTCCAGCAGCTCCGCATGTAGCTCGTCATAAAACTCCAGGGCGCCCCAGTTGCCGTTGAGGATTAGAATCCGGCAGCCGGCGCGGAGGCTGCCCGAGAGCCCGCGCGCAACCGGCAGATGGCCTGCGGCCACCGTCATCACCAGCACATAATCGGCCTCCCCCACGGCCTCCGCCAAATCGGTGGTGGCGTAAGGGCGGAAATAGCCGTCCACTTCACCGGACACCCTTAGCCCCACCGCCTTTACGGTATTTGCCTTTTCACGCCTGCGATCCCACAGCACCACGTCATGCCCACGGCTCATCAGGTACCCGGCCATGGCCTGTCCCGTCTTTCCGATTCCTATTACTGCAAATTTCATCTTAGCACCTCCCTACGGCTTATCCTGTGCATCCTCAATGATGTGGTTCCGCCCGATAGGCGGGGAAAAATACTTTCTGTCCCGCAGGTTGTCCACCATCGCCTGGTTTCGCACCTCGGCGGCCGGCCCGATGCGCTTGGCAATATTCGCGGCCACAATTTCTGAGGCCAGCATCGGCATGGTATAGCTGCTGAAGCTGATGCCCGATACCGAGCAAATAATAACCACATCAGCCCGGTTGGCCAGCGGCGAGGTCTCCAGATCAGTAAAGACGACAATTTTCGCCCCCCGCTCCTTGGCCAAATCCACTGCGTCTATAGTGGCCTGGGGGTAGTTGACAAAGCCGAATACCACCAGGCAGTCCTGATCCGTCAGCGTATAGAGCGCATAGCTGTCGTTGGGATCCGCGTAGATGGTATGGAACACGTCGTCCACAAGATAGCGCAGACGCATGCTGAAGGAGAAGGCCATGGCCGCGCTGCCGCGCACGCCGAATACCACCTTCCGGCGGCTTGCGAGCACGAGGTCGGCCGCCCTGATAAAAATCTCCTCCTGGTTGCGCTCTGCGAATTTACCCAGGTTTTTGACCTCGTTGTTGACCGCCAGCTCCACCATGCTGCTGTTGGAGCTGGCGTCCATATTCACCTGCAGCACAAGAGAGGGGTAAGCCAACAGGGGCTGACTGTTCTCCATATAGTCAAACATACGCTGCTGCAGGGCCTTCTGCATATCGTTATAGCCTTCGTAGCCCAGGGAACGGGCGAATCGGATTACCGTGACGTCGCTGATATTCAGCTCCTGTGCGATACTGGTGGCCGTCATACAGCTTACCTTCAGCAGATTATCCAGCAGATATTGGGCGATTTCCCGCCCGCTCCTGGTCAGATGGGCCTTTTTCAGCCTCCCCTCAAAGGTATCCTCCGGGACCCCCGCGTTTTTTTGCTCCTCCATTTACCTTCCCCCTAACTGGTTTATTTTTCCGCCTTACGCCAGTACTACTTTACAAAATTGGATTTATTTTGTCAATACCGCCAACATTTTTACCGTCTCCCTATTGACTTTCTCTACAAGCTATGATATTACATGTTTGAAGGATTTTCAACATTTATTTTTTTACTTGTTATTACTTTCTACTTTTTAGGAGGGATATTGACTTGCTGATACATCTCAAGGGCACACCTTACGAACAGGGCAAGGCCCACGGCGCAGCCACCGTGGATCTGATCCGCAAAAATATCGAGGCTGTCAGGCATATCGTCATCGACCAAAAAAAGGTCAATTTTGATGTCTACCGCAAATACGTCCAACTGAACGCTGATTTTATTCGGCATGACCGGCCCGACACGTACGAGGAGCTGCAGGGGATCGCGGAGGGCTCCGGTATCCCCCTGCGCGACATTTTCCTGTTGAATATCCAGCTCTTCTTTGTCACGGAGAGCCTGCCCCAGGATTGCACCACCATTATTGCCCACGGCCCGGCCACGTTGGACGGCAAAACCTATGTGGTCAAAAACCGGGACATCGGGACCTATTTCCACCACGTCGTGCTCCACCGGGAATACCCCAACGGGATCACCACCTGCGAAGTGGATCCCGCCGGTACCGTACTCTGGCCGGGCAGCGGCATCAACAACTTCGGTCTGGCCGTCTCAACCACCAGCGGCAACTCGCCCCACAAACCCCTGCCCAACAACACCAGCCACATCAACGTGGCGATTAATCAGAACTACTTGCTTCAGGAGTGCAGGAACGTAGACGACGTAATCGCCTACATGGAGGAGAAGCATAAGCTCAATGCCTTCCGTCTCAACGTGTTCGGCGTGGACAAGGAGCGGGCCGTATGTATTGAGACTACGGAGACCGGCATTGCGGTTGTCGAATCGGAGCAGGGCCTGCTCATGCGCACCAACCATTTCCACAGCGCGCTGCAGAAGCAGTACAATCCGCCCCCCGGGATGTACCCCTCCACCTACAACCGCTACCGCAGGGGCATGGAGTTCCTCACGCAGCGCCGGGGCACACTGCGCTTTCAGGACCTTTTGCAGATTGCCTCCGACCACGAGGGTGGCAGTAAAGGCGCTATCTGCCGCCACGGCGGCGAAGACGCCACCACGGCCTACTGCAGTATCTGTGTGGTTGAGGATCAGCAGCTTTGGACGGCGTTGGGCAACCCCTGCCGGTCGCTGATTCTCTCCACGATTTAACAGGGAAGGGATGGTAATATGAGAGCGGCCAAGCTGGTAGCCCCCTGCCACATTGAGGTACAGGAGGTACCCCGCTCCCCCGCCCCCGGTCCGGAAGAGGTGTCCATCCAGGTTAAGGCTGTGGGCATCTGCGGCACCGACGTACATATCTTCCAGGGGCATCGGGACGACGTGGCCCTGCCCCGCGTCATGGGGCATGAGCTCTCCGGCGTCGTCGTCTCGACGGGGCGTGATGTCCGCTGCCTGCAAGAGGGCGACCGGGTGGTCCTGGACCCGGTCTTCTCCTGCGGAGCCTGCGCAGTGTGCGCAAGCGGGCACGAAAATGTCTGCTCACAGGTTCAGTGTTTCGGCGTACAGATGGACGGCGGCTTTCAGGATTTTATCCAGGTGCCCGCGCACAGGGTTCATAAGCTGCCGGAGGGGATCTCCTTTGAGGAAGGCGCGCTGGCGGAGCCCTACTCTGTTGCCGCCAACATCTTCTCCAGAGTATCCGCCGCGCCGGAGGACCGCCTAGTCATTATCGGTGCCGGGACCATCGGCCTTGCCCTGCTCCAGGCCGCCCGTGGACTTGGCTGCCAGGTGCTGATGGCGGATATTGTCGATTCCAAACTCCAGAAGGCACTGGAGTTCGGCGCGGCACAGACCGTCAACACCGCGCGTGAGGATCTGCATGCCTGCGTGGATGCCTTCGCCCCCGGCGGCGCGGATATTGTTGTCGACGCGGTGGGCATACACCAGTTCTTTGAGCTGTCCGCAGATCTGGCCGCCCCTGTGGGACGTATCGCAGTGATCGGTTTCGATGGAGCCGACGCACATATCCCGCCGGTTAAAATTACAAAAAAAGAACTGACCATCGTGGGTTCCCGTATGAATTGCCACAAATTTCCCACCGTGATGCAGTGGCTGGCGGAGGGCCGCCTGGACCCCGGGAAGATGATTACCGGCGTGTATCCTGTGGAACAAATTCAAGCTGCGTTTGAGCATACCATCGCGGACAACGAGCACTGTGTCAAAACCATTATTACATTTTAACGGGAGGGATAGTTATGGATACAGGCGCTTTCCGGCTGGATGGGAAGGTTGCTCTGGTGACCGGGGCCTCTTATGGCATCGGTTATGCAATTGCCACCGCCTTCGCCTCTATGGGGGCCTCCATCGTATTTAATGATCTAAATCAGACATTGGTGGACAGGGGGCTGGCCGCCTATGAGGCCGAAGGTATCCAGGCCCGCGGCTACGTCTGCGACGTGACTGACGAAAACGCGGTGCAGCAGTTTGTCTCCCAGGTGGAGCGGGACGTGGGCACGATTGATATTCTGGTCAACAATGCAGGTATTATCAAGCGCGTCCCCATGCTCGATATGACGGCGGAGCAGTTCCGCCAGGTGATAGATGTCGACCTCAACGCCCCCTTCATCGTCTCCAAAGCGGTCATTCCCGGTATGCTCAAGAAAGGTCATGGCAAAATTATTAACATCTGCTCCATGATGAGCGAACTGGGCCGTGAGACTGTTTCAGCTTACGCCGCCGCAAAGGGCGGGCTGAAAATGCTGACCCGCAATATCTGTTCTGAATACGGCGGAGCCAACATTCAGTGCAACGGCATCGGCCCCGGCTATATTGCCACCCCGCAGACCGCTCCCCTTCGGGAAAAACAGCCTGACGGCAGCCGGCACCCCTTTGACCAGTTTATCGTCTCCAAAACGCCGGCTGCCCGCTGGGGTACACCGGAGGATCTGATGGGGCCGGCGGTGTTTCTGGCTTCCGACGCCTCTAACTTTGTCAACGGCCATATCCTCTACGTGGACGGCGGCATCCTTGCCTATATCGGCAAGCAGCCCTAGCCTCCGCGAACGTGGCCGCGCCGGGGTGATACTGCCAGTTTTGACATAAAACCGCTTCTGAACTTCCCTTATTTTTCATAGGATGTGGCAAATGAACGAGGGGGAATCTCTATGAAGCTGTTTTTGGTAAAGCGAAAGATGTTCACCACCCTGGCCTGCCTGCTGGCGGCCTGCGCCATGTTCTACGTGGTCAGCTACCCCGGCGCCGTGGGCGCGTCGGCGGCCACCCGGCAACTGCCCATCTACTGCGTCCAGCGGGATCAGAAGGTGCTGGCCATCTCCTTCGACGCCGCCTGGGGTGATGTAATAATACGGCCGCTGGGGCTCTAGGTGTCTAGAGTTCCAGCGGCCGTATTGTCCTCTTCCTAGGATTAATTAATTTTCAGCGCCTATGTTGGCGGAAATAAAGTATCGCTAATTCTCCGCTTTTGCGTTGGACTTAAGCAACTTAAGAAATCTTGGCAATTTTCTGGATGCATCTTGTGGATTGGCTCATAATAGTTAAGGTATAAAATTTCTAATATAGCATTAATACTAGAAAGATATAACTCTACATATTGATTAGACTTTTCTATATCAAAAGTAGGAAGATGTTTTAACGCATTTATAGGCACGTTTTCTTCTGGAACGCTATGTACAGTTTCGCATAAAATCGCGTAATTATTTTTTAGCTTTGATAAAATATCAATTCCTACTAGGCTTTTGAAATGTATATCAGCTTTTGCCATGTCAAAAATAGCATAAACTTTTTTCTCATAAATTACCTCAGGATTTGTCTTGCTCAGTAATGCTTTTAGTAAATTCTCAATCATGCATCTCAAATGGAGTTTTGACGATTTATATGTTCCATTAGCCCAGCAAAAAATAGATAACATTGCATCTGATACCGTCTCATACAGGTATTGACAACCTGGCTGTATTCGGCTAAATTCAATTGCGTCATCGCTCACGAATACCATTAACGCGAACAGTTTCTTGTGTAACGCTTTACAATCTATTTTTTGATCTTCCTCAAATTTCCCCAAAGCGTAGCCTTCAAAAAAATCTATAAGCTTTTGGTAATCCGCTCTTATACGTCTACTCATTGTCATTTGTCACAATCTTTTGAATAGTTTCATTCCAAGAAAACAAATTGTCATTATTTTGAATCTCTTTTTTTACTTTATCCTTATTTTTTAATAGTTCTAAACTTACTTGAATTAATGCTTCGAGCTTATCAGCATTGACCTCTTCCACATTACAAATGATAAGCCCAATTATCTCAAATCTTGATCGTTTTTCCCATCTAGAAATATTAAGTGATAGGACTTCTTTAGCAAATTGAACCAAACTACTATTTGTTGTAAATACACCTTCATCCTTCAGCAATGCAGGTAAGACTCCAATTAAGTTACTTATAATTACATCTGGTTTGTTATCATTTCCACTTAAACTACTACTTTCCCTGAGAGTTCTAAGCATAGGTGGTACTTTTTTAAAATTTATGGCTTTATTAGCATCTAAAAGCCAACAAAGATCCTCTATAAACGTCAATGTCTTATCAACTTCCACTGTTTTGTCCTGGCTTTTCCTTCCTGATGAAACGCTCATAACTCCACTCCTAACCTAGATAAAAACTCTTGCGCTAGTCCTGCAAATTCTGCCCTTAAATCACTATTATCAATATCCCTAATAAATACATTTGATAATTGCCCACGGGCGATATCTGTACGCTTTGGCAACATCTTTGTATATAAGTACTTGCCCCATTTTTTACTAGAACTAAAATAACTCTGAGCTGTCCTAAATACTAGGGTATTTTTTTCTACCATTGTAAATACTACACCACAGCATTCACAGTGGCAGCCGTAATTATCCCTTTTCTCGTTTATTATCCCTTCTAGCAAATCTATACCAGTCATACTAATTGGATCTGGCTTAACTGGGATTAAATAGTAATCGGAAGCAATCAAGGCACTGGCCATCCACGCTGAGGGGGTCGGGGGGGAATCAATTATACAGATATCATACTCTTCTGAAATTGAATGAAGATAATGCTTTAGACGTAATTCCTTCCCCTGTCCGGATGCCATCTCATACCGAAATAAATCTAACTTACTAGGAAGCAAGTCAAAGCCCCGTTTGCTTTTATACGGAATAATTGCATCAATAGGTCTCGGTTCTTGCAAACTACTCCCGTCTACAATTGAGGTTGAGTGCTTTACTGTTGAATCAAATACATCAATAACTGTGTCTCCCCCCCTTTCAATATATTTCATATATTCATCACCACTGATGATACATTGTGTGGCATTAAACTGGGGATCTACATCAACTACAAGCATTTTCTTTTTATACCTATTACTAATAAAATCAGCTAAATTAACAGCAAGTGTAGTTTTGCCCACTCCGCCTTTCATATTTATTAAACTAACAATTTTCATTCTGCGTTCCCCATTCCTTAGTTTTTATATAGTACCCGTATCTTTAAAAATCTGTAATTTCTCTATCAAATACACCATACACAGTATAAAGGTAGCGATTTAATTAAACCTTCAAAACCAAAATTTTTAGTCGATAATCTAATTAAACACCCCGGTTTGTAAGCCTTGCTGTATACATCTAAGCTTTTCGCTTTTGTATGAATACCCGACTTAACCTCTATAGGAATGATCTCCCCCTCTCGCTGTATGATAAAGTCTACCTCTGCAACACTTTTTTCGTTCGTCCAATAATAGGAAGTATAGTTATTAGCGACTAGTTGCGCTAAAACATAGTTCTCAGTCATGCCACCTTTGAAATCATCCAACTCATGCGTTGGGTAAAGAATGTCCTCCGGTACAATTTCCTTCTTAGCGCAAAGAAGGCCAACATCTGAAATATAAGTCTTAAAAGCATCAATATCCCGGTAGTTCTCCAACGGTTTCTTAATCTGCTCCACCCTATAAACCCGTGTTACAATGCCAGAGAGGACAAGCCATTCAATGGCATTCTCAAACTCGGAGGCCCGCCCGCCCTTTTTGACGAGCTTATACTGGAAACGGGTATTCTTCTTGGAAAGCTGCACCGTGATATTGTCATATACAAGCCGGGTCTTCTTGATCTCGTTCTCCTTATTGTACTTGCTCATGTCGTTGAGGTAGGCGGCTAGGATGGTTTCCTGTATGTGCCGCACCAGGATGTAGTCGTGAGTCTCTACGAACTTGCTCACGCAGTCTGGCATTCCTCCCACCACAAGATACTGCCGATAGTAGTTTAAGGCCGTCTCGTGCAACACAGCGGGCATAGGGGTATCGTTTGCAAAGCAGTCCTTGATCTTTGCCACCAGCTCATCTTCGCCGCAGGCAATCAGGAACTCTTCCATGTCCATGGGATAGAGCGTCTTCATGTCCACCTTGCCCACCGGGAAAGAAAACTGCTGGCGGTTGACCGCCACCCCCAAGAGGCTGCCACAGGCGATCACATGATACCCCGGTGCCATCTCACAGAAATATTTGAGTGAGGTCAGTGCCCGCTCGCAGAGCTGCACCTCATCGAAAATTACCAAGGTCTTCTCCGTCACGATCGTCTGTCCCGCGATTCTGGAGAGAAGTGGCACCAAATAGCCGGGTTCAATACTCTCATCAAAGGTCTTAATCAGGCTGGGATTGGTTTCAAAGTTAAAATAGGCGACGTTTTCATACTGCGCCTTTCCGAACTCAAGTATGGCATATGTCTTACCCACCTGCCGGGCGCCCTGTAAAATCAAAGGTTTTCGGTAAAGGCTTTCTTTCCACTCTAACAAATAATTCGTAATTTTCCGAAACATCTTCTCGCCTCCTATGGGGAATCTATAACAAGTATATCCTCGTTTGATGTAAAAAACAACCCAAAAACAACATTGTTTAGTGCAAATATATGTGAATTACAAAAAAAGAAGACGCCGTTTTAAACGACGTCTTCTTTTCCTGTCCCCAGAATCCCCAAGTCATCAGCAAAGGTATATGTAATCTCAATCCTGCCATCCTCAAATATCAGAATCTTTTCCACCGTCTCGGCCAAAGTGGAGCGATCCACCTCCATCAGCTTTCCGTGCCTCAGCAAACTCTCCACCCACGGCTTATGAAGTACATTGTCCTCACCCTCTGGGTCACAGAGTTGCTCCATCTGAACCGTAAGCTGCCTCTCCTGCCGCTCGTAGTCATCCTTATACCGAAGGTAGTCTTCCCTACTTAGCAAGCCATCTTTAAAGTCCTCATAAGAAACCTTCTTCAGACGGTACAGACGATCCAATACCCCCCGGCAACGCTCCCGCTCGGCTTGGAGGTTACGCTGTTTCACCGGCTTCTCAGCGGCTTGTGCAGTCAATTCCTTCAAATCACCCACAGCCTGGATAATCTGGTTCAAATCGTACAGGAGGATTTCTTCCAGTTCCTTTTGACTAATTCCGTGCCTGCTGCACACGGTGGGACCGTATCGCTTATAGGAGCCACAGCAGTAATAGACTCCACCCGGATGGTTTGTCTTGCTCATAGCCCGACCGCAATCTCCGCAGCGAAGAAACCCCGCAAAAGGGCTGACGTTCTTATCAAAGTCCAATGTCCGCGTATCCTTGGATAGCAGCGATTGTACCCGTTCCCACTGTTCCGCGTCTATGATGGCCTCGTGGGTTCCCGAAACGACGATCCATTGGTTCCGTTCCAGTTGCTTCGCTTTACCATGAAGTTGTGGACGATAGTTGCGCCCCTGCTCCAAGTTACCGGCATACATTTGATTCTGAAGCATCCGATGGATAGTGGCGTACGTCCAATAGGTTGTATTTTGAATCCTTCGCCCATTGTTATATCGCTCTCCGTTGAGGCGCTTGTATTCGCTTGGACATGGTACACCTTCCTCGTTGAGTACCTTGGCGATCTTAATTTTGCCCATACCGCCTTCAAAAAGATCAAAAATCCGCTGTACCACTTGAGCTGCAGGGGGATCGACGATTAGCTTCCCATGGTTCTCCGGGTCTTTTCGATAGCCATAGGAGGGAAATGCCCCTACGAACTCACCGCGGCGTTGTTTTGTTTTTACCGCACTCTTGACCTTTTTGGAAATATCGCGGGCGTACTGTTCATTAAAAACATTCTTGACCGGAAGCAGCATATCGTAGGGGCCACTCTCGCTGTCCACGTTGTCTCCTATTGCGATAAAGCGCACACCATGCTCCGGCAGCCACCGCTCCAAATATCGACCCACATCGATATAGTCCCGCCCAAACCGGGAGAGATCTTTAACGATGATGCAGTTGACCTTTTCTGCTTCGATGTCCTTCAGCATCCGCTGGAAGTCGGGGCGGTCAAAGTTGGTTCCCGTATACCCATCATCCTCATAGCGGTCAACCAGAATCAACTCCGGGTGGGTTTCAACAAAGTCGTCCAGCAGCATCCGCTGGTGGGTAATACTGTCGCTCTCCACCTTGTCGCCATCTTCACGGGAGAGACGGCTATATTCCGCTGTACGCCAGCAGCGAACAGTAGCGGCTGCTATCCGCTCGTTTCGGGATTTGCGCGGCATCAGCCGTCCCTCCTTTCAAATTGAATCAGCTACTGCATTTTCTGCAGGCTTCAGCTATGTGCCCGCACCAAGTGCTGCAGCATTTCTGCCGCCGTTCTGGAACCGATAAACTTGCGCTCTATTCGATATTGACGTATTAGCAAGGCATCAGGATTTTTGTTTGTCTGCATATTCATGTTGCTTCCTCCTCTATAAAATAATATATCGCCATTTTTCTGCAGGGATCAAACGTGCTCGTCAGGGTGCATGATGTCCCAAAGCTCATGGCTTCCCGGTTGGCACAGGGGCGTACCATAGTAGGCTTGAAGACGATCCAGAGGGATATGAAGGAAACGAGCGTTACCAACCTTCTTGGTGCTACGCCTACTCCTGTCCATTTCCAGAAGACCATTTCTGCGTAGTTCTGCAGTGATAGCCTGTCTCGTGATGGAAGTGTCCCTAAAGTACTGGCGGGCTTTGCCTGTCAGGTACTCTAAGGAAAGGTAGAGCATTCGCTTGTCCTTGTCCTGCGCTCCATTACAGTCTGGGCCAAGGTGCTTCTTCTTTTGCAAATCCAACTTCCTGCCATAAAATAGTTTGGCCAGCATTTTAGAGAAACGATCGCTGTCTGTGGATGCTTGGAGCTGCCGTAGCTCCTGCACCTGCTGTTCCAGATTACAGTCCAAATGGTGATAGAAATTGTCCGTGATGCGCCCGATCGTAGAGACGCGTCCTGGCGCTATAACTTTCTGATAACATTCAAGTATGTCCATCGCCACCGTTAGAACAAAGTATGCATCGTCGAGTCGTTCCATGCCAGGATGCACAGCACCTTCCGACCGATGCCGATGATAGTTGTTCCGAATGTAATCCAGAATCTTCATATAATTTTGGCAGCACCATCGCAAGAAGAAAAACCAAAAAGTGGATAAGGCCTTAGGGCGGCGTTGGAGCGGTGTTAGAACTTCATTCCTTACAGGATCATCCAAGTGAAGCACAACACATCGGGCCATCGTAGAATAGGCTCGCAGTGTGTACTCGGCGGTCACGAAAACTATACCACGCGGAAGTGCGAGGGCAGTGCTTTTGCCGGCCATCTTCTCCTTACTCGCCACATTCCCGGCCGTACGGATAACCTCACCGAGGCGCTCTTCCCTACGCCGCATTTCAGCTTTAGACTCGCTGGCGTTGAGGTCATCTAAAATGATACAGCAGTCCGAAAAGGCAGATACCTTCTGGTGCACGGCGGCGGTGCTGGATAGGAGGTTGACGAGATGTGGGCAATTATCACTGGTGGGGTTGTAAGTGCCGCCGATCAATGTGGCGAGGGTAGTTTTCTTCATCATGGAGGGTCCCACGATGTACATGATCAGTCGGGGAGTAACCCCAGCTTCTACGAACAGGGAGAATAAATGACCCGCGACCGCAGATGCCACAAGAATGTCTGAAACACCTGGGTGGAGGCGGCACAAATTGCGAACATAGCGCGCGGCATCAGCCTTATTGATGGTATCGTCGACTTCCAGCGTCAAGTCAGTCAGCGATGGTGAAAGGCTGTAACGAGAAGGGTCAGCCCATCCGCTTGCGGTAATTACTCGGTTTCCTGCAACATACACTGGAAATCCATCCATACTCGCCCAACCGCAATTGGGAAAGTATTGCGCCATAGTAAGGTTACTCGCCGCTACTTGCTCCCGCGCAATCCTGTACATGAGCCGGGGTAACACACGCGTTTCACCCACACTTTTACATTTAATGTCTAGTAGCTCCAACTCGCAGCTACGAATTTGGGAAAGCTGCATCGTATGTACCTCACTACTCAGGTGCCCGTCTATGCATAATTGAAAAGAGACCAGCGGGTTTCCCTTTTGTGCGGCACTTATGCTGCTAGCCTTTTTGACTACGGGGAAAAAGTTGCAGCGAAAGCACTCTGGGCCTTCTGAGGGCTGATAAACAATATAATTGTGATCCCAGTGGTAGCCGTTTGGTAATTGAGGAAAGTTCATGTAAATCACTCCTTTTATTTGTCGGGCTTTATAGCTTGGTTCTGTAGAACCGATAAAATCATAGCATGACGTCGTTTTTATGTATTTATAGCTATCCGTCAATACTTGTACACTTTTTTGCATATTAACAACAAAAAGATACAACCCCCAACCTAACGGTTGGGGGTTGTATCTTTTTGCAAGGTTAAAATTCGAAGTATTCTATTCCATATATATCGTCGTTCAAATCGGCCTGATCTTCGCCTAAATATTTATTATTAAAGTCATCTTCTTCATAATGTACGGGTAGGAAATACCACTTCCTGAAAAATGATTCGTCCAAAAGCAGGGATCTGAAATACCTATTATTTACATCATCTGCGTATCCAGTCAGTGCCGAGCAGACCGTTTCTCTAGAATCCCACCAATTGACAGCATTTTCTTTTAAAGATTTTGAATACGTTTCTTTCATTTTTCTTTTTGGTGCTTTTCTCTCTCTCTGCTTATTTAAATAAGTATTATCCAACTTGTTTCCCAACATATTTTGTGCCGTTTCCAGCGCTCCAATTAGTTCAAGTAAAGACTTTTCCGTTTTTGGCTGAAAGCGCTGACATAAATACTCACATGTTGTAGATTGCCACGCAGGAAATATAAATGAACCTATTAATTTAAGGCAAAATTCAATTGCGCCAATATTTTTATCAAGTTGTGTATTCAAGAACTGATAAATTGGGTAGCGTGTTGTGGCATTTGAAAGATACTGCAGTGTTTTGAAGATCAGTTTTAGCTCTTTTGAGTTCAACTGCCCATGATCAAGCATCATTAAATAAAGCTCTAAAGAAAATAGCCGTTCTAAAATAAATATTTCTTCTTTAGAATATGAAGGAAGCTTTCTTGGTTCATCAGCAGTATCTTCGCTCATAATAATATCGCTCAAACAGTTGCAGTAAAACCGCTTGTTATAGGCCCAACTCAATCTTGTAGAGTCTTCTTTAGAAAAGCAACTTACTACGGAATTTCTTATAAGCGTTGAGACTAAGTTGGGATATTGGGTCGCCGTTTTTTGCGCGCCCTTATTTATAACTAATGATGCGCCTATTGCTTCGTTAAGTATTGCAGGCATGCAATGTTTTAATTTTTTGCTCATATTTCCGAGATCATCTTTTGGACCGCACAATTCGCTTAAACCATACATAGGTGCCTCCAATTTATGCCGAAAGTTAATCAGCAATGAGGTTATAACATCATCAGCCAATATTGACCACAATTCGCTATCTCTATAATCGCTTTTAATAAATCCGTCTATATAGGAAATATCTTGAGGGATATGATTAACACATTTGATCATCATGGAAAATGCAATCTGCAAAATTTCTGCCACAGAAGCATCGGTATTCAATAGAGAAACCCCTAATATATAGTCGTTGTACAATGGTGCCGGATGAGGCTTAGGAGAAAAAATCGCATCAAATAGTGTCATAGATGTGTAGCCTCCAAACTATTAAACTGTGCTCCTATTTTAGGTGGGAAACAGGGGAGTTCCCACACATCCCACCTAAAACAGGGGGAATTTATCTTCATTGTACAGGACATTCAAAGGAGCAGCAAGTATAAATAAACCTGCACGGGACTAATCGTGAAATATTAATATGGGATAAACATGTTGCTAAGGATGGCAGCAAGAACCGCCAGTTCCATCAAATATGAACGTGAACAGGAGAGAGCAACATGCAAAACTGCGTGTATGATTGTGCTGTGCAGATGACTGAATCCTTGGTATTTAGTATACATACGATAGAGTTTACGCTGCAGATAGGTTATACTGATTTTTCCATGATAAAAGAAAAGCTTTACCACGCCATGTGTAAAACATACTACACTGTTCTTGGGCAAGGGCGTATTTATAATAGCGATGTTTTTTCTTCTATAGGCGTTCGCGTTATTTTAAAACAGCTAAATTACTCAGAACAGGAATTTCCATACTATTCTCTTGTACTAATTATCAATCCGCGCCTCTTGGTGGGGGATCAAAGTTATCTCGGTATTTATGAAAGCACGCCCTTGACGAATCATCTATTGATTGCCAAACTAAACGATTGCATTTGCCGGTTGGGTTTAACGGAATACCGCAACGTGAGGCTTGGACGTACGCTCCGATGCACGATTGAAGATTTCTCCATCTCACGCCTTGATCTCTGTACGAATTATAAATTTGAATCCGACGATATAGCCGCAAGCTACCTGAAACTTATGCGGCGCGGGAACCGATGCCGGTTTCTACAGGAAGATACCCATTATGATCATTCAGCACATAGATGTCGGCCTTATTCTGACGCGCTACTGCTTCGCGCAGCTTCATTTGACATTAGCATCTATAACAAATACCGCCAAATGAAGGACAACTTGTGTTACTTTAAAGAAATCCCTGAAGAGGCAAACGGACTGCTGCGCTTTGAAATGCAACTACATCCAGCTAAACTTCGCTATCTGCTGCAAAAAGTACCCGACATAAGCCTTGCAGATTTACTGTCCTACACGCAAGACCTATGCCGGGCGGAGTTTGAGAGATACACGAAAATGCTTTTTTGCACAGGCGACTACTATACATTGAACTTAGCCTGCAAGATTATCCAAGCCCACAAAACAGCCGTACAGTCGGACAAAATGATTCGTTTTTTACAGGATGTATCTGCGAACCGAAGCCTGTATCAGACAATTCGTGACTATCAGCGGGATGGGCGCTCCGCTCGTTATCTTTTGGATGGACTGGCTCGTCTGGGCGTTAACCCTGTAACGATTCCAGAAAAATGGTTTGGCAAAGCTGCCCGCCTAAGCAGCATTCCGAGCTTGTTGGGCTTCTGCGTCCCTAATAACGCTCTTCCAAGTCAAGAATTGCCCGTCTGCTGATACGCCACTGCTTTCCAAGCCGAATTGCCGGAAGCGTACCAGAGGCCAGTAGTTCATAAATTTTATTTTTACCGATGCGAAGAAGTTCCATGGCTTCCATCGGCGTTAGGTACTCGTTCTCTAACGCCCCTCCGTCAAATTCATAAAGTAGTTGATCGTTCAAATACATATTTGCTCTCCTCTCTCTGATTCCATGAGCTTGTTTTATCTTATTTGTTCTCTTTTTAAAGATATATTATTATCTTGAAGAATCCCCGGGGGCTGCCAATCCCGACGCCGGCAGCCCCCCGGGGATATTTTTGTTTCCTGTGGGTTTTCAGTAGAATCAGTGTGGGAACCCGGGAAACAGCCGTGCCCAATCCAAATCTGAAAGGAGATCGTCAACATGCTCAAATCTATCCTGTCTGCCATCCGCGCCGTCATATCCGGCTTCGCAGCGCAGTTCCTCCACCGCATCCTGCAGATTTAAAGTCCCGGTAAACCCAAGGGGGACGGAACCATTAAGGATAACCAGGGCAAGTTCGGAAAAGACCTGATCGGCATCGCACTGGCCGCGCTGGCCGCTGTCATCTGCGCTGCCATCGACGTGCTTACAAAGGAGGAGTAACACATGAGGGAAACCTTTATCTGTAGTATCTGCGGGGAAGAGCTGGACAGCTCCGACTGCCATGGCTTCGATGACCAGGAACTCTGCGGCAGCTGCCTGGAGGCTGAAACCGTACTGTGCCATGAGTGCGGCGGACGTATCTGGCGCGACGATAGCGCCGGGAACAGCACTACGCCGCTCTGCCAGCGCTGCTATGACTACCACTATACCGAATGTACACGCTGCGGCGCGCTCATCCGCAGCGAGGACGCACATTATACCGGGGACGACCCAGAGGGGGAGGAACCGCTCTGTGAGGGCTGCTGCACCCCCGCGGCGTACCACAGGGCCATCAACGACTACTATTATAAGCCCACCCCCCTGTTCTACGGCGAGGGTGGGCGCTTTTTCGGCGTAGAGCTGGAGATCGACGGCGCCGGAGAGTACGGTGGGAATGCGGATGAGCTGCTCGGCCTGGCCAACCGCACCGACGAGCTGATTTACTGCAAGCATGACGGCTCGCTCGACGACGGCTTTGAGATTGTCACCCACCCCATGACGCTGGCGTTCCACCGCAGCCGGATGCCCTGGCCGGATATTTTGGAGAAAGCCGCCTCCATGGGCTATACCAGCCATAAGGCCAGGACGTGCGGGCTGCATATCCATGTCAACCGCTCCACCTTTGGAGAGACGGAGGAGGAGCAAGACGCCCGTATCGCCCGTGTGCTGTACTTCTTTGAAAAGCACTGGGAGGAGCTGCTGAAATTCAGCAGGCGGACCGAGCGCCAGTTGAAGCGCTGGGCGGCACGCTACGGCTACCAGGAGCAGCCTATGGAGATACTGGACCACGCCAAGAAAGGGTTTGGCGGCGGCAGGTATTCCTCTGTCAACCTCCAGAACCGCGATACCGTGGAGTTCCGTATTTTCCGGGGTACACTCAAATACAATACGCTGATCGCCACGCTGCAGCTTGTTGACAGGCTGTGCAGCGTGGCGGTTTCCATGTCCGACGAACAGCTGAAAGGCTTATCCTGGACCAGCTTCGCGGCGGGCATCCGGGCGCCTGAACTAATCCATTACTTAAAAGAGCGCCGCCTGTATGTCAACGAGCCTGTGGACGCGGAGGTGGAGATCTGATGTGCTGCCTGTTCGGTATGGTGGACTATGGAAATTGCTTCACCGGGAAGCAGCGGTTGTACATCCTCTCAACCCTGGCAGAGGAGTGCGAAGCCAGGGGGACCGACGCAACCGGGGTAGCCTATAACAGCGGCGGGCAGCTGCGTATTTTTAAGCGTCCGCTTCCCGCACATAAAATAAGGCTCTTCTTCCCCTGCGACGCCAATGTTGTAATGGGGCACACACGTATGGCTACCCAGGGGAGCGCGAAGAAGAACTGCAATAACCATCCCTTCCGGGGTGCCGTGGGAGGGATGCCGTTTGCCCTGGCGCACAACGGGGTGCTCCGCAATGACGGAAAACTGAGGCGGAAGCTGGGTTTACACGACACCAGGATAGAGACGGACAGCTATATTGCGGTGCAGCTTATCGAGCGCAGGAAGGTTTTGTCCTTCGATACCCTGTCCTATATGGCGGAGCAGATGGAGGGTTCTTTCACCTTTACCGTGCTGGATGGCCGCAACAGCCTCTATTTTATCAAGGGGGATAACCCGCTCTGCCTGGTCCATTTCCCCAGGCCGGGGTTCTACCTCTATGCCTCGACGGAGGGGATTTTGGCCCACGCATTAAAGAAGCTGCAGATTGTATTGGAGAAGCCGGTGAGGGTGGAAACGCGCTGCGGGGATATTTTGAAGATCGACGTGTCCGGCAGGATGACAACCAGCGGGTTTGATACCGCCAGGCTCGTGCTGGACAGCTGGCAGTTCCCGCTTTTCACCGGCTACCCGCTCCCCTTAAGTAAAACACCCGCCGGGCATGCGGAGCAGGAATACCTGGAAGAGCTAAAATCCGTAGCCGGTGCGTTCGGCCTATGCCCGGAGGAAATCGACCGCCTGGTTGAAGAAGGGATTACCCCGGAGGAAATTGAGGAGTATCTTTATTGTGGAGAATTTTGAAATCTGCCGGATCAGCATGGGGCAGCTGCGCAAAGTCGTGGACGGATTCCATCCCCGCGGGCTGTTCCTTGCCTATGCGGGCGGGCGATGGATTGCGGTGGATAATTCCACTGGGTATGCCTGGACCGAGGAATTCCGCCGGAAGTGGCGTGCCATCCGCTGGCTTCGCGGCTTTGAGGTGTCCTGAAGGAGGAATATGTCGCCTCCTGCTCCTTTGGGAAGGACAGCATGGCTACGCTTATCCTGGCCAGGAGGCACGGGGAGCCGCTGGGGAAGGTGGCCTATTGCGAGGTAATGTTTGACCGGGATACGAGTGGGGAGGTTCCGGAGCACCGGGAATTCATCCATCACACGGCTATCCCGAAGCTGAAGTCCTGGGGGATTGAGACGGTAATCCTCCGCGACGCCACCACCTATGTGGACAATGTGTCGCAGACCATCAAGCGTGGTCCCAAAGCCGGGATGATCCGGGGTTTCCCCCTCTGCGGGCGCTGCGCTATTCAGCGGGACTGCAAGAAGCGTCCTATCAGCCGGTGGATCCGCCGCTTGCCGGAGGATACAGTCCAGTATATCGGCATTGCCAGTGATGAGCAGGAGCGGCTGGCGCGGCTGAGGAACGGCAAGCAGATCTCCCTGCTGGACAAGTACGGTGTGGACGAAGCCGGGGCTTATGAGCTGTGCAGGCAGGAGGGTCTGCTCTCCCCCATCTACGGGTTTTCTGACCGCAACGGCTGCTTCTTCTGCCCCAACGCCAAAACACAGGAGCTGCGGCACCTCTACGAGCACCACCCGGATCTGTGGGCGAAGATGCTCGCACTCCAGGCGCTTCCGAACAAGCCCACAGAACTCTTTAACCGTTCAAGGACATTTGAGGAAATCGACGCTCAGTTCCGCCAGATGGACGGATGCATACATACCGCCGTTACGGCAAAAGACACCGAGCGGCCCAGGGACGCTTCTTAAACGAAGCCATTCCCTGGGCCGCTTTCTATGAAGGGAGCAATATGAAAATAGAAATCACAAAATACATGGACAATCATTGGCTTGAAGGACGCGCAGGGGCGTACACCTTCCGGGCCAAGGTGTTTGATAAGCCCTCTCAATATGGAATTACCCGTGGGCGTGTAAGCAAGCTGTCCATCCGGCATGAAAGCTCTGCCCACAGCGAGATGGTCGTCATCTATGACAGGGGGTGGGATCGTCGGCCTAAGCGTAAAGAAGACTCCGATGTATTCCAGGCGATATTGAGTTATCTGGAGGCAATGCCGACCGGCGTGGTGTAGGGTTTAGGCTTGTCCCAACAGGGTATACCCTTATGATACTTATAAAAAGTGTCCCGCTGGGGTTGGTTTTCGGGTTTTGATACGTCTCAAAACAGGAAGCCACCCCAACGGGACTTTTACGAGGAGGTGGAATGATGAACCAGGAGGCGGACAAGTGCATCCGCTACCTCTCGACGGTGCTCTATTTCTTACAGACAGGGATGTGCGCACGGGGCGAAGCGCTGGGCTTAATCCTCTCTTACTTCTGTGAAAGCTACTTCCGGGCGGATGCCATCCACTGCCCGGAGGACATCCCAATCTTCATCTACTCCATGCTGTATGATTCCTTTGGGCTGGCGTTTATCATCCGCGCCGGGAAAATAGCGTCCGTATCCCTGGAGGAAGGGGGGAGTGCAGCTTGAAAATAGGCTACGTGCGGGTCAGCACCCAGGAGCAGAACACCATGCGGCAGGAGGTGTTGATGCAGGGGCTGGGGGTGGACAAGCTCTACATTGATAGGGCCAGCGGGAAGGATACCAGCCGCCCTGAGCTGAAAAAGATGCTCCACTATGTGCGGCAGGGTGACACGGTGATTGTGGAATCCATCAGCAGGTTTGCCAGGAACACCCGCGACCTGCTGGAGCTGGTGGAGCAGCTGACGGCAAAAGCGGTGGAATTCGTATCGAAGAAGGAGGCGATTGACACCACCACGCCCAGCGGAAAGTTCATGCTCACCATCTTCGGCGCCGTGGCGGAGCTGGAGCGGGAGTACATCCTGCAGCGGCAGCGGGAGGGGATAGCAATAGCCAGGGTCGAGGGGAAGTACACGGGCAGGAAGCCTATCCAGCACCCGGATTTGGATAAGGTACTGGCCCGCTGGCAGAAAGGCGAGATTACGGCAGTCCAGGCCAGGAAGCAGCTCGGCATGAGCAAAGCAACCTTCTACAGAAGGGCAAAAAAGAGTAGCTGACCATCAGCTACTCTTTTTTGTTATCAACGGCAAGGAGGAAGGTTTTCACGAGGGTATCCAGATAATCCAGCTTGTCAGCCGGACATTGATCCAGCATATGCGTAACCTGGCTGCCACCGCTGTGTGCCTCTACACCGAAGAGGATGTAGTCCGTGGACAACTTCAGGATCGCAGAGATCCGGCAGAGGGTGGGCACGGACATCCCTTTCAGGCCAAGCTCAATATCTGAACAAAACTTGGGCGTGACATCCAGTTGCTCCGCAAGCTGCTCCCGGGTAAATCCCAGGAACTCCCGCTGCCTGCGGACACGCTGCCCTATGGAAGTCCAGTCCATATTAAATCCCTCCGAGCTCTGTTTTAAATAGTCTAACCCGGAGAGTTTTAATATAAAATAAACTTATAGGGTTTACAAACAGCAACTCGCAGGGTATGATGGATTAAAAAAGGGGGAGTTGAAATGATTCTTGTTGTAATCTATGCTTGGTTGGGGTATTGGGCTGCTGGTCTAGTCTTGTATTACAATAAAATTGTCTTTCGAAAGATGGGCATGCTGTTTCTTGAAAAACTTTTTCTGGGAATTGTATTAGGATGGGCTCTCATACCAATAGCAATTATTATGAAACTATTTAAAGTTCGTTGAACATTTCTACAAATATTAAGTTCGTTGGGGATGTGGATATTATGTATTGTAGGTATTGCGGAAATGAAGTATTAGCAGATTCTATTTTCTGTCCTAAGTGTGGAAAGAGATTTGTAAACGAGGCAAATCCACGCAATCTCAAAAAAATTTCTACTACGGCAATCCCATCTGAGTCATTCTCTGAAAAAACCACAGAAAAAACTGACTATACATATACCGAGGACCTTAAGAGCGACCATAGTATTTGTGAAAATGAAGTGCATAAAACATCTCAACACAAAAGCGGCAGTTTTGTCACGATTGGAATTCTTTTATTTTTATGTGTGGGGGTTTTTGTTTTCCTGTTATCAAATGACATATTTAATACAAAAATAGTTTTATCAAATTTAATAGGTAAAACAGGAGATCAAATTGCAAATACATACAACTTCACTGTAAGCGGAATCTATCGGGGGGCTAATTCAAGACTTTTTCTGGATTGGAACGGATATTGGAATGGTGCGCATTCCTCCCCTAGAATTCAGCTTTTTTCAGGACGTACATTATCAGATAGTAGTTCCACTAGTACTGCTTTAGGTGCAAGTTATCTCCCACAAAAAACAACAGCTATGATTACAATTGCTGCAGTTCCTGAAATACCTACTTACATAAATTTAAATGAGCTTTTGAGGTTACTTGATAAAAAGAATATGTCTGACACAACTATTGACTTTGATTACCAGGTAATTGAACATTCCGATGCAGAAATAGTGTACTTTGTATATGATCACGTAATATGTATATATAAATGGGAAATAAATGATACTGAGTCACCTGCTCAGCAAGTCGGTGTTTACAACTTTCTCCCATTAGAAGTTGCAAAGTCGCAGGCATACGACACCGTTATTAACAAAGATCTGTACAGGCGTAGCGTAATAGATATTTCTCAGATTACAATCACATACGAACTTCAAGATTTTGAAGATGCTCCAAATGAACTTTATATACCAGATGGTATAATCAAGTCTTCGGTATATGGCTTGTATGGCGATCGGATAGGTACACTTGAAATGAACCGCATTACCGAAGAGATCCACGACAACAACGTCGCCTACGACGTCTTAGGCATTTAATTCGAGGTGAGAGGATATGTATTGTCGTTTTTGCGGTCATGAACTTCCCGAAGATTCTCTTTTTTGCTCTGAATGTGGGGAACAGCTTTATGGGCAAACAACATGTGATACATTAACCCATAAAAGTTTAAAAGAAACAGAGCATTTAGATTCTTTGAATCAAGAATCGTCAGCTCAATCTAGTGAGTTGGCTAAAACCTGTAGTGTGGCTGATTCCTCGCCCGGGGCTGTTGCCCAGCCAATCATAAGCATAGAGTGTAATGAAACAATTGAACAGGAAAGTCAGTTGTTGTCTCAAAAGTTTCATATTGAAAATAGAGTTTGGCCTTTACTTAGGTATATCCCAACAAAAGACACTACTGATATTGAAATTAGCGGAGAAGATGTCACCATTAATCAGCATAAGCACTCAAAGGTACTAGGCCGAGACCTTCCAACATTAAATTTCCGCTTTAACAAATTAGAAGTTATATCTACTATGGTCGAGACTCATTTAAACCCCTTATTCTTGATCTTTTTTGTGTTACTGACTATTGGTTGTTTCCTTTTGTTTTTACTCGAAAAAGATATCAAGTTCCGTTGGCTACTCGTAATAGCTTTACTTCTCCTAGTTATCCAACGTCATAGCTTATGCATTTCACTACAAGGCTCAGGTATCATTAAGATATACTCCAACTGCAAGAATGAGTTATGGGATTTGGAACGTATGTTACTGCCTTCTCTTAGTAAATCAGAGCATATAGGTTGGAGTTGTATAGATGGGCAAAGTGGAAACTACTATACTAATCAATTCGAAAATATAGAGAATAGTAAAAAAGTTCGTTTTAATTGGGCAGCCTTTTTGTTTGGCCCGTTCTTTTGCTTATACAGAAAATGCACCAGTCTATTGAGGAAATATTTCAAGCATTTCATTTCCTTTTCTATTATAATACCAGTCATACTGTGGTTAGGTCTTATTGTAATAAATCCAACGGAAAATAGTCAGTTGTATTACATTTGGATTGCATATTGTCTGTTTGCACTCCTTGCAGTACAATTTTATGGACTTCTCTGTTATATCCGCTTTGGCAAAGACTTTAATAGAGCGTACTATATACATTGTAGGCATTTGATTCAAAATAAAGCTACAGAAAATAAATTTTGCCCTTCAGCCGGGAAAGCTATTCTTGCCTTCCTGGGATATTACACTTTGATTGTGTTTATCTCTATTGCCTGCGCCTATTCTATGGCGTCAGCGATAGGGCTAACAGTGCCAGAAGCAAAAGCCGAGGCCATTACTCTAGAACCCTCGCAGCAATTAATACCTGAACACGAAGATTCTACATATGGAGCAGAATGGTTGGCCGGAGAATGGGATGTTTCAATGTCTGCATGCCTGGATAATAGCGGTGTGCCGGACGTGGAAAGCGGCATATGTAAAATTACTGCCCAGCCGCCAGACGAGAATGGAATTATTACTGCAACTATTTCTAGTGTTACCAATGATGCGTTTGACGGGTTGGTGTTAATCGTGCTGGATGAAAAAGCGAATTTACTATTTCCATCTGGATTTATGGACGGTTGGATTGAACGCAATCCTGATGGAGCAGGTTTTACTTTCAATATTAGCACAATGGAATCTGACGGTGAGACAATTACTTTGGGAGACTATGGGTTCTATGCATTAATGAGTTTTGCTCCAGCTACAAGTAATCAAGTAGATAAGTTTCAAGACAGTACTGCTTCTATTGTTTCAAAGGACTCGCCTGGTTTTAATATGTCCGCATTGGAGGCATTCATTGGAACGAGTTGGTATGCTTCTGGGGTAGACCCTGTTGAGAATAATGGATACATATACGATTCAGGTTTTTGGGGCGTAGAGTTAACTGTTTATAATTTTGATGGAAGTTATTTCGCAAATCTAGCATTTGCACCCGGTAATCTGTGCTACAAAAATAATGACAGCTTTTTACCTATTACCTCCACTGAAAATGGTGATTTTCGCTTAGACTATGAAGTAAGTTCCCATAGCACGGAAAAAGAAAACAAATGGGTCATACTTCACATTAACCCAGCGATGCAAATGTTTTTGTCTACATCCGATGGGATGATCGAAAATGCTTTAATGGAATGTCAGGAAGATTGGCTTGGCGGTACTTATGCACTTTATGATGCATCAGTATCCACAAGAGACAGCTGGGGAATTGATAGTTTTGATTTATATGATGAAATACTACGTCCAGTTTATATTGAGTGTATCCTACAGGATTATTGCTACGGTCATTGGATTTGCCCCAATGACTCTAGTATAATTGGCCTATATAGTGATGCAGGCATCCAAATACTAAATGGTTCATTTAGTATGTACAACGGTACCAGTATTTCGTTTGACTTTTGCTATGTAGATCATCCTGGCGAAGTATTTCACGCCAATTGGTGGGGGAATATATATGACGATATATATGGCGATTATGGTGAATTAATAATAGATGGGAATTCATATTATCGGACATACTAAAGTTGTGAAAGAGATCCTATGGAAAAGAAAATTACAACATTTCATCCCTTTCAGATCCATTTATAGATTATGGCGGTTATGATGATTATTGGAGGGAAGCGAATGGCACAGCTAGCTTTTGTTATTCCTCCATGCAAAGTCCCTTTCACTAGCTTAAATATTCAAAAGATGAATTATGTGATAACATTGTAATTACCCTGAGGTCGCGCACGAGCGGGAAAGGCAGTGCCTTCTCGCCCGTGCCAACTCCCGCAAAATAACATCACCCTGGGGCAACGAGGACACCCAGATGCTGATCGACATCCTGGGCAAGTACAACATCAAGGCCACCTTCTTTGTGGTGGGGGGCTGGGTGGACAAATACCCCGAGTCGGTGAAGGCCCTGCACGACGCGGGCCACGAGGTTATGAACCACTCCAACACCCACGCCCACATGTCCAAGCTCTCCCGGGACGAGATCATCGCCGACGTGGAGGCCTGCAACGACAAGATCGAGGCGGTCACCGGCGTGCGCCCCACCCTCATCCGCCCGCCCTACGGGGAGTATGACGACAACGTGATCACCGCCATCCGCTCCATCGGCATGGAGCCCATCCAGTGGGATGTGGACAGCCTGGACTGGAAGGACCTGCCCGCCGGCGAGATCACCCAGCGGGTCACCAGCAAGGTCCAGCCGGGGTCCATCGTGCTCTTCCACAACGCGGCGCTGCACACCCCCGAGGCCCTGCCCGGCATCATCGAAACGCTGCTGCAGGAGGGGTACACCTTCGTGCCCATCTCCGAGATCCTCCTGCCCGGGGAGTACACCATCGACCACACCGGCCGCCAGCTCCCCGCCGCGCCCGCCGCCTCACAGGCCCCACAGACCCCACAGGCATAAACCCCATAAAAAAGCGGTGCTGATACCCTGGGTATCAGCACCGCTTTTTCTATTTGCCTACGCCTCCATGGCCGCGTCGTAGCCCTCCCGGACGGCGTCGCCGATCTGGCGGACCTTCTTGCAGTCGCCGATGGCCCGCAGCTCGTCGGCCGCCTCGCGCAGGGTCTCCACTGCCTGCCTGCGGGGCACCATGCCCGCGGCCAGGATGACCGTATCCGCCTTGACGGTGCGTTTCTCCCCGGCCTTGTCCGTGCAGACGATCCCCTCCGCGCCGATCTCCGTGCAGGTGGTGTTTTTCAGCACGGTAATCTGCGCCGCATAGTCGGCAATCTCATTGAGCAGGGCGGGCCTGTGGAGGGAGTTGGCGTCCCTGGCGATGTCGGAGAGCATCTCCACCAGCGTGACCTGTTTGCCCTGCATCGCCAGCTCCACGGCCGCCTCGCTGCCGCCCAGGCCGCCGCCGATGATGGCCACGGTCTGCCCCACCTCGAATTTGCCGTCGTACATGTCCATAATGGGGTGGGCCCGCTCCACGCCCGGAATGTCCGGGATCAGCGGGTCGGAGCCCACCGCCGCGATGCAGAAGTCCGGCCCGATCTCCCCGATTAGCGCGGGGGTCACCTCGGTGTTCAGCCGCACGTCCACGCCCAGCCGGTTCACCTTGTCGATCATGAAGTCCAGGTACTGCTCGGTCTCCTTTTTAAAGGGCACCTTCCGGGCGTAGCGGATCAGCCCGCCCAGCTCCCCCGCCTTCTCGCAGAGGATGACCTCGTGGCCCCGCTCCTTGGCCACGATGGCCGCCTCCATACCGCCGGGGCCGCCGCCGGCGATCAAAACCCGCTTGGGCTCGGCCGGGAGCTGGGGCAGCACCACGTCGGCGGGCCGGTCCAGGGTGGGATTGACCGTGCAGCGGGTAATCCTGGTCTGGTAGTTGGCGATGCAGCAGTTGCAGCGGATACAGGGCCGGACCTCCTCCTCCTGCCCGCGCTTCACCTTGTTAGGGAACAGCGGGTCGGCGTTTATGACCCGGCAGGCCGCGATGACGTCCGCCTTGCCCGAGGCGATAATTTCGTCCATCATCCCGGGCTCCTTCAGGGCGCCCAGGGCCACCACGTGGGACTTCTTCACGTGCTTTTTGACCTCCTCGGCCAGATACAGGTTAAAGCCCGGCTGCTTGAACAGGCTGGGGACCATCAGGCACTCGGTCTCGGGGTAGTAGAAGTTGCCCGCGGAGACGTGCAGCAGGTCCGCCTTGCCGTCCATCAGCTCGGCGAACCGCGCACCGTCCTCCAGGGTATAGCCGCCCTCCACGTACTCGGTGCCGCTGTAGCGCACCTCGATGAGGAAATCCTCGCCGCAGTAGTGTCGGATCCGGTCGATGACCATGAGCAGCAGCCTGGCCCGGTTCTCCAGGCTCCCGCCGAAGCGGTCCGTCCTGTGGTTGGTCAGGGGGGACATGAACTGGTGGATCAGCCACCCGTGGCCCGCGTGGATCATGGCCATGTCGAAGCCGCAGGTTTTGGCCCGCAGGGCGGAGGTGCCGAACCCGTCCACAACCTCCTCGATCATCTCCTCGGTCATCTGCCGCACCACGCCCTTACGGTAGACCGGCTCGGCCTCCGCAGACTGCTCGGAGAGCGGGGCGATGGTCTTGGACTCGGTGAAGTTGATGTAGTCGGGGCCCCAGCCGTCCATCTCCCCGCTGGCGGTGAGCATGCCCGCGTGGTTGAGCTCAATGTTGGCCAGGGCGCCGTACCTGTGAATCTCGTCGGCAATCCGGGTCAGGAAGGGCAGGTTGTCGTCGCTGCAGGCCATAATCTTGGGGGAGGGCAGGTGGCCCGAGTCCACGCCCGTGGGGTGCACGATGCAGTCGCCCAGCGTGACCACCGCGGCGCCGCCCATGGCACGCATGCGGAAGAACTGCAT
This sequence comes from Oscillospiraceae bacterium, assembly GCA_022846095.1. NCBI lineage: Bacteria > Bacillati > Bacillota > Clostridia > Eubacteriales > Oscillospiraceae > Oscillospiraceae bacterium. Next base: position 487,092 of record AP025583.1, on the reverse strand, counting down.
GTCCCGCTCACAGGCGTGGCGCTCAGGCGTGGTGGCCAGATCGAACACCGAGATGGGGGCCACCTCGATCCGGTTCTTCAGGGTGACGCCCCGGATGGTCAGGGGGCTGAACAGGCTGGAATACTTCGTTTTCATAGCAAACGCTCCTTACGATCAAATCAGGTATTAAAGGGCCTCAAAGCTCTCCAGGGTTTTTACCGCGCCGCTCTTATAGCGCAGATGGGCGAACAGGATGCCCACCAGCGTGATGGCGATCATGCCCACGAACTGGAATTTGGTGGTCTGGAGCAGCAGCACCAGCACCATAATCGTGGAGGACACGCCGCCCAGGCAGGACCAGAGGTAGAGCTTCCTTTTGCTGAAGTGGAAGGCGGACTTCTCCCACAGCTCGGGCATGCGCTTGGGGATAAAGACCGTGCCGAAGCAGATCAGCACGAACAGGATATTGCTCAGGATTACGGCGGTGTCGGCAATCCTGCCGATCTCGATCTTGAAGAGGATGGGCACCAGGCCGATGGCGTAGAAGAGTACGAGGATAAAGACGGGGGTCTTGAACTTGGGGTGCACGTAGCCCACCTTCTTGGGCAGCCAACCGTCGTTGCACGCCTGGAGGATAGGCTTGGTCACCCAGGCAAAGGTGGCGTTCAGGGTGGTGGACAGGGCCAGCAGGGCCCCGCCGATGACGAAGAAGAGGAACAGCGGGTAGGGAAAAATCGACTTTGCCACCAGATCCAGCGGCATATTGGCGGTGACGGAGACCGGGAGCACGCCCGCGGCCACCACCGCAATCAGCGCGTAGAAAACGGCGATTGCAATAGTGGACACCATGATCACCTGGGGCAGATCCTTGGTGGGGTTCTTGGCCTCGGCGCTCAGGTTGACCATGTCGATGCCGCCGGCGGTGGCCCACGTGAGCAGCACGCCGCAGGTGAGCACCCCCATTGGCCCCGCCGGGGTGAAGTCCTCGGTGAAAAAGCTGCCGAAGTCCACCTGGGGCAGCCCGTAGACGATAAACAGGGTCAGGGCCAGGGCCAGGACGATGTCCATTACAATCTCCAGCTTGGCGGCCCCCTCAATGCCCAGCAGGTTCGTGACGAAGAATACGGTCATCACCAAAAAGGCGACGAGGGTGACGGGGACGCCGGGCAAAATGCCCTGCAAATACTGTGCGAAGCTGATGGCGTACATGGCCAGGGAGATATTGGAGCAGAAAAAGACCACGATATAAAAGCCCGCGAACTTCTCCCCCCAGAGGGTCCCCATCATGGAGTAGTAGCCGCCCCTGAACCTGGCCGTGCCCGCCATGATCATAAACGGCAGCGCCTGCAGCATGATAAACACCGCAGAAAGCAAGATCCCCAGGAACGCCGATTTGCCGGACATCGCAATGCCGATGCCGATCAGCGAGAAGACGCCCGAACCGATCACGTGGCCGAAGGCAATGGAGTACAGCTCCTTTTTTCCCAGGGTCCGGTTTAGGTCGGCTGTGGTTATCATCTTTTTTTCCGTGTTTTCCATGGACAATCCTCCTCTTTTTTGTTTCAGCCCGAACAGCTGAGGTCAGGTTATCTCTCCGTATATCCTCCCGGCCGCCCCCCTTTTCCGCCGCGTTTTTAGCACTCTCACACAAAGTTTTTTATTTTATTCGCGGCTATAGTGTGCTTATTATACAAATGCAGTCCGCGGAAAACTAGGCACTTCCCTGCGGACTTTTTGTGGGTCGTCCGGGGGCGGAGTTTACAAAAAGCCCGAAAAATAAGCGAAAAAGTACAGCCGGCCTAAAGGGCCGGCTGTACTTTTTCCCGATTTCTACAGTTTTTCAAAGCAGAACAGCAGTATCTCGAAGGGGTCCAGCTTGAAGTCCAGCTGAAAGCTCCCGTTGGTCTCCAGCATACTCAGCGTGGCCTCGGGGGCCAGGGTCCCGTTGAGCACCCGCACGCTCTCCTCAGACAGGCCCCCACAGTCCAGGAAGGGGGCGTCCCGGTACTTTGCCAAATAGTCCTCCGAGCTCAGGCGGTACCGCCTGAGGGCGTACGTCCCCCAGATATGCTCCAGGCGCAGGGTGATCTCCCGGTTGGAGTCGCAGTCCTGGGCCACCAGGTCGATGAAGGTGGCGTGCTCCGCCGCCTTGGAGGCGTCCTCGAACAGCGCGTCGAAGCACGTGTCGTAGTAGTAGGCCAGTACCTGGAAGTCCGCCGTCCCGGGCGAGCCCGTGATTAGGTAGGTATTCCCCCGGGCGATCAGCGCGTCCCCCATCTTCCCCAGCAGGCCGAGCAGGTGGTAGACCGGCTTCTTCAGCCCGGCGCCGGTGGTCAGCGACAGGCCGCCGGCGCCCTGCGCGTCCACCAGCGGGATGGATTCCGCCCAGGGCCCCCCGTCCAGGGATAGGGCCCGCAGCAGGTAGCAGGGCATATACCCGGAGCTGTGGATGGGGTTGCGCTCCGGCTCCGGGCCCTGCGGCGTGATTTCCGCCGGAAAGCCGCAGGCGGCGGCGAGGCCGCGCAGGGCCTCCGCCTTGGCGGGCTCCTCCGCCGCCGAGATGGAGAACTCCACGTCCACAGCGGCCTCGTCCCGCAGCTGCTTGAGCAGCTCCAGGAAGCCCCTGGTCCCCTGCAGGCTGTCGCTCCCCCCCAGGTACACGCGCACTCCGGCCCGCAGCGCCCAGAAGTCGCAGAGGATGCGCCGCAGCGCTCCCGGCCGGTCCCTGTACCTGTGCAGAAACGCCCCGTCTATGCCCACACGGCGCAGGGGGATCTCCTCCTTCAGCGCCTTGAGGGCGGGCAGCCCGGTGACGTGGTCGTACAGAGCGCCGGGCAGGTACACGCAGGTCGGCTTGCAGAACCGCTGCGCCGGGTACTCCCGGCTCAGATCCAGGCGGATCTCCTCGGATTTGCTGCAAAACTTCCTGATCAGGGCCTCCAGCTCCGCGCCGCCCAGCTCCCTGGCCCGGCGCGCCTGCACCGCTATCGTGCGGCTTTGGTACGTTTTCCGGTACTCCTGGGGGGTCGTGCGGAATACCTTCTCAAAGCTCTCGCTGAAATACTTGTACTTGGAGAAACCGCACTCGCAGGCGATGGCCTGCAGCCCCTTGCCGCTGTCCAGCAGCAGCGTAGCCGACTTCTCCGCCCGCGCCATGTTCAGGAACATGCGAAAGCCCATGCCGCAGCCGTTTTTCAGGATGTAGGTCAGGTGGTAGGTGCTGATGTGCTCCATGTCGGCCACGTCCTTGATCAGGATGGGCTTGTTGTAGTTCCGGTAGATGTAGTCGATGATCCGGCGGATCCGCTTGAGCTGGATCTCGTTGTCCTTATAGGCGGTGCTGAACTCGGGGTAGAATTTGCCCAGGTAGTAGCACTGGAACTCCTTGATGAGGATGCGCAGGATCCGCCCGCCGATCTCCCTGGTGTTGGTCCACTCCGCCTCCCGCTCGTCCAGGAGCTTGGGGAGCTGTTTTTTCAGATAGCTGCCCAGAATTTGGATGCCCGTGCGGTTGTTCTCCAGGGCGCTGTTGGCGAACTGGTAGGTGGTGATGTCGGGGAACTCCGCCTTGTACTGCGCCAGATCGATGTACAGGAGCAGGACGATGCTCCGGCCGTGCCCGCAGGCGCACATCCTGTGTAGCTCGTTGGGGCTGCAAATGTAGATGTCCCCCTCCTCCATACGCAGCACGTTGTTGACCACCGTCAGCTCAAGGCAGCCCTCCAGCATAAAGATGATCTCCAGCACGTCGTTCTGCATGTGGAAGGGGTACTCCTCCACGTCCAGGATGCAGAATTTCAGCGGCGTGCCCGCCGGGAACTCGATTTTGTCATACAGCATAGCCCTGACGCCCCTTTCGGGTCACTTTACCCCAGTATACCGATTTATCCGCCCGAATTCAATCGCGGCGGTCCCTTTTCGTCTGGACTGCCCCCGCGTTTTGCCGTATAATACCCCATGGCAAGAAACCCAACAACAAGGAGGTACCGCCATGCAGACGGTCGATCGCCTGATGGAATACATTGAAGCCAGCCCCAGCCCCTTCCACGCGGTGCAAAGCGCCGCCCGGCTGCTGGACGCCGAGGGCTTTACCCGCCTGGAGGAGGCCGATTTCTGGCACCTGGAGCCCGGCGGGCGCTACTACGCCACCCGCAACCAGAGCAGCCTTATCGCCTTCCGCCTGCCCCGCGGGCCGCTGAAGGGCTGGCGCATGACCGCCGCCCACGGCGACGCGCCCACCTTCCGGGTCAAGGCCGATTCCCTGGCCGGGGACAAGGCCTACGCCCGCCTGGAGGTGGAGGGCTACGGCGGCATGAACTGCGCCTCCTGGCTGGACCGCCCCCTGACCGTGGCGGGCCGGGCCGCCGTGCGCCGCCCCGGCGGGGTGGAGGGGCGGCTGGTCTATCTGGACCGGGACCTGCTCACCATCCCCAGCCTGGCCATCCACATGCAGCGGGACGTGAACAAGGGCCACGACTACAACCTCCAGCGGGACATGCAGCCCCTGTACGGCCTGGCGGGGGCGGAGCCCCTCACCGCCCTGCTGGCCCGGGCGCTGGAGGCGGAGCCGGAGGACATCCTCTCCACCGACCTGGTGCTCTGCCCCCGGCAGAAGCCGGTGCGCCTGGGCCCCGGCGGGGAGCTGTTCCAGGCCCCCCGCATCGACGATCTGGCCTGCGCCTACGCCACGCTGGAGGGCTTCCTCGCCGCCGGCCCCCTGCCCGGCGCGGGGCAAATCTACTGCCTGTTCGACAACGAGGAGGTGGGCAGCTCCACCCGCCAGGGGGCCATGGGCAGCTTCCTGCCCGACGTGCTCGCCCGGGCGGCCGAGGCCCTGGGCCTGGGGGAGCAGGCCCGGCGGCAGGCCCTGGCCGGCAGCCTGCTGCTCAGCGCCGACAACGGCCACGCCGTGCACCCCGGCTTCCCCGAGAAGGCCGACCCGGAAAACCGGGTGTACCCCAACGGCGGCGTGGTCGTCAAGCTCAACGCCAGCCAGAAGTACACCACCACCGGCCTGACCGCCGGGCTCTTCCGGGCGGTGTGTCAAACGGCGGGGGTGCCGGTGCAGATCTTCGCCAACCGGGCGGACGAGCCCGGCGGCAGCACCCTGGGCAACCTGCTGAGCCACGCGGTGAGCATACCCATGGTGGACGTGGGCATGGCCCAGCTCGCCATGCACGCCGCCGTGGAGACGGCGGGCAGCCGGGATCCGGAGTACCTCTCCCGCGCCTGCGCCGCCTTCTTCTGCGCGGATTTCACCCTTCACGCCGACGGCTGCTATACCTTCGGCGCGTAGCCCGCCGGGAACCCACTCCATCCAAACAGGAGGCCGCTATGTCCAACCACTTTTTCGCCTATATCTCCCGTATGCGGTACATCAGCCGCTGGGGGCTGATGCGCAACACCTTTCAGGAGAATATCCAGGAGCACTCCCACATGGTGGCGGTGCTCGCCCACGCCCTGGCGGTCATCCGGCGGGACGTGTTCGGCGGGGAGATCGACCCCGGCCAGGCCGCGGTGGCCGCGCTGTACCACGACGCGCCCGAGATCCTCACCGGGGATCTGCCCACCCCCGTCAAGTACTACAACCCCGACATCCGGGACAGCTACCGGGTGGTGGAGGACGTGTCGGCCCAAAAGCTGCTGTCCATGCTGCCCGAGGCCCTGCGCCCGGCCTTCGAGCCCTGGCTCACCGAGGACTACGATCCCGGGGTGCGCGCCCTGGTGAAGGCGGCGGACAAGCTCTCGGCCCACATCAAGTGCGTGGAGGAGCTCAAGGCGGGCAATACGGAGTTCAAAAAGGCCGCCGAACAGACTCTGGAGGCCCTCCGGGCCTCCCCCCTGCCCGAGGTGTCCTATTTCCTGGAGCACTTCCTTCCGGGCTTCGGGCTGACCCTGGACGAGCTGGACTGAGCGCAAAGACGCCGCCCCGCTGATGCCGGTGAAGGGGCCTTCCCTCACCAAGCGCCCATTCCAGAAAATCCGCTAGGAAAACCGCCGTGCTTGGTGTATACTGGATGCAAGTAAATCCTGCCGATTCTACAAAGGAGGTTCGATATATGATTCAGCTCGATCTGTCCAATCTCGCTTCCTTCCTGCCGGAGGACTGGCTCTCCTCCCGGGCGGGGGCCCTGGAGCGTGCCCACGCCCTGGTACAGGAGGGCAACGGCCCCGGCGGCGACTTCACCGGGTGGGTGCGCCTGCCCGCGGACTACGACAAGGGGGAGTTCGCCCGCATCCAGGCGGCCGCGGCCAAAATCCGCGCCGACTCCCAGGCCCTGGTAGTCATCGGCATCGGCGGCTCCTACCTGGGGGCCCGCGCCGTGGTGGAGGCCCTGAACTCCCCCAATTTCAACCTGACCCACAAGGACGGCCCGGCCATTTACTTCGCGGGCAACGGCCTGTCCACCGACGCTCTGCTGGAGACCATCGAGCAGGTGAAGGACAGGGACTTCTCCGTCAACGTCATCTCCAAGTCGGGCACCACCACCGAGCCCGCCGTGGCCTTCCGCATCTTCAAGGCTTTGCTGGAGGAGAAATACGGCAAGCAGGGGGCCCGCGCGCGCATCTACGCCACCACCGACGCCCACAAGGGCGCCCTGAAGGGCCTGGCCGACACCGAGGGGTATGAGACCTTCGTGGTGCCCGACGCGGTGGGCGGGCGCTACAGCGTGCTCACCGCCGTGGGCCTGCTGCCCATCGCCGCCGCGGGGGTGGACGTCGCCGCCCTCATGGACGGCGCCCGCCAGGCCATGGAGGCGTACGCCCGCCCCGGCCTGGACAACGCCGCCTGGCAGTACGCCGCCGCCCGCCACGCCCTGTACGAGGGCGGCAAGCGCACCGAAATCCTGGTGGCCTACGAGCCCGCCATGCGCTTTTTCTGCGAGTGGTGGAAGCAGCTCTACGGCGAAAGCGAGGGCAAGGACGGCAAGGGCCTCTTCCCCGCCAGCGTGGAGTTCACCGCCGACCTGCACTCCATGGGCCAGTTCATCCAGCAGGGCGAGCGCATTATGTTCGAGACCGTGGTCCGCTTCGCCGCCCCCCGGGGGGAGATCGCCATCCCCGACGACCCGGACAACGTGGACGGGCTCAACTTCCTGTCCGGCAAGTCCCTGGCCTACGTGGCCGAACAGGCCCTGCGGGGCACCCTGCTGGCCCACGTGGACGGCGGCGTGCCCAACATCCTGGTGGGCGTGGATGCCCGGGACGCGCGCAGCCTGGGGTGGCTCATCTACTTCTTCGAGTACGCCTGCGGCGTGTCCGGCTACCTGCTGGGCGTGAACCCCTTCGACCAGCCCGGCGTGGAGGCCTACAAGAAGAATATGTTCGCCCTGCTTGGCAAGCCGGGGTACGAGGCGCAGAAGGCCGAGCTGGAGTCCAGGCTATAAAAGTAAACCGCCCGTCGGCGGAATTGCCGGCCGTCCACTGTGAATTTTTAGTGAACTTGTGTAAAGCGGTTGCAATCGGGACATAAAAATGGTAAAGTAAAACCAGAGGCCGGAGGTGTTCCGGCGGACAAAGAAGGAGTGATAACAATGGTGAGAGTGATCATGGGTGTCAAGGGCACCGGCAAGACCAAGCAGATGATCGAGCTCATTAATTCCGCTGTCCACAGCGAAAACGGCAACGTGGTCTGCATCGAGCGCGGGCCCAAGCTGACGTATGACATTCACTATAAAATCCGGCTGGTGGAGGCCAGCCAGTACGATATGTCTTCCTTCGACTTCCTGAAGGGCTTTGTGAGCGGCCTGTACGCCAGCAATTACGACATCACCCATATGTTTATCGACAGCCTCACCAAAATCGTCCCCTCCGAGGCCACCGACGCCGGTGTGGAGGACTTCCTGGACTGGCTGAACAGCTTCTCCGAGAAGAACAGCATCAAGTTCACCGTCACCATCAGCGCCGACGAGAGCCTGGCCTCTGAGGGCGTGAAGAAGTACTTCTAAACGGACAACCCTTCGGGCCCTGCTCCTCGGCAGGGCCCGAATTTGTTTTCCCCAAAAACCGACAAGGAGCGTGATTTTCCATGGATATGAAGACCTTTTTTGACATGAGCTACGGACTGTTCATCCTGGGCGCGGTGAAGGACGGCCGCCCTACCGGCTGCACCGTCAACACCGTGTTCCAGATCACCAGCGAGCCCCCCACCCTGGCCATCAGCCTCAACCACCAGAACTACACCAACGAGGTCTTGAAGCAGACCGGCCGGGTGTGCGTCAACGTGCTGGACCAGGAGGCCGCCATGGACGTCATCGGCACCTTCGGCTTCCGCTCCGGCCGGGACGCCGACAAGTTCGCCGCCGTCCCCCACCATATGACGGAAGGCGGCCTGCCCGTGCTGGACGAGCACGTGTGCGGGTGGTTCGAGTGCCGGATGAAGACCTCCATCGAGCTGTCCACCCACACCCTGTTCATCGTGGAGGTGGTGGACGCCCAGCGCTGCGGCGCGGGCAGGGTGCCCCCCATGACCTACGAGTACTACCGCCTGAACAAGAACGGCACCGTGCCCAAGACCGCCCCCCACTATATCGCCCCCGAGCAGCTGGAGGAGGCCCCCGCCGCCGACAAGTGGGTGTGCTCTCTGTGCGGGTACGAGTACGACGGCAGCCAGGGCCCCTTCGAGGACCTGCCCGACGACTGGAAATGCCCCCTGTGCGGCGCGCCCAAATCCCTGTTTGTGAAAAAGCAGGCGTAGGGGCCGCGCCATGACGAAAAACGAGGATTTTGCCCACCTCACCGGCGCCCTGCCCGGCGACATCGCCCGGCGCAAGGCCGCGGGGGATCTGGAGGGGGCGCTGCGGCTCATCGAAGCCCGCCTGGCCTCCGGGGGCCAGCCCGAGCTGGCCCCCCTGCTGCGGGCGGAGGCGCTGCGCATCCGCCGCCTGCCCCAGGACTACCCCTACAGCCGGGCGGAGGCCCTGGCCCTGCTGCGCGCCGAGTGGCCGGAGCTGACCGGCGGGCAGTTCGACGCCCTGGTGGACGCGGGGCGCATCGACTGGCGCTATGTGGACGGCGCGCCCCACTACCACGAGCGCTTTGTGGAGTCCCTGCGCATCTATCCAAAGGAGGCCCCCGGCCTGAGGCCGGAGCCCGCGCCGGACAACGCCCAGCGGGACGCGGTCCTGGCCCGGATGCGCTCGGAGGGCTCCCTCACCGCCCGGCTCACCATCCGGGCCACGATCCGCGCCGGGATCGACACGGCGGGGCGGGAGGTGCAGGCCTGGCTCCCCCTCCCCGCCGCCTGCCCCCAGCAGAGTGAGATTGAAATTCTGGAGGCCGCCCCCGGCGGGGTGTGCGCCCCGGAGGACGCGCCCCAACGCACCATTTGGTGGAACTGCCGGGGCCGCGGGGAATTTACGGTGACCTACCGCTACCTCCACCGGGCGGTCTGCACCGACCCGGCCTCCATCACCCCCGACCCGGTGCAGCCCACCTTCGACACCGGGGAGCAGGCCCCCCACATCGTGTTCACCCCCTACCTGCGCGCCCTGTGCGCCCGGATTACCGCGGGCTGCGCCGGCCCTGTGGAGAAGGCGCGGGCCGTCTACGACTACGTCACCGGCCACGTGGACTACCGCTACCAGCCCGCCTACGTGCAGCTGGACTGCATCGCGGACACCTGTGCTCGGGAGCTGCGGGGGGACTGCGGCGTGATGGCCCTGCTCTTCATCACCCTGTGCCGCATCGCGGGGATCCCCGCCCGGTGGCAGAGCGGCCTGGCCGCCCGCCCCGGCCACACCGGCCCCCACGACTGGGCCATGTTCTACGTGGCGCCCCACGGCTGGCTCTGGGCGGACTGCTCCTTCGGCTCCTCCGCCCGCCGCAACGGCGAGACGGAGCGCCGGGCCCACTACTTCGGCAGCCTGGACCCCTGGCGCATGGTGGCCAACAGCGCCTTTTACGCCCCCCTCACCCCGCCCGACCCGGACTGGCGGCAGGACCCCTACGACAACCAGCAGGGGGAGCTGACGGTGGACGGCCGGGGCCTGGACTGCCCCGAGCTGGAGCGCACCCAGGAGCTGCTGGAATTCGAGCTGCTGGAATAAGAAATAGCTATCCTAGCAATAAAAAATCCGCCGCCCCGAGGGGCGGCGGTTTTTTTGTTATTCCACCGCGAACACGGTGTCCAGGTTGAGCATGAAGGGGAACATGGCGCCGTTGAGGTTGGACAGCGGCAGCACCTCGTCGTGGAGCTTGATCCCCAGCTCCGCCATGGCCTCCCGCCGGGCCATGACGCGCCCGTACACCTGCGGGTACTCCGCCGCCAGGGCCCCGCGCAGCTCCGGCCCGGCCAGGATGACCGGGTCCTCACAGATGGCGGTGCGCACCGGGCCGGACTCCGAGGCGATGATGTCGGTCTGGAAATAGGCCCCGTCGGCCAGCCGGTGCTCCGAGCCCTCCCACACCGGGGAGTTGACCCACTCGTCCCCGCCGATGTAGTGGCCCACGTTCAGGTGCACGTTGTACTCCGGCGCGCCGATGATGTCGTGGACGGCCCGGTGGAGCGTGTGGCCGGTGACGCCGATGGACAGCGCCCCGTACCAGGCGCAGAGGGCCTCGAAGAATTTGCCGTAGAAGGACTCCAGCAGGGGCGCGTACTCCCCCATGCTCTCCCTGTCCCAGGCGGCCACCCCCACCCGGGAGGAGAGGGAGCCGCGCACGCCGTAGCACAGCCCGCAGGGGTCGCCCAGGCGCAGGGCCGTGTCGTCGGAGGGGGAGCAGAGCCCCAGGGCCACGTGCTCCGGCCCGAAGTTGACCATGGGGTACATGCACCAGGGGGCGAAGCCGATGCCCGCGCGCTGGCTCACCTCGTACTCGGTCATGCCCGGCTTCACGGCCCGCAGCATCCGCAGCACGGCGTTACAGGTGCGGGCGGCGGCGGCCTCGGCGGCGGCGATCTCCCTGGCGGTGCGGACGTTGAGGCGCACGCCCCCCTCCAGCCCGGTCAGCAGATCGGTGGCGTTGACCACACGCTCCGGGGGGCACACCCGGAAAACCGCCTCCATCACGTAGTGGGGCAGGTCGTAGGTGTGCTCCGGGTCGGCGGTGTCGTACCCGGTCAGGAAGTACTTCCAGCCGATGACGCCCAGCCGGCTCTCCCCGCCGATGCCCGCGTCCCGGAATATCCCGGCCAGGGTCTCCGTTCTGCACCTGGGCTGGCCCTGGAGGGAGAAATTGCGGTAGTAGACCCGGTTGATCTCATAGGGCACCGCGTAGCTGTAGGCCATGCCCTCGTTGCCCAGCAGCAGGGTGGGCGCCCCCGCGGCGGGGACGAGGAAGAGCCCCTCCTCAAAGCGGCAGTCGTAGCCGCTGAGGTAGTCCAGGTTGGCAAAGTGCTCCCGGTCGCCGTAGATCAGGCAGAAGTCCAGCCCCCGCGCCGCCATCCCGGCGCGCAGCAGGGCCAGGCGCCGGAGGTAGTCCTCCGCGCCCAGGGGCACCTGGGGGGCGTCCACCTCCCGCAGGAACAGGGGGTTGGTCTGTTTGAATGTGATACTCATGCACAAATCACCTTTCGTGTCCCGTTATTCGCCGATAAAGCTGAGGAATTTGGAGATGCGCTCGTTCTCCTGGCGCACCTGGCTGAAAAACTCGTTTTTGGTGGAGTCGCACACCAGCTGCCCGCCGTCCAGGAACAGGATACGGCTGGCCACGTCCTTGGCAAAGGACATCTCGTGGGTGACGCAGAGCATGCACACCCCGTCGGCGGCCAGTTCCTCCAGGATGTTGAGCACCTCCCGTGTCATCTCGGGATCCAGGGCGGAGGTAATCTCGTCCAGCAGCAGGGCCTTGGGGTTCATCATCAGGGCCCGGGCGATGGCGATGCGCTGCTGCTCGCCGCCGGAGAGCTCGTTGTGCCGGGAGTGCTCCTTGGAGGACAGGCCCACCTTGTCCAGATAGAACCGGGCCTTCTCCACCGCCTCGGCCCTGGGGGTCTTGAGCAGGCGGATGGGACTCATAATCAGGTTGTCCAGCACGTCCATATGGGGGAAGAGCACGGTCTGCTGAAAGACCATGCCGCAGGTCAGGCGGATCTGGCGCAGGTTCTTCTTCTCCTTCACCGAAAGGCCGTCCACCAGGATGTCGCCGCCGTCGATTTTTTCCAGGCCGTTGATGCAGCGCAGCAGCGTGCTCTTGCCGGTGCCGCTGGGGCCCAGCAGCACGGTGACGCCCTCCTGGTCGAAGGAGACGCTGAACTCGCGCAGCACCGTCAGCTCCCCGAAGCGCTTGGTGATGCCCTTAACTTCGATCATTGCCATAACGTTCACCTCAAATCAGTAGGAATAGCTCACGCGCTTTTCCAGGTAGTTGGCCAGCCGCGCCAGGGGGAAGGAGACGATGTAGTACATGGCGAACACGATGCCCCACACCAGGAAGGGCTGGAGGGTGCGCACGGAGAGGAGCTGGCCCACCCGGGCGATGTCCTTCATGCTGATCAGGGCCACGATGGAGGAGCACTGGAGCTGGCCGATGTACAGGGTGATGGCCTGGGGGATCAGCAGCCGGAAGGCCTGCCTGGTGATGACGTGCAGGAAGGTGGAGATCTTGCCGTGGCCCAGGGCGTAGCCCGCCTCCCACTGGCCCTGGGGGATGGCGGAGATGGAGTTGTGCACCAGCACCCCGAAGAAGGCGGCGGTGTTCAGGGACAGGGTGATGATGGCGGCGGGGTACTGGTCCAGCAGGATGCCCGCCACCACGGGCAGGCCGTAGTAGACCAGGAAGAGCTGGACCACCAGGGGGGAGTTGCGCAGCGGCTCCATGATGATCAGGGGCAGGAAGCGGATTACCTTATTCTTGGAGCAGCGGACGATGCCCAGGAAAATCCCCAGCAGGGTGCCCAGGAAGATGGAGATCAGTGTGATGCTCAGCGTGACCCCGGCGCCCTGGAACAGCCGCCCCAGGTCGCCCACCACGAATTGGGCGTATTGGCCGATGACGTAGTTATCCATACTTCTCCCCCCTTCCTAGAGCTGTATGGCGATCTTACGGTCGACCGCCTTGGAGACGATAGAGATCAGGAACGTGAACACGCAGTAAATGAGCAGCAGCATGACGTAGATTTCAAAGGGCTTGTCCACCCGGCCGTTGATGATCTTGCCCGCCCCCATCAGCTCCATGACGGACACCGAGAAGGCCACCGAGGTGGTGAGCACCAGGTTGACGAAGTTGTTGACCAGGGGCTTGAAGGACACCCGCAGGGAGATGGGGAGCACCACGTGGCGGATGGTCTGGAGGGGGGAGTACCCCAGTGCGGAGGCGCACTCGTAGTAGCCCTTCTTCACCGCCATAAGCCCCGCCCGGATGACCTCGCAGTTGACGGCGGAGGTGTTGATGCTCAGGGCGATGATGGCGGTAATCAGCGGGTCGGTCTGGATGCCCAGCTCGGGCAGGCCGTAGTAGAAAAAGAAGAGCTGGACCAGGAAGGGGGTGTTGCGCAGTATGTCCACCCACACGAAGCCGAAGGCCCGCAGGGGCTTGAGCCTGGAGCGCCGGCACAGGGCGATGACCAGACCCAGCAGAAACCCGAACACCATGCAGCACACGGTGATGATCAGCGTGTTTTTGATGCCGGTGATCAGGTAGCCCTGGTACATGGGGTTTTGCAGGAACCTGAAATTCAATTTATACATGCCTTTTCACCTTCTCAGCGCCGGTTGCAAAGAGGCCCGGCCGGGAGTGCGGCCGGGCCCTTGTGCAGCTTATTTTACCAGATCGTGGTCAGAGTGCCGGTGTAGGGGGAGCCGAACCACTTCTCGTAGGTATCGGCCTGGAAGCCGTTGGAGATCATGGTGGAGACGAACATATCCAGGTAGCGGGCCAGGTCGGGGTCGCCCTTGATGTAGCCGATGCAGATGGGGTCGGAGGTGTAGACGGTGGGCTGGGCCTCCAGGCCCTCGTTCTGGCCGGCCAGGTAGTCGATGCTGGTGCCGTCCTCCAGCACAGCGTCGCACTTGCCCTGCTGGAGGGCCAGCACCTGCTCGGGCAGGGAGTCCACATAGGTGATCTTGCAGTTGGGGGCCTGCTCCAGCACCAGGGCCTCCATGGTGGTGCCGGCGGCCAGGGCGATGGTGGCGTCGGGGGTGTTCAGGTCGGAGATGGTGTGGTACTTGGAGCCCTGCGCGGTGAGCATCTTGATGCCGGTGCGCAGGTAGGGCATGGAGAAGTTGATGGTCTTGGCCCGCTCCAGGTTGCCGGTGATGTTGGCGAAGATCAGGTCCACGCGGCCGGAGGTGACGGCGCTCAGGCGGGTCTCGCCGTTCACGTCCACAAACTCAATCTCCACGCCCAGGGTCTCGGCCAGCTTTTTGGCCCAGTCGATGTCGTAGCCGATGAGCTCGCCCTTGTCGTCGTAGAAGCAGATGGGCTCGCCGGGGGGGTTGACGCCCACCACGATCTTGCCCGCGTCCATGATCTGGTCCAGCTTGGAGGTGGTGGCCGCGGCCGCGCCGCCGCCGTCGCCCTCCGCGTTCCCGCCGCCGCAGCCCGAGAGCGCGCAGGTGAAGAGCATGGCCGCGCCCAGTACCAGAGCCGCTAGTCTTTTCGCCTTTTTCATGTGTAATCCTCCCTTTCATTCATCCGTTCTTTCCTATTTGCAGGAGCCGCCGCTCCAAATGCACGCGCTTAGATGGAGATTTGCACCAGCGACTCCCGCGCGCCCACCACCGCGTCGTTGTCGTTGACGAAGTACTTGGGGTGCAGGGTCTCCAGCCGCTGCATGGTCTCGTCGCTCAGGGCCCCCAGGGCGCTGAGGATCTCCCAGATGAGGAAGGGCCACGCGCCCTCGGTGCCGTCCACGAACTTGAGGGCCACGCCCAGCCGCTGCCGCTTGAGCCCGAAGCCGTACACCCCGTTGGCGCCCCCCTTGGCGATGATGTTGGGGTCCTGGTTCATGATGGTGCACAGGTAGCCCTCCCCCCGGATCATGTGGGGGTGGCGGCCGATCCGCGCCACGTTTTCCGCCGCCAGGCGCTGGAGCTCCCCGCCGGGCAGGGTGTCAATACATGCAAGATTCTTATACGCCGCCGCGATGGAGCGCATGGGCACCGCAAAGACTGGCACGCCGCAGCCGTCCACGCCGATCTTCACCTCCTCGGCCTCGCTGACGGCCTTGATGGTGTCCTCCACCTCCCGGTGGACCGGGGTGCCCACCTTCCAGTAGTCCTCCGGCGCGCCCCCCAGCTCCCGCTGGACCATCAGCAGCGCGCAGTGCTTGCCCGAGCAGTTGTGGTAGACCTTGCGCTTGGGCAGCCCGGCCCGCAGGCGGCGCTCGTTGCTCGCCTCGTCCCCCGGCGCGGCGGGGTTCATGCACAGAATGTCCTCGTCAAAGCCCGCCTTGCGCAGGATATTTTCCACCGCCGCCACGTGCACCGGCATCCCCGCGTGGGAGCCGGAGAGGATGACGGCCTCCTCGTCGGTCAGGCCGTACTTCCGGTCCAGGCCGTATTTGAACACCGGCAGGGACTGGATGGGCTTGGAGGCCGAGCGGTAGAACACGAAGTCCTCCGCATCCCCCGCCTGATAGAGCACCTTGGAGTGCTCGTCCACAATGCAGAGATAGCCGTACCGGATCAGATCGAAGGTGCCCGAGCGGTTTTCGGTGAGCAGCGGCGCGTACATATGCCCTTACCTCCCAATCAGAGATACTAAGACGGTGCTTGGCCGGTTTTATGCCCATGGATCTGGCAGTTTTTCCAGTAAGCGGCCGCTTATGATAAAATGATAATACTCAACGGTTTGCTTAATTCCATTATAGAAGCGCGGTGCTTGTAAATATATCAGGATATGCTATAATTATATCAATATTTTACACAATTCGCTGTTAGGGGGGGGGCGCCATGTACCAGCTCAAGCTGAAGGAGAACCGCTCCGAGGTGATTCCCTACCCCTCCCCCTGTATGCACATACGGGGGTACCGCGGCAGGCTGTACGAGTATCCCGACCGCCAGGTGGCCGCCCACTGGCACAGCGAGCTGGAATTTCTGCTGGTGGAGGCGGGCAACGCGGTCTACCGGGTCAACGGCACGGACTACCCCATGGCCGCGGGGGACGGGCTGTTCATCAACTCCAACCGCCTCCACTCGGGCGCGTCCATGAACGGGGGCGACTTCATCTACGCCGTGCTCCAGGTGCCCCCCGCCTTCTTCTCCGAGAATCCCTACATCGCCACCCAGTACCTCAACCCCCTGATCTGCACCGAGAGCCTGGACAGCCTGCTGCTCCGCCAGGGGGAGCCCTGGCAGGCCGCCATGCTGGAGCGCATCGACCAGCTCATCCGGGTCAACCTGGAGCGCCCGGAGTTCTACGAGCTGGAGACCATGCGGGACATGTACGCGGTGCTGGAGGACCTCTACCGCCACGCCGTGCCCCGGCAGATCCTGCGCAGCACCCAGTCGGCCGGGGTGGCCGCCCTGATGCAGATGCTGGCCTATATCCAGGCCCATTTCGATCAGCGCCTCCAGCTCAAGGACATCGCGGGGGCCGGGGCCATGTGCCAGAGCAAGTGCTGCGCCCTCTTCAAAAAATTCCTCCGCCAGAGCCCCTTCACCTATTTACAGAATTTCCGCATCCAGAAGAGCTTTCTGCTGCTGTCCAACTCCCAGATGAGCGTCACCGACGTGGCCTGCGCCTGCGGCTTCAGCGGGGCCAGCTACTTTATCGAGGTCTTCCGCCGCAGCACCGGCCTCACCCCGGGGGAGTTCCGCCGCCGCCTGCCCGACGGCACCTTCACCCAGGAGGCCATGAACTGCGCCATCCTCCCCTCGCCCCCCGCCGCGCCCCAGGCGTAAAACGCCCCGGTATCCCGAAACGGGATACCGGGGCGTTTGCTCAGGTCGGGGGCCGGAAGGGGTCCTGCGCGAGATAGCCCAGCCCCTCCCCGATCTCCCCGCCCTCCAGCAGGTAGGCTTTCAGCCTGCGCTGGAGGGTGGTGTTTTCCGGGTAGTCCTCCGGGGCCAGCCCGGGGTCCTTGAAGACCCACTCGACGAAGTCCCGCGCGCCGTAGTCCACGCGCCCGATGCGGAAGGAGCGCTGGAAGCCCAGGATGTTGGAGCCCTCGGGCAGCACCCGGGCCAGGGCGGGCTCCAGCAGCCAGGAGTGGCAGTACCAAACTGCGTCCCTGTAGCCTGGCCGGTATGCGCCGAAAAAGTCCCGGGCCCGCGCCCAGGATTCCCGCAGCCGCGGCCGCGTGAGCACCGCGTCCGACGGGATGTGGATGCTGACCGCCGGGGCGCCGTCCAGCGTCACCGTCTCGTACTCCAGCTCCCCCAGACGGAACAGCTCCATGGACACCTGCCGCGCCGTCCACCAGTCCCGGTCGAAGGCGGGCGCGCCGTAGCTGGCGATATGCTCGCCGATGAAGCGGGGGAAGCAGCGGAAGGTGTCCGTAAACACCTGCTCCGGGATGCCCTGCGCCCGGCAGCGCCCATAGGTCTCCCGGGCGCACTGGAGCATGCAGGCGAGGATCTTCACGCCGTCCCCGTCCGGGCCCAGTTTGGCTTTCAGCGCCGCCAGCGCCCCGTCCCAGCGCGCCCGCTGGAAGAGCCCCTCCAGCTCCGGGGCGGCGCACGCCCAGTCAAAGCCCCTGCTGAACGCCAGCACCCGGTGCGCCATCTCCGGCTGGAGCGCGATTTTCGCGCACAGCTCCTCCAGCGTGATCTCCATGTACACCACTCCCGCCTCCCCCTCGCGGGGGTATTCGCTTATCAGGATACCTTAACCCCCCATCCTTCGCAAGTCTTTTTTAAAAAGCAGGGCCTGGCCCGCGGGATTGCCCGCTGGCCAGGCCCTCTTACTGCGACAGCAGAATACGCACCAGATCCATCAGTTTCAATATATGCTCCCGGTAATTCCGTTTTGCCTTGCTCACAAGGTAATACGGAATTTTTAGTTCCGGCGCGGCGATTGGGAAGCTGTGGAAGGGCAGCCCCAGGCTCTCCGCCTCCCGTTGAAAGACCGGCAGCCGGTCTTTCACAAGGAAGGTAAACCCCTCTCCAAACATGACCATCTGCATATTGGCCTCAGCGGTCGGATTCTCCAGACGGGTCGCAAAGCTGATCCCCTCCCGTTCGCAGTACTCCCCCAGAAGCCGGCTGATGACAAAGGTGGCGGGATAGCCGAAGTAGGGGATCGATACGAACTCCCGCAGGTCCACCCCCTGCTGGAACGCTTCGATACAGGCGGGGTACCGCTCCCCCATCTTCTGTTTTAATTTGCTCTCGCTCACCGCTAGCACAAACTCCTGGCTGAACAGATACTCATATTTAAGGGTTTCATGCTCCTGCAGTACGTTGGTGCAGCCGAAGTGGAGCTGGTTGCTCAGCACCCCTTGGACAATTTCCCCGGGGAGAATGTCCTCCAGGCGCACCAGAATCTCAGGGTACAGATCACGGTACTGGATCAGCAGCCGCTTCTCCGTAAAATATCGGAACGCCGAGTTGACAATGCCGATGGCCACGGTGGGCTCCAGGCTGTGATCGGCATGGAACGCCTTGTCGAGCTGGTCGAACGCGCGGTCAATCGTGCGGGCCTTATCCAGCAGCAGCTGGCCGGCCGGCGTCAGGGCAAGCTCGGGCTTGCGGGTAAAGAGCTCCACCTGGTAGTAGCTCTCAAGCCGGCGGATATAAGAACTCAGCCCCTGTTGGGAGATATGGATGAACTGGGCGGCCTTGGAGATGCTCATAAGCTCCGCTACAACGATAAAATACTTCAAATAGGGGTATTGCACGGCAAGCACTTCCTTTTCGTATTCAGGTTCCGCAGGCGTGGCGGCCCTTGCTGTGTAGGATCGATGAAAACCCTATGGCTTATTGCCACAACGAAACAGGATGTTTCATGTTTTGAAACCATATAGTGTTGGTCAAACAGGTTCAGTTCCTTTAAACTGTAGATAGCAGAATGACAAGTTTATCTGTAATTCGATATAATTCGACGCAGGCACTTAGTTATTATACCACAACTTTCTGAATTGGGCACCGTCCTGCCGCTAGAATCCAGGCCGCAAGCGTTGGAAATATATTCCCAACTTGTCTGAGGGGTGACTGAAATGGCGAACAGAATTCGGAAAAATTTTGAAAAGGCCTATACCTATACGGGACTGCGCGTCTTTATGCTTTTACTGGGGGCGCTGTTTTTCCTACCCGCCTTTCTCTATTATCTCACCCGGCGGCGCGGCAGCGCCTATGCCAGGCGGCTGGAGGAGATTAAGGCCTCCATCGACGTCCAGGCCCTGCGCGGCGAGGTAGCGGTCCACGTACGCAATAAGCTGGCCTTTTTTAAGAAGGACGTCGCCGCCGCCGACAAGGAAATCGCCCGCGTGCTTCAGGCGCGCTTGGACGAGCTGGCCAGGCTGAAGCTCCGGGAGGAAGCCCCCGGCCTGAAGCGGTGCACCTTCGCCCAGACGGTCTGCGATCTGCTGGAGACCAGGGCCGGGCTGTGGCTGTACATCTTACTGGGTTTCCCCGGCTTCCTCTTTTCACAGGTTATGGCCAACGCCTTTGTCCGGTATACCTTCCAGCGCATCCTTCTGATGGCGTTCGTCATCTTCGGCGTCACCTTTTTGGTGTTCACCATTCTCTACGTCTCCCCCATGGATCCGGCCTACAATATTTTAGGCCAGCTGGCCAAGCCGGAGCAGATTGAGCAGTTCCATCAGGCCTATGGGTTGGATCAGTCCTACTTTATGCAGCTGCTCAACGCCTTCAAGGGCATCGTGACGCTGAATCCGGGCAAGAGCTTCCTGGGCGGCGAGGACGTTATCACTATGATCGTCAAGCGCCTGCCCATCACCATGCAGATGACCTTCGCCTCCCTGCTGCTGGCGGTGGCCATGGCGGTGCCCACCGGGATCCTGTCGGCTCTGCGTCCCTATTCCATTGCGGATTACGTGGTCATGATCATTACCCTTATCGGCCTGTCCATGCCCTCCTTCTGGATGGGGCTTATCCTTATCTACTACTGCTCGATACAGCTTGGCCTTCTGCCCGTCTCCTTCGTGCCGGGAAACTGGACCTCCCTTATCATGCCCGCCATCGTCCTGGGCACCGGCATGGCGGCCAACGTGGCGCGCACCACCCGCTCCTCCCTGCTGGAGGTGCTCGGGCAGGACTACATCGTCACCGCCAAGGCCAAGGGCCTCAGCCACTGGAAGGTAATCATCCGGCACGCGCTGGGCAACGCCATGATCCCCATCGTCACCGTGGTGGGCATCCAGTTCGGGTCTATGATGAGCGGCGCCACCGTGGTGGAGAAGGTCTTCAATATCAACGGCCTGGGCAACATGCTCATCGACCGCCAGTTTATTCCGGATATTCCGGTTGTGCTGGCCGGCGTGGTGTACATCGCGCTGGCGGTGAGTCTGGTCAACCTGTTCGTCGATCTTCTCTATGCGTTCCTGGATCCCCGGATAAAGGCCAAAATTAAGGGCTACTAGTCGGAACCACATAACTGAGAGAGAAGGGTGTGGCAAGATTATGAGGAAACGAACCCTGCTGGAGAAGAAGACCCAGTCCCGCCGTTTGAAGGCTTACCCGGAGCTGACCGCTCTGAACATCGGCTGGGGCCTGAGCCTAATCATCGGCCTGCTGGTGCTCAACGGCTGCCGCAGCGGCGGGAAGGGCCTGGCTATGAGCGGTATGCTACTCTTTTCCCTGCTCTATTTCGTCGCCGCCGTCCTGTGCCTGATTTTATCCCTTCTCGCCCGCGGCAGCGTGGTAAAGGGGGAGGGCATCCCGGTTTACTGCCGCAAAATGGGCTTTCTGCTGCTGCCCTTCGCGCTCACCGGCAACCTCTTCGCCGCCATTGCCGGTTTCTCCATCCTTCGGGAAAAGAGGAGCGTGGAGTACAACCTGTGCTATTACGCGCTGCTGAACAACCTGCTTGTCGCCCTGGTCTCCATGCTCAACCTGTTTAAGGACCGGCTGGCCCAAGGCTTTTATCTGGGCATGGGCGTCCTGGTGGGCACGGTATTGTTCTACCTGCTCTGCCTGGTGCTTATCAGCCGGGCGCAGGCCGCGGGGAAGTACCGCCGCCTTCTGCCCATGGCCATCCTGCTGATTCTCACCAGCCTAATCGGCAATCTATTCGCGCTGCTGCTGGGCGCGGTCATCCTGACAAAAATCCGCAACGAGGATAACCAGCGCACCATCGAGTGGATCGACGTCATCCACCGGGTTTACCGCAACTACATGGCGGTGATGGGGTTTTTCGTGGTGGTGCTGCTGCTCACGCTGGCGGTGTGCAGCCTGCTGACCTTCGACTACCAGTACGCGGTGAGCAACGACTACGGCAACCTCCTCCAGCCGCCCTCCCTCCGCTTCCCCTTCGGCACGGACAACCTGGGGCTGTGCGTCTTTACCCGCATCGTCTTCGGCACGCGCATCTCCCTGATCATCGGCCTGGCCGCCACCGCCGTGCCCGTGGTCATCGGCGGACTGCTGGGCGCCGTGGCGGGCTACTACAGCGAGCGGCTGGACAACGGCGTCATGCGGGTGCTGGACGTGCTCTACGCCGTCCCCTCCACCCTGCTGACCATCGCCATCGTGGCCGCCTTCGGCGCCAACACCCTGAATCTGATCATCGCCCTGAGTATCAGCAATATCCCCATCTACGCCCGCACCATGCGGGCCCAGGTTATGATGCTCACAAATTCGGAATTTGTGGAGGCCAGCCGGGCCTGCGGCCGGCATGAGCGGGAGATCCTGATCGGGCACGTCATCCCGAATTCCCTGGCCCAGATCATTGTCCGGGCCTCGGTGAGCATCGGGATTGCGGTGCTCTCCACCAGCAGCCTGAGCTACCTGGGCCTGGGCGTGGAGCCCCATATCCCCGAGTGGGGCAACATTCTAAAGGTGGGCAGCCCCTATCTGGAGACCAACCCCTATTTGGCCATCTATCCCGGTATGTTTATTATCATTCTGGTCATGGCGTTCAACTTTTTGGGTGACGGTCTGCTGGACGCGCTGGACCCCAAGCTCAAGTGAGGAGGCTGCGACATGGGCGAACAACCGATTCTGGACATCAGGGGCCTGCAGGTCCGCTATCTGACCGAGGAGGAGACCGTCTGCGCCGTCAATGGAATCGATTTGACCATCCACAGCGGCGAGAGCGTCGGACTGGTAGGTGAGACGGGGGCCGGGAAAACCACCACCTGCCTGTCCGTCATGCAGCTCATCCCCGATCCGCCCGGGCTAATTACGGGGGGCGAGATCTTCTTCAAGGGGGAGAACATGCTCCTCAACTCGGAGCGGCGCAACGAGGAGATCCGGGGCAACGGCATCTCCATGATTTTTCAGGACCCCATGACCGCCCTGAATCCGGTCATGACCATCGGGCAGCAGCTGGTGGAGGTGGTGCGGGCCCACGAAAAAATCGGTAAGGCCCAGGCCAGGCAGAAGGTGATCGAGGCGCTGGAGGTTGTGGGGGTCAAGGGGGACCGCTTCAACGACTACCCCCACCAGTTCAGCGGCGGGATGAAGCAGCGGGTGGTCATCACCATGGCGCTGCTGTGCAGCCCCGAGCTGCTCATTGCCGACGAGCCCACCACGGCGCTGGACGTGACCATCCAGGCGCAGGTGCTGGATCTCATCAAGAAGCTGCAGCAGCGCACCGGCACCTCCCTCTTGCTCATCACCCACGATCTGGGGGTAGTGGCCGAAACCTGCGACAAGGTGGCCATTATGTACGCCGGGGAGATCGTCGAGTTCGGCTCCGTGCGCGAGGTATTTCAGAACACAAAGCACCCCTATACCAGGGGGCTGTTTGAGTCCATCCCCAAGATGACCGGCAAATGTGAAAAGCTGGTACCCATCGAGGGTATGCCGCCCAACCCGGCCGACCTGCCCCGCGGCTGCTGCTTCCATCCCCGCTGCCGGTACCGGAGCGCCCGGTGCGAGACGGAAAAGCCCGCGCTGCGGGGGGAGGGCCACACCTATAAATGCCATCTCGCCTGAGGGAGGGAGTCAGCGTGAGTACGTTGCTGGAAGTACGCAATCTGAGCAAGTTTTTCAAGGTGGCCGCGGGGGAACTGCACGCGGTGGACAATATCTCCTTTTCCATCGAGGCGGGGCAAACCCTGGGCATTGTGGGAGAGTCCGGCTGCGGCAAATCCACTTTGGGCCGGGTCATCCTGCGCCTGCACGAGCCCACCGGTGGGCGGATCCTGTTTCAGGACATGGACATCACCGCCTTCTCCAGGGAGGAGATGCGGCAGATGCGGCAGTATATGCAGATGATCTTTCAGGACCCCTATGCCAGCCTGGATCCGCGCCTGACCATCTCCCAGAGCATTGAGGAGCCCATCCGCGTGTTTCAGCCCCACACCTCCGCCGAGGAGCGGCGGAGACGGGTGGAGGAGCTGATGGATTTGGTGGGCCTGTCCAAGCGCAACTTCAACGCCTACCCCCACGAATTTGACGGCGGGCGGCGGCAGCGGGTGGTCATCGCCCGCACGCTGGCCGTGGATCCCCGCTTCGTGGTGTGCGACGAGCCGGTTTCGGCCCTGGATGTCAGCGTGCAGGCCCAGATTTTAAACTTGATGATGGAGCTCCAGGCGCGGCTGGGCCTCACCTACATCTTCATCTCCCACGATCTCAGCGTCGTGCGGCACATCTCGGACCACGTGGGCGTCATGTACCTGGGGCAATTGGTGGAGTACACGGACAAGGAGACCCTCTTCCAAAGCCCCATGCACCCCTACTCCAAGGCGCTGCTCAGCGCGATTCCCTCGGTGGATCTGGACTGTCCGCGGGAGCGGGTGCTGCTTAAGGGCGAGATCACCTCCCCCATCAACCCCGCCCCGGGCTGCCGGTTCGCGCCCCGCTGCCCCTACGCGGATTCCGCCTGCCTCGGCTCCGATCCCCCCCTGGCGGAGGTCGCGCCGGGCCACCGGGTCGCCTGCTGCAAGTGTCGGCAGCTCTCCCAGGCCTGACGGGGTATCCCCCCTTGGCATAAATATAACAGGAGGTAACACGAATGAAAAGAGCGACCGCACTTATCCTGGCAGTGGTCCTGCTATGCTCCCTGTTGGGCGCGTGCACAACCAAGACCCCGTCCGGCGGACAGACCGGTCCCTCCGGCGGCGGAACGGCGCAGAAACCGGAGGTCGTGATTCTCACCAATGCCGGCGACGGCGACGAGGCCTATGCAAATATCATTCGCGACCAACTGGAAAAGGCCGGCTTCGCGCCGAAAATCAGCCTTCAGCCGGACTACGCCAGCTGGCGGGCCCAGGTGGACGCTGGCAACTTCGATCTGGCCATCACCTACTGGGTGACGACCAACGGCTCCCCCGACTACGCCGTGCGCAGTGTCTTCCGCTCCGACGGCGATTTCAACCTCTACGGGATCAACGACCCCAAGCTGGATGAGATGATCGACAAGGCCGCCACCCAGACCCCCGACC
Source organism: Oscillospiraceae bacterium (assembly GCA_022846095.1). Classification (NCBI taxonomy): domain Bacteria; kingdom Bacillati; phylum Bacillota; class Clostridia; order Eubacteriales; family Oscillospiraceae; species Oscillospiraceae bacterium. The sequence goes on along the minus strand of AP025583.1, from coordinate 462,716 downwards.
AGTATATGCAGACCTACTCCGACCTGGAGGACTACATGGTGGACGAGATGGCCTATGTACTGCCCATCTACGTCTCCATGCGCACCGAGACCTTCAATTCCGACCTGCTCAACCCCGCTACCGTGCGCCTGCCCAAGTCCCGCGCCCTGGTGTGGGAGGAGCTGCGGTTCAACAACCCCGCCGACAACGACACCAAGACCTACGTCACCAGCCAGCTCTACACCGACATATCCCCCCTGGACCCCATCCGTTCTGACGACAGCTCCACCTTCCTGGCCACCACCAACGGCTACATCAGGCTGGTCAACCTCACCGACCGGGACGAGCTGACCACCGACAGCACCCTGTCCCGGGGCTACGCGCTGTCCGACAACGGGCTGGACTTCTACTTCCTCCTGCGGGACGACGTAAACTTCTGCAAGGTGGAGGACAGGCACGCGGTGGACACCGGGGAGCTGGTGAGCGCCGAGGACGTGGTCTATTCCATCCAGCGCATGATGGACAAGGACTGTGTGCCCGACCACAAGAATTACGGCAGCTTTGAGGCGGTGGAGAGCACCGGTGTCGTCACCGACCTGGAGTCCCTTAAGCAGATTAAGACCGCCGGGGGGCAGAGCGTCTTCGACGCCCTCCAGGCCAGCGCCCCCACCGGCATTACCGCCCTCACCGACCAGGCCGCGCAGGTGGACAACGCCGGCGGCACGTACCAGGTGGTGCGTATGTCCACCAAGTACGTCTACCCCCAGATCCTCAACTCCTTTGCCCACGGCGCTGCGGGTATTGTCAGCAAAAAGCAGATTGAGGCCGTCAACGCCAAGTACCTGTCCGACCCCGCCTCCTACGATGTAAAGTCCGACATGCTCTACGGCGACCAGATGTGGTACACTGAGGGCGCCGGCTACGACAATAATCTCGTCTTCAGCGGCCCCTATATTCCCATCGTGCGCGACGATTACGGCATGGTCTTTGAGGCCAACCCCCATTACATGCCCACCGAGGAGAAGTTCACGCCGAAAATCCGTACCATTGAGGTCAAGTTTATCAGCGACATGGAGAACGCCTTCGCCGCCCTGCGCGCCGGAGAGCTCCACGCCCTCTACAACATTCCCACATCCAAGCTGGACATCGTGGAGAGCGAGCCCTCCCTGTCCATCATCGAGATCGACAGCAACGCCTACAACTACTGCGCCTTCAACTACAACGGTGTATTCGGCGACCTAAACCTGCGCAAGGCCGCCCAGTATGCGGTGGATCAGGAGCAGATCAGCGCGGTGTTCAATAACCGGCTGATCCCCACCTACAGTCCCCTCACCCCGGTTCTGAGCACCGGCAAGGCCCTCAAGGCGGACCCCGAGCAGGCCGCCGCCTACCTTGCCCAGTGGCAGAACAGCCGGTAGCGGCGAAATCCCTCCCCTCCTCAGCCCCTCTTTCCACAGCACAGGAAGGCCGGAGCCCAAAGGGCTCCGGCCTTCCCCACTTCCCGGGCCTCTAGCGCCGGTATACGATCTCCCCGTCCAGAATGGTCATATCCACCGCCACGTCCTTAATCTCGTCCGCGGGGATGGTGAAAATATCCCGCTCCAGCACGGCCATATCGGCCAGCTTGCCCACCGAGATACTGCCGCGGAGATTCTCCTGATGGGCGGCATAGGCGGCTCCCAGCGTGTAGCCGTACACCGCCCGCTCCACCGTCAGCCGCTGCTCCGGCATCCAGCCCCCGGGCGGGCAGCCGTTCCGGCCCTTGCGGGTGACGGCGCAGTAGATTCCGTCCATCACGTCAAAGGTGTCGATGGGGCTGTCGGAGCCGAAGGCATAGTGTACCCCCAGATCCGCGATGGTGCGCCAGCTATAGCTGGTGCGGGCCAGCTCCGGCCCCACCCGTTTCTCCACGATATACTGGTCGGCATCCACAAATATAGGCTGGAGATGGGCCACGAGGTCCAGCTTCCGCAGCCGAATCAGCTGCTCCGGGCGGGTCACCTGGCAGTGGATTACGCCGTGGCGCAGATCTCCCCCGGGGTGGCGCAGCATGGCCCGCTCGATGGCGTCCAGCGCCATATCCAGCCCCCTGTCCCCGATGGCGTGTATTGCAACGGGCATCCCCGCGCAGTGGGCGGCCTCCACCAGCTCTTCCAGCGCCTCCTGGGTATACCGGGGTTGGCCGCAGGTCTCCGGCGCGTCGGCATAGGGCCGGGTCAGGTATGCGCTGCGGGCGCCCAGCACGCCGTCCACCAGGATTTTGAGCGGACCTGTCTGAAAACGGCCCGCGTCCGTCCCGGCCAGACAGCCCGCGTCCAGATACTCCCTGAGGCGGGCGGGCGTGGTCCACCGGCACTGCTCGTATACCCGGACGGGAAGTTGGCCCGCGGCGGCCAGCTCCCGGAAAGCGGGGAGCAGGAGGGGGTACTCCCGCTCCGTCACCGCTTCAAAGTCGTCCGACTGTACCGCGGTGATGCCGCAGCGCAGCACGTCCCGCGCGGCGCCCGACAGCATGCGCTTCAAATCCGCCTTGGACACCCGTGGAAGCGCCCGCTCCACCAGCTCCAGCGCGCTGTCCCGGAAAATCCCCAGCGGTTCCCCCTGTCCGTCCACGTCGAAGCGCCCGCCCTCCGGCTGCCGGGTTCCGCGGGTGACCCCCATGGCCTCCAGGGCCCTGGAGTTGACCACAGCCATACGGTTGCAGTCCCGCATAAAGGTGATGGGGATTTGGGACGAGATCCGGTCCAGATCCCAGCGGGTGGGCAGTTCCGGGTCTGCCCAGCGCTCATTGTTCCACCCCCGGCCCTGCAGCCACGGAATACCGGGGTGCGCTTCGAGGAACGACCGCCCCAGCGCTATGAGCGCACCGATGCCGTCCGCCCCCTCCAGCGCCGCCTTTTCCCGCGCGTAGCCGCAGCTGAGCAGGTGCATGTGGCTGTCGTTGAAGCCGGGCAGCAGCAGCCTGCCCCCCAGATCCACCACCCGGGTGCGCTGCGTGGCCAGTCCCAGCACGCCGGCATTGTCCCCCACCCGCCGAATCACGCCGTCTTTTACCGCAACGGCCTCCCCTTGGGGAAGTCCGGGGTCCATCGTCACGACTTTGCCGTTCCATAAAATAAGATCCATTCAGCGCCCCTCTCCTCTCATGCGTCAGAGGTGCCGCACTTGTGTACGGCACCTCTGTGTCCTATGCGCCCGCAAAGCCGAACGCGATTCCCAGCACCGCCGAGGCGGCAATGAAGATAACGGGATGCAGATCCTTCGTTGGCTTGACCAGGTTGGTAGCAATCAGCAGCACGACAGCCAGGGCGGCGCTCTTCCCATCCACCACCGAGGCCCACGCGTGGGCCTCCAGCGCCGCGGTGTCGATCAGGGAGAGCAGCACCACGGACAGGCCCGCCGAGGCGATAAGCCCTGTGGAGGCCGGGCGCAGGCCGTACATCGCGCCCAGGACAAAGCGGTTATTGCGGAAGGTCTGCAAAAACTTCGCCACCACCAGCACCAGGATTAGGGTTGGGAATATCATCCCAAGCGTTGCGATGACCGCGCCGGGCACTCCTGCGGTGACGAAGCCCGTAAAGGTGGCCATGTTGATGCCGATAGGCCCCGGGGTGGACTCGGAGATGGCCACCATATCCACCAGCTGGCCCTGGGTATACCAGCCCGTCCGCTCAGACAGCTCCAGCAGGAAGGGGAAGGACGCCATACCTCCGCCCACGGTGAACAGCCCGATTTTGGCAAACTCAAAAAAAAGCCGCAGCAAAATCATACGCGCTTCACCCCCAGGCTCTTCAGTAGAATCCCGGCCGCGGCGGAGATCAGAACAAACAGGATGGGGGAGAGCCCCGTAAAGGAGGCCCCCAGAAAAACGGCCAGGAAGATCACCAGCGCCCTCCAGTCCACCACCGCCTTTTTCCACAGCTTAAGCACCGCGTTGAAGATCAGCACGCAGACGCACACCCGGATGCCCGCAAAGGCGTTGCGCACCATGGGTAGGTCGGCGAAGCCGCCGATGAATGCCGCAATGACGATGATGATGACCAGAGAGGGAAACACCACGCCCAGCGCGGCGGCCACGCCGCCGGCGGCCCCCCGGCGCTTCTGGCCGATAAAAACCGCCGTGTTGACCGCGATAATGCCGGGCAGGCACTGGCCGATGGCGTAGTAATCCATGATCTGCTCGGCCTGGGCCCAGCCCTTGTTTTCCACCACCTCCTTCTGCAGCATGGGCAGCATCGCGTAGCCGCCGCCAAAGGTCAGTCCGCCGATGCGGGCGAAGGTGAGGAACAGGTCCAAGAGCTCCTTCATTGTACACCTCCTCAGTACAGACTTGCATCTATTTTTACCAGGCAGCCACCATACCGTCGCAGCGCGGCTCGGTGGCCCCGGCCAGCGTCCGCCGCTCCGTGCGCCAGATAATCTCTCCGCGCCCCATGGCGCCCGGCTCACAGGCAACCTCCACCTCATGTCCCAGCTCCGCCAGCTGCCGGATGATGTGCCCCGGCACCCATGGGTCCAGCTGTATCCTCCGCCCGCCGACCCACTGGAAGCGCGGCGCGTCCAGGCACTCCTGGGGGTTCATCCCATAGTCGATGGTGTTGACCAGCACCTGCAGATGGCCCTGGGGCTGCATGAAGCCGCCCATAACGCCGAAGGGCCCCACCGGCTTGCCGTCCCGGCACAGAAAGCCGGGGATGATGGTGTGGTAGCTCTTTTTCCGCCCGGCGATACAGTTGTCGCTCTTCTCGTCAAGGCTGAAGTTGTTGCCCCGGTTTTGAAACAGGATGCCGGTGTCCGGCACGGCGATGCCCGAGCCGAAGTCGGCGTAATTGCTCTGGATGTAGCTGACCATGTTGCCCTCCTCGTCCGCCGTGCACAGGTAGACGGTGTCCCCGCAGGCGGGATCCCCGGCCACCGGGAAGAGGGCGGTATCCGGGCGGATCAGCGCCCGCCGACGGGCGGCGTAGGCGTCGGAGAGCATGTCCTCCACCTTTACCTTCATATGCCTGGGGTCGGCCACAAACGCCCTGGCGTCGGTAAACGCCAGCTTCATTGCCTCGATCATGGCGTGGTAGCTCTCCACCGTCTCACGCTCGGGGCCCAGGTTCATCTGCTTGAGGATATTCAGTGCCATCAGCACGGTAATGCCCTGGCCGTTGGGCGGAATTTCGTGGACGTCGTAGCCCTTGTAATTCACCGTGATAGGCTCCACCCACTCGGCCCGGTAATCGGCCAAATCGCCGTGCTCCAGGTACCCCCCGGTGCGCTCCGACCAGCGCACCATCTTCTCGCACAGCGCGCCGCGGTAAAAGCTCTCGGCGCCGGTGACGCCGATCTCGCGCAGCGTGTCGGCCAGCGCCGGGCATGACCAGCGCTCCCCCGCCTCCGGCGCGCGTCCGCCCGGCGCGAACGTATCAAACCAGGGCTGGTATTGCGGACCCTCCAGCTCCCGGCGCAGCCTGGCGTAGTCCATCCTCCAGAAGCCCGCCACGTCGGCGGACACCGGATAGCCCTGCTGCGCATACTGCACCGCCGGCTCCGCGTTCTTCCAGAGCGGCAGCCGGCCAAAGCGCCTCGTCAGCTCCGCCCATCCCGACGGGGCGCCGGGGATCATGACGGTCTCCCACCCCCGCCGCGGCATGGCTTCAAACCCCAGTCCCTTCACCACCTGCGCGTTGAGGCGCCGGGGCGTCCACCCGCTGGCGTTGAGGCCGTATAGCCTGCCCCCGGTCCAGACCAGCGCGAAGGCGTCGCTTCCGACGCCGTTTGAGGTGGGCTCCAGCACCGTCAGCGCCATGGCAGTGGCCACCGCCGCATCGATGGCGTTTCCGCCTTTTTTTAAAACCTCCAGTCCCGCCTGCGCGGCCAGCGGCGTGGAGGTGCATACCATGCCGCGGCCCGCGTAGGTGACCGTTCTTCGAGAGGGATAGCGGTACAGGTGCGGATTAAACTGCATGTCCATTCTCCTTTGCTTTGGCATGATAAAACGCACAAAAAACCGGCTTCATAGGTATAGATTAAATGATTTCGCCCTATTTGACTAACAGCAAATGCTTTCAGAAAATGAAACACCATGTTGGCCGGGCTCCGGCCCCAGCCGTGGGCCTGTCTGAAAATTCAGGTTGCTTAATTCAGCCCCGTCCTTTAAGATAAAAGCAATGATTACGCCGTTTTGACGGGAGGAATTTTTATGCCGGAGCAGGCCTGCGACATTCTGGTGCTGACCTCCTACGCCGCGCTGGAGGGGGCTGCCGCCCCCTTCGTGGAGGAGTACGGCGCCCGCTACCAGGTGAAGATGACCCCCTACCAGTCTCTCTACCGCTCGGACGAGGCCATCACCGCCAGCGTGGACCCCGCCGCCAAGGTCATCATCACCCGGGGCTACCCCGCCACCGCCTGCCGCAGACTGACCGACAAGCACGTGGTGGAGCTGTCCATCTCCTTTCAGGATGTGCTCGCCGCCCTGGACCGGGTCCTCCGCCCGGACACCGTCCGGGCGGCCGTCATCGTCTACGACAACATGCTCTCCGGGGGGCGCTCCATGGTGCGCCTGGGGGGCCTGGAGCTCTATTTCCTCACCCTGACCCAGTTCACCCGGGACCGGGACAAGGAGCTGATTGTGGACTTTCTGCGCCGCAACCGCATCCAGGCCGCAGTGGGCAGCGCCCTGGCCGGGGAGGCGGCGGGACAGTGCGGGGTGCCCTTCGGCATTATCGCGTCGGGGGAGCGCTCCATCGCCCGTGCCTTCGAGGAGGCCGCCGCCCTGCTGGAGCGGGACCGGGCCGCCGCCCTTCGCAAGCACGCGGAGCTGCGCAGCAACCTGAACCGGGGCTGGGTGACCCGCTACACCTTCAACGACATCCTCTGCGTCAGCGCCGTGACCGAGGAGGTAAAGCGCCAGGCCCGGCGCTTCGCCGCCTCCTCCCGCAACGTGCTCATCACCGGGGAGACGGGCACAGGCAAGGAGCTCTTCGCCCAGAGCATCCACAGCGCCAGCCCCCGGATGGACCGCCCCTTCATCAGCATCAACTGCGGCGAGCTGTCCGAGAGCCTGCTGGAGAGCGAGCTCTTCGGCTACGAGAAGGGGGCCTACACCGGGGCCTCCAAGGCGGGCAGCGCCGGGCTGCTGGCCGCCTCGGACCAGGGCACCCTCTTCCTGGACGAGATCAGCGAGGCCTCCCCCGGTATGCAGACCAAGCTGCTGCGGGTCATCGAGGAGCGCACCGTGCGGCGGGTGGGAGGCGGCAGCCTGGACCGGCTGGACATCCGCATCATCTGCGCCACCAACAAGGATCTGCGCCAGCTGGCCGAGCAGGGTAAATTCAAGCGGGACCTCTACTACCGCCTCAGCGAGCTGGAGCTCTCCGTCCCGCCCCTCTCCGCCCGGGGTGCGGATCTGGAGTACCTGGCGGCGGTCTTTGCCCGCCGGGAGTTCTACAACGAGTACCACCGCGCCATCGATCCCCCGGCGGAGATCTTCTCCCCCCTGCGCGCCCACACCTGGCCGGGCAACCTGCGGGAGCTGCGCAGCTTCATCGTCAAGCTGGTCTACGACTGCGAGGGCAGGCCCATCACCGCGCCCCTGGTGGAGGACTTCTTTTCCCGCACCTGCCGCGGCGCAGGGCCGCGCCGGGCCAGGGTGCTGGAGCTGCCCATCGCCCCCGACGCCAAGGGCCTGGAGCGGGAGCTCTACCGGGCGCTGCTGTCCGCGGGCTTCGGCGGGGACCGGGAGGCCCTGTGCAGGGCCTACGGCATCAGCCGCACCACCCTCTGGCGCAAGCTCAACGGGAAGTAGGTGCATTTCAAATCTGCAACGCAACTGCGCCCTTTTCAGGCGTGATGGTTCAAATCCGAACCACTACGCCTTTCTTTTGTCCGTGCTGTTTCAAATCTGCAACGCCACCAGGTCATGATCCCCCTCAATTCCCCTGATTGCGTCAAAACCCGCCGGAAACCTCCCCGTTTCCGGCGGGTTTTGACGTTTTTACGCACTTTTTTGCAGTTGGCACAGCCCTTGCTTTTTATCGGGATTGTCAATTCATTCACAAACTCAGAGAGGTGACTATGGAACTGATTCTTCGCAACTTCCCCGTACGGGACATCGTCCTCGGCGCGCCCTCGGCCTACCGGGACGGCGTGCTCACCGTGGACGCGCAGGCGCTGGAGCGGGTGGTGCTGGACGGCCTGTCCGGCTACGCGGTGTCCTTCGACGTGGCAAAGCCCGGGCAGTCCTGCCGCATCCTGCACATCATGGACGCGGTCAAGCCCGCCTGGAAGCCGGAGGGCAGCCCCTTCCCCGGCTGGCTGCCCGGCGAAAACCGCGCCGGACAGGGCCTGACCCACCGTCTGGAGGGCATGGCCCTGATGCAGTCCTGCGTGTACCCCGGCATCCAGGAGGGCATCGTGGACATGGCGGGCGAGGGGGCCCGCTACGGCCCCTTCTCCCAGACCGTGAACCTGGTCATGCTGACCACCCTGACCGACCCCGGCAAGGACAAGCACGACTTCGCCCTGGAGACCGAGCGCATGCTCCTGCGGGCCGCGCAGTACCTGGGCCGCCTGAGCGCGGGGTGCGGCGGCTATGAGGAGCTGCGCCTGGACGACGCCCCGGCGGCGGGCCTGCCCACCCTGGGCTACATCTGCTACATCCAGGCCCAGGGCGATCTGCGCAACGTCCACCTGAACGGCGGGGACTGCACCGCCATGGCCCCGGTGTCCCTCCCCCCCGCCGCGGTGCTGGACGGCGCTGTGGTGAGCGCCAACTACATCATCGCCTGCCAGAAGAACCCCACCTGGCTCCACCAAGACTCCCCCGTCATCCGCGCCCTCTGGGCCCGCCACGGTACCGACTGCTCCTTCGGCGGGGTGATCCTGTCCACCGAGAGCAGCATGCTGGAGGACAAGCAGGCCAACGCCCGCCGGTGTGCGGAGCTGGCCGCCGCCGGCTGGGACGGGGTGGTGATCACCCAGGAGGGGGGCGGCCACGCCGACGTGGACCTGATGCTGGCCCTGGACGCCTGCGAGGCCCTGGGGGTCCGGGCCGTGCTGGAGACCAACGAGATCGCCGGGCCCCTGGGCGACCTCCCCCCCCTGGTGTCCTGCTCCAAGGGGGCGGACGCCATCGTCACCAACGGCAACAACGACGCGCTGGTCCGACTGGACGCGGTGGAGCGCTCCATCGGCGCGGGGGACATCCTCGGCGGCAGGCACGCCGCCAAAGACGGTTTTGAGACCAGCTTGGGCATCCTATACGCGGCCACCAACCAGTTGGGCGGCGTAAAGATGCGTACCCAGGCGGAATAGGAGGCAAAACATGCGCGAACCCATCCGCGTGGTGCACTACGTCAATCAGTTTTTCGCCCAGCTGGGCGGCGAGGAGGCCGCCTTCGCCCCGCCGGAGGTTAGGGAGGGCCCCGTGGGGCCCGGCCTGCTCCTCCAGAGCCTGCTGGGGGAGGACTTCCAGGTGGCGGCCACCCTGATCTGCGGGGACAACTTCATCGCCCAGGACACCCCTGGGGCCGTGGCGCGGCTGGTGGAGCTGGCCGCCCCCTACAGCCCCCAGCTCTTCGTGGCGGGCCCCGCCTTCAACGCCGGGCGCTACGGCCCGGCCTGCGGGGCAGTCTGCGCCGCCATGGGGGAGGTCTACGGCATCCCCTGCGTCACCGGCATGTACGCCGAGAACCCCGGCACGGAGATGTACCGCAAGGCCTGCTACGTGATCTCCACCCGGGACTCGGCCGCCGGGATGCGCCGGGACATGCCCAAGGTGGCCGCCCTGGCCAAAAAGCTGGCCCTGGGCCAGGGCCTGGCCACGCCGGAGGAGGAGGGCTACTTCCCCCGGGGGTACCGGAAGAACGTGTTCGTGGAAAAGACCGGGGCGGAGCGGGCGGTGGACATGCTGCTGGCCAAGGTGCGGGGGGAGCCCTTCCGCACCGAGCTGGAGCCGCCCCCCTTCGAGAGCATCCCCCCCGCCCCCGCCGTGCCCGATCCCGCCCGCGCCCGCATCGCCCTGGTCACCGAGGGGGGCATCACCGACCGCCGCAACAGCGCGGGGCTGGAGTCCGCCCGGGCCACCAAATTTCTGGAGTTTGACGTCTCCGGCCTGGAGGGCCTGCCGGCGGAGGAGTTCCAGACCGTCCACGGCGGGTTCAACAACGCCTTCGCCAACCGCAATCCCAACTACATCGTCCCCCTGGACATCCTGCGGGAGCTGGAGCGGGAGGGGGCCGTGGGCGAGGTGTACGGCAAGATCTACTCCACCAGCGGCAACGGCACCAGCCTGAAAAACGCCCAGGCCTTCGGCGCCGAGATCGCCGCCCGGCTCCTGGCCGCCCATGTGCAGGCCGTGGTGCTCACCTCCACGTGAGGCACCGGCACGCGTTGCGGCGCAACGCTGGCCAAGGAGTTCGACCGCTGCGGCATCCCCTGCGTGCAGATCTGCACCATCGTGCCCATCGCCCAGACCGTGGGGGCCAACCGCATCGTCAAGGCGGTGGCCATCCCCCACCCGGTGGGCAGCCCCGGCCTGGAGCCGGAGGCCGAGCACGCCCTGCGGCGGGCCATCGTCCTGCGGGCGGTGGAGGCCCTGGGGACGCAAATTAAGGAACAGACCGTGTTTGACTAACCGCTGAAAGAGAGGGAGAAATTTTATGAAGAAGCTCGCTAAGCTGCTCTCCGGCCCCGTGCTCTTCCTGCTGGCCATTCTGCTCATCCCCACCGCCGCCATGCCCTTCGCCGTCAAGGGCGCCCTGGGCACCTTTTTGTGGATGTCCGCCTGGTGGATCTTCACGCCGGTGGACGTGGCGGTCACCGCCTTTCTGCCCATCGTCACCAACGCCATCTTCGGCTTCGTGCCCCTGAGCACCATCATCCCCCAGTACGCCGCCGACCTGGTCATCCTGCTCATCGGCGCCAACATGATCACCATCTCCTGGGAGGCCACCGGCCTCAATAAGCGCATCGCCCTGGGGGCCCTCTCCCTCATCGGGCCGTCCATGAAGCAGCAGATCGTGGTCTGGTTCGTGGGCTCCACCATCATGAGCATCTTCCTGCCCAACGTGGTGGTGGCCGCGGCCCTCACTCCCATCGCGGTGGCCATGCTCACCAACGTGGGCCACGCCGACATCGGCAAGAGCCGCGCCGCCGCCAACATCCTGCTGGCCATCGCCTGGGGCTCCGGCCTGGGCGGCTTCGGCTCCCCCCTGGGCGGCGGCATGAACCTGGTTTCCATCAACTACATCCAGGAGCTCACCGGCGTGGAGTACCGCTACATCGACTGGGTGGGCAAGATGATGCCCATGCTGGTGCTCATCACCCTGGGCGTGACAATCTACATGTGCTTCATGAAGTCCGAGGTCAAAGTCCTGCCCGGCGCCCGGGAGTATTTTAAGGAGGAGTACCAGAAGCTGGGCAGGATGTCCCGGGACGAGAAGCTGAGCCTCACCGTCTTCCTGGTCTCCGTGGTGCTGGCCTTCGCCCGCCCCCTCTTCGCCGACCTGGTGCCCGCCCTCACCTCCTCCTACGTGTTCATCGTCTTCGGCATCCTGTGCTTCGTGCTCCCCGGGCCCGTGAACGGCAGGCTGCTGACCTGGAAATACGCCTCTCCCCGCATGTCCTGGGGTCTGTTCTACACCCTGGCCGGCGGCCTGGCCCTGGGCACCTGCATCACCAAGTCCGGCGCCTCCGACATGGTGGCCGAGCTGGTGAGCAACACCGGCATCTCCGGGGGCATCCTGCTCACCGCCATCTTCATCGCCCTGGGCATGATCCTCTCCAACGTGTCCAGCAACAACGCCGCCTGCGCCATCTCCGTGCCCATCGTCATCAGCATCACCACCGCGCTGAACCTCAATCCCATTCCCTACATCTACCTGACCTCGGTGGCCGCCAACTGCGCCTTCATCCTGCCCACCTCCACCCGTGCCCTGCCCGTGTCCTACGGGGTGAAGCCGGAGTACATGATGAAGACCGGCCTGGCCGCGGTGGGGATCTGCTTCGTCATCGTGCTGCTCTTCGGCACAATTTTCCTCAACTTCTGGCCCTACTACACCAGATAGGCCCGGCACAGTGGCGCTCGTCTATTTTTTCGTGGCCCTCCTGGCCACCCTGCTGGGGGCCATGACCGGCCTGGGCGGGGGCGTGATCATCAAGCCCGCCCTGGACGCCCTGGGGCCCTACGGCGCTGACACCATATCGGTGCTCTCCGCCGCCACGGTGTTCTCCATGTCGGTGGTCTCCCTGCTGCGGCAGATCCGCATGGGCTTCCGGGTGGAGCGGCACATGTGCCTGATCGCGGCGGGCTCCGTGCTGGGGGGCTGGCTGGGCAAGCTGGCCTTCGGCCTGGTGGCCGGGGCCGTGCAAAGCGACGTGCTGATGATCGTGCAGTCGGCCATGCTGGGGGGCGTGCTGTGCCTGGTGCTGTGCAAGGACAGGTTCCACACCCTCCGCCCCCTGCAAAATCCGGCTCTGTTCCTGTCCGCAGGCGCGGGGCTGGGGATGCTGGCCGTCTTTCTGGGCATCGGCGGCGGGCCCATCAACGTGGCCGCCCTGTGCCTGCTGCTGGGCCTTTCCAGCCGGGACGCCGCCGTGGTCTCCGTGCTGATCATCTTCTTCTCCCAGGGCTCCAAGCTGGTGCTGACCGGCCTGGACCCCGGCTTTGGGGCCTACGACCTGTCCATGCTCCGCCTTATGATCCCCGCCGCCGTGCTGGGCGGCTTCCTGGGCGCGGGGCTCAACCGCAGGCTCTCCGCCGGGGCGGTGGAGCGGGTCTTCCGTATCGCCATGTGGGGCGTCATCGCCCTTACGGCGTACAATCTGGTGTGCGCCGCCCTGCGTCTGGCGGGGTAGCCGCCGTCAGCTTATCGCAAAAAGGTTCTCGGCAGATGATCATCTGCCGAGAACCTTTTTGTGCGCCTGTCGGCTTGTTTTTTCACTATTGCGCCGTATATCCGCCGTCCGCCACGAGGGCCGCCCCCGTCACAAAGCTGGCGCGGCCGGACGCCAGGAAGGTAACGCAGTGCGCGATCTCCTCCGGGCGGCCTAGACGGCCGATGGGGTGGAGGGCCGCCAGCCGCTCCCGCTCCGCACCGCTCTTCCCGGCCAGCATAGGGCTGTCTATATAGCCGGGGCACACCGCGTTAACGCGGATATTGGATTTTGCGTACTCTAGCGCGAGGCACCGGGTCATACCCAGGATACCGCTCTTCGTGGCGCTGTAGGCAGTCTGTCCCGCGCTGCCCACCACCCCCATGATCGAGGCCACGTTTACGATGCTGCCGCCCCCGGTCTCCAAAAAGCGGCGAATTGCATGTCTGCAACCGAAGAAGGCGCCGTCCAGATTGACCGACTGAATGCGCCTCCACAGCTCCGTGGGGCAGGAGGCGCTCTCGGCCAGCCTGCCCACCCCCGCATTGTTGACCAGAATATCCAGTCCACCGAAGCGCTCCGCCGCCGCCGCGAGCATGGCCGCGTTCTCCTCCTCCCGCCCAACGTCGGCGCGGAAAAACGCAAGGCGTCCGGATTCCCCGGCACCAAGTCCGTTAAGGGCCCCGGGCTCAAGATCCACGGCCAGCACGCGGGCCCCCTCCTCCAGAAAATCCTGCACGACGGCCAGTCCGATTCCACTGCCGCCTCCCGTGACCACCGCAATTTTCTCCTTCAACAGCATGGTTTTAACCTCCCTCATTTTTATCACTGACAATCCGCTCCCCTGCTCCGCACTGCGCCGCATACTGGGAGGGGGACTGACCGGTGAGTTTACGGAAGATCTGCGCGAAGTATTTCGGGTCCCGGAAGCCGCACAGGCCCGATATTTCGTATATCTTATAGCTGCCGCTACGGATAAACTGTTTGGCTTTTCGTATCCGCAGCCGCGCGAGGTACTCGTTAAAGGTCAGCCCGGTCTTGCGTTTAAACACCTTGCAGAAGTGGCTGCCGTTGACATAGAACATACCGCTGATGTCGGAGAGGGAAAGCCGCTCCCGGTAGTGGATTTCGGCGTAATCCATCACCTTTTCCACCAGTGCGGTGCCGCCCGCGTTCTGGTTCTGCACAAGCTCCGCGGCAAAGTGGTCCAGCCCCCGTAAAAAGCCGTTCAGATCCACCTCCGCGTAATAGAGTGACTCCACAAGGCGCTCCAAATCCGCCCGCTGGTGTCCTTTAAGGTTCAGCGACCGGGCGCATTGCTCCGCAGCGGTACGCAGGAAGTGGAAGAAGAGCTCCGGGCTGTAGTCGTTTTCGACGCACAGCCGCAAAAAGGCGCGGATATACGCCTTGCTCTGCTCCATATCGTGCGCCTCCGCCAGCGCCACCAGCTGCTGCCGGGGTGCGCGGATATAGCTCTCCGGCTCCTCGCCGTAATCCCAGCCGGCGGAGAACTGGAACACCGCCTCCCCACTTCCGTAAAGAAACGCGTGGGCGGCAACCGCCGCCTGCGCCGCCGCCTGGGCCGCGTGTTCCAACGCGGGAAACTCCCGGCTCAACCCCGCGTAGGATTTACAGCCAAGCTGCGCGTAGACGCACCGCCTGATATGTGCGGCAAGCTCCCGCAGCAGAGCCCCGCCCGGATCCGCGGCGAAGAGGAACAGGAAGATATGCCTGCCCTGGACACACACCGCATAGTCCCGCAGTCCCCGCTCGGCGCAGCCGGCATCCAGCGCAGCGCAGGCCTCCTCCAGCATCGCCTCCGTGGGCCGGGGCGTCCTGTGCAGAAACAGCGCGGCGCAGGTAACGGCCTCCACCCGCAGCTGAAGCCGCACCATCAGTGCGGCAGCCAGGCCGGAGGACGCCCGGCCCGGCTGGAGGCAAATCATCGCCAACTGCCTGCGCGAGAGCGTCTGTTCCGCTTTCATCGTGTCGATCCGCGCGGAGACGGTAGTCAGTGCGTTTCGCAGCTGCTGGATGTCCACGGGCTTGAGCAGGTATTCGCTGACGTGCAGGACGGCGGCGCGCCTGGCGTACTCGAACTCCTCATAGCCGCTGATGACGATGTATTGGGCGCGTAGATATTTCTGACCCTCCTCCACCAGTGTCAGGCCGTCCGACACCGGCATCTTAACGTCGGTAATTATAATGTCGGGCTGCAGGCGCCTGCAGCCCGACAGCGCGTCCCGGCCGTTGCGGTACCTGGCCAGGACGCGGAAGCCGGGCGTGGCCTCCACCAGATGCGTGATACCGTCCAGAATCACCTTTTCATCATCTACGACGACGACTGTTTTCATAGCTGCATCTCCCCTTCGGTATTCGTATACACCGCCGGATAGTGCAGCGTAATCCGTGTATAGGCGCCGGGCTCGCTGTCTATGGTAATCCCGTACTGCGCCCCGTAGTAATACCGCAGCCGGTTATGTACGTTGCTCAGGCCGATATGGATCTTCTCTTCGCAGTCCAAGGCGCTCCCTCTTTTCTCCGACAGCAGACGCTCCGCCAGCTCCGGCTGGATGCCGCAGCCGTTGTCATAGATCTCCACAAACAGGTGCTCCCCCTCCAGGCGGCTGGAAATGGCCAGCATACCGCCCAGCTCCCGATCCGCAAAGCCGTGCTCAATGGCGTTTTCCACGATGGGCTGGAGCAGCAGCTTGTGGACATAGAGGCCCATGGTTTCGGGCCGAAGGTCAAAGCAGACGGTAAACCGGTCCTCGTAGCGGGCCGTCTGAATGTTCAGGTAGTTCTTAATCTGGTTAATCTCGTCGCCGAGCGAGACGATGTTCCTTGCGCTGTTCAGGCTGTAGCGCAGGATGGAGGACAGGCTGCTCACGATTCCGCACACCTCCTCGCCGCCCAGCTCATAGACCCGCCAATTGATAATATCCAGGGTGTTGTATAGGAAATGGGAGTTTATCTGGGACTCCAACGCCTTGATCTGCGCGTCCTTCTCGCGCAGGGTAATTTCATAGTTCTCATTGGTGAGAGTGGTCACGCTGTCCAGCATCTCGTTAAAATGGGTGTAAATTTCCCGGAGCTCCTCGTACTGTTCCTCCACCTTGACCCGGGAGGAAAAATCGCTCCCCCGGATCCGGTCGATGGTATGCACGGTGGTTTTTAAGGGGCGCATGGCGATGTGGGACATCACCGCGCTCAACAGCAGGGCCGCGATACAGAAGTACAGGAATACCGGCAGCCCCGCGGTGAGGAACGTAATCCGATCGATCAGCAGCTCGCTGAGCGCGGTGACGGCAAAAAACCGCCAGCCCTCAAAGTAGTAATCGCGCTGGGAAATCAGGCAGCGCTGCCCGTCTATCCTCCGAATCTCATTTTCCGCAGAGCCCGCCTTTTCCGAGAGGAGATAGTCCGCGTAAACAGACGCACCCCCACCCTCCTCCAGCCCGGTCCGCGTGGAGCAGATCGGCGCGCCCTCCCCTGTGACGACGAAGAAAAAACTGCCCTTTGAGACGCCCATACCGTCAAAAATATCGTTAAAGGCGCTGCTCGCCACATCGACGGACACGACCGCCAGCGTACGCATATGCTCGTCCTTCAGCACGGAGACGAAGGAGATGACCGGCTCCTGATAGTCGAAGCAGGCTGTGTCGGCCCCCGAGACCTCCATCCCATAGCTCTGGACATGGCTGGGACGGCACACGATTGACCCCTGTCCGCGCAGTGCTGCGCTGTACCAGTCCGTGCCGAGATACGCCTCCCCCGACGGGCGCAGCCCGGACCGGCCCACCCCCAGCGCCCGGTCGGGAAAGAACAGGCGCAGGGATTTTACCGCGGCCAGCCGTTCCAGGAAATCCTCCAGGCAGGCCGAGACCCGCTCCGTCTGAGCCGCATCCTGCTGCGGCTTCCCCAGCTCCGCCAGGAACTCCTGTGAGGCGTTCATCTGTTTAATCAGGGAATACACGTCGTTGATGGAGTAGGAAAACCCCGCCTGGGCGCTTTTCAGTACGGCCTGGCCGGTGGTTCCGGCCTGGTGTATCGCGGCGGTGGCGTAGTAGTTGTAGATATATAGATTCAGCGGGACGGCAATCGCAAGAAAAACCGCCATAAAGAGCACGAAATAGCGCGTACGCAATTTCTTGCCCCGAAAACGTCCCGCAACCCGATCCCACAGGCGAAGTCGGCGCATGTGTGCAGGACCTCCTTTTCAGCGGTAAGTACGGCCTTTTCCTCCGTTTTAGCCCGTCGTTTTTTGTCGAGATACGGGGTATACCAGTATTATTCCACATCAAAATCCCCATTTCAAGCAAAGGGCCTCAGAAACAATTACCAATCGCAACAATGCCAAAGATATTCCCCCAAAAGCAAAAATCCTCACCTAACAATTAAAGCGGGACGCTTTTATAATAATTTTATCGAACCCGGAGGATAGGACAAGCGCCGCCCCGCCTGGTGGGGCGGACCGCGAAAGGGGAAGGTGTTATGAGACGAAAAATCCTGAGTATGCTCCTGGCGGCCCTGATGCTATTTGCCCTTCTGGCCGGCTGCGGCAATTCCGGCGGTGCCGAAAAGCAGCCCGGCTCCACCCAGCCTGCGGGCAGCACACCCACGCCCATTAAGGTTAAGGTGGCCAATCTCTACGCGGAGAACGTGCCGGAGACGCAGTCCCTCTACCTTTTCAAGGAGGAAGTGGAGAAAAAAACCGACGGAGCCATCCAGATCGAGATCTACCCAAACGGCCAACTCGGCACGGAGGATGCCCTGCTGGAGAGCGTGCAGACCGGCTCGGTGGAAATGTTTCTCTCCGGCGGGCTCACGGTACCGGAGATCCCCTACACCAACATCACTTTGCTGCCCAACATCTTCCGGGATTACGACCACGCCCGCCGCGCGCTGGAGGATCCAAAGATCTTTGCGGATCTGACCCAAGGCGTCGAGGACAGCAAGCTGGTCGTGTTCCCCTATACCCCATCCGGCTTCCGGGCGATCTTCTCCAACCGCCCCCTCCAGTCCATGGAGGACTTTAAGGGTCTGCGCCTGCGGGTACCCAACATCCCGGTGTGGATTGAGTGGGCCACCAATTTGGGCTCCAACCCCATCACCATGCCCATGACCGAGGTCTTCACCGCCCTGGAGCAGAAGGTGGTGGACGCCCAGGAGACGCCGCCCTCCATCTGCCGCGGCAACAAGTTCAACGAGGTATCCGGCTACGGGCTGGACTCCAAGCACATGCTCACGCTGCACCTGTGGCTGGTCAACCGGGAATTCTTCGAGAGCCTGACGCCGGAACAGCAGCAGATCTTTGCCGACGCCATCACCTTGGCCAACGACTACACCTGGGAGCAGAGCGAGGCCAGTGACAACGCGGACATGGAGTACTTTGCTGAAAATGGGATGGAGATAATTTCTCCGGACGACGCATTCCGGCAGGCCATGGCCGACTCCCAGCAGGCGACTTACGAGTGGCTGGATGAGCAGTATCCCGGCAGTATGGAGATTATCCAGGAGATTATCGACTTCAAGTAAGTGCCCCCCACGCGGCGCAGGATGTGGCTTCCGGCCGTCCCGGCCGGGAGCCACATCCCTAAAACAGGAAGAAAAAGAGGTGAACGCATATGGTCAATAAAGTGATAGACGGCCTCTCCGACTGGCTGCTGGTCATCTCCATCCTGGGCATGACGGTTTTGACCTTCCTGAACGCGATCCTCAGGTACTTTTTCCACACCAGTCTGGTACAGTCGGAGGAGTTTTCCCGGTTCTTTTTCATTTGGCTGGTCTACTTTGGCGTTGTCGTGGCCTACCGGCACGGCGGCCACGTGGCCGTCACCGTGGTGCTGGACGCACTCCACGGCAAAGTAAAGACGGCTGTGGAGCTGATCCGCGACCTGGTGGTCTTGGCGATTATGGCAACCCTTTTCGTGGCGGGTGTCAAGTACACCATCGTGGCGAATTACCCCACAGCCGCCACCGGGACGAACTTTGCGCTGGTCTGCTGTGTGCTGCCCATTGCGGCGGGCGGCTATCTCGTCTGCCTGGTGCTGGATATGTGGAACCGCTACCGGAAGAAAGGGGGCTAGGGCGTGGAGCTGTTCGTTTTTATCGGGAGCCTCTTCCTGCTGCTGGCGCTGGGCGTACCCATCGCGGTGGCGCTTATCGGCTGTGCGCTGGTGCTGATGTTCACGCTGGGCAGCTTTGACCTGAACCTGCTGGGCCAGCAGATGATCAGCGGCGTCAATAACTTTTCCCTGATGGCAATCCCCTTTTTTATGTTGGCGGGCGAACTGATGGCCAAGGGCGGGCTGTCCAAGCGGATTGTCGACTTTGCCAATGTGCTGCTCGGCCGGGTCCGGGGCGGCCTCGGCTACACGGCGATTCTGGCCAGCATAATTTTCGCCGGGCTCTCGGGCAGTGCCGTGGCCGATGCGGCCGCCCTGGGCGCCATCCTGCTCCCGCTGATGAAGGAGCAGGGCTACCGCACCAAGCGGGCAGGGGGGCTTATCTGCGCCAGCTCCATCATCGCCCCCATCATTCCGCCCAGCATCCCCATGATTCTGGTGGGCACGACCGTGGGCCTCTCGGTTACGAGGCTGTTCATGTCCGGTCTGGTCCCGGGCATTATCATGGGCCTGGCCCTCATGGTGGTCTGGCGCTTCGTCGTGCGGGCGGACGATTACCACGACACGGTAAAGTTTTCTGGCCGCGAGGCCTTTAAGACGGTGATACAATCCATTCCCGCCCTTTTTATGCCGGTGCTCATTGTGGGCGGCATCCGCCTTGGCTTCTTCACCCCCACCGAGGCAGGCGCCTTCGCGGTGGTGTACGCCATCATCGCCAGCGCCTTCATCTACCGGGAGCTGAGCCTGAAGCAGTTTTGGGAGGCTGTGCGGGATGCGGGGCGCTCCACCGCCGCAGTCATGTTTATCGCGGGCGGCGCGGCCATGGTGGCGTGGCTCATTACGGTGGCGCAGATCCCCGCCAAGGCGGTGGCGCTGTTCGGCGGCTTGGTGAACCACCCCATTCCGCTGCTGCTGACCATAAACCTCTTCCTGTTCCTCATGGGCATGGTGCTGGACATCGTACCCAATATCTTGATTTTTGCCCCGGTCCTGTTCCCCGTCATTATGCAGGCGGGGATCGACCCCTATTTCTTCGCGCTTATCATGGTGCTCAACCTGTCCATCGGCCTGATCACGCCCCCTGTGGGCACCGTGCTCTTCGTGGGCTGCGGCGTGGCGAAAATCAAGTTCATGGAGATTGTGCAGGGGACCATCCCCTTCCTGATTACCGAGCTGGTCATCCTGATCATCTTCATCTTCTGTCCCCAGCTTATCCTTGCGCCCCTGGAATTTCTGATGTGACGGATTCAATCTTTAAGGAGGTAACCCGAGATGAAAGAGAACAAGATCAACTGGGAACTGGTCCGCGAAATGAGCCAGAAGTACGGGCACGTGGTGCCCAACATGCGCTTCGGGGAGGAGAACGTCATCGCCAACGGCACCAACTTCGCCCCCGGCGTGGACGTGGCGCCCAAGTGGGACGTACCCCGCAAGGTGATGATCAACACCACCGTCACCGGCGGCTTCTTCCGCAAGAAGACCAACCCCAACCAGCCCATCACGCCCGACGAGATCTACGCCTCCCTGCGGGAGAGCTGTCAGGCCGGCGCCCCCATGATCCACGTCCATGTCCGCGACGAGGACGGATTTAACGCCCTGGAGCTGGACAAGTTCCACCGGGTTATCGACCCTCTGCGGGAGGAGTTCCCCCAGGTGGTCGTCGACGGCTGCGTGGTGGCCTACCGGGAGGGCTACTGGGATCGGATGGACCAGCTGCTCAGCGAGGGCCTGTTTGACACCACCCCCATCAATACCACCGCCAGCTACGCCAGCGACCGCCTCTTCTGCCCCTACCCCCACCACATCATCGAGAAATGCGAAATGCTGCTCAAGTACAATATCCACCCCCAGCTGGCGGTCTTCACCGACGGCGACGTGGACAACGCCTACCGCTACCTTATCTCCACCGGCCTGCTGGAAAAGGGCTCCTACACCTTCTGCGTGGTGCCCTCCCTGCCCGGCTGCTTTTCCATGGCCAGCCCCCAGGGCATGATCAACTCCCTCACCAGCGTGGTGCACCGCATCCGGGAGATTGACGACAAGGCCCACATCATGGTGTGCGCCGGCGGCCGGGCCTCGGGCTACGTGGTGTCCCTGGCCCTGCTGATGGGCCTGGACATCCGGGTGGGCCTGGAGGACACCATCTGGAAGTGGCCCCACAGGGACGATCTGCTCACCAGCAACGCCGAGACCTTCCTGGACTACAAGAAGATGGCCGAGCTGATGGGCCGCGAGGTGTACACCGCCGAAGAACTGCGCCGCGAGCTCAATATCCGGCCGCGGTAGCGGGGGCGGATATGGACTACCAAAACGCCTTTAATTTTTCCGGCAAGGTCGCGCTCGTGACCGGAGGTGCGCAGAGTATCGGGCGGGAAATAGCCGTTGCGTTCGCCTCCTGCGGAGCGCAGGTTGCCATTTTCGACATCCTGGACGGCCGGGGGAAGGCGGCGGTGGAGGCGCTGCCGGGCGTGCCGGACCGGCACGGCTACTACCACTGCGACGTGTCCGACCCGGCGGAGATCGATCGGGCCGTGGCCGCCGTGGCGGAGCGGTTCGGGCGCATCGACTTCCTGGCCAGCAACGCGGGCGTCTTTCTCTCCAGGCCCGTCCGGGAGACCACCCTGGCTGACTGGGACAGGCTGCACGCCATCAACCTGCGCGGCTGCTTCTGGATGTGCAGGGCGGTGGGGGAGCACATGATCCGGCAGGGCGGCGGGAAAATCGTAAACACGGCCTCCAGCTCTTCGGTCATCAATTCCCCCTTGGCCGTGGCCTATGCCTCCACCAAGGCTGCGGTGGCACATATGACGCGCACGCTGGCCAACGACTGGGCCCAGTACCACATCAACGTGAACGCCGTATCCCCCGGCTTCGCCGAGACCGAGCTTATCCGCGAGAGCCTGAAGGATCCCGCGTGGGTAAAGGCCAACACGACCCGCATCCCCATGGGACGCTTTGGCAGGGCGGAGGAGGTCGCGGGGGCCGTGCTTTTCCTGTGCTCCCCGCTGGCGGGGTATATTACGGGCAGAAATCTCGTTATTGACGGAGGCCGGACCCTGTATTAAGATTGGAGATGTTATCAATGGTCATCCATACCGTCGGCGTGGTAGGCTGCGGCACTATGGGCGCCGGTATTGCACTGGCGGCAGCCCGCAGCGGCTATGATACGATCGTACTGGAAATCAGCCAGGCCCTTCTGGAGAAGGGCCTGGCTCGTATTGATTCTCTGTTGGACGCACTGGTGGCGGACGGCGCGATGGAGGCAGAAAAACGCGGGCAGGCCCGCGCCAGGATTACGGGGGCCACGCAGTACAGCGCTCTGTCGGCCTGTGATCTCGTCATTGAAGCCGCGCCGGAGCAGCTGGAGCTGAAGCACCAGATTTTAAAGAGCGTCGAGGCCGTCGTGCGGCCGGAGGCCATCCTTGCCTCCAACACCTCCAGCCTGCCCATTGTAGAGCTGGCGGCGGTATTGGAGCGGCCGGAGCGCATGGTCGGTCTGCACTTCTGCCATCCGTCCCACATCATGCCCCTGCTCGAGCTTATCGCAAGTCTGCGCACCGATGCCGCGGCCGCCGAGATGGCCTACGACTTCGGCCGCTCCCTGGGCAAGACCGTCATTCGCGCCAAGGATTACCCCGGCTTTATCATCAACTATCTCCAGTACCCCTTCCGCCTGAACGCCATCCGCATGGTGGAGCGGGGTATGGCCTCCCCCGCGGACATCGACGCGGCGGCCAGGCTGGGACTGGGCCACCCCTATGGACCGCTGGAATTTCAGGACTCCACCGGCCTGGATGTAACATACCACGCCTGTAAGGCCATTTACGAGGCCACCCGAGACCCCCTCTTCGCCCCCCCTGTGCTGATGCAGCAGATGGTGGCGGCGGGCCTGCTGGGCCGAAAAACCGGGAAGGGGTTTTACGACTACACCCCGGAGCGCACGGAGGAGGGGGCGGGCCATGGACAGGAATGAGCGGGTCGCAGCCCTGATTCACGAGACCGTTCTGCGCGCGGTGACTGAAATATCGCCGGACGTAAAAGCCCTGCTGGAGGAGGCGCTGGCCCGGGAGACCAGCGAGACAGCCAGGAGTATGCTCTCCTCCATGCTGGAAAACCTGAGCATCGCCAAAACTGCCGACAAGGCGGTGTGCCAGTCGCCGGGCTACCCCACGGTCTGGGTGTCCTACGGCGCGGAGAACATGCCCCTGGGTGTGCGGGAGGCGGTGGCCGACGCGGTGGCGGAGGCCACCCGCCGGGGCTACCTGCGCCCCAGCATGGTGGACCCCCTGACCCGTGAAAATTCCGGCGACAACACGGGCAAGGGCGTGCCCAATATCGAGTACGAGTACAACCCCGGCCAGAACTACGTGGACTTCATCATCTCCTTCAAGGGCTGCGGGGCCGAGCTGGGCAACGCGGTGCAGATTATGACCACGGCCAAGCTGGGGAAGAACCTGGTGGGGCTCAAGCGCTTCGTGCTGGAGACCGCCATCAGCGCGGGCGGCAAGCCCTGCCCGCCCTACGGCATCGGCATCGGCATCGGCGGGCAGATGGACGTGGCCGCCAAGCTCAGCCGCAGGGCCATCAGCACCCGCCGGTGGGACGACGTGAACCCCGACCCCGAGCTGGCCGCGCTGGAGGCCGAGCTCAAGCTGGCCATCAACGGCCTGGGCCTGGGGGCGGCGGGCACCGGCGGGGACACCGTGGCCCTGGCCGTTAAAATCGAGCGCGCCCACACCCACACCGCCATCGCCCCGGTGGCCATCAACTTCCACTGCTGGGTGGCCCGGCGGGCGGGGGTGCGCATCTGGGACGACGGCCGGGTCAAAAAACTGCTGTGAGGTGATCGGAATGAGTGTATACAGGCTCTCCACGCCTCTGCGGGAGGCGGACATCCGCAGGCTGCGCCTGGGCGACGTGGTCTATCTCAGCGGACATATCTTCACCGCCCGGGACATGGCCCATCTGCGCATCCGGGATCTGCTGGAGCAGGGCGCCCCCCTGCCCCGGCCGTTGAAGGGCACCGCCATCTTCCACGCCGGACCGGTGGCCCTGAAAAACCCGGACGGCTCCTGGCGGCTCAACGTCATCGGCCCCACCACCAGCATCCGTATGGAGCCCTACGCCGAGATGGTGGGCAAGCTGGGGGTGCGGGCGGTCATCGGCAAGGGCGGCATGGACGCGGACACCCAGGCCTGCTGCAAGCGGTACGGCTACGTCTACCTCCAGGCCGCCCCGGGCTGCGCGGCCAAGCTGGCCCAGGGCATCGAGCGGATTAACGGCGTGACCTGGCCCGAGCTGGGCATGCCCGAAGCCATGTGGGATCTCCAGGCCAAGGGCTTCGGCCCCCTGGTGGTGGGCATGGACACCAGGGGCGGCAGCGTCTACCAGCAGCTCCGGGCCGCGGCGACCGAACGGCTGAACGCCGTCTATCCGGCGTAGGGCGGGGACAGGCCCCGCCGTATATCGTACAAGGGAGATGTTTTGATGGAGTACAGGATCGAACGGGACAGTATGGGCGAGATGCAGGTGCCCGCGGACAGGTACTGGGGGGCCCAGACCCAGCGCAGCTACCAGAACTTCAAGATTGGCACGGAGCGCATGCCCATGGAGATCGTCCACGCCTTCGGCCTTTTGAAGCGGGCGGCCGCCATGGCCAACCACGCGCTGGGCAAGCTGGATGAGGAGCGCTTCGGGGCCATCTGCCGGGCCGCGGAGGAGGTCTCCTCCGGCGCGCTGGACGGACACTTCCCCCTGGTGGTCTGGCAGACCGGCAGCGGCACACAGTCCAACATGAATGTCAACGAGGTCATCGCCAACCGGGGCAACGAGCTGGCCGGCAAGACCCTCCTGCACCCCAACGACCACGTGAACATGTCCCAGAGCTCCAACGACACCTTCCCCACCGCCATGCACATCGCCGCGGCCCTGGCCATCGAGGACGGGCTCTTCCCCGCCCTGGACCTGCTGACCGCCACCCTGCGCCGCCTGGAGGCGGAGAACGCGGACGTGGTCAAGAGCGGGCGCACCCACCTGCAGGACGCGGTGCCCATCACCCTGGGCCAGGAGATCAGCGGCTGGCGGAACATGCTGGAAAAGGACCGGGCCATGCTGGAGCTGGCCCTGCCCGGCCTGCGGGAGCTGGCCCTGGGCGGCACCGCCGTGGGCACGGGCCTCAACGCCCCGGCGGGCTTCGACCGCGCGGTGGCCCAGGCGCTCTCCGAGCTGACGGGCAAGGCCTTCGTCACGGCGCAGAACAAGTTCCACGCCCTCACCAGCAAGGACGAGCTGGTCTTTGCCCACGGGGGGCTGAAGGCCCTGGCGGCGGATCTGATGAAGATCGCCAACGACGTGCGCTGGCTTGCCAGCGGCCCCCGCTGCGGCCTGGGGGAGATCCGTATCCCGGAGAACGAGCCGGGCTCCTCCATCATGCCGGGCAAGGTCAACCCCACCCAGTGCGAGGCGGCCACCATGGTGGCCGTGCAGGTCATGGCCAACGACGTGGCGGTGGGCATGGCGGCCTCCCAGGGCAACTTCGAGCTCAACGTGTTTATGCCGGTGTGTATCTACAACTTTCTCCAGTCGGTGCGCCTGCTCTCCGACTGCCTCCGCTCCTTCCACGACAACTGCGTGGCAGGCATCACCGCCGACCGGGAGAAGTGCCGCCATAACCTCTACAACTCCCTCATGCTGGTGACCGCCCTCAACCCCTATATCGGCTATGACAACGCGGCCAAGACCGCCAAGCTGGCCCACGCCGAGGGGATCTCCCTCCGGGAGGCCTGCGTCAAGCTGGGCTTCCTCACCCCGGAGCGGTTTGACGAGGTGTTCCACCCCGAAGAAATGGTATAAGGAGACTTTTTGATGGATTACGCGAAGGAATCGCTGAAAAAGCACTATGAATGGCGTGGGAAGCTGGAGATCACGCCCAAGGCGCCGGTGGACAGCAAGCAGGCCCTGAGCCTGGCCTACACCCCCGGCGTGGCCCAGCCCTGCCTGGAGATCCAGAAGGACGTAAACAAGAGCTACGAGCTCACCGGGCGGTGGAACACGGTGGCGGTGGTCACCGACGGCACGGCGGTGCTGGGCCTGGGGGACATCGGCCCCGAGGCGGGCATGCCCGTGATGGAGGGCAAGTGCGTGCTCTTCAAGGCCTTCGGGGGCGTGGACGCCATCCCCCTGTGCGTGCGCAGCAAGGACGTGGACGACATCGTGAACACGGTGGCGCTGCTGGCGGGGAGCTTCGGGGGCGTGAACCTGGAGGACATCTCGGCCCCCCGGTGCTTCGAGATCGAGCGGAAATTGAAGGAGCGCTGCGACATCCCCATCTTCCATGACGACCAGCACGGCACGGCGGTGGTGACGCTGGCGGGGCTCATCAACGCGCTGAAGGTGGTGGGCAAGAAGCTTGAGGACGTGCGCGTGGTGACCAGCGGCGCGGGCGCGGCGGGCATGGCGATCATCAGGCTGCTGATGGCCATGGGCCTGAAGGACGTGGTGATGTGCGACCGGAAGGGCGCCATCTGGGAGGGCCGGGAGGGCCTGAACGCGGAGAAGACGGAGATGGCGAGGCTGTCCAACCGGGAGAAGAAGCAGGGCACGCTGGCGGAGGTCATCCGGGGGGCGGACGTGTTCATCGGGGTATCCGCTCCCGGGACGCTGACTACCGAGATGGTGAGCAGCATGGCGAAGGACGCGATCATCTTCGCCTGCGCCAACCCCACGCCGGAGATCTACCCGGACGAGGCAAAGGCGGGGGGCGCGGCGGTGATCGCCACGGGGCGCAGCGACTTCCCCAACCAGATCAACAACGTGCTGGCGTTCCCGGGGATCTTCCGGGGTGCGCTGGACGTGCGCGCCAGGGACATCAACGACGCGATGAAGATCGCGGCGGCCTACGCCATCGCGGGGGTGGTGTCCGACGGGGAGCTGGACGCCGAGCACATCATGCCCGCGGCCTTCGACCCCAAGGTGCGGGAGGCGGTGGCCTGCGCCGTGGCCGACGCCGCGCGCAAGTCCGGCGTGGCGGGAATTTGATAAAAGGAAAAGCAGCGTGACGGCTTCCGCCGTCACGCTGCTTTTTTGAACGTCTAAAGAATCAGGCTCCGGGCCTCCGGCTGCTGCCGTCGTCCCGTTTTATAAAAAGCGCAGGGCGCTTTTTACTTCATGCCGTTCTCGTAAGCCTCGATCATCTTCTTGACCATCTGGCCGCCCACGGAACCGGCCTCACGGCTGGTCAGGTCGCCATTGTAGCCCTGCTTCAGGTTGACGCCCACCTCCTGGGCAGCCTCCATCTTGAACTTGTTCAGAGCCTCGCGAGCGCTGGGGACAACAGCATTGTTAGAGCTAGTCATAATCGTGCATCTCCTTAAATCGTTTTGTTTTGTTGGATTGAGAATCCGAACATAGCATTGCCCCAGGGCAATTTTATATGCGGATTCGAAATTTCCAATTCATAGTCAAACTGGCAGTCTGCCCGCCGTGCGCGGCCATTTTGTACAATAAACTTATGATGGCCCCTTCCTCTTAAATTATAAAAGGAAACCGCCGCAAATGAGATCGCAATATGCAGCTGAATAGGATACAATAAACACACGGCAAAATTCGCGGTAACGCGGCGGCACCACCCGATTCCATTTTTATATAAGGAGGCGCACGATGGATACACCTGTGTTTTTAGCCCACATAGCGCAGGACGGCCGGGAGCAGACGGTCCTGGAGCACCTGACCGGCACAGCGGCGCTGGCGGCGGCCTTCGCCCGTCCCTTCGGCGCAGAGGAACAGGCCGTGCTGGCCGGGCTGGCCCACGACATCGGCAAGTACTCCGCCGCCTTTCAACGGCGCCTGCACGGCGGCCGCAAGGTAGACCACGCCACCGCCGGGGCCTATGAGTGCTGGAAGCTGGGGCAGCTCTACGCGGCCTTCGCCGTGGCCGGGCACCACGGCGGCCTGCCCGACGGCGGAGGAAAGGGGGACAGCCCGGAGCTCCCCTCTCTCTTCGGCCGCATGAACCGGGCGGCGCAGGGAAATCTGGAGCCGTACGGCCCCTGGCAGTCGGAGCTCGCCCTGCCCACATTCCCGTCTCCCCGGATGGGGGACGGCGCGGAGAGCATGTTCTACACCCGGATGCTGTACTCCTGCCTGGTGGACGCGGATTTTCTGGACACCGAGGTCTTTATGGGCGCGGCGCCCCGGCGGGACAGCAGCGGCGCGTCCATGGACGCGCTGTGGGCCCGGCTCCAGCGGTCCGTCTCGAGCTGGTTTCCGCCCGCGGGGGAGCTGAACGGGCAGCGGTGCGCCATCCTGGAGCGCTGCATGGCGGAGGGGGAGCGCCGGGATCCAGGGCTCTTTACCCTCACCGTGCCCACCGGGGGCGGCAAGACGGTGGCGTCCCTGGTATTCGCCCTGGCCCACGCCAGGGCCCACGGCCTGCGGCGCGTCATCTATGTGATTCCGTACACCTCCATCATCGAACAGACCGCCAAGAAATTCCGGGACCTCCTGGGGGAGGAAGCCGTGCTGGAGCACCACTCCAACGTACTGTACGAAACGGCGGAGGATGGTGAGGCCGGGCCGGAGCAAATCCGCTTGGCCCAGGCCACGGAGAACTGGGACATGCCGGTGGTGGTGACCACGGCGGTGCAGTTCTTTGAGTCCCTGTACGCCTGCCGCTCCTCCCAGTGCCGGAAGCTGCACAGCATCGCGGGCAGCGTGGTGGTGTTTGACGAGGCCCAGATGCTGCCCCTGCCCTACCTCCGCCCCTGCGTCCACGCCATCTCCCAGCTGGTGGCGCGCTATCGTGTCTCCGCCGTCCTGTGTACCGCCACCCAGCCGGCGCTGAATCCCATTTTCCAGGAGTTCCTGCCCGGCCGCCCGCCGGTGGAGCTGTGTCCTGACGGCGCCCTCCGGCCGGAGGTGTTCCGCAGGGTGACCTTTCAGAGGGCGGGCCGCCTGACCTGGGACCAACTGGCGGAGCGCCTGAACGGCCGGAGGCAGGTTTTGTGCATCGTCAACGCCCGGAAAAGCGCCCAAGAGGTCTTTTCCAGGCTGGAGGGCGAGGGGTGCTACCACCTGTCCACCCTGATGTACCCCGCCCACCGGCAGGCCCAGCTGGAGGAGATCCGGCGGCGGCTGAAAGACGGGCTGCCCTGCCGGGTGGTGTCCACCTCCCTGATAGAGGCGGGGGTGGACGTGGACTTCCCGGCGGTCTTTCGGGAGGAGGCCGGGCTGGACAGCGTGCTCCAGGCCGCCGGGCGGTGCAACCGGGAGGGCAAGCGCCCCGCCGAGAGCAGCGTCGTCACCGTGTTTCAGGGGGAGGCCCCACCGCCCAAACTGTTCTCCACCGAAATTGATACTGGGCAAACGGTCATGGCGCGGCACGCGGACATCGCTTCCCCCCAGGCCGTCCACGACTATTTCCAGGAGCTGTTGGCGCTGAAGGGACAGCGGGTCCTGGATTTTAAGAATATCCTGGACACCAGTCGGGATGAGCCGTTTTCCTTCCGCAAGGTGGCCGAGGCGTTTTGTCTTATCGACAGACCCACCCGCACCGTCTACATCCCGGAGGGGGAGGGCGGGGAGCTGATAAAGCGCCTGCGTTCCGGCGAGCGGACCCGATCCCTGTTCCGCTCGTTGGGGCGGTTCGGCGT
The DNA here is from genome assembly GCA_022846095.1 of Oscillospiraceae bacterium. Classification (NCBI taxonomy): domain Bacteria; kingdom Bacillati; phylum Bacillota; class Clostridia; order Eubacteriales; family Oscillospiraceae; species Oscillospiraceae bacterium. Next base: position 433,096 of record AP025583.1, on the reverse strand, counting down.
GTCCGTCTACGAAGACCACTTCCTGGCGCTGGAGCGGGCCGGGGACCTGGAGCTGCTGGAGGACGGCTCCGCCATCCTCATAAATCCCAGGCTGTACGGGACGTTTACCGGGCTGTCGCTGGAGGCGGAGGCGGGAAAGGCATACCTTTTATAATAAAGAACACTTTGCGGATTCGCCAATTTTTGATACAATAGCCATAAGTCCGATGGCAAATTTGACCATCAGGAAGGAGTTGAACGCCTATGTCCATTCGTGTGGAGGTCTGGGGGGACTACGCCCTGTTCACGCGGCCGGAGATGAAGGTGGAGCGGGTCAGCTACGACGTCATGACCCCCTCGGCGGCCCGGGGACTGGTCGAAGCGATCTACTGGCACCCCGGTCTGAGATGGGTTATCGACCGCATCTATGTCCGAAAACCCATCCGCTTTTCCAACCTGCGGCGCAACGAGGTGAAGTCCACCATCTCCGCCCGCACGGCCCGCACGGTCATGGAGCGGGGAAAGGGCGCGCTGTACCTGTGCACCGCCGACGAAATCCAGCAGCGCGCCGCCCTGCTGCTGCGGGACGTGTGCTACGTCATCGAGGCCCATTTCGACCTCATTCCGGAAAAAATGGCCCCCGGGGACAACCACGGAAAATTCCAGGACATCGTCAAGCGCCGCATCCAGAGGGGGCAGTTCTACCACCAGCCCTGCTTCGGCTGCCGCGAGTTCCCCGCCCAGTTCAAGCCCTGCGAGGCCGTCCCCCCCTGCCCCGAGGAATTGGAGGGGGAGCGGGATTTGGGCTGGATGCTGTGGGACATGGACTATTCCGACCCCGAGCACATCAGGCCCCTCTTTTTTCGGGCGGCGCTCCGGGACGGGGTGCTGGACGTGCCCGCCCGGGACAGCGGGGAGGTGCGGGGATGATCCTACAGGCGCTGGCGGAGTATTACGAGGCCCTGCAAAGGCAGGGTAAGGCGGCCGCCCCCGGCTGGGGGCCGGTGAAGGTGTCCTTCGCCCTGTATCTCAGCGGGGACGGCGCGCTGGAGCAGGCGGTGTCCGTTCAGACGCAGCAGCAGCGGGGGAATAAAACCGTGCTTGCCCCCCAGGTCATGCTCCTGCCCGCCCCGGTGAAGCGCACCGTGGGCGTGGCGGCCAATTTCCTCTGCGACAACTCTGGTTACATACTGGGGGCGGACGACAGCGGCAAGCCCCAGCGGACCGCAAAGTGCTTTCTGGCCTGCAAGGCCCTCCACGAGGAGGTTCTGGCCGGTGTGGACACTCCCGCCGCCCGGGCGGTGCTGGCCTTCTTTCAGAGCTGGGCCCCGGAGACCGCCCAATCACACCCCGCCCTGGCGGAGCACTGGGAGGAGATCCTCTCCGGCGCCAACCTGGTTTTCCGTTATGACGGCGGCTTCGTCCACGACGACCCGGCCGTCCGCCGGGCCTGGGAGCGGCATTACAACGGCGCCGGGGACGGCGGCGGGCCGGAGATGGTCTGCCTGGTGACCGGCGACAAGGGGCCGGTGGAAAATATCCACCCCGCCATCAAGGGGGTGCAGGGCGCCCAGTCCAGCGGCGCGGCCCTGGTGTCCTTCAACGCCCCGGCCTTCTGCTCCTACGGAAAGGAGCAAAACTTCAACGCCCCCACCAGCAGGGCCGCCGCGTTCGCCTACACCACCGCCTTGAATTACCTGATCTCTGACCGGGCGCACGTCTTCCGTATGGGCGACGCCAGCGTGGTCTGCTGGGCCAGGGGCGGCGAGGACGCCTATCAGAGCTTTTTCAGCGCGATGCTGGGCGGACAGGCCACCTACAGCGAAGCCGACCTGCGGCGCATGACGGGTGAGCTGTGCAAGGGCCACGAGGTGCTGTTTGACGAGACCCGGCTGGACCCCAAGATGGACTTCTATGTCCTGGGCCTGTCCCCCAACGCCGCCCGGCTGTCCGTGCGCTTCTTTCTGCGCAACACCTTCCAGGGCTTTCTGCAAAACATTGAGGATCACCGGCAGCGGCTGAGGATCGCCCGTCCGGCCTATGAGAAATTCGAGGTCCCCTCGCTGAAAATGCTCCTGGACGCCACGGTAAACCAGAACACCAGGGACAAGCAGGCGTCCCCCGAGCTGGCGGGCGGGATGCTCCGGGCCGTGCTGACCGGCGCCCCGTACCCCGCCACCCTGCTGAACGGCGTGACCCTGCGCATCAGGGCGGAACAGAAGATCACCTGGCCAAGGGCGGCGATCCTGAAGGCCTACTATTTAAAAAACCCAAATCAAGACGTACCAGAGGAGGTATTAATCGTGCCACTCAACGAAGCGAGCTCCTGCGCCCCCTACGTCCTGGGGCGGGTGTTCTCCGTCCTGGAGGCCGTTCAGCAGGCGGCGAACCCCGGCATCAACGCCACCATCAAGGACAAGTATTTCAACGCCGCGTCCGCCACGCCCGCCACCATCTTCCCCATCCTGCTCAACCTGTCCCAGAAGCACCTGAAAAAGCTGAAGGGCTCCAACATGGGGCTGTGCGTCTTTTACGAAAAACAGCTGACCGAGCTGCTCTCCAAGCTGAGCGCGGACTTCCCCGCCCGGCTGAACCTGCCCCAGCAGGGGGCCTTCCAGTTGGGCTACTACCACCAGACCCAGGCCCGCTATGAGAAAAAGGAGGAGAAAAACAATGCCTGAGCCCATTAAAAACCGCTATGAATTCGTCGTCCTGTTCGACGTGGAGAACGGCAACCCGAATGGCGACCCGGACGCCGGGAATATGCCCCGGGTGGACCCGGAGACCGGCCTGGGCCTGGTCACCGACGTGTGCCTCAAGCGGAAAATCCGCAATTACGTCGAGACGGTCAAGGAGGACGCCACCGGCTACCGCATCTACGTCAAGGACGGCGTACCCCTCAACCGCAGCGACGCCGAGGCCTACGCCGCGCTGGACGTGACGGAAAAGACCGTGAAGGACAAAAAGAAGGGCGACCCGGAGCTGGACGCCAAGCTCCGGGACTGGATGTGCAAAAACTTCTACGACATCCGCACCTTCGGCGCGGTCATGACCACCTTCGTAAAAGCTGCCCTGAACTGCGGCCAGGTGCGCGGGCCGGTGCAGCTGGGCTTTGCCCGGAGCGTGGAGCCGGTGGTGCCCCAGGAGGTCACCATCACCCGTGTGGCCATCACCACCGAGGCGGACGCGGAGAAAAAGGGCACCGAGATGGGCCGGAAGTACATCGTCCCCTACGGGCTCTACCGCTGTGAGGGCTACGTCTCCGCCAATCTGGCCAGGAAGACCACCGGCTTTTCCGAGGAGGATTTGACGCTGCTTTGGGAGGCCATTTTAAATATGTTTGAATACGACCGCTCCGCCGCCCGGGGCAAGATGGCCGTCCGGGCCCTGATCGTATTTAAGCATGACAGCGAGCTGGGCTGCGCCCCGGCCTGGAAGCTGTTTGAAACCGTCACGGTGGCCCGGAAGAACGCCGACGGCTCCCCCGCCCGCTCCTATTCCGACTATACGGTCGCGGTGGACGAGGCCGCCCTCCCCGCCGGCGTCACGGTCACGTGTATGGGGTGACGTATTCAGAGGAGGAATTTCTCCAGCTCTCCGGCCTCCAGCACTTCGCGTTCTGCCGCCGCCAGTGGGCGCTGATCCACGTGGAAGATCAGTGGGCGGAGAATCTGCGCACCGTGGAGGGCGATCTGTTCCACCGGCGGGCCCACGACGAGAAGCAGCGGGAGCGGCGGGGCGATACCCTGATCCTGCGGGATCTGCCGGTATGCTCCCCGTCTCTCGGCGTCTCAGGCAAGTGCGACGTGGTGGAGTTCCACGCCGATCCCCAGGGCGTCCCCCTCCGGGGCGAGGACGGCCTTTGGTCGCCCTATCCCGTGGAGTACAAGCGGGGCGCGCCCAAGTCCCACAGCGCCGATGAACTGCAGCTGTGCTGCCAGGCCATGTGCCTGGAGGAGATGCTGTGCTGTCCCATCCCGGAGGGCGCGCTGTTCTACGGCGAGACCCGGCGGCGGGCGGCGGTGTCCTTCACGCAGGCGCTGCGGGGGCAGGTGCGGGACATGCTGGCGGAGATGCACCGGCTCGCCCGCCGGGGGCATACGCCCAAGGTCAAGCCCTCCAAAGCCTGCAGCGCCTGTTCCCTGAAAGAACTCTGCCTGCCCGCCCTGCTGCGGGAGCGCACGGCGGGGGCCTATCTGCGCCGGGCTATGGAGGAGGAGCCATGAGACAGCTGCTGAATACCCTGTTCGTCACCTCGGAGGACATCTACCTCTCCCTGGACGGGGAGAACGTGGTGGCCAACCGGGAAAAAGAGGTGCTGGCCCGGTACCCCCTGCACACCCTGTCCGGCATCATCTCCTTCGCCTATCCCGGGGCCTCTCCCGCCCTCATGGGGGCCTGCGCCCGGCGGGGCGTGTCCCTGGCCTTCTGCACCCCCAGGGGAAAATTCCTGGCCCGGGTTTGCGGCGAGGCCAACGGCAACGTCCTGCTCCGGCGGGAACAGTACCGCTGGGCGGACGACCCGGCCCAGAGCTGCCGGGCGGCCCGCTCCATGGTGTTTGGGAAGCTGTACAACGCCCGGTGGAGCATCGAGCGCACCCGGCGGGACCACGGCCTGCGCGTGGAGGACGAACGGCTGGCCGCCGTGTCCGCCCAGCTCAAGGGGCTTTTGCCCCAGGCGGCGGCGGAGACGGACTTGGACAGCCTCCGGGGGCTGGAGGGCGCGGCCGCCACCGCCTATTTTGGTGTATTTGACCAGCTGGTTTTGGGAAATCGGGATTTGTTTGCGTTCAAAACCCGCAGCCGCCGCCCGCCCCTGGACCCCATCAACGCCCTTTTATCCTTCGCATACAGCCTGTTGGCCCACGATTGCGCCTCGGCGCTGGAGAGCGCAGGGCTGGACTCCTATGTGGGCTTTCTCCACAGGGACCGCCCCGGGCGCAGCTCCCTGGCCCTGGACCTGATGGAGGAGCTGCGCCCCTGCATGGCGGACCGCTTCGTCCTCACCCTGGTCAACAACCGGGTGCTCAAGCGGACGGATTTCGACTTCCGGGAGAGCGGCGGGGTCTATCTGACGGACGGGGCCCGGCGCACCTTCCTGCAACGGTGGCAGGAGCGGAAGCGGGAGACGCTGACCCATCCGTTTCTGGGCGAGAAGATCCCCTGGGGACTGGTGCCCTATCTGCAAGCCCTGCTCCTGGCCCGGTATCTCCGGGGGGACTTGGACGAGTACCCGCCCTTTTTGTGGAAGTGAGGCGCGCTCATGCTGGTATTGATCACCTATGACGTGAACACCGGGGACGCGGCGGGCCGCAGGCGCCTGCGGCAAATCGCCAAACAGTGCGTCAACTACGGCCAGCGGGTGCAGTGCTCCGTGTTCGAGTGCCTGCTGGATCCGGCCCAGTGCAAGCTGCTCCAGGCCAAGCTGCTGTCTATCATGGACAGGGAAAGGGACAGCCTGCGGTTTTACTATCTGGGTAAAAAGTATGAGAGTAAGATCGAGCACTTTGGCTGCAAAACCACTTATCTGCCGGAGGAGCCGCTTATCCTGTAGCCGCCCGTGCGAAGGGGATGCGGTCAGGAATTTCCCTGTGGGTTCGCACCAAAAAATCGTCTGTTTTTTTCCGTATGTGCAGGCGGTGGCCAATACTTCGGGGTGGATTCTTTAATAGTTTCAGTTATTTTTGGCAAATTCGCTAAATACGCAGGTGTTGTTTTGGCAATATCTGCTGTCGCTCCCCGCGAGGGGAGCGTGGGTTGAAATGTGAGCACCTGCTCGCCCGTCGACATGAGATCGTTGTCGCTCCCCGCGAGGGGAGCGTGGGTTGAAATCCGGCCTCCGCGCCGTAGGCGGGCTTTGAGCTGCCGTCGCTCCCCGCGAGGGGAGCGTGGGTTGAAATTCGGTCTCATCGTCCACCTCGATCGTCGCGCCGACGTCGCTCCCCGCGAGGGGAGCGTGGGTTGAAATCTACATATACCGGGGGGACGTGTTCCTGGAACTGGTCGCTCCCCGCGAGGGGAGCGTGGGTTGAAATCGAGAACTACAACGACCACGGCCGGGTCCTCCGGTCGCTCCCCGCGAGGGGAGCGTGGGTTGAAATATCCTCTGCGGGGGCGTAGACTTCCGCCGCCGTGGTCGCTCCCCGCGAGGGGAGCGTGGGTTGAAATTTGTCGCTCCACGGCCGCCCCAGGACCACCCCGGTCGCTCCCCGCGAGGGGAGCGTGGGTTGAAATCCGTACATGGGCCTTATGGCCTCCGAGGGCGGCCGTCGCTCCCCGCGAGGGGAGCGTGGGTTGAAATAGGGTTCACACCGCGCACATCGTAGCGAAAAACCCGTCGCTCCCCGCGAGGGGAGCGTGGGTTGAAATGAGATCCCCAAGGCCACCGGCGCCGTCACGGTGGGGTCGCTCCCCGCGAGGGGAGCGTGGGTTGAAATCCCGCGATCCTGGACAACACGATCCGCAAGGCCAGTCGCTCCCCGCGAGGGGAGCGTGGGTTGAAATGGCATGACGCCCGGGATCCTGCTGGCCCCCGGATGTCGCTCCCCGCGAGGGGAGCGTGGGTTGAAATCCGGATACGCCTCTTGACCTCTTGCGAGGTAATCCGTCGCTCCCCGCGAGGGGAGCGTGGGTTGAAATGAGGAACTCGGGGAGGTGGAGGCGGAATGATGGGTCGCTCCCCGCGAGGGGAGCGTGGGTTGAAATACTGCCCATACCGGGCGGTGCGGGCAGTTGCGGTAGTCGCTCCCCGCGAGGGGAGCGTGGGTTGAAATTTGCTCGTGTCGATCCAATCTACCGTAAGCTGTGGTCGCTCCCCGCGAGGGGAGCGTGGGTTGAAATTCCGCGCCTACCTTGATGCGCTCGAAAGCCATGCGGTCGCTCCCCGCGAGGGGAGCGTGGGTTGAAATCCGTGAATGGTAATGATTTTTCGGGGCTGGTCTAGTCGCTCCCCGCGAGGGGAGCGTGGGTTGAAATCTCTGGCTGGCGTCGCCCACGAGAAAAAGCTCCGCGTCGCTCCCCGCGAGGGGAGCGTGGGTTGAAATGACCAAATCATACCATGTGCGGGGCGAGAGGACAACGTCGCTCCCCGCGAGGGGAGCGTGGGTTGAAATACGATAATGAGCGGCGTCACGGTGCCACCTCCCCAGGTCGCTCCCCGCGAGGGGAGCGTGGGTTGAAATCTCCGGGTCGGCGGCGTTGGAGAAGGGGAGGCCCGCGTCGCTCCCCGCGAGGGGAGCGTGGGTTGAAATCCCTTGCTCGTGACGCCGAACTTTGCCTTACACTGTCGCTCCCCGCGAGGGGAGCGTGGGTTGAAATCGTACCTCCTCGTTTAACCTACCCGCTCGGGGAGTCGCTCCCCGCGAGGGGAGCGTGGGTTGAAATATGCTCGGGACGAGAGCGACGCCCTTATCAAGAAGTCGCTCCCCGCGAGGGGAGCGTGGGTTGAAATGAGGGCAATCCCGCTCGTGGGGAGGCTCGCCGCCGTCGCTCCCCGCGAGGGGAGCGTGGGTTGAAATACGTCCTCGCCGGACATGGATACCGTAATCATGGCGTCGCTCCCCGCGAGGGGAGCGTGGGTTGAAATTTTTTGGCGCAAGTGTGGCTCTTTTTACGCCTCGCGTCGCTCCCCGCGAGGGGAGCGTGGGTTGAAATGTCGTTTTGGGGCACGAGGCGGCGGAGGCTTTAGTCGCTCCCCGCGAGGGGAGCGTGGGTTGAAATAAATATCATAACGTAAGGGTCATACCCGAGTTCCCGTCGCTCCCCGCGAGGGGAGCGTGGGTTGAAATGATGCTGTGAACGATAACCTCCCTGAGCTTGTCGCCGTCGCTCCCCGCGAGGGGAGCGTGGGTTGAAATGGAACGGCGCCCCCAGGGGTGCCGAGGTGGGGGGGTCGCTCCCCGCGAGGGGAGCGTGGGTTGAAATGTGGACTAATCGTTGAAGAACATCCGCCAACATGGTCGCTCCCCGCGAGGGGAGCGTGGGTTGAAATAACGAGCCGAATATCAAGCCCCTGCGTGAAATCCGTCGCTCCCCGCGAGGGGAGCGTGGGTTGAAATCCCTCGACCGCTGTAATCGTGGAGCCGTCGACGGCGTCGCTCCCCGCGAGGGGAGCGTGGGTTGAAATTGCAACGAACTCACCCGGGCGGAGCAGTTCGGCGGCGTCGCTCCCCGCGAGGGGAGCGTGGGTTGAAATTTTGATACCGCATTGAGAAAGTACCGCCTGACCGGTCGCTCCCCGCGAGGGGAGCGTGGGTTGAAATATCCGGGTCAAGAAAAAGGCCGCGGCGTAAGGGGTCGCTCCCCGCGAGGGGAGCGTGGGTTGAAATTGGGGAAGACGGACGTGAGGAAGCTGGAGAAGGAGTCGCTCCCCGCGAGGGGAGCGTGGGTTGAAATTGGTACTCCATGGCTTTTTTGAAGAGGCGGTATTCTCGTCGCTCCCCGCGAGGGGAGCGTGGGTTGAAATACGTTTTGCCCTCCTTCCCGCCGATTGTGACAAGGGTCGCTCCCCGCGAGGGGAGCGTGGGTTGAAATTCTGCGGGCCGGGCCCCCTTGGCCCGGATGGTCTCGTCGCTCCCCGCGAGGGGAGCGTGGGTTGAAATGCTTCATGCGTGAAGCCGCCGCAAACGCCGTTAAGTCGCTCCCCGCGAGGGGAGCGTGGGTTGAAATACTTCGGGGTTGTGCTCGTTTTGGTGGTGCTGAGTCGCTCCCCGCGAGGGGAGCGTGGGTTGAAATGCGGGTCACGGCGTTGTGGTCGTACCCCGCGAACTGTCGCTCCCCGCGAGGGGAGCGTGGGTTGAAATTTGCCGGGGATAGCGTAGCCGTCCGCGTCCAGGGTCGCTCCCCGCGAGGGGAGCGTGGGTTGAAATGTCGCAATAGCGCGCGAGCCGCTCATATAAGTCGTCGCTCCCCGCGAGGGGAGCGTGGGTTGAAATAACGAGACTACCAATGTATTCTATAACCCGGTGACCGTCGCTCCCCGCGAGGGGAGCGTGGGTTGAAATTATATCGCGTCCGAGGTGTATGAGATGGAGCACCCGTCGCTCCCCGCGAGGGGAGCGTGGGTTGAAATAACGAGACTACCAATGTATTCTATAACCCGGTGACCGTCGCTCCCCGCGAGGGGAGCGTGGGTTGAAATTATATCGCGTCCGAGGTGTATGAGATGGAGCACCCGTCGCTCCCCGCGAGGGGAGCGTGGGTTGAAATCAATGCGGAGTTCGACGGCATGACCGCCACCTCCGTCGCTCCCCGCGAGGGGAGCGTGGGTTGAAATAAAGGAAGAGCCAAATCGCTCCATATCCCGCTTGTCGCTCCCCGCGAGGGGAGCGTGGGTTGAAATTTATAGAATCTAAAAGAATTTTTTAACTGGTAAGGTCGCTCCCCGCGAGGGGAGCGTGGGTTGAAATGCCCGTGGGAAGGCCCCACGCGGGTGGGACACAGTCGCTCCCCGCGAGGGGAGCGTGGGTTGAAATGTGAGGGTAGAATATTGGTATACAAGCACGGGGGTCGCTCCCCGCGAGGGGAGCGTGGGTTGAAATGATAAGGCCGACGATATAGGCGTTAAGGCTCATGGTCGCTCCCCTCGCGGGGAGCGTGGGTTGAAATGGCCTCGTTGATACGGAGGCTGTCTGGCCCATCAGTCGCTCCCCTCGCGGGGAGCGTGGGTTGAAATCAAAGCCTTGCGTTGTGCGGCCAAGGAGTAACCCTGTCGCTCCCCTCGCGGGGAGCGTGGGTTGAAATTGTACATGGATGCATGAATGACTATGTGGTATAGTCGCTCCCCTCGCGGGGAGCGTGGGTTGAAATCAAGCCGTCCACCACGTCGGCACGGGCCGGGGCGTCGCTCCCCTCGCGGGGAGCGTGGGTTGAAATGCCTCCGAGGACGTGGAGGCTGTGTTGGTGCGAGTCGCTCCCCTCGCGGGGAGCGTGGGTTGAAATCCCACCCTCCTTCTGCGCCGATTTGCGCTCGAAGTCGCTCCCCTCGCGGGGAGCGTGGGTTGAAATCGAATAGTCCGACATAGGCAAGCAGTTCGCCCGTGTCGCTCCCCTCGCGGGGAGCGTGGGTTGAAATGGAAATCATGTTGACAATGCCAATCAGGCCATCCGTCGCTCCCCTCGCGGGGAGCGTGGGTTGAAATAAGGCCCACAGTCTTGATACCATCATCCTCGGCGTCGCTCCCCTCGCGGGGAGCGTGGGTTGAAATGTGGGCCATGCGGCAGAGGGCGCGGCGGTCTACGTCGCTCCCCTCGCGGGGAGCGTGGGTTGAAATAGCGTCGCATATTTTGCCAGCACAGCAAGCGGCACCGTCGCTCCCCTCGCGGGGAGCGTGGGTTGAAATCTGGGGCGTCCGGCATAGCGGGCGGCGCGGGCAGCGGGTCGCTCCCCTCGCGGGGAGCGTGGGTTGAAATTTAACTGGTTTATCCCTGTTAATAGTTTTGTCGCGTCGCTCCCCTCGCGGGGAGCGTGGGTTGAAATATCTTGGGCCTCGGTGTTGTTTTCGTCCGCGGCGGTCGCTCCCCTCGCGGGGAGCGTGGGTTGAAATTTGTACTTTATGCGACTGCCGTCCGCCTCGTGGAGTCGCTCCCCTCGCGGGGAGCGTGGGTTGAAATGCCGTTATGCTCTGCTGCGTCCTCTGCCTGGGGTTGTCGCTCCCCTCGCGGGGAGCGTGGATTGAAATAGAAAGCCCAGCCAGTCCGCAAACTCGGAGGACGCGTCGCTCCCCTCGCGGGGAGCGTGGGTTGAAATGTACTTTGCGCCTACCGACGGAAGCTCAACGTAACTGTCGCTCCCCTCGCGGGGAGCGTGGGTTGAAATTACTGACGCGCCGCCGGAGGACTAACTATCCCCGGTCGCTCCCCTCGCGGGGAGCGTGGGTTGAAATCTGTCTTTCAGCCCGATGGCCGACCGCTGCCGCGTCGCTCCCCTCGCGGGGAGCGTGGGTTGAAATTGGATCTCACTGTTGAAAGCGGCGTCGCCCTCAGTCGCTCCCCTCGCGGGGAGCGTGGGTTGAAATTCGGGTGGAAAGGACAGCTTGACCCTGGCCCAAGGTCGCTCCCCTCGCGGGGAGCGTGGGTTGAAATCGCTTCATCTACGCCTCCGTGGACGAGATCCACCGTCGCTCCCCTCGCGGGGAGCGTGGGTTGAAATCCAGCGGCCGATGTCGTTTCCCCGCTGAACGTAGAGTCGCTCCCCTCGCGGGGAGCGTGGGTTGAAATGGCTGCCAGCCGGCCATCTTCTGCAACGTCTTGGAGTCGCTCCCCTCGCGGGGAGCGTGGGTTGAAATAATCTGATGACCGTATAGATCGCACCACTGTCTTGTCGCTCCCCTCGCGGGGAGCGTGGGTTGAAATCTCCATCTGCCGGGCCAGCCGCTCCACCAGGGCCCGTCGCTCCCCTCGCGGGGAGCGTGGGTTGAAATATCAACTGACTATGTACTGGTAACCTACCACGAGTCGCTCCCCTCGCGGGGAGCGTGGGTTGAAATAGCGGCCAGCATCCCCAGGATTGGCTTGCGTCCGTCGCTCCCCTCGCGGGGAGCGTGGGTTGAAATGGGGCCGCTGTGCTGGCCACACCGTCGGCGTCGGTCGCTCCCCTCGCGGGGAGCGTGGGTTGAAATTCGCGGGTGTCGATCCCCTGCTCCACACAGTTAGTCGCTCCCCTCGCGGGGAGCGTGGGTTGAAATAATATCTAGGGCCCGTCGGAACGATGTCCAAAGGTCGCTCCCCTCGCGGGGAGCGTGGGTTGAAATTTCCACTCCCGCAATTGCGCCCGTCTGCGCTCAGGTCGCTCCCCTCGCGGGGAGCGTGGGTTGAAACTTGCCCTTCTTTTCACCTGCCGCATACGGCTTGCCGTCGCTCCCCTCGCGGGGAGCGAGGGTTGAAACTCAAACCAGCTCACGCCTTGGATAGGGGCGCAGGCGTCGCCCCCCACGCGGGGGCGAGGATTGAAACAAGCCGGATATGCAGCAGGTACAGCGCCTGGCCGGTCGCCTCCCACGCGGGGGCGTGGGTTGAAATTCGGCGTCATAGGTAAGATTGATAGTCGCTTTTTTCAAGTCGCTCCCCTCGCGGGGAGCGTGGGTTGAAACCATCGTACATGTCCATCAGCTCAATATCAAAGGCGTCGCCCCCCACGCGGGGGGCGAGGGTTGAAACTGGGCGTACAGCCAGTTGGGCCGTGAGGAGGTCCGCGTCGCCCCCCACGTGGGGGCGAGGGTTGAGAGAGCTTAGCGTATTGTCCGATATGTTGCACCGCCATACAGCAGGGGGCCGTTGCAGAATGAAAAAATCTGCAACGGCCCCTCCCCGTTATTCCAGCTCCAAAAAATCAGCCATCTGGTCGCACAGCTCCCGGGCCTCCCGCAGCGTGCCCGCCTCGGCAAAGATGCGGATCAGGGGCTCTGTGCCCGAGAAGCGGCCGATGATCCACCCGCCGTCCTTGAAGTAGACCTTGCAGCCGTCGGCATAGCTGACCTTCTCCACCTCCCGGGGAAACTTAGGCAGCAGCTTGTCGGCCATGAGGGTGCGCATGACCTGCTCCTTCTTTTCGGCGGAGAACTTGTAGTCCCGCTCCTCCATCTCAAATTTCCCGTATTTGTCGGTGATCTCCCGGTAGACCTCGGAGAGCCTGCGCCCGGTGGTGGCGATCATCTCCACCAGCAGGGCGGCGGCGTAGATGCCGTCCTTGCCCTGGATGTGGCCCCGGACGGTGAGCCCGCCGGAGGACTCGCCGCCGATAACCGCCCCGGTCTCCAGCATCTTGCCCGAGATGTGCTTGAAGCCCACGGGCACCTCGTAGCACTGCTCGCCGAAGTCGGCCGCGATGCAGTCCAGCAGGTGGGTGGTGGCGATGTTGCGCACCGCCGCGCCGTGCCAGCCCTTGTACTTGAGCAGGTAGTAGTACAGCAGCACCAGGATCTTGTTGGGGTGGAGGAACTCCCCCTCGTCATCGATGACACCCAGGCGGTCGGCGTCGCCGTCGGTGGCGATACCGATGTCGCAGCGGTGCTCCTCCACGAAGTTTTGCAGGCCGATGAGCGTCTTGACGTTGGGCGCGGGCAGGCGGCCGCCGAAGAGGGCGTCCCGCCGCTCGTGGATCACGTCCACGTCGCACCGGGCGGTGATCAGGATGGTCTGAAGCGCGGTCTTGGACACGCCGTACATGGGGTCCAGCACCACCTTCAGCCCCCGGGAGCGGATGGCGTCCATATTGATCGCCCGGATGATGGAGTCCACGTACTGGTTCATGGGGTCGATGCACTCGATAAGCCCCATGCGCACCCCGTTCTCAAAGGGGACGGCGGGGATCTCCTCCCCCGCCAGGGCGGCGATGTGGCGCTCGATGTCCTGGGTGACCAGCTCGTCGGCGTCCCGGCCCCCCCGGACGAAGACCTTGATGCCGTTATAGACCGCCGGGTTGTGGCTGGCGGTGACCGCCATGCCGTAGTCCAGGTCGTAGTACTTCACCGAGAACATAATGAGGGGAGTGGGGGCCTCCCGGTCCACCAGGCGGCAGTGGACGCCCGCCCCGGCCATCACCTCGCAGGCCCACTTGGCCGCCTCCTCGGACAGGAAGCGCCGGTCGTACCCGATGAGGAAGCCCCGCTCGGCCACCCCCTCCTCCTTCAGCTTCCGGGCCAGGGCCGCCGTGAGCAGCTGCACGTTGGCCTTGGTGAACCCGTCGCCGATGATGGCGCGCCAGCCGCCGGTACCAAATTTTATCATAACAGACATTCCCCTTTCCAAAGCGGGCCGATGTGGGCATAGCCCCTACGGACGGCCCATGGTGACGACGACTTCCGCCGCGCCGCCCGCGCCCAGCGCCGGGACCAGGCCGTCTTCACAGCGCGCCCCGTTACAATAGACCGATGTGACGCCCTTCTCCACCCCGTCCGGATTTTCCACCCGGATGCGGTAGGTGGCCCCCCGCCAGACCCGGACGGCCTCGAACCCCTTCCAGTCCGCCGGGACGCAGGGGTCCACCAGCAGGCCGCCGAACTGGGGCCGGATGCCCAGGATATACCGGGTGGCGGCGAAGTAGCTCCACCCGCCGGAGCCCGTCATGAAGGGGTGCCGGGCCCGGCCGAAGGCGCTGTGGTCCCGGCCCATGATGAACTGGCAGTAGGAGTAGGGCTCGGACTGGCGCACCTCGATCTGGTCGTTCTGGCGGCTGGGGCACAGGGCGTTATAGTACTTCATGGCCCGGCCGCCCCGGCCCAGCACCGCCTCGGCGCACCAGGCCCAGGGGTTGGGGTGGGAGAAGATGGAGCCGTTCTCCTTCACGCCCGGGTAGACCCGGGTGACGAAGCCGATGGCGTCGTCCGGCGTGGTGTAGGAGGGCGCGTTGAGCATGAGGCCGTAGGCGGTGTACAGGTTGGCGTCCACCGCGTCCATGGCGGAGCGGCCCCTGGCCTCGTCCGCCGCGCCGGAGAGTACGGCCCAGGTGTTGCTCTCCAGGTGCACCCGGCCCTCCGCGTCGGTGTGGGTGCCGATTTTACGCCCATCGGCGGTGATGCCCCGCAGGTACCAGTCCCCGTCCCACAGCTCCCGGCGGCAGATGTCCCCCACGGCCTTCTGCATGGCGCCGTAGTACGCCGCGTCCCGGTCCCGGCCCAGGGCCCCGGCCAGATCCACGAAATGCCCCAGGGCCCAGTAGTGGAGGAAGGAGACCATAGCGCTCTCCCCGCCCCCCAGGTTCAGGCAGTCGTTCCAGTCGGCCCGCAGGCCCTTGCAGACCCCGTGCTCCCCCACCTGGGCGGCGGAGAAGTCCAGGATCTTACTTAGGTGCTCGTACACCGTGCCCTCGCCCCCGTCGGCATAGGGGGCGGTCTGGTCGGCAAAGGACAGCTCCCCGGTCTCCCGGATGTACTCCGCCACCGCCGCCACCAGCCACAGCGCGTCGTCGGCGCAGGCGTCCCCGATCCCGTGGACAAAGCTGCCCTTTTCGGGGGTGGGTATCACCGTGGGGGATTTATAGGGGGGCTTCTCATGGGGCTCGAACCAGGCCGGGTCGAAGAGGTGCAGGCCGTACCCCGCGCTGGTCAGCCCCTGGAGGAGCTGTTTGATGCGCTTTTTGCACCCCGCCGGGTTGGAGTGGGGAATGGTCATGGCGTCCTGGGCGGTGTCCCGGTAGCCCAGTCCGGTGCGCCCGCCCACCTCGATGAAGGAGGCGAAGCGGGAGAACATAACATTGATCTCCGACTGGTACAGGGTCCAGGTGTTGAGCATGGTGTCCATGTCCGGGTTGGGGGTGTGCACCTGGAGCTTTTGCAGCTTCCCGTCCCAGAAGTCGGCCAAATCCGCCAGGGCGGCGTCCACCGCGGCGGGGTCGGCGTACTTCTCCCGCACCCGGGCGCCCTCGGCCCGGTCCCCCTCCCCCAGCATCCAGGTCAGGCGCGCCCTCTCGCCGGGGGCCAGGGTCAGCCGCTTCATGAGCACGGCGCAGTGGTTGCCCCCCTTCTCAGAGGAGGAGCAGCACGCCCCCTCCTCCACGGCCAGGGGATTGTCCTCGGTGCGGTAGGGGCCCAGGAAGGCGTCCCGCAGGCAGTCGAAGCCGTCTGGGTCGAAGGAGGCGGCCATAAACTGGTGTGCGTGCTCGTAAAACAGCTCGTAGTCGATGATCCCGTCCGCGTAATCGCTGCCCGCGCAGTAGAGGGACATCTGAAAATTCTGGTTGTCGATGGGGATCTGGTGGAAGGAGAACTCGGCGTAGGAGTATACGCTTAAATGCCGCTCCCGCCCGCCGGGGTTGCGCAGCTTGAGATCCCAAAGCTCCACGTTCTCCCCCCGGGGGATAAAGAGGGTCTGCCCGGCCTCCACGCCGTTCCTGGCGCACTCGTACACCGAGTAGGACAGCCCGTGGCGGCAGCGGTAGTCCTTCAAATCCCCGCCGCAGGGCTGCCAGGACACCGACCAGTACTCCCCCGTGTCGTCGTCCCTGATATAGATATAGTGCCCCGGCCGGTCCATAGGCACCCCGTTGGGGCGGAACCGGGTGATGCGGTGGTACTCCGGGCTCTGGTAGAAGAGGTAGCCCCCGGCGGTCTGGTTGACCACCGCGCACAGCTCCTCCACCCCCAGGTAGTTGGTCCAGGAGACCGGCACGTCCACCCGGTCTATGACGTACTCCCGGCGCTCGTTGTCAAAATGGCCGTACTGCATCTGCAAACGCCCCCACCCTTCCGTTTTTACACCCACATTATAAAGCCGGAGGGGTTGGGCTGAACAGTTCTCCGCCTGTGCTCTTTTGCCCCTGGTTGCGCTCTGCGCCGGGGACGAAAAAAGGCCCGCCGGGGGATCCCCCGGCGGGCCTTTTGCGCGCGCACCCTCAGCGGGCGTGGGCCATGGCTTCCTCGCGCTGACGCAGCCCGGCCTCCAGCCGGCGCATCACGTAGACGGACTCGGTGTTCACCTTCACAGGCTTGGAAAAATCCAGGGTGAACATGCCGATAAAGGACCGGGCGTCCACCTGAATGGAACCGTCGCCGGAAGACAGCAGCACGGGACGGTCAGCCGCGGCAGCGAGGCGCTGGAGCGCCTCAATCTCAGCGATGGAATCAAACTTCATCTCAAATACCATAAGTCATACCTCCTTTGGCAGCTTGAAGTATATCGCAGGAGTGGGGATTTATCAATAGCAACACTAGCCAAAGAAAAAGTGGGTTTGGAAACGTTTCCAGTCGATTTTAACGGGGACATGTTAACGGAAGATGAACGTTAACCGCAATGTCCGCCCCGCAAATACAACAACCCCAAACCAGTCCGCGCAAAAAATGTATTTAAGCTATACCTAAACTCTCCCGTCCACCGTCTCAACCGCAAAAAGAGGGCCCGCGGCGTCCGCCGCGGGCCCTCATCCGGCCTTACCAGTGCTCCAGCTCCGCCAGAACGACGGGGGATTCGGTGACAATCTCCACCGGCTGGGAGAAGTCCAGTGTAAACAGTCCCATGGGGGACTTGGCGTCCGTGGAGACCGATCCGTCGGTTGAGCGGACGGTGACCTCCTCCGGCACGGAAAAAGCGAGCTGCTGCAGACGCTGAAGGGCGTCCACGGAGTGGACCTTCTTTGTGACGACCATGGGAGTGTACCTCCAATTTCACGGAATTTTCACACAAATCATTATAGTACAACCCCGTGTAAAAAGGAAGTGAACTTTTTGTAACTAAATTACATCAGGCTGCAAACCAGCTCGGAGTAGGCGGCGGGGTCCGCCCCACGCCATGCTATGGCGCGGGGCCCCTTTATTTTATTTTACGGCCGGGTGAAGTGAATTCCCCCGGCCTTCGCCGCACACGCGGCGGAGAGGCCCCCGCCTCAGTCCATCAGGCTGCAAACCAGCTCGGAGTAGGCGGCGGGGTCCTCCAGGGGCAGCCCGGCGATCAGCAGGGCCTGGCAGTAGAGCAGCTCGGCGTACTTTTTGGCCCGCTCCGGGTCGGCGTCCACGGCCTCCCGCAGGGCGGCGAAGGCCCCGGAGTCGGGGTTGAGCTCCAGTACCCGCTGCACCTGCATGGTATTGGCCTGCTCCGGGTCCACCCGGCGGAAGTACTTCTCCATCTCCAGGGAGACGGGGCCGTCCGCCGTCATGCACACCGCGCCCGACTTGAGGATCTTGGAGATACGGGCCTCCTTAATCTTGTCCCCCAGGGCCTGCTTCACGAAGTCCAGCACGTCCTTGTTCTCCTCGGCCTTCTTCTCGGCCTGGGCCTTCTCCTCCTCGGTCTCGGGCAGGGCGTCGGCGTCGTTGACCGACTTAAAGCTCTTCTCCTCAAAGGCCCCCAGGGTGTCCATGATGAACTCGTCGGGCTCCTCGGTGAGATAGAGGATCTCGTAGCCCTTGTCCAGGATGCGCTCCACCTGGGGCAGCTTGGCGATCCGGTCCACGCTGTCGCCGCAGGCGAAGTAGATGAACTGCTGATCCTCGGCCATGCGGGCGCGGTACTCGGCCAGGGTGACCAGCTTGCCCTCCTTGGAGGACCAGAAGAGCAGCAGGTCCTTCAGCAGCTCCTTATGGGCGCCGTAGTCCCCCATGACGCCGTACTTGAGCTGGGTGCCGAAGGCCTTCCAGAATTTCTCGTACTTCTCCCGCTCGTCCTTCTGGAGCTTCATCAGCTCGGACTTGATCTTCTTCTCCAGGTTGGCGGCGATGACCTTGAGCTGCCGGGTGTGCTGGAGCATCTCGCGGGAGATGTTCAGGGAGAAGTCCTGGCTGTCCACCACGCCCTTGACGAAGCGGAAGTGGTCGGGCAGCAGGTCGGCGCACTTATCCATGATCAGCACGCCGGAGGAGTAGAGCTGCAAGCCCTTCTCGTACTCCCGGGTGTAGAAGTCGAAGGGGGCGTGGGCGGGGATATAGAGCATGGCCTTGTACTCCACCTGGCCCTCGGCCGCCACGTGCACCACCGCCAGGGGGTCCTCCCAGTCGCCGTACTTCTCCTTATAGAACTCGTTGTACTCCTCGCTCTTGACCTCGCTCTTGCTGCGCTGCCAAAGGGGCACCATGGAGTTGAGGGTCTCCCACTCGGTGTACTCCTCCCACTCGGGCTTGTAGTCCTCCCCGGCGTCGGCGGGGCGCTCCTTCTGGCGGGAGCGGGTCATCTCCATGCGGATGGGGTAGTGGACGTAGTCGGAGTACTTCTTGATAAGCTCGCTCAGGCGGTACTGCTCCAGGTACTGGCCGAAGTTCTCCTCTTCCCCGTCCTGCTTGATGTGGAGCACCACGTCGGTGCCCGGGCGCTCCTTCTCGCACTGGGTGAGGGTGTAGCCGTCCGCGCCGGAGGACTCCCAGCACCACGCCTCCTCCGCGCCGTAGGCCCGGGAGGTGACGGTGACCGAGTCGGCCACCATGAAGGCGGAGTAGAAGCCCACGCCGAACTGGCCGATGATGTCCACGTCGGACTGCTCGCCGCCCTGGGCCTCCATGTCCTGCTTGAACTGGAGGGAGCCGCTGCGGGCAATGGTGCCCAGGTTCTGCTCCAGCTCGTCCCTCGTCATGCCGATGCCGTTGTCGGAGATGGTGAGGGTGCGCGCCTGCTTGTCCGGAACGATGACAATCTGGAAGTCCGAGCGGTTCAGGCCCACCTTGTCGTCGGTCAGGGACTTGTAGGCCAGCTTGTCCACCGCGTCGCTGGCGTTGGACACCAGCTCCCGGAGGAAGATCTCCTTGTGGGTGTAGATGGAGTTGATCATCAGGTCCAGCAGGCGCTTGGATTCGGCTTTGAACTGTTTCTTTGCCATGGTTACTGCCTCCGTATATAAACTTATTTTAAAAAACATAGCGTTAGCACTCAAAAGTTCTGAGTGCTAACGCTATGATAATCCTTCGCGCGTAAATTTTCAAGGGTGTTCAAGAATTATTTACAATTTTCCGCCTGAAACCGCAGGTAGAGCATGGGGTTGAACTCCCCCGGCCCCAGGGTGCCGGCCTCCATGCGGTAGCGGACGCCCGCCGCCGGCGTGAGTGTGATCACCGTGTCCGGCCCGTCGGCCGCGATCTCCGCCCCGCCGAACAGGGCGCACGCCCCCTCCAGCGCCCCGGCGGGGAAGGCGTGGGGGTAGCGCAGGCCGTTTTCCTCCAGGTAGGGCAGCATGGGCATCTCCGGGTCGTCGGCAAACTCCCCCGTGTCCAGCGCCACGCCGTGCAGGCGCAGGGTGAACAGGCCGTCTTGGTATTCGGTGCTCACCAGGGGGATGGTGGACGCGCCCGACAGGAACCGGTGGGCCCCCTCCGCGCTGCCCATGGGCAGGAAGGACACCTGCACGCCGTCCAGGATCACCCGCGCGTCGGCCACCGCCTCCGGCCGCTCCAACCCCATGGACGCCGGCGTCTGTGCCGGGAGCCAGAGCTCCTCCTCCGTCCGCCACACCCGCCCCCCGTCCAGGGACAGGGCGATGCGCCGGGGGAACTCCCGGTAGGGGGTGGCCGCGTTCTCCCCGGTGGTGGTCAGCGTAACGGCCCCCGGCCCCGTCAGCTCGTAGGTATCCACAGGGGACTCCCCCGGATCGCCGTAGAGCCGCACGGTCTCGCCGTCCCCCGGCCAGACCCACTCCAGGATGCGGGAGTCCCCCTCCCGCGCCCCGGCGCGGCAGACCAGAAAGCCCCCCCAGCGCCCGGTGACCGCCTCCACCGTCTCCCCTGCCGCCTCATACCGCGCCAGCAGGCTCTCCCGCGTCAGGGCCGCGGGGGCCGGCGCGGGGGTCTCCGCCGCCTGCCGCGGCGCGGCGCAGGCGCCCAGCAGCAGGAGCAGGGCGCAGGCCGCGCAGATTTGCTTCATCCGCTCACTCCCCATCCAGCCAGGAGACCCGCTCCCGGAAGGTCAGGCGCAGATAGGGGATGCCGTCCTCCATAAAGTCCCCGCTCTCAACGGTGTAGCGGTAGGCCCTGCCGGTCAGGCGCAGGGTGATCACCGCGTCCTCCCCGTCCTGGGCGATGGACGCGCCGGTAAAAAAGTGGTTGTCCCGGCCCAGGGAGCCCGCCGGGAAGGAGTGGGGGTACAGGCCCGCGTAGGGGCTGTCCGGGCCGATCCACTCCAGCATCTGCGCGATCTCCTCCTCCGTGGCCCCGCCGCTTGCCAGGGCGGTGTTGCGCAGGCGGACGGTCATGACCCGGCTCTCGGCGTCGCAGGAGATCGCCACGCTGGGGACGGTGCACACGGCGGGGAAGAACGACATGAAGCGTTCCACGTCCGCGCCCGAGGGGATAAAGGCCACCGACAGGTCGTTTACGCCCACCCGCGCGTCGTAGATCTGCTCAAAGCGGCCCGAGGAGGCCTCCTCCTCATGAAACTCCAGGCCGTAGTTCAGGGCCTGCGCCGGGTCCAGCCAGATTACGGATGCGCGGCTCTCGGTATGGGCGTCGTAGTTCCAGCGGGAGGGGTCCAGGTACCCGTTTTCATCCCCCAGCACGGCGCACTCGTAGGTCTCGGGCAGGCCCTGCCAGGGAGTAATCTGGCTCCAGCCGGTGGTGGTCACCTCCACCCGGCCCCGGTCCAGGATGCGGTAGGACGCCACCTCGTCCGACGCGCTCACCAGCCTGACCCGGCGGCCCGTGCTGCCGAACACCCAGTCCAGCATACCGTAGTCGTACTCCACCAGGAAGTCCCCCTCCCAGGGGGTGATTTTCTCCACCCCATACCCCTCCCAGCGGTAGAGGGTGCGGATGCTCTCCTCTCCCACGGGCAGCACGGTAAAGCCCAGCTCCCCCTCCGGCAGCGCCGGGGCCGTGGGCGCGGGGGCGGCGGTTTCAGGCGGGGCGCTCTCCGGGACGGGGGTCGGGACCGGTCCGCTCCCCCCGGGGCTCCCGCAGGCGCACAGCAGGCCCAGCGCCAGCGCGGGCAGAATTTTCCGCAGCTTCATCTTCATTCCACCTTTCGCCCCCATTGTACCAGCGCCGTCCGACCTTTTCATTACAATTCAGTTCCATTTGGTAACAGGCGGGGCCACAGCGCCGAAACCCTTTGCGCTTTGCCCGCAAATCACATATAATAGCTGTGTCAAGCGAATCAAACGGGAGGACAAGCCATGATTTTAAACGTACTGGCCGTGGGCGACGTGGTGGGAGACCCGGGCCTGAACTACCTGGACCGCCATCTGCGCCAGATAAAAAAGCAAAAGAACGTCCACTTCACCGTGGTCAACGGGGAGAACGCCTCCGGCGTGGGCATCACCCCCCGGCAGGCCGACGACATTCTGGACGCGGGGGCTGACTGCATCACCCTGGGCAACCACACCTGGAACCGTCTGCAGATCGCGGACTACCTGGAGGACTGCCCCTATATCGTCCGCCCCGCCAACTACACCCGCCGGGCCCCCGGCCGGGGCTGGGCGGTGTGCGAGGGGCCCCAGGGCCTGCGTATCGGGGTGCTCAACCTCATTGGCCGCTGCGACATGGACTGCAACTTCGACAGCCCCTTCGACGCGGCCGACCGCGCCCTGGCGGAGCTGGAGGCCGACGTGGTGCTCTGCGACTTCCACGCCGAGGCCACCAGCGAGAAGGGGGCCATGGCCTGGCACCTGGACGGCCGGGCCCAGGCCCTCTGGGGCACCCACACCCACGTGCCCACCGCCGACGCCCAGATCCTGCCCCGCGGCCTGGGCTTCGTCACCGACCTGGGCATGACCGGCCCCGCCCGCTCGGTGCTGGGCATCCGGCCCGAGCAGGCCCTCAACCGCTTTTTGGGCGGCCTGCCCAGCCGCTTCGCGGCCGCCCCAGGCCCCTGCAAGCTGGAGAGCGTCCTCTTTTCCATCGACACGGACCGCCGCGCCTGCGTGGCCGCCGAGCGGCTGGACATCCACGAATAACCACACCTTGGAGGTACTATGCTGACCATTCTACACGGGGCGGATTTCCACCTGGACGCCCCCTTCTCCTCTCTCCCGCCGGAGCGGGCGGCCCAGCGCCGCAGCGAGCAGCGCGCGCTGCCCGGGCGGCTGGCCGACCTGGCCCGGGACCGGGGGGCCGATCTGGTGCTGCTCCCGGGCGACCTGCTGGACGGGGAGGACTCCTACCGGGAGACCGCCCAGGCCCTGGCCCTCGCCCTGGGGAACATGGGCTGCCCGGTCTTTATCGCCCCCGGCAACCACGACTTCTACTCCCCCCGCTCCCCCTATGCGTCGGCCGACTGGCCGGAGAACGTACATATCTTCCGCTCCCCGCAGATCCAGTCGGTGGAGCTGCCCGGGCTTAACTGCGTGGTCCACGGCGCGGCCTTCACCGCCCCCTTCCGGGACGACTGCCCCCTGGCCGGCTTCACCGCGCCGGACGACGGGCGCATCCACCTGATGGTCCTCCACGCCGACGTGGACGGGCGGGGGCGCTATTCCTCCCTCCCCGCCGCGGACATCGCCGCCAGCGGCCTGGACTACCTGGCCCTGGGCCACATCCACGCCTGCACCGGCGTGCGCCGGGCGGGGGGCGTGTGCTGGGCCTACCCCGGCTGTCCCGAGGGCCGGGGCTTCGACGAGCTGGGGGACAAGGGCGTGCTCTTAGGCACGGTCTCCAAGGGCGGGGCGGAGCTGGACTTCGTGCCCACCGCCGCCCGCCGCTACGAAATTTTCCCCCTGGACGTGACGGGCCGGGAGCCCGCCGACGCCCTGCGGGACTTCCTGCCCGCCCAGCCCTCCCCCGACATCTGCCGCATCCTGCTCACCGGGGAGCGGGGGGTGGAGGGCCTGGATCTGGAGGGCCTGGAGGCCCTGGCCGCCCCGGCCTACTACAGCGTGTCGGTGCGGGACAAGACCGTGGTGCGCCGCGACCTGTGGCAGCGGGCGGGGGAGGACAACCTCACCGGCCTCTTCCTGCGCCGGATGCGGGCGCGGCTGGACGCCGCCGGGGATGGGCAGGAGGCCGCCCTGGTGGAGCAGGCGGTGCGCTTCGGCCTGGCCGCGCTGGAGAACGGGGAGGACTGCTGCCCATGATCATCAAAAAAATGGCCGCCTGCTTCGGGCGGCTGCAAAACGAGACGCTGGAGCTTTCCCCCGGCCTCAACCTGCTGGAGGGGCCCAACGAGGCGGGCAAATCCACCTGGTCCGCCTTCCTGCGCGCCATGCTCTACGGCGTGCCCACCCGGGAGCGGGACCGCCAGGGCTATCTGGCTGAGAAGAACCGCTACCAGCCCTGGAGCGGCGCGGCCATGGAGGGGCGCATGGATCTGGTCTGGCAGGGCCGGGAGATCTCCCTGCGCCGGGGCCCCAAGGGGGCCGCCCCCTTCGGGAAATTCGAGGCGGTGTACGCCGACTCCGGCGAGGCCGTCCCCGGCCTCACGGGGGAGAACGCCGGGGAACTGCTGCTGGGGGTGCCCCGGGAGGTCTTTGAGCGCTCCGCCTTCGTGGGCCAGGGGGGCGCCGCCATCGATGCCGCCCCGGCGCTGGAGAAGCGCATCGCAGCCCTGGTCTCCTCCGGGGAGGAGGAGGTGTCCTGCTCCGAGACCCAGCGCCGCCTGAAGGACTGGCTCAACCGCCGCAGGCACAACCGCACCGGCCTTATCCCCAAGCTGGAGGGGGAGCTGGAGGTGCTGGACGACACCCTGGCCCGCCAGAGCCGGGCCCACCGCCAGGCGGAGGACGCCCGGCGGGACATCGAGGCCCTCTCCGCCGAGCGCAAGGAGCTCCAGGCCGCCCTGGACGCCCACCGCTGCGCCGAAAACCGGGAGCGCCGCCGCCGCTATGAGGAGGCACGCTCCGCCCTGGAGACCGCCGAGGCCGAGGCCGGGGCCCTGCGCGCCGAGCTGACCCGCCACGGCGCGCCCCCGGACCGGGAGGCCCTGCGCGCCGCCCAGGAGGATCTGGGCTACCTCAACACCCTGCACGCCAACATCAAGCTGGCCGAGAGCCAGATTGAGGGGGCCCGCCGGGAGGCGGAGTACGCCCGCCGGGAGGCCGCCGACCCGCTGTTCCCGGACATGACCCCCGCCCAGGCCCGGGAACAGGCCGCGGGGGACGAGGCGGAGGTCATGGCCAAGCAGGCGGAGGCGAAAAAGCACTCCAAGGGCACCGTCCTGGCACTGCTGCTCGCCCTGCTTGCCGGGGGCGCGGGCGCCGCGATCGCCTACCAGATCTGCTATGCCTTTGCCCTGGGAGAAGCCCAATTTATGGCCGCTATGATCGGCGGCGGCATCCTGCTGTTTGCCATGGTGCTTGTTATCTTCGTGACGGTTCAAAAGCGCAGGCAGGCCATGTTCCTGGCCCGCGCCCATCTGGTTCTGGAGCGCTACGCCGCCCAGTTCCCCCGGGACATCCCCCGGCGGGCCGAGGCCTTTGCGGAGAAATGCGTCCTGGCCGATGAGGCGGCGCACAGGGCCCAGGCCGTGGAGGCCTCCCTGGCCCAGCTCACGCAGCAGCGGGACGAGCTCCAGGGCCGGCTGCTCGCCCTGGTGCACACCTTCGCCCCCACGGTGAGCGACGCCTTCGGGGTATCCGCCGCCCTGTCCCGGGCCCTGGCGCTGGACGAGAAGTACGCCGCCGCCCTGGTGCGGCTGGAGGGGGCCCGCAAGCTGGCCGAGAGCCTGCCGCCCCCAGCCGCCCTGCCCGACGGGGACGGGCCATTGCCCGACATGCCCCCCCAGGTCTGCGCCGCCCGCCTGGCCGCGGTCGAGGGGGAGCTCTCCCGCCTGCGCAGCGTGCTGGCCATGGCCCAGGGGGAGCTGTCCACCCTGGGGGACCCGGCTCTCTTCCAGGCCCGGCGGGACGCCCTGTGCGAGGCGCTGGAGCGCCGCCGGGCCGAGTACGCCGCCCTGGAGCTGGCCCTGGACACCCTGGAGGAGGCCAACGGCGACCTCCAGGCCCGCTTCTCCCCCGCCCTCAACCACCGCGCCGGGGAGATCCTCTCCGCCCTCACCGGCGGGAAGTACGAATCCATCACCCTCAGCCGGGACTTCGAGGCCGCGGCCGAGGAGGCGGGGGGCGTGCTGCCCCGGCGGGCGCTGGCCCTCTCCCAGGGTACGGCGGACCAGCTCTACCTGGCGGTGCGCCTGGCGGTGTGCGACCTGGCCCTCCCCGCGGAGGAGCCCGCCCCACTGGTGCTGGACGACGCGCTGGCCAATTTTGACGACGGCCGCATGGCCCTGGCCCTGGACTACCTGCTCGAGCTGGGCAGGGCGCGGCAGATCCTCCTCTTCACCTGCCACAGCCGGGAGCGGGCCTATCTGGCGCGCCGCCCGGACGCGGCCTGTATCCAACTGAATTAGCGCAAAACACATGCGGGGAACGGCCTTTTGCCGTTCCCCGCATTTCACCCCGCCCCGCCCTCCGGCATACTCTGGACTGTCAAAGTCTTTTATTTGGAGGGTCAATTATGGCAGCGGATTCTCAGATCCGGTTTTATCTGGGGGCAAATTCCCCGGCCGGCTTTTACTCGCTCTACGATCAGATGCTGGACCCCGCCGAGGCGGAGGATATTATGATCCTGAAGGGGGGGCCGGGGTGTGGCAAGTCCTCCTTTATGCGCAGGGTGGCCGCCGCCGCCGAGGCCAAGGGTGTGGCGGTGGAGTACATCCAGTGCTCCGGCGACCCCGAGTCCCTGGACGCGGTGGTCTTTCCCGCGCTGAAAACCGCCATCGTGGACGGCACCGCGCCCCACGTGGTGGAGCCCAAATACCCCGGCGTGGTGGAGCGCTACATAAATCTGGGCGAATGTTACGACCGGGCGGGCCTGCGGGCCGTCCGGAGCGAGATCATGGCCTGCATGAAGGGCTACAAGGGCTGCTACGCCAGGGCCTACCGCTGCCTGTCGGCGGCGGCCCAGATCGGGGAGGACGTGCGCACGCTGCTGTCCACCCCCGCCGCCGAGGCCAAGATGGCCAAGCGGGCGAAGGGCATCCTGGCCCGTGAGGTGAAGAAGAGCGGCGCCCAGCCGGGCAAGGCCGTGCAGCGCTTCCTGGGCGGCATCACCTGGCAGGGGCTGCTGTGCAATTTCGACACGGCGGACGCGCTCTGCGCCCGGGTGTACGAGCTGGCCGACACCTATGGGCTGGCGGGCTACATGCTCACCCACCTGGCCGCCGGGGCTATGGCCGCGGGGTACGACGTAATCGCCTGCCCCAGCCCCATGTACCCCGACCGGATGGAGCACCTGCTCATCCCGGCGCTCTCCCTGGCCTTTGTGTCCACCAACCCCGCCCTGCCCTACGGGGGCAGGCCCTACCGCCGCATCCGCCTGGACGCCATGGCCGACCCCGAGGTGCTGCGCCGCAACCGGGCCCGGCTGCGCTTCTCCCGCAAGGTGTCCTCCGCGCTGCTGGAGGAGGCGGTGGAGTCCCTGGCCCAGGCCAAGGCCATGCACGACGATCTGGAGGGGTACTACAACCCCCACGTGGATTTCGACGAGGTCTACCGCCGGGCGGACGCCGCAGCCCGGGCGCTGCTGGATTCAGCGGCGGGTTGACCGCGGGGAACGTTCCCGCAGAAATCGGAGGGCCGGGCCGTCACACGACGGCCCGGCCCTCCATTCATCCTACGCGCCGATCCGCGCCCCGCTCTCCCGCTCGAAGCACAACAGCTTCTCCCGGGGCACCGACACCGGGATCATCTCCCCGATTTGCCCCGCGAAGCCCGCCTCCGCGGTCATGACGAAGGGCTCCGACCCGGGTGCGGAGAGGTAGACCAGGGTCTCCCGCCCGGTGCGCTCCAGCGCGTCGATGCGCGCCCGGAGGGAGAAGCCCGCCCCCTCCCCCACCGCCACGTGCTCGGGCCGGGCCCCCACCAGCACCTCCGGCCCGAAGCCGGGCACGGCCTCCCCCGGCCACACGTTCATGGGCGGGGAGCCGATGAACTGGGCCACGAAGAGGTTGGCGGGGGCGTCGTAGACCGCCTGGGGAGTGTCCACCTGCTGGAGCACCCCGTCCTTCATGATGGCGATGCGGGTGCCCATGGTCATGGCCTCGGTCTGGTCGTGGGTGACGTAGATGGTGGTGGTGCCCAGCCTGCGCTGGAGCTCCACAATCTCCCGCCGCATCCGCACCCGGAGCTTGGCATCCAGGTTGGACAGCGGCTCGTCCATGAGGAAGAGCCGGGGGGCGCGCACCATGGCCCGGCCCAGGGCCACCCGCTGCCGCTGCCCGCCGGAGAGGGCCCCGGGGCGGCGGTTCAGGTACTCGGTGAGGTCCAGGCTCGCCGCCACCTCCTCCACCCGGCGGCGGATGTCCTCCCGCTTCCAGCGGCGCATTTTCAGGGGAAAGGCCATGTTGTCGTAGACCTTCATGGTGGGGTAGAGGGCGTAGTTCTGGAACACCATGGCGATGTCCCGCTCCTTGGGCGGCACCCGGTTGATGACCCTCCCGTCCATGGAGATGCTGCCCCCGTCCACCCGCTCCAGCCCGGCGATCATGCGCAGCAGGGTGGACTTGCCGCAGCCCGACGGGCCCACGAAGACCATAAACTCCCCGTCCTTCACCTCCAGGTCCATATCCTTCACGGCGTGGGAGTCGGCGGAGTACCACTTATTCACTTTTTCAACGGTCAAATCCATAGGGACACCTTAATCCTTTAAGCCGGAGGCCGCGATGCCCGCCTCCAGATATTTTTGCCCGAAGAGGAAAATGAGCAGCGCGGGCAGCAGCATGACCACCGACGCCACCAGGGAGGCCCCGGCGTTCTCGGCGGAGATGGTGGGCAGGTAGAGCGAGAGGGGCCAGAGGGTCTTGTCCTTGAGGAAGGTGAGGGGCTGCTCCAGGGCGTTCCAGTACTCCAGAAAGCCCAGCACCACGGCGGAGAGGATGCCGGGGGCCCCCAGGGGCAGGCCGATGTGGAAGAAGATTTGCAGCGGCCCCGCCCCGTCCAGGGCGGCCGCCTCGGTGAGGGAGGAGGGAATGGCGGTGAAGAAGCGCACCATGAGGAACACCGGGAAGGTGGACACCGCGCCGGGCAGGATTACGGCCCAAACCGTATTCATCAGCCCCAGCCCGTCCAGCACCAGGTAGCTGGAGACCATGGTCACCTGGAAGGGCATGAGCATGAGCACGATGTACAGGGAAAAGAGGGCCCGCTTGCCCCGAAAGCGGAACCGGGCGAAGGCCCAGGCCGCGGGCGCGCCGATGAGCACCTGACCGGCCACCACCGGGAGCACCTGGCGGCAGGAGTTCCAGAACATGGTGAAGAAGGCCGGGCTGTCCAGCAGCAGCTCCACCCAGGGCCGCAGGGTGGGGTACATGGGCAGCAGGGGCCACAAAGCGTAGCCCTCCCCCTTCCCCAGCACGGGGGCCAGGTTGTGGGCCATCTCCTCCGCGCCCATGAGGGAGCCGGAGAGCAGCAGCCACAGGGGCACCCAGACGAAGAAGCCCAGGGCGCACAGCGCCATGCCGATCAGCCACTTTTTCATCCGCCCGCCTCCCTTCCCCAGATCTTTTGTAGCAGCAGAATGAGCAGGAACACCACCAGGGCCATGAGCACCGCGCCGGCGCACATCTTGTCCACGTCCAGCTTGGTGAACCAGTTGTTGAACAGGTGCTGGAGCATGTAGATGCTCCCGTCGGGGTAGCTGCCCGCGATGAGGTAGGCCTCCCGGAACACCTTGAAGGAGTTGAGCAGGGAGAGCACGGTGATGGTGAAGCAGGTGGGCCCCAGCCCCGGCAGGGTGATGCGGAAAAACCGCTGGAGGGCCCCGGCGCCGTCCATGGCCGCCGACTCGTAGAGGGCGGGCGGGATGGCGGTGAGGCCGGAAAGCCACAGCACCATGTCGTACCCCGTGTTCTTCCACAGGTAGCTGAACACCAGCACCCCGAAGGTCCAGGCGCTGTCCAGCCAGTTCTTCTGGGGCAGGCCCATCAGCCCCAAAAGGGCGTTAAAGAGGCCGTTTTCATGAAAAACCGCCTTCCAGAGCAGCACGATGGAGGCCACCGGGATGGCCATGGGCACCAGGAAGGTGGTCTTGAAGATCCCCCGCTTCTCCTTGAAGGCGCTGACCATCAGCGCCAGCAGCAGGGAGAAAATCAGCAGCACCGGGATACACACGGCGGTGAAGCGGGCGGTGTTGAAGGCCGCCAGGCGGAAGGCCTCGCTCTGGATCACGTCCACGTAGTTTTTCAGGCCCACGAACTGCCCGCCCATGGCCGAGAAGAAGGAGCGGCGCACCGCGTCCAGGAAGGGGAGCAGCACCAGCACCGACACCGCCAGCAGGCTGGGCAGCAGGAAGCACCATGCAACCATCCCGTCCGTCTCAGGCTTCAGGTCGGGCATCCCGCCCGGCGAGGGCTTTCGCCTGTGGATCCCCATGTGCTTCTCCCCCCTTCGTCAGATAAGTTTCGTGCCGGGCCAAGGCGAGGCCCGCCGCCAGCCACAGGGGCGGCAGCAGCCACATCCCCCGGCTCAGCGCCAGCCCCCCCAGGGGGGCGCTGAACAGGGCCGCGGCAAAGAGCAGGGCCATCCAGCCCAGGCAGCCCAGGAAGAGGGCCTGGCCCGACCGGGGGCGGGCCCGGCCGGCCCAGAACAGCGCCGCGGCAGCGGCGGGCGCGGCCAGGATCAGGCAGGAAAGCACCCTGCCCCACAGGGCCATATCCCACGCGCCCTGGGGCATGGCGAAGAGGGTGCGCGCCGTCCCCCCCAGCTCCCCGGCCAGGCCCGGCCAGAAGGAGAAGTCCGACCACCGGGTGGGGATGAGCCGGGCGGGCACGCCCCCCGGCAGGCCCGCGGCCCACAGCGCCGCGCCCGCCAGCGCCAGGCAGGGAATCAGCGCCTGCGCCAGCAGCAGGGGCGCGGTGCGCAGCCGCCAGAGCCGGCCCAGCGCCCGCGCCGCCAGCCAGGCGCACAGTACCAGGGCGGGCAGGGCGGCCAGGGCGGCCAGGCACCAGGCCAGAAAGCCCAGATCCAGCAGCGTCCCGCCGCTCAGGCCCGCGGAGGCCAGCCACACGGCGGCCTCCTCCCGCCCGCCCCCCTGGGGGAAGGTGAGCAGCAGCCCGGGGTAGGGGCTCTCGCTCTCCCCCTCCCCCTGGACCACCACCAGGCGCTCCGCGCCCCGGAACACACCGCGCACGGTGTACGTCCGCCCCTCCCAGACCAGGGGCATGCCCACCACGTCCGCGCCGCCCCAAAGGGCGGCGGCCACGTCCTCGCTCACCGCGCAGCCGTCGGCGTCCCCCCGGGCGGGCCAGCCCCCGGCGGCGAAGCCCAGGGGCCAGAGCCGCCCCGGGTCCCCGAACACCCGGGCCACCGTGCCCCCGGCGCCGCGCCCGTCCGGGCGGGAGAGCGCGGCGCCGGCGTACTCCCGCCACAGGGTGGCCTGGGGCGGGCGCTCCGCCCCGTCCTCCAGGGCGTAGCGCTCCTGGCGGAGGATCTGGGCGGGGCTGGCCCCCGCCTCACCCGTCCAGCGGACCGAGACGGCGTCCCCCCACGCCCCCGCCCGCTGGGCCTGCATGGCGCAGGCGCACCAGAGGATCAGCAGCAGGGCGGAGACCAGGATTGTAACGTTACGAGTTTTCCCCTTCAAGGCGCACCTTGTCCCCTTCCGCGATTGGCTTGCTGGCGCTGGTCACCACTTTGTCGTCGTACAGCAGGCCGCCGGCCTCCAGCGCCGCCTGCTCGCTGTCCTGGGCCAGCACCTCCACGCCGATGCGCTCCACGGTCTGCTCCGCGCCCATGACGGTCTGCTTCTCCCGCAGCACCAGCACGTAGGCGCCGTCCGTATCCTCCCGCACGGCGGAGAGGGGGACCACGCTCTGGTACTGCTCGCTGCGCCGGGACACCTCCAGCGTGCCGGAGGCCCCCGCGGGGTAGGTCCCCTCGGGCAGGGAGGCGGTGATCTTCACCTGCCCCTTCTCGTCCGCGGCCCCCACGCCGGTGATCACGGCGTCCACCGTCTCGCTCTTCCCGTCCCGGGTGAAGGCCAGGCGGCCCGTGTCCCCGGCGCTGAGCTTCTCGGCCTGCTTCTGGTCCAGCTCCGCCTCAAAGACGAAGCCCCTGTCGCTGCGGGAGATCACCGCCGAGCGCGTCCCGTCCGTCAGCTTGCCCGGATGCTCCACGATGGACTGCACCGTGCCCGCGATGGGGCTGACCAGCTTGCCGTCCGCGTCGGCCACGGCCTGGAGGGCGTCGATCTGCTCCTGGAGGGCCCGCTTGTCGCTCAGGTAGCCCAGGCGCTCGATCTCCGCCTGGCGGCGGCTGGCCTCGTCGCTGCGGCGGGCCTCGCCGGCCTGCCGCTGGGCGTCCTCCAGACTGCGCTGGGCCTGCTCGATGGCCCGCTGGGCGCTGAGGAGCTGGCTCTCGCTGTCCACTCCCGTGTCCTCCACGGCCCGCTGCGCGCTCTTCAGCGCCCGCTCGGCCGAGTCCACGTTGGCCTGGGCGGCCACCACCAGGGCCTCCTCGCTGACATCCTCTTTGTTCCGGGCCTCCTCCAGCCCGGCCTGGGCCTTGTCCACCTCGGCCTGGGCCTCGTCGATCTTGGCCTGCTGGCGCTCCTGCACCTTTTTCAGCTCGTCCTTGGCCCGGCGCACCGCCAGGTCGGAGGAGTAGTTGTAGGACTGCATGCTCCACTCGGCGGACTCCACCGCCTCCCGGGCCGCGTCCACCGCCTCCTGGGCGGCCTGGATCTCCTCCTCGCCCGCCCCGGCCTCCATCAGCTCCTCCAGGCGCTTCTGGGCCTGGGAGAGCTTCTCCCGCATGCTGCTGAGCTGGTTGCGGGCCTCGTAGTAGGACTGGCTGTAGGCCCCCCGGGCGTCCTCGGCGGCGGTCACCGCCTCCTCGGCCGCCTCAATGGCGGTCTGGGCGGACTCCTTCACGTCCTTCAGGCTCTTTTCCGCCGCCTCCAGCTTTTCCCGGGCCTCCTTCACCAGGGCCTCCCTGGCCTTGACCTTGGCCTGCTCCAGCTCCTCCAGGGCGCTGTCGCGGTCGGCCTGGGCGGTCTCCAGATCCTCCTGCGCCCGCTCCTCCGTGCGCCCGCGGCCGCCCACCAGGCGGTCGTAGTCCTCCTGGGCGTCCGCCAGGGTCTGCTGGGCGGACACCACCGCCTGGGCGGCGCTGCCCGAGTTGCCCTGCTGGGCCCCGGAGAGCTTGAGATCCAGGATGCGCATGTCGCTTCCCAGCTTCTCCAGCGCGGAGGCCACGCCCTCGGCGTTCAGCTCCAGCAGCACGTCCCCCGGCTCCACCCGCTGGCCCTGGCTGGCCGCCACGCGCTCCACCTCCACCCCCGCGGGCAGGGAGAGGGCCAGATCCCCCTGGGGCTGGATGGCCCCGGAGGCGGTGATGCGCTGGGTGAGGATGCCCGTCTTGGGCGCGTCCGCCTCAACCCGCGCCACGGTAATTCCCTCCGCCGCCCGGGACAGCACCGTAAAAACCAGCACCAGGGCCAGAAAGCCGCCCAGTCCCCGGGCCGCGGCGCGCTGCACCTTGCTGGAGAACAGGGGGCGGGGCCGCTCCCCCGCCGCCAGGCGGCGGCGCTCCTCCTCGGTGCGTGCGCGGATCTCTTTCATCGGGATTAGGGCCATGGCTGCTTCCTTCCTTTCCAAATCAATGCGGCGCAGGGCGCGGCGGGGGCAAGCCCCCGCCCTACTCCGACAGATAGATCTTTGTGTTCTCCACCACGTTGGCGGCCGCCTGCGCGGCGTCCAGGCTGCCGTCGGCCAGGCCGGAGGCCTGGGCGGACACCGCGTCGCGCACCACTTGGTCCTGCAAGCGGGGGGTGTCCAGCCCCCTGCACAGCGCCAGGAAGCCCATGTCGCCGCCGCCGTCCGCCGCCTCGTTCACTATCTTCTCCAGGGAGGAGGCATTGACGGGGAAGCCGTCGTACAGGTAGTTGTCCTGCACGGTGGTGGACAGGAGCATTTCGAGAAACGCCCGGGCCAGCTCCTGCTGCGTCCCGGAGGCCACGATGCCCACGCCGCCCACGGGCGTGTAGGCGTTGCCGCCGAACAGGGTGTCCATGGCAAACCCCTTGTCCCCCAGATTGTCCAGGATGTTCATAAGGCCGAAGCGCCCGGACAGCTCCTGGGTGTGGAACAGGGCCTCCCCCCGCTCCAGCTGCATCGTGCCGGGATTCAGGGCCTCATAGCCGCTGCTGCCGGAGACCGAGACCACCATCGTGGCGACGGAGTTCCCGGTCTGGGGGGTGTGCTCCCGCAGCACCCGGTTGAGGGACTCCGAGGCGGACAGGTAGCCGCTCAGCGCCCCCTGGTCCACGGTCTTCCCGTCGGTGATGTCGGCGCAGGCGTCGTACCAGTTCATGATGACGCCGCCCTCTTCCCACAGGGAGGCCGGCGCGTAGAGGAACGGCGGCTCCCCGCCCTGGCGGGCCGCGGTCTCGGCGGCCAGGTCGGCCAGGGAGCGGATCTTCGCCACGTCCTCCGGGCTGCCCAGCATCACGGGCACCGAGAAGCGGGCGGGCACGCCGTAGATTTTCCCGTCCCGGGCGTAGGCGCCCATCAGGTTGCTCATCAGGCCGTCCATGCCGTCCACCAGGCCGCTCAGGTCGCTGAGCACGCCCTTTTCAATGTAGGAGTCCACGCTCAGGCCGTCCAGCAGCAGCAGGTCGGGGCCCTTGCCCGCCACCAGCTCGGTATTCAGGGCGCGGATGACCTCCTCCGCCGTGGCGGCGGATCCGTCGTCCAGGCCCACCCGGTAGTTCACCCGCACGTTGGGGTTGCGGCGCTGGAATTCACCGATGGCCTGGCGCACGGTGTTGTTGTCGCTCAGGCCGAAGATGGTCAGCTCGGTGTCCGGGGTGGCGGGCACGCCGGCGTCGTAGACGTAGCGCTGGAGCTTGATGTCCTCCTGGCTGGCCAGCAGGCCCAGGAAGCCCCCCGCCCCGTCGGAGATCAGCCCGTTCAGGCTCAGGGTGGGCATACACAGGGAGGTGAGCTCCCCGTCCACCAGCTTCTCCCACACGCTGCCGCCCTCGGCCTGGCGGTAGATCCCGGTGGCGTCGCCCACGTAGGCGCCCTCGCCGTCCAGGCCCACGCAGGTATCGAAGGCCAGGTTGTCGTATGTATAGGACGCGCCGTTCTTGCCAGTGTCCAGGTCGTAGCCCCACAGCTCCTTGCCGGTGCTGCCGGGCATCAGCAGGGTCTTGCCGTACACCGCCAGGTTCCCGCTGTACACCGATCCCGTGTACTGCTGGAGCAGCTTGCCGTCCGCGTCGTAGCGGCACACGCCCTGGTCCATGTAGCCCACCAGCACGCCGCCGTCCTCCAGGGCCTGGACCCCGCTGACAAAGCGCTGGCCCGGGTTCTCCAGGACCACCGATCCGCCGCTGCTGCTGACGAAGCCGCTGACGGCCTCGCCGCCCTCCGCGCTCACGTCCCCGGCGTCCGCGCCCTCCTCCGGGTCCGGCGCCTCCGCGTCCGGGACCTCGGCCACGCCTGCGCTGCCGCCGGTCACGGTCATGCCGCTGCTCGCCCCGTCCTGGGCCTCGTCCCAGTCGGACAGGCGCACCTGCACGGGCTCCCCGCCGGGCAGGGCGCGGTAGAGCACGTTGTCGCCGCTCATGGCCCACAGCGTGCCGTCCGCCGTCTCGGACAGGCCGCGCAGGCTCCCCAGCGCGGTCAGCCAGGGCACCTCGGCCCGCTCCAGCGTTCCGCCCCCGGCGGGAAGGACGCAGCGCTCTATGGCCGGCGCGCCGTTCCCGGTGCTCCGGGCGTAAAACACCGCGTTGCCCGAGGCGTCCAGGTGCAGGCCGTACACCCGGTCCACGCCCTCCAGGCTCGCGGCCTCCTCCTCCACATAGCGGCCCATGGGCTTGAGCGCGCCCTCGCCGCCCTTCTCGCAGCCGGTCAGAAGCCCGGCGGCCAGACACACGGCCAGAGCCGCGCAAATGAGACGTTTCATGCTTTTTGCTCCCTTCTAAAAGTGTAGCTCAAGAATATCTCAGCTTTCTCTAAATACCCTGTAAACTTTGTTATAGATTATTTAGAGACTTCTGCGCTATACTGGACGTATCAAAGGTAAGGGGTGCGCGCCATGCGTATATTGATGATAGAGGACGACGTGGATCTCTGCGCCGCCGTGGACATCCATTTAAAGAGGGAGGGCTATACCGCCGACTTCGCCCACACCGGCGCGGACGGCCTCCACTTCGCGCTGCAAAACGCCTACGATGTGATTTTGCTGGACCGGATGCTGCCCGAGCTGGACGGCGTGGGGGTGCTCACCGCCCTGCGCGGGGCGGGGCTGCACACCCCGGTGCTGATGGTCACCGCCCTGGACGGGGTGTCCGACCGGGTGGACGGGCTGGACGCGGGGGCGGACGACTACCTGGCCAAGCCCTTCGCCGCCGAGGAGCTGCTGGCCCGCGTCCGGGCCCTGACCCGCCGCCCCCGCCAGTGGGAGAGCACCCGCCGCCTTGGGGCGGGGGATCTGGAGCTGGACACCGAGCTGTGCACCCTCCAGGGCCCCGCCGGGGGGATCTCCCTGTCCAAGCGGGAGGCCGAGCTGCTCTCCCTCTTCCTGCGCAACCGGGGGCAGACCATGACCCGGGAGCTGCTGCTGGCCCGGATCTGGGGCCCCGACGCGCCGGTGGAGGAGGGCAACCTGGACAACTACGTCCACTTCCTGCGCCGCCGCCTGCGCGCGGCGGGCAGCAGCGTGGGCATTATTACCGTGCGGGGCGTGGGCTACCGGCTGGAGGCCGGGCCGTGCTGAGGCCCGCCGCCCCGGCCCGGGACGACGCGCTGCGCCGCCTGCGCCGGCGGCTCACCCTGCTGTGCACCGCCCTGACCGGGGCCGTGCTGCTGACGGTGGCGATCATCTCCCTCTCCCTGGCCGAGGGGCAGATCCGCCGGGGGGGCGAGGCCGTCTTTCAGAGCAATATCAACGCCATCGTGGCCAAGCTCCAGACCGACCGGGTGGTCAGCGCCACTTGGCTGGCCCAGACCGAGACGGCCGGGCGGCTGATCCTCTCCATCTCCGACGGCGGCACCCCCCTGCGCTTCCCCGGCGCGTGGAGCCCGGAGACCGACCGCGGCACGCTGATTCTCCGGGCCGCGGAGGGGGGCCGGGCCCTGGGGGTGGACCCGGACACGCCCCCCCTTTCCGCCATCGAGACCACCGCCACCCCCGCCTTCCCCGTCCTGGGGGACGCGGGGGAGCGCTATTTGGCCGCCGTGGTCCTCATTCCGGCGGAGCGGGGCTGGCAGAGCCTGGTGCTGCTGCGGGATATGTCCGCAGTTGACGGACAAATCCTGCTCTTCCGCTGGGCCTTCGCCGCCCTGGTGGCCTGCGCCATCGGCGCCCTCTTCCTGCTGTGCTGGGTCTTTGCGGGCCGGGCCATCGCGCCCATCGCCCAGAGCCAGCGGCGGCAGGCCGAGTTCGTGGCCGCCGCCTCCCACGAGCTGCGCTCCCCCCTGGCGGTGATCCGCACCAGCGCCTCGGCCCTGGTGCTCTCTCCCGGGGACGCGCCCCGGCTGGCCCTGTCCATCGAGCAGGAGTGCTCCCGCATGGCCCGGCTGGTGGACGATCTGCTCTGCCTGGCCCGGAGCGACGCGGGCACCTGGTCCCTGCACCTGGCCCGGGTGGACCTGGACTCCCTGCTGCTGGAGACGGCGGAGGGCTTTTTCCCCGTGGCCCGGCAGAAGGGGCAGACCCTGCTGCTCCAGGTGCCCGACGAGGCCCTGCCCCCCGTCCTGGGGGACGCGGAGCGCCTGCGGCAGATCCTGGCGGTGCTGCTGGACAACGCCTTCTCCTACACGCCCCCCGGCGGCACCGTCACCCTCTCTGGCCGGACGGCGCAGGGCAAGGTCTACCTGTCGGTGGCCGACACCGGTCCCGGCGTGCCCCCCGGCGACGCAGAACGCATCTTCGACCGCTTCTACCGCGCGGACCAGTCCCGGGGGGGCAAGGGCCACTTCGGGCTGGGCCTCTCCATCGCCGCGGAGCTCTCCCGCCTCCACGGCGGCAGTCTCTACCTGGCGGACAACGGCCCCGGTGGGGCCACCTTTGAACTGGCGCTTGACAGCGGCCGCTTCCCCCATTGACAGGAGGAGGCGGCCGCTCTTATAATGGGTGGCAGCCGACAAGCGCTTTGAGAGGAGGCCCCGTTTTGGAGAAACTGTTCGCCCCCCTGGTGGGGGACGCGGATCCCGTGACCGTCATCGGCCTGTGCAAGAACGCGGGCAAGACCACCGCCCTGCGCCGGTTGATGGTGGAGCTGGGGGACGAGGTGCTGGGCCTGACCTCGGTGGGCCGGGACGGCGAGGCCACCGACCTGGTCACCGGCACCGAAAAGCCCGATATTTATTTGAAATCCGGGGATCTCTTCGCCACCGCCCGGGGGCTGCTGACCCTGTGCGACGCCACCTGCTCGGTGGAGGCCCTCACCGGCGTCATGACCCCCCTGGGGGAGGTGGCGATCTTCCGGGCCCTGTCCGACGGGTACGTGCAGATTGCCGGGCCCTCCGCCGCCGCCCAGCTCACGCCCCTGTGCGCCAGCTTCCATCGCCTGGGGGCCCAGCGCGTGCTCATCGACGGGGCCGCGGGGCGCAAGTCCCTGGCCGGGGCCGGGACGGGGGACGGCGGCTGCGCCATCCTGTGCACAGGGGCCTCCCTGGACCGGAACATGGAGCTGGTGGTGGCCGAGACGGCCTTCGTCTGCGACCTCTTCGCCGCCCGCAGGCCGGCGCAC
This sequence comes from Oscillospiraceae bacterium, assembly GCA_022846095.1. Taxonomy (NCBI): domain Bacteria; kingdom Bacillati; phylum Bacillota; class Clostridia; order Eubacteriales; family Oscillospiraceae; species Oscillospiraceae bacterium. The sequence continues at coordinate 395,087 of AP025583.1, read as the reverse complement.
CCCGGCCTGGCCGCCGCTCTGGATGCCGCGCAGGGGCGCTTCGCCCTCTTCACCCCGGAGGGGGAGCCGGTGGAGCTGCCCGTGGACGAGGGGGGCGCCCCCCGCTGGGGCAAGCTGCCCCGCGTCCCCCTGGCCGTGTGGGCGGCGGGGGGGATCATGGACCCCCTTGTAAAGACCCTGGTGCAGCGGGGGCTGAACGTGACCCTCTGCGCCGAGGACCCCACCCACGTGCTCTGCTCCCGCACCGTGATGGACGCCTTCCTCCGCGCCGGCTCCTCCCTGTGCGTGCGGCGGGAGCTGAACCTGGCCGCCGTGGCGGCCAACCCCTGGTCGGCCTACGGCTGGCACTACGACGGCAGCGCCTTCCTGTCCGCCCTGCGGGGCGCGCTCAAGCTGCCCGTCGTCAACGTGAAGGAGGCGTAAAGCATGGTACTGACCCACGAACTGCGTGAAAACTCCGGCCTGCGCTGGGTGCTGGAGAAGCTGGCCCCCCTCTCCCCCTTCGGCAAGCTGGCCGCGCGCAGCCCCCGCTGGTACGGCCCCGGCGAGGAGGCCGCGCTGGAGGATGAGCTCACCCGGGTGGAGCGGGGCCGCGCCCTGCTGGAGGAGAATGGGGACGCCTTGCGGGGCGTGACCCGCTGCCTGCCCCTGTACCACGACATCCACGGCTCCCTGGACCGGGACCCCGGCGCCCCCTTCGACCTGGTGGAGCTCTTCGAGGTGCAGCACTTCCTGCTCACCCTGGAGCAGATGGCCGCGGCCTACCAGGCCCTGCCCCTGCGCTTCGACGGGGTGGAGTTCCCCTCCATGAAGCAGGCCCTGGACCTGCTGGACCCGGACGGGCGGCGGCTGCCCTCCTTCGCGGTGCACGACTCCATGCACCCGGATCTGGCCCCCCTGCGGGCGGAGAAGCGGGCCATGGAGCGGGAGATCCGCGCCCAGGGGGAGCGGATCAAGCCCGCCCTGATGGAGGCCCGCCGCGCACTGGCCGTGCGGGAGGACCAGCTGGAGCTGGAGGTGCGGGGACGGCTGACCCGGGAGCTGCTGGCCTGGAAGGACCTGTTCTTGTCCAACATGGACGCCATCGGGCACCTGGACCTCATCCTGGCCAAGGCCCGGCTGGCCCGCCGCCACCGCTGCGTGCACCCCACGCTCTCCCCGGGGCGCACCCTGGCCGTGCGCGGCCTGCGCCACCCCCAGGTGGCCGAGGAGCTGGAGGCCCGGGGGGAGGAATTCACCGCCCTGGACCTGGACCTGGGGCCGGGCTGCACCGTGGTCACCGGGGCCAACATGGGGGGCAAGACGGTCTCCCTGCGCTCGGTGGTCCTGTCCCTGCTGCTGTGCCAGTGCGGGTTCTTCGTCTTCGCCCAGTCCGCCGAGCTGCCCCTCTTCCACCGGGTGGAGCTGATTCTGGCCGACAGCGGGCCGGGGGCCGGGGGCCTGTCCTCCTTCGGCAAGGAGGTCCACCTGCTGGACGCCTTTCTGCGGGAGAGTAAGGGCAGCTTCTTCTTCCTGGCCCTGGACGAGTTCGCCCGGGGCACCAACCCCCAGGAGGGGGCCGCCCTGGCCCGGGCCCTGGTGTGCCACCTGGGGGAGCTGCCCTGCATGGCCCTGATGACCACCCACTACGACGGCGTGTCCGACGCGGCGGGGGCCCACTACCAGGTGGCCGGGCTGGTGCGGGAGATTGAGGGCGACGAGGGGGACGACCCCCGCCGCCGCATCGCCCGGCGCATGGACTACCGCCTTTGCCCCGCGCCCCCCGGCGCCCCCTGCCCCAGGGACGCGCTGCGGGTGTGCCGCCTGCTCCAGCTCGACCCGGAGCTCATGGACCTCTTCTCCGAAAACATCCGCTGAGGGGCCCTTTGTGAAGCGCCCCCCGGGTCCGGGGCAGATAGGATAATCACGGCCAAAAAATGATCAAAAAATCATTGACAAATAATCGCCCCGTGCTATAATGAGATTTGGTAAAAGCGATGGGACAACTGCATAATATGCATGGATAGAGGCGCGGAGCGCAAGGTAGCAGGCTGATGGCAAGGACGGACGGTCCGACGCAGCCCTGTGAATGTACGCACCGCCGAAGGGAGACTGGGTCCATCCGCCCCTCCCCCTGAGCCGCGAGCCCAGCGCCCGCGGATTGTCATGAGAAACATGAAGCGCTATTTATGTCCTGGAGGGGTATCCTCTTGGGCATAAATAGCGTTTTTTGTTTGGCGAAATTTCGCCGGTCATGGAGCGCTGTCCGTTCTTCTCATTCCGTGCATGGGGTGGAGGGACGGGTCTGCGCTCATTTTGTTTGCCCAAAAAGAAGGAGGAGTTTTATGGAAAAGCTCATCATCACCGCCGCCATCTGCGGAGCAGAGGTCACCAAGGAGCACAACAGCGCCGTCCCCTACACCGTGGAGGAGATGGTCCGCGAGGCCAAGGCCGCCCACGAGGCGGGCGCGGCGGTCATCCACGTCCACGTCCGCTGGGACGACGGCACCCCCACCCAGGACCGCGAGCGGTTCCGCGAGGTGATGGACGCCATCCGCAAGGAGTGCCCGGACGTCATCATGATCCCCTCCACCGGCGGGGCCACCGGCATGACCCCCGAGGAGCGCCTCCAGCCCACCGAGCTCATGCCCGAGATGGCCACCCTGGACTGCGGCACCTGCAACTTCGGCGACGACATCTTCGTCAACGACATGCCCACCATGCGGGCCTTCGGCAAGCGCATGATCGAAAACAACATTAAGCCCGAGTACGAGTGCTTTGAGATCGGCCACCTGGACACCGTGCTCACCATGGCCAAGAAGGGCGAGGTCCCCGGCGCCCCCATGCAGTTCAACTTCGTGCTGGGCGTGGCCGGCTGCACCCCCGCCACCGTGGGCCACCTGGACTACCTGGTCAAGCAGATCCCCGCCGGCTCCACCTGGACCGCCACCGGCGTGGGCCGCGGCGCCTTCCCCCTGGCCGCCGCCGCCATCGTCATGGGCGGCAACGTCCGCGTGGGCTTTGAGGACAACATCTACCTGGGCAAGGGCCAGAAGGCCAAGAGCAACGCCGAGTTGGTGGAGAAGGTCGTGCGCCTGGCCAAGGAGCTGGGCCGCGAGGTCGCCACCTCCGACGAGGCCCGCGAGATCCTGGGCCTGCCCCCCCGCAAGTAAGTCAGCAAATTCCATTTACATACATTCACTTCCCACATCCACAAAAACAACACACTTCCCACACCGTACCATCCACTCAAAACAAACAAAATTTCAGGAGGAATGCGACATGCAGAAGAAAGGCAACAAGTACGGCACCCACCGTGTCATCGAGCCCAAGGGAGTTCTGACCCAGGCTGCCCGTAAGATCGACAATAACATGGACGAGATCTACTCCAACGAGATCCTGTGCAACGTCACCGCGCTGAACATCGACTCCGCCTCCTTCACCCAGATCTCCGACGCCTGCGGCGGCGACGAGCAGAAGATCGGCGAGATGATCATGGGCATCGTGGCCGAGCGCGGCAAGCAGCAGAACCCCGTCACCGGCTCCGGCGGCATGTTCATGGGCAACGTGGCCAAAATCGGCGACGACCTGAAGGGCAAGATCGACCTGAAGGAGGGCGACAAGATCGTCTCCCTGGTCTCCCTGTCCCTGACTCCCCTGAAGATCAACAAGATCAAGGCCATCCACAAGGACATCGACCGCGTGGACGTGGACGCCCAGGCCATCCTGTTCGAGAGCGGCATCTACGCCAAGATGCCCGACGACATGCCCGAGCCTCTGGCCCTGGCCGCCCTGGACGTGGCCGGCGCCCCCGCCCAGGCCCGCAAGCTGCCCAAGGAGGGCGACAGCGTCCTGATCCTGGGCGCCAACGGCAAGTCCGGCGTGCTGTGCGGCTACGAGGCCATGAAGAAGGTCGGCCCCAACGGCAAGGTCGTGGGCGTCGTGCGCAACCCCAAGCAGGTGCCCGACCTCATCGAGCTGGGCGTCTACACCGACGTCATCGTGGCCGACTGCACCGCCCCCGTGGACGTGATGGAGGCCGCCCTGGCCGCCAACAACGGCAAGGAGTACGACATCTCCATCTGCTGCGTGAACATTGAGAGCTGCGAGATGTCCGCCATCCTGCCCGTGCGGGACGACGGCCTGGTCTACTTCTTCTCCATGGCCACCAGCTTCACCAAGGCCGCCCTGGGCGCCGAGGGCATCGGCAAGGACGTGACCATGATCGTGGGCAACGGCTACACCAAGGACCACGCCGAGATCACCCTGAACGTGGTGCGCGAGAACGCCAAGCTGCGCAAGCTCTTCGAGGAGAAGTACGTGTAAGCAAAAACCCTTCACCCGCCGGGGCGAATAAACGCGCCCCGGCGGGTTTCCCCCTGAATCTAAATTTGGAAAAGGCGGTGCAGCCCCATGAAATATACCAACGAGTCCCGCCGTGCCCAGCTCTTCCCCGGCGTGTCCGACGCCGACTGGAACGATTGGCACTGGCAGGTTAAAAACCGCGTGGAGACCCTGGAGGATCTGAAGAAGTACGTCTCCCTCACCCCCGAGGAGGAGGAGGGCGTCAAGGCCTGCCTGGGCACCCTGCGCATGGCCATCACCCCGTACTACCTCTCCCTCATCAACCCCGACGACCCCCACGACCCCGTGCGCAAGCAGGCCGTGCCCACCGGCGCGGAGCTCTACCAGGCCCCCTCCGATCTGCTGGACCCCCTGCACGAGGACGAGGACTCCCCCGCCCCCGGCCTGACCCACCGCTATCCCGACCGCTGCCTGCTGCTGATCACCGACCAGTGCTCCATGTACTGCCGGCACTGCACCCGCCGCCGCTTCGCCGGCCAGAACGACGCCGGCCTGCCCGTGGATCAGGTGGATAAGGCCATCGAGTACATCCGCAACACCCCCCAGATCCGCGACGTGCTGCTCTCCGGCGGCGACGCGCTGCTGTGCAGCGACGAGCGGCTGGAGTACATCATCAGCGAGCTGCGCGCCATCGACCACGTGGAGATCGTGCGCATCGGCTCCCGCACCCCGGTGGTGCTGCCCCAGCGCATCACCCCCGAGCTGTGCAGCATGCTCAAGAAGTACCATCCCGTGTGGCTGAACACCCACTTCAACCACCCCAACGAGATCACCCCCGAGTCCGCCAAGGCCTGCGCCATGCTGGCCGACGCCGGCGTGCCCCTGGGCAACCAGAGCGTGCTGCTGGCCGGGATCAACGACTGCGTGCACGTGATGAAGAAGCTGGTCAATGAGCTGGTTCAGATCCGCGTGCGCCCCTACTACATCTACCAGTGCGACCTGAGCATGGGCCTGGAGCACTTCCGCACCCCCGTCAGCAAGGGCATCGAGATCATCGAGGCGCTGCGCGGCCACACCTCCGGCTTCTGCGTGCCCACCTTCGTGGTGGACGCCCCCGGCGGCGGCGGCAAGACCCCCGTCATGCCCCAGTACGTCATCTCCCAGACCCCCCACAAGGTTGTCCTGCGCAACTACGAGGGCGTCATCACCACCTACACCGAGCCCGACCACTACGAGGAGACCTGCCAGTGCGAGTTCTGCAAGGCAGAGCGCGAGGGCAAGCGCAAGGTGGAGCTCATGGGCGTGGCCGGCCTGGAGCGCGGCCAGGCGCTGTCCATGGAGCCCGCCGGGCTGGAGCGCCATAAGCGTTCTCACCACGAGTAAAACCGTTGTAGGGGCGCACAGGGCTGTGCGCCCCTACATCTGCGTAATATGATAGAACGGAAGTGATACTGTGCCCTCTAAGCTGAACCTTGACTTTAAGCTGGTGGAAGAGGCCCGGGCCCACGCCGCCCGCGTGGCCGACGACACCCAGCGCTTTATCGACGGCTGCACCACGGTGGCCGTGGAGCGCACCATCTGCCGCCTGCTGGGCATCGACGGCGTCAGCGGCGACTCCGCCCTGGACATCACGGGCGAAAACAACCTGGGCGTGCCCCTGCCCAACGCGGTGGTGGAGCACCTGGTGGAGAAGAACGGCCTGGCCCAGGGCGCGGCCTTCTGGATCGGCAACGCCATCGCCGAGACCGGCAAGACCGCCCAGGCCATCGCCGAGGACGTGGGCGCGGGCAGGCTGGACCTGACCGCCCTGCCCATCCACCCCGACGCGGAGATCCACGCCGCCATCGACCCCATCGTGGCCGACTCCATGGATAGGATCGCCAAGCGCCGCAAGCGCCGCGAGGACTTCATCGCCGCCCACGGCGGCGAGAAGAACGGCCCCTGGATTTACCTCATCGTCGCCACCGGCAACATCTACGAGGACATCACCCAGGCCACCGCCGCCGCCCGCCAGGGCGCCGACGTCATCGCCGTCATCCGCACCACCGGCCAGTCCCTGCTGGACTACGTGCCCTACGGCCCCACCACCGAGGGCTTCGGCGGCACCTACGCCACCCAGGCCAACTTCAAGCTCATGCGCGAGGCCATGGACAAGGTGGGCGAGGAGCTGGGCCGCTACATCCGGGTGTGCAACTACTGCTCCGGCCTGTGTATGCCCGAGATCGCCGCCATGGGCGCCTTCGAGGGCCTGGACGTGATGCTCAACGACGCGCTCTACGGCATCCTCTTCCGGGACATCAACATGCAGCGCACCCTGGTGGACCAGAACTTCTCCCGCGCCATCAACGCCTACGCGGGCGTGGTGATCAACACCGGCGAGGACAACTATCTCACCACCGCCGACGCGGTGGAGGAGGCCCACACCGTGCTGGCCTCCCAGTTCCTCAACGAGGCCTTCGCCCTCAAGGCCGGCCTGCCCGAGGAGCAGATGGGCCTGGGCCACGCCTTCGAGATCGCCCCCGACGTGGAGAACGGCTTCCTCTACGAGCTGGCGCAGGCCGAGATGGCCCGCGAGATCTTCCCCAACGCCCCCCTGAAGTACATGCCCCCCACCAAGTTCATGACGGGCAACGTCTTCCGCGGCCACGTGCAGGACGCCCTGTTCAACATGGTCACCATTCTCACCGGGCAGAAGATCCACCTGCTGGGCATGATGACCGAGGCCATCCACACCCCCTTCCTGTCCGACCGCTTCCTGGCCATCCAGAACGCCCAGTACATCTTCAGCACCATGAAGGACCTGGGCAGCGAGATCGTGTACAAGGACGGCGGCATCATGCAGTCCCGCGCCGGGGAGGTGCTCCACAAGGCCACCGACCTGCTGGGCGAGATCGAGCGCCTGGGTATCTTCGAGACCCTGGAGAAGGGCATCTTCGCCGACATCAAGCGCCCCCGCGACGGCGGCAAGGGCCTGGACGGCGTGGTCAACAAGGCCCCGGGGTACTTCAACCCCTTCCTTGAGCCCATGATGAAAGGGGGTGCCGGCAAATGAGCTCCGGACTGTATCAAATCCGCGATAAGGACCTGGACACCACCCTGGACCTGTCCCGTCTGAAGCCCTACGGCGACACCATGAACGACGGCAAGGTGCAGATGTCCTTCACCCTGCCCGTCAAGGACGACGACAAGGGCGCGGCCGCGGCCGTGCTGCTGGCCCAGAAGATGGGCCTGGCCGACCCCAACGTGGCCCTGCGCCAGAAGCTGGACGAGGCCTTCACCTTCTACGTGGTCTACGGCTCCGTGACCCACAGCGTGAACTACAACGAGATCGTGGTGCAGACCGTCACCGACGAGACCATGAGCATGGGCGAGACCGACGAGTTCCTCAAGGAGCGCCTGGGCCGCAAGATGGTGGTGGTGGGCGCCTCCACCGGCACCGACGCCCACACCGTGGGCATCGACGCCATCATGAACCGCAAGGGCTTCGCCGGGCACTACGGCCTGGAGCGCTACGAGATGGTGGAGGCCTACAACCTGGGCAGCCAGGTCCCCAACGAGGAGTTTTTGCGTAAGGCCGAGGAGCTGCACGCCGACGTGCTGCTGGTCTCCCAGACCGTCACCCAGAAGGACGTGCACATCCAGAACCTGACCGAGCTCATCGAGCTGGCCGAGGCCGAGGGCGTGCGCGAGAAGTACATCTTCTGCTGCGGCGGCGCCCGCGTGACCCACGCCCTGGCCAAGGAGCTGGGCTACGACGCGGGCTTCGGCGCCGGCACCTATGCCGACGACGTGGCCACCTTCACCTCCAAGGAGCTCGTCCGCCGGATGGGCAAGTAAAGACATACAAAAAGGGGCGGGAATCCGATGGATTCCCGCCCCTTTCTTGTGCCTTTTACTGCCAGCCCATGGCGGCGGCAACCATCGGGTAAAATTTCTGCCAGTAGCCCATGACGAAGATGAAGAACACGATGATGGGCAGGATAAAGGTCATGTAGAAGCGGATGCCCTTGGGGAAGGCCAGGCCCTTGCCCGCGTTGGCCTCCTCCAGGAAGCTGTGCCAGCCCCAGCCCCGCCGGGACACGCAGAAGAGCAGGTAGACCAGGGAGCCCAGGGGGAGCAGGTTGTTGGAGAGGATGAAGTCCTCCAGATCCAGAATATCTCCACCCAGGGGCCGGAAGCCGGACCACAGGTTGAAGCCCAGCAGGCAGGGCAGGGAGAGCAGGAAGATGGCCACCAGGTTCACCAGCACCGACTTTTTGTGGCTCCAGCCCCACTTGTCCATGGGGAAGGAGATGATGTTCTGGAACACGGCGATGACGGTGGACATGGCCGCGAAGGACATGAACACGAAGAAGAGCGCGCCCCACAGCCGCCCGCCGGGCATGGCGTTGAAGACGTTGGGCAGGGTGATGAAAATGAGCGAGGGACCGGAGTCGGGTGTGACGCCGAAGGCGAAGGCGGAGGGGAAGATGACCAGCCCCACCACGAAGGCCACGAAGGTGTCCAGGACGCCCACGCTCACGGCCTCGCCGAACAGGCGCCGCTCCTTGCCGATATAGCTGCCGAAGATGGCCATGGCCCCGATGCCCAGGGAGAGAGTGAAGAAGGCCTGCCCCATGGCGGCGAAAACCGCCTCGCCCAGGCGGAAGGCGCCCTCGTTGTCGTACATCAGGTTGTGGAAATTGGGCTTGAGGTAGAACTCCAGGCCCGCCGCCGCGCCGGGCAGGGTGACCGAGCGCACCGCCAGCACCACCAGGATGGCAAGCAGGCAGATCATCATGACCTTGGTGATCTTCTCCACGCCGTTTTGCAGCCCCCGGCCGCACACGGCCATGCCCAGCACCACCACCAGGATCATAAAGGCCAGCATCAGCCCCGGCTGGTTGGAGGTCAGATCCACAAACACGTCCGCCACGCCCGCGGCGTCCAGACCCACGAAATCGCCCTTTGCCATTTTTACAAAGTACAGGATCATCCAGCCGGCCACGGTGGTGTAGAACATCATGAGCATGTAGTTGCCCGCCATGCCGAACCAGCTGTAGATATGCCACTTGCTCCCCTTGGGCTCCAGGGTGTGGAAGCTGGTGGCGATGCTCTGGCGGCTGGCCCGGCCCACGGCGAACTCCATCGCCATGATGGGCAGGCCCATGATCACCAGGAACACCAGGTAGAGCAGCACGAAGGCCGCGCCCCCGTACTGGCCCACGATATAGGGGAACCGCCACACGTTCCCCAGGCCGATGGCGCACCCCGCCGAGATGAGCACAAAGCCCAGCCGGGATGCAAAGGTCTCTCTCTCTTTCATTGCTCCGGTCCTTCCCTTCTTCTGTGCAAGGCATAACACACACTTTTATCATGATAACGAAAACGGCGGGGAAAGTCAATCCGGCAGGTTTGACTTACGGGGCAAAATTGGATAAAATGTACCTATCTTATGCAAGAAAGGGGGCCGCGCCGTGAGCTTCCTCTCCCCCGCCTACCTGCTCTTCTTCCCCTGCACCGCGCTGGTCTATTTCCTGCTGCCCCGCCGGGCCAAAAACCCCTGGCTGCTGGCGGCCAGCTGGTTTTTTTACCTGTGCGCCAAGCCCATCTATCTGGTCTTTCTCCTCTTCGCAGTCTGCTCCACCTACGTGACGGGTCTGGTTCTGGAGGGCAGGGGGCGCAAAAAGGGCCCGCTGGCGCTGTGCGCGGCGCTGAACCTGGGCCTGCTGGTGGTCTTCAAGTACCTCAACTTTGCAATTTCCCTGGCCGGGCGGGGCCTGGCCGCCCTGGGGCTGGACTTCTCCGCCCCGGTGCTGGATCTGCTGCTGCCCGCCGGGCTGTCCTTCTACCTGTTCCAGGCCGTGGGCTACGCGGTGGACGTATACCGGGGCAAAATTCCCGCCCAGCGCAGCTTCCTGCGCCACGCCCTGTTCCTGTCCTTCTTCCCCTCCCTGCTCTCCGGCCCCATCAACCGGGCGGGGGATCTGGCGCCCCAATTTGAGGAGGAGCACCCCTTTTGCTACGGCGATCTGCGGGCCGGGCTGCTGCGCTTCCTGTGGGGGGCCTTTAAAAAGCTGGTCCTGGCCGACCGTCTGGCCGTGGCGGTGAACACCGTCTTTGCCGCCCCCCACGACTTCGGCGCGCTCCAGGTCTTTGCCGCGGCGGCCGCCTTCTCCCTGCAAATCTACTGCGACTTCTCCGCCTACTCGGACATGGCCCTGGGCTCGGCCCGGATGATGGGCTTCCGTCTGAGGGAGAACTTCCGCACCCCCTACTTCTCCCAGTCCATCCAGGAGTTCTGGCGCAGGTGGCACATCTCGCTGTCCTCCTGGTTCCGGGACTACCTGTATATCCCCCTGGGGGGCTCCCGGAAGGGGACGGGGCGGAAGTATTTGAACGTGCTCATAGTCTTCGCGGTCAGCGGGCTGTGGCACGGCGCGGCCCTGTCCTTCGTGGTGTGGGGGCTGCTGAACGGCCTCTATCAGGTGGCGGGCGCCCTGACCGCCCCCGCCCGGGACGCTCTGCGCGGCGCTATCGGCCTGCGGGAGGGCCGGGCGGCCACCGCCCTGTGGCGGATGCTTTGGACCTTCCTGCTCTCCACCGCCGCCTGGGTCTTTTTCCAGGCCGGCTCCGTGGCCGGGGCCCTCGACGTGTTCTCCGCCATGCTCTCCGGCCCCCTGCTCACCCACCCCGTCACCGCCGTGGGCCTGGACAGGGCCGAGCTGCTGTGCGCCGTGCTGGGACTGCTGGCGCTGCTGATCGTGGACGCGCTGTCGGTGCGCACGGATCTCATTTCCCGCGTCCTGGCCGCCCCCCGCCCTGCCCGTTGGGCCGTCTATCTGGGGCTGCTGCTGGCCACCGTGATTTTCGGCAGCTACGGGGCGGGCTACGACGCGCAGAACTTCATCTACTTTCAATTCTGAGGGGGGACGGCATGAAGAAACGCAACCGGAGGGAGCCCCTCTTCGCCCTGGCCCTGGCGCTCTGCGCCGCCCTGCTGCTCCAGCTGGCGGGCGCCGCCCTGCGCCCGGCCCACGACACCTACGGCTCCACCTGGCGCGCCTACCTGGCCGAGCCGCCGCAGAGCGTGGACGTGCTCTACCTGGGCAGCTCCTACGCCTACTGCGACATTAACCCCGCGGTCATCTACGACGAGACCGGCCTGACGGGGTACGTGATGGGCGGCTCGGAGCAGACCCTGGCGCTGACCTACTGGTATTTGAAGGAGGCCCTGCGTACCCAGTCCCCCTCCGCCGTGGTGCTGGAGATCTCGGGGCTGTGGTTCAAGCCCTACCAGGCCTTTACCCAGATCAACGTGGGCTATATGCCCTTCTCCCCCAACAAGCTGGGGGCGGTCTTCACCGCGTCGGAGCCCGGGCTGCGCCTGGGCCTCTTGTGGGATCTCTACTTTTACCACAGCCGCTGGAAGGAGGTCACGCCGGAGGACATACGCAGGGCGGTTTCCCCCGCCAAGCCCGACTTCTACAAGGGCTTCACCCCCGCCGTGGGTGTGTTCGATCAGACCGGCCAGGGCCCCTTCGTCACCCCCAGCGCCCAGCCCGAGGAGGTCTACGCCGACAACCTGGCCTGGCTGGGCAAAATCGCCGCCCTGTGCCGGGCGGAGGGGATCACCCCCGTCTTTACGTTTAACCCCACCTACAGCCAGCGCACCGCCGCGGAGTACGCCCGGGCGCGTTCCGACGTGGAGGCCCTGGGGGCGGACCTGCTTTTGTACGACTGGAGCGGCTGCTTCGCCCCGCTGGGCCTGGACCCCGCCCGCCACCTCTACGACGGCGGCCACCTGAACCGGGAGGGGGCGGAGATCTTCTCCCGGCGGCTGGGGCGGCTGCTGGCGGACGAGCTGGGCGTTACCCCCAGGCCCCAGAGCGGGGACAACGCCGCGGCCTGGGCGGCCGCGGCCCGGCACTGGCTGGAGCATGCGTAAAAAAAGAGGACGGACGCGCGGTGCGCGTCCGTCCTCTGCCGCCTACAGCCAGTCGGCGACAACGTCGTTCAGGGTTGCGGGAGTGACAAAATTGCGGGTCAGGAGCTCCATGAGCGCGTCGATCCGGGACACGCTGGTCGTAATATTCGGGACCTGCGCCCCGCCGCCGGCCTGTCCGGCGGGAGCCACCTTCACCCCGTAGCTCTCGCAGGCAAAGCCGCCGCTTACTTCCATCTGGTCCACCAGGACGAAATAGTCGAAACTGTACTCACTGCCATCCGCGCCCTCTTCCTTGCGCGTTTCCACAAGCAGTTCCCTCATCTTGTGTATTCCTCCCTTTTTGTTTTACAGCTTTTACAGTATATTGTATTTTCCAGAATTTGAAAAGTCTTAGATTTCGCACCTTTCGACACACGTTTACGTATTCTGTTACCAAAGGCCACATTCTGTAAACCGTATCTGTCCAGCCGGTCGAAGTTTGTCGGTTTCCGTCGTACGATTTTTGTGCGGCTGGTAATTATTTGACCTTGAAAGGGTATGGGATCCCCTGTTATGATGTTGAAAAAGGGGGAATTCACGTGCATTTTATTCAATGGCTCGGCAATATGCGGGAGCTCTCCCGCTTCGTGCTCACCCGCTGCCTGGCCCTGTGCTGCGCCCTGCTGGCCTCCGCGCTGGTGATGCTGGTGTGGGCGGGCGGCTACTCGGTGGACACGGCGCTGATCTACGAGTACGCCGACCACACCCGCACCATGGCGCTGCTGGTGCTGGGCGCGGGGATTCTGGGCTCCGCCCTGGTGGAGGACACCCTGGAGCACTGTACATAGGATAAGCGGGCCCGCGGCAATCCGTTCCATCCCCGTGCCGTAGGGGCCGATGCCCTCATCGGCCCGCTGCTCCAGGCCCGGAGGGGCGATTCACGAATCGCCCCTCCAATATCGGGAGCCTTATCCGCCTAAGCTGCAACAGCGTGTTTTTTGAATACCGGCCGCCGGGGGCGGGCATACTCTGATCATCCATGAATTGGGAGGGAATTACCATGTCCGTATCCTTCGATCAGAGTGAAACCAGACTGAACCTGATGCGCGCCTTCGCGGGCGAGAGCCAGGCCCGCAACCGCTACACCTTTGCCGCGGGCCTCGCCAAGAAGAAGAACCTCCAGGTCATCCAGGGCGTGTTCACCTTCACCGCCAGCCAGGAGGAGCAGCACGCCAAGGTCTACTACAACCTGCTGGAGAAGCTCTCCGGCCAGAACATCAAGGTGGACGGCACCTACCCGGTGGACATTTTCCCCGATCTGCTCCAGCACCTGCGCGCCGCCCAGCACAACGAGTACCAGGAGTGGGACCACGACTACCGCCACTTCGCCGAGATCGCCAAGCAGGAGGAGTTCCCCGAGATCTCCCACATTTTCTCCTCCATCGCCGACATTGAGAAGACCCACGGCGACCGCTTCGGCCGCTTCGCCGACCTGCTGGAGCAGGACAAGCTCTTTGTCTCCGACGTGCAGTGCAAGTGGATGTGCCTCAACTGCGGGCAGATTATCGACGCCACCATGGCCCCCGCCGTGTGCCCCGTGTGCAAGCATCCCCAGGGCTATTTTATCCGCTGGGAGATGGCCCCCTTTGAATAAACCCCCGGAAAAACCGGCAGGAGCGCCGCGGAAGAAATCTTCCGCGGCGCTCCTGCCTTTACTGTGCGCGCTTGATCTTCTCCTCCGTGTCCGTCCGCATACACGCGCGCACCCCGTCCAGGAAGGGGAAGGGGGCGGCCTCGGCGGCGCCATAGGTGCGGTTGAGCTCGTACTCCAGGGGCGTCCAGGTGTCCAGGGGGGCCTCGTTGTGCTGGATGACCGCCTCCAGCTTGTCCAGGGCCTTGTAGACCCTGGCCTCCGGGCTCTCCAGCGCGTCCATTTCGGCGAAGAGGGCCTCCAGCTCCCCGCGCACGGGGTGGGGCAGGGGGGCGAGCATATCCGCCACCGCCCGGACCTCCACGGCCTCGTCCGCCGCGCTCTTCTCAAAGGCCGGGATGTCCCCGGTGATCGCCTCCCCGAAGTCGTGGACAAGGCACATGCGCAGCACCCTGTCCATATCCACGCCGGGAAACTCGTCCTTCGCCAGCAGGGCCATGGCCGCCAGCCGCCAGGCGTGGGCGGCCACCGTCTCGTGCCGCCCGGTGGAGGTCCAGGAGTGGCGGGTGTTGCATTTGAGCCGCTCCAGCACGTGGAGAAACTCCAGATATTCCTTGGCTTCCATAAAAACGCCCCCCTTTATGATAGAGTGATTCTACCACAAAGGGGGGCGTTTGAACAGCGGTTAACCCGCGGCCCGGGCGCGCAGCGCGGGGGCCTGGGCGGGGAGGGCGTAGGCCGGGGCCTCCTCCGCCGGGGTGAGCAGGGGAACCAGGCGCAGCAGCTCGGCGGCGGCGCAGAGCTTGTCCATGGTGCTCACCACGAAGCTCTCCAGGCACCCGTAGAACCGGGTGGGGGTGACGGGGAACATGTGGGTGAGGATGATGTCCGCCTCCCTGTCGCTGACGGTGAAACGCGCCCTGGCGTTTTTCAGGGCCAGCACCGGGTGCTGCGTGGCGTGGCGCACGCCGGGGTGGGAGCGGGGGTCCTGCCAGTTGTAGAGGTACAGGTCGTGGAGCAGCCCGCCCCGGGCGGCGGCGCGGAAGTCCAGGCCGAAGAGGCGGCACAGGAGGAAGCTGGTGTAGCTCACCAGCACCGAGTGGTGGTAGCAGCTCACGCCCTTGGCGTGCTGGGGCAGCAGGCGCATGGACTGCACGCCGGTGTCCTCCATCAGGTCGGCCACGCAGGCCAGGTAGGCGTCCTTATGTTTAAAATTCCACATTTTAATCTTCTCCTTGTCCTTCTCGTTGGGTTGACTTTATTATAGCCGTCCCGGTGAAAGACTCCATGGAGAAAGATTTAGGATTTGGTAAAGATTTTCCGCCTAATTCTTAAGAAACGCGGAAACCGCCTGCGCGCCCTGGGCCACGGGGTCGCCCTCCATGTCCAGCCAGAGCACCCCCTCGTCCTTTTTGAACCACACCACCTGCCGCTTGGCGAAGTGCTTGATGGCCCGGCCCAGCTCCTCCACCAGGGCGTCCCGGGTGGGGATTTTCCCGGTGAGGTACCAGAGGATGTAGCGGTACTCCAGGCCCAGGCCCTCCAGGAAGGCGTCGGTAGCCCCGGCGGCGCGCAGAGCGGCCACCTCCTCCACCATGCCGCCGTCCAGGCGGCGGATCAGGCGCTCGTCGATGCGGCGGTTCACCACCTCCCTGGGGAAGCTCACGCCCAGCTGAAGGCAGTCGTACCGGGGGACGGGGGCGGGGGCGTCCAGGCCGGAGCGGGCCTTCTCCAGGGCGCGCACCAGGCGGTGGGGGTTGGCGCGCTCGCTCCGGCTGAGGGTGCGGCCGGTCTCCGCCTGGAACAGGGCGTACAGCTCCCCGGCGCTCTTGCCCTCCAGCCCGGCGCGCAGGGCGGGGTCGGGGGGCGCGTCGGAGAAGGTGAAGCCCTGGGTGACCGAGCGGACGTAGAGCCCCGTGCCGCCCACCAGAAAGGGGGTTTTCCCCCGGGCGAGGATGCCGTCGATGGCGGCGTAGGCCCCCCGCTGGAAGTCGTGGACCGAGTAGGGCCGGTTGGGCTCCACCACGTCCAGCAGGTGGTGGGGCACGCCGTCCATCTCCTCCTGCGTCACCTTGCCGGTGCCCAGATCCAGGCCCTTGTAGACCTGCCGGGAGTCGGCGGAGACGATCTCGCCGTCAAAGCGCTTGGCCAGCTCCACGCCGAGGCCGCTCTTGCCGCAGGCGGTGGTCCCCAGAATGACGATCAGCTTTGGCAGGGGCATAGTTCCACATCCTTTTTTCAAGTGTGTCCATCTTAGCATAAAACGGGTCCGGCGGCAACCGCCGCCGGACCCGTGGGGGTGGGGATTTACTTGGTGGAAATGGTCAGCACGCCGTCGTGCAGGGCGTCCGCCGTCTCCATATCCAGCAGCTTGCCGAGGCTGCCTGAGGTGACATAGTAGTTGCCGTCAATGAGGGCGGCGTCCACGGCCCGCGCGCCGCCGTCCACGGTCACGGTGAGGCCCAGCAGGTTCTGGGTGGCCGCGGCGGGGATGCGGGTGAGCAGCAGGGGGGATTCCCCGTAGGCCGCGCCGGTGGTCAGCACCACGCCGTTGTCCCAGGCCACGCTGAACTGCTTTCCGCTGCCGTTCAGGGCCGCGGCCAGATCCCGCAGGCGGTAGTAGGTCTCGCCGTTTTCCGCGCTGAAGGCGGAGACCGTCTTGGCCGCGCCGTCCACGACCACGTTGTCGGCCAGCTCCAGTACGGCCTTGATCTCCGGGTCGTTCAGGTTGATGCTCCTTGTCTTGGGGCTCTCCAGCTGGCCGTTGTTGACCAGCCGCACCAGGGTGGCGCGCTCAGGGCTGTCCAGCTGGAGGTCCACGCCCACGATCTTCCAGTTGTGGTCCACCTCGGGGGCCACGGGGGAGTTCTTGGCGAAATACTCCACCAGCATGTCCCGGATGGAGTTGGAGGACTCCCAGTCCTTCTTGCCCGCCACCAGGCCGCCCGCCTTGAGGGCGGAGGAGTAGCGGTAGTTGTTCACGGCCAGGGTCAGCTCCTGGTCGTCGGCCAGGGGCGCGCCCTTGAACATCACGTTCTTGATGCGCTCGCCCTTGGGCTGGGAGAGGTCGATCTCGTAATCCACGCCCGCGAACATGTCATACAGGTAGTCGGGGTACTCGGGGTCCAGGCTGATGTTGATGTCGCCGGGCACCCACTGGTTGTAGCACTCGGCGCTCCACTCCATGTATGCCTTGAGCTCCGCGCCGGTGACGGTGACGCGGTAGAGGGTGTTGTCGAACTTGTAGATGTCAAAGATGTTGCCGTAGTTGATGTCCCCGGCGGGCAGATCGCTGGTGTCCTTGAAGAGGGCGGCGGCGGACACGTCCGCGCCGGAGTTTTCAAGCTGCACCTTGTTGATGAGATCCATGACGGCGGTGTCCTCCAGCTTGCCCTGGGGCAGGCCGGCGAACTCGTTGTCCGGCTGGAAGCGGGCCGTGGTGGAGCCCAGGGCGGCGCCGCCCCCGCCGTCCTCCCCGGAGCCGCCGCCCTTGATGAAGTCGATGGTCTTCTGGTGGGACTCGGCCACCAGGGGGAGCTCGCGGATGGCCTGGCTGGGCTCCACGCCCGCCATGTCCACGATCTCCACCTTGCTGTCGATGACGTTGTTGTCCGCGTCCAGGGTCAGGTCGAAGCGGGCGATGTCCCGGCCGGAGTTGCGCACGCCGCCGATGACGGTATTGCCCTGCCTGTCGTTGACCACCACGTGGTTGTGGGCCACCTGGAGCACGTCGATCTCCGGGTTGTCGTCCAGGATCTTCTGGGCGGAGTCGGAGCCGTTCTCCTCGTCAAACTCCGCGTACATGCCCAGGTGGGCGGAGACAACGATCACGTCGGCCTGGTCCCCGATCTCGGCGATGGCCTTCTTCACGGCGGTGTTGGCCGCCTCGTAGGTCAGATCGTCGATGCCCTCCTTGCCGCCGTCCCAGATGGGGGCGTCGGGGTTGACCGCGCCGATGACCGCCACCTTCACGCCGCCGCGCTCCACGATGGTCCAGCCCGCGCCGGTGACGAACCTGCCGTCCTTATCCAGCAGGTTGGACCCCAGCACCGGGAACTCGGCCTGGCCCAGGATCTTGAGCATGGTGGGGATGCCCCAGTTGAACTCGTGGTTGCCCGGGGTCATGGCGTCGTAGCCCATGAAGTTCATGGCGGCGATGACGGGGTGGGGCTCGTCGGGGGTCTTGTTGTACAGGTCGTCGGTGAGGATGGTGCCCTGGATGTCATCCCCCGCGTCGATGAGGAAGGTGTTGGGGTTCTCGGCGCGCACCTGCTGGATGTAGGTGTACAGCCGGGACATGCCGTTGTTGCCCATGTCCTTGTCGTCCTCGTAGCTGTAGCCCCAAACATTGCCGTGCATGTCCGAGGTGCCCAGGATGGTGATGTGCGTTTCCCCCGCCTCCGCGGCCAGGGCGGCCGGGACCAGGGAGAGCAGCATGGCCGCCGTCAGGACGGCGGAGAGCAGCTTGCCGAGCGTACGTTTCTTCATTTACCTCGCTCCTTTATTTACAGGATGGGACTATTTTATCACCAGATCCCGGATGTGTTCAACCGGCCGTTGCAAATTTTACCCGGCGCCGATATAATGTTGACCAGGAAAAAAGGAGGAGTACCATGAATATCGTACTGCTGGAATCCCTGGGGGTGCCCCGGCCCGTGCTGGAGGCGTGCGTGAAGCCCTTCACCGACGCGGGGCACACCTTCGCCGCCTACGAGAAAAACACCGATCCCGCCGTACAGATCGAGCGGGCGAGGGACGCGGACGTAATTGTAATCGCCAACATGCCCCTGACCGGGGAGGTCATCCGGGCCTGCCCCAGGCTGAAATTCATCGACGTGGCCTTCACCGGAGTGGACCACGTGGATCTGGAGGCCGCCCGGGAGAAGGGCGTACGGGTGAGCAACGCCGCCGGGTACTCCAACGAGGCGGTGGCCGAGCTTTGCCTCTGCCTGATGCTGTCCCTGCTGCGCAACGTGCCCCAGGTGGAGGCGCGCTGCCGCGCCGGGCAGACCAAGGACGGCCTGGTGGGCAGCGAGCTCATGGGCAAGACCGTGGGCGTGGTGGGCGTGGGGGCCATCGGCAAGCGCACCGCCGAGCTGTGCCGCGCCTTCGGGTGCAGGGTGCTGGGCTGCAAGCGCCATGTCAGGGGGGACGAGCCGGAGTACATTAAGTTCGTGGGTCTGGACGAGCTGCTGGCCCAATCCGACATCGTGACCCTGCACTGCCCCCTCAACGACGAGAGCCGGGGGCTCATAGACGCCCGGCGCATCGAGGGGATGAAGCCGGGGGCCCTGCTCATCAACGCCGCCCGGGGGCCGGTGGTGGACGCCCAGGCCCTGGCCGACGCCCTCAACGCGGGCCGGCTGGGCGGCGCGGGCATCGACGTGTTCGAGGCCGAACCGCCGCTGGACCCCGCCCACCCCCTGCTCCACGCCAAAAACACCATACTTACCCCCCACGTGGCCTTTGCCTCCGCGGAGTCCATGGAGGCCCGGGCCCGCATCGTTTTCGACAGCCTGCGGCACTGGATGGACGGGGATCCGATCAACGTGATCCTCTAGTGGACCTGCTGGAGATCTACCACCCACAGGTGCCGGAGTTTCTGGATGATCTCGCCCGCACCGGCGTGATGGAGCGGCTGCGGCAGGTGGGCATGGACTGCGGCTGCGAGTACACATCCTTCCCCCTGTTCCACAGGGGACGGCCCTCCTCCCGCTGGGAACACAGCCTGGGGGTGGGGCTTATCGTCTGGCACTTCACGGGGGACAGGACCCAGGCCGCGGCGGGGCTGCTCCACGACGTGAGCACCCCCGTGTTCGCCCACGTGGTGGACTTCCTGCGCCGCGATTACGTGGGGCAGTCCGCCACCGAGGCGGGCACGGAGGCGATTATCCTGGGCTCCCGCCAGCTGCGGGAGGCGCTGGAGCGCTGGGACATCCGGCCGGAGGATGTCGTGGACTACCACCGCTATCCCGTGGCGGACAACGACGTGCCGGGCCTGTCCGCCGACCGGCTGGAGTACACCCTGCGCAACTTCCTCCAGTACGGCGTGCGGAGTATAGAGGAGGCGGCGGCCTTCTACGCCGATTTGCGGGTGGGGCGCAGCGAGCGCGGGGAGGACGAGCTGATGTTCGGCGAAGCGGAGCTGGCGGCGGACTTCGCCCGCGCCGCTCTGGTCAACGCCCGCGTGTATGTCTCGGACGAGGACCGCTTTTCCATGGAGTACCTGGCCCTCCTGCTGCGCCGGGGGCTGGAGGCCGGGGTGCTGGAGCAGGCGGATCTGTATACCACCGAGCCGCAGGTCATCGCCAGGCTGGAGGCCGCGCCGGAGACGGCGGCGCTCTGGAGCGCCTTCCGGGCCTTCTCCCGCGGCCTGCGGGCAGCGGAGCGGCCCCAGGGCGGGGACTGGTTCCGGGTCAGCGCCAAGAAGCGGTACATCGACCCCTATACCGAGGGGCGCGGCCGGGCCTCGGCCCTGTCCCGGGCGGCGGCGGAGGACATGGCGCGCTTCCTCGCCACGCAGTTCAGCGCCTGGATCTCCGCGGAGGCGTAGCATACAAAAGGCCCGCGCCCGAATCCGGGCGCGGGCCTTTGCCTGTCCAAAAAGCTGTGAGTGGTGCGCGGCCCCATATGGCCGGGAGGGACGGCTTGCCCGCACTCATACCCGCTCCACGCTTCCGGCAGGCCCCTTGAGATCGTAGTAGAACAGGTACTGCTGCAGGATGCCCAGGAAGCCCCGGTAGCGGCCGCAGGGGAAGCCGCCGGGGTAGTGCCGGGCCAGGAGCCGCCGGATATGGGTGTCCACGGGGAAGGCGTCCACCCGGTGCAGGCCGAAGAGGAGGATGCAGTCGGCCACCTTGCCCCCCACGCCGTAGAGGGTGAGCAGGGCTTGCCGGGCCTCCTCCGGCTCCGCCCCCGCCAGGGGCGCGAGGAATTCCTCCAGTCCGCCGCGGGCCATGCGCCCGGCCAGGGCCGCGAGGTATTTGGCCCGGTAGCCCAGGCCCAGGGCCTGAAAAGCGGCCTCGGGCACCCCGGCCAGGTCGTCGGGCCGGGGGAAGGACCAGGCGTCCGGGCCGATGGGGCGTCCGTAGGCCTCACACAGGCCCGTCACGCTGCGCTTGATGCGGGTGATGTTGTTGTTCTGGGAGATCAGGAAGCTCACCGCCACCTCCCAGAAGTCCTGCCGCAGCACCCGGATGCCCCACCCCGCCCGGGCGGCGGCGGTGAGGCAGGGGTCGTCCGGGTCGATGGCGGCCTTGATCGCCCCGTAGTCGGTGCCCAGGTCGAAGTAGTCCGCCCAGAAGGCGTCCCACTCCCCCCGCGTGCAGGAGAAGGTGAAGGAATCCCCCGTCTGGGCGCACTCCAGCCGGCGGCCCGAGGCCGCCACCGCGTACCGCCCGGGCGACAGCGCGCGCCAGGTGAAGCACTGGCCCGATTCCGCGATCTGGGCCAGATCCATGTGGGGGATGCGCAGGGAAACGGGCATAGGACCACCTCATTTACAAATTGTTCACGCCGGCGTTAAAAACTGTCCAACATTTCCCCGGCCCGGGGTGGTATTCTAACAGCGTAGTCAGGAGCTACACAATTCCTCTTCTTCATTTCCTCTCTCACACACACAACACACACACCAGGAACCGGACCCGTGCCAGCGGGTCCGGTTCCTGGTGTTTTTACAGCCCGTACTTCTGCTTCTTCCGGGCCACGGTGGACTGGTTGGTCTTGAGCAGCTCCGCAGCCTTGTAGGTGCTGCCGCAGCGCTCCAGCGCCCCGGCGATGACCCGGCGCTCGCACTCGTCCAGGTAGGCGCGCAGGGAGAAGGCCTCCGGCGCCCGGCGCAGCAGCCCCTCCCAGTCGGGCGGGGGCGGCGCGGTGGGCGCGGGGGACAGGGGGGCCTGGGGGGCCTCCCCGGCGATCAGGTTGTCGGGGGCCTGGTAGATCTCGATGGTGCCCGCCGTGCTGGTGATGAGCAGGCGCTCCACCACGTTCCTCAGCTCCCGCACGTTGCCCGGCCAGCTGTAGCGCAGCAGCTGATCGAACACGCCGCGGGTAAAGACCTTGGTGCGCCCGTACTGGCGGCAGAACTGCTCCAGGAAGTGGACGGCCAGGGGGGCGATGTCCTCCCGCCGCTCCCGCAGGGGTGGGATGTTCAGGGGGATGACCGACAGGCGGTAGTAGAGGTCCGCCCGGAACTGCCCCGCGTCCACCAGGGCCTTGAGGTCCTGGTTGGTGGCGCACAGCAGGCGGAAGTCCAGCGCCCGCTCCTCCAGGGCGCCCAGGCGCTTGCTGCGGCGGCTCTCCAGCACCCGCAGCAGCTTGCCCTGCAGGGGCAGGGGCAGGGAGTTGATCTCGTCCAGGAAGAGGGTGCCGCCGTCCGCGCGCTCCACCAGGCCCGGCTTGCCCGTGTTCAGCGCCCCGGTGAAGGCCCCCTTCTCGTAGCCGAAGAGCTCGGCCTCCAGCAGGTTTTCCGGCAGGGCGGCGCAGTTGATCTCCACCAGCTCCCGCCGGGCGCGGCGGCTGTGGCGGTGCAGGTAGCGGGCCAGCACCTCCTTGCCGGTGCCGGTCTCCCCGGTGAGCAGGATGGTGGAGTCCACCGGCGCGATCTGGCGGCAGAGCTCCAGCAGGGCCTGCATCTGGGGGCTCTCGGCCACGACGTGGTCGGGGCCGGGGACGGCCAGGGCGCTGTACACGTCCACGCAGCCGTCGTCCTCCACCAGCACCGCGTGCTGGTAGCGCCGCTCCAGCGCCTCCAGCAGCACCGTCTCCACCAGCACGTAGGTCACCCCGCCCATATTGTCGAAGATGGGGGTGGCGGTGGCCAGCTGGCGATAGCGGTAGCCCTTGGGGGTGACCACGGTGTTGATCATGGTCACCTTCTTCTTCTGCTCGAAGGCCGCCACCCCCACGCTGCGGGAGACCTGTCCCTCGGGCACCAGGCGGAAGGCGTTGAGCTGGAGGATGTCCTCCCGGTCGGCCCCGCCCACCATCTGCAAAAAGGCGCGGTTGCAGTAGATGTAGTTCCCGGCGTGGTCGAGGATGTACACGCCCTCGCTGATATTGTCGAACATGACCTCCCAGAAGGTGTTGCGGGCCATGGCTTCACCGCCTTTCCTCTCTTGTGGCTAGCCCGCGCCGCTCCAGTCGCCCAGGGCGTCCAGGATGGGCATGAGGGCGCGGGCGCGGGCTTTGATCTCGTACTCCACCCGCACCGGCACCTCCAGGTACTCCCGGCGCAGCACCAGCCCATCCTGCTCCAGCTCCTTCAGGGCGGCGGAGAGCACCGTGTTGGACACCCCGTCCAGGCTGCGCTTCAGGGCGTTGTAGCGGGTGGGGCCGTTGTTGGACAGGGCGCAGAGGATCTGCATCTTCCACTTGCCGCCGATCAGCTGCATGGCCCGGTTCAGGGGGCAGCTGTCCATGCAGGGGCAGCCGGCGTGGGTGTCGTCCATGGTAAGCGCCTCCTTCCTTGGTACGGTTCATCTGAGTCCTTGCGCTTTTCCGGATATGTGATAAGATAATCATACCAGCTTCTGAAAGAAAAGCAACACCGAAAGAAGGAATGACCGTGCCCCCCTATCTCCAGGGCCTCGCCATCGGCCTGGCCTACGTGGCCCCCATCGGGATGCAGAACCTCTTCGTCATCAACACCGCCCTCACCCAGTCCCGGCGGCGGGCCCTGCTCACCGCGGGGATCGTCATCTTTTTCGACGTGACCCTGGCCCTGTTCTGCTTTTTCGGCATCGGGGCGGTGGTGGAGCGCTTCGCCGTGCTGCGGCTTTTGCTGCTGGTGGCCGGCGGGCTGATCGTGGTGCGCATCGGCGTGGGCCTTATCCAGGAGGAGCCCACCATGGAGGGCGGCGCGGCGGTGGATCTGCCCTGGAAGGACGTGATCGTCAAGTCCTGCGTGGTCACCTGGTTCAACCCCCAGGCCCTCATCGACGGCACCATGATCTTCGGCGGCTTCCGGGCGGGGGGCATCCCCGCCGGGCAGAGCGTGCAGCTGATCCTGGGCTCCTCCTCCGCGTCGGTGCTGTGGTTTTTGGGTATCACCCTGGTCATCATGCTCTTTCGCAAGAAGATCAGCCCCAAAATCCTCAAGGCCGTCAACGTGGTGTGCGGCGCGGTGCTGGTGTACTACGGCATGGGGCTGTTCCTGGACGGCTGCTCCACCGTGGCGGGGCTGGTGGGCGGCCTTTTCCGCGGGTAATTGTGAAAAAACGCCGGGCCTTTCCGTTTGGAAGGGCCCGGCGTTTTTGCCTGTTATACGCAGGTCTTGCCGTCGGCGTACTTCTTGTCGTCCACCTTGAGGATGAGGAAGGCGGCGATGAAGAGGAGCACCACGAACACGACGTAGGCCCCGGACAGGGAGCCGGTGAGGGTGAGGGCCAGGGCCAGCACGCTGAACGCGCAAACGCGGATAACGGAGATGCAGGGGTTGATCAGCGAGTAGACCTTGGCGAAGTTGCGGTGGCCGTACACGGTGGTCACCAGGGAGGCGGGCCAGTTGGCGTTGCCGCCGATGGCCATGCCGATCATGAAGATGGAGATGTACAGGCAGGGCCGGCCGGGCAGCAGGTTGAAGAGGATGGCCACGGCGTACCACACGCCGTACACGGCGGTGGCCACCCGGGTGGTCAGCTTCTGATCCAGCACGCCCCAGAGGTAGCTGCCCGCGATGCCGATGACGGCGCACACGGTCATGGAGGCGATGGCGGTGTTCTGCTCCAGGCCCAGGGCCACCATGCGGGGCACCAGCTGGCTCATGACGCCCACGGTGACCAGCATGTAGAGGCCCAGCCCCAGGCTGATGAACCAGAACTCCTTGGTTTTGACCAGTTTTGCGAAGGTCCAGGGGGAGACGTAATTGTCGGCCTCCTTGCGGTAGGCCTCCATGGCCTCCACGCTCATGGGCTCGTTATCGGGGGTGGCGCCCATGTCCTCGGGGTTGTTCTTCACGAAGATGCCCCACACGGCCAGCGCCAGCATGGCGATGCCGATGACGGTGATGGCCATGGGCATCCCCATGCGGTTGGCCAGGAAGGTGAGGATGACCACGATGAGGGCGGAGGAGATGTTATTGCCCATGGTGGCCCAGCCCAGGGCCAGGCCCTTTTTCTTGGGGAACCAGGAGGAGAGGTACGCGCCGCCCGCGATCCAGGCGTACACGTTGGCGAAGAGGCTGACCAGAATGAGGGCCAGGGCGTACTGCATGACGGACTGGACGTTGCCGTACCAGATGTAGGCCGCGCCGCCCAGGGCCAGGGAGAGCACCGCGGTGAAGCGGGCGCCCTTCTTGTGGCAGACCAGGCCGAAGACGAACATGCCCGCAATGCTGATAAGGCCGCTGACGGTGCTGAAGCTCAGCAGGGTGGCCTCGTCCCAGCCGTGCAGGGCCGCCAGGGCGGGGACGGTGGCGTTGAGGCCGTCCACCGAGGTGCCGGTGCTGAAAAAGAGCATAAAGGCACAGAAAATGATGACGTACCAGCCCTTTGCGCCGAAATTGCTCTTGGCGTCAGTGCCGGGCTTCGACTTGGTTTGCGCTGCTTTGGTTGCCTCCATGTTGGAAACCTCCTGTATGTAGTCTGATTTACTTTCGCGGGAAATTGTACTATAATGGAAACGAACGGAATCTGTAAGAAACGGGAGGGACAGCCTATGGAACTGCGACAGCTGCGCTACTTTACCGCTGTGGCGGAGACCCTGAACTTCAGCCGCGCCGCCGAGACCCTGTACATCTCCCAGTCCGCCCTGAGCCAGCAGATCGCCGACCTGGAGCGGGAGATGGGGGTGGAGCTGCTGCGGCGCAGCAAGCGATCCGTGGAGCTCACCGCCGCGGGCCGGGCCCTGCTGCAGGAGGCCAAAAAGCTGCTGCACCAGTCGGAAAAGCTGGTGCCCTACGTCCGGGGACAGAACGAGACACGGGACCGGGAGCTGCTGCTGGGCGTGGACTACAGCGTGGATCTGGGCTACGGGCCCTCCTTCCGGGTGCACCTGGCGGACAGCGTTTACGCCATGCGCAAGCAGACCCCGGGGCTGCGGCCCACCTTCCGCATGTTCGAGCACCCGGACCTGGTGCGGGCGCTGGACATCGGCACCATCGACCTGGGCTTCTTCCTGCATTTTGACGAGCGGCTGCAGGGGGAGTGCCGCGCGGAGCTGGAGTCCAGGGTGCTGCGGCAGGAGGAAATGGTGCTGGTGCTGCGCAGCGACCACGAGTTTGAGGACACGCCGGAGACCGTCCAGGCGTTGCTGAAAAAGCGGGGCCTCTTCCTGCTGGAGCGCGAGACCAAGGGCATGAGCCAGATCCTGCGCATCCTGGACGCCATCGGCGCCCAGCCCCACATCCGGTTTTCCGACAGCCGAAACGTGATGGTCCTGACGGCGGAGAGCGGGGAGAGCGCCACGGTGCTGCCCGCCTCGGTGGCCCGGGGCCTGCGCAATCCCAGCCTGCGGTCCCTCCACTTCCGGGTGCCGGAGGCGGTGTGCAACCTGCTGGCGGTGTGGAAGCGGGAGAACCCCAACAGCCTGGCGCCCCAGATGGCGGACATGCTGGCGGACAAGTTTATGGAGTGCTGATGCTCCGCGCGCGGGCGGTCGTTCTGATCCGATTGGAACAGGCGGCGCCACCTGTTCATTCAACCTAAATTGATTGTATCCCAGACGGGGGCTTTTGTGAAATATCTATAAACGATAACCGGGAAAAGCAATCATAAGCAACGCAAATAAAAAACCGGTTGGTATAATTGCACAACGACAACGTCCGCCAAACGGCTTATAAGGGGCAGTTTACCTTATAAGCAACCCGAATTGACGGCGGGCGGACCCTGCCTTAAAATAGCAGTATACAAGAAAAAGGCAGGAGGGATCCCTATGAAAATACAGGGCGTTCTGGGCAGTCTTGACACCGGCGCGCTGGGCCAGACCCTGATGCACGAGCACGTGAGCTGCGCGGACTGGTCCATGCGCATGAACTTCGGCGCGCGTTTTTTTGAGTACGACAGGGTGCTGGAGATGGCGGTGGGACAGTTCAACAAGGCCAAGGCTCTGGGCGTGCGCACGGTGGTGGACGGCACCCCGGTGAACCTGGGCCGGGACGCGCGCCTGATCCGGGACGTGGCCGAGCGCACGGGGCTCAACTTCATCGCCTCCAGCGGCTTCTACTACCAGGAGGAGCCCTGGCTGGCCTTCCGGGACGAGGAGCAGATCTACGATCTGCTGATGGGGGAGTGCGCCGACGGCATCGCGGACACCGGCGTGAAGCCGGGCATCCTCAAGGCCGGGGTGGGCCGCGCGGGCCTCACCCCCCTGCTGCGCAAGGTGCTCACCGCCACGGGGCGGGTGGCGAAGGAGACCGGCCTGCCCATCTTCTGCCACCACGACCCCTCGATCCGAAACGGCGGGGAGATCCTGGACCTCTTCGCCGCCTGCGGCGTGCCCATTCAGCGGGTGATCCTGGGCCACAGCGGGGACACCGACGATCTGGAGTATTTGGAGGACATGGCGGGCCGGGGCTGCTACCTGGGCATGGACCGCTTCGGCTTCTGCGACCGGGACCTGTGCCTGGAGCGGCGGGTGGCCGCCATCGCCGCCCTGTGCCGCAAGGGCTGGAGCCGCAGGCTGCTTTTGAGCCACGACCTGGCCGCCTACCTGGCCTTTTGGGACAGCTGGGAGGACACCAAAAACGCCGACTGGATGAACCTGGAGGAGGACTACACCTTCATCCACCGACGGGTGCTGCCCGCGCTGCGCGCGCAGGGGCTGGAGCAGGCGAACCTGGACCGGCTGCTGGTGGACAACCCCCGCCGCTTCTTCGAGGGCGCTTAATAAAGACGAAAAAAGGCCGGGACGGCATAGCCGTCCCGGTCTTTTCATGCAATCGTGCGTCAGGATTCTTGCGCAAGAGCTGCGGCTAAGGCGGGCGATTCGTGAATCGCCCCTACGGTACGGGGATGGGACGGATTGCCGCGTTCCTGCGGCCCTCGCCGCCCCTTGTGCGCATCCACTTTGCTTTTTGTACTTGACATTCTGTGCGCACAAGAAAGCGAGGTGAATCGATGGCGCAAAAAAAGCTCGAAGAGTGTATGCAGGAAATTGGCACCACCCGTTCTGACGTCGTCCGCAAGGGAATTGATATGGTGCATGACAGCCTCAAGAAATAGGAAGAGACGGCGCTCCCCCAACAAGAAGAGTACGCCGTCTCCCCACACAGCCGCCACAGGGGCGGACCGCATTCATATAATACACGATGCGGCGCGTTCCTGCAAGGTGTTGTGTGAAACCGACATCGAAGGGACGGCAGGAAATGAAAAATATACGGATAGACTTCGCCAACGACAACCTCCAGCCCAACGCCCGTTTTTCCGCCAGGGCTCGGAATATGGCCTGGCAATCGAGCGGATCTGCCAGCGGGAGGGCGCGCTGCTTGCCGCGCTGGGCAAGACGGAAAAGGCGCTGTTTGAGGACTACGTAAAAGCGCAGGATGAAATCAACTGCTTGACCAAGACGGACCAGTTTATCTATGGCTACCACCTGGGGGTGCTGATGACGATGGAGGTATTCCGCACCAGCGACGAGCTGGTCACCGGCGGAGCGTAACGGCGGGAACGGAGCGGGGGCGGGGGATAACTCCCCGCCTCCTCCCCGTTCCCGCCGTCCGGGCTAATCGCGGGACCCGCGGTACTCCTCCAAGAATTCCTCGTCCTTGATTTCCAGCCCCCGCTCCCCGGCCAGGCCCTCCACGTGGTGGGTGAACTCGTGGGCCAGGGTGGTGTAGAGCTCGTCCTCCCACACCGCCCGGGGCCAGTCCTCGTCCTTCGCCAGGGCGGCGAAGGAGCCGTAATAGAGGTTGATGTAGCGGCCCATCTGGTCGTTGCAGTACTCCCCCAGCACGTACATCTCGCCGGGGGGGAAGGCCGGGTCTGGCTTGGCCTCGGGCAGCAGGGCGATGCCGCCGTTGAGATCCTCGTAGAACTCGGGCGGGAAGCCCTCGGCGATCTCGTCCAGCAGATCGCCCACTTGGTCAAAGGTGAGCATACGCGCGCCTCCTTACAGGCTTGCGGCCAGATCCAGCGCGGCGTAAAAGCAGCGCAGCTGGTGGCCGGCCTCCGTGTCCGTGCCCAGAATCCGCTGATCCCACCTGTCGCAGTCCAGCAGATCGCCGTTGATCAGAAAGTCGTAGAACTCCAGGCCCCGGTAGTCGCAGACCGCCTGGATCCCGGCGCACTCCATCTCCACCGCCACGCAGCCCTCCGCCCGGCGCAGCTCCATATTGCGCCGGGTCTCCCTGTAGAGGCCGTCGGTGGTCCAGGTCCTGCCCCGGACGAAGGGGATGCCCGCCCCCTCGAAGAAGACGGCCACCCGGTCCGCGTTTTTGAGGGCGATGTAGTCCGCCGGGGGCGCGTAGTGGTAGGACAGGCCCTCGTCCCGGTAGGCGTGGGTGGGCACGATGACCGTGCCCGCGGGGATGCTCCGGTCCAGGCAGCCGCAGGAGCCGAACATAATGAACTTGTCCGCCCCGGTGATGCAGCGGGCCTCCTCGATGCAGGCCCCCGCGCCACTGGCGCCGATCATGGTCTTATAAAAGGCGACGGGCACGCCCCGGTGCTCCAGCAGGTAGATGGGCCAGGGCCCGCCCACGCTGTCCACCCGGGCGATCTCCCGGCAGGGGAAGCGCTCCAGCGCCGCCGCCACCACCGCCGCCGAGAAGGTGGCCACGCAGCGGCCGCACCCCGTCTCCGCGGGGCGGTTGACGAACCCGGGCTCCACGATGGCCCCGGGGGCCGGGTCAAAGGAATCGGTTATCATAGGGGCCTCCTCACTGTGCACTCTGGTCCTTGGGCCTGCGCATGGTCAGGGAGATGCGCTTCTTCTTCTCGTCCACCTCCAGCACCCAGACCGTGACGACATCCCCCACGCTGAGCAGCTCGGAGGGGTGGCGCACCCGGCGCTGGGCGATCTGGGAGATGTGGACCAGCCCGTCCTGGTGCACGCCGATGTCCACGAACACGCCGAAGTCGATGACGTTGCGCACCGTGCCCTGGAGCTCCATGCCGGGCTTCAGGTCCTTCGCGTCCATCACGTCGGTGCGCAGGATGGGGCGGGGCAGCTCGTCCCGGGGGTCCCGGCCCGGCTTCATCAGCTCGGCGCACACGTCCCGCAGGGTGGGCACGCCCACGCCGCACGCCTCGGCGGCCCGCGCCTCCCCGTACGCCTTCACCCGGGCGCCCAGCTCGGCCAGGCCCCCGGCGCGTACGTCGGCCAGGGTGTAGCCGCACAGCTCCAGCAGCGCCTGGGCCGCGCCGTAGCTCTCCGGGTGGACGGCGGTGTTGTCCAGCACGTTTTTACTCTCGGGCACCCGGAGGAAGCCCGCCGCCTGCTCGAAGGCCTTGGGGCCCAGCTTGGGCACCTTGAGCACCTGCTTCCGGGTGGTAAAGACGCCGGCCTCCTCCCGGTACTTGACGATGTTTTTCGCCGTGGCGGCGTTGAGGCCGGACACCCGGGCCAGCAGGGGGGCGGAGGCGGTGTTCAAATCCACGCCCACCGCGTTGACGCAGTCCTCCACCACGCCGGAGAGGGTCTCGTCCAGCCGGGCCTGGGGCATATCGTGCTGGTACTGGCCCACGCCGATGCTCTTGGGGTCGATCTTCACCAGCTCGGCCAGGGGGTCCTGGAGCCTGCGGGCGATGGACACGGCGCTTCTCAGGTTCACGTCGTACTCCGGGAACTCCTCCGCGGCCAGCTTGGAGGCCGAGTACACCGAGGCCCCCGCCTCGTTGACGATCATATAGGACACAGCGCCCCCGCAGCGGCGGATCAGCTCCACCGTCATCTGCTCGGTCTCCCGGCTGGCGGTGCCGTTGCCGATGGCGATGTGCTCCACCCCGTGGCGGCGCACCAGGGCGGACAGGGTCTCGATGGCCTCCTGCTTTTTGCGCTCGGAGAAGGTGGGGTAGACCACCGCCGTGTCCAGCACCTTGCCGGTGCCGTCCACCACCGCCACCTTGCAGCCGTTGCGGTAGCCGGGATCCAGGCCCATGGTCACCCGGCCCTTCACCGGCGGCTGCATCAGCAGGGGGCGCAGGTTGAGGCCGAAGTTCCTGATGGCCCCCTCGTCGGCCTGCTCGGTGAGCATATTGCGGATCTCCCGCTCCACGCTGGGGGCGATGAGCCGGTCGTAGGCGTCCTCCGCCGCGGCGCGCACAAAGGCCATGGAGGGCGCGCCGGGCGCCAGCACCGCCCGGCGGATGGGGACGAGGGCGCTCTCCCGGTCCAGCTCCACCGTGACCTTCAAAAGCTCCTCCCGCTCCCCCCGGTTGATGGCCAGGATCTGGTGGCCCTGGGCCTTGCAGACCGGGGTTCTGAAGTCGTAGTACAGGCGGTACACGCTGTCCTCCGGGTCCTTTTTGGCGGCGTGGGAGACCAGGGCGGCCCGCTTCCAGTACAGCTCCCGCAGCAGCTTGCGGATGTCCGCGTCGTCCGAGATGCGCTCGGCCACGATGTCCGAGGCCCCGGCCAGGGCGTCCTGGGCCGTCTCCACCCCCTTCTCCGGGTCGATATAGTCCGCCGCGGCCTCCAGGGGGTCCGGGCAGTCCCGGTTCTGGGCGAAGAGCAGCTCCGCCAGGGGCTCCAGCCCCTTCTCCCGGGCGATGGTGGCCCGGGTGCGGCGCTTCTGCCTGTAGGGGCGGTAAAGGTCCTCCACCTCGGCCAGGGTGGCGGCGCCGGCGATGGCCGCGGAGAGCTCCCCGGTCAGCTTGCCCTGGCCCTCGATGGCGGCGCACACCTCGTCCCGGCGCTTCTGGAGGCTGCGCAGGTAGGCGAGCCGGTCCTCCAGGCCGCGCAGCACGGTGTCGTCCATGGCGCCGTGGAGCTCCTTGCGGTAGCGGGCGATAAAGGGGATGGTGTTCCCCTCGTCAATCAGGTTGACCACGTTTTGCACGTAGTCCTCGCGCTGGCCCAGCTCCCGGGCCAGTATCTGTACGATGGTTTCCATTTGGGCGCGCTCCTTGCTGTTTAATATTTTTCTATTTTACGTCATTTCCGCCGGGAAGTCCATTGCGGATTGCGCCGCTTTCCGCTAGAATAGAAATCAGATGAGAAAGGGGGCGGATTACGATGGACAAGACCATGGAAGGACTCAACGCCGCGCTGGACGCGGCCCGCGGGGCGCTGGAGCGCAGGAAGAAGCTGCAATCCATGCGCGCGGACCTGGCCGGACAGCGGGAGGAGCGCCGGGGCGTGGAGCGGGAGACCGCCGGAGTGCTGCGCAGCGAGCGGGCCGACGTGGAGAAGCTGGAGAAGCTGAGCCTGGCCTCTCTGCTGGCCTCCCTCAAGGGGGACAAGGAGGAGGCCCTGGCCCGGGAGCGCCGGGAGGAGCTGACCGCCCAGCTCAAGCACGACCAGGCCGTGCGGGATCTGGAGGACATCGAGCGGCGCATCCGGGATCTGGACGGGGCTCTCGCGGCCCTGGCGGGCGCGGAGGCGGAGTACGGCCGCGCCCTGGGGGAGAAGGAGGACTTCCTCCGCGCCCAGGGAGGCGCGGCCGGGGCGCGGCTGTCCGCGCTGGAGGAGGAGCAGGCCGCGCTGGAGGCCCAACGGCGGGAGATCCGGGAGGCCCAACAGGCCGGGCAGTCCCTCCTGTCCGCCGTGGGCCAGATGGAGGACTCCCTGGCAGAGGCGGAGGACCTGGGCACCTGGGACATCTGGGGCGGGGGCCTGCTGACCACCATGGCCAAGCACGAGAGCCTGGACCAGGCCCGCTGGGCCGCCGACCAGGTGCAGCGGCTGCTGCGCAGCTTCCGCACCGAGCTGGCCGACGTGTCGCTGGACATGGAGGGGCCCTCGGTGGAGATCGGCGAGTTCGCCACCTTTGCCGACTACTTCTTCGACGGCCTCTTTGCCGATCTGGCGGTGCAGGACCAGATCCACGCCTCCCAGGACAGCGTTTACCGCACCCGCGCCGGGGTGGAGCGGGTGATGGCCAAGCTGGAGGCGCAGGAGCGGGAGGCCGCCGCCCGCGCGGATGCGCTGGAGCGGGAGCGGCGCACGCTGGTGGAGGCGACCTGACGGGGCGCGCGATTGCGCACGGGATCTGCGCATTCGCCCCGTTGCGTTAGACAAGCCCCCGCAATTCTGCTACACTGGAAACAGATGAATAAAGAAGAGGAGGAACCCGTATGAGGCGAAAACTGGCGGCCCTGCTGGCCGTGCTGATGCTGGCGGGGTGCTTTGCCCCGGCCCTGGCGGAGGAGGGGGCCGCGGCCCCGGAGGATCCGGTCAGCCTGTTCACCGAGTTCGGCCCCTGGGGCGCGTGGACCGGGGAGCAGAAGGCCGCGGCGGAGAGCTGGAGCGACGAGGCCTGGGGCAGCTACTGGGAGGACTACGCCGAGAGCGCGTGGGATCTCTACAACCGCTACTCCAACGACTACTACACCTGGCAGTACGAGAGCTACGACTACGAGAGCAGCTGGAAGGAGTACCTGGTGCAGATCAAGACCGGCCTGGGTATGCCCTACCCCGAGGGGATTAACGTCTCCGTGAACGGGGCGTACCTGGACATGGGCGCCGACGCGCCCATCGCGGTCTCGGGCCGCACGCTGGTGCCCTTCCGGGCCTTCCTGGAGCGCCTGGGGGCCAGCGTGAGCTACAGCGGCGGGACCATCACCGCCGTGCTGGCGGACGGGGAGAAGCTGGAGCTGCATCTGGGCAGCACCGTGCTCAAGCACACCGCGGGGGAGAAGATCGACTCCATCGACATGGGCATGACCCCCTACGTGTCCGGGGGCCGGACCTACATCCCCGTGCGCTTCGCGGCCGAGGCCCTGGGCTACGAGGTGTTCTGGAGCGACTACTACGAGGTGGCCTACCTCACCGATTACGCCGCCCTCCAGGCCGAGCTGGACAGCCACTTCAACAGCTTCAACGCGGTGCTGGCGGCGGGCTGGGCCGCCCTGGATCCGGAAAAGACCTATGCCGGGAAGGAGCGCTTCTCCCTGTCCGGCACCCTGTACAAGGAGAACGGCAGCGACACCGCGAAAATTTCCCTGGCGGGGGAGAACCTGACCACCAACGGCCATATGAGCGGGGACTACACGCTGAGCGTGGACCTGGGCGGCCTGCGGGAGACCCTCTTCTCCGTCCTGCCCGAGGAGAGCCTGGCGCTGCTGGATCAGCTGGACGGCAGCGGCCTGAGCTTCATCCTCAACCGGGAGGCGGGGACCTGGTACGTCAAGAGCGGCAGCTTTTCCGAGCTGGGCGTGAACCTGCCCGACGACACCTGGGTGGGCGCGCGGGCCACGGGCGGCGACGTGGCCCTGCTGGAGACCATGCTCCCCGACCGCACCGGGGCGGCCCCCACCGTGGGCTCGAATATCGTCAACTCCATCCGGGCCGGGGGCTACTACTACGCCACCAGCCCCTGGGAGCTGGCCCAGCAGATGTCCATGTCCTACCGGCTGGTGCTGGACGACGAGAACTTCACCGTAACCAAGAGCGGCTCCACCGCCAGCTACACGGTGGATATGGATTTGCAGAAGCTGATGGCCCGGGCCGCCGAGCTGGACATGCTGGGCGGGCTGAGCGTCACCGAGGTGATGCTCAGCGGCCGGAGCCTGCCCGACTTCACCTGCAAGCTCACCGCCACGGTGCGGGGGGAGAAGCTGGACGGCATCACCGCCAAGGGCAGCGTCAAGGTGAAGGGGGTCTTCCCCGTGGAGGTGGGCTTCGACCTCTCCGGCGGCGCCGGGGGGATTGAGGGCACCTTCGCAATCAAGGGCACCTACCTGGGCAAGCTGGAGATGAAGCTGGAGACCAGCGCCGCCGAGAGCAGCCGCGCCGTGCCGGACGCGCCCCCCTCCGGGGAGGCGGTGGTGGACTTCGGCCAGGCAGCGGGCACGCGGCTGACGGGCGTGCCGGAGGATTTCGGCGCGCAGGCCTACGTCCAGGCCGTGCTGGACGCCGCCTACAAGGGCAAGTACGACCCCGCCTACCTGAAGGCCACAGGGATGACCGCGGAGGAGGCCCGGGCCGTGTACGAGAGCAACCTGGAGACGGAAGCCGAATATTTCTTCTACATGTATGACATCGACTACCCCAGCCAGGCGCTGCGGGACGAGGTAATCGCCCTGTATCGGGAGATCTACGGCAACCTGCACTACGACGTGGGGGCGGCCTCCCCCGCGGAGGGGGGCTACGGCGTCGGCGTGACGGTGGAGCCCTACGACCTGTTCGCGCGGGTGGACCGGGCCTTTTATGAGGACGAGGGCATCAACGCCTTCTGGGACAAGTACGAGGACACCGACGTGTGGGACATGACGGACGAGGAATACAGGGCCTACGACGCGGAGTGGGCCGGACTGGTGATGGATCTGGTCCGCGCCGAAAAGGCCCAGGCCGGGAATTTGGAGCCGGTGGCGGTGGACATGTTCCTCTACCGCGGCGTGGATGGGCGGCTGAGCCTGGATCTCGGTGGGCTGAACAGCTTCGACTTCGCGGCGCTGCCCTACTACGACGATACCGCCACGGCGTCATAAATTCACTAAACCGCCTGAAACAACAGCAGCGGGCCGATGTGGGCATCGCCCCCTACGCTACGGGGATGAGACGGATTGCCGCGCTCCCGCGGCCCTTGCAATGACGTAGGGGCCCGGGGGACACCCTGATAAAATTCCCTTCTTCCTTACCCCGTTTGCCCCCGCCGCCCTATGTTTACCTGACGCTCACAAATTTTGTTTATTTGTCTTTTCCGTCAAATTGAGGGGCCCGCCGCCCGGCTTTGCAGCCGGGCGGCGGGCCCCTTACTGTTTCGCGCCTATGTCCTGCGGATCAAAATCCCTTTCCGATATTCCGTATCATTGTGGGTATGATAGACGAGGTCCTTCTCCCGCTCGGTGCACCCGATCAGGAGTTTTATTTCGGAATCCCGCTTCATTAAATCGACAGTACACATAATCGCGTCCACGCGCCGCTCCGCCGCCGTACCCACCCAAACGTCGATGCCTTCCCGGTCCATGGACGAGGTGCCCTCCAGATAGCCGTAGTCCACCTCATAGAGGAGGCCGGGGTATTGGGGATGGGTACTCCCTTTCGGTCTGTCTATCACGATGCTTGAAGTTGAAACCAATTCGTTAATGGCCGCCCAGAACTCTTGGTTTATATCCATGCGCCACCCCTTTCACATACAGACGGGCCGCAGCCATTTTCATCGGCGCGCCCGGGCTGCCCCCATTTTACCACCTGACCGCCGGTTTTTCCACGGTGAGGCACATGTTTATACGTTTCCGCACTTTTCTTCTATACCGCGTCCGCCTGCGGTGGTATAATGGTAGCGTTTTGAGGGGCGGGACGCCCCTGAATGGAAAGGAAGTGTTTGTTCCATGAGAGGAAAACGCTGGCTGGCCGGTCTTATGACCGTGCTGATGCTGCTGACGGCCTCCGGCCCCGCCCGGGCGGCGGAGGGGCCCAGGGCGCTGACCCGGGGTGAGGTGTGCGAGACCCTGGTGGCGGCGGCCAACGACTACAACCCCGGCCTGACCGCCGGAGACATTTTAAAGGGCGATGAAAACGGCGATTTGAACCTGGACCGGACGGTCACCCGTGCGGAGGCGCTGGTGATGCTCTCCCGGGCCTTCGGCACCCTGCCCACGCCGGTGGGCGACAGCGCCCGCTGGGCCTACCCCGCCTCCAACTTCACCGACGTGCCCACGTGGGCGGCGGCGGAGCTGGAGAATGTTTTCAACGCCGGGATCGTGGCCGGCACCAGCGCCACCACCTTCTCCCCCGGCGACCCGGTGACCAGTCAGCAGCTGGATCTGCTGATCCGCCGCGTGTACGCCCTGGAGGGCTCCAACCTGAAGGACGACTTCTACGCCGCCGTCAACAAGGATTGGCTGGAGCGCTCCACCATCCCCGCCGGGTACGTATACAGCGGCACGCTCTACGACATGGGCGTGCAGGTCAACGCCCAGGTGGCCGCCATCATCGGGGAGATCGCCGCCGGCAGCCCCGCGTCCGGCACCCCGGAGGGGAAAATTAAGGCCCTTTACGAAAACATCCTGGACTGGGACGCCCGGAACGAGGCGGGCGCCGCGCCTCTGCGCCCCTATCTGGACGCCGTGGACCAGGCCGGCTCCCTGGACGCGCTGATGGAGGTGCACAACCGGATCACCCGGGAGTTGAGCTTCTCCCCGCTGCTGGGCTTCGGCATGACCACCGACCTCAAGGACAGCACCAGGTATATTCTGACCTTCTCCGCCCTGGCCCCCAGCCTGTCCAAGGCCGACTACGCGGCGGACGCCGGAACCGCCAAGGACGCCTACCTGGAGTATCTGGCCACCCTGCTCACCCTGGGCGGGGAGGACGCGCAGGACGCGGCCCGGATGGCCGGAGACTTCTGGCAGGTGGAGCGGACCCTGTCCGCCGCGCAGCTGGAGCAGCAGGAGTACGGCAACGCCGACAAGATCTACAACCTGTACACCATGGACCAGCTCCAGGCCCTGCTGCCCCACGTGGATCTGGACGGGCTGCTCGCCGCCAGCGGCTTCGCCGCGCCCGACAAGCTCATGGTCGACGACGTGGGCCTGCTCAAGGCCTCCGCCGCCTATTTTGACGACGCCCACCTGGACACCCTGAAGACCGTCATGAAGCTCTACCTGCTCAGCGGCTTCGGCTCCGCCCTCAGCCGGGACTTTCTGGACGCCGCCACCAAGCTCCAGCAGACCATGTACGGCACCGACGAGCGCCTGCCCGACGACCAGCTGGCCGCCCAGCTGGTGCAGAGCTACCTGGCCGACTACCTGGGCCAGGTCTACGTGGAGCACTACTTCTCCGCCGAGGCCAAGGCCGACGTGGAGGCCATGATCGAGGACTTCCGGGACATCTACGAGGCGCGCATCCTCGCCCTGGACTGGATGAGCGGCGCCACCAAGGCCAAGGCCGTGGAGAAGCTGGAGGCCATCACGGTGAACGTGGGCTACCCCGACAGCTGGGACACCTATCTGGACGCCGCGGAGATCAAGGGCGCGGACCAGGGCGGCAGCTACTTTGAAAACGTCCTCTCCCTGTCCGCCGCAGCCCGGGCCCAGGCGGTCTCCCAGCAGAACGCTCCGGTGGACAAGGGCGCGTGGAAGATGGCCCCCTACACGGTGAACGCCTACTACGACGCCACCGCCAACAGCATCAACTTTCCCGCCGGCATCCTCCAGGCCCCCCTGTACGACGTGGACGCCGACCCCACCGAGAACCTGGGCGGCATCGGCTACGTAATCGCCCACGAGATGACACACGCCTTTGACAACAACGGCGCCAAGTTCGACAAGCACGGCAACGCCGCCGACTGGTGGACGGCGGAGGACTACGCGGCCTTCCAGGCCCTGTGCGAGAAGACCGTGGCCTTTTACGACGGGGTGGAGGCCATCCCCGGCGTGGCCTGCAACGGCACCCTGACCCTGTCCGAGAACATCGCGGATCTGGGCGCCCTGGCCTGCATCACCCAGGCCGAGGGCCGCCAGGCGCAGCCCGACTACCGCACCCTCTACGAGAGCGCCTCCCGCACCTGGGCCTATTCCGGCAGCCGGGAGATCACCGCCTACCTGGCCCAGGCGGACGTACACGCCCCCGGCAAGCTGCGGGGCAACCGCGCCCTCCAGAGCTGCGACGCCTTCTTCACCGCCTTCGATATTCGCCCCGGCGACGGCATGTGGCTGGACCCGGAGGCCCGGGTGCAGATCTGGTAAGCCCCCGCCCGTTTTTTGAAAGCCGCCCGGCAGTTGCCGGGCGGCTTTCCTTTTTTTATGCTATAATGGCCTTTGACAAGGGGGTTGGAACCGTGAAGGAGAAACATGTCTTTTCCCTGCGCCGGCAGATCGGGGGGATCATCCTGCTGTGCTGGCTTATCCCGGTGCTGATGCTGCTGGGGGTGATGGGGCAGTACCTGGCCGACAGCCTGGGCCAGAAGGCGGAGCGCAACCTGTCCGGGCAGCTCCAGGTCAACCTGCGCATGTGCGCCGACCGGCTGGACAGCGCGGCCCAGTCCTCCCGGCTGGCCTCCTACGACCCCGCCATCCGCTCCGCCTGGACGGCCTACCACGCGGGCGGGCGGTACGCCGACCTGTACCGGGAGACCCGCTCCTTCCTCAACCGCCAGTACGGCTCGGACAGCCGCTTCCAGTACGCGGTGTTCTGGTTTACCGAGGACCCGGAGCGCATGATGCTCACCACCCTCACCGGCTTCTCCGGGGCCGTGTACGGCGACATCACCCGCTCGTGGGCGGAGGACTTCCCCGCCGCCAGCGCCCTGGCCGGGGAGCTGGACACCTCCATCGGCTTTCTGGAGCGGGACGGGCGCTGCTACCTGGTGCGCAACCTGATGGACTCGGACTACAAGCCCATCGGCGTGCTGGTGCTCTCCCTCAGCCTGCCCTACTACTTCGACAACCTCACCGCCCTGTCCTGGGCCCAGTCGGTGTCCGTCACCCTGAACGACACCGCCCTGGCCCTGAAGGGCGAGGCGCCCGCCGAGGGGGAGGACAGGGTGCTGCGGGAGCAGGTGGACGGCGCGGGCTACCGCCTCTCCGCCGCCGCGGCCATCGACTACGGCGTGCTGCTCTCCCAGGTCTCGGGCTACCGCGCGCTGCTCATCGCCATGCTGCTGCTCCTGGTTCCCCTGCTGATCTTTACCTTCTTCTTCCTGCGGCGCAAGGTCTCCGGCCCCATCGAGGCGCTGATGGACGGGGCGCGGGAGATCGAGGAGGGCCAGCTGGGCCACCAGCTGGCCTACCGGGCCAACAGCCGGGAGTTCCAGTACCTGACCGACTCCTTCAACCACATGTCCGGGCAGCTCCAGAGTCAGTTCGACCGCCTCTACCAGGAGGAGCTGGCCCTGCGGGACGCGCGGATCAAGGCCCTGCAATCCCACATCAACCCCCATTTCCTCAACAACACCCTGGAGATCATCAACTGGGAGGCCCGCATGAGCGGGGACGCCAAGGTGTCCAAGATGATCGAGGCCCTGTCCACCGTGCTGGACGCCGCCCTGGACCGGCAGAAGAAGCCCCAGGTGCGGCTGGCGGAGGAGCTGACCTATGTGAAGGCCTACCTCTATATCGTCTCGGAGCGCTTCGGCAAGCGGCTGAACGTGTCCATCGATCTGCCCGAGGCCCTCATGGACTGCATGGTGCCCCGGCTGATCCTCCAGCCCGTTATCGAGAACGCGGTGGAGCACGGCTTCGGCCCCGGCGGCAGCGGCAGCGTGACCCTGACCGGCCGCCTGGAGGGGGAGACCCTTATCCTGGAGGTGGGCAACGACGGCGGCCTGTCCCCGGAGGACGAGGCCCACATCGCCCACCTGCTCTCCCCGGGCTGCGACCCCAGCCGGGAGAGCTCGGGCAACATCGGCATCTCCAACGTCAACCAGCGCCTGCGCATTCTCTGCGGGGCGGAGAGCGGCCTGAGCATCCGCCGGGGGGAGGGCGGCCGGGTGGTGGCCACCCTGGCCATCGCCCAGCGGCCCCGGGCCTGAGCTGTTGTATCCGGCGGGCCACCTCGCCAATCAGATACAACAAAGGGCAATCTGGGCTATTCGTTTTTTTCCAAATCGTAGTAGTATAAAATATGAACAAAGGGAAAACGGATTACCCACTTAATCTTATGGAGGTTGTACTATGAAACGGAACAAACTGCTCTCTCTGACGCTTGCCGGCGCGCTCACGCTGGGCCTGCTGGCCGGCTGCTCCGGCGGCACCGCTTCCGACCCCAGCGCGCCCCCGGCTTCCCAGGCACCCGCCACCCAGCAGGCCGCCACCCCGGCCCCCGCCCCCGCGGCCACCGCCGAGCTGACCGTGGTCACCTCCTACGGCGGCGACGACGGCAACCGCAAGAACTACGAGGCCGCCGTGGCCGAGTTCGAGGCCAATACCGGCAACACCGTCCTGGACGCCTCCGCCACCTCCAACGAGGAGTGGAAGGCCAAGGTACTTACCGACTTCGAGACCGGCACCGAGCCCGACGTGCTCTTCTTCTTCACCAACGCCGACGCCGAGCCCTTCGTCCAGGCCGGCAAGGTGGTGGACATCGACACCATCCGCGCCTCCTACCCCGACTACGCCACCAACATGAAGGACGCCATGTTCGCCGTGGCCTCCGACGGCAAGAACTACGCCGTCCCCTCCTCCGGCTTCTGGGAGAACATGTTCGTCAACACCAAGGTCCTGGCCGACTGCGGCGTGGCCGTCCCCGGCCCCGACTACACCTGGGATCAGTTCCTCGCCGACTGCCAGACCATCAAGGACAAGGGCTACTCCCCCATCGCCTGCTCCCTGTTCGAGGTGCCCCACTACTGGTTTGAGTTCATGATCATGAACCACGGCACCGTGGCCAACCAGCTGGACGTGCCCACCCTGGGCGCCGACGGCAAGCTGGTGATGGACGCCACCGCCGAGAAGTGGATCGCCGGGCTCAACGACATCAAGGACCTGTACGAGAAGGGCTTCTTCCCCGAGAACACCCTCACCGCCACCGACCCCGAGACCGTGCAGCTCTTCGCCGACGGCGACGCCGCGTTCCTCATCGACGGCTCCTGGAAGGTGGGCCACTTCGTGGACAACTACGGCGATCAGCTCTCCGACTACGCCCTGGCCTACGTCCCCGCTCAGGGCGAGCGCAAGGCCGGCGACATGATCGGCGGCATCTCCATGGGCTACTTCATCTCCCAGAAGGCGTGGAACGACCCCGCCAAGCGTGACGCCGCCGTGGCCTTCGTGGAGCACATGACCTCCGACGCCGTGCTCTCCACCTTCGTCACCACCGAGGTCACCGCTCTGAAGAACGGCGCCTCCCCCGCCGGCCTGAACCCCCTGCAGCAGTCCGCCGCCGACGCCA
This sequence comes from Oscillospiraceae bacterium, assembly GCA_022846095.1. NCBI lineage: Bacteria > Bacillati > Bacillota > Clostridia > Eubacteriales > Oscillospiraceae > Oscillospiraceae bacterium. The sequence continues at coordinate 353,376 of AP025583.1, read as the reverse complement.
ACGCCAACGTCACCGGCCTGAACGGCGCCGTGCAGGACACCATCTCCACCGAGGCCAAGAACGACCTGTTTGCCAACGTGCAGAACGTGGTCACCGGCGCCATGACCGCCGAGGAGGCCGTGGCCTCCGCCATCGCGCTGAACTAAAGGCGCTTTCCAACCCAAAGAGACGGAACGGGGGCTGCCTTGCAGCCCCCGTCCTTCTGAGAACAACCGACCGGCGAGGAGTGATTGCACGTGGGTTCCACCATATATAAAAGGAAAGCGCCGCTCATAGTCTTCCTGGTGCCGGCCTTTCTGTTCTTAATCGTGTTTCTCTACTACCCCTTCCTGCAAAACATCATCAACAGCTTTTCCGACATCACCGGCCTGGGCTCCCCGGCCAAGGGCCTCAACCAGCCCTGGTACGCCAACTACGCCGCCCTGTTCACCGACCCCAAGCTGCACACCGCCCTGAAAAACACCATCATCCTCACCATCTGCACGGTGGTCTTTCAGGTGGGCATCGCCCTGGTGCTGGCCCTGCTGGTGGACTCCATCCGGGTGGGGGCCCAGCTCTTCCGCACGCTGTACTTCTTCCCCATCGTCATCTCGGCCACCGCCCTGGGCCTGATGTTCAACCTGATCTTCCTCTTCAAGGGCGGCATGGTCAACCAGCTGCTCTTAAACATGGGGGTCATCTCCAAGAACATCGACTGGAAGGACCAGGCCCACTTCCTGTTCACCATGCTCATGCCCGTCATGTGGCAGTACGTGGGCTTCTACTTCGTCATCCTGGTCACGGGCCTGAACAACATCTCCCAGGAGCTCTACGAGGCCGCCAGCCTGGACGGGGCCTCCGGCTTCAACCGGGTGCGCTACATCACCCTGCCCCTGCTGCGCAACGTGCTGTGCACCTGCCTGGTGCTGGCCATCACCGGCGCGCTGAAGGTCTTCGACCTGCCCTGGGTCATGTTCGGCGCGGGCATGCCCCTGGACCAGGGCTGGCTCACCGGCACCTACATGTACGACCAGACCTTCAACCGCGGCAACGTGGACTACGGCTCCACCATCGCCATGCTCATCGTGGTGCTGGGCGTGGTGCTCTCCAACGTGGCCAACCGGGTCTTCAAGCCCCGGGACGATATTTAGGGGGTGGCGGATATGACGTTGAATCACCGCAGGCGCATCAAGCCCGCCAAAATCATTACATACGTGGTGCTCATCTTTTGGGCCCTGACCACCCTCTACCCCTTCTTCTGGGTCATCATCAACTCCTTCCGGGAAAAGGGCATGATCCGCAAGGACTCCTTCTCCATCCCCCTGCCGGGCAGCCAGTTCTTCACCCTGGACAACTACCGCACCGCCATGGAGCGCTTCGACTTCAAGAACGCTTACCTCAACAGCATCCTCGTCTCGGCCACCGTGACGGTGGCGGTGGTCATCCTGGCGGGGCTGGCGGCCTACGGCCTGGTGCGCTACCGCTTCCGGGGCCGCGGCCTGCTCTACAGCCTCATTATGGCGGGCATGATGTTCCCCGTGTTCTCCACCATCATCCCCGTCTTCCGCTTCGAGGCCCTGGCCCTGCACATCGCCTCCACCGGCAACCGCTGGCTCAGCCTGCTGGCGGTCATCCTGCCCCAGATTGCGGGCAACCTGTGCTTCGCAACCATTGTGCTTATGGGCTTTATCCAGTCGGTGCCCATCGATTTGGAGGAGAGCGCCTACCTGGACGGCTGCAACGTGTTCCAGATCTACTTCCACATCATCATCCCCGCGGCCAAGTCCTCCTTCGCCACGGTGGCTATCTTCGCCTTCCTCTGGAGCTACAACGACCTGTTCACCCAGAGCTTCTTCCTGCGCTACCCCAAGGAGAAGACCATCACCCTGCTGCTCAACGAGATCTCCTCCCAGGCCGGCGTGGACTACGGGCTGATGGCGGCCTCGGTGGTGCTCATCGTCATCCCTGTGCTGGTGGTCTACGTGCTGCTGCAAAAGCATATCATCAAGGGCCTGACGGCGGGCGCGGTCAAGGGCTGATCCGGTGCGGCGGGGGCTTGCCCCCGCCGCGCCTTCCTGATATGATGGTAATAAAACCGGCGGGAGGAGGGACGCTTTTGTACAAGGTAGTCATCATCGACGACGAGGCCATCATCGTGGAGGGCCTGAAACGGGTGGTGGACTGGCAGGGGCACAACTGCCGGGTCGTGGCCACCGGCAGCGACGCCGCCTCCGGCGCGGCGGCCATCCGCGCCCACCGGCCCGACATCGTCTTTACCGACATCAAAATGCCCAACCAGGACGGGCTGACCATGCTGGCGGGGCTGAAGGGGGAGTTCCCCTCGCTCCAGATCACCGTGCTCACGGGCTACCGGGACTTCGAGTACGCCCGGCGGGCCATCGCCCTGGGCGTGGCCCGGTTCTTATTAAAACCCTCCCGGATGGACGAGCTGGAGGAGGCCGTAACCTACATGACCGGTGAGCTGGACCGCCGCCGCGCCGCCCCCGCCCCGGCGGCCGGGGAGGAGCCGGAGGGCGGCGAGGAGGCCTCTGCCGCCAACAGCTTCCTGGCCCGGCAGGCCCAGGCCTACATCGCGGAGCATTTTGCGGAGAAGCTCTCCCTCCAGGACGTGGCCGACCACTGCTACGTCAGCCAGTGGCACCTGTCCAAGCTGCTGCACAAGCATTTGGGGCAGAACTTTTACGATCTGCTCAACGGCGTGCGGGTGGAGCGGGCCAAGGCCCTGCTGGAGGACCCCGCCCTGCGCATCAGCGAGATCGCGGAGCGGGTGGGGTACGCGGACACCGCCCACTTCTCCCGCGTGTTCAAAAAGACCGAGGGGATCTCGGCGGGGGACTACCGCAACCAGCGCTGCGGGACGCGGAACTGATCGAAAAATTATTGCACAAGATAGGCCACTAAGGCGGATAAGGCGAACAAGGGGCGGCGGGGGCAAGCCCCCGCCCTACGTCATTGCGAGGGCCGCAGGCCCGCGGCAATCCGTCCCATCCCCGTACCGTAGGGGCCGATGCCCTCATCGGCCCGCCGCTCCAAGCCCGTAGGGGCGATTCACGAATCGCCCGTCCTCCATCGTTCGCCTTATTCCCCTAAGTTGCAGCAGCTCGTTTTTCGGCAGATGAAAAGAGACGGCTTACGCCGTCTCTTTTTCCGTTCTGGTATACAGCAGCACGCCGCCCACCACCAGCGCCGCCCCGGCCAGCTGGAGCGCGCCGGGGATCTCCCCGAAGAGGAAGCCCGCCAGCACGGCGGCGAACACGGGCTCGCACAGCTTGGCCGCCGACACGTAGGAGGGCGAGAGGTACTTCAGGCTCCAGCTGAACAGGCTGTGCCCCAGCAGGGTGCACAGCACCGCCAGCCCCAGGCCGATCAGCAGCTCCGCCGGCGGGTAGCCCCACACCGGGGTGCCGGTGGCCAGGTCCAGCGCCAGCAGCGTGAGCACGCAGGCCAGATAGGTGAAGAAGGTGTACACCGTGGTGGACAGGCGCGCGCGTTCCACCCGGCCGATCAGCGTGTAGGCCGCCACGAAGACCGCCCCCGCCAGGGCCAGCAGATCGCCGTAGAGCGCCCCGCCGCCGCCCCCGTCCGCGCAGGCCAGCAGGGCGCTGCCCCCGAAGGCCGCCGCGATGGCCCACACCCCCGCCCGGGGGATCCTCCCCTTGAGGAACAGGGCGAAGCCCAGGGCGGTGAAGATGACCTCTGTGCTGACCAGGGCGGTGGAGCTGGCCACGCTGGTGTGCTTGAGGGACTCGAACCACGTGGCGAAGTGGAGGGCCAGCAGCACGCCGCTGGCCCCGCACAGCAGGGCGTCCCGCGGGGCGAAGGATTTCAGCTCCGCCCGGTGGCGCAGCAGCATGGGCAGCAGGAGCAGCACCGTCCAGCCCAGGCGGTAGGTGGCCGTGACCAGGGAGGGCGCGGCGGAGTAGCGCACCAGGATGGAGGACACCGACACCCCCGCCACCCCCAGGAAGAGCACCGCCTTGGGGCTGTGCACCCCTTTCACTTGATCTCCTGCTCCAGATTGCGGAAAATATCGTCATCAAAAAACTCGGTGATGGTCATGTCGAAGCTATCAATCAGCTTCTTCAGCGTAACAATTCCCATATTTTTCGTCTTGCCATTGACGGAATTATTGATTGTGGATTGCGGCACGGCGGCGTTGGTACACATCTTATTGTTTGTAATGCCCCGCTCACTGCACAGCGCATCCAGTCGCAGAATAACTGCATCCATAATTCCCATATGCCACACTCCTTAACGGTATTCCGTTAGAATCGTAGCATGTCCAATTTTCACTGGTTATGGATATACAGTTGACTAATTAACCGTATATAGTTATAATACCCGTATACCGTTAATATGGAGGTTAAATTATGAGCCGCAGCTATACCGTAACGCTGGAGGACGAGGACGCGGACCTGTGTGAATGGCTCGCCGCCAATATGGAGAGGACGCCGGCGCAGCTGATTGAGCTGCTCGCGAAGCGCACCCTGCTCTCGGCGCTCAGGGATGTGCGCCTGGAGGACGAACGGGAGGGCAAACAAGCGGAGGGCCCGCTGCAATAAGCAGCGGGCCCTCCGCCTCTTTTTTATTCCTGGATACCGGGGATGGTGGGCAGCGCGTCGAAGCCCTTCTGGAGCTCCGCGTCGGTGGGCACGTAGTCGTGCATGGCCCCGCTGAGGTAGGCGCTGTAGGCCGTCATATCGAAGTACCCGGTGCCGGTGAGGCCGAAGAGGATGGTCTTGGCCTCGCCGCTCTCCTTGCACTTGAGGGCCTCGTCGATGGCGCCCTTGATGGCGTGGGCGGACTCGGGCGCGGGGAGGATGGTCTCCTGCTTGGCGAAGAGCACCGCGGCCTCGAACACCTTCGTCTGCTCCACCGACACCGCCCGCATCTGCCCGTCGTGGTAGAGCTTGGAGAGGATGGGGGCCATGCCGTGGTAGCGCAGGCCGCCCGCGTGGTTGGCGGAGGGGATGAACTCGCACCCCAGGGTGTACATCCGGGCCATGGGGGTGATTTTTCCCGTGTCGCAGAAATCGTAGGCGTAGCGGCCCCGGGTGAGGGAGGGGCAGGAGGCGGGCTCCACCGCCACGATGTCGGGGTTGGCCCTGCCCAGCAGCTTATCCCGCATGAAGGGGGCGATGAGGCCCCCCAGGTTGGAGCCGCCGCCCGCGCAGCCCACGATCACGTCGGGGTACTCGTCGATCTGCTCCATGGCGATCTTGCTCTCCAGGCCCACCACGCTCTGGTGCAGCAGCACCTGGTTGAGCACCGAGCCCAGCACGTAGCGGTAGCCGTCGGTGGACACCGCCTTCTCCACCGCCTCGGAGATGGCGCAGCCCAGGCTGCCGGTGGTGTCGGGGTCCTTCGCCAGGATGGCGCGGCCCGCGTTGGTGGTGTCGCTGGGGCTGGGCACGATGCCCGCGCCGAAGGTCTCGATGACCGCCTTGCGGAAGGGCTTCTGCTCGTAGGAGCACTTGACCATGTACACCGTCAGGGGCAGGCCGAAGAAGGAGCAGGCCTCCGCCAGGGCGGTGCCCCACTGGCCCGCGCCGGTCTCGGTGGTCAGGCCCTTGAGGCCCTGGGCCTTGGCGTAGTACGCCTGGGCGGCGGCGGAGTTGAGCTTGTGGCTGCCGGAGGTGTTGTTGCCCTCGAACTTGTAGTAGATCCTGGCCGGGGTGTCCAGGTATTTTTCCAGGTTATAGGCCCGGATCAGCGGGGAGGGCCGGTACATCTTGTAGAAGTCCAGCACGGGCTCCGGGATGTCGATGAAGGGGTTGGTGTTGTCCAGCTCCTGCCGGGCCAGCTCCTCGCAGAACACGGGGAAGAGCTCCTCCACCGCCACGGGCTTGCCGGTGGCCGGGTTGAGCATGGGGTCGGGCTTCTCCTTCATGTCGGCCCGCAGGTTATACCACTGACGGGGGATCTGGTCCTCGGTCAGGTAGATACGGTGGGGTACGTTTTTCATAGTGAGCGCTCCTTTCAAAATAAGCAACAAAAAAAGCCCTTGCCGCGGCGGATCTCTCGATCCTGCCGGGACAAAAGCTCTTGCTTCTGCGGTACCACCCGGGTTGGCGCAATGCGCCCTCCTCTGCCGCATGCCAACACATGCGCCCTGCTGATAACGGCCAGGTTCCCGTCGGACGCTACTCGGGGCCACCCCCTTTCGGTCCGCCCTCGCGGGTCCATTCGGCCCGGCGCCCCCTGCCGCATTCCCAGCGCCTGCGGCTCTCTGGAAGGGGACGATCCAAGTCTACTACTCCCGTTCAACGGTTTGTGCTTTGTTGTTCTTTAGTATAGTGTTGTATAAAAGCATTTGCAATTGTGAATTCCTACAAATAAAAACGGGGGCCGCTGTGCAATTCGCACAGCGGCCCCCGTATGTAGGGCAATTTACTTGCTGGCCTTAAGGGCGCGGATGGCTTCGGTGAGCATGGGAGTCACCTTGAACAGGTCGCCCACGATGCCGTAGGAGGCCACCTCGAAGATGGGGGCGGAGGCGTTCTTGTTCACGGCGATGATGCACTCGGAGTCCTGCATACCGGCCTTGTGCTGGATGGCGCCGGAGATGCCCAGGGCCACGTAGATCTTGGGATGGACGGTCTTGCCGGTCTGGCCGACCTGATGGTCGGCGGTGATCCAGCCGGCGTCCACGCAGGCGCGGGAGGAGCCCAGCACGCCGCCCAGGGCGTCCGCCAGGTCCTGGCCCAGCTTGATGCCGCCCTCGACGTCCTTGCTGATGCCGCGGCCCACGCTGACCACGATGTCGGCGCCCAGCAGGTCCACCAGCTTCTTGGCGGCCTTCTTGATCTCCACCAGGTCCACGTGGATGTCGCTCTCGCTCAGCTCCACGGGCACGGTCTCCACCACGGTCTTGGCGGCGCCCGCCTCGTCGTAGGGCTGGGTCTTCATGACGCCGGGGCGCACGGTGGACATCTGGGGACGGAAGCGGGGGCAGATGATGGTGGCCATCAGGTGGCCGCCGAAGGCGGGACGGGTCATCTTCAGGTTCTTGTTGTCCTCAAAGACGGTGTTGTCCACGTCGATGGTAGAGGTGGTCTTCAGGAACTCCTTGTACTTCTCCACGTCCACATCAAGGTGGGTGCAGTCGGCGGTCAGACCGGTGTGCAGGCGGGCGGCGCAGCGGGGGGCCACGTCGCGGCCGATGTTGGTCGCGCCGATGAGCACGATCTCGGGCTTCTTGTCCTCGATCACATCACACAGCACCTTCGCGTAAGCGTCGGTGGTGAAGTCCTTCAGCAGGGGATGGTTGCAGTAGTAGACCTTGTCGGCGCCGTAGCCGCCCAGGCCCTTCAGGTACTCCTCTTTCACGTCGCTGCCCAGCACCACGCCGCACAGCTCCACGCCCAGATCGTCGGCCAGCTTGCGGCCCTCGCTCAGCAGCTGATAGCTGGTGGACATGATCATGCCCTCGCGCTGCTCGCAGAATACCCACACGCCCTTGAAGGCGGCGGTGTCTTTGCTGTTAAATTCGGCCATTTGTGACATCTCCTCTCAATTAGATAATGTGTTTCTCGTCCAGAATGCTGACCAGCTCGTTCACGGCCTCCTTGCCGGAGCCCTCCAGCATGGTCACATTGCCCTTGATCGGGGGGGTGAAGGACTTGTACACATTGGTGGGAGATCCCTTCAGGCCGATGGTGTCCAGGTCGATGAGCGGATCGTCCTTCAGCGTCTCGAAGTCATAGACCTCGTAGGGCTTGGCGTAGCACTCCATGATGCCGCCCACGCTCATGTAGCGGGGGGTGTTGAGCTCCTTGATGCAGGTGAGCAGGCAGGGGGTGTTGACCTTGATGGTCATGTACCCGTCCTCCAGCTCGCGGCGCACGGTGAGGGTCTTGCCCTCGGCCTTGATGTCGGAGACGTAGGACACCTGGGGCAGGTTCAGCTTCTCGGCGATCTGGGGGCCGACCTGGGCGGTGTCGCCGTCGATGGCCTGGCGGCCGCAGAACACGATGGTCTCGTCGTCCACGCCGATCTTCTTGACGGCGGCGGCGAGAATCTGGGAGGTGGCGTAGGTGTCGGAGCCGCCGAACTCGCGGCCGGACACCAGCACGGCCTTATCGCAGCCCATGGCCAGCATCTCGCGGAGCATCCCCTCGGCGGGAGGGGGGCCCATGGAGACGACGATGACTTCGCAGCCGGTCTGCTCCTTGAGCTGCAGGGCGGCCTCGACGCCGTTCATGTCGTCGGGGTTGGAAATCGCGGGCATAGAAGCGCGGTCCATGGTGCCGTCTTCCTTGACGGCGACGACACCAGACGTGTCGGGGACCTGCTTGACACAGACAATAGCTTTCATGTTGTTTTTACCTCCAGTTCCTTATTTCACACCGATGTTGGCGGAAATGACCATCCGCTGAACCTCGCTGGTACCCTCGTAGATCTCGCAGATCTTCGCGTCGCGCATCATGCGCTCCACGGGGTACTCGCGGGTGTAGCCGTAGCCGCCGAAGAGCTGCACGCAGCGGCGGGTCACGTCGCTGGCCGTCTCGGCCGCCACCAGCTTCGCCATAGCGGCGTCCATGGTGTAGGACTCGTGGTTCTGCTTCTTCATCGCCGCGGAATACACCAGGTACTTTGCCGCCTCGGTCTTGGCGTACATGTCAGCCAGCTGGAACTGGGTGTTCTGGAACTGGGAGATGCGGCGGCCGAACTGGACGCGCTCCCCGGTGTACTTGATGGTCTCCTCGATGGCGCCCTCGGCCAGGCCCAGCGCCTGGGAGGCGATGCCGATACGGCCGCCGTCCAGGGTCTTCATGGCGATGCCGAAGCCCTTGCCCTGCTTGCCCAGGATGCGGTCCTTGGGGATGACGCAGTCCTCAAAAATCAGCTCGCAGGTGGAGGAGCCGCGGATGCCCATCTTCTTCTCGTGCTTGCCCACGGAGAAGCCCTTGTCGGTGCGCTCCACGATGAAGCCGGTGATCTCCTTGCTCTTGCGGCCGCGCTTGTCGGTCTTCACGCCGGTGATGGCGAAGATGATGAATACGTCGGCCACGCCGGCGTTGGTGATGAAGATCTTGGAGCCGTTGAGGATCCAGTTCTCGCCCTTCTCGTCCAGCACGGCGGTGGTCTGCTGGCCCTGGGCGTCGGTGCCTGCGCCGGGCTCGGTCAGGCCGAAGGCGCCGATCCACTCGCCCTTGCACAGCTTGGGCAGGTACTTTTGCTTCTGCTCCTCGGTGCCGTTCTCAAAGATGGGGGCGCAGCACAGGGAGGTGTGGGCGGAGACGATAACGCCGGTGGTGCCGCAGACCTTGCTCAGCTCCTCCACGCAGATGGCGTAGCTCAGCACGTCGGCGCCCGCGCCGCCGTACTCCTTGGGGAAGTAGATGCCCATCATCCCCAGCTTGGCCATCTTTTTGACGGTCTCCATGGGGAAGCGCTCTTCCTCGTCGACCTCCTCGGCCAGGTCCTTTACTTCGTTCTCCGCGAAATCGCGGTACAACTTACGGAGCATCTCCTGCTCTTTGGACAGATGAAAATCCATATTGTTGCGTTCCTCCTAGATATGTATTTCAGACAGGTGGGGCGGGAGCATGCGCTCCCGTCCCACGTTGTGCGCTGTATTATTGGGCCCTGTCACGCTTCAAAGCCTCCGCGAAGGCCGCTAAGCCGCCCCTGCGCCAAAAATGCCGCCGGGCTTGCGTGGGACGCCCGTCCTGTTTTTTGGTCTGCGGGCCGTCTTAGCGCCCTGCTCACGGCTTCTCAGCGCTTCGTGTAATCGTAAAAACCCTTGCCGGTCTTGCGGCCCAGGTAGCCCGCGCGGACCATCTTCCGCAGCAGCAGGGAGGCGCGGTACTTGGGGTCGTGGGTCTCGTTGTACAGGGTGTCCATAATGGCCAGGCACACGTCCAGGCCCACCAGGTCGCCCAGCTCCAGGGGGCCCATGGGGTGGTTGGCGCCCAGCTTCATGGCCTTGTCCACGCCCTCGGCGGTGGCCACGCCGGTGTACACCAGGTCGATGCCCTCGTTGATCATGGGGATGAGGATCTTGTTGACGACGAAGCCGGGGGCCTCGGCCACCTCGACGGGCTCCTTGCCGATCTCCACGCTCAGGTCGTGGATGGTCTGGTAGGTCTCGTCGCTGGTCTTGGCGCCGCGGATGACCTCCACCAGCTTCATGACGGTGGCGGGGTTGAAGAAGTGCATGCCGATGAACTGCTCGGGCCGCTTGGTGGCGGCGGCGATGGCGGTGATGGAGATGGAGGAGGTGTTGGAGGCCAGGATGGTCTCGCTCTTGCAGATGGCGTCCAGCTCGGCGAAGACCTGCTTCTTGATCTCCAGGTTCTCGATGGCGGCCTCGACCACCAGGTCGGCGTCGGCGGCCAGGGAGAGCTCGGTGGTGAAGCTCATGTGGGAGAGGATGTCGGCCTTCTTGGCCTCGTCCATCTTGCCCTTGGCCACCAGCTTGTCCAGGCTCTTGTTCAGGCGGGCCTCGGAGGCCTTGATGATCTCCTCGGTGATGTCGCGCACAACCACGTCAAAGCCCTTTTTGGCAAAGACCTGGGCGATGTCCAGACCCATGGTGCCGCCGCCGATAACAACAATCTTTTTCATGCTTATGTACCCCCTATTTAAATATGTAAGTATACTTTCCGCCAGTTTTACTTATTCTTGAAGTTCTTCTCCGCGCGCTTCTCCAGGAACGCGCCCATGCCCTCGTCCTTGTCCTGGGTGCCGCAGGTGACGCCGAAGGCCTCGGCCTCGAAGGCGGAGCCGGTGTGGATGTCGGTCTGCATGCCCATGCGGATGCAGCGCTTGGACTCCTTCACGGCGATCTGGGCGTTGGCGCAGATGGCGTTGGCCAGCTCCAGGGCCTTGGGCATGAGCTCCTCGGGCGGATAGACCTCGCTGACCAGGCCGATGGCCTTGGCCTCCTCGGCCTTGATGACCTTGGCGGTGAGGATGAGCTCCATGGCCTTGGAGATGCCCACGATGCGGGGCAGCCGCTGGGTGCCGCCGAAGCCGGGGGTGATGCCCAGGCCCACCTCGGGCTGGCCGAACTTGGCCTTCTCGCTGGCCAGGCGGATGTCGCACGCCATGCTCAGCTCACAGCCGCCGCCCAGCGCGAAGCCGTTCACCGCGCAGATAACAGGCTTGGACAGGTTCTCCAGCTTCAGGAACACGCTGCCGCCGTGCACGCCGAACTTCTTGCCGTCGGCGGAGGAGAACTCCTTCATCTCGCCGATGTCGGCCCCGGCCACGAAGGAGCGGCCCGCGCCGGTGAGCACCACCACGTAGATCTCCTCGCTGGCCTCCACCTCGTCCAGAACGGCGTCCAGATCGGAGAGCACCTGGCTGTTCAGCGCGTTGAGGGCCTCCTGCCGGTCGATGGTAACCACGCCCACGTGACCCTGCTGCTCAAGCTTTACAAATCCCATGTCGTTTGCCTCCTTAATAGTTGGTCTAGTTCTCAGAACCCCGGTTTAACATTTGTTATTTTTTTAACATACGCGATGCTAAAAAAGCGCAACGCCTACGGGCGTGCAGAAGCAGCCCATGCAGTTGCGACCAGAAACCTGTCCCCTCCCCCAGGGTGACGGTTACCTTGATTAGTATATCGCGATTTTCCCAGTGGCGCAAGGATTATCGTTCAGGAAACTTGCACATATTTCGTCATTTCCCGCCATTGTTCCTGGCTAAACTGCACAAGCCCTGCCCGCCGCCAAGCAATCCCCGCACAATTGTCCCCCTACCGCGCATGCTTTGGAAGAAAAAACCGGCCTTACGGCCGGTTTTTTCAAGAAATCCTCAAGGAATGATACTTTGCAGCCACTCCGCCAGCGGGATGTACAAAATCGGCAGGAAGATGGCGGGCGGCATATTCTCCCCGGCGAATTTCGATTCGCCGGGGGCCCCATTTTATTTCATGTGCGGGCGTGTGGAGTGAATCCCCACGCCCTCCGCGCCATCCGGCGCACCCCGCCGTGCGGGGCCCGTGGGAAACATGCTCCCCGCCGCGGGGCTGTCAGCCCAGCAGGCCGCCCAGCTTTTCCGCCAGCGGGATGTACAAAATCGGCAGGAAGATGGCGGGAAGCATATTTCCCACCCGGATCTTCTCCTTGGGCAGGCCCAGCATATTCAGGGCGATGCCCACGATGATGGTGCCGCCCACGGCGCTCATCTCAGTGATCACCGCCTGGGGCATCCCCTGCCCCACCGCGGCGAAAATCAGGGTCAGGCCCCCCTGGTAGAGCAGCAGCGGCACCGCGGAAAAGGCCACCCCCACCCCCATGGCGGCGGCGAAGGTGATGGCGGTCACCCCGTCTATGACCCCCTTGGAGATCAAAATATCGTACTTTTGGGAGATGCCCGCCTCCATGGAGCCGTTGATGGCCATGGCCCCCACGCAGAAGAGCACCGACGCGGTGACGAAGCCCTCCACAAAGCGGCTGCTGCCCTGCCCCCGCATGAGCCTGCGGCGCAGGATCTCACCCAGGGAGTCCATGCGGCGCTCGATGTTCAGCCCCTCCCCCAGCAGGGTGCCCGCCACCATGCAGAGGATGACGCAGAGGGTGTCCCGCGTGCCGATCATGCTGGACACGCCGATGCCCAGCACGCACAGGCCCAGGGCGCAGGTGAGGATCTCGGCGAACCGGGCGCTGATCTTGTTTTTGAACAGGATGCCCAGCAGGCTGCCCACCAGCACCAGGCACACGTTGATCACCGTTGCGATCATGCGGCTTCCCCTCTGCTTTCACGCTTTACAGCGGTAATTGCGGCAGGTTTCATCATACGCCATTTCCCGCGGCTTGTCAATTTCCAATCGGGGCATGGCCTTCTTGTCCCACGAATATAGTTCTATGCAGGCAACAAAAGGAGGTCGCGCCCTTGAAACTCAACCGCTCGTCCATGCTCTACGGTACGCTGATCCTGACGGGGACCAGCATCGTCTCCCAGGTGCTGGGCTTCCTCTACCGCATCCTCCTCTCCCGGCTGATCGGGGCGGAGGTGATGGGCCTGTACCAGCTCATCATGCCGGTCTACTCGGTGATCATGGCCATCACCGCCGTGGGGCTGACGGTGGCGGTGTCCAACCTGTCCTCCGAATTCCACGCCCACGGCAACCGCGCCGCCATCCAGCAGGTGCTGCGCCGGGCCCTGGTCGCCTTTTTCGTCCTCTTCGCCCTGGTGGCCGCGGTGACCGTGCTGTGCTACGACCCCATCTCGGTCTACCTGCTGGGGGACGCCCGCACCCAGCTGGGGCTCCTGCTGCTGCTGCCCTGCATCCTGCTCACCGGCATCGAGAACCTGCACAAGCACTACTTCTACGGTACGGGCAACATCCGCCCCCCCGCGGCGGTGGAGCTGTGCGAGCAGTTTATCCGCACCGGGGCCGTGCTGGGCCTGCTGGTGGTCTTTCTGCCCCAGAACCCGGAGCGCACCGTGGGGCTCATCGTCGTGGGCATGATCTGCTGCGAGATCTTCTCCTCCGCGACCCTGGCGGGCCTCTTCCGGCGGCACATGCGCCGCTGCGACGGCCTGCCCGGCCCCGGCGTGGAGGGGCGCGCCCTCAACCGCCGCATGGCCTCCATCGCCCTGCCCATCGGGGCCACCGCCCTGCTGGGCAACCTGATGGGCTCGGCCAACGCCGTGCTCATCCCCCAGCGGCTGGTGGCCTCCGGCGTGGACGTGTCCGACGCCATGAGCGCCTTCGGCGTGCTGTGCGGCATGACGGTGCCCATGCTCTACCTGCCCACCGCCTTCATCGGGGCCCTGGGCCTCGTGCTGGTGCCCAAGCTGGCCGAGAGCACCGCCCTGAAAAAAACCGGCGAATCCAAGCGCCGCATCCACAAGGCCATGCTGGCCACCTCGGTGATCACCATGCCCGCTATGGCCGTGCTGGTGGTGCTGGGGCCCGACATCGGGGCCTTTCTGTTCAAGGAGCCCACCGCCGGGGACTTCATCCTGCCCCTGTCGGTGGGGGTGCTGTTCAACTGCTACGAGTCGGTGCTCCACGGGGTGCTCAACGGCGTGGGGAAGCAGAAGGCCGCCGCGTGGAACTCCATCGCGGCGGGCCTGCTGCAATTGGGCTGTACCTTTTTCCTCATGGGCATCCCCGGCGTGGGGCTGCGGGGGTACGTGGCCGGCTTTGTGGCCAGCTCGGCCCTGGGCGTGCTCCTCAACTGGCGCCAGGTGCACAAGGCCACCGGCCTGCGGCCCCAGATCTTCCAGTGGTGCACCGCCCCCGCCCTGGCCGCCCTGCTCATGGGCCTGTGCGACAACCTGCTCTACCGGGTGCTGCTGGGGGCGGGGCTGGACGGGCACTACGCGGTGCCGGCCTGCCTGCTCTTCGGCGCGGTGCTCTACCTGGCCGCCCTCTCGGCCCAGGGGATCAACCCCTTCCGGCTCTTCCGGCTGAGCAAGTAATCTTATTGATGGATGCCCCGGTTCTGGTCCCCCTCGGGGTTGGCGCCGAACTCGTAGTCCTTGCCGGGGAGCACGGCGTTGAGCACGATCCCCGCGATGGCGGCGATAGCCAGGCCCGTGAGGGTAATTGCCGCGCCCCCCACCTGGAAGGTCAGCCCGCTGGAGAAGCCCAGGCCGCTGACCAGAATGACGGCGGCGATGATGATGTTGCGGGATTTGGTGAAGTCCACCCGGTTCTCCACCACGTTGCGCACGCCGATGGCGGAGATCATGCCGTAGAGCATGAAGGACACGCCGCCGATGATGGAGGCGGGCAGGGAGCCGATAATCTCGGCCATCTTGGGGATGAAGCTCAGGGCGATGGCGAAGCAGGCGGCGATGCGGATGACCCGGGGGTCGTGGACCCGGGAGAGCTCCAGCACGCCGGTGTTCTCGCCGTAGGTGGTGTTGGCGGGGCCGCCCACCAGCCCGGCCAGGGCGGTGGCCAGGCCGTCGCCCACCAGGGTGCGGTGCAGGCCGGGGTCCTGGATGAAGTTTTTGCCCACGGTGGCCGAGATGGCGGACATGTCGCCGATGTGCTCCATCATGGTGGCGATGGCGATGGGGGCCATGACCAGGATGGCGGTCAGGTCAAACCTGGCCAGCCGGAAGGGGGGCAGGCCCACCCAGGCCGCCTGGGCCGCCCCGGCGAAGTTCAGGATCGCGGAGCCGTCCGGGTTGGTCAGGCCGCACAGGTGCATGACCACGGCGGCAGCGTAGGCCCCCACCACGCCCAGCAGGATGGGGATAATCTTGATCATACCCCTGCCCCAGATGTTGCAGACGATGATGATGACCAGAGCCACCAGGGCCAGCAGCCAGTTGGTGGAGGCGTTGTTGATGGCGCTGGGGGCCAGGTTGAGGCCGATGCAGATGATGACGGGGCCGGTGACCACCGGGGGCAGGAAGCGCATGACCTTTTTGATGCCCACCAGCTTGACCACCAGGGCCAGCAGCAGGTAGAGCGCCCCGGCCACCACGATGCCGCCGCAGGCGTAGGGCAGCTTCTCCCCGTAGCTCATGCCGGCGAAGATGCCGGTGTCCAGCTCGGCCACGGTGGCGAAGCCGCCCAGGAAGGCGAAGGAGGACCCCAGGTAGGCGGGCACCTGGAGCTTGGAGCACAGGTGGAAAAACAGGGTGCCCAGCCCGGCGCAGATCAGGGTCACCTGGATGGACAGGCCCTCGCCGTGGAAGTAGGCGTTGACCAGCACGGGCACCAGGATGGTGGCGCCGAACATGGCAAACATGTGCTGGAGCCCCAGCAGCAGCATTTTGGGCACCCCCAGGGTGCGCGCGTCGCGGATCGGTTCTTGATTCATAACAATTTCTCCCTTCTCACTTCTCACTTCAGCGTCCCGGTTTTTGCGCAAAAAAAATGACAACCACCGAAGTGATTGTCAAAAGGAAATGGGAAAGAAGCGATCGCCGAACGCCAGGGCCTTTGCAGTATTCCGCACCATGGCGCTCACGCTCCTCTCCCGTTTCCGCACTAGTTCGGTATCTTAGCAGAAAACCGGCCGGTTTGCAAGAGGTTTTATCTGGTAATTCACGCCCGCGCCAGCAGCTCCCCCAGCAGGGGCTCGAACTGCACCCCCTCCACCACGGGGGTGCCCAGCAGCAGGGTGCGGCGGACGCACTTCTGAACGAACTCCACCGCCCGGCCCACGGCGGCGCTCAGGCTCTCCCCCCGCAGCATACAGCCCAGCACCACGCTGGCGAAGAGGTCCCCGGTGCCGGGGTACTGGCCGGGCTCCGCCCGGGTCATGGAAAAGCTGGTGCGCCCGGTATCCCGGTCGTAGCAGCCCGCCCCCACCGCGCCGGGGGCCAGGCTCAGGCCCGTGAGCACCGCTGAGCGCCTGCCCCCCAGGCTCAGCCGCTCCAGCCAGGCACGGGCCTCCCGCTCGCTTTTGGGCGCGGCGGCGTAGTCCTCCCCCAGCAGGAGGGCGGCCTCGGTGAGGTTGGGGGTGATGAGGTCGGCCCGCGCCGCCAGCTCCCCCATCCTTCGGCACATCTCGGGGGTATAGGTGCGGTAGCGCCTGCCGTGGTCCCCCATCACAGGGTCCACCACCACCAGGGTGCGCTCCGCCCGGAAGCGGGACAGGAAGCGCAGCAGCACCTCGATCTGGGCCGGGGAGCCCAGAAATCCGCTGTACACCACGTCAAACTCCACCTGGAGCGCCGCCCAGTGCTCCATGGCGCCCTCCATCTGCCCCGTCATGTCCAGAAAAACCGCCCTGTCCTGGCAGGGGCAGGCCGTGTGGGCCGACAGGTAGGCCGTGGGCAGGGGGCAGCACTGGTTGCCCATGGCGGCCAGCACGGGCAGGGCCACCATGAGGGAGCAGCGGCCGAAGCCGGACAGGTCGTGGACGGCGGCCACCTTGGGCGTCTGTTTCATTTACGTTCCTCCTAACGGCAGGGTTTGGTCTTTCCCTATTATATCCGCCCCGCCGCCCGAGTTCAATTGACTTTTTTTCGCAGGGATGCTAATATAATGCCTGATCCAAAACGCGCGGGTATGGCGGAATTGGCAGACGTGCAGGATTTAGGTTCCTGTGGAGAAATCCGTGTGGGTTCGACCCCCACTACCCGTACCAGTTCAAACGGGAGGGCCGCCAAACTGTGGCGGCCCTCCCATTTTACTTTACGGGCTTGAGAAACCGATCAGGCCAGACGGATTACGGTGAGCGTGGCGCCGTTGCCGCCCTGGAGCACCGCGGCCCCGGCCAGCCCGAAGAGCTGGAGCTGGAGGGTATCCCCCGCGGTAAGGGTGGCGAAGGTGGTGGCCGCGAAGGAGCTGACCGAGGCCAAGGGGGAGACGGTGGAGCCGGCCAGCGCCGCGCCGTTGCGCAGCACCCGGGCCGACATCAGCAGCGCCGCCGTAGTGGACACCCGGTAGGAGACCATATAGGTCCCCGTGACGGGCACGGTAAAGGTCTGGTTGGCGCCATCCACCGTAAAGCTGTCCAGCACCTGGGCGTCGGGCAGCGGCACGGTGGTTCCGCCCAGGAGGACCGCGATGGTGGTGCCCGTGGTGTTGGCTGCGTTCATGCTGTTGACGGTGGTGGAGGTTCCGGTGGCGCCGGTCGCGCCCTGGAGGCCCTGTATGCCGGCGGCTCCGGTGGGCCCGGTGGGCCCGGTGACGCCGTTGGCGCCCGTGGCGCCGGTCGGGCCGGTGGGCCCGGTGACGCCCTGGATCCCCTGAGCTCCGGCGGCTCCGGTGGGCCCGGTGGGCCCGGTGACGCCGGTCGCACCCGTGGCTCCGGTCGGGCCGGTGGGCCCGGTGACGCCCTGGATCCCCTGAGCTCCTGCGGCCCCGGTGGGCCCTGTGACGCCGGTCGCACCCGTGGCTCCGGTCGGGCCGGTGGGCCCGGTGACGCCCTGGATCCCCTGAGCCCCGGCGGCTCCGGTGGGCCCGGTGGGCCCGGTGACGCCGTTGGCGCCCGTGGCGCCGGTCGCGCCGGTGGGCCCGGTGACGCCCTGGATCCCCTGAGCTCCTGCGGCCCCGGTGGGCCCTGTGACGCCGGTCGCACCCGTGGCTCCGGTCGGGCCGGTGGGCCCGGTGACGCCCTGGATCCCCTGAGCCCCGGCGGCTCCGGTGGGCCCGGTGGCGCCCGCCGCGCCGGTATTCCCCGTGGCGCCGGTGGGCCCGGTGAGGCCGTCCGCGCCGTCGGGGCCGGTATTACCCGTCGCACCCGTCGGGCCGGTGGCGCCGTCCGCGCCCGTATTTCCCGTGGCGCCGGTGGGCCCGGTGGCGCCCGCCGCGCCGGTGTTTCCCGTGGCGCCGGTGGGCCCGGTGGGGCCGTCCGCGCCGTCGGGGCCGGTATTGCCCGTGGCACCCGTCGGGCCGGTGGCGCCGTCCGCGCCCGTGTTCCCCGTGGCGCCGGTGGGCCCGGTTGCACCTACGGGGCCTGCGGAGCCCTGGGCACCGGTTGCTCCGGTTGCGCCGGTCGCGCCCGTCGCGCCGGTGGGCCCCGTGGGACCGCCGGGAATCGTAAAGTCCAGCACATGGTTGGGGCCGCCGGTCACGTCCACAACCGCGGCCGCCGAACCGGGGGTGCCTGTGGTCGTATTCTGGACGGTGATGGTTTCCGCAAGCCCGGTGGCGCCCACCGTACCGGTCGCACCGGTCGCACCCGTCGCACCGGCGGGGCCCTGAACGCCCTGGGGACCCTGGGGCCCCGTGGCGCCCGTCACACCAGTCGTGCCGGTCGCACCAGTCGCGCCGGTCGCACCGGCGGGGCCCTGGACGCCCTGGGGGCCTTGAGGCCCGGTGGCACCCGTCGCACCGGCGGCACCCTGGACGCCCTGAGGGCCCTGAGGCCCGGTCGCACCCGCGGGAATGGTAAACAGGAGCTGCGCCCCGTTGGGGGTGAAGGTCTCATCCACGGCCGCTTGGGAGCCGGGGTTGCCCGTGACGGTGCCCGCCACGGTAATGACGGGGGTGGTCCCCGCCGCGCCGGTGGCGCCCGTGGCGCCCGTCGGACCTGTCGGGCCCGGGACGCCCTGGGGGCCCTGAGGGCCTTGCGGCCCCTGCGGCCCTTGGGGGCCCTGGAGGCCGGTGGCGCCCGTCGCTCCGGTGGGGCCGGGGATGGGCACGATGGACACCGAGCAGGGCTGGGGCTCCGGGGGACAGGGGGGCGTGGGCGGACAGGGGCAGGCGGGCACGGGCTGCGCAGTACCGCAGCCCTGGCCGGGCCGCGTGGGATAGCAGGGAGTGAGCTCCCTGCCCTGGAAAATATTCATATGGCATTACCTCCGCCCCATCGTATGCGAAAAAGGGGGAGGGTGTGAAGATCCCGTCGGCCCGGCCGGCGGCGTGTGTATCGGGAGGTACGGATGATGGAGTGTAACGGGATTAACCTGGAGGGCGCCCTCAGGGGCTGCGCGCTGGCCGTCCGCGGGGAGGAAATCGTCTTTTCCGGGGCCTGGGGTATGGCGGACTTGGCCAACGGGGTGCCCAACACTCTGGGCACGAAATTTGCCACCGCCTCCGCCGGCAAGGTCTTTGTGGCGGTGGCCGTGCTCCAGCTCATCGAGGCGGGCAGGCTCCGCCTGGGGGACGCCCTGGGCGATCTCCTGCCCATGGACTGGCGGGCCATCGACACGGGCATCACCGTGGAGGAGCTGCTCACCCACACCTCCGGCATCCCGGACTATTTTGACGAGGATACGATGGAGGACTACGGAGATCTGTGGCGGGAGTTCCCCAACTACAAGATCCGCGCCAACGCCGACCTGCTGCCCCTGTTTATTGACAAGCCCATGCAGTATCCCCGGGGGGCGAAGTTCCAGTACAACAACACGGGCTACGTGGTGCTGGCCATGATTCTGGAGGCAATGACGGGCCTGGCCTTCGACCGCCTCCTGGAGGAGCGGATCTTCGCCCCCTGCGGCATGGCGGACACGGGCTACTACGAGCTGGACTGCCTGCCCGCCGGGTGCGCCAGCCACTACATTTGGGACAAGGCCAAGGAGCGCTGGCGCACCAACATCTACAGTGTGGACGCCAAGGGCACGGGAGCCGGAGGGGCTTTCACCACCGTGGGGGACATCCGGCGCTTCTGGGACGGCCTGCTGTCCCACCGCCTGCTCTCCCCCGCCCTGACGGCGCAGATGCTCGCACCCCACGCCCTGGCCGCCCGGGAGCGCCGTTACGGCTACGGCGTTTGGCTGCGGCCCTCCGGCGGCGGCTGGGCCCCCTATTTCCAGGGCAGCGACCCCGGGGTGAGCTTCCTCTCCGCCTATGACCCGGCGGACGGCCAGGTCACCACCCTGGTCAGCAATTACGGCGACGACGTGTGGCGGATTTGGCGGGATTTGCGCAAAAAGCGGTAACCTATTTTTGCATTATAAGTCATTATAACATTATAGCCCCGGCAGATTAATGCGTAACTGCATTAATCTGCCGGGGCTGTTTTTTGTCCAAACCCCCTGCCCGCCAGCCGTTTTACGCCTTTTCTGATTTTTGGCACGGCTTTTGCTTTATAAATGGCAGAAAGAAATCAAAGGAGGATCTTAGCAGTATGAATTTCAATGAGATTAAGACCGTCGCCTGTGTGGGCGGCGGGGTCATCGGCTCCAGCTGGGCCATCCAATTCGCCATGAAGGGGCTGGACGTGGTGCTCTACGACGTGGGCGACGAGCCCCTGGAGAAGAGCCGCGCCCAGATGCACAAGAGCCTGGACTCCCTGGCGGCCTACGACGCCATCTCCGCCGGGCGCCGGGAGGAGATCGCCGGGCGCATCCGCTTCACCACCTCCATAGAGGAGGCCGTGAAGGGGGCCCAGTTCATCCAGGAGAGCGGCCCGGAGCGCCTGGAGATCAAGCAGAGCATCCTAGCAAACGCCGAGCGGTACGCCGCCCCCGACGCCCTGTACGCCAGCAGCACCTCCGGCCTGCTCATCACCGACATCGCCGCCAAGGCCGCCCACCCCGAGCGCTGCGTGGGCGCACACCCCTACAATCCCCCCCACCTGATCCCCCTGGTGGAGATCACCTCCGGCGCCCAGACCGACCCCGGCGTGCTCCAGCTTGTGTACGACTTCTACCAGTCCATCGGCAAGGAGGCCGTGCTCCTGCGCCGGGAGTGCCCCGGCTTCATCGCCAACCGCCTGCAGCTGGCCCTGTACCGCGAGGTGCAGGATCTGGTCATGCGGGGGGTCTGCTCCGTGGAGGACGCGGATAAGGCCCTGGTCTACGGCCCCGGCCTGCGCTGGGCCATCTTCGGCCACAACATGATCATGCAACTGGGCAACCCCGGCGGCCTGACCGGCATGGTGCAGATGCTGGGCAATTCCGGCGACCGCTGGCTGGAGGACATGGCCTCCTGGACCCACCAGCCCGACAACTGGAGCGAGGTGGCCCAGCCCGGCGTGGACGCCGAGATGGCCCATTTCCCCGACCACGTGGGCCACACCAACGCCGAGTGCGCCGCCTACCGGGACAAGATGCTCATTGAGCTGCTCAAGCTCCACAAAAAGCTGTAAGAAGAGGTGATCGTTTGGCTACTCTGGTAACGACCGCTCCGGCCGCCTCCCCGGCCGCCTTCACCAAGACCCGCTGGGTCTGCATGATCGCCAGCCTCGTGATCTGCGTCTGCGCCGGGTTTGGCTACGCCTGGAGCGTGCTCCAGACCCCCATCGCGGCGACCCACGGCTGGCCCGACGCCCAGGTCTCCCTGGCCTACACCATCACCGTGGTGTGCTCCACCATGGCCCCCCTGCTCTTCGGCGCGGTTATCCGCCGCATGGGCACCCGCACCTGCATCGTGGTGGGCGCCGTGCTCTTCGGCGGCGGGCTCTTCTGCGCCGGGTTCATGGGCGCGGTGTGGCAGCTCTACTTCTTCTACGGCGTGCTCTCCGGCCTGGGCTGCGGCTTCATCTACCCCAGCATGATGGCCTATGTGGTGCGCCTGTTCCCCGAGAAGGCCGGCATGGCCTCCGGCCTGGGCACCGCCGCCTACGGCTCGGGCGCCATCCTGTGGGCCCCCGCCGCGGTGGGCCTCACCGGCGCCTTCTCCCTGTCCATGGCCTTCCGCATTCTGGGCCTCGCCTTCCTGGCCGTGATCCTGCTGGGCTCCCTGCTGCTGCGGGAGCCCCCTGAGGACTTCCGCACCAGCCTGCTGCCCGGAGAGGGCGGGACGGGCGGAGCCGAAACCGGCCTGCGCCGGGGCCAGATGGTCAAAACCCCCGCCTTCTACCTGATGGTGCTGGTCTTTACCTGCGCCCTGGTGGCCGGGGTCATCGTCATCAGCCAGGCCTCCCCCATCCTCCAGCAGACCCTGGGCTTCACCCCGGAGCGGGCCGCGATTTTTGTCAGCGTCTTTGCCGCCTGCAACATGGCCGGGCGCTTCGTATGGGGCAGCGTGTCCGATAAGCTGGGCATACCCGGCACCGTCGCCATTGTGTTTCTGATCTGCATCGCCTCCATGGCCGCTCTGGCCGTGGTCTCCGGCCCCCTCCCGGTGCTCGTGGCCATGGGGCTGGCCGCCTCCTGCTACGGCGGCTTCGCCTCGGTCCTCACCCCCCTGACCGCCAGGATGTTCGGACCCCGCTACATCACGGAGAATTACGGGGTCATGTACGTGGTATTCGGCCTGGCCAGCCTCGTCGGCCCCGTGCTGGCGGTGCGGTTCCACGCCGCCGGCGGCAGCTACGCCGGGGCCTTTATTACCGCCGCCGTGCTGGCCGCCGTGGGCCTGGTGTGCTCCCGCTTCCTCAAACCTCAAGTGTAAAAGGAGAAGCCTATGGAAAGCAAAGTTACAACGACAGAGCAGATCATTTCCCGCTTCAAGGACGGGCAGACCATCGCCGTCGGCGGGCAGGCGGGCCAGAACATGCCCTACCGGCTCATCGAGTGCATCCTGGAGAGCGGCGCCAAACACCTGACCATTTACTCCATCGACTCCGGCGACCCGGATAAGGGGGTGGGCCGCCTGGTCCACGCCGGGGTGGTGGACCGCATGATCACCACCCACATCGGCACCAACCCCGAGACCAGCGCCAAGATGCTCTCCGGGGAAATCGACATTGAGCTCAACCCCATGGGCAGCTTTATCGAGCGCATCCGCTGCGGCGGGCTGGGGCTGGGCGGCGTGCTCACCAAGACCGGCCTGGGCACCGTGGTGCAGGAGCGGCGGCAGGTGGTGAACGTGGCGGGGCAGGACTACCTGCTGGAGAGCGCCCTGCGCGCCGACATCTGCATCACCCGCGCCCGGCGCGCCGACCTCATCGGCAATCTGGCCTTCCGGGGCACCGGCGGCGCGTCCCATCCTGTGATCGCCACCTGCGGGGACCTGTCCATCGTGGAGTGCGACCACCTGTGCGATTTGGGCGAGATCACCCCCGACGAGGTCAAGGTACCCGGCATATTTGTAGACATGATCCTGGCATAGGAGGAGAAGCATGGATAACAGACATTTTATCGCCCGCCGCGCCGCGGCCTACTTCAAGTCCGGCGACGTGGTCAACGTGGGCATCGGCATTCCCAGCCTGTGCGGGGACTACGCCGTGCCCGGCGTGCTCTTCCAGAGCGAGAACGGCTTCATCGGCGTGGGCGGCACCGCCGAGGGCCTGGTGAAGAACGAGCGCTTCTACAACGCGGGGGGCGTGGCCTTCGTGCCCGTGCCCGGCGGCTCGGCCTTCGACACGGCCATGTCCTTCGGCGTCATCCGCTCCGGGCGCATGGCCGCCACCGTGCTCGGCGGCCTCCAGGTGTCCGCCAAGGGGGATCTGGCCAACTGGGCCACCCCCGGCCGGGCCTTCGGCATGGGGGGCGCCATGGACCTGTGCAACGGCGCCAGGACCGTCATCGTGGCCATGGATCTCACCGCCAAGGACGGCTCCCCCAAGATTGTCAACACGTGCACCCTGCCCCTGACCGGCGTTTCCTGCGTCAACCACATCGTCACCGACCTGTGCGTCGTGGACGTGACGGCCGAGGGCCTGGTGCTGCGGGAGGTGCGGAAGGGCCACACCCCGGAGGAGATCCAGTCCAAGGTGGAGCCCAAGCTCATCGTAGACCCCGCGCTGAAAGAAATGGAAGAGTGAGGGTATGACCCCTCCGGCGCTTCGCGCCACCTCCCCTCGTAGGGGAGGCACTTAAGGAAGTGAGGTATTTAAAATGGCGAAACCCCTTTCCAACACCGTGGTGGTGGCCTACGGCCGCTCCGCCGTGGCAAAATCCGGCAAGAAGGGCGCGCTGCGCAGCCTGCACCCCATCGATATGGGCGGGCTGGTGCTCAAGGGCGTCATGGAGAAGCTTCCCCAGCTCGACCCCGCCCTGGTGGAGGACGTAATCCTGGGCTGCGCCATCCCCGAGGGCAAGCAGGGCCTGAACCCCGCCCGGCTGGTGGCCGCCCGCGCGGGACTGCCCTATACCGCCTGCGGCCTGACCGTGGACCGCTTCTGCTCCTCCTCCCTCCAGGCCGTGGCCCTGGCCGCGTGGCAGATCGAGGCCGGGCAGGCCGACTGCATTGTGGCCGGCGGCATCGAGTCCATGACCGCCCTGCCCATGACCCTGGACCGCAGCGGGGACATGAACCCGTGGCTGCTGGAGCACGACGCGGCGCAGTACATCTCCAACGGCGAGACCGCCGAAAACGTGGCCGAGCGCTACAACGTCACCCGTGAGGAGATGGACGCGCTGGCTCTGGACAGCCACCGCAAGGCCGCCGCCGCCCAGGACGCCGGGTACTTCGACGAGCAGATCATCCCCCTGCCCGGCGTGGACGCCGAGGGCAACGAGATCGTTTTTGACAAGGACCAGGGCATCCGCCGGGACACCAGCGCGGAGAAGCTGGCCTCCATGAAGCCCTGCTTCCGGGAAAACGGCCGGGTCACCGCCGCCACCTCCTCCCAGACCAGCGACGGCGCGGCCTTCCTGGTGCTTATGAGCCGGGAGAAGGCCGCCGCGCTGGGCATACGGCCCCTGGCGTCCTTCCTGGGCTTCTGCGTGGGCGGGCTGGACCCGGCCTACATGGGCCTGGGCCCTATCTACGCCGTGCCCAAGGTTCTGGCGTTTACCGGCCTCACCGCGGACGACATGGACGTGATCGAGCTCAACGAGGCCTTTGCCGCCCAGGTCAGCCCCTGCGTGAAGGAGCTGGGCCTGAACCCGGCCAAGGTCAACCCCAACGGCGGCGCCATGGCCCTGGGACACCCCCTGGGGGCCACCGGCGCGGTGCTCTCCTGCAAGGCTATTTCCGAGCTGCGCCGCACCGGCGGCAAGTACGCCATGGTCACCATGTGCATCGCCGGCGGCATGGGCGCCGCCGGGATCTTCAAGGCGGAATAGACGCCCGGCGCGTCTTTGCGGGGAGGCCCGGCCTCCGGCGGCGGGGTTCTTTGCTTGCAAAGAACCCCGGGAAGAAACAACCAGGGCCTGCGGGCCCTGGACCCGGGGCCCCGCGGCGGTGCGGTTCAGGTAACCCGCAAAACCTGAAAGCGCTCAGGGCTCGGTTCGGCCCTTGCCCTCTGTAAGTAGGGCTGCCTAGTTTAAGGTGGCCTCGCCCGAAATCATCCAGGTGTCCCCCGGACACCTGGACCCTGCGGCACATGACCCGCCCAGACTTATAAGTAGTTGCGGTTTAACAGGTGCGTAATAAGCCGCACGTACTGCCATGCCCCGTTCCCGGCATTGCGGGGGCCGCAAGCTCGCGCCGCTTTTTATTATCACCCCCGCTAATAACTGCCCGAATTCTTATCGTTTATGGATATTTCACAAATCCGCCGTTTGGATTTACAATCCTAATAGAACATCTGACAGTTTAAATTTTTATTTTATTTTTATCAGGAGGTACAACATTATGGGTAAGCCTATGGCCGATTATGTCAAGCTGCCGGAGCTGGACGAGTACAAGGAGTGGTTCAAGGATTTCGCAGACCTCTACCGTGAGGACGGCATTCTCCAGGTGACCTGGAAGACCCTGGACGGCCCCATGTGCCACAGCGGCATGTCCCACCGGGCCATCAGCCAGCTGGTGCGCGTGCTGTCCCTGGACTTCAAGAACGAGATCATCATCTTCACCCACATCGGCGACAGCTGGATGACCGAGTCCGACCCCCACGGCTGGGAGACCTACTCCGAGCTGCCCACCCAGCGCTTCCAGCACCAGTACTTTGACGACACCAACCTCATCAAGAACATGATCTTCGACCTGGACGTGCCCACCATCGGCGCCATCCCCGGCCCCGGCTTCCACTGGGATTCCGCCATGCTCAGCGACATCACCATCTGCTCCGACGACACCTGGATGGAGGTCCCCCACGCCCACGGCGGCCTGGTCCCCGGCGACGGCATGGGCCTGATGGCCCAGCACTTCTTCGGCACCAAGCGCGGCAACTACTACATGATGACCGCCCGCCAGTGGACCGCCCAGCAGATGCTGGACTGGGGCATGGTGAGCGAGGTGGTGCCCAAGGGCACCGTCATGGACCGCGCCTGGGAGCTGGCCCGGGTCCTTAAGACCATGCCCTACGAGAACCGCACCATCATGTCCAACCTGGCCAAGCGCCCCCTGAAGAAGCTGCTGGTGGAGGACCTGAAGCTGCACACCGTCAGCGAGCAGTACGGCTCCCTGCTGCGCATCGCCGCCGGCGACCTGGGCGACCAGAACTCCGCCCAGCAGGACGAGAAGTACATCAGCCTGACCAACGACTGGCGCTACACCCACGACTGGATGCAGCAGCCCCCCACCCGCGAGAGCTGGGACGGCTTCCGCAAGCTGCCCCTGGAGTGGTTCAAGAAGGTGGAGTCCGGCGAGGAGGTCAACCCCTACGATCCCGCCTCCAAGCACGTCGAGCCCTACCGCCCCGCCAAGGAAGAGAAGTAGGTTTCCCGATTCCCTCCGGGTCAAGCCGCCGGCCCCGCCGGCGGCTTGACACCCGTTGCCGTGCAAACGCAAGTCAGACCGGGCCCTCCCGGACAGAAAAGGAGCGAAGCAACCAAATGGCAAAAACCATTATCACCGCCGCCCTGACCGGCGCGGTCACCCCCGCCGGGTACCACATTCCGGAGACGCCCGCGCAGATCGCGGACGAGGCCTACGACGCCTGGAAGCTGGGGGCCGCGGTCGTCCACCTGCACATGCGGGCCGACGACGGCCTGGGCGCCATGGACAAGGAGAAATTCCGCGAGACCATCCGCCTGATCCGCAGCCACGAGGACTGCGACGTGGTTATCAACTGCACCTCCTCCGGCGCCTCCCCCGACCACCCCGCCACCGACGACGAGCGCATGGCCCACCACAGGGAGCTCTCCGGCATCGAGATGGGCTCCTACGACGCGGGCTCCTTCAACTGGATGCCCGGCGGCGTGTTTATGAACTCCCCCCAGTTCCTGGAGAAGCTGGGCGACCTGTACATGGAGCGGGGCATCAAGCCCGAAATTGAAATTTTCGACGCCGGTATGCTGGGCATCACCGAGTACTTTGTGAAAAAGGGCCACCTCCCCGCCCCCTGCCACTACCAGTTCTGCCTGGGCGTGCTGGGCGGCATGCCCGCCACGGTGGAGAACCTGCTCTACCTGGTCAGCCGCATCCCCGCCGGGTCCACCTGGTCGGCCTTCGGCATCGGCAAGGGGCACCTGCCCATCCTCTTCGCGGCCCTGGCCCTGGGCGGCCACATCCGCGTGGGCATGGAGGACAACGTGGTCTACGGCGTGGACGAAAACGGCAAGAAGGTCATGGCCACCAACCACATGCTGGTGGAGCGGGCCGTGCAGGCCGTCAAGGCCTTCGGCAACACCCCCGCCACCCCCGCCGAGGCCCGTGAGCTGCTGGGCATCCCCGCCTTCGACGGCGGCAAGGTCCGCGCCCAGCTGGGTATTTAAGTCACCTCAATTTCTGAAAGGAAGTTATTTTCATGAGCTACAAAATCGTCCGCAAGAATGAGGCCACCTTCTATGAGGCCCCCGGCCACTACGA
The DNA here is from genome assembly GCA_022846095.1 of Oscillospiraceae bacterium. Lineage (NCBI taxonomy): Bacteria > Bacillati > Bacillota > Clostridia > Eubacteriales > Oscillospiraceae > Oscillospiraceae bacterium. Next base: position 325,529 of record AP025583.1, on the reverse strand, counting down.
CATGCGCCCCACCCGCCTGCACAACCCCCAGGACGTGAACGACGGCAAGATGATCATGGGCCTGAGCCACTTCCTCCCCGGCGGCGGCTGTGAGTTCGGCGGCAACCCCCTGGAGTCCATCTACTACATTATCGAGGGCGAGATGGACATCGAGGTGGAGGACGGCACCAAGACCACCCTGCACGCCGGCGACTCCTTCCACTGCGGGCCCTTCACCAAGAAGGGCATCCAGAACAACGGCGCCGTGACCTGCCAGATGCTGGTGTGCCTGGTGCCCCCCGAGCAGAAGTAAGTTCCCTTTCCGCCTCCCCCAGCCGAAAGGACCGCACAACATATTTGAAAGGAAGTCTTTTACATGACCAATCTGTTTGATCTCACCGGCAAGAAGGCCGTGGTCGTCGGCGGCGCCGGCGGCATCGGCCAGGCCATCGCCGAGGGTCTCGCCGAGGCGGGCGCCCAGGTGATGATCTCCTCCCGCAAGGTGGAGGCCCTCCAGCGCGCCCAGAAGGAGATCAAGGACAAGACCGGGCTGGACATCCTCTATTGCGCCGGCGACGCCTCCAAGGAGAACGAGGTGGAGGCCCTGCTCGCCGCCGCCGTCAAGGAGATGGGCACCGTGGACATCCTGGTGAACTCCCAGGGCTTCAACAAGAAGTTCCCCGGCACCGAGTTCCCCGTGGACGTGTGGGACCAGCTCTTCGAGGCCAACGTGAAGTCCATCATGCTCACCTGCAAGCACTTTGGCAAGTACTTCAAGGACAACAACGTGCACGGCAAGATCATCAACCTGTCCTCCGTGCGCGGCATCCGCGCCGTAGGCAACGGCGGCATGGGCAACGTGGGCTACTGCGCCACCAAGGGCGCCGTGGAGATGCTCACCCGCGCCTACGCCTCCGACCTGGGCCCCAACATCCAGGTCAACGCCATCGGCCCCACCATCACCTACACCCCCATGATGGTCGGCATGCTGCCTGACGACGAGACCGCCCGCAACAACATCGCCGCCGCCATGCCCGCCAAGCGCATCGGCTACCCCGACGACTGCAAGGGCCCCGCCATCTTCCTGGCCTCCGCGGCCTCCGACTTCGTCACCGGCTCCACCATTTACCCCGACGGCGGCCTGACCAACGTGGGCTAATCCCTCCCTCCTTCCCCTCCCCTCCGGAAACACACCTTCAACACACAGCAGCGGGCCCGCGGCAATCCGTCCCATGCCCGTAGCGTAGGGGCGATTCATGAATCGCCCGCCCGCCATCGCCCGCCTTATCCGCACAGATTAAAAGAGCGGCCCACCGTACCGGTGGGCCGCTCTTCTTTTTAATTCGCTTCTTCCGTGAGCAGCTTCTCCAGCCGCAGGCGGATGGACTGGAGGAACACCCCCGTGTCCACGGCGGTGGCGGGGGCCTCCCCCTCCCACAGCCCGGCCAGGTCGCGGGTCATGACGCCGCTTTCGATGGTGGCGATGCAGGCCCGCTCCAGCTTGTGGGCGAACTCCACCAGCGCCCCGTTGCCGTCCAGCTCCCCCCGCTTGGCCAGCGCGCCCGTCCAGGCGAAGATGGTGGCCATGGGGTTGGTGGAGGGGTTCTCCCCCTCTAAGTACTTGTAGTAGTGGCGGGTGACGGTGCCGTGGGCTGCCTCGTACTCGTACTTCCCGTCGGGGGAGACCAGCACGGAGGTCATCATGGCCAGGCTGCCGAAGGCGGTGGAGACCATATCGCTCATCACGTCGCCGTCGTAGTTCTTGCAGGCCCAGATAAAGCCGCCCCTGGAGCGGATGACGCGGGCCACCGCGTCGTCGATCAGGGTGTAGAAGTACTCGATGCCCGCCGCCTCGAACTGCTCCCGGTACTCCCGGTCGAAGATGTCCTGGAAAATATCCTTAAAGGTGTGGTCGTACTTCTTGGAGATGGTGTCCTTGGTGGAAAACCACAGATCCTGCCTGGTGTCCACGGCGTACTGGAAGCAGGAGCGGGCGAAGGAGGAGATGGAGCTGTCCTTGTTGTACTGCCCCTGGAGCACCCCCGCGCACTCGAAGTCGTAGATGGTCTGGCGGAAGCACTTGCCGTCCTCCCCGTGGAAGACCAGCTCGGCCACGCCGGGGCCGGGCACCCGGTACTCGGTGGCGCGATACACGTCGCCGTAGGCGTGGCGGGCGATGGTGATGGGCTTCTCCCAGTTCTTCACCACCGGGGAGATGCCCCGGACCATGATGGGGGCGCGGAACACCGTGCCGTCCAGGATGGCGCGGATGGTGCCGTTGGGGGACTTCCACATCTCGGTGAGCTTGTACTCCTCCACCCGCTGGGCGTTGGGAGTGATGGTGGCGCACTTGACGGCCACGCCGTACTGCTTGGTGGCCTCGGCGCAGTCCACCGTCACCTGGTCGCTGGTCTTTTCCCGCTCGGGGAGGCCCAGGTCAAAGTAGACCGTCTTGAGATCCACAAAGGGCAGCAGCAGCTCGTCCTTGATCTCCTGCCAGATGATGCGGGTCATCTCGTCGCCGTCCATCTCCACAAGGGGGGTGGACATCTGAATCTTTTCCATGGAACGTCCTCCTCGGCGCTGTTATCGTTAGGATGCACGTATTATACCTTCAAATATCCGAAATGGCAAGGGGCGGTTGCGGGCGGCGGAAATCCGTCCCGGCGCGGCGGCATAGGATAGAGGGGGTTCTCCCCCACTCATTTGAAAGGTGTGAATCCTTTGCGCAAGAAACTGCTTGCCCTGCTGACCGCCGCCCTGCTGCTGGGCGGCGCCTTCCCCGCCGCCGCCATCGGCCCCGCCTCCCCCGACGTGATGGAGGGCATGGACGTGAGCGTCTACCAGGGCGCCGTGGACTTCGCCCAGGCCCGGGCGGACGGCCTGGAGGCCGTCTATATCCGCGCCGGGTACGGTGCGGACGGCGTGGACTCCTATTTCCACCGGCACGCGGAGGGGGCCCGCGCGGCGGGGCTCCACTTCGGCTTTTACTACTATGTCACCGCCCGCACGCCCCGGGAGGGAGCGGAGCAGGCCCGCGCCTTCGCCGGGCTGATCGCGGACACCGGGTACGACTGCCGCCCGGCCATGGACTTCGAGGCCCTGGACGGCCTGAGCGTGGAACAGGCCACCGCCGTGGCGGTGGCCTTCCTCACCGAGCTGGAGCGCCTCACCGGCGCCGCCCCCCTGGTCTACGCCGACGCCTACAACGCCAGCAGCCGCTTCGGCCCGGCCCTGGCCGCCTGGCCCCTGTGGGCGGCGGACTACGGGGTGGACGAACCCGCCGTCACCGCCCACTGGGAGAGCTGGACCGGCTTCCAGTACACCGACATGGGCACGGTGGCCGGGGTGGCCGGCTACGTGGACCGGGACCGCTTCACCCCCGGCGTGCTGCTGGAGCGCCCGCAGCCGCAGTCCTTTTCCTATACCGTCCGCCCCGGCGACACCCTCTGGGGCCTGGCCCGGCGCTACGGCACCACGGTGGCGGAGCTGGTCCGCCTCAACGGCATCGCGAATCCCAATCTGATTGACGTGGGCCAGGTGCTGCGCATCCCCGGCGCGGCCCCCGTCTATCTCACCTACACCATCCGCCCCGGCGACACCCTCTGGGCCATCGCCCGGCGCTACGGCGCCACCGTGGCGGAGCTGGCCCGGCTCAACGGCATCCGGGACCCCAACCTCATTTACGCCGGGGCCACCCTGCGCATCCCCGCCTGACGGTTTTATGAGGGATTAACGCCCGCTTTACGCTTTCTTTAATCTTTCGCGGTATTCTAATAGCAACAAAGGCAGGGAAAAGAAAAGGGGGCGCAGACATGGATATGACGATGCTGGCCGCAGTCGCGGCGGCTCTGATCGCGGCGGTTGCCGCGGCGCACGGCCGCAAGGCCGCTTAAGAGGACGGGACTGCCAGAGGGGGCGCGGATTTTCCGCGCCCCCTCATTTTCTTGCATTTATGGGGCGGCGCTTGTATAATATGCTTTATCTAGTTAAAGGAGTTTTATCGCCATGGACAAGACCTACATCCCCCAGGGGTACGCCCCCTGCCTGAACTTATACGACACCCAAAAGGCCATCGGTCTCCTGAAGCGCCTCTTCGAGGACACCCTGGGCGGCGCGCTCCACCTGCGCCGGGTGTCCGCCCCCCTGTTCGTGGAGGCCAGCACCGGCCTGAACGACGATCTCAACGGCGTGGAGCGGGCGGTCAGCTTCGACATCCCCTCCGCCGGGCGGGACGCCCAGGTGGTCCACTCCCTGGCCAAGTGGAAGCGTCTGGCCCTGTACCGCTACCAGTTCTCGGTGGGCGAGGGGCTGTACACCGACATGAACGCCATCCGCCGGGACGAGGAGCTGGACAACCTGCACTCGGTCTACGTGGACCAGTGGGACTGGGAAAAGGTCCTGGCCCCCCGGGACCGCACGGTGGAGTACCTCCAGAGCACGGTGCGCACCATCGTGGAGGCCATGTGCCAGACCCAGGCCACCCTGCGCTCGGTCTACCCCCAGCTCTCCTCCCTGCCCGCCCTGGACGCCGGCGTGAGCTTCGTCACCGCCCAGGCGCTGGAGGACCGCTGGCCGGACAAGACCGCCAAGGAGCGGGAGAACGCCTGGGTGCGGGAGCACCCCACCACCTTCCTCATGGGCATCGGCGGCCCCCTCAAATCCGGCAGGCCCCACGACGGCCGCGCCCCCGACTACGACGACTGGACCCTCAACGGCGACATCCTGATCTGGAACCCGGTCCTGGAGCGGGCCTTTGAGGTCTCTTCCATGGGCATCCGGGTGGACCCGGCCGCCCTGGACCGCCAGCTCACCGCCGCCGGGTGCGACGCTCGCCGGGGCCTCCCCTTCCACAAGCTGCTGCTGGAGGGCAAGCTCCCCCTGACCATCGGCGGCGGCATCGGCCAGTCCCGCCTGTGCATGCTGCTGCTGGGCAAGGCCCATATCGGCGAGGTGCAGGCCAGCGTGTGGGACGACGAGACCCTGAACGCCTGCCAGGAAGCGGGGGTCATCCTGCTGTGATTACCGATATGGGGCGCAGCCCCGCCGCCCGCAGGGCGGCGCACGCCGAATGGCGCGGAGCCGGGGCGGGATTCACTTCCGCCCGGCGATACATTGAAATCACGGGGTCCCCGCGCGGTCCCGTCCGCGCGGGGCGCAAGGCCCATATCGGCGAGGTGCAGGCCAGCGTGTGGGACGACGAGACCCTGAACGCCTGCCAGGAGGCCGGGGTGATCCTGCTGTAATGGTGACGCAGCGCGAAAAAGCCCGCCGCCCGCTGCGGCGTAAGCGGCTCCTGGCCGCCCTTCTGATCCTGGCGGCCTGCGTGCTCTATCTGCTGGGGGGCATGACCCTGCCCTTCCTGGCGCACCCGTCCGTCAGCCCCGCCTTCCAGGCCGCCTACGACCGGGAGGCCTTCTACGCCGAGGGCTCCCCCGACCGGGCCGCCCTGGTGACGGACAACGGCGACGCGCTGGACATCCGCCTGCGGATGATCAGCGAGGCCCGGGAGCGGATTATCTTCTCCTCCTTCGACGTGCGGGACTGTGAGAGCGGGCGGGACGTGTTCTCCGCCCTGCTGGACGCCGCCGGGCGGGGGGTGGAAATTCAAATTTTGGTAGACGGTATGAACGGCCTGGTCTCCATGTCACCCAAGCCCATTTTCTGGGCCCTGGGCCGGCTGCCCAACGTGGAAATCCGCTACTACAACACCCCCAACCCGCTCAAGCCCTGGGGCTTCAATGGGCGCCTGCACGACAAATACATCATCATCGACGACCGCCTGCTGCTGCTGGGCGGGCGCAACACCTTCGACAAGTTCCTGGGGGAGTACGTGCCCGAGGCCGAGCGCAGCCACGACCTGGACGTGCTGGTGGTGAACACCGCCGCCGGGACGCAGCGGGGCGGGGACAGCGTGCTCTTCCAGGTGGAGGACTACTTTCGCTCGGTGTGGGAGGGGGATAGCGTCAAGCCCCATCTGGAGCGCACGCCCCTCTTCGGCGGCGGGCGGGCGGACGCCGCGCAGGCGGCGCTCACCCGGCGCTGGGCCGCCCTGTGCGCGAAAAAGCCCTTCCTCTCGGGGGACGCCCCGGACTACGCCGCCCTCACCGTGCCGCTGGACGGGGCGCGGCTTATCCACAACCCCACCAACATCATGGCCAAGGAGCCCTGGGTCTGGTGGCAGATCATGTCCCTGCTCTCCGGCGCGGAGGAGCGCGCCCGGCTCCAGACCCCCTACGCGGTCATGAGCCGGGAGATGTACGACGGCCTGGCGGCCGTGGCCGGGGCCCAGGAGGACTTTTGGGTGCTTCTGAACTCGGTGGCGGTGGGGGACAACTTCATGGCCTCCTCCGACTACACACACAACCGCCAAGACGTGCTGGACACCGGCGCGGCCGTCTACGAGTACTTTGGGGACTACTCCTCCCACGGCAAGTCCGCCCTGGTGGACGATGACCTGTCCATGGTGGGGTCCTACAACCTGGATATGCGCTCCACCTACCTGGACACCGAGCTCATGCTGGTGCTCCACAGCGAACAGTTCAACGGCCTGCTGGAGGACTACCTGGACGGGATGGAGGCCCAATCCCTGCGGGTAAACCCGGACGGCAGCTACGAGGCCAAGCCGGGGGTGGAGGCCAAAGCCCTCCAGCCGCCCCGCAAGTATCTTTACCCCATCACCTCGATCCTGTTCCAGCCCTTCCGCGTGCTGCTGTAAGCAAAGGGAAAGCCCGCCTTCCGGCGGGCTTTCCCTTTGCCATATTCCCAGTGTATATAAGCAGGGATCATCTCCAGTCAAACACCCCGTCCACATACTCCATCCTGACGGTCAGAATCCCCTTCTGCTGGGCCTCCAAAAAAGTGGTGTAAATCTTATCGACATACTCCCCAAAGCCCTCGTTATCGTCATATGGAATCTCTGTGTACCTGCGGGGGCGGAGTATCGTAAAATCGTCCCCTTTATAGGGCATACCGCGAAGGATGTCCCAAAGCGCGCTGAAATTCTCCCCAAAGTCCTCGTCCCACTCCATCTTGGTCCGCATCTCCAGGTACAGCTCGCCGATATATCTGCATCTGGTGAAGTCCAGGGTTACCCGCACCCGCTCATCCTCTGCCATGGTCCTGCCCCCCCGTGAACATCCGGGCGTACTGTCCATCGTAGTCGCGGCCCATATTGGCGCCGTGCTTGTTCAGGTAGGCCTCGGAGAACTCCTGGGGCGACACCCCGTAGCGCAGGAGGGTGTCCATAAAGTACATGAGCACGTCGCTCATCTCCTCCGTAAACGCCCCGCGGACCGCCGGGTCCGCCGCGATGGCGGCGTCTCCCTTCTTTTTCACGATGGCGATAACCTCGCCCAGCTCCTCCACCATCCACAGCAGGAAGTTGCGGCCGTACTCCGGCTCCATGGGGGACCACTTGTCCCTGTGCAGCTCCCACAGCTCCCGCTGCATGTCCATCATGTCCGACACCTTTAAATCCATCTTGGTCTACTCCTCCTCCCCCAGCGGCGGCATCCGCCTGTGCTCCACAGGCCCCCACTCGGGCAGGGGCAGGCGCTGCATGGCGCCGAATACCCGGCTTTTCAGGCCGGGGTACTGTTTGTCCAGGGTTTTAATCAACTCCTTGACCTCCTGCCGCTTGGTATAGCCGTCCGCGGGGCAGGGGTTGTGGACCACCGGCAGGCCCTCCCGCTGCGCCGTGTTGCGGATAAGGCCCTCCCCGCAGTAGAGCAGGGGGCGGATCTGCACGATGTCGGTGCGGTCCAGGTAGGTCACGGGCTGGAAGCAGCTCAGCCGCCCCTCGTAGAAGAGGGAGAGGAAAAAGGTCTCCACCGCGTCGTCGAAGTGGTGGCCCAGGGCGATTTTGCGGATGCCCCGCTCCGCCATGGCGTTGTGCAGCGCCCCACGGCGCATCTTGGCGCACATGGAGCAGGGGTTCTTCTCCTTACGCAGGTCGAAGATGATGTGGTGGATCTCCGAGGGCAGCAGGGTGTAGGGCACGTCCAGCCGCTCACACAGCGCGGCCACCGGGGCGAAGTCCATCCCCTCCCCCCCGTCCACGCGCCCCATGTCCAGGGTGAAGGCCTCCACGGTGAAGGGGACGGGGTAGAATTCCCGCAGCCGGGCCAGGGCGGCCAGCAGGGTCAGAGAGTCCTTGCCCCCCGAGACCCCCACGGCGATCCGGTCGCCGGGCTTTATCATATCGTAGTCCTCCACACAGCGGCGGACGTAGCTGAGTACCTTATTCAATAGAAAAACCGCACCTTTCGGATAAAATAAAATGAAAAACGAAGCCGAGCTATCGCGAGATAAAAAGAGAAAAACGAAGAATTCACGAGCAAATTACTTTCTAAATTAAAAAACGCAAAAAAACGTGTTGACACCCTGCGCTGCAAGCATTATAATACAAAACGCTCCAATCGTCCAGATTGGGGCTGATAATCTGTTTAGACCAAATTTGAGATAAAGAAGCGAAATTGGAGGTTTCACCATGTCCACTTTTATGGCCAACAAGGGCAACATCGTCCGCAAGTGGTATATCCTCGACGCGGCCGGCAAGCCCCTGGGCAAGACTGCCGCCGTCGCCGCCAACCTGCTGCGCGGTAAGGTTAAGCCCGAGTACACCCCCCACGCCGACTGCGGCGACTTTGTGGTGATCGTCAACGCCGAGAAGGCCGTCCTCACCGGCAAGAAGCTGGAGCAGAAGTTCTACCGCACCCACTCCGGCTATCCCGGCGGCCTGAAGGAGACCAAGTACCGCCTGCTGATGCAGGACAAGCCCGAGCTGGCCATGAAGCTGGCCATCCGCGGCATGATGCCCCGCAACATCCTGACCAAGGACAGCCTGACCCGCCTGCATATCTACCGCGGCGCGGAGCACCCCCATACTGCCCAGAAGCCCGAGCCCTGGGCCGCCAACTAAGCAGGAGGTAATTGAAGAATGTATAAGAGCAAGAAGCCTTATCTGTACGGTACCGGCCGCCGCAAGTCCTCCGTGGCCCGCGTGCATCTGTTCCCCAACGGCACCGGCTCCATCACCATCAATGGCCGCGACATCGACGATTACTTCGGCCTTGACACCCTGAAGCTGATTGTCCGCCAGCCCCTGGTCACCACCGACACCGTCGGCAAGGTGGACATCGTGGCCACCGTCACCGGCGGCGGCGTGACCGGCCAGGCCGGCGCCATCCGCCACGGCATCAGCCGCGCCCTGCTGGAGGTCAACCCCGAGTTCCGCGCCGGCCTGAAGGCCGCCGGGTTCCTGACCCGCGATCCTCGTATGAAGGAGCGTAAGAAGTACGGTCTCAAAGCAGCCCGTCGCGCACCTCAGTTCTCCAAGCGTTAAAAAACCACGAATCCCCGGAGCCGCAAGGCTTCCGGGGATTTTCCTTTTGATGGGGTTTGATGAAAGCTGACCTGATTTAACCTGTTTTCTATGGGTTAAAAAAGGGTTAAACTCGGAAATGGGTTAAATGATGGGTTAAAACATGGGCTAATTCAAAGGCGCTTTTTGCCCTCCATTTCACCCAAACTGAGCGTTTGGATAGCTCAGTACCAATTTGGCGCAGTCTGATAAAATCCGTCCGAATGAAAAACAACTTAATACACAGTCGAGGAAGATCGTACCCTGCCCTTCTTCACAAGATCAAAGCCGTCACATTTGTGGCGGCTTTTTTCATGCCTATACATAGCCCCCCATCTCACCGTGGGCGGCTAAATCTATGTGAAGGAGGAAAAACCCGATGGTAAAATCAAAGGTGATCGCCGTGGCGAACCAGAAGGGCGGCGTGACCAAAAGCACCACCGTCTACAATCTCGGCGCTGGCCTTGCCATTACCGTGGCTCCCTTGCGCTCCCCTCTGCCGGAGCATTCCCCCGCCGACTACGCCCGTATGCGGGAGGTATCGGACCGACTGTGCCGGGAGTATCAGATTTCCGTCATTGAGCATCCCAAGGGGCGGGGCAAGGATTACGGCGAGTGGCAGGCAGAGCAGAACGATAAGCCCACCCACCGGGGGAGCATCCGGGCGGACATTGACCGGGCCATCCTCGCCTCCACCACCGAGCGCGACTTCCTCCGCGTCATGGGCGAGATGGGCTATGAGATCAGGCCCGTGGCAAGGGCGGCGCTCCGCTGAAGCATCCCGCCCTAAAGCCCCCCGACGCCAGAGGGTACTTCCGCTTTCACAAGCTGGGCGAGGGCTACGCCCTGGAGGACATCAAGCAGCGCATTTTAGAGAACGTCCGAAAGCAGGTCCCCTTCCCGGAAGTGGCCCACAGACCGCCCCGCCGCTACCGGCTGCGGGGCAGCATGAGCAAAAAATGCACCGGCCTCCGCGCCCTCTACTTCCGCTACTGCTACGAGCTGCACATCATCGTCAAGCGTCCAGCATCCGTTAAGCGGGTGCCTTTTTCATTGCGGGAGGATATGGCGAAGCTGGACCGGCTGGACCGGGAAACCCGGTATCTCGGCAAGCACTCCATCACCACCATCGGGGAAGTGACCGGGCGCAGGGAGAGCGCGGCGGCGGAGTTGGAGGCCCTGACCGCCCAGCGGCAGGCCAAGCGGAACGCGCTGCGGCGGCTCACCCGCCAAGGTGCTGGGCCAGCGGCGGAGGAGGTGAAACGGGAAATCAGCGCATTGTCCCGGAGGATCGGGGCGCTGCGCAAGGAGGTGGTGTTATGTGACGGCATCGCGGAACGCTCCGGGCGGGTAAAGGCCAACCTGGAGCAGCTATTGACCCAAAAGGAAACGGAACGAAAGGAGAGATCGACAGATGAGCTATTCAGGCGACGCGGCGGAACAGGTCGTGCGTATGACGCTGGAGGGCGCTGAGGTCGCCGTTAAGATCACCGGCGAGGGGGCCAAGCAGGTGGCCATCCTCTTGTACGCCATCCTCCGGGAACAGAACAAGGCCAAGGGTAAGACCCGGCTGACCAACCTTCTCCGCAGCTGCAAGGAACTGAAAGTGTTACCTTATATATTACCGTGACCCACAAGACCGCCGACGAGATGGCCGACCTGTTCCACTTTACGGCGGAGCAGCGGGAACAGCTTGCCGCGCTGCTGGCCGACGAGAACAACAGTCTGTGGAGCGCCGTTCTGTATGGCATCGGCACCGGGGACGGTGAGATCGTCGCCGTGGCCCTGTCCCAGCTTGGCAGCCTCGGCGGGGACACCTACTGGAGCTGGTACGGCTTTTCCTCCCGTGTGGATTGGTGCGCCTGCTTTGTGAGTTGGTGCGCCAACGAGTGCGGCTATCTCGACACCGGCGTGATCCCGAAGTTCGCAAGCTGCTCCATCGGCGTCCAGTGGTTTCAGGATCGGGGCATCTGGCAGGACAACGGCTATGAACCCCGCCCCGGCGACCTCATTTTCTTTGATTGGGACGACGAGGACACCGGCCAGGACAGTGTACCCGACCATGTGGGCATTGTGGAGAAGGTGGAGGACGGAATCGTCTACACCGTGGAGGGGAACTCCGGCGATAGCTGCCGAGAGAACCACTATTCTTTGGGGCAACACGAAATTTGGGGCTATGGTACGCCCAACTATTAAAAATACCAGCCGCTTTTGCGGCTGGTACATAATAACTGGACTATAACTCTACTCCGACAAATCAAAATATAAGTTATAGGAAGCTAATAATTCTCTGTGCATCATCGTTTGCTCTTGAGATATGCTCTAATAAATTTATCCGATGGAGAGTAGATGTTCTTAGGTAAGTCATTTAGACTAAACCATTTCCATTCATCTTGTTTATCGGGTTCCATTATTTTGAGTTCTCCATCATGGTCTTTAGCAATAACTTGAATGGTGACAAAATGCTTATTAGGCTGAATATCGTCAACAGCACTAAATACTTGGAGATTCCAAATATTTAGTGCTGTCTCCTCTTTCACTTCTCTTTTTGCTCCCTCAAATATTGTTTCATTAAATTCTTGCTTCCCACCAGGTAAACACCAAGTATCGGGTTCGAATATTCCGCCAGTATCTTTCCCTTTGGCAACACGATGCCCCAACAAAATGTTGTCATCTTTAATAATAATTACGCCAATACCCACCTTAATAATATTCATTGCGTCGATTTCAGATGTCATAATTTTAGAATACCTCCATCTATAAACATTATATTTTTGTCCACACCCATCTGTTTTTAATGATTTTACTATCGCAACATGTTCTGCTTGCGGTATACCGACGGAGAGCAACCGAACTTTTTCCGAAAGGCGTAACAAAAATAGCCATCAGACTGAAAGCCAACATCCAATGCCACCGTTTCCACAGTCTTGGAGGTCGACATCATTAGTCCGGCCGCCCGATTCAGACGGTAATCGTTGAGATAGTTGACGGGCGTAATCTGTAGGCCGGTTTTAAAGCAGCGCAGCGCCTCGCTTTTGCTGATGTTGGCGGAATGAGCGATGTCTTCCAGAGAGAGACGCTCCGCGTAATGCGCCTGAATATAATCCAACATGCTCCGCAGGCGGGACTGAGCGGCCTTTTTCCCGGGCTTTTCGCTGGGGTGAAGGGTTGTGCCAGCATAAACCCAAAGGTCTTTCCATAATAGCTGGAGTTGGATAGAAATATCAAGTTCTTTTGCGGCATCCGGTTTTTGCATTTCCAGGAAGATTTGAGCGATTCGCTGGCATATGGGTTCGTCCGGCGCGCACGCCTGATTCAGCGTGATGAAATCACAATCTGCGGACAGAAAGGGCTGCACATATTTCTGAAAAATTAACGAGTCCTTTGGAGCAATGAACTCTGGAGAGAAAATCAGGTGCATCAACTCTGCCTGCTCCTGGTTGGAGAAGCTGTGGATGGTGTTGCTGTTGATAAACAGACAGTCCCCGGCAGAAAGGGAGGAATGTACCGTACCGGCACGGAATTCAACGGTGCCAGAGGAGATATAGGTAAACTCAAACTCTCGATGCCAATGCCATCCTATCAACTGCTCCCTGTAATCCTGTAATTTATCCCGATAGCAGGCAAAGGGAAAGCCATCCGTACCATAGGGCAAAGTGGAGCGCAACGATTCGTCTATGGGCAGTTCATAAGTAGTCAATTCAGGCACCGCTTTCATCAATCTGGAGATATTTTAACATATATGGACCATGGCCTTCAATGACTTTCCAGCGTTTTTTCTATATGATTTCTTTATCCACTAAGGGTAAAGAAAAGAGGAGTGAGCACAGTGAAACGGTTTTTTTCCATTCTATTATTATTTGCCGTCATCCTTACTCAGGCGACCGGGTGCGCAGGGCAGAGCGGAGCGGACATCCAACCGCATGCTTTGGCTCAGGAGAGCCCGTCCCCGGCAGCTCAATTTCCCATGACCGTTACAGATCAGGCGGGAAATACGGTCACGCTTGAGTACCAGCCCCAGCGTATCGTCTCTGGATACTATATCTCCAGTTCCGCCTGCATTGCCTTGGGGCTGAAAGACCGTCTGGTTGGTATTGAGGAAAAGAGCGAAGCACGGCCAATCTACCAGCAGGCTGCCCCCGAACTCATTGAGTCGGCGGCCAATGTCGGCAGCGCGAAAGCCTTTGATTTGGAAGCCTGTCTTGCCGCGGAACCCGATTTGGTCATCCTGCCCGGCAAGGCGAAGGACTATGCCGCCACCCTGGGTGAGCTGGGGATTCCCGCAATCGTCGTCAACCCAGAAGGCCATCAAAAGCTGGTGGAAATGCTCCGCCTGATTGCGCAGGTCACCGGTATAGAAGAACGGGCGGAGGAACTGGTCAGCTACTACGACGCGGTGATTACTGAAATAGACGCTGCAACACAGGCGCTTGACGGGGATGCAAACCCCGTGGTCTACTTCTGCTCCCCCAGTTCATATATGGCGACCGCTCCAAGGGGCATGTATCAGGCGGATCTAATCCGTACTGCCGGTGGTATCAACGCAGGCGACAGTCTCGACGGCGACAGTTGGACAGAGGTATCTTACGAACAGATTCTTGCGATGAATCCCGATGTAATCATTATCCCCACCAACAATATGGCTAATGGGCAGCCTGACTATCACGCGGAGGATTTAATGGCAGATCCCAATCTGGCCGACGTGGCTGCGGTTCAAAGCGGCGCGGTATATAACATGCCCGCCGGTCTGGAGGCATGGGACTCGCCAGTGCCCTCCGGGGTGCTGGGAATGCTTTGGTTGCTCAGCACCTTACACCCCGAACTCTGCGGGATGGAGCGGGTGGCGGAAAAGGCCACGGAGTTTTACGACACCTTCTATGGATTTATATTGGAGCATGACTTTCTAGTGGAGCCGGTGATGTGAACAAATTGGCTTCCTTTAAGCGGCGGAATAAGGCGTGGCCCCTATTTTTCGCTTTCTCCCTGCTTTCGGCAGCCGCTCTCGCCGTATCCCTCTGTGTGGGCAAATACACAATCTCACTGGCGGAAATTGGCGCACTGCTGTCTGGCGAGGCAGTTCCCGACATGAGCCGGCGGGTATTTTTTACCTTGAGACTGCCCCGGACTCTGATGGCCCTCCTCTCCGGCGCGGCGTTGGGGCTGGCGGGGAGCGTTTACCAGCTCATATTTAAAAACCCGCTGGCCTCACCGGACATCATTGGCGTGGCGGGCGGGGCCAACCTGGGAGCGGCGGCGGCCATCGTGCTGGCGTCCTCCTCTGGGACGCTGCCCATCGCGGTGGGCGCGTTCTGGGGTGGGCTGGCTGCGGTGCTGTGCGTGATGCTTCTGACCCGGGCGACCGGTTCCCACGCCACCTCGGTCTATGTTCTCTCTGGCATCGTAATCAATGCGCTGTCCAAGTCGCTGATCATGGCGTTGAAATACTTTGCCGACCCGGAAAATGAACTGGCCGCTATGGAATATTGGGAAATGGGGAGCTTTGGAAACGTAACGCTGTCAAAGCTGCTGGCGGTGTTCCCCCTGTTTCTGCTGGGATTTGTCGGCCTGTTGCTCCTGCGCCGTCAAATTGAACTGATGGCGCTGGGAGACGACGAGTGCCGCTCCCTCGGAGTGCGGCTACGTCCTTTGCGCGGGGCTGTGCTTCTGCTTAGTACACTTCTGGTCTCCGCCGTCGTCTGCATCACGGGCCTTATTTCCTTTGCCGGGCTGATTGCGCCGCATACGGCGCGTCTGATGCTGAAACGCAGCGATTCCACTACCATGGGTATGAGCGCGGTTATTGGCGGTTTCGTGGTGCTGTGCGCCGATATTCTTGCGCGGACACTTTACTCCGCCGAGCTTCCCATCTCAATTCTGACAACGATAATCGGCGTACCTATTCTAATTTGCTTTATGTCGCGCCGCAGAGGAGGTGGAGGCGGATGAGCGGTTTATTACGTTTAGAACATATCCACGTGGCCTACGGTGCCAATGAAATCATCCGCGATGCAGACCTCCGTGTGCGGAAAGGAGAATTCTGTGCGCTTCTGGGGCTGAATGGCAGCGGAAAGACGACGCTGCTCCACGCCGTCTGCGGCTTTATACCAATGAGTGGGCGGGTCTTTGTGGATGATACAGATTGCTCCCATCTTCACGAAAAGAAACGGGCGCGGCTAATCTCCTTCATTCCGCAGACCTCCGGGCTCAAGGGCGGCCGCAGCGTATTGGATGTAGTACTGATGGGGTTTAACGCCCAGCTCAGCATTTTGGAATCCCCCACCCATGCGCAGCGGAATATTGCGGAGCAGATGCTGGAGCAGCTTGGCCTCGGCGGTCTACGGGAACGGGATTTCGGAACGCTCAGCCAGGGGCAGAGGCAGTTGGCCCTCTTAGCCCGTTGCCTGGTGCAGGATACGCCCGTGATGCTGATGGATGAGCCGGACAGCGCATTGGACTTTTTGAACCGACACCGAATGCTGCGTCATGTACGCGACAGCGTTCAGAGCCAGATGCGGGCGGGGTTGATTACCCTGCATGATCCCAACTTTGCCATGACCTACTGCGACCGTATTTTTCTGTTGCGGGATGGACAGATGCAGGCGGAGTTGGCAATGAGGGAGGCGACGCGGGAAGAAATCCAGCAGAAGCTGTCTCTCCTCTATGGCTGCATTGACATTATCCCCTATTCCGGCGGCTACTTGATGGCCGGAACTTTTTCGTAACGCGGCCAAGCAGTGGCCGCGCTTGCTGTGAAATACTACATAACCAAAAGGAAGGACTTGGTCAATATGAAGAAAACAATTATTACCGCCGCGCTGACGGGCGCGGTAACCCCGGCCGGGTATCATATCCCGGAGACGCCCGAGCAGATCGCCGACGACGCTTACGATGCCTGGAAGCTGGGTGCGGCAATCGTGCATTTACATATGCGCGCGCCTGACGGGAAGGGGACGATGGACAAGGAGCGGTTTCGCGAGACCATCAAGCTCATCCGCTCCCACAGGGACTGCGACATTATCATCAACTGCACCTCCTCCGGCGCGTCTGCGGAGCACCCCGCCACAGACGAGGAACGGTTCGCCCACCACGCGGAGCTGCCGGGTATTGAGATGGGATCCTACAACGCCGGAAGCCTCAACTGGCAGAACAGCAGCATTTTTATGAACGCGCCCGATTTCCTGGTTAAGCTGGGGGATCTGTACATGAAGCGGGGAATCAAGCCGGAGATTGAGGTATTCGACAGCGGGATGATCACCAACGCCAAGTATTACGTTAAGACCGGGCACCTGCCCTCCCCCAGCCACTATCAGTTCTGCCTTGGAACAAAGGGCGGTATGGAGGCCACCGTGGAAAACCTGGTTTTTATGAAAAGCAAGCTCCCCGCCAACGCTACTTGGAGCGCCTTTGGCGTGGGAAAAGGCCATATGCCCATTCTGTTTGCGGCCCTGTCCCTGGGCGGCAATATCCGGGTAGGCATGGAGGACAACGTGGTTTACGGCTACGACGAGCAGGGAAACAAAATTTTGGCGAATAACCATATGCTCATTCAGCGGGCGGTCAACGCGGTCAAGGCGTATGGGAACGAGCCCGCCACACCAGCGGAGGCACGCGAGATACTGGGTATCCCTCAAGTGGATTTAGCCGGGGTCAGAAAAGCCTATGGTATTGATTGAGCTAAGCAGAAGAACCGGCATCCGCCCACAGAAGGCGGAACACCAAATATTTAGGAGGGTCAGGATACTATGTTTGATGTCATTGGAAAATCAACGCCTTTAATCGACGGAAAGGCAAAGGTGACCGGCACCGCTGAATTCGTGCGCGATTTGACGGTTCCTCACATGCTGTACGGTAAGACACTGAAAAGCCCCTATCCCCACGCAAAGATCCTGGGTATCGATGTGGAGGAGGCCAAAAAGGTTCCGGGCGTGGTGGATGTGGTCACCGGCTGGGACATCCCCGGCAATGACCGGGCGGTGGGCACCTCTGGCGACCTGGCCGTGCTGACCACCGATAAAGCAAGGTTCATTGGCGACGAGGTGGCGGCTGTGGTGGCAGTGGACGAGAAATCCGCCGACGAAGCGCTGAAAAAAATAAAGGTGGAATATGAGGTACTGCCCACATATGGCACCATGGAGGAGGCTATGGCCGGGGACGTTCCCATCCATGAGGTGGACGAGGACAACCTTTCACTCCATGTGGTCACCGGCAACGTGGAGCGCGGGCTGGAAGATGCGGATCTGGTGGTCACAGAGACCTACCGTACCCAGATTGTGGAACACTGTCCCTCCGATACCGAGGGTGTGCTGGCCTCTTTTGACGGCACGAACCTGACCGTATGGGCCAACAGCCAGGTGCCCTACTGGGATAAGATGATGCTGGGACGCATCTTCCGCATCCCCTTCAGCAAGGTCCGCGTCATTGTGCCTTGCAACGGCGCTCCCGGCGGCGGCCGCAATGTGTTCCGCCTGCTCTTTATCGCCGCAGCCCTATCCTGGAAGGTGCGCCGCCCGGTCAAGATGATTCGCAACCGGGAGGAGGAATTCACTTGCTCCTCCATCCGGGACGCCTATACCTTTGATATCCGGTTTGGTGTAAACAGGGACGGCTCGCTAGTCTCCATGGACTGTTTTGCACATATCGACTCCGGCGCCTACATCGGCTGGTCCCATGCGCTGGGCCAGGCCCAGGGGCACTTGTTCTGCTCCCTGTATAAGTGCCCCAATATGCGGTATACCTATCAGCCGGTCTTTACCAACAACAGCTATGGCGGCCCCATGCGTAGTTTCGGCAACTCGGAGATCAACTTCGCGGTGGAGTCCACCATGGACCGGATTGCGAAAGAACTCAACATGGACCCGGTGGAGCTGCGGCTAAAAAACGCTGTGGAGGCGAACTATGAGACGGCTATCGGTTGGAAGATCCAGGGCTGCGGCCTGAAGGAGTGCATCGTCAAGGCTAACGAGGAGATTCGCAAGGGATTCCAACCCAGCACGGATCCCCGGAAAATTCGCAGTATCGGCATGGCCTGCGGTGTCCACTGGACCGGCTGGCGGGTGGGATTCAATAGCTTTATTTGGCGCACCGGCTTTGGCTCCCCGGAGGAACTTTACGCCGCCCGTCCCGACTCGCCCTACCTGAAACTGGTGGACGGAAAGCCCCAGTGGAGGGACGGCTTCTGGGACGTGCCGGGTATGGACTCCGACCGCTCCTCCTGCCTACTGATCGTCAACGAGGAGGGATCAGTGGTTCTCCACGTATCCGACCCCGATCTGGGCCAGGGGACCTATACCGTCATGGCCATGATTGCTGCGGAGGAGCTGGGCATTTCCGTGAATGACGTTAAGGTCATTGGCGCGGACACCGACAGCGGGGTGTTTGGCTTTGGAACTTACGCCAGCCGCTGTACCTTCGTGGCCGGTAATGCCGTGCAGGATGCGGCCAGGAAAGCCAAGGAGGTCATTGCGGGCTACGCCGCCGACTTTTTGGAGGAGGACCCGGGGTTAATGGTATTCCGCAAGGGCATGGTGTCTGTGGAGGGCCACCCGGAGAAGTGCATGAAGCTGGCAGACGCCACCTTCCGAGCCTATTCCACCCGTAATGGCGAGCTGCTGTCCTTTAAGGGCTCCTACGATCCAGGTTCTATTGTGCCGGACAAGGACGGCAAGGGCTCAATTTCCGAGGCATACCCATTCCTGGCCCAGGCGGTGGAGATCGAGCTGGACAAGGAGACTGGTGAGGTCAAGGTACTGCGGGCTGTATCGGTGCATGATTCCGGCCGCATTATCAACCCCATTCAGGCGGAGGGTCAGGTCCAGGGCGCGCTGTTCATGGGGCTGGGCGCTACCCTCAGCGAGGTCATCCAGCGCAAGGATGGCCGCTGCATCAACCCCAACTTTACCAATTACCACCTGTTTTCCCTGGGAGATCTGCCCGACATCCAGGTCAACTTCGTAGACCAGGTGGAGCCCAACGGTCCTTTTGGTGCCAAGGGCCTGGGCGAACCCGCGCTGGTGTGTATCCCCGCCTCCATCGGCAACGCCATCTACAATGCCGTGGGCGTCCGGGTGAAAGAACTGCCCATAACGCCTCCCAGGGTGCTTGGAGGCATCTATCGGAAAGAGCTTGCCGAACAGGAGGGAAAGTAAATGAATTTTGAATACCTAAAGCCCACAACCTTGGAGGAGGCTTTTCAGGCTTTGAAGCAATACGAACACGCCAAACCCTATGCCGGAGGTACCGATCTGCTGTGGCAGATTCGGGGAGAAGCCGTGGAGGTGGAATACCTGGTTGACCTGAAGGCCATCCCCGGGATGGGCTACATACGGGACACCGGGGATCGCGTGGAAATCGGCCCGCTGGCAACGCTGCGGGAGATTGAGAATTCCTCTCTGCTCCAGAAGGAATTTCCCGCGCTGACGGAGGCGGCCAGAACCGTAGCTAGCCAGAAGCTACGCAACAAGGCTACCCTGGCCGGGAATCTGTGCCAGCGGGTGAAATGTCCTTATTTCAACCAGTCCCATATCAATTTGTATATGCGGGAGTCTTTGGCTCCCTGCTTCAAGCGCAAAGGAAAGGTTTGCCACGCTGTGGTCTATGGCGACGACGTGCTGCACACCATCACGGGAAAGAGCTACTGCAAGGCCCCTGTACCTTCTGACACGGCCATTGCCTTGTCCGCACTCGGCGCGGTGATTGAGGTGAGTACCGAAAACGGTGTGCGCGAGGTTCCCGCCCACAGCTTTTACCGCGGCGACGGTGAGGCGAACATCAAGCCCAATGAGATCGTCACAAAAATCGTTCTTCCCCGGAAGGCCGGACATGGCAGCGCCTTCCGTTGCTATAAGCCTGGCCCCGGCTGCTTCGCCGTGGTCAGCGCGGTGGCTGTTCTGACGCTGGATGAGGACGGCAAGACCTGCGGGGGCCTGGAACTGTGTTTGGGCGGCGTAGCGCAGAAGCCCTATCCGGCAGCCGAACTGGTGGAACCACTTTTGCACCGCAAACTGACCGGAGAGGGGATTTCTCAGGTGACGCAGGCGCTCTTTCAGGATGTGGAAATCACTAATGATGACGTTTTGTTCAAGGTTGCGAAGGCGCGTGCGCTGTGCCGCGAGGCGCTGATGCAGGCATGGAGCAGGGCGCAGGGAGGAAAATAATTATGAGTACAAATAAAACGAAGCATTATCAGGTGGAGCTGACAGTCAACGGAGTGCCGCAGACCTTTCTGGTAACGGCCGACGAGCTTCTGGTGGATACCCTGCGTGAACAAGGAGGGTACACCAGCGTCAAGCGCGGCTGTGACAACGGCGAGTGCGGGGCCTGTACCGTCATCATGAACAAAAAGGCGGTTCCGTCCTGCATGGTGCTGACCGTAGAGGCGGACGGAGCGGAGATCACCACTGTCGAGGGGCTGGCGCAGGCGGATATACTGCATCCCATCCAGCAGGCGTTTCTGGACAACGGAGCCATCCAGTGCGGCTTCTGTACGCCCGGTATGGTGCTCACCACAAAGGCTCTGCTGGATGAGAACCCGCACCCCACTGACGAGGAGATCCGGGAGGCCCTGCAAAACAATATCTGCCGCTGTACCGGGTATGTCAACATCTTGAAAGCGGTAAAATCTCTTATTTAATCACAGGCGAATACCGCTATGACAAGCGTCCGTGCTTTCAGACAGTTTGCCTGGAGGTACGGACGCTTGTAGATTAGTAAATTTTTTGTTGTTAAGTTCTCAAATTGAACCCGGATAATTACGAGCCTAGCGTGTTCTGAGAATGACACAAAGGAACAGGCGGGAAACAGCTTTGCTGGCTACACCATCACTGTTGCTACGCCCAAGCGTACCCATTCCATGACCCAGCTTCTGTCACTGGCTATCTAAAGCCGCTTTCACAGTGGCCTTGATGATGGTCATGGATCGCTCATCACAGCAATATAGCAACCGAACAAGCTCTTCCATTTGAGAATCCTTGACCGGCTTCTCAGGGTAGAAAATCAAGTCCGCGTCAATAGACAACTCCCGAATAAGTTTATAAAGAACATCATAACTGGGCTTCTGTCCCTCGTTCTCAATGCGGTATAAGTATCGGTCCGAAACATCAACTTTTTCTGCCAATGCCACAATGGTAATGCTTTTCCGTTGACGAGCCTTTTTTATGACTTCACCAAGTATTTCATGTTGTTCCTGCACTATTATTTCACCTCCGTACCTACAATTTAACTGATTTATGTCATGCCGGTAATGGCATGATGGTTCAATTGCGGGTGAACGGGAGAGTCAGAAAATACTGATCTAAATGAATAGGAATCAGCCCCGCCATTAAAAAAACGAGGTCTGGCGGGGTTCCTTGTCATACCCTCCCTCCATTCCTCGCCTTTGGAATGGAGGGATTTTTTATGCGCTGGAGCATATCTGGCGTTTCGCTGCACATCCGAAGCAGCGAAATTAGAGTATAGCCCTGGGTTGTTCCGTTAGTGGTACACGGTCAAAAAAATTTCCAGCCTAGCCGAGGGACAAGTCGCCCCTTATCATGAACTGACAAACCAGTATCGATATGACCTAGACAAAACCGCACCTGACGGACGGCGCTTCTTGCCGTCAATCAGGCGCGATTTTGTGTTTCATAGAAAGAAGTTCTTCCCTCGCTGCCGTAGCTCGCTGCCGTAGCCCTCCGCGCAGTCTGAATTTTTCAAAAATTCAGATTGAACCGGAGGAAAACGACATGGATGGAACCCATCCAAAAGACTTTGACCGGCGGCCCAAGCGCCGGATCGACGAGGACAACCCCTATACGCTCTACACCACAGGAACCAACACAGACCACCCACACTATTACCTGTCCTTTCGGGACAGCGGCGGAATCAAGCAATTTGAGGAAATTGATAAGACGCTCTTTGACGCATTTGATAGCTTTGAGTTGGACGATCTTTCCTTTATGAATGAAGTGGACAACCACTATGAACGCTCTGACCAAACAGAAGCCTCTTTGAACAGGAGAGCAGTAAAGCCCCAAGAACCCGTGGAGGACATCGTTTCCAAGCACATGGAGGAGGAGGCCCTGCACCGGGCCATCGCCAAGCTGCCCGACATTCAGCGCCGCAGGCTTATATTGTATTACTTTGGAGAGTTTACATATGAGCAGATTGCAGAGATGGAGGGGTGTTCCCACCCTGCCATCATCAAGTCCATCCATGCGGCCATAAACAATCTCAAAAAAACTTTTGACGTGTAGGGTTACAATTTTGCGTTTTAGTTAGGAAACAGGCAGAGGGCAACAGAAAGTCCTCTGCCTGTTCCTCGCTTTTGCGGTGGATGGGTTGATCTTTGACAACCGAATACCCATTCATCAAGCACATTCCCATTGTTTTGAGCCACGTTAGCGACTGCGCCATGATATGCAGGGAGAGCCAGCGAGAGGACAGCCATCATTCAGATCTGCGGCTTGCCTCCCCAGCATGGAGCGGTAACAGTCGGCTATGACCACCGGGCGGCACCCGGTGCGGCCATGAGCAGCAATGGGGCTAACGATACTCCTGTCCAGCCACAGTCCGAGCGTGATAAGCGTAAAGGGACCCCCAAAAAGCCGGTGGCTTTTTGGGGCGAGGAGAAGCGACGTAGCGACTGAGCTTTGCCGTTTTACGGCAAAGCGAATGATGCGAAGTCCGCTCCGACGATGCGAAGCCGTCGCAGGCAATGGGGACAGCCGACAGAGAACCTGCCGGGGGTGAGTTTCCCGTGGAGCTGGTAGCCGCCAGCCGTTTGATGACTTCCCAACGGTAAATCGGGGTGTCGAGGACAAATTGATTTGCCTTCTCATACAAAGCCGGTTGGCAGAGCAGGGTATGCGGGCTATTTTCAATAGACCACCGACCTGATTCCTGTTCCGCTGATCGGCCCTACATAGGCGGCCCTGGGCCGCTTGTGAATGAAGGGAGGTCAACCTATCATGAACCAAACATATCTGCGCGGGAGCCTGTTTTACGCCGATCTGGGGGATGGAATCGGCTCCGAACAAAAGGGCTTTCGGCCCGTGGTCATCATCCAGAACAATATTGGGAACAAGCACAGCCCCACGGTCATCGTGGCCGCCATCAGCAGCAAGACCAGCAGCAAGGCCAAGCTGCCCACCCACTACTGCATCGGCACCGAGAGCGGCCTGGAATGTCCCTCCATCGTCCTTCTCGAACAGCTCCGCACCATCGACAAGCGGCGGGTGGGGGATTACATCGGTCATTTGACCATCAACCAAATGCGGGAACTGAACCATGCCCTGGCTATCAGCATCGGCCTGATCGAACCCATTCCCAACAAACTGACCCTCTGCTTGTGCGACGCCTGCGCCAACGACTTCCGTGGCACGGGCGCTTTTCTTTTGCGCCGGGTAAACCACCAGCAGGCCGAAAAAGATACCTGTACCTACTGTAACCAACATAAAGGGTATGTCTATGAGGTTGAAGGAAAAGTTAGAGGGTAGTCATGGAAAAATTGATTTCTCGCAAAGAAGCAGCGAAAATATTGGGAATCAGTATAGCGACTCTGGACGCTGCCCGTAATAATGGTCTGACTTCTTATGTTCAGTATATTGAAAACGGTTGTGTCTACTTTACGGAAAGCGGACTTCAAGAGTATATTGCCAAATGTACGCACAGGGCAAAGCCCATTGGGAAGAACACAACCTACCGCTCTCCCAGAGAATCTAAGTAGCGGCAAATCGCACATTTGATGATTTGCTGCCATTTTGGTAAAACAATCATAACAGCCGCTGTTAATCAATCTGGAGGTGGTAGTAATGCCCCGCAGGAAAAAAGTCATTCCCAAGTACGGTACTGTTATTCTTAACGGGACCGAGTATTATAGGACGCGAATTGAAGATGCTGACGGTAAGCGGGTTGCCCTTTATGGGAAAACGCCTGAAGAACTCTTTGACAAAGTTGAGGAAGCGAAGCGTCAAATTGAGGAGGCGGTATTCCGCAGATCGACGCCCACAGTTGCGGAATACTGTGAAAAATGGCTTCAAATGCAATCGGCCCATATTAGAGTTACCACCTTGACGGATTACACCTCAAAAGTCAAGAACTATATTATAGCGCCATTGGGCAGCCGGTATATGGCTGCCGTGACTGCTGACGACGTGAAACTGGCCCTTGTTCCGGCGTCGAAAAAGTCAAATTCTGTTTATAGATCGGTGCATATGCTCTTTAAGGCCATTTTCAACTCCGCGGTTGAAAGCAACATTATTTACCACTCACCCTGCGAAAAAATCTCTGCCAAGGGCGGAACACCACAGAAGGACCGAAATGCCCTTTCGGACGAGCAAGTCAGTAAGCTGCTTGCCGCAATCAAAGGACTGCCACCGTATGTCTTTGTTATGCTGGGGCTTTATGCAGGGCTGCGCCGTGAGGAAATACTTGGCTTGAAGTGGGATTGTGTATTCCTCGACGCGGAGGCCCCATACCTGTCCGTCCGCAGAGCGTGGCACTCTGAACACAATCGCCCGGTCATCCTGACAGAACTCAAAACCAAGGCCGCCAAAAGGGACATTCCGCTGCCGGATAATCTGGCGGAGTGTTTGCGTGAGGCGAAGAAAACCGCTACCTCGGAATATGTGGTTGCCAACAGTGACGGCGGTCCGTTATCCTATACGCAGTTCAAGCGCGTCTGGCAGTACATCGTCACACGTTCCACGAAAGAGCGCACCTACGTCAGATACATCAACGGCCAGAAAATCGTCCGATCTGTGACGCCTGTATTGGGAGAGAAGGCGGGACACAATGGGAAGGTTGTGTATAGCTTAGATTTCCAAGTGACACCGCATCAGCTCCGTCACACCTACATCACCAATCTGATCTACGCCTCAGTTGACCCCAAAACAGTACAGTACCTCGCTGGCCATGAGAACAGCAAGGTAACCATGGACATCTACGCCAAAGTGAAGTATAATAAGCCCGAACAATTACTGACTGTGGTAAATGACGCATTTGGTCAAACCAATCAGACTGCATCATAAGTTACGGGTTAAAACGGGGGTTAAATGCAGGCTGGAACGGCTGGAGATGTTGCTACACAAGGGTTTCCGACTATGCAAGAATATAGAGTACGGTCTGAAGGCCGCCCGCCGCGCTCCCCAGTTCAGCAAGCGCTAATTTTATCTCCATGCTCTCCCAAGGGGTGCGCCGCAATAGCGGCGCACCCCAAATTTTTGGGCAGGGTGTAAATATTGTTGTTGCAACTTAGGCGGATAAGGCGAACGATGATGGACGGGCGATTCATGAATCGCCCCTACGGGTCTGGAGCGGCGGGCCGATGAGGGCATCGGCCCCTACAGTACGGGGATGGGACGGATTGCCGCGGGCCTGCGGCCCTCGCAATGACGTAGGGCGGGGGTCAGGGTGTCCGGGGGACACCCTGATAAAATTCCCTTCGTCCTTACCCCGTTTGCCCCCGCCGTCCTTTGTGCGCCTTATCCATTTTAGTCGTATCTCCTATGCACGGGCCGCGCTGCGGCGCCCCCCATTCATCCCGCCCATCGACAACCGCGCGTATCCGGGGTATAATACAGGCAACCCATAATAAGGAGGCGCACATCTATGCGGCAGGTTTTTATCCGCCTGCGCTCGTCGGAGCAGGTACAGTCCTTTGTCAGGACGCTCACCGCGCTCAGCGGTGATTTCGAGCTGATTTCCGGCAAATACATCCTGGACGCCCGGTCCCTCATGGGCCTGTTCAGCCTGGATCTGTCAAGCCCCATTGCGCTGAGGGTATACGACGACAGCGCGGAAAATCTGGAAGCAATCGCCCCGTTTACCGTGGCGGAGGAGGGAGAAGGGCATGAATAAGGAGCGGATTACCCTGACCATCGGCAGGCAGAAAAACATCGCGCTGATCGCCCACGACGGCAAGAAGCAGGACATGCTGGACTGGTGCGACTACAACAAGGAGATCCTGCAGCGGCATTTCCTGTGCGGCACCGGCACCACCGCCACCATGATCACCGACCGCACGGGCCTGCCGGTGCGGGCCTATAACAGCGGCCCCCTGGGCGGCGACCAGCAGATCGGCGCGAAAATCGTGGAGGGCGCCATCGACTTTGTGGTGTTCTTTTCCGACCCGCTGTGCGCCCAGCCCCACGACCCGGACATCAAGGCCCTGCTGCGCATCGCCCTGGTGTACGACATCCCCATCGCCACCAACCGGGCCTCGGCAGACTTCATGATCACCTCCGCCCTCATGGACACGGACTATGAGCGGGAGGTGGAAAACTTCCAGCTCACGGTGAAGCAGCGCAGTCAGAGCCTGTAATCGAGCCGAGCGGCGGCCCGCGCCCGCATGAAAAATAGAGCCGGGGGCGGGGTACTCCCCCGGCTTTTAGGCCGTCCCTTGATTTTCCTGGAAAAATCGAAAAATAAAGGTTGACTTTTCCCCAATCCCCGCGTATACTAAGCAAGTATTCTAAATGTACTGATTGATTGCTACAGATTGTAAGTCAATTTCCATTTTGACTTATCACATCTGTAGTTTTTTTATTTGCACGGTTTTGGAATAACATTTTTACGGGAGGTACAGTTATGAATAACGGTACTGTTAAATGGTTTAATGAGGAAAAGGGCTTTGGCTTCATCTCCAACGACGACGGGAGCGGCGACGTGTTCGTGCATTTCTCCGCCATCCAGTCCAACGGCTTCAAGACCCTGGCCGAGGGCCAGAAGGTGTCCTACGACACCGAGACCGACCCCAAGAACAGCAGCAAGCTGCGCGCCATCAACGTCTGCGCGGCCTAATCAGACCACATACCGAAAGGCGGCCGTCCATCAGGACGGCCGCCTTTTTTGCTGCCCGTAAACCCCGCCCCGCAGCGCACGATAAGGTGCGCTGCGGGGCGCTTTTTGCTATTCCTCAGCCGCCAAATCCAGCTCGTCGATCAGCCGCTCCATATGTTCGGCGTCGTCCACCGGGATGACCTGCCCATCCACCACCAGGGTGGGTATGCCCACCCTGTGGGCCTCGCGGGCCGCCTCCAGCACGGGCTCGGTATCCCTCAGCTTCAAGAACAGCTTGAGCTTGCCCACGCTCTCGCAGACGTCGATAAAGGCATAGCGTACATTTTTCTGGGAAAGCACCTCTTTCACCGGCGGGCAGGTGCTTCACGTAGGGGTTCCGTACAGGACGATTTTTCTCATGTTCGCGCCTCCTTGCCGCCCTATCCTATCACCGTCCATGCCGCAAGTCAACGCCGCGCTTATTTTCAATTTATGTCTAATTTTGTTTAATTTTTTCATAATTGTATACTATTTGTAAATATAAACAAAAATATTTGTCTCATTTTGGTCACAATGATTCTATCTATTCGAGTTATATTTTTATATAAATATCACCAGCGCAAATTCCCACCATGAAACTTTAAGAGAAGGACGTGAATCCGGTGCACTGTAATGTTAACGAAACTGTCTGCCTGTATTCCATTACTCCTTGCAAGCAATTTGAACTGGAGGGAAGCACACACAGCGCCTACGGCATCGCCTGCCACAAGAACGGCCGCCTCGTCGACGTAATCGAGGACATATCGGACGACCCCGAGCTGGTCCGCATGATGGCGGAGCTCTTCACACGCTGCGCGCTTCCCCCCTTCCGCTTTTGGGAGGCCGTGGTCGCGCTCCTGCCCTAGCCGTCCCCGGGCGCCCCTGCTCCGCGCCCGGCACGTTTTCCCGCCCGCCGCCCCCGTATGAGCCGCGCGGCCGCATAGATTGACTCCTGAAAACGGGCGCCGCCTGCCGCGGCGTCCTTTTTCGATCCCCGAAACGCCCCGTTTGGATTGCTTTTTTGCCTCTTGCGGTGTAAAATACCTTGTATTGCCTAAATCACCTGGATTGAAGGAGGTTTTACGATGGACGAGCGCGTGAAGGAGCTGCTGGACCGGGTCCGGGGTACCGCCGTGACCATGGGCGAGGTGGCGGGGAGCACCGCCCGCTTTGCCGGCAAATGCGCCGGGCAGATGGTGGACGTGGCCAAGCTCAACATGAAGATCTTCGACCTCAAGGCCGACGTAAGCGGCCTGCTGCGGGACGTGGGCCAGCTGGTCTACGACACCCACCGGGGCGCCGACGCCGACGCGGGCGCCGTGGACGCCCTGCTCCACCAGATTGACGAGAAGCACGCCGCCATCGCGGAGCTCAAGGAGCGGGGCGCGGTGCTGAAAAGCGCCCGGGAGTGCCCCGGCTGCGGCGCCGCCTGCGGCAGGGAGGACAAGTTCTGCCGCGCCTGCGGGCAGGCCCTGTGATTTTCATTGACACAAAGGAGTGCGACAGCGATGAACTATACTTTTTCCCAGTATCAGGAGAGCGCCGGCTATATCCGCTCTAAAATCGGGGACTTCACCCCCCAGGTGGCCATGATCCTGGGCTCCGGCCTGGGCTACCTGGGCGATCTGGTGGAGGACGCGGTGGCGGTGCCCTACGGGGAGATCCCCCACTTCAAGCCCTCCACCGCCCCCGGCCACAAGGGCCGCCTGGTCTTCGGCACGCTGGAGGGAAAGCCCGTGGCCGTCATGCAGGGCCGGATGCACCACTACGAGGGCTACTCCTACGAGGAGGTGTCCTATGCCGTGCGGGTGCTGCGCCTGCTGGGGGCGGGGCAGCTCATCGTGACCAACGCCGCCGGGTGCGTCAACACCGCCTGGAAGGCGGGGGATTTGATGCTCATCACCGACCACATGAAATTATTTATGGAATCCCCCCTGCGCGGGGAGAATATCCCTGAGTTCGGCCCCCGCTTCCCCGACGCATCCCACCTGTACACCCCCGCCCTGCGGGATTTGGCCAAGCAGGCCGCCGGGGCGCTGGGCATCGGGCTGAGGGAGGGCGTGTATATGTACTTCCCCGGCCCCCAGTACGAGACCCCGGCCGAGGTCCGCGCCGCCCGCATCCTGGGGGCCGACGCGGTGGGCATGTCCACCGCCCCCGAGGTCATCGCCGCGGGCCACTGCGGTATGCAGGTGCTGGGCTTCACCCTGTGCACCAACATGGCCGCCGGGATCCTGGATCAGCCCCTGTCCGAGCAGGAGGTGCTGGACGCGGCCGAGGCCTGCAAGGACAAGTTCTCCAGGCTGGTCCTCGCCTGCCTGAAACAAATGCGGATTTAGAGAGGTAGCCCATGACCACACTGATTCACAACGTAACCGCCGTCCTGATGGACGCGGACGCCACCGTGCTCAAGGACGCCTACGTGGCGGTCCGGGACGGCAAGATCCAATCCGTGGGCGCTGCGCGCCCGGAGGGTGCCTTTGACGAGACCATCGACGGCGGCGGCAAGGTGCTTATGCCCGGCCTGGTGAACTGTCACAGCCACGTGCCCATGGTGGCCATGCGGGGCTACGGGGACGGCAACAACCTCCAGGACTGGCTGAGCCGGTACATCTTCCCCGTGGAGGACCGCTGGGACGGCCGGGCCATCCGGGCCTGCACCGCCCTGGGTCTGGCCGAGCTGATCGCCGCCGGCTGCACCTGCACCGCCGACATGTATATGTTCTGCGACGAGATCGCCCAGGAGGCGGCCGCCGCCGGGATCAACATCAACCTCGCCCGGGGCTGCACCCTCTTCGGGGACTTCGACCCCGCCGCCCACGCCGGGTACCGGGAGACGGTGGCCCTGGCGGACAAGTGGCACGGCTATAA
This sequence comes from Oscillospiraceae bacterium, assembly GCA_022846095.1. Taxonomy (NCBI): domain Bacteria; kingdom Bacillati; phylum Bacillota; class Clostridia; order Eubacteriales; family Oscillospiraceae; species Oscillospiraceae bacterium. The sequence continues at coordinate 295,522 of AP025583.1, read as the reverse complement.
CGGCGGGCAGGTCCTGGTGGACGCCTGCCTCCACGGCGAGTACACCTCCGCCCCCGCCCTCTGGGAGGCCCTGGCGGGCCTGGCGAAGGAGAAGGGCCTGGGGATGCACGTGCATATCTCCGAGACCCGCACCGAGCACGAGGAGTGCCTGGGGCGCTGGGGCAAGACCCCCGTGCAGAAGCTGGACGAGTACGGCGTGTGGGACGTGCGGGCCATCGCGGCCCACTGCGTCTGGACCACCCCGGAGGACTGGGCGGTTTTGGCCGAAAAGGGGGTCACCGCGGTGCACAACCCCTGCTCCAATCTGAAGCTGGGCAGCGGCATCGCCAAGGTGGTCGCCATGAAAAAGGCCGGGGTGAATATCGCCCTGGGCACCGACGGCGTGTCCTCCAACAACTCCGCCGACCTCTTTGAGGATATGAAGCTGGCCGCCATCCTCCAGAACGGGGCCGAGTGCGACCCCCTGGCCCTGCTGCCCATAGACGCGCTGCGCATGGCCACCTGCGACGGCGGGGCCGCCCTGGGCCGTAAAACGGGCAAAATCGAGGCGGGGTACGACGCGGACCTCATCCTGGTGGATTTCTCCCACCTGAACCTCACCCCCTGCCACGACGTGGTATCCAATCTGGTCTACGCCGCCCACGGCTGCGACGTGGCCATGAATATGGCCCGCGGCAAGGTCATATACAAGGATGGGGAGTTCCTCACCATTGATATTGACCGGGTAAGGCGGGAACTGGCGGACTACGCCCTGCCCCTGCTCTTCCCAAACTAGATAGGGGGCGTATTCTTGTCCAGTCATCAGAAAAAGAACACCTTTTACGGCGCCGCCGCCATTCTGACTGTGTCCACCATACTGGTGAAGATCATCGGGGCCATCTATAAGATCCCCCTGACAGCTCTGCTGCCCGAGGCGGCCTACGGCGACTTCAACGCGGCCTACAACATCTACTCCTTCTTTTTGACCATCTCCACGGCGGGCCTGCCGGTGGCGCTGTCCAAGACGGTGTCCGAGACCCACGCCCTGGGGCGCTACAACCAGAAGGAGCGGGTGTTCCGCGTGGCCTTCTCCGCCTTCCTGGTCATGGGCCTGCTGAGCTTCGTGTGCATGTCCGTGTTCAGCCAGGTGGTGGCCACCCACGTCATCGGCAACGAGAAGGCGGTCTTTTGCGTGCTGGCCCTGGCGCCCGCTGTGCTGTGCACCTGCTGCTGCTCCGCCTTCCGGGGCTACGCCCAGGGACATTTGAACATGGTGCCCACCGCCATCTCCCAGATCATCGAGGCGCTGTGCAAGCTCTTCCTGGGCCTGACGCTGGCCATCATCATCATGCGCATGGCCATCCAGCCCGACGACCTGCGGGAGCGCCTGTCAGCGGCGGGGGCCCTGCTGGGCGTGTCCGTGGGCAGCATCCTGTCCGTGGTCTTTCTGTTCTTCAACCACGCGCGCACCAAGCGCCGCCAGGCCCTGCCCGCCCACGACGTGCCGGACAGCAGCGGCGACATCCTCTCCCATCTGCTCAGGCTGGCCATCCCTATCACCCTGAGCTCCTGCACCATGTCCATCGTCACCCTCATCGACACCAACCTGGTCAACAACCAGCTCCAGACTGTCTTTACCGCCATCGAGGGGGGCCTCACCGGCATCAACAACAGTGTGCTGGACGTGTTCCCCAAGGCGGTGGCCCTCTTCCAGGACAAGGTGGCCGGGCTGACCGCCGACCCTGCTTCGGGCATCTTGCCCGTGCTGGACTCCGCCCGCAGCATGTACGGCACCTACAGCAAGACCATGAGCATTTACAACCTGCCCTTCAGCCTCATGGTGCCCCTGACGGCCTGCATCGTCCCCGCCGTCTCCGCCTGCATCGCCCGCCGGGACCGGCTGGGCGCGCAGCGGGTCACCGAGTCCGCCATGCGCATCTCCGCCCTCATCGCCCTGCCCTGCGGCCTGGGCCTGTTCGCCCTGGGCGGGCCCATCATACACCTGCTGACGGTGGGTAACGTGGACACGGCCATCGCGGGCCCCCTGCTGTCCATCCTGGGTATCGCCTCCATCTTCGTGTGCATCCAGGTGGTGGCCGCCTCCATCCTCCAGGCCAACGGCATCGTCAACCTGCCCATCATCACCGTGGTCATCGGCGGCGTGGTGAAGATCCTGGTCAACTACACCCTGGTGGGCGACCCCCGGGTGATGATCATCGGCGCGCCGGTGGGCACGCTGTGCTGTTTCGCGGTGGTCTCGGTGCTCAACCTCATCATCATCAAGCGCAGCATCCCCAACCCGCCCCGCCTGGGCGTGGTGTTTTTCAAGCCCCTTATCGCCGCCGCCGTGATGGCCGGGGCCGCCTGGGCCAGTCACGGGCTGTTCGCCCGGTTCCTGTCCGGCTCCTTCGCCAAGAGCGCCCTGGCCACCCTGCTCGCCATTGTGGTGGGCGCCGCGGTTTACCTGATTATGGTGCTGGTACTGCATGTTATTTCCAAAGAGGACCTGGAGCTCATGCCAAAGGGCGAAAAAATTGCAAAGATCCTGCATATCAAGTGAGTATTTTGTAAAAACAGCTTGCAGAGGGGCTTGAAATATGATAGATTTTCAGTATAAGGATTCCTATGGCGTGCAGGATTTGGTGGAGATCGTCAAAATCCTGCGCGCCCCCGGCGGCTGTCCCTGGGACGCCGAGCAGACCCACGAGAGCATCCGCCGCAATTTCCTGGAGGAGGCCTACGAGGCCGTGGAGGCCATCGACGAGGGCTCGCCCGAGCACCTGCGGGAGGAGCTGGGCGACGTGCTGCTCCAGGTGGCCCTCCACGCCCGGATGGAGGACGAGGCCGGGCGCTTCGACATGGACGGCGTGGCCGACGGCATCTGTAAAAAGCTCATCTACCGCCACCCCCACGTGTTTGGGGACGTGGCCGTGTCCGGCACCGGGGAGGTCCTCCAGAACTGGGAGGCCCTCAAGCGCACGGAGAAGGGCCAGGCCACCCACACCGACAGCCTGGACGCGGTGGCCCGCAGCCTGCCCGCCCTGTGGCGGGCGGAGAAGGTGCAGAAGAAGGCGGCCAAGGCCGGCTTCGACTGGCCGGACGCCTCCGGCGCGATGGACAAGCTGTCCGAGGAGCTGGCGGAGCTAAAGCAGGCCGTGGCGGAGGACAGCAACGTGGCCGAGGAGCTGGGCGATCTGCTCTTCTCCTGCGTCAACGTGGCCCGGTTTGTCAAATGCGATCCCGAGGAGGTCCTCCAGCAGGCCACCGAGAAGTTCATCACCCGCTTCCGCCTGGTGGAACAGGCTGCGGCCCGTTCAGAAAAGTCCATGGAGGACATGGATTTGGAAGAATTGGACAAGCTATGGGAGAATGCGAAGCGCGGAGGATAGGCGCATAGGGGCGGTAAGAGCCGGCGGAGACGAAAAAACAGGTTGGGCCGTCTCACGGAAGGCTCAACGGCATTTTTCGCGCAGCCGGGGCTTAACGGCCCGGCCATGCGCCCAATCCGCAGCGTGACAGCGCGAAGCGCGGAGGATAGGCGCGCAGGGGAGCTAAAGAACCCCGCAGACCGAAAAACAGGCCAGTGCGCACACTGGCGGCATTTTCGGCGCAGGGGTGAGTTAGCGACCCGGCCGCGCGCCCAATCCGCAGCGTGACAGCGCGAAGCGCGGAGCGCCCGGAGCAGCGGGCTAAGACCCGAAGCGGCGTGAAAACGCAGAACAGGCGTCCCACGCAAGCCTGTGGCGCGTTTTTGCAAAGTCGGAGGGGCTTAGAACCGCGTCGCGGAGGGTGCGCAGCGTGACAACGCGAAGCGCGGAGGATAGGCGCGGTGCCGCAGATCCGCTCCCGCCCCAGTACAGGACTTAACGCGGTAACAAACCGGGTGGCGCGTGTTGTGCCCGTACACCCGCGCCAGCCGCTTAAGTATATCCGGCGGCCACGCCGCCGCAAAAAACATAGGAGGAGTTAAACATGAATAAAGCTGAACTGATCAATGCCGCCGCCGAGAAGGCCGGCATGTCCAAGAAGGACACTGAGTGTGCCGTTAACGCCGCTATCGACGTCATTTCCGAGTGCCTCGCCGCGGGCGACAAAATCCAGCTGGTGGGCTTCGGCGCCTTTGAGGTAAAGAGCCGCGCCGCCCGTCTGGGCCGCAACCCCAAGACCAAGGAGAGCATCGAGATCCCCGCCTCCAAGGTGCCCGTGTTCAAGCCCGGCAAGGCCCTGAAGGACGCCGTGGCGAAGTAAGCACTGCAAATAAAGCGGCGGCCCCGGGAAACCCCGGGGCCGCCTTTTCATCTGGAGGAATCAATTTATGCGATTGGATAAATGGCTCAAGGTATCACGCCTCATCAAGCGCCGCACGGTGGCCAACGAGGCCTGCGACAACGACCGCGTCACGGCAAACGGCAGAAGCGTCAAGGCCAGCTACGACGTCAAGGAGGGCGACGTGCTGGAGATCCGCTTCGGCGAGCGCGCCGTGAAGGTGGAGGTGCTGGCCGTGGCCGAGCACGTGGGCAAGGCCGACGCCCCCGCCATGTACAGGGAGATCCTGTAGCCGGCGGCCCCGTCTATTGGAAGAGCGCCGCGGCTTCCGCCATATGCCTGATGACGGGCACCCCAAACGGGCAGCGCTTCTCGCAGCTGCCGCAGCCCACGCAGTCCTTCCCGCCCTTTTCAAGCCCCGCGTAGTGGGCGCGGACGGAGGGCGGGATATGATCCGTATCCAGGCGGGCGATGTCCAGGTACTTGTTGACCGACGCGATGTCAATCCCGGCGGGGCAGGGCTGGCAGTGGCTGCAATAGACGCAGTTCCCGGCGAAATCGTTGCGCAGGGTGTGCATGACGTGGGTATAGTCGCGTTCCTCCTCGCCCATGTCCAGGTAACGCGCGGCGTCCAGGAGCTCCGCCCGGGTCTGGCAGCCCAGCATCACGGCGGCCACGGCGGGGCGGGTCAGGGCGTAGTGCATACACTGGGCCACCGTCAGCGGCCGGTGGAAGGGCGTGTGCTCCGCCGAAATCAGCTTGCCCGCACCCAGGGTCTTCATGACAGTAATCCCCACGCCACGCCGCTCACACAGCGTATACAGCGCCGCGCGCGTGGGGTCGAAGCCGCGGAAGGCGGCCTTATCCAGCCCCTGGTGCAGCTCATCCAGCGTGTTGGCCTCCGCGGGATACAGGTCAAAGGCTAGGTTGACGCTGAAAAGCATCATCTCCGGCAGGCCCGTGTTGATGACCCGCGCCGCCATGGCCGGATTATGGGAGCTGAAGCCGATATGCCTGATGTCGCCCCGCTGCTTGAGCTGGAGCACATAGTCGGCAAAGCCCGTGTCGAATACGCCCCGGTAGTCCTCCTCGGAGTCGATAAAAAACATCATGCCGAAGTCGATGTAGCCGAATATGCGCAGCAGGTTTTCAAAATACCGCTTGACCACGGGCAGATCCCGGCTGATGTCGTACTGCTGGTGGAGGTCCGTGGAGCCGATATGCCCCTGGATCAGCACCTGATCCCGGCGGCTGCCCAGGGCCCTGGCGATCTGTTCGCGGATCTCGTTTCCCGGCATGAACACGTCAAACAGGTTGACGCCGATCTCCAGCGCGGTATCCACCGTCTCCTTGATCTGCCCGTAGGGCTTGCCGTCCAGGTTCTCGCAGCCCAGCCCGATGATGCTGCCCCGCTCCCCTGTTTTCCCGATCTGCCTGTACTCCATATGCTTCGTCCTCCTCTTTTGTCGCCGCCCCGCCGCAGCCCTACGCCCGCTTCTCCACAATCTCCACGTAGGGGGAGGTGGTGGCGTCCAGCACCGCCATATACCCGCAGCGGAACTCCATCCAATCCCCCACCCGGACGGCTCCGCCGCAGTCCTCCACGTCCACGATCAGGTGGTCGCTGCTGGCCCCGATGAGCTGCGCCCCCGGCAGCTTGGGGGTGAGGGCGGCCCAGGCCACGTCCTGCTTCCCGGCGGCGCAGATGGCCCGCAGGCGCACCCCCCGCTCGGGGTACTCCTGCACCCGGCCCATGCCGTCCCGCCCACGCTCCCCGATGGGCACCGAGGGCTTGCGCCGCAGCTCCACCACCTGGGCCCGGAAGGTGAAGGCGTCGGGCGCGTAGCCGTCCAGGAGGCGGTTATTGGTGGTGTCCTCCCCAAAGAGCACGGCCTCCCCCACCCGCAGGTGGTTGACCCCCGCGGGCAGCAGGCCCTGCTCCAGCAGCCGGAGGGCGCAGGTGGCCCCGCCGGAGACGGTGGCGATATGGAAGCCGTAGGCCCGGTTCAGGTAGTCCCGCGCCCGCACCAGCACGCCGGTGTTCTCCACCGAGGGCATGATGCTCCCGTAGCAGCCCACGTTGGTGCCCACACCCACCAACTCCACGCCGGGGCACGCCCTGATCTGGGGGGCGATCCCGTCCAGCTGCGCCCGGCCGAACACCCCCTCCCGCAGATCCCCCACGTCCAGCATCAGGATGATGGGGTGGATTTTCCCCTGGCGCACCGCGGCGTCCGACACCGCCCGGATGACCTCAATCTGGCTCTGGAGGCTGCAGTCCGCCCAGCGGACCACCTCCTCCGCCTCGTCCGGGGCGGGCACGCGGATGAGCAGGCAGTGCAGGCCGGGCAGGGCCCGCTTGGCGGAGATGATGTTGCGCATCCGGCTGTCCGCGAAGCGGGTGATCCCCCCCTCCATGGCCGCCCGGATGATGGAGGGCCGGGCGCAGAAGCCCTTGGTGACGAAGGCCAGCTCCACCCCCCGGCTGTCGCAGAGGGCCTTGAGCCGCCGGGCATTGTGCCGGATTTTCTCCAGCTCTACCTCCAGAATGGGCGCGTACATGGTCCTGCCTCCCTTTCCGCCGCGAAGCAAAAAGGCCCGCCCGCGCGTGCGGACGGGCCTTTGGCCTCGCAGTCATGGTTATTTGCGGCCGCCCCTGCGGGAGCCGCCGCGCTTATCTGTGTACCGCAGCTCGGACTGCTTGCTGTCCGACGCCTGCATAAACAGCTTCAGGCGGTCTTCAAAGGTGGCCGGCTCCGCCGGAGCCGCCTTGCGGAAGCCGCCGGGGCCGCCGGGCCGTCCGCCGCCCTGACGGGGGGCGCCGCCCATGGGCCTGCCCTGCCCCGCGGGGCGGGGAGGCGGATCCATCGCCTTCTTGATGGAGAGGTTGATACGGCCGTTCTCGTCAATCCCAATGACCTTGACCTTGACCTCTTGCCCTTCCTTGAGATGATCCTTCACGTCGTTGACGTAGGAATAGGCAATCTCCGAGATATGCACCAGTCCCGACTTGCCCTCCGGCAGCGCGACAAAGGCGCCGAATTTAGTAATGCCTGTGACCTTTCCCTCTACGATCGAACCAACACCAAACTCCATACTAGCAGACATATCCTCCTTCAAATTTTGCGGGGGTTCTCTTTAATCGGTAAAATAGAAAACGCGCTCGCCGGGGGCCACCAGGCCCAGCTTAGCCCTTGCGATGTCGGCCTGACGGGCGGGATCGTCGCTGTGCTCCACCGCGTCGGCCAGGTCGGCGTTGGTCTGGGTCTGCCGGTCCACCTGATCCTGAAGCTCCGCCAGATCCGCCTGGGCCGACAGGATCTGGCCCCGGAGGTTCAGCAGCGCGGTGGCGGTGGCGATGAGCAGCGCCAGCACCACCAGCTTTGTCAGCAGTCCCGCTTTTTTCGTCCGCATGCGCCGCCCCTCCCCTCTGTTTCGAGCCCGACCGGCGGACCGTGTCGTCCATCTCCCCGGGTATCAGCTTTATTTTATACCACTTCTTCTGATAATGGAAGGTTTTTTTTGCGGTTTCCACTATTTTTTTGCACAGAAGACGAATGGCCACAAGGGGTAGTACCAGGATGCGCCACAGCACCCCAACCAGGTCGGCCAGAGCGTAGCCCAGCTTCAGGAAAACACGGCTTAGCAGGAGGAAATACCCCGCCGCGCCCCCGAAGACCGCCAGCACCATGTAGATGCGCACCTCCCCGTTGCCCGCCGTCACGGCCAGCACGAACAGGGAGACGGTCACCAGCGCCCAGAACAGGAAGTCCAGCACGCCCCCCAGCAGGGGCAGGCGCACCCGCACCCGGAGCACCCGGAACAGGTCGTACAGCAGCCCCACCGCCGCCCCCAGCGCCAGGGCGGCGGCGAAGGACCACGCCTGCCCCGCAACCGTGACGCCCATCTACCGGAACAGCCGGGAGAGCAGGCCGCCCTTCTCCCGCGGGCCGTCCTCGTAGGTCAGCGAGTCCACGTCCCCCTCCACCTTCAGGTCCCCGCCGTCCAGGCTCAGCTTCTCGATGTGCAGGCCCTCCCCCCGGACGATGAGGGTGCCCTTGCAGGTGTACATGACGATGGTGTTCTCGTCAAAGCTCTCCACTTCCTCCACGCCGGAGACCGCAAGCTGCTCCCGCTCCTCCAGAATCACGTGGTGGGCCGCCTCGGGGCGGACCTTTTTTTCCTCATAGGGCATAGCTTTCCCCCGCCTTTCTCCCATACTGGTAGTAGTAATATATGGGACAGGTCGGGGGGATATGTCACGGCCTCACGTGGGCCAGGGCGCGGCGCAGGGGCGGGGCCGCCGCCAGCACCGCCGCGATCTTCAGCGCGTCCCCCGGCAGGTAGACCAGCATACCCATCCCGGCGACCGCGCCGAAGGACAGCCCCCTGCCCAGGTAGACGTTTAAAATCAGGTACATGTAGGGCAGGCCCACCAGGTAGAGCACCGCCAGCCCCGCCGCGCAGGCCAGCGCCGTGCGGACGGGTGTGCTCCGTCCCCCCGCCAGCGCGCCCATGACCCACGCCGCGGGGATGAGCCCCAGCAGAAACCCGAAGGTGGGCATCAGCACGTACCCCACCCCGCCCCCCTGGGTGAAGATGGGCAGCCCCACCAGACCCAGGGCCACGTACACAACCTGGGACAGGGCTCCGTACCAGGGGCCCAGCAGCACGCCCGCCAGAGTGGTGAACAGAAATTGCAGCGTCACGTAGCTGGCCCCCAGGGGAAATTTGAGGAAGGCCCCCACGGCGGTGAGGGCTGCAAACAGGGCCGCCAGAATCAGCAGAATCAGCTTTTTCGTGCTCTCGCGCATACCGCCCGCTCCCATCGTAAACTACTTCTGTTTTCTCGTTTACAATAGGATAGCACGCCGGCCGCGGATTGTAAACCATCTCTTTTCATCTGTTGACATTTTTCTACGTCCGCCGTACACTGGAAGCAAAGAACGGGAGGGATGGACATGCTGCGCGACGAGGTGCTCCGCCTGCTCAAGCAGGGGGATACCCCCCTGTCCGGGGAGGCCATGAGCCGGACGCTGGGCGTGAGCCGGGCTGCGGTGTGGAAGGCGGTGGAGGCCCTGCGGCAGGAGGGCTACACGGTCTCCTCCGCCCCCAACCGGGGCTACCGGCTGGAGGGCTCCCCCGACCGCCTGTCCGCCGGGGAGCTGGCGGGGGCGTTGTCCGGGCAGCTGGTAGGGCGGGAGCTTTTGTACCTGGAAAGTGTGGACTCCACCAACAACGAGGTCAAGCGCAGGGCCCTGGCCGGGGCCCCCGAGGGCCTGGCCGTGCTGGCCGGCGGGCAGACCGGGGGCCGGGGCCGGCGGGGGCGGGGGTTCGTGTCCCCCGCCGGGAAGGGGCTGTACTGCTCGGTTCTGCTGCGGCCCGACTGCCCCTTCGAGACGCTGATGCAGCTCACCGCCTGGACGGCGGTGGCGGTGTGCGACGCCGTGGAGGCGGTGTGCGCCCTGCGCCCCGGCATCAAGTGGACCAACGACATCGTGCTGCAGGGCAGGAAGCTGTGCGGCATCCTCACCGAACTGGGCATGGAGGGGGAGACCGCCCGTCCCCAGTACGTGGCGGTGGGGGCGGGCATCAACGTGAGCCAGACCGAGGCCGACTTCGGCCCCGAGGTGGCCCCCCTGGCCATCTCCCTGGCCCAGGCCCTGGGCGCGCCCCCCCGCCGGGCCGAGCTGGCCGCCGCCCTGCTCACCGCCCTGGACGGGATGTACGCCGCCTTCCCCCATCAAAAGGCGGACTGGCTCGCCCGCTACCGGGCGGACTGCCTCACCACCGGCCGCCCCGTGCGCCTGCTCAGCGCCGACGGGCGCTGCCGGGAGGCCTTCGCGGAGGAGATCGACGACGATTTCGCCCTGATTGTCCGCCTGCCCGGCGGGGGGCGGGAGCGGGTCAACGCCGGCGAGGTGTCGGTGCGGGGGCTCTTCGGATATACGGAATAGGGTTGACATTTGGATCAAACCCGATATAATAGGACAGGTGTCAAGACACCTGTCCTATGATTTTAATGTGTGTGAAACGGTGGTTGGAACCAATGGGAAAGACTAAGGAATTTTTAAAGCGGAAGAACGTCGTCGTCTCCGCCAGGCGCTACGGGGTGGACGCGCTGGGCGCCATGGCCCAGGGCCTCTTCGCCTCCCTGCTCATCGGCACCATCCTGGACACGCTGGGCACCCAGCTGGGCGTGGAGTGGCTGGTGACCATCGGCGGCTTCGCCAAGGCGGTGTCCGGCCCGGCCATGGCCATCTCCATCGGCTTCGCCCTCCAGGCCCCCTCCCTGGTGCTCTTCTCCCTGGCGGCGGTGGGCTGGGCCGCCAACAGCCTGGGCGGCGCCGGGGGCCCGCTGGCCGTGCTGGTGGTGGCCGTGGTGGCCTCGGAGCTGGGCAAGCTGGTGTCCAAGGAGACCCCGGTGGACATCCTCGCCACCCCCCTGGTCACCATCCTCGCAGGCGCGGGGCTGTCTATGCTCATCGCCGCCCCCATCGGCGCGGGGGCGCTGGCCCTGGGGCAGGTCATCATGTGGGCCACCCAGCAGCAGCCCTTCCTGATGGGAATTGTGGTGTCGGTGCTGGTGGGCGTGTTCCTCACCCTGCCCATCTCCTCCGCCGCCATCTGCCACTCCCTGGGCCTGGTGGGGCTGGCGGGCGGGGCCGCCGTGGCCGGCTGCTGCGCCCAGATGGTGGGCTTCGCGGTGATGTCCTTCCGGGAGAACCGCTGGGGCGGGCTGGTCAGCCAGGGGCTGGGCACCTCCATGCTCCAGATGGGCAACATCGTCAAAAATCCGCTGATCTGGATCCCCGCCACCCTGACCTCCGCCATCACCGGCCCCATCGCCACCTGCATCTTCCATCTGGAGATGAACGGGCCCGCCATCTCCTCCGGCATGGGCACCTGCGGCCTGGTGGGGCAGATCGGCGTGTACTCCGGCTGGGTGGCCGACGTGGCCTCCGGGGCCAGGGCGGCCATCACTCCCTTCGACTGGATCGGCCTGGTGCTGGTGTGCTTCCTGCTCCCGGCGGTGCTCTGCTGGGCCCTGGGGCTGGTGTGCCGCAGGCTGGGCTGGATTAAGGACGGGGACCTCACCCTGGCGTAATACATGGAAAAAGGAGCGGGGCCGCTGCGCGGCCCCGCTCCTTTTATTTATTCAATGGTCCCGAAATCCCGGAAGGGGAAGAGCACCAGCGCCGCCTGGCCCAGGATATAGCGCTCGTCCACCACGTCCAGGCCGGGATAGCGGCTGTCCAGGGAGACGTTGCGGTTGTCCCCCATCACAAAGACGGAGCCCTCCGGCACGTCCACCGAGACGTTCTCCTGCCACGACATCTGCATCATGGGCTCCAGGGTATAGTCCTCGTCCAGCACCTGCCCGTCCACCGCCACCGTCCCGGCGGCGTAGTCCACGTCCACGTGCTGGCCCCCCACGGCGATGACCCGCTTGACGATGGGGTCGGGCACCTCGGTGCCGTCGGGCTTGACGAAGAACTTGGTCAGCACGATCACGTCCCCCTGCGCCGGGGTGTACCCCAGGCTGCGCACCACCATCATGTCCTTGTCGTGGAGGGTGGGCAGCATGGAGGTGCCGTCCACCGGGGTCAGGCGGCCGAAAATGGTGAAGACCAGGATGATGCCCACCAGGGCCATCACCAGGGCCTGAAGCCAGAAGTAGAGGTCCAGCTTGACGTTGTAGGGCTCCTCCGGCTTGCCCTCCTCGGGCTTTTTCTTTGCCATACGACAAATCCCTCCTTGGGAAAGGGGGCGCCCCGGCAACTGCCGGGGCGCCCGCCGTTTTAACAGCCGATCTTACTTCGCGTATTCAATCACTTTTGTCTCACGCAGCACGTGGACCTTGATCTGGCCGGGGTACTCCAGCTCGTCCTCGATCTTCTTGGCGATGTCCCGGGCCAGCAGGATCATCTGGTCCTCGGAGACCTTCTCCGGCGAGACCATGATGCGCACCTCGCGCCCGGCCTGGATGGCGAAGGACTTCTCCACCCCGGGGAAGGAGGAGGTGACCTCCTCCAGCTTCTCCAGCCGCTTGATATAGTTTTCCAGGTTCTCCCGCCGGGCGCCGGGGCGGGCGGCGGAGATGGCGTCGGCCGCCTGGACCAGGCAGGCCACGATGGTACGGGGCTCCACGTCGTTGTGGTGGGCCTCGATGGCGTGGACGATGTCCTCGTTCTCCTTGTACTTCCGGGCCAGCTCCACGCCGATCTGCACGTGGGAGCCCTCCACCTCGTGGTCGATGGACTTGCCCAGGTCGTGCAGCAGGCCCGCCCGCTTGGCGGCGGTGACGTCGGCCCCGATCTCGGCGGCCAGCAGGCCCGCCAGGTGGGAGACCTCGATGGAGTGGTTGAGCACGTTCTGCCCGTAGCTGGTGCGGTAGCGCATACGGCCCAGCAGCTTCACCAGCTCCGGGTGCAGGCCGTGGACGTTGGTCTCAAACACGGCGCGCTCGCCCTCGGCCTTGATGGTGGCGTCCACCTCGCGCTTGGCCTTCTCCACCATCTCCTCGATGCGGGCGGGGTGGATACGGCCGTCCTGGATCAGCTTCTCCAGGGCGATGCGGGCGATCTCCCGGCGGACCGGGTCGAAGCAGGAGACCGTGATGGCCTCCGGGGTGTCGTCGATGATCAGATCCACACCGGTCATGGTCTCCAGCGTGCGGATGTTGCGGCCCTCGCGGCCGATGATGCGGCCCTTCATCTCGTCATTGGGCAGGGGAACCACAGAGACGGTGGCTTCGGCCACATGGTCGGCGGCGCAGCGCTGGATGGCCAGGGAGATGAGCTCCTTGGCGCGCTGGTCGGACTCCTCCTTGAAGCGGGTCTCGATCTCCTTGACCTTCATGGCGGCCTCGTGGGTGACCTCGGCCTCCAGCTGGTTGATCAGGTAGTTCTTGGCCTCCTCGGCGGTAAAGCCGGAGATGCGCTCCAGCACCTCCATCTGGGTCTTCTTGACCACGGAGACCTCCTCGCGGGCGGCCTCCAGGTCGGCCAGCTTGCTCTGGATCTGCTCTTCCTTCTTCTCGATGTTCTCGGTCTTGCGGTCCAGATTTTCTTCCTTCTGCTGCAGGCGGCGCTCCTGCTTCTGCAAATCGCCCCGGCGCTCCTTGACCTCGCGCTCGTACTCGTTGCGGGCCTGGAGAATCTCCTCCTTGGCCTCCACCAGCGCCTCGCGCTTCTTGCTCTCGGCGCTCTTGATGGATTCGTTGATAATCCGCTTGGCCTCCTCCTCCGCGCTGGAGATCTCCTTCTCGGCGACCCTCCTGCGGACCTGGATGCCAACGGGAACTCCTATCGCAAGGCAGATTACAGCCACTACTATCATGACCCATACAGGTACCATATGCTCTGACCACACCTCCATCTTTCTTGAATTTTTTGAGTCATCCTAATTTTAACATTCAGTAAAAACGATGCACGCGGGACGGGACAGGTTGTCCAATCCGCACAAAAATGAAAAACTTCCCCTCTCGTTTTTCAAAAGACTACACCTAATCTATTTTAGAACCCCGACGCTTTCCTGTCAAGAACATTCGCGCCCGTAACATAAAATCCTGCCCCGTATGAAAACGCGCGGGGCCAAAAAGCCCCGCGCATACTAAATTATGGTTATTTACGGCTGTTCCTCCGGCGCCCGGCGCTCCCGCTTGTGGGCGTACATGCGCAGATCGGCCTGCCGGTAGGTGTCGTAGAGGTTGCGCTCCCGCGCCCCGTCGAACACGGCGCAGCCCACGGAGAGCGAGAGGGCCACCGGCCAGTCCTGGGCCGCGCGGGCGAAGCGCTCGGCCGCGCACTGGCCCAGCGCCTCCAGCGCCGCCTGGTCGGCCTCCAGCATCAGTACGGCGAACTCGTCGCCCCCCACCCGGTACACCGACATGCCCACCCCGTGGGCGGCGGCGTAGAGCGCGTCCGCCGCGCTGCGCAGATAGGCGTCCCCCGCCGTGTGGCCCAGGCTGTCGTTGACCTGCTTGAGGTTGTCCAAATCCACCAGCACGAAGCCCGCCCGCCGCCACCCGGACCCGGCGTGCAGGTTTTTCAGGTCGATCTCAAAGGCGTTGCGGCTCTTCAGGCCGGTGAGCTGGTCGGTGTTGGCCATGTCCCGGTAGGTGGGGTTGGAGATGCGCCGAAAGCAGACCCAGCACAGCGCCGCCCCCGCCGCGCAGAACACCGCCGCCACCAGGACGGCCGCCGCGCCCCGCCCGCCGGGGGGCAGCAGGGTGCAGGCCAGGTAGACGCCCGCCGCCGTCCCCGCCACCAGGGCGCAGGAGAGCGCCGCCGCCTGGGCGTCCGCCCGGCGGTGCCGGCCGGCCTTGGTCTCCTTCATCCGCACGCCCCCTCCCCACCGTCTGTGTTTTTTCTATTATAGTTTCATTTTGTCGCACTGTCAAGGATTTAGCCCCGCCGTGCACGGGCATAATGAGACTAATTGTAACGCGGCCTATTTAATAAAAGCACAAACTTGTATAATTCTAAAATAACGAAGGTGGCGGGGGGTGGTCTTATGATCTGTCAGCGGCTCAAAAGTCTGAGACTGGCCCGGAGGCTGACGCAGCAGGAGGTGGCCGACGCGCTGAATATCTCCCGCTCGGCCTACGCCCTCTACGAGGCGGGCAAGCGCCAGCTTGGCTACGAGACCCTCCTGGCCCTGGCGGACTTCTACGGTGTGAGCCTGGATTACCTCTTCTGCCGGACCGAGACCCCGGAGCCGCCGGGCGTCTTTACGGAGGAGGAGCGCTCCCTGCTGGAGCGCTACCGGACCCTGGACCGCCGGGGGCAGGGCACCCTGCGGGCCCTGCTGGACTGGGAGCACCGCGCGGCGAGGCAGCGGGAATAAAAAATAGCGCTTTGCACTATTTTTTACGGCATATGGCCCCTCTGGGGCCATGCCTGAGATTTTAGCCGTCGGCGGGACGCCGACATGGCACTTTTTATTGCGTAGCAATAAAAAAAGCGGACCGGCTGGCGCAGCCGGTCCGCTTTTTTCGATTCGCTCTCCCGGCGTAAGGCCCGCCCCCGCTCAGCAGTGCCGGGGCAGGGAGTCGTCCTCCTCGATCCACTCCTGAACCATCACCACCCGGTACTCGGTCTTGGTGTCCCGGATGACCACCCGCTCGATCCCCGCGTTGATGATCTGCCTGCGGCACATGGAGCAGGAGGAGGAGCCCGGGATCAGCGCCCCGGTGTCGGGGTCCTTGCAGCTCATGTACAGGGTGGCCCCCAGGGTCTCGCTCCGGGCGGCGGAGATGATGGCGTTGGCCTCGGCGTGGACCGAGCGGCACAGCTCGTAGCGCTGCCCCGAGGGGATGTTCAGCGCCTCCCGGGTGCAGTAGCTCAGATCCACGCAGTTGATCCGCCCCCGGGGCGCGCCGTTGTAGCCTGTGGCCACGATCTCGTCGTTCTTGACGATGATGGCCCCGTAGCACCGGCGCAGGCAGGTGGAGCGCTCGGCCACGGTCTCGGCGATGTCCAGATAGTAATTCTCCTTGTCAATGCGTCCCATATGCGCCCCTCCACGTCACGTTTTCTAGTAGTATAGCGGGTTTTCCGGCCCTGCGCAAGCACAATTCACACATTGTTTACGTTTGCTTCCTTGACGGGGCGGCGGCGCCGCGCTATCATTACCATGTTAAGAAATTCGTAAGGATCTCCGGCGGGCCCGCCCTCCCTGCGCGGCCCGCCGGGGTTCCTTCCATAAAGGAGATACCGGCGCTATGAATTGGCTCAGAAAATTCATGTATGGGCGATACGGCGGCGATCAGCTCTCCATGTTCCTGGTGGGGGTCTACCTGGCGCTCTATGTCGTCTCAGGGCTGACCCGCTTCGCCCCCCTCTCCTGGCTGGCCACGCTGGTGCTGGTCTACGCGTTTTACCGCTCGCTGTCCCGCCGCACCGACAGGCGCCGGGCCGAGAACGCCAGGTTTATGGAGTACGCCGGACCGGTCATCCGCTGGTTCCGGCTGCGGCGCACCATCCGCCGGGACAAGGACCACTGCTATTTCAAGTGCCCCAACTGCGGACAGCGCCTGCGGGTGCCCAGGGGCAAGGGCAAGATCACCGTCACCTGCCGCAACTGCGGCGTGAGCTTCGAGGAGAAGAGCTAACGCAAAAAACCGCCCGGCGCGCATCTGCGCGCCGGGCGGTTTTTTTTGGTTTCAGGGCTACCACTCCCAGTCCTGCACCAGCCCGGCCAGCCGCCCGCCCAGGCTCTTCCCCCGCTGGCGCAGGCGCTCGTTCACCGAGGCCAGGCCGATCAGCACCAGCCCCGCGGAGAGCAGGTAGATCCACCACGCCAGGCTCAGCCAGAAGCCGCGGGTCATGTACACCCCCAGGCACAGCAGGGTGGCGGCGGAGAGGGCGAACCACCCCTTCCTGTGCAGGAACAGGGCCAGCGCCAGCACCGCCAGGGCCAGCCCGCCCAGGATCAGCGCGTCCGCCGGGCGCTCCCACCACGCGGCCTCCAGCCCCAGCAGCACCGCGCACACACAGCCGTAGGCCAGCTGTACAAGGCCGGTCATGCGCCGGTTTTCCGGCCAGATCCAGCGCCGGGCCGCGCCCAACAGCAGGGCGGGGGCCAGCAGCAGCCACTCGGTGACCAGCACCGGGGGCGGGGTCCAGAAGGGCTGGAACCACCAGGCCGCGCACAGGACGCACCCCGTCCCCGTCAGCAGGAGCCGGTCGGCGCGGGGGCCCTCCACCCGGCGCAGGAACTGGAGCAGCCACAGCGCCAGCAGCAGCCAGCCGCCGAAGCGCCAGTAGGGGTCGGCGCGCAGCAGGAGCAGCACGGGGGCGGACAGGTTGAGCAGGGCGCACCAGTCGCAGCACACCCCCTCCGCCCGGCGGAAGAAGCCGGGGGAGGTCAGCCGTCCCAGCAGCGCCAGGGCCAGGAACAGGGCGGCGGCGGCCCCGCAGGCCGCCGGGCTGTCCGGGGGGTACCCCAGCCGGTCCATGGCGCCCAGGAGCAGGGGATAGGCCCAGGCCAGGGGGATCACCTGCGCCGGGGCGGTATGCGGCCCGCCCCGGAGGCAGGCGAAGCCCACCCCCAGGAAGAGCGCGCACAGCGCCGCCGCCCACGCGGGGACAAGCGGGGAGAGCAGGTAGAGCAGGGCGGCGGCCGTCCCGCACAGGTTGACCGCCACGGCCAGGAACCGCCACAGGGGGCGCAGCAGCGTCCCGCCGGGGCGCTTGCGGGACAGCGCCAGCCACGCCGGCCAGCCCAGCGCGGCCAGCCCGGCCGGGACGCAAACCAGCCAGAAGGGCGCCGCATGGCGCCAAAGGGCCAGTGCGCTCAGCCCGGACGCGGCCAGCACGCAGGCCCCGCACAGGGACAGCGCCGCCGCCGCGGACGGGCGCTCCGCCTCCTCACGGCGCAGCAGCGCCGCGCCCCAGTAAAGCGCCAGCAGCCAGAACCCCAGGGGCCGCCCGGCCCCCTCCAGCCAGAGTATGACCAGGGGGAAGGCCGCCCCGTGGAGGCACAGGGCCGCGGCCAGGGCGGGCCGGAACGGCCTGTCCCAGCGCCCCCTGCGCCCCCAGAGCGCGGCGGCGCAGACCAGCACGAGGTAGCCCTCCAGCAGCCACTCCCACGCCGCGCCGGAGAGGGCCGTCAGGGTGTACAGCAGGAGCAGGGGCGCGTGGGGCAGCAGCCAGCGGGCCAGGGTCCGCCGCAGCCCCGGCCGGGGCCCCAGGGCCAGCGCCGCCACCTGCGCGCAGAAGAGCAGCAGCGCCCCCAGGGCGAACCAGCCGCCCCCCGGCGCCGCCCCATGCAGGGAGAGCCACACCCCCTGCCCCAGGGGGCACAGGCAGAACAGCAGGTCGGACACGGGGCTGTTCAGCCGCCGCCCGCGCACCGGCAGACGGCTGAGCCAGAAGGCGCAGAAGGCCAGCGCGGCCAGCGCCAGCCCCCCGCCCTCCCGGGTGGGCACGAAATAAGAGGCCAGCCCGGCGCACAGAGCCAGCAAAAAGACCGGCTGGGCGTACAGGAAGGCCCGCTCCCCGTACCACAGCCACACGTAGGACACCAGCAGCGTGAGGATCGCGCAGGCCAGCAGCAGGGACGGGCTCCACGCCCCCAGACGGAGCAGGCCCAGTCCCCCCGCCGCCAGCGCGGCGGCGGAGCATACGCCCGCGGACAGCCGCAGCAGGCGGCCCAGCCCCTCCCCCGCCGTCAGCTTCAGCGCGCCCAGCAGGGCCGCCACCGCCGAGGCCGCGGCCAGCAGCAGCGCCAGCCGCCCCGGCCCGCCGTCCCCGTTCAGGCGGACGCTCCCCGCCAGCCAGAACAGGGTGAACAGCACCACGAACAGCTCCCGGGGGAGCTTCTCCTCCCCGTCCAGGCACTTGCACAAAAAGAGCAGGGCGAACAGCAGCCCTGCCAGGGCTGAAAGCCCGCCGCCTCCCGCCTGGAGCAGGGTCCAGCCGCCGAAGAGCAGCAGGTTCCACACCGCGTGGGGCCGCAGCCGGTCGGTGAGGATGGAAAAGGGGGAGGCGGGAAACTTGACCCGCCCGGCCAGGGCCAGCTCCCCGGCGCAGAGCAGGGCCAGCAGCAGGCTGACCGGGCCGGTGGGCAGATAGGTGGCCAGGCACAGGAAAAAGACGGCCAGACTGCCGCACATCAGCCCCGCCCAGGCGAAAACCGGGGCGGCGTACCGCCGCGCCCCCGCCACGCAGGCCAGGGCGGTGAGCAGGGCGGCCGTAAAGCCCAGCACGTATTTCCCCGCCCCAGCCGTGGAGAACCACGCCCCCAGCAGGGCGAAGTGCCCCACCGCCAGCAGGATTACCGGGATAAAGAGACAGCCCAGGGCGAAGAGGGCCAGGCCGGTCTGCCGCAGCTTGAGCTTGCGCTCGGTAAAAAAGGAGGCGCCGAAGAAGGCGGGCGTCACCATGCACAGCACGGCGGCCCGGGCCGGGCCGGGCAGGTAGCGCCAGGTGGTGGTGGCGAAGATCAGCCCCGCCAGCAGCACAAAGAGCGCGCCGATGGCCAGCGCCACGTTCACCGAGGCCACGGGGGCCCGGGACTTCGGCGGCACGGGGGCGGCTTGCCCCTCCCGGGGCACCGGCGGGACCGGGGCGCGCTGCGGCGCCTCAGCCCGCTGCGCCCCGGCCGGCGGCGTGCCCCGCCGCCCCGCCGGGGGTGTGCGGACGGGGGCCGGGGCGGGGTCCGCCGCCCCCTCCGGGGCGGACCCTGCGGGCGCGTCCGGCCGGTATCCCTTTCGCAGGCGGGTATTCTCCCGCTTCAAATCGCCGTTTCTCACGGCCAGGATGATGACGATGGGAATCAGGGCCAGGGGCGACAGGAGCCACAGCCCCATCACCAGCACAATCAACGACCACATAACAGTCCCTCCCCGGCGGCCGGGCTGCGGCCGCCCCTATTTCCCGACGCAGAACCTGGAAAAAATCCGGTCGGTCACGTCCTGGCGCACCGTGCGCCCGGTGAGCTCCCCCAGGGCCTCCAAGGCCCCCTCCACGTCGGCGGTCACCGCGTCGGCGGTCACCCCGGCGCGCAGGGCCTCCCCCGCCGCGCGCACGTACTCCAGCGCCCGCCCGGCGGCCTCGGCCTGCCGTGCGTTGGTCAGCAGCTCCCCGCGCTCCTCCGCGCCGCCCCGGGGGAACCGGGCCGCCACCGCGGCGGCCAGCCCCTCCAGCCCCGCGCCGGTGGCGGCGCTCACCACGCACAGGGCCGGGAAGCGCGCCCGCAGAGCCTCCACATCCACGGCCAGGGGCAGATCCGCCTTACTGACCACGCACACAACCCGGGGGGCCCGCTCCGCCTCGTCCATGGCGGCGCGGTCCTCCGCCGTCAGGGGGGCGGAGCCGTCCACCACCAGCAAGGCCAGCTCGGCCCCCTCCAGGGCGGCGCGGCTGCGCTCCACCCCCATGCGCTCGATGGCGTCCCCCGCCTCCCGCAGGCCCGCCGTGTCGATGAGGCGCAGCAGCACGCCCCCCAGGGCGCAGCGCTCCTCCACGGTGTCCCGGGTGGTGCCGGGGATGTCGGTGACGATGGCCCGGTCGTACCCCACCAGGGCGTTGAGCAGGGAGGATTTGCCCGCGTTGGGCCGCCCCACGATGGCGCAGGGCACCCCCCGGGTGAGGAATTTCCCCCGGCCGTAGCTCTCCAGCAGGGCGGCGAGGCCCCCCTCCGCCCTCTCCAGGGCGGCGCCCAGGGTCTCGGCCCCGAAGGGGTCGATGTCCTCGTCCGGGTAGTCCAGCACGGCGTGGAAGTGGGCCATCACGTCCACCAGGCCGTCGTAGATCTCCGCCACGCGGCGGCCCAACGCCCCGGAGAGCTGCCCGGCGGCGCAGCGGGCGGCGGCGGGGGTCTCCGCGTCAATGAGGTCGATGACCGCCTCGGCCTGGGTCAGGTCCAGCCTGCCGTTTAAAAAGGCCCGGCGGGTGAACTCCCCCGGCCCGGCCTGCCTGGCCCCGGCGGCGAAGAGGGCCTCCAGCCCCATGGCCAGCACCGTGGGGGAGCCGTGGCACTGGATCTCCGCCGTGTCCTCCCCGGTGTAGCTGCGAGGGGCACGGGAGACCGTGGCCAGGGCCTGGTCGATGGGCGCCCCGTCCGCCCCCAGCAGGGTTCCGTAGATCAGCGTATGCGCCCGGTACTCCGCCAGCGGCCTGCCGCTCTGGGGGCGGAACACCGCCGACGCGGCGGAGACGGCCTCCGGCCCGGACAGGCGCAGGATGCCGATGGCGGCCCGGGCGGGGCCGGTGGCGATGGCGGCGATGGTATCGGACATGGCGTTCACCTCACGCAATTGTTTTGGATTTCATTGTACCACGGCCCGGCTGGGGCGGCAAGGCATGGTTCCGGCGCAAACTTTGTGGAATCCGCCGTGAATTTTCCCCTTGACTTCTTTTATGTCAACCCGATTTGCATAAGGCCCGTTCCACACCCTCAAAATGCGGTGTGGAAAAACCGGTGGACAATGTGGAAAACCCCTGTAACGGCTTATTTTACAAATTTCTTACAGCCCGCGCGGGCTGTATATTCCGCTGCATATCCGCTGTCAAAGAGAAATTATCCGGCATCCCCCCGCCGAAAAAAGCCCTTGCATTGAACCGGCAAGTATGCTAAACTATATTTAGGTATAAAAAATAATTTTTAGCTATTTGGGAGGGACAGCCGATGCAACAGCCCAATTGCAGCCTGCTGCGCCGGTACTGCGTCTTTGGCGGCGGCATCCTCTTCACCGCCCTGGGGGTGGCCCTGATCACGCAGGCCGGGCTGGGCACCAGCGCGGTGTCCAGCCTGTCCTACGTGCTGACCTTCGTCTTTCCGGGGCTGAGTATGGGTGTGTTCACCTTCCTGGTGAACTTCGCCATGTTCCTGGCCCAGGTGCTGATCCTGCGGCGGGACTTCAAGCCCCTCCAGCTGCTCCAGGTGCCCGCCACCTTCCTGTTCTCCTTCTGCATCGACCTGTGGATGCACCTGCTGCGGGGCCTGGCTCCGGCCTCCTACCCGGGCCGGTGGGTCTTCCTGCTGCTGGCCTGCCTGGCCCTGGGGATCGGCGTGGCCCTACAGGTGCTGCCCGACGTGCTCATCCTGCCCGGCGAGGGCTTCGTCAACGTGCTCAGCCGCCGCTTCCGCTGGAACTTCGGCGTGGTCAAGACCGCCACCGACGTGGGCATGGTGGCCGCCGCCGCCCTGGTGTCCCTTTTTTGCCTGGGCGGTATCCACGGTCTGCGGGAGGGCACCCTGGTCTCCGCCCTCATCGTGGGGGCCATCGCCCGCTTCTGCCAAAAGCACCTGGCCTTCACCGTGGCCCCCCGCCGCGGCCAGGCCAAGGCCCTGGCCGGCCCGGCGGTATAGCCGAGGAAAACACCCCGGCACTCCATTTTTGGGAGGCCCGGCCTCCGGCGGCGGGATTCTTTGCTTGCAAAGAACCCCGGGAAGAAACAACCAGGGCTTCGGCCCTGGACCCAGGGGCCCGGCGGCGGTGCGGTTCAGGTAACCAGTAAAACCTGTAAGCGCTCAGGGCTCGGTTCGGCCTGTGCCCTCTGGTAGTAGGGCTGCCGCCCCTGCGGCACATGACCCGCCCAGACTTGAAAATAGTTGCTATTCAATGAGTGCTCAAAAAGCCGCACGTACTGCCATGCCCCATACAGCGCTTGGCACTCGTAGGGGCGATTCACGAACCGCCCGTCCAACATTGTTCCTCCTGCGCACTAAATCCCGTTTTTCAACAGACTGAGACACCCCGGCGCTCCATGTGGAGCGCCGGGGTGTCTTTCGCTTATTTACCCAGCCGGGCGCTGATGACCTGGGCCACCTTCACGCCGGAGGCCCCGGCCTGGGCCAGCCCCCGGGTGACCCCCGCGCCGTCGCCGATGGCGAAGAAGTTGGGCATTTTGGTCTCCAGCTCGCCGGAGAGCTCCAGCCGGGAGGAGTAGAACTTCACCTCCGCGCCGTAGAGCAGGGTGTCGTAGTTGGCGGTGCCGGGGGCCAGCTTGTCCAACTGGTAGATCATCTCGATGATGTCGTCCAGCTGCCGCTTGGGCAGGGCCAGGCTCAGATCGCCGGGGATGGCGGCGGTGAGGGTGGGGTGGACGAAGGACTTGCTCATGCGGTGCTCGTTGGTGCGGATGCCGCTGACCAGATCCCCGAAGCGCTGCACCAGCACACCCCCCGCCAGCATGTTGGACAGGGAGGCGATGTGCTTGCCGTAGCGGTAGGGCTCGTTGAAGGGGGAGGTGAAGCGGTTGGACACCAGCAGCGCGAAATTGGTGTTCTCGCTCTGGAGGGCGGGGTCGGAGTAGGAGTGGCCGTTGACGGTGTTGATGCCCTCCACATTCTCGGCCACCACGTGCCCGTAGGGGTTCATGCAGAATGTGCGCACCTGGTCGCCGTACTGCTTGGTGCGGTAGACCAGCTTGGACTCGTACACCACGTCGGTGATGTGGGCGAATACCTTGGCGGGCAGCTCCACCCGCACGCCGATGTCCACCTGGTTGTTGATGAGCGCGATGCCCAGATCCTTGCACTGGTTGGCGAACCACTCGGCCCCGGAGCGGCCGGGGGCGGCGATGAGCCAGGTGCAGTCCACCTCGTCCCCCTTGTCGGTGACCAGGCGGTAGCCCTCCTCCCCCAGCGCCTCGATGTGGTTGACCGAGGTATGGAAGCGGTACTCCACCCCCCGGCGCACCTCCTCGTAGATGCTCTGGAGGATTTTTAGGTTGTTCTCGGTGCCCAGGTGCTTGCAGCGGGCCTGGAGCAGGTGCAGGTCGAACTCCAGCGCCCGCTTCTCCAGGGCCAGGGCCTGGGGCGTGTCGGTGGAGAACACCTTGTCGGTGGCCCCGTGGCGCATGTTGATGGAGTCCACGTAGTCGATGAGGTCCATGACCTCCTTCTTGGGCATGAAGTCGGTCAGCCAGCCGCCGAAGGCGGTGGTGAAGTTGTATTTCCCGTCGGAGAAGGCCCCGGCCCCGCCGAAGCCGCACATGGTGTCGCACACCTTGCAGTGGATGCACTCCTTCACCTTGCCCGCCACGATGGGGCAGCTCCTGCTGTAGATGTCGGCGCCCTGGTCCAGCGTGACCACCCTCAGCTCCGGGTTCCTGCGGTGCAGCTCGTACCCGGCGAAGATGCCGGCCTCGCCGCAGCCGATGATGGCGACGTCGTAACGTGTGTTCATGTCTTCTCCCACTTTTCAATATATTCGGGCATAATTGCCCCAAATATTATACAGGGGTCAAGACATTTTTTCAATGGTAATTCCCGTGTAATACCACTTTAATATCTCCTGCCAGGTCTTGCCCTGCTTTGCCAGGGCGTTGGCCCCGTACTGGCTCATGCCCACCCCGTGGCCGTACCCGGTGACCGAGAAGGTCACCCCGTCCGCCCCGGCGGAGACGGTGAAGCTGGTGGAGCGCAGGGAGAACAGGGTGCGCAGCTCCCCGCCGCCCACCTTGACCCCGCCCACCTCCACGGTCTCCACCCCTCCGGCGGAGTTGGGCGCGGTGTTTTGAAACCACCCGGACGGCTCCCCGGAGAAATGCGCCTCCGGGTGGGCGGCGGCAAATTTTTCTTTGAACTCGGCCAGGGGCACCGTCACGGTGGAGTGGTAGCCCGGCACCTCCTCCCCCTCGGGGCTCTCCACGCCGGACAGGTAGGGCACCGCGTTGCCCCACACCTCCACCGCGTCCACCGTCTTGCCCGCGGCGGAGGAGAAGAACACCGCCTGGATGGGGGCGCCGTTGTAGCAGGCGATCATGCCGTCGGTGGCGGCCACGGCGGCGGCGATCTTCTCCGTGTAGGCCGCGGCGCTGTCCCCCCAGTTCCCCGCCGCGTCGGCGGAGGCAATGTAGGCCTGGCAGCAGGTAATGTCGGTGCACATGTCGGCGTCCGGGTGGCTGGGGACGGTATGTCCCATTTTCGACGCCGCGTAGGTCCGCGCGGCCACCGCCTGGGCCTTGAGGGCCTCGGGCTCGAAGGAGGCGGGCATCTCGGCGGCCACCACGCTCCACAGGTACTCGCTCATGGGCATCTCCTCCACGCCGCCGTCGGGCAGCTTCACCCGCACCTGGGTGGCCGCGTCCGCCCGCGCCGCCGGGGTGGGCGTGACCACGGTGCGGTCGATAGGCAGCGTGCCGGTGGCCTCGGGGGCCGCCGGTTCGGGCGCGGAGAGCGGCTCGTCCCGGATCAGCATCAGGGGCAGCAGAAAAAAGAGCAGGAGCAGGACCAGGGCTGTCGCCACCACTTGTTTCATACGTGTTCTCCGCCTCTCGTTGTGTAGAATCAATGCGGCCCCTGCTTTAACGCGTTAGTCTGTCACAAATCCCAATTGACCGGGCCGTCTCCGCGTTGTAAAATAGGATATTAACAATCCGACAGCGGGGGAAGGGATCTGGACATGGAGACCACAGACAAGGACGCGGGCTTTATAGAAAGTCTATGCGGCGAGTACCGCGGGCATAACTACATCGACCCGGCCTGCTACGAGAAATGGGACGTGAAGCGGGGGCTGCGCAACGCCGACGGCACCGGCGTGATGGCGGGGGTGACCCAGATCGGCAACGTGCTGGGCTACTACGTGCAGGACGGCGAGCGTTTCCCGATGCCCGGCCGGCTGATCTACCGGGGCATCGACGTGGAGGAGCTGATCGGCGGCTTCATGCGGGAGGGGCGCTTCGGCTTTGAGGAGACGGCCTACCTGCTCCTCTTCGGCTGCCTGCCCACCCGGGAGCAGCTGGGCCAGTTCGAGGGGATGCTCTCCGAGCACCGGGCCCTGCCCCCCATGTTCACCGAGGACATGATCCTCAAGGCCCCCAGCCGGGACGTGATGAACAAGCTCTCCCGGGCGGTGCTGGCCCTGTACTCCTACGACGAGAACCCGGACGAGCTGTCCCTGTCCAACCAGCTGCGGCAGGCCATCGCGCTCATCGCCCGGGTGCCGGTCATCGTGGCCCACGCCTTCGCGGTGAAGCGCCACTACTACGACAACGAGAGCCTCTACCTCCACCGGCCCCAGGAGGGGCTGAGCGTGGCGGAGAACTTCCTCTACTCGGTGCGCCACGACAACCGGTTCACCGACGAGGAGGCCAAGCTGCTGGACCTGTGCCTGGTGCTCCACGCCGAGCACGGCGGCGGCAACAACTCGGCCTTCGCCTGCCGGGTGCTCTCCTCCTCGGGCACCGACGCCTACTCCGCCGTGGCGGCCGCGGTGGGCTCCCTCAAGGGCCCCCGGCACGGCGGCGCCAACAAGAAGGTCATGGAGATGTTCGACCACATCGAGCAGGGCGTGGCCGACTGGAAGGACGACGGGGAGATCGCCGCCTTCTTGGGCAGGCTGCTGAACAAGGAGGCCGGGGACCGCTCGGGGCTGATTTACGGCATGGGCCACGCCATCTACACCCTCTCCGACCCCCGGGCCGTGCTGCTGAAGAAGTTCGCCAAAAACCTGGCCGCCTCCAAGGGCATGCTGGAGGAGTTCGAGCTCTTCGAGGCGGTGGAGCGCCTCACGCCGGAGGTGCTGCGCTGCGTGAAGGGGGAGCGCAAGGTCATGTGCGCCAACGTGGATCTGTACTCGGGGCTGGTGTACAAGATGATGGGCATCCCCCAGGAGCTCTACACCCCCCTCTTTGCCGTGGCCCGGGTGGTGGGCTGGTGCGCCCACCGCATCGAGGAGGTGGTAAGCCCCGCCAACCGTATTATCCGCCCGGCCTACAAGGCCGTGGCCCCCATGCGCACCTTCGTGCCCCTGGACCAGCGGTAATCTTAGGCGGAAAAGGCGAACGAAAGGCGGGCGATTCGTGAATCGCCCCTACGGGTGTGGAGCAGCGGGCCGATGTGGGCATCGGCCCCTACGGTACGGAGATGGGACGGATTGCCGCGGGCCTGCGACCCTCGCAATGACGTAGGGCGGGGGCTTGCCCCCGCCGTCCCTTGTGCGCCTTATCCGCCAAAGCCGAAAAGGACGCGCCCCCGGTGGGAAATTCCCGCCGGGGGCGCGTCCGTTTCGGCTTAAATCAGGTTGTAGCGCTTCAAAAGCTCCGGGATAATGGTGCCGTCCACCTTCTTGAGGGCCTTTTTCCCGATGAACTCGGCCACGAAGGGCAGCTTCACGTCCTCCAGCTTCTTGCCGTCCATCAGCTTGGAGGTGGCGTCCAGCAGGCAGCGCACGTCGTAGACCGAGCCGTAGACCTCGGGCACGCCCCGGTCGATGTCCAGCAGGGTGTACACGGCCTCCATGCCGGTGCGCACGGAGTACTCGGTGGTGAAGATGGTGTCCCTGGGCGTCTCGGCGAACTGGCCCAGGAAGGCGAAGTTCACGCAGCCCTCGGGCACCACATCGGGGCGGTCGCCCTTGGCGCGGGGCATGAAGAAGGCGGTGATGTAGGGCATCATGACGGGCACGCTGGTGGCGCTGTGCTCGGCCAGCTCCGGGATCTGGTCCTCGGGCACCCCCATGTGGTAGAGCCACTCCTGGGTGATCTCCGCGCCGGTGCACTCCCGCATGGGCTTTTTGACAAAGTCGCCGGGCCGGTCGGAGTACAGGCCGTAGACCCACACGGCCAGCTGCCCCTCGGGCTGGGCCTTGAACTGGGGCTGGCGGTTGAGGGTCCAGCTCAGGAGCCAGGAGGAGTCCTTCACCGTGACGATGCCGCCGGTGACCACCCTGCCGGAGAAGGGGTCGCGCTTGCAGATCTTCTGAATGTAGGGCGGAATCTTCTCGTCCAGGGTCATGATGGTGGCGCTCTCCCAGTTGGTGGCGGGGATGTCGGTGCAGAACTTCTCCGGGCGGCCGAAGGCGGGGTCTTGGGCCGCGATCTTCTTCCACAGCTCCCAGGAGGGGCCCTGGCCCCCGGTCACGGCGACCTCGGGGGCGTGGTGCTGGTCGCCGTAGGCGCTGGAGTCGGTGCAGCAGCCGTTGATCACAAAGACCAGGTCGTCCTCGGTCAGGGGGACGGTCTCCTCCGCGCCGTCCCGCACCCAGGTGAGCTGCCGGGCCACCTTGCGCCCGCCGCTTATCTCAAAGCGCACGTCGGTGACCTTGGTGCCGTACTGGAACCGCACCCCGTGGCCCTCCAGGTACTTGACCATGGGCAGGATGAGGGACTCGTACTGGTTGTAGCGGGTGAAGCGCAGGGCCTTGAAGTCGGGCAGGCCGCCGATGTGGTGGATGTAGCGCTGGAGGTAGAGCTTCATCTCCAGGGCTGAGTGCCAGGTCTCAAAGGCGAACATGGTCTGCCAGTAGAGCCAGAAGTTGGACTTGTAGAACTCCTCGTCGAAGAAGTCGTCCATGGTCTTGTCGTACAGGTCCTCGTCGGGGGTCATGAACAGGCGGATGAGCTCCAGGGATGCCTTGTCGCTCAGGGCGAACTTGCCGTCGGTGTGGGCGTCCTCGCCCCGGTTGACGGTGGCCCGGCAAAGGGAGGAGTTGGGGTCGTGCTTGTTGAGCCAGTAGTACTCGTCCAGCACCGAGTTTTCCGGGTTGTCCAGGGAGGGGATGGAGTGGAAGAGGTCCCACATGCACTCAAAATGGTTGTCCATCTCCCGTCCGCCCCGCATGACGAAGCCCCGGGAGGGGTCGTAGATGCCGTCGCAGGAGCCGCCGGAGAGGGGCAGCTCCTCCAGGATGTGGATGTTCTCCCCCGGCATGCGGCCGTCCCGCACCAGGAAGCAGGCGGCGGACAGGGCGGCCAGGCCGGAGCCCACCAGCCAGGCGGACTTGCGCTCCACGCCCTCGGGCTTCTCGGGGCGGGCAAAGGCTTCATAGTTACCGTTGGAATAATACATGGTCGATTCCTCCGTTTTTGATTTTGTAAGCCTATTCTACGCAATCTTTTCCCGCTCCACAACCGACAAAGGGCGCGGGCTGTCGTAGTTTCAGACAGTCCGCGCCCTTGTGTAAAACCTTTATACAAACCCGCTATTGTGTCTGGTCCGGGTCCCGCAGGGGGATTTCAAACGCCCCCGGCGGCGTGTTCTGGTTGCGCACCACGTTGATGCCCAGATCCTGCCGGGTGTGGCCCATGTACTGCGTGGGGGAGAGCCCCGTCACCTGCTTGAACAGGCGGCTGAAGTAGTGGATGCTCTCAAAGCCCAGCCGCTCGGCGATCTGGGTCACGTTCAGGTCGGAGAAGAGCATCAGGTCCTTGGCCCGGGCGATTTTTTGCAGGTTGATGTACCGCCGGGGGGTGCAGCCCACGTGCTCCCGGAAGAAGGCGGAGAAATAGTTCTCGTTGTACCCGCAGGCGGCGGCCACGTCGGCCACCCGGAGAGGAGCCTCCACCTGGGTCTCGATCATCTCCAGCGCCCGGCCCAGGCGCCGGCTCCGGGCCGGGTCCGGGGGCAGGCAGTCCAGCCGCCATCCGCCCTCCTCCCGCGCCACGGCCCGTTCCAGCAGAATCAGCAGCTCGTACAGGCGCAGGGAGACCATCTCGGCGTACTCTCCCCGCTGGCTCACCGCCTCCTCAAAGAGGTTTTTGATGAGCTCCTTCTCGTACTCCCCCACCCGGGGCAGGTGGAGGGGCAGCGCCGCCGCGCGGGCCTCCAGGCCGGGGGAGCAGGCGAACTTGATGCTCAGGCTGCTGGAGCGGTCCAGGCTGTAGATGGCGTGCTCCACGCCCGGGGGGATCATGGCCAGGCCGTCCCGCTCCAGCACGAAGTCCGCCTCCCCCGCCCGCACCCGGGCGCAGCCCCCCAGGGAGAAGATAAAATGGAAAAAGGTGTGCCGGTGGGGCTCGATAAACTGCCCCGGCTCCTTGCGGTCCTTCACCACCCGGTGGACGGTCACGTCCTCCCGCATTGAATTCTCCTTTCTTCCTCTCAGGCCCCCCTATGAGGGGGGCTGCCTCTGTAAAGAGGCTGGGGGGTCTCACCGCGTGCTACCGCCCCAGCAGCGTGGAGACCACCCGCAGCAGGGTATCGTCCTCCCCCACGTTGCCGGGGAAAATCACGTAGGGCATGCCGGGGAAGCGGCTGCCCGTCTCGGTGCGCCACACGGGCACGCCGGGGGCGGCCTGCCCCAGCACCAGGGCCCGCCGCACCCCCAGGCCGTTCACCCCCACGTCGCTGGAGGTGATGCCCCCCTTGGCCACCAGGAAGGCCGGGCGTTGGGCCAGGCCCCGCACCACGCCGGTGAGGGCGTGGGAGATGCGCACGCTGTCGGCCAGCTCCCCCAGCACCGCCCGGCTGGTGTAGACCACCGCGGTCTCCCCCCGGCGCAGGGCGGTCTCGGCGGCGGCGCGCACCCGCGCCCCCTCCGCCTCCAGCCCGCCCGGGCGCAGGCAGGCCCCCGCGTCGAAGCACACCGGCCGCAGCTCGGGCAGGCCCTCCAGCAGGGCTTCCAGCTGCCGGGTGGTCTTGTTCACGTGGCTGCCCACCACCACCAGGCCGCCCGCCCCGCCGCGCCCGGCCAGCATGTCGGCCCGGCCCAGCAGGGGCGCGCCGGGCACGCCACCCAGCACCTTGGGCAGGGCGGCGGCGGTGCGCAGCATAAACCGCTTTCCCGCCCCCATGGCCCGCAGCAGCCCGGCGCAGAACACCGCCACGTCGGCGTAGTCGGCGGCGTTGACCACCACCTTGCCGAACCCCCGCACCCCGCGCAGCGTCCGGGCCACAGCCTCCGCGTCCAGGGCGCGCAGCCACTCCAGGGGGATGCAGGCCACGTCCGCCGCGCGCACGCGCCCCCCGCTCTTCTCCTCGCACCACTGGGGCAGGGCGGAGGCGCGGTAGCCGAAGTCCGCGTCCCGGGCGAACTCGGTCTCCCCGGCGGGGATCAGCGCCTCCCCCTCCCGGACGTAGTGGACGTTCCCCAGGGTATAGCGCCCGCCCTCGGGGAAGAAGGGCATGATAATCTCGCCGTCGTAGGGCCCTAGGCCCTCCCCCTCCAGGGCCTGGCGCAGGGTCTCGGTCTCCAGGGGCCAGTGGCCCCGCAGGGTGGAGTCCCCCCGGCTGACGGGGACAAAGTCCCGCCCCACCCGGCGGGCGGCGGCGGCCAGATTGCGGCCGATCTCCCGGTGCGCCCGCTCCGTCTCCCCGGAGGAGAAGCTGCGGGAGTTGGTGAGCACGAAGAAAAGCCGCGCCTGCTCCTCCAGCCCCCGGCACAGCTCCTCCGCCTCCCAGCCGGTGTAGACGTGCACCCCGTGGACGGTCTGCACCCCGGTGGGGTCGTCGTCCAGCACCGCCAGGCGCGGGGCCAGGCGGGCGAACTCCGCCGCCAGCAGCGCGTCCGCCGCACGCCCGTCCGCCGGGGGCAGGGCCTCCAGGGCGGAAAGGGGCAGGCTCATCCGCCGCACGCCTCGGGCCGGATGTTGTCCACCTGCCCGTAGATGCACAGCGCGTCCAGAAAGCCGCCCTCGCCGTAGCCGAACACGTGCCACTCCAGGGGCGGGAAGTGCATCAGGTCTCCGGGGTGGAGCGCCGCCGTGTGCTCCAGGCTGTCCCTGGCCGTGCCGTATTTGACGTATGCGTCCCGGCAGTCCAGCACCACCACCGACTCCTCGGCGTGGTTGTGGGGCTCCATGGGCCCGCTGGACGCGTCGTACCGGCAGAAGCTCACCGTCATCCTGCCGCTGTCCACCGCGCTGTTCCGGCCCACCGCGTTCTGCACCACCCGGCCGGGCAGGCGGTTTTCGGGGATGTCCCCTCTCGCCACAAGCTCCATACCATGCGCCTCCATTTAAATCAAGTATCCTCTGTGGCTCCCCTGTGAGGGGAGCTCCCGGCAAAGCCGGGTTGGGGGTCAATTCTACTTTGATTATACCATTTCCCCGCCCCTTTTGTTTGCACAATTTTCAGGTATCCCCCCTCTTTTCTCCGGGCGCAGATCTGAGAAACGGGCAAATCAACGGCGGATTTATCAAAAGACGGGGGCGGGGGATTGTAGTACGCTATCCCTAACGAGACGAGAAGGGGGAGTTTAACTATGTCCAAAGAGATTATCGGGGTCATCCCGCCCATCATCACGCCGGTGGACGAGCACGAGCGGGTGGACGAGGGGGCCCTTCGCGCGCTGATTAGCCACTGCCTGGACCACGGCATCCACGGCATCTTCGTGGCGGGCTCCAACGGGGAGTGCATGGCCCTCACCCAGGCCGAGCGGGACCGGGCCATCGCCATCGCCCTGGACGCCTGCAAGGGCCGCGCCCCGGTCATTGCCGGGTGCATGGACTCCAGCACCCAGAGGGTTATCGACAACGTGAAGCGCCTGGAGGACATGGGGGGCGAAACGGCGGTGATCACCCCGGTGTTCTACGCCCGCCACGCCACCCAGGACGAGACTGTGCGCCACTTTGAGGAGATCGCCCGCCACAGTACCTGCAGCCTGATGATCTACAACATCCCCTCCTTCACCGGCCAGTGCCTCACCGCCGACACCATCATCAAGCTCAGCAAAATTGACCGGGTCATCGGCGTGAAGGACACCTCCGGCAACTTCCCCGCCTTCCTCAAGCTGCTGCACCACTTCAAGGGCACCGACTTCCTCCTCCTCCAGGGGGCCACCAATCTGGCCGTGCCCTCCATGCTGCTGGGGGCCGACGGCTTCATCCCCTCCCTGGCCCCCCTCTTCCCCGTGCCCCAC
The DNA here is from genome assembly GCA_022846095.1 of Oscillospiraceae bacterium. Classification (NCBI taxonomy): domain Bacteria; kingdom Bacillati; phylum Bacillota; class Clostridia; order Eubacteriales; family Oscillospiraceae; species Oscillospiraceae bacterium. Next base: position 263,238 of record AP025583.1, on the reverse strand, counting down.
CTGAAGGTGTACGAGGAGGGCAGGGCCGGCCACATTGGGGAATGTATGCGGTGGAGCGGCGTCCTGGACGAGGTGTGCAGGCTCTACCCCATGGCCAAGAGCCAGACCGCCTCCACCAAGTACGCCATCAGCAGACTGGGCCTTTGCAGCGAGCGGGTCATCCGCCCCACCGAGCCCATCACCCCGTCCGAGCGCGCCGCCATCGACGCCCATATCGCCCAGTGGCGGGAATACGCCGCCCTGGCGTAAGAAAAGGAGCCTTTTATGGAAAACCCCAACCACAGCTTTCAGGATTTCAGCGTCATCGAGGGCCTGTTAAGGGACACGAGGATCCCCCCCATGTTTAAGGTGCGCCAGCACTTCAGCCGGGAGAAGATCGCGGACGTGGCCGCCGAGACCCGGCGGCGGCTGGCGGACTCCGGGGTGGCGGAGCTGCTGCGCCCCGGTATGCGCATCTGCCTCACCGGCTCCAGCCGGGGCATCGCCAACATGAACGTGGTGCTGCGGGAGACCGCCTCCTTCTTGAAGGACAAGGGGTGCGCCCCCTTCATCATCCCCGCCATGGGCAGCCACGGCGGGGCCACGGCGGAGGGGCAGAGGGCCGTGCTCACCGGGTACGGCATCACCGAGGAATTCTGCGGCTGTCCCATCCTGTCCAGCATGGAGACCGTCCACCTGGGCTGGGTGGAGGAGGACGGCGAGCGTTTCGAGGTGCGCATCGACAAGCTGGCCCACGAGGCCGACGGCATTGTGGCGATCAACCGCATCAAGCCCCACAGCGCCTTCCGGGGGCCCTATGAATCGGGCCTGACCAAGATGCTGTGCATCGGCCTGGGCAAGCAGGCCGGGGCGGACAGCCTCCACCGGGACGGCTTCGGCACCTTCAAGACCCGCATCCCCCTCTTCGGCAACTTCGTGCGCACCCACGCCAAGGTGCTCTTCGGCGTGGGCACCATCGAAAACGCCTACGACGAGACCAACCGCGTGGTGGTGCTGCGCAGCGAGGAGATCCCGGAGCAGGAGCCGGGGCTTCTGAAGTACGCCGCCTCCCTCATGCCCCGCATCCTGGTGGACGAGACCGACGTGCTGGTGGTGAAGGAGATCGGCAAGAACTTCTCCGGCAGCGGCATGGACCCCAACATCACGGGCACCTGGTCCACCCCCTACGGCGGCGGCGGACTCCGGCACCAGCGCACGGCGGTGCTGGACCTCACCGACGTGTCCCACGGCAACGGCCTGGGCATCGGCCAGGCGGACACCACCACCCTGCGCTTTTATGAGAAGTTCAACTTCCTGGAGACCTACCCCAACGCCCTGACCTCCACCGTCTTTCTGCCCATCAAGCTGGCCATGGTGCTGCGGGACGACGAGATGGCCATCAAGGGGGCTATCAAGACCTGCAACCACTTCAACCCCGACGACCCCCGGGTGGTGCTGATCCGCAACACCCTGACCATGGACGAGCTCTACCTCTCCCGGGCCTACCTGGAGCAGGCGGAGGGCACCCCGGGGCTGGAGATCGTCTCCGACCCGGAGCCGCTGCCCTTCGACGCTCAGGGCAACCTGCTGCTGTGGAATGGCTGAGGGCAAAGGGGCGGCGGGGGCAAGCCCCCGCCCTACGTCATTGCGAGGGCCGCAGGCCCGCGGCAATCCGTCCCCACTCCGGCCCCCCTATGAGGGGGGCTGCCGCCGCAGCGGCTGGGGGGTCTGACCCCACCGCCCACTGCGTGGGCACCTCCCCTCATAGGGGAGGCTTTGGGACGCCTTATCCCCCGAAGCTGCAAGTAGAGGCCCGGCGCGTTAAACGCGCCGGGCCTCTACTTTATTGTTCGCTATAGTGGGCGTTCACCCATTTGACCGCCCGCGCCGCCCCCTCACAGAAGCAGAAGCGCTCTACCCTGGAGAGGAACTCCAGTACCAGAGTGCCGCTCAGCGTCAGCTTTTCAGGGTCCTGTATCCCCAGCGCGTCCCCCATCACCCAGGCCTCGTCGTACTCCGGGTCGTCGTATTCCTCCGCCTGCCGGGCAATCTGGAAAAGGCGGTCGAGGAACTCCCCGTCCCGGTAGGTATCTACAATTGCCTGCAAATCCCCGTCCGTCAGATGCATAGCGCCTCGTCCTCCGCGTGTTCACGCTGCTCCAGATACTCACTCAATACTTTGGTTATCAGGTTGGAGACGGTCCGATGTTCCAGCTCTGCCTGGTGCTCCAGACGCTTTTTGAAGTCCTCCGTCACCCGGATTCCAATCTGCGTATCCGTCTTTGCCATCAGCCCCTCCACCTCCTGTTTTACATTATATCGTATTATCCGGCATACAAATGTATAACATTGCACAACTTTGCCCAGCGCTGCTAAACACACCGCAATTATACGGCACTTTATTATATTTTTATGTGGTATACCACATACGTACAAAAAAACCGCCCGGCTCTGTCGCTTGACAAAGCCGGGCGGTTTTTTACAGCCAGGACAGGGCCAGCGCCCACAGGGGCAGGGTGAGGGTGGACAGCAGGGTGGACACGGTGACCAATACGCCGGCAAACTCGGTGTCCGTGCCGTACTGGACGGCCAGGATCACGGTGATGCTGGCGGCGGGCATACCCGCCATCAGCGTGCACACCCCGGCCACGGTGGGGTCTATGCCCAGCAGCTTGCACCCCAGCAGCACGGCGCCGGGCATCAGGGCCAGCCGGAACAGGCAGAACCACAGCGCCGGGGGGCTGAGGAGCTTTTTCGGCTTGACCTCGGCCAGGATGGAGCCGATCAGCAGCATGGACAGGGCGGTGAGGCAGGAGGCCATGTGGGAGAGCCCGCCGGTTACGAACGCGGGCAGCCTGACCTGGGTGACCATGAAGAAAATGCCAAGGTAGGCCCCCACCATGCAGGGGTGCAAAAGGCATTTTTTCACCAGCTCCCGCCCCTTGAGCCCGGCGGAGGTGAAGAGGGACAGGCCGTAGGTCCAGATGACCACCCGCGGGGGCATCTGGTACATGGCCGCGTGGGTCAGGCCCCCCGCGCCGAAGATCCCCTCCACGATGGGGAAGCCCAGAAAGGTGGAGTTGGGGTTGACCATGCCGTACTGCATGGCCTTGCGCTTGTCCGCGGGGAAGCGGCGGAAGGCGGTCTGGGTGATCAGCACCTCCAGGGCGATGATGCACACCCCGGCGGCGATGGTTGTGAAGAACTGGCGCACCAGATCCGGGGTGAGCTCAATGAGGAAGGACTTCATGATGCTGCACGGCAGAATGATGTACATGACCAGGTTGGAGAGGAATTTCTCCCCGTCCGGGTTGAGAAAGCCGATCTTTTTCAGGATAAGCCCCACGGCCATCATGGCGTAGAGGGTGAGCTCCAGGTTCAGCAGGGTGTGCATGTCGATCATGGCGGACCTTCTCTCTCAGTTTACAAACGGCGCAAAAGCCACTATAATGGGCTTATCCAAAAGAAACGGGGGCCTATCTATGGCGGAACAATTCAAGCGCAGGCGGGCGGGGATCCTGGCGGGCTACATCGCCTATTTCGCGGGGATCCTGGCGGCCCTGGGATTGCTGATCTGGGTGGGCTACTACGCCGCCCTGGCGCTGGCGGCAATTCTGGTCGCGCTCTATTTCGCGCTGCTGCGCCCGGCGGGCAGGCGGTACTGCGCGGGGGTGGTGACCACCACCCTGGCCAACACCGTGGGCGCGCGGCTCACCGGCTTCACCTACGCCCCCAAGGGCGGGCTGGACGCCGGGGCGGTGGAGGACGCGGGCCTGCCGGACACCCAGGCCGACCGGGCCTACCGCAGCTGGCACTACATCACGGGCCGGCAGAGCGGCCTGGGCGTGGAGCTGGCCGACGTGTCCTTCGCCATCCGGGACAAGGGGCTCAACGCCATGTTCTCCGGCTGCTGCGTGCGCATCCGGGGCGAGGGCATCCGGGCGCTGGGGGTGCTCTCCCAGGCGGGCAGGGTGCCCGAGGGCACGCCCCTCCCCGGCTGGCAGAACACCCTGCTGGAGGAAATTAACCGGGTGCGCCCCACCAGCCTGTACCTGAAGGTGAGCGAGGGGGCGGTGACCGCCCTGCTCCGGTACCGCTTCCTGGGCTTCAAGGCCAGCCCCATGCTGCCCGTGACCGATCAGACCCTGAGCGCCGACCCCCTGCCCGAGCTGGAGGGGCTTTTAAAGCTGGCCCAGCGGCTGGACCGGGAGGGCAAGGCCCGCGCCTGATCCCGGCGGAAACCTATCCAGCGGCGGGGGCAAGCCCACGCCCTACCGTGGAAACGCGGGACCGCACATGCGGTCCCGCGTTTCGTTATGGGAAGAAGGAAGGAGGACGCTTTTTATCCCTGGAGCAGGTCGGAATAGCTCATGAACAGGGTGCGCTGGTTGTCCAGCTCAGCCACGGTGTCGGCCACGGAGAGGGCCCAGGGATTCTGGAAGTTGAAGGAGTTGACCTCCTCCTTGTACTCGGCGCTGTTGTTGACCACGTCCAGGATGGCTGCGTTCATGGCCTCCACCACCTCGGCGGGGGTGCCCTTGGGGGCCAGGACCACGTAGAGGGTGTCCATCACCAGGTCGGGGATGGTCTCGGAGGCGGAGGGCTGGTCCAGCAGGTCGGGGGACTGGCTCATAACGGTGCACAGGCTCTTGAGCTGGCCGGCCTCGATGTACTCGGAGGCGGTGGCGTAGGGCAGGCTGCTCACGTCGGTCTGCCCGCCCAGCAGGGAGGCCAGGCGGTCGGCGGCGTCGCCGGTGTCGATGATGTTGAAGGCGCTGTCGGTGGCCTGCTGCATGATGACGGACTCAATGTACACGCCGCCGCCGGTGGAGATGCCGAAGCGGATGGAGCCGGGGGCCGCCTTGGCCGCGTCCACCAGTTCCTGGAGGGTGTTGTAGGGGGAGTCGGCGGGCACCACGATGTTCTCGCCGGACTGCTTGCCGTAGATGCACACGGGCTCGAAGGCGTCGTAGCCGAAGTCGGACAGGCCGGTGGCCTCGTTGCCGGACAGGGCGGCGGTGTTGGTCAGCACGAAGGTGTAGCCGTCGGGGGTGCCGTCCTTGTACTGGGTCATGCAGATGGAGCCGTTGGAGCCGGTGACGTTGGTGCTCACCACGGTGACGCCCAGCTTCTCCTGGAGCAGGCGGCCCAGCAGGCGGGCGTTGTAGTCGGTGTCGCCGCCGGCGGAGTGGGTGATCATGAAGTTGATGTTCTCCTTGGGCCAGTCGGTGGCGGCCGCGCCGCCGTTGCCGCCGCCGGGGGCGGGGGTGGCCGCGCCGCCGTTGTCGCCGCAGCCGGCCAGCAGTCCGGCGCTCAGGGCGCAGGCAAGAAACAGGCTTGCAATCTTCTTGAATTTCATTGTAGTCTCTCCTTTTTTATTATTTTCAGTTGATTTGCTTGCAAAAGACAGCGGTTATTCCTCGGTCTCGTCCTCCACCAGGCTGACCGCGCCCACCTTGGCCTTGCCCTTGGCCTGCATCAGGTTGGAGCGCAGGGAGAAGACCACGACGATCACGGCGATGGCCAGGAACACGCAGGCGATGGGGTGCTGGAGGAAGTTCTCGCCGGAGATGAGCTGGCTGACCCTTCGGGTGTTGGTCTCCAGCGTGGGGCCCAGGATGAAGCCCAGGATCATGGGGGTGAGGGTGACCTTGGACTTGATGAGCAGGTAGCCCATCAGGCCGAAGATCAGCACGCCCCAGCAGTCGAAGATACGGTTGGAGTCGCCGATGGCGCCCACGCAGCACAGCACCACGATGACGGGGAGCAGCAGGTTCTTGGGGATGTCCAGCACCTTGATGAAGATGCGCATGCCGAAGAGGGAGAAGATGAGCATAAACAGGGCGGCCAGCACCATGGCGAAGAACACGCCGTACACCACGTCGCCGCTCTTCTGGAAGATCAGCGGGCCGGGGGCCACGCCGTGAACCTGGAGGCCGCCCAGCAGCATGGCGGTGGCCGCGTCGCCGGGGATGCCCAGGGCCAGCAGGGGAATCATGGCGCCGCCGATGGTGCCGTTGTTGGCGGTCTCGGAGGCCACCACGCCGTCCATGATGCCGGTGCCGAACTGCTCGGGGTGCTTGCTCATGTTCTTGGCCACGGTGTAGGAGATCATGCAGGACACGCCGCCGCCGATGCCGGGCAGGATGCCGATGCCCACGCCGATGAGGGCGGAGCGCACGGCGTTGGGGATCTGGGTAAAAAACTCCTTGAGGGAGAAGCCGAAGCCCCGGATTTTGACGGAGTTGTTGATCTCCACCGTCTCGGGGTGGCGGACCTTCTCGGCGTACTTGACCACCTCGGTGATAGCGAAGATGCCGATGAGCAGCACCAGCAGCTTGAAGCCCGCGGTCAGGTTCACGTTGTCGAAGGTGAAGCGGGGCTTGGAGTCGATGGGGGCCAGGCCCACGGTGGCCAGCATGGCGCCGATGACGGCGGAGATGAGGCCCTTGGGCAGGTCCTTGCCGGTGAGGGTGATGACCAGGGACAGGGAGAAGATGGTCAGCGCGCAGTACTCAAAGGGGCCGAACTTCAGGGCCACGGAGGCCAGGAAGGGGCTGATGACCACCAGCAGCACCACGCCGATGATGGTGCCCAGGAAGGAGAACACCACGCCGGTGCCCAGGGCCTTGGCGGCCTGCCCCTTCTCCGCCATGGGCCGCCCGTCGAAGCAGGTGGCCACCGAGGAGGGGGTGCCGGGGATGTTCAGCAGGATGGCCGAGATGAGCCCGCCCGAGATGCCGCCGATGTACAGGGCCACCAGCATGGAGATGCCCTGGGTGGACTGCATGGCGTAGGTCACGGGCAGGAACATGACGATGGCCATCGTGGCGGTGAGGCCGGGGATGGAGCCGAAGATGATGCCGATAAAGGTGCCCACGGCCACCATGACGATGGTCATGGGGTTGGAGAGGACCTCCATAATTCCTTGCAATACCATAGCTATCCTCCCCCCTTAAAAGCCGACGAGGCCGCGGGGCAGCAGCACATGCAGGAACCGGACGAACAGGAAATCCACCAGCACCGCCACCACGATTCCAAAGACCAGTGCGATTATGACGCTCTTTGCGTTGATTTTGCCGGGATGGGTCAGGATCAGGTTCTGCGCGAAGACGTACAGGGCGGACATCACGGTGAACCCGATGGGCTGCAGCCCCGCGATGTAGATCGCCAGGGCCACGAACGTGAGGATAACCTCCCGGTTGTTCTTCACGGCCTGCACAAAGCCGGTGCGCTCCTGCCGGACGCCGGACGCCTTCTCCTTTTTGAGGGTCCGGACGCCGCGGATAATCAGCACCACGCTGAGTATCAGCAGGAACACGCCCCAGAAGCGCGGCATGGCCTGGTTGGTCAGCGGCGTGGCGCCGTGTCCGGCGAACACCTGGATCTGGGTGGTCAGGGCAAGATAGGCGATGGAGATCAGCGCCAGTACGATACCGGGGTACAGATCCTTCCGGTAGTGCATGCCCTCAGCCTCCTTTCATTCATTTCAATTCCTCTCAGCCTCCCCTATCAGGGGAGGAAACGGGCTATTTCCCGGCCCAGCGGGGGTGGTCGTAGACCTTGGGGTCGGCCACGTGGGGCCATTTCTCGCCCCGCAGCACCGCCAGGCAGCCGTTCACGCACATGGTGGCCATGTGGATGACGGCCTCCCGGGTCTGGGCCGCGGAGTGGGGGGAGCAGATGAGGTTGGGGGTATTGAGCAGGGGGTCGTCGGGCTTGGGGGGCTCGGAGCAGAACACGTCGGTGCCCGCCCCGGCGATGACGCCGTCTCTCAGGGCGGCGCAGAGGTCGGCCTCGTTGACGATGCCCCCGCGGCTGCAATTGATCACGATGGCCGTGGGCTTCATCAGCGCCAGCTCGGCGGCGGAGATCATGTCCCGGGTCTCATCGGTGAGGGGCACGTGGATGGACACCACGTCGCAGGCCCGGAGCAGCTGCTTATAGTCCGCAAAGTACTCCGCCCCCATGGCCTCCACCTGCTCGCGGCTCAGGAAGGGGTCGTAGCCCGCGATCTCCATGCCCACGCCGGCGCAGATTTTGGCGGTCTCCCGGCCGATGGCCCCCAGGCCGAGGATACCCACCTTCTTGCCCTCCAGCTCGAAGGCCTTCTTGGCGCCCCGGATCTCCCAGTTGCCCCTGCCCATCTCAAGCTGGCCCTCCAGCAGGTTCTTGGACAGGGCGAACATCATGGCCACCGCGTGCTCGGCCACGCTGCGGTTGTTGGCGCCGGGGGTGATGACCACGGGGATGCCCAGCTCGGTGGCCTTCTTCACGTCCACGCTGTCGTAGCCCACGCCGGTGCGGCCGATGACCTTCAGATTGGGGCTGTGCTCGATGGCGTGGCCGTCGCACTTGGCGATGCGCACGATCAGGGCGTCGGCGTCCCGCATCTGGTCCAGATAGTTGTTGGGGTCCTGGTTGTCGGCCACGTAGGTGTCCGCCACCCCGTCCAGCAGGGCCAGCCCCTCGGGGCAGACCGCCTGGGTCATGACGAATTTCATATCCTCCGCCTCCTATTTGTTCTCGGCCAGCCGGATGCCGTAATCCATGGCGTTGACCAGGCTGAGCTCGTTGGCGTGGCCGTCCCCCGCGTGGCCGAAGCCGGTGCCGTGGTCCACGCTGGCCCGGATGATGGGCAGGCCCAGGGTGACGTTCACCCCGGCCACCGCGTCCCAGTGGCCCTCCGCCTTATTATACACGAAGCCCTTCACCTTCAGGGGGATGTGCCCCTGGTCGTGGTACATGACCACCACGATGTCGTACCAGCCGCCCAGCGCCTTGGAGAATACGGTGTCGGGGGGCGTGGGCTTCTTTTCGGGGATGCAGATGCCCTCGGCCATGGCCGCGTCGATGGCGGGCTGGATCTCCTCAATCTCCTCGGTGCCGAACATGCCGTTCTCACCGCAGTGGGGGTTCAGCCCCGCCACGCCGATTTTGGGGTTTTGAATGCCGATGGCCCTGCACCCCGCGTCGGCGATGCGGATCACGTCCAGCACCCGGTCCTTCTTCACCCGGTCACAGGCCTCCCGGAGGGAGACGTGGGTGGACACGTGGACCACCCGCAGCGCCTCGTGGGCCAGCATCATGGTGTACTTGTCGGTGCCGGTGTAGTGGGCGTAGATCTCGGTGTGCCCGGAGTAGTGGTGGCCGGCCATGTTGATGGCCTCCTTGCTCAGGGCGTTGGTGATGGTGGCGTCCACCTCTCCGGCCAGGGCCAGGTCGATGACCTTGTGCACGTACTGGAAGGAGCACTCGCCGCCCAGAGCGCAGGCCCCCACGCCGAAGGGCTTGGGGTGCTCCGCGTCGCCGGGGATGTCGGACGGCTTGAGCAGGCCCATGTCGTACACGTCGATGGTGCCGTACTCGTACCTGGCCTCGGATACCGCCTTCACCGGGCGTATGTTCAGCTCGATGCCCGAGACCCGCTTCGCCGCCCGGACGGCGTACTCCATGGCGCACACGTCGCCGATGACCACGGGGCGGCAGCGGCCGTAGACCGCCGGGTCGGAGAGGGCCTTGACGGTGATCTCAGGGCCGTTGCCGAAGGGGTCGCCCATGGTGATGCCCAGAATCGGTTTGTTCATAAATTACCTCCGCTTCCGTATGCCCCCGTGAGGGGGGCTGTACGCGCTTCCTGTCACGCTGCTGTCATTGCGAGGGCCGCAGGCCCGCGGCAATCCGTCCCCACGTCCACCGTTTCCGTAGGGGCCGATGCCCACATCGGCCCGGTGCCTCTACGCGCCTACCCTACGCGCTTCTTCCTGTCACGCTGCGGGTTGGGCGCATGGCCGGGTTGCTAACTCACCCCTCCGCCGAAAATGCCGCCGGGCTTCCGTGAGCCGCCCGGCCTGTTTTTCGGTCTGCGGGGCTCGTTAGCGCCCCTATGCGCCTACCCTACGCGCTTCCTTTTAATGCATACCCTTCTCTTCATTCTCCTTGAGGACCTTCTTCAGGGCCTCGATGCCCTCGGCGGGGAGCTGGTTGAAGGGGGCGCGGCACTTGCCCACGTCGTAGCCCAGCAGGCTTACGGCCATCTTGACCACGGTGTTGGGGTTGCCGTACTTGAAGCAGCCGCGGAAGGAGCGGATGGAGTCCTGGTACTCCCGGGCCTTGGCCACGTCGCCCGCCACAAAGCAGTTGTAGATGGAGGCCATGGTGTGGGGGTAGACGTTGGCGCAGCCGGCGATGCCGCCGGTGCCGCCGGCCAGCAGGGTCCAGAGGATCAGGCTGTCGTTGCCGGAGAGCACGGAGAAGTCCCCGCCGCGGGTCTGCTCGATATACTGGAGGATGTTGTCAAAGTTGCCGCTGGAGTCCTTGGCGCCCACGATGTTGTCGATCTTGGCCAGCTTACCCACGGTGGCGGGCTGGAGGGCGTTGCCGGTGCGGGCGGGAATGTTGTAGAGCACGATGGGCATATCCACCGCCTCGGCCACGGCCTTGTAGTGGTCGTAGAGCTCGTTTTGGTTGGCGGCGGCGAAGGAGGGGGTGATGATGGAGAGCACGTCGGCCCCCACGTCCAGGGCCATTTTGGACTGCTCGATGGTCTCCCGGGTGGACACGCAGCCGGTGCCGGCGTAGACGGGCACGCGGCCGCGGGTCTGCTCCACCACCGTCTCCAGGACCAGCTTCTTCTCCGCGCCGCTGAGGATGTAGCCCTCGCCGTTGGTGCCGAAGCAGAACAGGGCGTGGACGCCGTTTTCGATCTGGCGCTCCACCTGCTGGCGCAGGACGGGGACATTGATGCTCTCGTCGGCGTTCATGGGGGTGATAATCGGGGGGATGATGCCTTTAATCTCTACCTTTTTCATAGCTGCTGCTCCCTTTCCCTACATAATTTCCGTATAGATGGCCCGCGCGTCGGCGGGGGTGACTTCGCGCATATTGTTGACCAGCAGGCGCTGTACGCCCATGCCGGCCTCCACCAGCACCTCCAGGTCCTCCCCGGGCACGCCGAACTGGGCGAGGCTGGTGGGGATGTCCAGGTGCCTGACGATCTCCTCCAGGCGGCGGATGATCCAGGCGCTCTTCTCCTCCGCGGTGGCGCAGCCTCCTCCGGTGTGGACGCAGCGGTCGTAGGCGGCGGCGAACTTCTCCCGGCAGGCGCTCTCGTTGAAGCGCATCACCGGCACCAGAAGCATGGCGTTGGACACGCCGTGGGCGATGTGGTACTTGCCCCCCAAGGGGTAGCTCAGGGCGTGGACGGCGGTGGTGCCCGAGGCGGTGATGGCCACCCCGGCGTAGAAGCTGGCCAGCAGCATGGCGTTCTTCTCCGCCATGGCGGCGGGGTCGTCGCAGGCCCTCTCGATGTTGTTCAGAATCATGTCCAGGGCCTGGAGGGCGAACAGATCGCTGAAGGGGTTGGCCTTGTTGCTGGTGAAGCACTCGATGGCGTGGCACAGGGCGTCCACCCCGGTGGAGGCGGCGATCTTGCGGGGCAGGTTTTTAATCATCACCGCGTCCAGGATCACGTAGTCGGCGATCATGGCGGGGTTGACGATGCCCACCTTGACCTCCTTCTCCGGCACGGCCACGATGGCGTTGGGGGTGGCCTCGGCGCCGGTGCCCGCGGTGGTGGGGACCATCACGGATTTGACGCACTTGACGGCCATGCCCGGGTTGTCCAGCAGGTCCTTCACGCCGTAGTCGTCGGTGGCCAGGATGCCGGCCAGCTTGGCGGTGTCCATGACGCTGCCGCCGCCCACCGCCAGGATGAAGTCGGCCCCGCTGGCCTTGAACTGGTCCACCAGCTTCTGGGCCTGGGCGTAGGTGGGCTCGGGGGGCAGCTCGTCCAGCACCACGTACTCCACGCCGGAGGCCCTGACCCGCGCCATGGGCCCGTCCAGCAGCCCGGCGCCCTCCACGCCCTTGTCGGTAAACACCGCCAGCTTCTTTACCCCGTTTTTCCCCAGGATGGCCTCCAGGTTGTCCAGGGCGTTTTCGCCGCTGTAAACGGCGGGCGGCATCATCAGGTTGTAGGTTTTCAGCATATCTTTTCCTCCTCGTCACGTTGGGTACAGATGCTATCGGCCAGCTCGGTCAGCAGGGAGCGCTCTCCGAAGCCGCCGGATTTCGTAATCACGTCGTAGGCCTTCCCCTGGTAGCTCAGCCGGGAGAGCACCACGCCGGGGGCCGCCTCCCAGGCCGGGATCAGCTCCCCCACCCCGATCTGCCTCATGAAGGCCAGCAGGGTGTCCCCCCCGGTGAGGAGGAGGGTCCCCTCCGCCCCCTGGTCCAGCAGGCGCTTCAAAAGCCCGCCCAGGGTGGTGGAGATGCGCACCCGCAGCTCCTCCCGCGTCAGCCCCAGCTCCCCGGCGTAGGCCAGGGTCTCCCCCGCGCCCAGGTCGTTGGCGTCCAAAATCCAGCGCCGCTTGGCGGAGAGCTGGTTTATCCAGGCCGTCACCGCGCGCTGGCACTCCTCGCTGTAGAGCCAGGCGGGGTCCAGCTTCTGGGCCGGGGTGAGGCGCACGCGGGCGAAGCCGTGCTTCTCCGCGTCGTCCAGCTGGGCCTGGGTGATGGGGTTCACGCTGCCGCACACCACCAGCAGCGCCGGGCTCAGGGGGTATTTCTTCGGCCTGCGCCCCTCCAGCTCCAACAGCCCCGGCAGGGCGGCGGCGAAGCCCGCGCACCCGGCGGTGAGACCCAGCTCCCCGCCCGCCTTGAGCCACTCGGCGATCTCCTCCACCTCCCGCCCGGTGGCGGCGTCGTGGACGTGGATGCCCGGCTGATAGCGCTTTCTGGTGTACCCCTTGTGCAGGTGCACCGGCGTGCCGGTCTGTTCCGCGATAATCTCGGCCACGCCGGAGGATTTGACCGGCTCGAAGGGGTCCCGGCCGAACACGCCCTCCGCCACCGGGACGCCGTCCACGTAGTGCACGCCGTCCACCGTGACCCGCCCCATGCCGGGCAGCGCCGGGATGAAGTGGATGCGGCCCCGCCCGGAGCCGTCCAGCACGGCCTGAAGCTCGCTTCCGATATTGCCCCGCAGGGCCGAATCCGTTTTTTTATAGATGTAGGGGATCCCGGCGCGCACGGCGTTTTCCACGATGCCCCGCACGGCGCCGTAGGCCCCCTCCGGGGTCAGGTGGCGGGTCTCCGCGTCCACCACCAGCACCTGCACCCCCGCCTCGGCGGAGGAGAAGTCGTACCGCGCCTCGGTGACCACCCGCGTGACCGCGCCGCTGGACGCGAACTGGACTCCTGTGTCCAGCGCCCCGGTAAAGTCGTCCGCGATGATGAGCAGCGTTACCATTTGGACACCTCGTCAATCTTGTGCGTTTCATTTTAAAACATTCAGAGCCTGCCGCAGGGCGGTTTCTCCAGTGCTTTGATCCAAATCTCTGTTCTTTATCTGTATTTTACAGAATTGAGGGGGAGAGATCAAATATTTTCCGGTCCAGAATTGTTTAAATATGAAACGTACGCTAAAAATTTTAGAAACTCATCTGTGCACTATGACACCATGTGTTTATATTTTAAACAGTTTGTGCTTTGATCCACCTCTGCTGTCCAAAAAGAAAACCACACCCGTGGGGATGTGGTTTTCTTTCCATACTTACGCCTCCATTGCAAATACCCGCGCGGGATTCGCCTCCAGCATGTTGTGCAGATCGCCCTCGGACACGCCGCAGGCCCGCAGCAGCGGCACAAAGCGGGTGAGCAGGTATTCCAGGCCATTCGCCCGGCCCCGGGGCTCCATATAGGCGCCCAGCGCCTCAATGCGCCCGCCGTCCATTCCCAGCACGAGCTGCCCCCCATATCCCAGTCTGCACAGCTCGGCCACGTTCCGGGCGATCTCCATATCGGGGCGGTACTGGGGCTTGTTGGGCTCGTCAAAGCAGAGTACGGCCCCCCGGTCCAGCAGCATTTGGTAGTAGTAGAGGTCCGGGTTGCGCTGCATGTGGCACAGCACGGTGTGCTCCGGGCTGCCCCCGTGCGCCTCAAGAATGTCCAGGAGCTCCGGGCCCATGGTTCCGTAATCGGTGTGGATCGAGATGGGGCAGCCGGTCTCCCTCTGGGTGATGGCCGCCACGGTGAGGGCTTTCTCCTCCAGGGGGGAAATCAGCCGGTAGCCGGTGCCCGCCTTGATGAGGCCCGCCCGGGCGGAGGTGCGCTCCACCACCGGGCCGTTGTAGCTGTGGACGTCCATCCCCTGGGTTATCTCCGCAATCATACATTCAGCCACCTTGTTGGTGTCCACCGTGGCCAGGAAGGAGGTGTTGGGGCAGTAGTTCGCCCCTTTCTGGAAGCCGGTGGTCATAACCAGATTCCCCTTGCCGCGGTAAGCCGCGGCCACCTCCAGCATTTTCGGCACATTGCGCCCGCATCCGATGGGGTCCATGCAGATCATGGTCCTCCCGCCGGCCGCCAGCCAACGGCCGAACTCCCGTTTTGCCGCTCCGGCGTCGTCCATCAGGAACGCCCCGTCCCGCTCCACCTCCGGCCCGCCGCTGCGGATCAGGTGGTCGTGGGCGTCGGTGACGCCGATCTGATCGGCCGGGACGTCCCCAAGGACCGTGCGAATCACTTTCACTTCAAATCACACCCCGTAAATCAGATTGGGCAGCCAGGTGCTCAGGAAGGGCGCGTAGGTCATCAGCATCAGCATGGCGAAGAGCATGACGTAGAACACCCGGCAGTCCTTGATGAACTCCTCGGTGGAGCACTTTGTCACGCCGCAGGTGACGAACATCAGGTTGCCCATGGGCGGGGTCAGGCTCCCGATGGCCATGTTGAAGATAAACATCATGCCGAAGTGGACGGGGTCGATGCCGAAGGCCACGGCCACGGGCACCAGCATGGGGGCCAGGACGATCTGGGCCGCGGTGGCCTCGATGAACATGCCCACGCAGAGCAAAAAGACGTTCACCAGCAGCAGGAAAACGTACTTGTTCCCGCACAGGCTGATCAGGAAGGTGGTCATGGTCTGGGGCACGTTTTCCCAGGTCAGCACCCAGGAGAAGCAGGTGGCCGCGCCCACGATGAGCATGATGGAGGCGGTGGTCACCACGGTCTCCCGGATGCAGGCCAGGATATTGTCCAGCCGAATTTCCCTGTAGAGGATGCCCAGGAACAGCGCGTAGAAAATGGCGATGGCACCCGCCTCCGTGGGGGTGAAGATGCCGAAGCGGATGCCGCCGATGATAATGATGGGCAGGCACAGGGGGAGGATGGCGGGCTTGAAGGCCCTCCACAGCTCCCCGGCGGTGGCCCGGCGCTCGCTCAGGCGGGGGATGCCCTTCTTCTTGGAGTAGCGGGAGACGATGCACATCATCACCGCGCACAGGATGACGGCGGGGACGATGCCCGCCACGAAGAGCTTGCCGATGGAGGTGCCGGTGATGCTGCCGTAGATGATGGCGGCGATACCCGGCGGGATAAGGGGGGTAATCATGGACGAGGCCGCAGTGATGGCCGAGGCAAAGCCGTTGGAGTAGCCCGCCTTGCGCATATCGGGCACCAGCATCTTGGCCTCCATGGCGGCGTCCGCCAGGCTGGAGCCCGACATGCCGCCCATGAGGGTGGAGAGCACCACGTTGACCTGGCCCAGGCCGCCGAACATGTGGCCGGTGAGAACCTTGCAGAAGTGCATCATACGCTTGGTGATGCCGCAGTAGTTCATCAGCGCGCCGGTGGCGACAAAGAAGGGGATGGCCAGCATGGTGACCGACTGCATCCCGCTGATGACCCGCTGAATGGCCAGCGCCCCGGTGATACCCGCGTCGGGGTTGGTGACGAAGTAGGCGATGCAGCCGCCCAGGACGGAGGCGAACACAGGCACGTTCAAAAACAACAGCACCAGCATGACGACGGCTGCGATTGCGATGGGTGAGACGGACATTACGCCTCCCCCCTTTCCTCTGCGGTTTGCGGCTCCTTCGCTCCGCGCAGCTCCCGGATGATGAGCCAGGTGTACTGCGCCATCATCAGGATCAGCCCGACGGGCGCCGCGATGTCGATAAAGGTATAGGAGATCTTAAAGTAGGGGGTCACCTTTCTGGTCACCGACTCCACCAGCTGGAAGCCGCCCACGGCCAGGTAGGCCAGCACCGCCATGGTCACGGCGTAATCGAGTATATCCAGGACCCGCCGCGCGCCCGGCCTCAGGCGGTTGGCAATCAGATCGATGCTGATCTGGCCGCCGTGGCGGAAGGCGACGCTGCCCCCGAAAAACACGGACCAGACGAAGAAGAACAGCTGCATCTCCTCCAGCCAGGCGAAGGGCTTGCCCACCGCCTTGCGCATGATGACGCCGGCCACCGTCATGAACACGATCCCGCACAGGGTCACCCCGGCAATCAGGGTATCCAAGTTGGCCAGGGTCTTCCAAACTTTTTTCATGGCCGCAACTCCTCACTGTTAACGCTGTAAACGCCACCGCGGCGGGAGGCGGTCCCTCCCGCCGCGGTATATCCGGGCCGCTGTCAGCCGTTGATAATCGCCTGAATCTGGTCGTAGAGGCCGGCGGACCAGGTGCCCTGCGCCTCATAGTCCTGGTAGAGTTGCTCGCAGGCGGCCTTGAACTCGGCCTGAACGGCCTCGTCCAGGGTGCTGATGGTGCAGCCGGCGGCCTCAAGCTGCTTTTGCATCTCCTGGGACTGCTCCTGGTACAGGCCGTTGTTGTACTGGGCCGCCTCGGCGCCGCAGTCGAGAACGGTCTGCCGGTATTCCTCGGGGATGGTGTCCCAGAAGTCCTTACCCACGATAAAGTTGGAGAAGGTCATCTGGTGGTTGGTCATGGTGACGTTCTTGCAGACCTCCTGGAAGTTGTTGTTGTACAGCGTGGTCAGGGGGTTCTCCACGCCGTCCACCACGCCCTGGCTCAGGGCGGTGTAGACCTCGTTGAGGGCCAGCGGCGTGGACGCGGCGCCCAGAAGGTTGAACATGGACACGGAGATGTCGTTGTTGGGCACGCGGATCTTCAGCCCCTTCAGGTCGGCCAGGGAGGTGACGGGGGTCTTGGTCATGAGCTGGCGCTCGCCGTAAATCCAGTTCGTGGAGATGATCTCCAGCCCCTCGCCCTCCAGCGCGGCGACCTGGTCGGCCCACCAGTCGCTGGCGGTAATCTTGTACATGGAATCCCAGTCGGTGAACAGGAAGGGCCCCATGACCACGCCGAAGTCGGGCACGTAGTCCATCAGGTAGGAGCCGTCCGCGATGGTGCAGACGTTTTGACCCATGAGGGCCATCTCGATCAGGTCCGCCTTGGCGCCCAGCTGACTGTTGGGGTAGACCTCGATGGTCACGGCGCCGCCCGTCTTTTCCGCCACCAGCTCCGCCCACTTGTCGCAGCCGTCGTCAATGGGGTCCCCGTCCACCTGCTCGTGGCACAGCTTGATGGTGTAGGTCTGCCCCTCGGCCGGGGCCGGCGTCGCCGCGCCGCTCCCGCCGGTTGCGGGGGCCGCGGAGGGCTGGGACGCATTGCCGCCGCCCTCCCCGCAGGCCGCCAGGGACAGCCCCAGCGCCAGGGCCAGAACCGCCGTCAGGATGCGCTTTCCGTGCTTTTTCATTGTAGTTCCTCCTCTTTTGTATTGTTTCATTTTTGTACATCTCAAAAGATACTTTTGCCGCTTTGGTGCCCTATGTTTCCTCATTCGTCTTAATTCGACTATATTCTACAGAATTCAGCCCGCTAAAGCAAATGATTCTACCCGGTTTTTTGTTTAAATATGAAATGAACGTAAAATTACCCTTGTACATTTCTGTGCAACTTGCTATAATGCGTTTATAATTGAAACGTTGGAGGGATTTTTATGCCGGAGCCCATCCGAATTCTGGGCATCGCCCCCTACGAGGGCATGAAGGGCCTGATGGAGCGCCTGGCCCCCGAGTACCCCGGCGTGCGCCTGACCACCTACGTGGGCGATCTGCAAAAGGGGGTGGAGATCGCCCAGCGCAGCTTCCACGAGAATTACGACCTCATTATCTCCCGGGGCGGCACGGCCCGGATGATCCAGAAGTACGTGCCCCTGCCGGTGGTGGAGATCGACATATCCCTCTACGACATCCTCTGCGCCCTCAAGCTCAGCGAGCCCTTCGAGGGCAAGGTGGGCATCGTGGGCTTCGACAACATCACCCACAGCGCCAGCCTGCTGTGCGATTTGATGGACTACAAGGTGGACATTTTCACCATCCAGGCCGCCGACGAGGTGGAGTTCACCCTGCGGCGCATGCAGCACGAGGGGTACCAGGTGGTGCTGTGCGACATGATCGCCAACATCACGGCCAAGCGCCTGGGGCTCAACGCCTTCCTCATCACCTCCGGCATCGGCAGCGTGCGGGAGGCCTTCGACCGGGCGGTGAAGCTCTACGAGAGCTACGCCCAGTTGCGGGAGGAGAACCACTTCCTGCGCAACATCATCCGGGGCCAGGCCAACCAGACCGTGGTCTTCGACCGCCAGGGGGAGCTCTTCTTCTCCTCCATGGACGAGCTGGACCAGAAGCTGCTGGTGCTCCTGCGCCACGAGATCCCCGAGGTGGGGGAGGAGGGCCGCTGGCACGCCCTGCGCAGCATGGGGGGGATGCTCTACTCCCTGGCCGCCCGGCGGCTGAGCGCGGCGGGGCAGGAGTACGTGGCCTTCTACATCTCGGCCAGCAAGGCCCCCCTGTCCTCCAACCACTGCGGCATCCGCTTCTCCTCCCGGCGGGAGAGCGAGGAGCGCTTCTACGGCAGCCTGTACAGCGTCTCGGGCGCCATCAGTGAGCTGCAGGACACCCTGGACCGCCTGAACCAGAGCCCCCTGCCCATCATGATCTCCGGCGAGGACGGCACCGGCAAGGAGCAGGTGGTCAACGTGCTCTACGCCGCCAGCCCGCTGAAGGACCACACCCTGGTGACGGTGGACTGCGCCCTGCCGGACGACAAGAGCTGGGCCTTCCTGCTCAACCACCACGACTCCCCCCTCTCCGACGCGGAGAACACCCTCTACTTCCAGAACGTGGACATGCTCCCCCCCGCCCGGCGCGCCCAGCTGCTCTCCGCCCTCCAGGACATGGACGTGTGCCGCCGCAACCGGGTGCTCTTTTCCTGCGTGTGCCAGAAGGACGAGTTCATCACCGACGCGGGGGCGGCCTTCGCCGACCCCCTGTGCTGCCTCTCCCTCCACCTGCCCCCCCTGCGGGACCGGCCGGAGCGCATCCCGCCCCTGGTGAACCTCTACCTCAGCCAGCTCAACGTGAACCTGGCCCGGCAGATCCTGGGGGTGGAGCCCGAGGCCCTGCGCCAGCTGCGGGAATTCGCCTGGCCCCACAACTACACACAGCTCAAGCGGGTGATCAGCGAGCTGTCGGTGACGGCCCAGGGCCAGACCATCACCACCGCCGACGTGCAGCGGGCGCTGAAAAAGGAGCGCACCACCACCTCCCTGGCCCCCATGGCGGAGGATTCGTCCGCCCCGCTGGATCTCAACCGCACCCTGGACGAGATCAGCCGGGACGTGATCCGCCGCGTGCTGGAGGAGCTGGGGGGCAACCGCAGCGCCGCCGCCCGGCGGCTGGGCATCAGCCGCACCACCCTGTGGCGGCTGATGCAGGAGGAATAGCGAAAAAGGCCCTTGACAAAATACTCAGCGCTGACTATACTTTAGTCAGCGCTGAGTATTTTTTGTGAGGAGCGATGTGTATGATCCCCCTGTATATTTTGGGTTTCCTGCTGCGGTACGGTCCACAGCACGGGTATCAAATCAAAAAGCTGATCTCGGAGCAGATGGCGGATTTCACCTCTATCAAGCTGCCCACCATCTACTACCACCTGGAGAAAATGGAGGCCGAAGGGCTGATCACCGCCCAGGAGCTGAGGGAGGGCCTGCGCCCGGAGAAGCGCGTCTACCGGATTACCCCGGAGGGACAGGAGCGCTTCCTCTGCCTGTTGGGCCGGACGCTGGAGCTGGAGTACCGGCCCACCTTTGCCGTAGACGGGGCTCTTTTCTTCTCCGACTACGTGGACGAGGGGGACTTCTCCACCGCCCTGGCCTGCCACGCGGCCAATCTGCGCGAGTCGCTAGCGCACATCCGCGCCCACCGGACGGAGACCCTGCCCCATGTCCCCGAAGAGCTGCGCCCGGCGGCGGAGCTGATTTTCGACCACCACACGCTGCATATGCAGGCGGAGCTGGACTGGGCCGAGCTGGCCGGACAGAGATTAAAAGGAGGCGCGCGGAAATGATGAAGGCCAGAGTTGTGGAGACCAATGTAGGCATTCAGGACGAGATTACCGTGGAGATGTTCGACGGGTTTGCCCGGGATATGCGGGACAAGGGTTGGAACGGCGTGTCGGACATGCTGGCCTGCGGCCTGAAGCCGGGGGAGCTGCTGGAGGTAGGCCCCGGACCGGGGTACGTGGGGCTGGAGGTGGCCAAGGCCCTGGGGATCTCCACCCTGACCGGATGTGAAATCAGCCCCGCCATGATCGCCGTGGCGGAGAAAAACGCGGCGGAATACGGCATCCCGGCCCGCTACGTCCGGGGGAACGCCATGGAGATGCCCTTCCCCGACGGCAGCTTCGACTGCGTGGTCTCCAACGGCTCCCTGCACGAGTGGGAGCAGCCGCGGCGGGTACTGGACGAGATTTACCGGGTTCTGCGCCCCGGCGGGCGCTACTGCATCACCGATCTGCGGCGGGACGTGGCGGCGTGGAAAAAATGGTTTATCTGCGCCACCACGAAGCCCGCCGCCCTGCGCCCGGGCTACCGCAGCTCCCTGGCCGCGGCCTACACTCCGCCTGAAATCGCCGAATTGCTGGCCGGCTCCAGGCTCAGCGGCGCGAAGGTGGAGGCGGGCTTCTTCAGCCTGTGCATCTCGGGCGGCAAAGAATAACGTAACGCGCGGCGCTGAGCAATCGCTCAGCGCCGCGCGTTTCTTGTTATTTTATTCGTGTCCGCCGCAGCCGTCCGCACAACGGCCCAGATATGCCTCCGCCTGCTCCTCCGGCATGGGCCGGGCGTACAGGAAGCCCTGGATCATGTCACAGCCGCAGTCGACGACGAAATCCCGCTGGGCCCCGGTCTCCACGCCCTCGGCCAGCACGCTCATGCCGAACTCCTTGAACACCCGCACAAACTGTCGCACCGCCATGGCGTACTTGCGGTCGGTCATGGATACGTCCACCAGGCTCTTGTCCACCTTGATGGTGTCCAGCGCCAGGCTGAACACGCTGGACACGTTGGAGTAGCCGGTGCCGAAGTCGTCCAGTCCGAAGCGGATCCCCCGCTCGTGCATGTCCTCGATAAAGCTGTTGAGCTGGTCGTAGTTCTCCGCCACCACGCTCTCGGTGATCTCGATTTTGAGCTTGGAGTAGGGCACCCCGTGGGCCTGCACGATGGCCTCGATGCGCTGGCGCACGTCGGGCTGGGCGAACTGGATGGCGGAGAAATTCACGCTGATCCCATCCAGCTCCCGCCCCTCGTCCATCATCCGCCGCAGGAAGGCGCACACCCGCTCCAGCACCAGGTAGGTGATCTCCACAATGAGGCCGGTCTCCTCCGCGATGGGGATAAACTCGTTGGGGTACAGGGGCCCCAGGGGGGTGTCGTTCATGCGCAGCAGGGACTCCGCCAGGGTGAAGCGCCCCGTCTCCACCGACAGGATGGGCTGGTAGTAGACCTGGAAGCGCCCCGTCTCCAGCGACTGCTTGAGGATCTCCGCAATCTCGTTGCGGCGGCGCAGGGCACCCAGCATCTCCGGCGTGCAGTAGCTGTAGTTCCTGGTGCGGTCCTGCTTGGCCCGTGCCACGGCGTACTCGATGCTGCTGATCAGATCCTCCCGGCGGGCGGCGCTCTCGGGGTAGGTCACCACGCCCACCACCCCGGGGATCACACAGCTGTACCCGCCCGCGCTCCAGGGCCGGGCCATCCGCTCCAGCACCGACAGCACCAGGCGGCGGGTCCGCTCCCCGTCCCCGCGCTCCAGCAGCACCGCGAACTGGTCCCCGCTGTACCGGTAGAGCGGGCAGGGCGCCACCGCCTCCCGCAGATATTTTACGATCTCCTGCAAAAACAGGTCCCCGCTCTGCTGGCCGAAGTTGTTGTTCACCGACTTGAAGTTCTTGAGGGAGAGCACCATCACCGCAAAGGGCTCGTCCCGCCGCTTCTGGAGCCTGAGATCCAGCAGCTTTAAAAACTCCTGCCGGTTGGGCAGGCCGGTCAGGTAGTCGATGGAGATCTGCTTGTTCTGTAAGTAGAGGTAGAGCAGCAGCAGCGCGCAGGTGGCGGCCGAGCCCGAGAGGATGTAGGCCGGGAAGAGCTGCTGCACCACGATGACCCCCACCGCCACCATGGGGAAGATGGCCAGGATGCGCCGGACGGCGGGGTCGGTCTGCCCGCCCCGGAGCAGGGTCAGCACCAGGCAGGCCGCGCAGTAGAGGTAGAACACCAGGTAGGTGACGATGATCAGGGGGCCGCGGACGTAGCCGGTGCCGGGCACCACGTCAAAAACCGCCTTGGTGAAGGGGTTGGAGAGCACCAGCAGCAGGTAGGCGGCGGCGGGCACGGCGCTCCAGGCCATGAGCCGCCCCACGTTTTCACGGTGCTCGTAGAGCACCGACGCCGCGTAGCAGTAGTACACCAGCCCCATGAGGGGCGTGGTGACGAAGTAAACCGTGGTCACCAGCCAGGTCAGCGCCCGGGGCAGCGCCTGATAGTGGTAGAGCATCTGGGTGGAGAGGATATTGGAGGTCATGGCGCAGAAGGTGACCAGGAAGCAGGCCTGGAACAGCCGGTTTTTCAGGGTGGGGAGGGGGCTCCCCTTCCTGGAGTACACCCAGATGATACACAGCATGACGGCGGAAACACACTCTGACGAGATGTTCCAGACCATATTCTAACACTCCCTGTCGGTGCCGGCGGCGTCTTTGAAAGATACAAAAAAACAGCCCGGAGCGCTGTTTTTATTGAAATTATACCACACAAGAAAGAGGAAGCCAACCGCAAATAGCGGCCGGCCTCCCCTTTTTCCCGGCTATTCCGCGGGCGGCGCCGCATTTTAAAGGGCCGTCCCCCGCTTTGGCACCGACAGCCCGGACAGATCCACGCCCTCCAGCTCCAGGAGCCTGACTTTTTTGTCCACCCCGCCGGCGTAGCCGGTCAGGGAGCCGTCCGAGCCCACCACCCGGTGGCACGGGATCAGGATGGAGATGGGGTTGTGCCCCACCGCGCCGCCCACCGCCTGCGCCGACATCGTGGGCCGGCCCAGCTCCGCTGCCAGCCTTTTGGCAATCGCGCCGTAGGTGGTCACCTCGCCGTAGGGGATCTCCCGCAGCATGCTCCAGACCCGCTGCCGAAACCCGCTGCCCGCGGGCGCCAGGGGCAGCGCGGAGGCGTCGGGCCGCTCCCCCGCGAAGTACCCGTCCAGCCACCGCCGGGCAGCGCGCAGCACGGGAAGATCCGCGCCCTCCGCGGGCGGCTCCCTCAGGGTGGCGCGAAAATACTTCTGTCCCTCGATCCACAATCCGACAATTTGCTCCCCGTCGCTGACCACCGTCAGCTCCCCCACGGGCGACGCATACGGCAACGCGTAAAACATGTGATTCCTCCCCCACTTGCCTGAACCGGGCCTCCGGCGTCTGTTTCAAGTGGATTATATCACGCGCCGCGCCAAATAAAAAGACATACCTTCCCCTTGTGGGAGAGGTATGTCTTTTTGGCACGCCTGAGGGGATTCGAACCTCCGACCTACCGCTTAGGAGGCGGTCGCTCTATCCTGCTGAGCTACAGGCGCATAGTAGGGGTTGGCTCCCAATGGAGCGCACGTGAAACACAATGGGGCGACCGCCGTTTTTTGCCGCAGCGCGGCAAAATTCAAGTCCGCCGCGGGGCCCCCGTGAAAGGCCCGCCTTTCGCGGGGTGCATGGTCGCTCTATCCTGCTGAGCTACAGGCGCATGTGGCTGCGCAAGCGATATTGTACCCTAACGCAGCGCTTCTGTCAACTTTCCCAGTAAAAAACCACAAAATTTTATGAAATCAACGGAGCAAAAAAGTTGCGTTTTCCGATTTAATACGGTATAATATCTGGTCGAGTTTGAAACGGTATCTTTTTGAAATATAGATTTGAGGTGCATCCCTTTGCAGAACGAAAAGCTGAGAAACGTCGCTATCATCGCCCACGTCGACCACGGCAAGACCACGCTGGTGGACGAGATGCTCAAGCAGGGCGGAATCTACCGCGAGAACCAGGCCACGGTGGACCGGGTCATGGACTCCAACGACCTGGAGCGGGAGCGCGGCATCACCATTCTGGCCAAGAACACCGCCGTGCACTACAAGGACGTGAAGATCAACATCGTGGACACGCCGGGCCATGCCGACTTCGGCGGCGAGGTGGAGCGCATCCTGAAGATGGTCAACGGCGTCATCCTGCTGGTGGACGCGGCCGAGGGCCCCATGCCCCAGACCCGCTTCGTGCTCTCCAAGGCGCTGGAGCTGGGCCACCGCGTGATCGTGGTGGTCAACAAGATCGACCGCCCCGACCAGCGCATCCACGAGGTGTGCGACGAGGTGCTGGAGCTGCTGATGGACCTCAACGCCACCGAGGAGCAGTTCGACTCCCCCACCCTCTTCTGCTCGGGCCGCAACGGCACCGCGTCCTACTCCCCCGAGGTGGCGGGCGAGGATCTGGTGCCCCTGTTCGACACCATCCTGGACTATATCCCCGGCCCCGAGGCGGACAACGACGCCCCCTTCCAGATGCTGGTCTCCTCCATCGACTACAACGAGTTCGTGGGCCGCATCGCCGTGGGCCGCATTGAGCGCGGCACCATCAAGCAGAACCAGGAGATCGCGGTGTGCAACTTCCACAGGAAGGACGAGGCCCCCAAAAAGGCCAAGGCGGTCTCCCTCTTCCAGTTCGACGGCCTGGGCCGCACCCCGGTGGCCGAGGCCACGGCGGGCAACATCATCGCCATGAGCGGCATCGGCGACATCACCATCGGCGACACCATCTGCGCGCCCGAAGCGGTGGAGCCCATCGAGTTCGTCAAGATCTCCGCCCCCACCATCGAGATGACCTTCTCGGTAAACGACTCCCCCTTCGCGGGCCGGGAGGGCAAGTTCGTCACCTCCCGCCAGCTGCGGGAGCGGCTGTTCCGCGAGACGCTGAAGGACGTGTCCATCCGCATCACCGAGACCGACAACACCGACTCCTTCAACGTGGCGGGCCGGGGCGAGATGTCCCTGTCCATCCTCATCGAGACCATGCGCCGCGAGGGCTACGAGTTCCAGGTCTCCCCCCCGCGGGTGCTCTACCAGGACATCGACGGCAAGAAGTGCGAGCCCATCGAGCGCCTGGTGGTGGACGTGCCCTCCGACGCGGTGGGCTCCGTCATCGAGAAGATCGGCTCCCGCAAGGGCGATCTGCTGGAGATGGTCCCCGTGGGCGACCGGATGAAGCTGGAGTTCCTGGTGCCCGCCCGGGGCCTGTTCGGCTACCGCAACGAGTTTCTGACCGACACCAAGGGCGAGGGCATCATGGCCTCCGTCTTTGAGTGCTACGCCCCCGTGAAGGGCGACATCGCCCGCCGCTCCACCGGCAGCCTGGTGGCCTTCGAGACCGGCGAGGCCGTGACCTACGGCCTGTTCAACGCCCAGGAGCGCGGCACCCTCTTCATCGGCGCGGGCGTGCCGGTGTACGCCGGCATGATCGTGGGCGAGACCCCCAAGAACGAGGACATTTCGGTCAACGTGTGCAAGAAGAAGCAGCTGACCAACATGCGCGCCTCCGGCTCGGACGAGTCCCTGCGCCTCACCACCCCCCGGAACATGAGCCTGGAGCAGTGCCTGGAGTTTTTGGGCGACGACGAGCTGCTGGAGGTCACCCCCGAGAACCTGCGCCTGCGCAAGCGCCTGCTGGACCACGGCGACCGTATGCGCGCCCTCAAGGGCGGTCAGAAGTAGGACTGGATTTCATAAAATTTCTCCGCCGTTTTTCGGCGGAGAAATTTTTTGATTTTTTTATATAATTCTGCAATAAAACGCGCACCTGAGGCGTTTTAAGGGTAGGAGGCTGCTGAGGCGGATTGGAGCCCCGCCCTTGCGCACCCCCGATCCCTTTCATCCGCCGCGCCTTTGTATCAGGCGCGGCGGTCTTATTTTTAATTGACCGCTGCAAATGCGTTTCTGCCATAGATTTCCCGTCGATTTTCGTGCTATAATAGCAAAAATAGCCGAAACAAGGGAGGCTCCACATGCTTTCATTCTATCTTTCCATGATCGACGGCGACCGGGAAAAAGAGCTTTTTACCCAGTTTTACGAGCGTTATGATAAAAAACTCTTCGCCGTTGCCCTGCGTTTCATGCGCAATCAGGAGGCCGCCGAGGACGCGGTGCACACCTCCATGGTCAAGATTATCGAGAAGTATATGGAAAAATTTATTGCATTAACCCAAAAGCCCTGTCAGGAATTGGAGGCTTGGGCCGTTACTATAGTGAAGCACACCGCGATGGACATGCTGGAGAAGGAGTCCCGCACCACGCCTATGGAGGAGTGGTGGGACGCGCCCGCCCCCGGCAGCACGGAGAGCGAGGCGGGCTACAGCCGGGTGAAGGAGCTGATCCGCTCCATGCCCGAAACGTACCGGGAGACGCTGGTGCTGCGGTACATCCTGGAGTGGTCCAGCGCGGACATCGCCAAGGCGCTGGACATTACGGTGAGCGCGGTGGACGCCCGCATCTCGCGGGGCCGCGACAAGCTCATCAAGATACTGCGAAGGGAGGGGTATGAATTTGACGGAAAGCGAGTTTGACGCTCTGCTCCGCCGCGCCCTGATTGACGTTATCCATGAAGACTACGCCGACATTTTGGAGGGTGAGCCGGACGTGCCGCCCCACACGGAAAAGTACCTGCGCCGTAAGCGGAAGCTGCTGGCCGACCCCATTGGGTACGTCAGGCGTCTGGCCCGGCCGGTTTGGAAGAAAACCCTGAGGATGGTGGCCTGTATCCTGCTGGCCCTGGCCACCCTGTTCGGCTCCGTCATGGCGCTCAGCCCCTCGGCCCGCGCCTGGGTTGTGCGGATGTACATCGAATGGCGGGAGGATCATGTAAACTTTATTTTTACTGCGCCTGAGGAAGAAAATAGCGAATCCTCCGAATGGCGTCCTAGCTATATTCCTGAGGGCTATACGGAAGACAGTATTGTTGTAACAGATAATTTAATTAGGCTTACATACAAGAATACACAAAATGAAAAATTATATTTTAGTTATCGGTCTCTACAGCATGGCGGTATGTTTAGTGTTGATAGCGAACACGCAGTACCAGAAAATATCACAGTCAACAGTAACCCTGCTACAGTTTTTGTCTCGACTAGTATAGGTTACCGTAGTCATTTATCTTGGATAAACGAAAATGAAGATGTTGCTTTTTTGCTGTCTGGCCTTGTTGGCAAGAACGAGCTTATTGAAATAGCGAAAAACGTCGAAAAATTTACTTGAATCTTGTAAGGTTTCTTATTCCTCGCCCGTTTGATTATTCAGGAGCCTAACTAATAGGCTCTGACACAAACGTGAAAGGAAGCGATACCCATGAAAAAGCGTATTTCCGCAATTGCCCTTGTCCTTGCAATGATCTTCTCTATTAGCGCCTCCGCCGCCGTCCTCCGCTGGGATAGCGGAGCCACCATCGCACCCGATGTCACTTTCAGTGGCATCAAAGCAACCTGCGTTTTAGACATTACTACTGGAGATGATAATGCAACCGTTACCGGTAGCATGACCCTCTCCAAAGGTGGCACTACTATTTGTACTTGGAGTGGTCTTAGTGGAAGCGGAGACCCGACGTTTTCTAAGTCGTGCACCAATACTCAAATAGTCCCAGGCACTTATACTCTTTCCTATAATCTGACTATTAAAAGCTCACTTGGCACAGATCGTATCAGCGATTCTGCCACTTTCGTCTACCGCTAAAAATTTTTCAAATTTTTTTAATTCTCTGCAAGAAAACCGTCCCCTGAAACGTTTACTAGTAGTGGATAGCCGGGGGACGGATGGAGGCCCGGCTCACGGCCGTCTGCTTCCTTTCCCTCCCGCCGCGCCCCTCCACCGGGCGCGGCGGGACTTTTTTAAATTTTTTCGGTTTCCCTGTCATTTTTGGCCCCTTTGATTCGTTTTATTATTAAAGGAGGCTGAA
The DNA here is from genome assembly GCA_022846095.1 of Oscillospiraceae bacterium. NCBI lineage: Bacteria > Bacillati > Bacillota > Clostridia > Eubacteriales > Oscillospiraceae > Oscillospiraceae bacterium. The sequence goes on along the minus strand of AP025583.1, from coordinate 235,145 downwards.
CGCCATGGAGAAATCGACCCGCCGGCATGATTATCTGCTGATCGCCTTTGGCGTCAGCCTGCTGCCCCTCCTTCTGGTCTGGTTTTCGTCCGGATCCGGCGCGCAGTACCGGGGCGCGGGGCTGGCTCTGGGCAATCCCCTGGCCCTGGCCGCCATGGGGGTATACCTGCTGTCCCAGGTGGGGCTGGAGCGGTTCCGGTTCCGCCGCTCCCTGGGCATCTGCTGCCTGCTGCTCCTCTTCGCCCTGCACTTTTACTGGCTGCTGAGCTGGCCCGGCGGGGGCCTGAGCGCCGTCAGGCCCGGCTTTTTGATCTCCATGGCGGCGCAGGCCGCCAACCTGGTGTTCTCCGCCTTCTGCGCGGCGGTGGGGGAGCTGCCCACCTGCCCGGCGGAGGCCGCCTAATCCCGCGCGCCGCAACTCCACCCGAAACGGGGGCCCTCCGGGCCTCCGTTTTTGATTTGACAAGCCGCCCCGCAGGGCCTACAATCAGGCTTGGATTCTGAATTTGCGGGAGGTTCCGCCATGAAAATCATGTACCAAATCGCCATCGTCTTTCTCATCTGCTGGGTGGGGCAGATCGTGGAGGCCCTGCTCCCCTTCCCCTTCCCCGCCAGCGTCATCGCCATGGTGCTGCTCTTTTTGCTGCTGTGCTCCGGGGCCGTGAAGATCGGGCACATCCGGGAAAAGTCCGACTTTTTGCTCTCCAACATGGCCTTTTTCTTCGTCCCCGCCGGGGTGAGCATTATGAACTACTTCGAGCTGCTCAAGTCCAGCGCCGTGCAGCTGGTGCTGATCTGCCTCATTACCACCGTGATCACCTTCGCCGCCACGGCCTACAGCGTAAAGCTGACCATGCGCCTGCTGGAGAGGAGGAAGCGCCGTGTCTGAGCTGTTCGCCTCCCCCTTCTTCGGCATCGGCCTGAGCGTGGTGGCCTTCTGGATCGGCATCCGGATCCAGAAAAAAACGGGGCTGGTGGTCTGCAACCCCCTGATCATCGCCATCGCCCTGGTGGTGGGGGTGCTGCTGGTACTGCGCATCCCCTACGAGGACTACAACCAGGGCGGGAGCATCATCAACATGTTCCTCGCCCCCGCCACCGCCTGCCTGGCCGTGTCGGTATACACCAGGCTGTCCCTGCTCAAGCGGCACTGGCTGCCCATCCTGGTGGGCTGCTGCGTGGGGTCGGCGGTGTCCATGGGCAGCGTGTTCCTGCTCTGCCGCCTCTTCGGGCTGGACGCGGCCATGACCGCCTCCCTGCTGCCCAAATCGGTCACCACCCCCATCGCCGTGGGCATCTCCTCCAGCCACGGGGGCGTGCCCTCCATCACGGTGGTGGCCGTCATCCTCACCGGCATCACCGGCAGTATCCTGGCCCCCGTGCTGATCAAGCTCTTCCGGGTGAAGGAGCCGGTGGCCGCCGGGCTGGCCATCGGGGCCTGCTCCCACGCCGTGGGCACCGCCAGGGCCCTGGAGCTGGGCGAGACCGAGGGGGCCATGAGCGGGCTGGCCATCGGGGTGTGCGGCATCGTGACCGTGCTGATCTCCATGCTGATTCTGTAGACAAAGCGCCCCCGGATTCTGGGATCCGGGGGCGCTTTCACATGATTTTCAATACCACGGCCAGGTTTTTTTGTCATTTCCTATAAATCCATTGACATCACACTTTTTTTGTTGTATGCTGAAAAAAAGTTAGAGCCCTTGTCCCCGCGCCCCACTCCGCCCTACGGGAACAAAAAGGAAGGAAGGATACCCGTGTCTGATGTCTATACATTAAATATCAACGGTAACCTGTACACCACCGAGGAGGAAAAGCCCCTGCTGCGCTACCTGCGGGACGACCTGCACCTGACCTCCGTCAAGGACGGGTGCAGCGAGGGGGCCTGCGGCACCTGCACTATCCTGGTGGACGACAAGGCGGTCAAGTCCTGCGTGCTGTCCACCAAGCGGGCCGTGGGCAAGGCCATCGTGACCGTGGAGGGCCTGCCGGAGCGGGAGCAGGAGGCCTTCGTTTACGCCTTTGGCGCGGTGGGGGCCGTGCAGTGCGGCTTCTGCATCCCGGGCATGGTGATGGCGGGGGCGGCCCTGATCCACAAGGTGCCCGACCCCTCCGAGGCCGAGATCCGAAAGGCCATCCGGGGCAATATCTGCCGCTGCACCGGCTACAAGAAGATCATCGAGGGCATCACCCTGGCCGCCGCCATCCTGCGGGGCGACGCCGCCGCGGACCCCGCCCTGGAGCAGGGGGACAGGTACGGCGTGGGCGAGCGCGCGTTCCGCGTGGACGTGCGGGACAAGGTGCTGGGCCGCGGGCAGTACGTGGACGACGTGGAGCTGGAGGGCATGGTCCACGCCTCCGCCGTGCGCGCCCAATACCCCCGCGCCCGGGTGCTGGACATCGACGCGTCCGGGGCCCTGGCCCTGCCCGGCGTGCTGGCGGTGCTCACCGCCGAGGACGTGCCCAACAACAAGGTGGGCCACATCCAGCAGGACTGGGACGTGATGATCGCCAAGGGGGACTGCACCCGCTGCGTGGGGGACGCCATCTGCCTGGTGGTGGCCGAGAGCGAGGCCGTGCTGGAGCAGGCCAAAAAATTAATAAAAATCGACTACGAGCCCCTGGAGCCGGTGCGCAATATCCAGGAGGCCATGGCGGAGGGCGCGCCCAAGCTCCACCCGGGCGGCAACCTGTGCCAGTCCCGCCACGTGGTGCGCGGGGACGCCAAGGCGGCTTTGGAGGGCTCCAAGTACGTGGTCACCCAGAGCTACCGCACCCCCTTCACCGAGCACGCCTTCCTGGAGCCGGAGTGCGCCCTGGCCTTCCCCTACAAGGACGGGGTGAAGGTGTACACCAGCGACCAGGGCGTCTACGACACCCGCAAGGAGATCGCCATCATGCTGGGCTGGGACCCCGACCGGGTGGTGGTGGAAAACAAGCTGGTGGGCGGCGGCTTCGGCGGCAAGGAGGACGTGTCGGCCCAGCACATCGCCGTGCTGGCCGCCCTCAAGGTGGGCCGCCCGGTGAAGGTGAAGTTCTCCCGGGCCGAGTCCCTGGCCTTCCACCCCAAGCGCCACTACATGGAGGGCACCTTCACCCTGGGCTGCGACGAAAACGGCATCTTCACCGGCCTGGACTGCGAGATCTACTTCGACACCGGGGCCTATGCCTCCCTGTGCGGGCCGGTGCTGGAGCGGGCCTGCACCCACTCGGTGGGCCCCTACTGCTACCAGAACACCGACATACGCGGGTTCGGCTACTACACCAACAACCCCCCCGCCGGGGCCTTCCGGGGCTTCGGCGTGTGCCAGAGCGAATTTGCCCTGGAGTCCAACATCAACCTGCTGGCTGAGAAGGTTGGCATATCCCCCTGGGAGATCCGCTACCGCAACGCCATCGAGCCGGGCAAGGTGCTGCCCAACGGGCAGATCGCCGACTGCTCCACCGCCCTGAAGGAGACCCTGGAGGCGGTGAAGGAGGTCTACGAGCAAAACGCGGACCACGCGGGCATCGCCTGCGCCATGAAGAACGCGGGCGTGGGCGTGGGCCTGCCCGACAAGGGCCGGGCCAGGCTGCTGGTACATAACGGCGCGGTGGAGCTCTACTCCGCCGCGTCCGACATCGGCCAGGGCTGCGCCACCGTCTTTTTGCAGGTGCTCGCCGAGACGGCGGGCCTGCGGCTGGACCAGATGCGCAACATGGGCTCCAACTCCGAGCTCTCACCCGACTCCGGCACCACCTCCGGCTCCCGCCAGACCCTCATTACCGGCGAGGCCGTGCGCATGGCCGCCGAGGCGCTCAAGCAGGCCCTGGACGGGGCGGGCGGCGACCTGTCCGCCCTGGAGGGCCGGGAGTTCTTCGCCGAGTTCTTCGACCCCACCGACAAGCTGGGCGCCGACAAGCCCAACCCCAAGAGCCACATCGCCTACGGCTTCGCCACCCACGTGGTGATTCTGGACGACGACGGCAGGGTGAAGGAGGTCTACGCCGCCCACGACTCGGGCAAGGTGGTCAACCCCATCTCCATCCAGGGCCAGATCGAGGGCGGGGTGCTCATGGGCCTGGGCTACGCCCTTACCGAGGACTTCCCCCTGGTGGACTGCGTGCCCAAGGCCAAGTTCGGCACCCTGGGCCTGATGCGCGCCGACCAGATCCCCGACATACACGCCATCTACGTGGAGAAGGAGGAGCTGCTCCCCTTCGCGTACGGCGCCAAGGGCATCGGCGAGATCGCCACCATCCCCACCGCCCCCGCCGCCCAGGGGGCCTACTACGCCAGAGACCACGTCCTGCGTACCTCCCTGCCCATGCGGGATACATTCTATAAACCGGCAAAGAAGGCGGCCAATTGACCTGCCTGCGGGGTTCCGGGCGGCCGGCGCGAAACGCGCCCCGCCCGGGGCCCCGCCCTTGTTTTCAGGGCCTGTCCCCGGCCCCGGAGGCCCTCCGGTTTGGGCGGATCAAAAAAATTTTTAGCTTAGCAGTATTTTTTTCAGATTAGCCCTTGACAACTGAAAATGGCGTGGTATGATGGAGCCATAGAGAGCAAAAAGTCTGTTAGACTTCAAAATAATTTGGAGGCGACCAAAACCATGGAGATGGAACCGATCAAGTGGGTCATGAACCGGATGCCCAAGAGCGAGGATAAGCAGCTTTCGATTATGTCCCTGGACAACGTGGCCAAGGCCCGCGCCTTCCACAGCAGCTTCCCCCAGTACTCCATCACCCCCCTGGCCCGGCTGGACGGCATGGCCAAGTACCTGGGCGTGGGCGGCGTGTACGTGAAGGACGAGTCCTACCGCTTCGGCCTCAACGCCTTCAAGGTGCTGGGCGGCTCCTTCGCCATGGCGCGCTACATCGCCAGCGAGATGGGCAGGGACGTCAGCGAGATGACCTACGAGTACATGACCAGCGAGCGGCTGCGCAAGGAGTTCGGCCAGGCCACCTTCTTCACCGCCACCGACGGCAACCACGGCCGCGGCGTGGCCTGGGCCGCCAACAAGCTGGGCCAGAAGGCCGTGGTACATATGCCCAAGGGCAGCGCCAAGGCCCGCTTCGACAACATCAAGAAGGAGGGCGCGGCCGTCACCATTGAGGAGCTCAACTACGACGACTGCGTGCGCCTGGCCAACTCCGAGGCGGAGGCCACCCCCCACGGCGTCATGGTGCAGGACACCGCCTGGGACGGCTACGAGGAGATCCCCTCCTGGATCATGCAGGGCTACGGCACCATGGCCAGCGAGGCCGCCGAACAGCTGCGCCAGTGCGGCGTGAACCGCCCCACCCACATCTTCATCCAGGCCGGCGTGGGCAGCCTGGCCGGCGCCATCCAGGGCTACTTCCGCAACCTCTTCCCCGAGTGCCCCCCCACCGTGGTGGTGATGGAGGCCATGGCCGCCGATTGCCTCTACCGGGGCGCGCTGGCCGGGGACGGCTCCCCCCGCATCGTGGACGGCGATCTGAACACCATTATGGCGGGCCTGGCCTGCGGCGAGCCCAACACCCTGTCCTGGGACATCCTGCGCAACCACACGAAGGCCTTCGTCTCCTGCCCCGACTGGGTCTCCGCCAAGGGCATGCGGATGCTGGGCGTGCCCTGCAAGGGCGACCCGGTGGTCATCTCCGGCGAGTCCGGCGCGGTGGGCATGGGCTGCCTGGACGCCGTGATGGAGGACGACTACTATAAGGAGTTCCGGGAGGCCATCGGCCTGGACCGCTTCAGCCAGGTGCTGATGTTCTCCACCGAGGGCAACACCGACCCCATGAAGTTCCGCCGGGTCATCTGGGACGGCGAGTACCCCACCACCCAGACCCCCCAGGGCGACTACAACGGACGGCGCTGATTTTTGTCAACTCATTCAAATCAAATTCAAATACAATAAGGTGGAGGTAACGTACCATGGATTTTGAGCAGATCAAGGCGGCCGCGGCCGGCTACCAGGCCGACATGACCCGGTTCCTGCGCGACATGATCTCCCATCCCAGCGAGAGCTGCGAGGAGAAGGAGGTCGTGGCCTGCATCAAGGCCGAGATGGAGAAGCTGGGCTACGACAAGGTGGAGACCGACGGCCTGGGCAACATCATCGGCTGGATGGGCCAGGGCGAGAAGATTATCGCCTTCGACTCCCACATCGACACCGTGGGCGTGGGCAACCTGAGCAACTGGACCCACGACCCCTACCAGGGCTACGAGGACGACGAGGTCATCTACGGCCGCGGCGGCTCCGACCAGGAGGGCGGCATGGCCTCCGCCGTGTACGGCGCCAAGATCATGAAGGATCTGGGCCTCATCCCCGCGGGCTACAAGATCATGGTGGTGGGCTCCGTGCAGGAGGAGGACTGCGACGGCATGTGCTGGCAGTACATCGTCAACAAGTTCTTCCCCGCAAACGGCATCAAGAAGGAGCAGGTGGAGTTCGTGGTGTCCACCGAGCCCACCGACGGCGGCATCTACCGCGGCCACCGGGGCCGCATGGAGATCCGCGTGGACGTGAAGGGCGTCTCCTGCCACGGCTCCGCCCCCGAGCGCGGCGACAACGCCATCTACAAGATGGCCGACATCCTCCAGGACGTGCGCGCCCTCAACGAGAACGACGCCGAAGAGTCCACCGAGATCAAGGGCCTTGTGAAGATGCTCGACCCCAAGTACAACCCCGAGCACTACGAGGACGCCCGCTTCCTGGGCCGCGGCACCTGCACCACCTCCCAGATTTTCTTCACCTCCCCCTCCCGCTGCGCCGTGTCCGACTCCTGCTCCATCTCCATCGACCGCCGCATGACCGCGGGCGAGACCTGGGAGAGCTGCCTGGACGAGATCCGCGCCCTGCCCAGCGTGAAAAAGTACGGCGAGGACGTGAAGGTGTCCATGTACATGTACGACCGGCCCTCCTGGACCGGCGAGGTCTACGAGACCGAGTGCTACTTCCCCACCTGGATCAACAAGGAGAGCGCCGCCCACGTGCAGGCCCTGGTGGACGCCCACCACGCTCTGTTCGGCGAGGAGCGCATCGGGCCCGACGGCGCCATGCCCCTGCGCCGCCGCCCCCTCACCGACAAGTGGACCTTCTCCACCAACGGCGTGGCCATCCAGGGCCGCTACGGCATCCCCTGCGTGGGCTTCGGCCCCGGCGCGGAGAGCCAGGCCCACGCCCCCAACGAGATCACCTGGAAGCAGGATCTGGCCACCTGCGCCGCCCTGTACGCCGCCGTGCCCGGCCTCTACAAGGAGGAGAACAAGACCGGCGACGTGTCCCAGTTCCGCGCGGGCAAGACCAACAACGACATTCAGTAATTGAGAATTGATAATGGATAATTGATAATTCCGCTGCGGCGGGAGGGGCGCGCCCCATTCTCAATTTTCAATTATCAATTATAAATTAAAAAAACCGGAGGTTTTTTACATGGATAAGACGCTTCAGATGTATATTGACAAGCTCAACGCCCTGAACTTTAAAGAGATGTACGAGGGCGACTTCTTCCTCACCTGGGATAAGTCCGACGACGAGCTGGAGGCCGTGTTCACCGTGGCCGACGCCCTGCGCTACATGCGTGAGAACAACATCTCCACCAAGGTCTTTGAAAGCGGCCTGGGCATCTCCCTGTTCCGCGACAACTCCACCCGTACCCGCTTCTCCTTCGCCTCGGCCTGCAACCTGCTGGGCCTGGAGGTCCAGGACCTGGACGAGGGCAAGAGCCAGGTCGCCCACGGCGAGACCGTGCGCGAGACCGCCAACATGATCTCCTTCATGGCCGACGTCATCGGCATCCGCGACGACATGTACATCGGCAAGGGCCACACCTACCAGCAGGAGGTCGTGGAGGCCGTGAGGCAGGGCCACGAGGACGGCGTGCTGGAGCAGAAGCCCACCCTGGTCAACCTCCAGTGCGACATCGACCACCCCACCCAGGCCATGGCCGACATGCTGCACATCATCCACGAGTTCGGCGGCGTGGAGAACCTGAAGGGCAAGAAAATCGCCATGACCTGGGCCTACAGCCCCTCCTACGGCAAGCCCCTCTCCGTGCCCCAGGGCATCGTGGGCCTGATGACCCGCTTCGGCATGGACGTGGTGCTGGCTCATCCCGAGGGCTACGAGATCATGCCCGAGGTGGAGGCCGTGGCCGCCGAGAACGCCAAGAAGAGCGGCGGCACCTTCAAGCGCACCAACTCCATGGCCGAGGCCTTCCAGGGTGCGGACATCGTCTACCCCAAGAGCTGGGCCCCCTTCGCCGCCATGGAGAAGCGCACCGAGCTCTACGGCAACGGCGACAGCGAGGGCATCAAGGCCCTGGAGAAGGAGCTGCTGGCCCAGAACGCCCAGCACAAGGACTGGTGCTGCACCGAGGAGCTGATGAAGACCACCACCGACGGCAAGGCCCTGTACATGCACTGCCTGCCCGCCGACATCAACGACGTGTCCTGCGTGGACGGCGAGGTGGAGGCCAGCGTGTTCGACCGCTACCGCACCCCCCTGTACAAGGAGGCCTCCTTCAAGCCCTACATCATCGCCGCCATGATCTTCCTGGCCAAGGTCAAGGACCCCCAGGCCACCCTGAAGGCCCTGGAGGAGCGCGGCACCTCCCGCTGGTTCCAGAAGTAAGACCTGCCGGTGCTTCTGTAACTCATACAGACCTCCCCCTTCATTCGGTACGGCCCGTCCGCAGATAGATACCTATGTGCGGACGGGCTGCGCCGTTTTTGGTGCGCCTTATCCCCCCTAAGACGCCCTGCCCTCCTTTGTATTCCAATACTTTATGAAAGGTGGATTTATCATGGGTAAACGCATCGTCATCGCCCTGGGCGGCAACGCCCTGGGCAACAACCTGCCCGAGCAGGCCGTCGCGGTCCGCCAGACCGCCAGCGCCATCGCCGACCTCATTCAGGAGGGCCACGAGGTGGTCATCGCCCACGGCAACGGCCCCCAGGTGGGCATGATCCAGAAGGCCATGGCCGAGCTGACCCGCTCCGACCCCGAGAAGTACATCCCCTGCCCCCTCTCGGTCTGCGTGGCCATGAGCCAGGGCTACATCGGCTACGACCTGCAGAACGGCCTGCGGGAGGAGCTTTTGAACCGCGGCATCAACAAGGGCGTGGCCACCGTGCTCACCCAGGTGCAGGTGGACCCGGACGACCCCGCCTTCCAGAACCCCACCAAGCCCATCGGCGCGTTTATGAGCAAGGACGAGGCCGACAAGCTGGTGGCCGAGCGCGGCTATAACGTCATCGAGGACGCGGGTCGGGGCTACCGGCGCGTGGTGGCCTCCCCCAGGCCCCAGTCCATCGTGGAGATCGAGTCCATCCGCGACATGGTGGACGCCGGGCTGGTGGTGGTGGCCTGCGGCGGCGGCGGCATCCCCGTCTACCCCACCGAGGGCAACCACCTCAAGGGCGCGGCCGCCGTCATTGACAAGGACTTCGCCTCCGCCGTGCTGGCCCAGCAGCTGAACGCCGACGCCCTCATTATCCTCACCGCCGTGGAGAAGGTGGCAATCAACTTCGGCAAGCCCAACGAGCAGTGGCTGGACGCCCTCTCCCCCGACGAGGCCCGCAAATACATGGACGAGGGCCACTTCGCCCCCGGCTCCATGCTGCCCAAGGTCCAGGCCGCGGTGCAGTTCGCCGAGTCCGCCCCCGGCCGCACCTCCCTCATCACCCTGCTGGAGAAGGCCAAGGCCGGCATCAACGGCGAGACCGGCACCCGGATCCAGGCTTAAGCCCTTTGTGCTTGCAGGAATCTTTTTCCGGACGTATAATAATGTCTGCTGAATCAAACATTTCAGGAGGTAGTTGACATGAACAAGACCATCACCGCCCAGGGGGCCCCCGCCGCCGTGGGCCCCTACTGCCACGCCAAGCTGGCGGGCAACACCCTGTACGTCTCCGGCCAGCTGGGCCTGAACCCTGCCGACGGCTCCCTGGCCGAGGGCGTGGAGGCCCAGGCCCGCCAGGCCCTGGACAACCTGGGCACCATCCTCAGGACCGCCGGAATGGACTACTGCGACGTGACCAAGACCACCGTCTTCCTCACCGACATGGGCGACTTCGCCGCCATCAACGCCATCTACGCCGAGTACTTCACCGGCGAGGCCCCCGCCCGCTCCTGCGTGGCCGTGGCCGCCCTGCCCAAGGGGGGCGCCTTCGAGGTGGAGTGCGTCGCCGTGAAATAGCACATCCCCCTTCCCCTGCCGCCGGACACCCTGGCTTACCCGGGTGGCCGGCGGCTTTTTGTCATTTTGACCAAATTTGAGCGCATTTCTTTGGCGTCCCCCCGGCAGGTTTCGCTTGCAACCCGCCGCGGAATGGGGTATATTGTAAATGAACCAAAAATTCCTTTAGTGCAAAAAAATATTTGTGAGGCGAGTAAGAATGGCAAAGAGCTCCGCAAAAGTCCCGGCTTCGGTCTTCGAGCTGGGCGGCATTCCCCGGCCGGGCCAGCTCATCCCCCTGGGTCTCCAGCACGTCGTAGCGGCCATCGTCGGCATTATCACCCCGGCTATCCTGGTGGCCAATATCTGCGGCCTTGACGCGGCCGACAAACGGCTCCTGATTCAGGTCTCCCTCCTGGTGACCGCCGTGGCCACCCTCCTGCAGCTCTTCCCCATCTTCGGGCGTCTCGGCTCCGGCCTGCCCGTGGTCATGGGCATCAGCTTCGCGTACGTACCCACCCTGCTCGCCATCGGCGGCCAGTTTGGACTTCCCACCATACTGGGCGCGGAGATCATCGGCGGCATCGTGGCCATTATCTTCGGCATCTTCGTCAAGCAGATCCGGGTGCTCTTCCCGCCCCTGGTCACCGGCACGGTCATCTTCACCATCGGCCTGTCCCTCTACCCCACGGCCGTCAAGTACATGGCCGGCGGCGCGAATACCCCGGACTTCGGCACCCCCAAGAGCTGGGCCGTGGCCCTGATTACCTTCGCGGTGGTCATCTTCTTCAACCACTTCACCAAGGGCACCATGAAGCTGGGCGCCATCCTCATCGGCATCGTGGCGGGCTACCTGGTCTCCCTCCCCCTGCACATGGTGGACTTCGCCGACGTGGGCTCCGCAGGCTGGTTCCAGGTGCCCATGCCCCTGCACTTCGACATCGCCTTCAACGGCAGCGCCATCGCGTCCCTGGCCATCGTCTACGTGGTCAACGCGGTGCAGACCATCGGCGATTTGTCCTCCACCACCATGGGCGGCATGGACCGCATGCCCACCGATAAGGAGCTCTCCGGCGGCATCGTCGCCCAGGGCCTGATGAGCGTGGTGGGCTCCCTCTTCGGCGGCCTGCCCGCCGCTACCTACAGCCAGAACGTGGGCATCGTCACCGTCAACCGGGTCATCAACAAGGCGGTCTTTGCCCTGGCGGCCCTCATCCTGCTGGTGGCCGGCTTCGTGCCCAAGTTCGCCGCCGTCCTGGCCACCATCCCCCAGTCCGTCATCGGCGGCGCCACCATCTCGGTCTTCGCCACCATCACCATGACGGGCGTGCGCATGATTACCTCCGGCAAGTTCACCATGCGCTCCTCCACCGTGGTGGGGCTCTCCGTGGCCCTGGGCGTGGGCATCAGCCAGGTGGGCGGCTCCCTGTCCGGCGCGGGCTTCCCCGCGTGGGTCAACACCGTGTTCGGCTCCTCCCCCGTGGTGGTGGCCGCCATTATGGCCATCGCCCTCAATCTTATCCTGCCCAAGGACCCCAACGACGTGGCCGACCCCGTGGAGGAGGCCGCAGAGGAGGCCATGGAGCAGGCCGCCGAGCCCATCTCCAGAGATTAGCGCCCCTTTACCTCTCCAAAGGCGCCCCGGCGGGTAAAACCGCCGGGGCGCCTGTTTTTGCAACCTGTGTCATACTTTGGCCCCATCAAACGTTATATGGGTAGAAAAGAGGGGTACCATGCAAAACAATGTAACAGCCGCGGATCGCCGCGCCTGGCTGGTTCCGGCCGCGCTGAGCCTGTTTTTCCTGCTGCTCTCGGCCGCGCTGTGCCTGCTGCTCAACAGGTACGCCGTGGCGCCAAACTACGCCCTGGCCCTGATTTTCTTCCTCCCCGCGGCGCTCATCGCCGCCGCCGCGCTCTATATGCGCAGGCGGGGCGGCGACCGGGCGCTCGTTCCGGCCTGCGTGGCGCTCTCGGCCGTCTGCCTGCTGCTGGGGGTGTTTTTGGCGGGTGGCGCGATTCTCCTCGGCTCCGTCCGGACGGAGACCGCAGACCCGGAGAAATATGAAAAGGTGCTGGAGCTGGGCGGCTACCCCGGCGACCCGGCCCTCGGATATTTTCCGGCCCGGATCCCGGAGGGCGCGGAGCACGTGCAATTCCACTATCTCTCCGGCCTGGGCGGCGCCACCGTGGCGCTGCAATACGGGGCGGACGACAGTAAACTGGCGCAGTACGAGTCGGCCTGCGCCCGGGCCGCGCGTTGGTCGGGCTCCCTCTGCGACGGCGACGCCGCCGGGTACGGGATTGACGCAAACTCCCTGCCCTTTTATGAAGGGGAAGAGGACATCCCCGCCGACCTCACCCTCTACGTGCTGTATTTTAGGGGGGATGAGGCGCAGACCCTGAACCACGGGCAGTTCTGCCTTGCCGCCATTTCCCGGGAAAAAGGCGAGATTTTGTATCTGGCCAATCAGTGGTAGCTGCAACTCATTTTAAGGAGACCAAATGGATTTATTACCTGTTATTCCCCATACAGGGATTGGTGATTTAACGCTGGGAATGTCACCTGATACAATACGCAGCACATTACAGCGCATGTGCAAAAGAAACTTCCCTCAGGAGCAGACAAAGCCATGGACTTCCAAGGACTTGGACACAGATGGATACACGATACGGTATTTTAATGATTTGGCTCTTTTTATAGTGCGGTTCTGCGGCGAACGCGCGGTAGAAATTTCGGTCAATCGGGAGATAGCACCTCACGCATGTGTAGCCCTCTATGGTATGGACGTCTTTCGTACCGAGGCGGAAGCGTTGGTGAATCACATGAGGCGTTTTAGTCCCTGTATGCACGATATAGAGGATGAACGGCTCAGCTATGAGTATTTTTTCCCGGATGTCAACATCCGTTTATGGAGGGAAATGGTGTTCCACGAGAGCCTTTTGTTAAACAAGCAGTACATGTCTCAAATGGGCCATATGATAGAAGAGATGAGGGCATATCTCTATTTCGATATGGTTACTGTCGTGGAACCCACACGGGCCGCGCCACACTGGAATAATTTTTACAGATCACCGAAAATTTTCTAGTTCAAGCGCTTATTCACTATGCCCGTTATGTACCTTAGGCGGATAAGGCGGCCAATGGCGGACGGGCGATTCGTGAATCGCCCCTACTGGCCTGGAGCAGCGGGCCGATGTACGCATCGGCCCCTACGATATGGGGATAGGACGGATTGCCGCGTCGGCCCTGCCGGGCCTCCTCGCAATGACAGGGCGCCCTATCCGCCAAAGCCGAAAAGGACGCGCCCCCGGCGGGAGTTTCCCGCCGGGGGCGCGTTCAAAGCTCAGGCGCACGGGCGGCGGGGGCAAGCCCTACTCCTTCGCCTCGTCGATGTAGCTGTACAGCGTGTACTTGGAGATGCCGAAGAATTTGCACACCTTGTCGCCGCTCTTGGTAATCAGGAAGGCCCCCGTGTTGTTGAGGAACTGGATGGCCTTCACCTTGTCCTCCTTGGTCATCAGGGCCACCGGCTTGCCCACCAGGGCCACGCTCTGCTCGATGAGCTCGTCCAGCAGGTCGCTGACGTTGCGGGCGATGGGCTCCGGGTCCTGGCTCTCCTGCTCGGTGGCGGTGAACTGCTTGAGGGTCTCCTCCATGGCCAGCATGAGGGTGATGTCGTAGTTGATACCGAAGATGCCGATGGCCTCCCCGTCGTCGTCCCGGACGTAGATGGTGGTGGACTTGAGGATCTTGCCGTCCTTCGTCTTGGTCAGATAGCACAGATGGTCGCTGAGCTTCTCCCCGCCCACGCGCAGGGCCTCCAGGACCACATGGGAGGGGCCGTCCCCCGGCTTTCGCCCGGTGACGTGTCCGTTCTCGATGGCCACGATAGAGCTGTCAGGGTCGTTGCTGGTGAGATCGTGGACCACGACCTCGCAGTTCGGCCCGAACTGGCGGGCGATCCCCTTCGCCAGCTGGAACATAAACTGCAATGTGGATGCGTTCAGCGTAATCCCTTCCCTTCCTCCATGATTTTGCCGGAAAACCCGGCGCCGATACTACATATTGTACCACAATCCACAACAATTTCAAGAAAAATTGTGTTGCCTAAAAATTTTTTAGACAGGCATAAAAACTATTGATTTCTGCAAAAAGATGTGATAAGATAGGGGCGTAAACAAGAAAAGACTGTACAGATTACACAAACAACTCCATATACTTGGTTGTGGCTGCAACGAAGTGCTTTTGCGCACGGGCTGAATGAACATCTGCTGTTCGGCTGGGCGCGAGCGCGCCGCGGCCCATCCGGCGGCAGGTGCTCATTCAAAAGAATGAGCACTTTTTTATGTTTATCATTTGGATTCGACGGACAAGAAAGGAAGGAACGCATTATGCTGCTGATTGGGAACGGAAGGCTCATCACAAGAGACGAGGCCCTGCCCTACCTGGAAGACGGCGCCGTGGTCATCGATGGCGAGATGATCAAGGAGGTCGGTACGCTGGCCGACATGAGGGCGAAGTACCCCGACGCGGAATTTGTGGACGCAAAGGGCCAGGTCATTATGCCCGGCCTCATCAACGCCCACACCCACATCTATAGCGGGCTGGCGCGCGGCCTGTCTATCGACGGCTTCAACCCCACCAACTTTTTTGAGGTGCTGGACGGCCAGTGGTGGTACATCGACCGCCACCTCTCCCTGGACGGCACCCGCGCCTGCGCCTACGCCACCGTGCTGGACTGCATCCGGGACGGCGTGACCACCATCTTCGACCACCACGCCTCCTTCGGCGAGATCCCCGGCTCCCTCTTCGCCATCAAGGACGTATGCAGGGAGCTGGGTATGCGCGCCTGCCTGTGCTACGAGGTGAGCGAGCGCGACGGCGCGGAGAAATGCGCCCAGTCCATCCAGGAGAACGCCGACTTCGCCAAATGGGCGAAGGACGAAAACGACGACATGATCAAGGCTATGTTCGGCGGCCACGCCCTGTTCACCATCTCCGACAAGACCTTTGAGGAGATGGTCAAGGCCAACGACGGCATGACCGGCTTCCACATCCACGTGGCCGAGGGCATGAACGACGTGTACGACGCGCTGCAAAACTACGGCTGCCGCCCGGTGAACCGCCTGCTCTACAACGACGTTTTGGGCGAAAAGACCATTTTGGGCCACTGCATCCACGTCTCCCCCGCCGAGATGGACATCATCAAGCAGACCGACACCATGGTGGTCAACAACCCCGAGTCCAACATGGGCAACGCGGTGGGCTGCACCCCCGTGCTCCAGCTCTACAAGAAGGGCATCCTCATCGGTCTGGGCACCGACGCCTACACCCACGACATGCTGGAGAGCCTGAAGGTGCTGCTGCCCATGCAGCGCCACAACGCCTGCGACCCCGCCGTGGGCTGGTGCGAGGCCACCGACATGCTCTTCCGCAACAACGCCAAGATCGGCGCGCGCTACTTTGAAAAGCCCCTGGGCGTGCTCAAGCCCGGCGCCGCCGCCGACGTGATCGTGATGGACTACAAGCCCTTCACCCCCTTCTCTGACGCCAACATCGACGGGCACATGCTCTTCGGCATGATGGGCAAGAACTGCCGCACCACCGTCATCAACGGCAAGGTGGTCTACAAGGACCGGGAGTTCGTGGGCATTGACGAGGACCGGATTAACGCCTGGACCATGGAGCAGTCCAAAAAGCTCTGGGGCGAGCTCAACCACCGTACTTATTAATGCGGGACGGGCCGGTGTGGGCATCGGCCCCTGCGCAATACCCAATAAAAAACGATATGGAGGCTTTACATATGAGCGACATTATGCGTCCCATGCCGTTTGCCCGGCTGATGAACTGGATTCTGACCGAATACCGGGAGCAGGGCAGCGTTTTCGGCGTATCCAAGCTGGTCAGGCATGAAAACGGCCAAGCCAGGCCCATCTTCAAGGAGAAGATCGAGTCCCCCTACGGCCCCGCCGCCGGCCCCCACACCCAGCTAGCCCAGAACATCATCGCCGCCTACGCGGCGGGCAGCCGGTTTTTCGAGGTGAAGACGGTGCAGATCATGGACGGCGACGAGCTGTCCAAGTGCGTCAGCAAGCCCTGCATCACCGCCGCCGACGAGTGCTACAACTGCGAGTGGTCCACCGAGCTCTACGTGCCCCAGGCCCTGGCCGAGTACGTGAAGGCCTGGTTCGCCTGCAAGCTGATGGCGAAGGAGCTGGGCCTGGGCGACCCCGACGGCTTTGTGTTCAACATGTCCGTGGGCTACGACCTGGCGGGCATCAAGAGCGAGAAGATCGACAGCTACATCAACGGCATGATGAACGCCGAGGGCACCGAGGCCTGGCAGGCGTGCATGGACTGGACCCTGGCCAACCTGGATAAGTTCCAGCACGTGGACGAGGCCTACGTCAAGGCGATCTCGCCCAAGGTCTCCGACTCCATCACCGAGTCCACCCTCCACGGCTGCCCCCCCGACGAGATCGAGCGCATCGCCACCTACCTCATCACTGAGAAGGGGCTCAACACCTACGTCAAGTGCAACCCCACCATGCTGGGCTACGAGTTCGCCCGCAAGCGCCTGGACAGCCTGGGCTTCGACTACGTGTCCTTCGACGACCACCACTTCAAGGAGGATCTGCAGTTTGAGGACGCGGTGCCCATGTTCCACCGCCTGATGGCCCTGACCGCTGAACGCGGCCTGGAATTCGGCGTGAAGATCACCAACACCTGCCCCGTGGACGTAACCGCGGGCGAGCTGCCCAGCGAGGAGATGTACATGTCGGGCCGCTCCCTGTACCCCCTGTCCCTCTCCCTGGCCCACAAGCTCACCCACGAGTTCGGCGGCAAGCTGCGCATCTCCTACTCCGGCGGCGCGGACATCTTCACCATCGAGCAGTTCGTGGCGGCGGGCATCTGGCCGGTGACCATGGCCACCAACATGCTCAAGCCCGGCGGCTACCGGCGCATGAGCCAGATCGGCGAGGCCCTGCTGGAGGGCGGCAGCGCCCCCTGGAGCGGCGTGGACCTGTCCAAGGTGGACGCTATGGTGGCCGACCTGGAGGTCAACGGCCACTTCAAGAAGCCCGTGAAGCCCATCCCCAGCAAGAAGATCGACAAAAAGGTCCCTCTCATCGACTGCTTCACCGCCCCCTGCCGCTCCGGCTGCCCCATCGAGCAGGACATCCCCGGCTACCTGATGAAGGTGCAGGAGGGCAGGTACGAGGAGGCCCTGGAGATCATCACCCAGCGCAACGCCCTGCCCTTCATCACCGGCACCATCTGCTCCCACCGCTGCATGGACAAGTGCATGCGCGGCTTCTATGAGGAGTCCGTCCACATCCGGGACGCCAAGCTGACCGCCGCCGAGCACGGCTTCGCCGCGCTGCTGCCCAAGCTGAAGGCGAAGCCCGCTCAGCCGGGCAAGAAGGTGGCCGTCGTGGGCGGCGGCCCCGCCGGCCTCTCCGCCGCCTACTTCCTGGGCCGCGAGGGCGTGGACGTGACCGTCTTTGAGCGCAAAGACACCCTGGGCGGCATCGTCCGCCACGTCATCCCCGCGTTCCGCATCAGCCACGAGGCCATCGACAACGACGTGGCCCTCTGCAAGGCCATGGGCGCCAAATTCGAGCTGGGCGTGGAGGTCAAGAGCGCCAAGGAGCTGATGGACCGGGGCTACACCGACGTGATCTT
Source organism: Oscillospiraceae bacterium (assembly GCA_022846095.1). Classification (NCBI taxonomy): domain Bacteria; kingdom Bacillati; phylum Bacillota; class Clostridia; order Eubacteriales; family Oscillospiraceae; species Oscillospiraceae bacterium. The sequence goes on along the minus strand of AP025583.1, from coordinate 217,315 downwards.
CGCCACCGGCGCCTGGAAGAAGGGCGACGCGGGGCTGGAGTACGGCGAGGCCGTCAACGTCATCGAGTTCCTGGAGCAGGCCAAGGCCGACCCCGCCAAGGTGGACGCCGGTGAGCACGTGGTGGTCATCGGCGGCGGCAACACCGCCATGGACGCGGCCCGGGTGGCCAAGCGCCTGCCCGGCGTGAAGGCGGTCAGCCTGGTCTACCGCAGAACCCGCCGCTACATGCCCGCCGACGAGGAGGAGCTGAGCCTGGCGCTGGAGGATGGCGTGGAGTTCCGTGAGCTCCTGGCCCCCGTGGGCCACAAAGACGGCGTGCTCACCTGCCGCGTGATGGAGCTGGGCGCGGCCGACGCCAGCGGCCGCCGCAGCCCCGTGGACACCGGCAGGACGGTGGAGCTTGCCGCCAGCACCGTCATCACCGCCGTGGGCGAGAAGGTGGACAGCGACCTGTTCCAGGCCAACGGCATTACGCTCGACAAGCGCGGCAAGGCCGTGGTGGACCCCGAGACCCTGGAGACCAACGTGAAGCATGTCTACGTGGTGGGCGACGGCCAGAAGGGCCCCGGCACCGTGGTGGAGGCCATCGCGGGGGCCACCAAGGCGGCGAAGGCCATCGCGGCGGCGGACACCGAGCGGTTTGTGGAATCCAACATCAACCCCGACTACCAGAAGCCCCTGGCCAAGAAGGGCATCCTGTGCACCGACTGCTCCTCCTGCGACGACAGCCGCTGCCTGGGCTGCGCCACCGTGTGCGAGACCTGCACCGACGTGTGCCCCAACCGGGCCAACGTGGCGGTCTGGGTACCCGGCAAACGCCAGCGCCAGATCATCCACGTGGACGGCATGTGCAACGAGTGCGGCAACTGCGCCACCTTCTGCCCCTACGACAGCCGCCCCTACAGGGATAAGTTCACCCTGTACTGGAGCGTGGAGGACTTTGAGAACAGCGAGAACGAGGGCTTCGTGAAGCTGCCCGGCGGCAAGACCCGCGTGCGCCTGGGCGGCGCGGTGAAGGACTACGCGGTGGAGGACGCCTCCTGCGGCCTCTACGAGGATCTGCGCAAGCTCATCTGCGCGGTCTACGCCAACTACTCCTATCTGGGTGCCTAACGCGCCCCACAGACAAAACCCGGCCCGGTGGAGTTTTCCACCGGGCCGGGTTTTCTTGTGGATAAGTTTAGGCGTTTTCCTCTTTGCCCAGAAGCAGGGCCGCGCACAGCCCGGCGGCGGACAGCGCCGCCAGCGCCAGGGAGGCCCGCAGGGCGTTGTCCCGCGCGCTGCCGCCGGTCTGGGGCAGGTTGCCCAGGGGCACGGCCGCCTCCGCCAGGTCGATCTCCTCCTCCGGGGCGGGGCCGGGCGCGGGGGCCAGGGGCACGGCGGCCTCCGGGACCTCTACCTCAGGCGCCGGGGCCAGGGGGGTCTGCACATCCGGGATCTCCACCTCGGGGGCGGGATCCGGGGCCGCGCTGGGCACGGGGGCGGGCGTGGGCCGGGACGGGGGATCCCGGTCGGGCCGGGGGCCGGGCTCGGGCGACGGCGCGGGCTCGGGGGCCGGCGTGGGCGCGGGAGTCGGCGCGGGCGCGGGGGTCGGCGTGGGCGCGGGAGTCGGCGTGGGCTCGGGAGTCGGCGTGGGGGCGGGAGTCGGCGTGGGGGCGGGGGCCGGCGTGGGCGCGGGAGTCGGCGTGGGCGCGGGAGTCGGCGTGGGCGCGGGAGTCGGCGTGGGCGCGGGAGTCGGCGTGGGCGCGGGAGTCGGCGTGGGCGCGGGAGTCGGCGTGGGCGCGGGAGTCGGCGTGGGCTCGGGGGTCGGCGTGGGCGCGGGAGTCGGCGTGGGCGCGGGAGTCGGCATGGGCGCGGGGGCCGGCTTCTCGCCCAGGGTAAAGGCCACCGTTCCCTCAGGGGTCACAGCTTCAAACTCGAACCCGACCATGCGCTGGCTCTCGCGGTCCACAGGCTCGTAGACCTGGAAGGAGTCCGCGTCCACCTTCTGATAGCTGGTATATTGAAGGGAAAACGCCCCCTTTACCGCGCTCAGGTCGCCCCCGGCGCTGACACTGAGCTCCATGGGCACCTCCCCGGCGGGCAGGGTGAAGCTGCCGCCCCGCTCCAGGGTGACGCTGTAGTCGAGGTAGGACACCTGGATCGTCACCCCATCGGGCATCCCGGTCACGGACACATCGGTCAGCGCGTTGGCCCGCAGGGTGAGGCTCCCCGCATAGGTCTGCGTGTCCTCCCGGTACTCCAGCTCCACCGATGCGGCGGAGGCGGTCACCTTGACGGCCCCCCGGACCTCTCCGTAGCCCTCGGGCAGCTCGCCGGTCAGCGCGTAGTGGTACAGGGCCTTGGTATAGGCGTTGGCGTCTACAAAGCTCAAAAAATTATCGGTGTCGGTTGCCACGATGGCCCACACCATGGCCTGGGTCCAGTAGCCGTAGCCCTGGCCCGGCATCTGCACCAGTCCGGTGAGGCCGAACAGGTCGTAGGGGTAGCCCGCGTCCAGGCAGCGGGCCAGCTGCTCCCGCTGATCCTGGGTCAGCTCCAGGGCCGCCCCCTCGCGGTACTTCTGCCCGTCCTTCGGCCAGGGCAGGTGGTGGTCGATACAGTAGGTGTAGTGCCCGCCGATCAGCATGCCGCTCATAAGGCCGCTGGGCGTGGGGGTCTGGGCCAGATGGTACACCTCGTTCTGGGCGGCCGCCACGGTGGGGCGCAGGCTGTAGGCCCCGTTCTCCCCCGCGGAGCCGGTGGCCAGCGCGGCGGCGGAGCACAGGGAGGCTGCGAACACGGCGGCGAGAAACGCCGCGGCGGCGCGGCGGAATCGGTTGAACATCATAGGACGGTCTCCTTTTTGTTTCGTTCAATAGCATACTTCATTGCTATGTGAGTATAGCCGTCCCCGGTCACATCTCGGTTACATTTCTCTCTTTTCCGTACTCTGCGCACAAGTACGCAGTACCCGCGCACGAAAATACCGGGCGGCCCAAAGGGCCGCCCGGTAAAAGGGATTCGTCCGTATTACTCCTCGGTCTCCCTCTTGCGCAGGCTCAGGCCCGCCGCCGCCAGGGAGAACGCCAGGGCCGCCAGGCCCAGGGTCAGGGCGGGGTTCACGGGGGAGGCCGCGGCGCCGGTCTGAGGCAGGTTGCCCAAGGGCACCTCGCCCTCCTCCACGACCACCTCTTCGCCGCCCTCAGGGGCGGGAGAGAGCGGGGTCTCGCCGTCGGGGATGTCCTGCTCCTCGCCGCCGGCCTCGGGGCCGGGGTTCAGCGGGGTCTCGCTGTCGGTGATCTCCTCGTCGGGGATGGGGTCGGGAGTGGGGTCGGGGCGGTCGGGGCGCACGGGACGCTCGTCGTCATCGCCGCCGCCGGGGTTCTCGGGCTCGGGCCCGGCGTTCTTGGTGAAGTAGACGTTGATGACCTTGTCGCCGTCCAGGATACCCGTGGCGGGGTCGCCGGAGAGCCGCGCGAAGGTGTGGCCCTCCACGGCCCGGCCGCTGGTGAGCGCCGCGTCCACGGCGTAGGCATCGCCCGCCAGGCCGGTGAGGGCGGTCACGCTGTCCAGCACCTTGTCGGTCTCGGTGTATACGTGGTCCGCGTCCGCGCTGAGCAGGTAGTAGTTCACGCGCACGCTGTACTGCGCGGCGGGGTTCTTGGTGAAGTAGACGTTGATGGCCTTGTCGCCGTCCAGGACGCCCGTGGCGGGGTCGCCGGAGAGCTGCGCGAAGGTGTAGCCCTCCACGGCCTGGCCGCTGGTCACGGCCGCGTCCACCGCGTAGGTGTCGCCCGCATAGCCGGTGGCGGCGAGGAAGCTGTCCAGAACCTTGTCGGCGTCGGTGTACACGTGGTCCGCGTCCTCACTGAGCAGGTAGTAGTTCACGCGCACCACGTACTGGGCCACGGGCTTGAAGCTGGCATGGATCTCCTGGTCGGCGGTCACGCCGGTAAACGCGTAGCTGCCGGAGGCCTCCAGAGTCTCGCCGTTCACGGTGACGGCGTCCACCATGTAGTGGTCGTCGGGGGTGATGGTGTAGCTCTGGCCGCCCAGGGGGGCCACGGTGGTGGCGCCGGCGGGGCTGATGGAGCCGCCCCTGCCCGCGGTGGCGGTGATGGTGAAGGTCTTGAAGCGCAGGTCGTCGCGGGTGGTCATGGCGTTCCCGGCCACGGCAAAGAGGAAGTCCTTGTCGCCGTCCAGCAGGGTGTAGCCGGTGTGCTGGAGCTCCTTGCCCTGGGCCCCGTTGCGCACCATGTAGGCGCCGGCGGGGACGGTGCAGGCGAAGGCGCGGATGGGGTTGTTGGAACCGATGTGCTCCAGGGTCAGGCTCCGGGCTGCGTCCCCATCCACCGCATAGACCACGATGGGATTGCCCGCCTGGGGCAGGTAGGACAGCTCGCCGTCTGCAAAGCGGGCGTTGAGGATGGAGGTATCGCCGCTGTCGCCGGCCTCGGGCACGTCGATGGCGAAGTAGGCCCCGTCGGCAAAGGCGGTCACGCTGCCGCCGGTGGTTACGGTAATGTCGCCCCCGGACAGCTCCGCCGCGGCGAACCGCCCGCGGCCGATGGCCGCCGCGCCCGCGCCGCCCACGGCGTACACGTCCGCGTTGCCGCTGATGGTGATTTGGCCCGCGCCCAAGGCATAGCCCAGGTCGCTGCTCTGCCCGCCGCCGCCGATGGCCGCGGCGTGGGCGCCGGCAATGGCGGTCACTTTTGCGCTCCCGGTGATGGTGATGTCGCCGCCGCTGCCGTACTGGCCGCCGCCGATGGCCGCGCCGTCGTTGCCGCCTTGGGCGTTGACCACGGCGTCTCCGGTGATGAGGATGGTGCCGCAGTCGGCCCAGTTGTCGGCCCCGCCGCCGGTAGCCCCCCGGCCGCCGATGGCCGCGCCCGCAGCGTCGGACTTCACGGCGGCGTTGATCGTACCGCCCGCAATGGTGAGCGCCGCGCCGGGAACCACCTGGATGGCGCCCGCCAGGGAGCCGGTGGTGGTGGCGTTCAGGCTGTCCCCGTCCAGGCTGAGGGAAGCGCCGTTCTCCAGCGTGATGCAGCTGCCGCTGGCGGTGAGGGTATTCTCCCCCTCCAGGAGGATGGTCACGTCGGAATCCGCCTCTACGGTAATCAGGTTCTCCCAGGCGGTGTTCGTCCCCATGTTCACGCTGTCGAGCACAAGGGTGAGGCCGCTGACGCCGGACTCCACGGAGATGTGGGCGGGGGACACCACGCCGCTGTCCTCCTGCTTTACAGACAGGGCTTTATCCGCCGGGACGGAGAAGTCCGCTCCCCCATACTGGACCAGAACAGTTCCGTCCATACCCGGCGCAACCGTGATATTACCGCCGTCCAGATAGAAATGTTCGATTTCATCGCCGGAAGCAGCCTTCCAGACTAAATCCTTGTTCTCGCCGTCCAGCGTCAGTTCGCCGGTGTATCCGCCACCCTCCAGAGGAAGCGCGGCATAGCTCAGCCCGTAGCGGTGGGTCACGGAATAGGTGCCGTCCGCACTGGGCTCCACGTTGACTGCGAAGCTCCTGTCCCCGGACTCACGGGGCGAAACAACCCGGCCGTCGTTGACGCGGAAGTCTTGAATCTGCTGATTCGAAGCAAGCCGGCCCTGGAGTATTTCGCCGCCGATTACGGTAACGGTCTCCGTGTCGATAGCGGACACTTTATAATTGCTGAACACGTTCAGCACCGCTTCCTGGCCCAGATAAATCACAGCGTTTTCAACGGCGTGGTGCGGGGAGTTATCGTTCCCGCTGACGGTACCCGCCGTCAGGGAGCCGCTGTTCAGATTCACAGTCCCGGTTACCGCGGTGGCGTTATTGGCCGCACGGGCGGTCACAGCGCTGTTATCAATGGTAATCTCGCCGCCCAGCGCCGGCGCGCCGCCACTGATGTCCACCGTGCTGCCGGTCAGGGAGACCTGCCCGGAGATACCGCCGGATACCATGAGGCCGCAGTTTACGTAAGCGCCGTCGGCGGTAATATTGCCGGTGGTCAGGCGTACGTCCTCCGCGTAGACTGTGCCGCCGCCCTCAATCGCGCCGGCGCCGTCCAGAGCGTTCAGCCAGCCGCCGTTGACCTGCCGGATGGCGAGCCGGCTTCCGTCGGCCACGCTAATGCTGTGCGTAAAGGCGTTAATCCGGTTTTCTCCGTCCAGAATCAGGGTGGCGGAGGCGCCTTCCTGCACGCTGACGGCGCTGTTGGCAGGATCAAGGAAAAGACTCAGCTGCCGAACCGTCAGCTCTGCGCCGTCCCCGAGGGAGACCAAAATGCGCCGCAGTCCGGTGTTCCCCTTGCCGATAAGCGTGGCGCTGCCCTGCACGTAGACCGTGACCGTATAACCGCCGGGGCCGCCCCCGGCGCTGCTCAGATCCAAGGTCTGTCCATCCTTCAGCGTAATGGACACCGCTTTGCCTTCCACCGTCATAATCTCGTCCAGAACGGGGTCGTTCCAGTTGGCGGGCTTGTAGACGGAAGAGGTGTCCGCATAGTACAGCTCCACCTGATAGCTGCCGCCGGCGCTCACGTCCAGGCTGCCGTCGTCCAGCGAACTGCCGACATACGTATACCCGTCGATGTCCCTGGCGTAGGTATCCGCCCAGTCGCTGTCCAGCGCCGGGCACTCCGCCGCGTTCCGGATACTGTATACATCCTGGTTTCCCACCACCGCGCTGGTGGTCGCGTCCAGGTGGTAAATGTCTACCACCGCGCGCCCGCCGCCCGCCTCGTCCGCCGCCAGGGCGGCGGGGAACAGGGAGACCAGCATGGCCCCGGTGACCAGCAGGGAAATCCATTTCTGAATCCGCTTCATAACCGTTTCCTCCTTGTGAATCATGGAACTTCATTTCCCGAAAGGGAAATGAAACGGGGGGTACCCCCCGTGGAGTTGTCTGCCGCTACCGCTCCGGGTCCGTCTCCCCGGACTCCTCCTCCAGCGCGCTGCTGATGAGCCTGATAAGCTCCAGCGCACTGCGGAAGGACTCGCTGCGCCTGCTCTGCGTCCAGGTTACCGTACCCTGCCAGGTGGCGTTCTGCGTATTGCGTATCTGTACCAGGAAGCTGTCCCGGCAGCCCTTTTTCTTCTCCATAGGCCCCTCCATGAACGTCGCTTTTGTTTTGTTGTGCTTAGCATACCGCGCGGCGGTTACATTTCGGTCACATTTTCAAAACTCGTGAAAGTTATTTGTGACACCGCGCCGGGGCGCAGCAAAAAAGGGCCGCCCCGAAGGGCGGCCCTTTCCAAACCGGATTGGATTTTATCAGCGCTGGTACTCAAACTCCAGGTTGTACAGGGACACGGTGTCCCCGTCCTGGATCCCCATCTCCTCCAGGCGGTCGAAGAGGCCGGACTCCCGCAGCATGCGGTCGAACCAGTTGCGGGACTCGTAGTCCCCGAAGTTGACGTTGGCCATGAGCCGCTCCAGCCAGGGGCCCTCCACGATCCAGGTGTCGTCCACGTGCTCGATGTTCAGCGGCGCGGAGGTGTCCACCTGGGGGGGCCTGGGGGTATAGGTGGGCTCGTACACCACGATGGGGGGCAGCTGCGCCAGCTCCCGGGCGGCGGCGTACATCAGCTCCCGGGTGCCCTGCTGGGCGGCGGCCGAGATCTCATAATACGGCAGGCCCAGCGCCTCCACGTGGGCGCGCAGCTTGTCCGCCAGGGCGGTGTCGGGGGCGACGTCGGTCTTGTTCCCCGCCACGATCATGCGGCGGGAGGCCAGCTCGGGGCTGTACTCCTCCAGCTCCCTGCAGATGGCGGCAAAGTCCTCCACCGGATCCCGGCCCTCGCTGCCCGACACGTCCACCACGTGGATGAGCAGGCGGCAGCGGTCGATGTGGCGCAGGAAGTCGTGCCCCAGGCCCGCCCCCTCGGCGGCCCCCTCGATGATGCCGGGGATGTCGGCCATCACGAAGGAGACCCCCTCCTCCACGTAGACCACCCCCAGGTTGGGGTAGAGGGTGGTAAAGTGGTAGTTGGCGATTTTGGGGTTGGCCTTGCTGACCACGCTCAAAAGCGTGGACTTGCCCACGTTGGGGAAGCCCACCAGGCCCACATCGGCCAGGAGCTTGAGCTCCAGCACCACGTCCCTGGCCTGGCCGGGCAGGCCGGCCTTGGCGAAGCGGGGCACCTGCCGGGTGGGGGTGGCGAAGTGCTTGTTGCCCCAGCCGCCGTTGCCGCCCCGGGCCAGCACGAAGGGCTCGTCCCCCGACATGTCGCAGATGATCTCGCGGGTCTCGGCGTCCCGGACCACGGTGCCCCGGGGGACCTTGATCACCAGATCCGCGCCGTCTTTGCCGGAACAGCGCTTGCCCTGGCCGTCCGCGCCGGGGGCCGCGGCGTATTTGCGCTTGTAGCGGAAGTCCATCAGGGTGGACATGTGGTCGTCCACGGTGAGGATCACGTCCCCGCCCCGGCCGCCGTCCCCGCCGTCCGGCCCGCCGGAGGCCACGTACTTCTCCCGGTGGAAGGAGACGACGCCGTTGCCGCCGTTGCCCGCCTTGACGGCGATTTTGGCCGTATCGATAAACTGTGGCATTTACTCTGCCACCTCCTTAAAGCAAAAGCCCCGAACGGGAAAACCGTTCGAGGCTTTTAGTATACCCGTTTTTCAGGTTACTGCGCAATCTCCACAATGGAGACCTGCTTGCGGTCCTTGCCCATCCGCTCGAACTTGACCTTGCCGTCGCGCAGAGCGAACAGGGTGTCGTCGCTGCCCTTGCCCACGCCCTCGCCGGGGTGGATATGGGTGCCGCGCTGGCGGACCAGGATATTGCCGGCCAGGACGAACTGGCCGTCGCCCCGCTTCACGCCCAGGCGCTTGGACTCGGAGTCGCGGCCGTTGCGGGTGGAGCCGACGCCCTTTTTGTGGGCGAAGAACTGGATACCAATCTTCAGCATTCTCGTACACCTCCAAACAGTGTGCAGATACATGGGGCCGGGGAGGCTACTCCTCCTCCACCACCAAAAGATGTTCAGGATACTCCTCGTGCAGCTCGGCCAGGTAGACCATCAGCGCCGCCAGAAGGGTCTGGCAGGTACTCTCGTTGGTCGCGCCCAGGGCGCCGGGGAGTTTTAGGGAGATGGAAGCGTCCTTTTCGCGCACCCTGACGGCGGCCCCCAGGCCCAGCACGTCGTTGACGGCGCACTCGGTCAGGCGGACGGCGCTGGTCACGGCCGCGCACAAAACATCGCTTCCCGCTTCGGCGTAGCCGCTGTGGCCCTTCACGGTGAAGCCCACAATGCGCTCGCCCTCCAGATGGAAAGAGACCGTGGTCATTACACGGAGATCTTGCCGACGGTCACCTTGGTGTACGGCTGGCGGTGGCCCTGGCGCTTGCGGTAGCCCTTCTTCGGGTTGTACTTGAAGATCATGATCTTCTTGCCCTTGCCGTTCTTCACGATGGAGGCGTCCACCTTGGCGCCGGACACCACGGGAGTGCCGATGGTGGCCTTGTCGCCGTCGATGACGGCCAGGACCTTGTCGAAGGTCACGGTCTCGCCGGCCTCCTGGGGCAGCTTCTCGATGAAGAGGGTATCGCCCTCGGCCACCTTGTACTGCTTGCCGCCGGTCTCGATGATAGCGTGCATACTGAATTCAACTCCTTCATTACGGGCTCGCTGTCGGGGGTGGGGACGCAGGCGTCCCACTTCCGGACCCAGTCAAAGCGGCTATAGTAGTATATCAGTGGAAATGGAACAAGTCAAGGGGTTTTCTCCTGATTTTGTTCCATTTTTCCCAGGTACCAGCCCGTCACCCCGTCTTTTTTGCACAGCGCCCCCCGGGAGGTGCGCTCCACCACCCCCAGCACGTCCCCGGGCGCCACGGGCAGCAGGTAATCGGTGGAGTTCTCGCAGTGCCAGCCGTCCTCCAGCTCATAGAGGTAGCCCGTCAGCACGTCCAGCTCCCGCCCGCTCGCCTCGTGGCGGCAGCGGCTGAACTCCGCCCCCCGCTCCAGCACCCGCACCCGGTTGTCCGCCCAGCGGATGTACAGGGGGTCTGGGGAGGGGGTCTGCCCCTCCAGGGCCACGGCGGACGGCAGGCCGTCGCAGCTCACCCAGGAGAACTCCCCCCGTGTAATGTCGGGCAGGATCAGGGCGTTGAGCTGCCCGTCCGGCTTGAGGGAGCAGCCCCCGTCGATGGAGATGATGTGCCGCGCCCGCTCCACCAGGGGGTTGGCGCAGGGGATTCCGGCGTCGTAATTGCTCACCGGCCAGTGTCCGACCACCACCCATTTGCGGAAGGCGTACCCCCGGCCCAGGAAATCGTCGCATTTCATGCACTTCCAGGGGGCCAGGCGCTCCAAATTATCCTCCCGGGGCACGCCCCCGTGGACAAAGAGGTACTCCCCCGCCTCCAGCACCACGCCCATGCCCTCCAGGAAGGCCAGCTCTGGGGCGAAGCGGGCCTTGATGACCTCCCGCAGCCGGGGCACGTCCTCGAACCGCTCCAGGCGGAAGCCCGCCTCCAGCCCCATCTGGACGAGGCAGCAGCGCTCCCCCCAGTGGTCCAGGTACCAGCGCAAAAATGCCTCGCTGACCCCTTTGCCCCCCTGGACGAAGTCCAGCACCATGCTGTCGCAGTTGCCGGACAGGGCGTACACCTTGTGGGTTTGGGACAGCGCCATCACATAGCGCAGGGTCTCCAGGCTGCGCTCCCCCTTCTCCAGGATGTCGCCCACGATAATCAGCACGTCCTCCCGGGTGAAGCAACACCGCTCCAGCAGGGCCTTCAGCAGGGGCAGGTTGCCGTGGATGTCGCTCACCGCCAGCACCCGCCGCCCGGCCGGGATCCGGGGCCGCAAGACCTTCATCTCCATGTCAGTCCTCCCGGCGCACCCGGGCCGTGAAGGCCACCCAGCCGTTTTTCTCCCGCCGCTCCGCCACCGCAAGGCCGCTGCGCTCCAGGGCGGTGCGCACCTCGTCGGCACGGGTGTCGATGATGCCGGAGCAGATGAACGTGCCGCCGGGGGTCAAAAAGCGCCCCACCACGGCGGACAGGGGGATGATCACGTCGGCCACGATGTTGGCCAGCACCAGATCGTACCGCGTCCCGGCCAGCTCCTCCACCAGGGCGAGGTCGGAGAGCACGTCCCCCGCCCGGACGGTGTAGCGGTCCCGGCCGATGCCGTTCATGGCGGCGTTCTCGTAGGCCACGCCCACCGCCTTGGGGTCGATGTCCACCCCCACGGCGCTGGCCGCCCCCAGCCCCAGGGCGGCGATGGACAGAATCCCGCTGCCGCAGCCCAGGTCCAGCACCTTCCCACCCGCGGGGGTGTTGGCCTCCACCCCCTCCAGGCACAGCTGGGTGGAGGCGTGGGAGCCGGTGCCGAAAATGAGGCCGGGGTTCAGATAGAGAGGGGTGCGGCCCGCCGGGAGCTGGACGCCGCCCCGCTCCCACTCGGGCACGATGTACAGCCGCTCCCCCACCGCCATGGGCCTGTAATACTTCTGCCAGGAGTGGGCCCAGTCGTTCTCCCCCAGGCAGGCGGAGGTATACGGGTAGGGCACCCCCTCCAGCCAGGCGGCGCGCTGCTTCTCCCCGTCCGCGTCGTCGGTGACGTAGAACTTCACCCGGGCGGCCCCCTTCATGCGCTCCAGGAGGGCGTCGTCCACGTAGTCCCAGTACTGGTGGTTCTGCTCCAGAAACTGCAAGAAGTCCGCCTCGTCCTCGATGACCAGCCCGTTGACCCCGTTGGCGGTGAGCCGGGCGGTGAGGCCGTCCAGCTCCGCCGCCGGGGCCTCCACGGTGATCTCCAGCCATTTGATGTCGTCCATAGTAATCCTCCAAAGAAAAGCGGACACGGCAAGCCGTGTCCGCCGTTTTGTGCCGTTTTACCGCTCCGTCGCCAGGAAAAACAGCGCCAGGGTGCCGGGGCCCGAGTGGGCGCCGATGATGGGGCTGGTGTAGGCGATGTGGATGGCCTTGGGGTGGAAGCGCGCCTCCACGTCGGCGGCCACCTTCTGCGCGTCCTCCAGGCAGTCGCCGTGGCCGATGAACACGGTCTGCTCCTCCGGGCGGATGGCGCTCTGCTCCATGTGGTCCACCAGGGCCTTGAGGGAGGCGCTTCGCCCCCGGGCCTTGCCCACATTGACCAGATGCCCCTCGTTGTCCACGTGGAGCACCGGCTTGATGGACAGCATGGTGCCCATGACGGCGGTGGCCGCGCTGATGCGTCCGCCCCGCTTCAAAAAGTGCAGGTCGTCCACGGTGAACCAGTGGGCCATGTGGAGCTTGTTCTCCTCCACCCAGTCCCGGACCTCCCCGATGGCCTTCCCCGCCTTTCTCAGCTGGGCGGCGTGCCAGACCAGCAGGGCCTCGCCGCCGGAGGGGGCCAGGGTGTCCACCGTGAAGATCGTCCGGTCCGGGAACCGCTCCCGCAGCTCCTCCACCGCGATCAGCGAGGACTGGTAGGTGGACGACAGGCCGGAGGAGAACACCAGCAGCAGCACGTCCCGCCCCGCCTCCAGAATGGGGGTGAGGGCCTCGGTATAGTCCGCGGTGTTGATGGCGGAGGTGGTGATGGTCTCCCCCGCGCGCAGCTTGTCGTAAAAGAGCTTCGCGTCCATCTCCCGGTAGTCGGCGTAATGGGTATAGACCCGGTCCCCCAGGGTAAATTTCATGGGAAGGATTTCAACGTCGTTTTCCTGGGCCAGGCTGACCAGCAGCTCGGCGCATGCGTCTGTGACAATGGCGAATTCACTCATGGCAAAGTACCCCCCTAAAAGCGCACTGCTTTTTCGTTCTATCCGCCATTATAGCACAAAAGATTTCCCGGGAACAGGGTCGATTTTACCGTTTTGTCCCCAGGAAGAACAGGGCCATGGTGCCGGGGCCGGAGTGGCCGCCCACCACGGGGCCCACGTTGTTCAGGCGCACCACCTTGGTGCCGAAGCGCCGCTTCACGTCCTCGGCCACCTGCATGGCCTCCTCCTCGCAGTCGCCGTGGCTGATGAACACCACCTGCTCGCCGGGGTCAATAGCGGTCTCCTGCATGTGATCCACCAGGGCCTTGAGGGAGGCGGAGCGGCCGCGGGCCTTGGCCATATTGATGAGGTGGCCCTCGTCGTCCACGTGCATCACCGGCTTAATCTGGAGCATGGAGCCCACCACGGCGGTGGCCGCGCTCACCCGGCCGCCCCGCTTGAGGAAGTGCAGGTCGTCCACGGTGAACCAGTGGCAGAGGCTGAGCTTGTTGTCCTCCACCCAGTCCCGGACCTCCTCAATGCTCTTGCCCGCCTTCTTCTGCTGCACGGCGTGCCAGACGATAAGCCCCTCGCCCAGGGAGGCGCAAAGGGTGTCCACCACGTAGATCTTCCGCTCCGGGAACTTCTCCCGCAGCTCGTCCGCCGCGATGCAGGCGCTCTGGTAGGTGGCCGACAGCCCGGAGGAGAAGGCCAGGATCAGCACGTCGGTGCCGCCGGCCAAAACGGGCTCCAGCCCGGTGGTGTAGTCGCTGACGTTGACGGCGGCGGTGGTGGCCGTCTCGCCCCCGCGCAGCAGGGCGTAAAACGCCTTGGGGTCCATGTCCCGGTTGTCCGGGTAGTTGTGCATGGTCTTGCCCTGGATGGTGAAGGACAGGGGGTAGACCTCCACCCCCAGCTCCGCGACCATCTCCGCGCTCAGGTCTGCCGCCGAATCGGTAACAATCAAAAATTCGCTCATGACAATGATAACCTCCAGTATAGTTGAGGGCGGCCTCTCCCGCCCGGATTCACAATTTGCCCGTTTCCGCTACTTTTTGCCCTTGGGCGCCTTCTCGGGGCAGCGCTCCGCCAGCACGTCCAGCACCCGCTGGCAGGCCAGGCGGTCGGCGTAGCTGCGCAGGGCCAGGCTCAGGGCGAGCCGTGGCAGGTCGTCCACGTCCCCCTGGGTGTCCAGGCGCTGGGCCGTGTCGGTCAGGGCCGTGTCCAGCTTGTCGCAGAAGTAGCGGTAAAGCTCCTCGGAGTCGCCCCCCTTGTGCTCCACCCCCGCCGCGATCAGCAGGCTGGCCTGCTTGACCGACAGCACCTGCTTGAGCACGCAGATGGCCGTCAGATAGGCCAGGTGCACCCGGGAGTAGCGCTTGCCCTCCGCCCGGGGCAGCATGCCGTCCTTAATGTAGTTGTTCACCATGGCCGAGGTCAACAGCTCCGCGTCCCCGTAGTTGATGAGCTGCCGGGGCATATAGGAGATGATCTGATCCATATACAGCCCGATGTCCGGAAACGCATCCCACGGCTGGGGCCGCTCCGTGGTCATGCGCTGCTTTAATTCCTCCAGTTCCTCCACCGAAAAGCCCTCCTTCGTGGTTTTCAAAATTACATCACGGCATTTCCGTACCAGTATAACACATAATACCAGTGGAAGTAAAGGATTTCGGCGCTTGAATCCAGGGACTTTTGGTCACATAACATGATTATGTCGTAATTTTTGCCCACTGGCGTACTTCCAAAGCGCAAGGAGCCCGGCGCGTTACGCGCCGGGCTCCTGAATACCGCTGCTGATTTTTCCGCGCGCGGCCTCCACCCCCATCTGGAAGCCGCAGGCGAAGTAGTGCCGGTTCATGCAGCCCGTCTCCTCGCACTGGAGATCCACATAGTGCGCGAAGGATTCCCCCACCTCCTCGCGCAGCTTCACTTCCAATTCGGCCAGCTCCAGCTGCAGACGTTCCACCTCCGGTTCCCGGCTGAGACTGCCGTCGCAGTACATTGTGCACTTGCGAAAAAGCAAATCCAGTACCTTCATGAATGCCGCCTCCTTTTAGGCTATTATAGGCGATTTAAGGCGATAATACAATAGCGCATGCGATGAACTTATATAGTAATTATCGGGTGATAATTATGAAGCCATTAAAAGTAAAACTCAGCATTACCTTGGACGAGCCCATTTTGGAGCGTCTGAAGCTCAAGGCGGAGGAGGATGACCGCTCCGTCTCCAGCTACATCAATCAGGCGTTGAAGGAGTACTGGAAACTGACGGAACAGGCGTAGGGGCGATTCACGAATCGCCCGCCCCCTTGACAGCGTACGCTGTTTGGGCTATAATGAACATTGTTCAGAATGGAGGGTACGCCGTGAACAAGTCCGTCACCAGCCGGGGCCAGCTTCTGGCCGCCGCCAAGGAGATCGCCTACGCCCAGGGCCTTTCTGCGGTGAACATCCGGGCGGTGGCCGCCGCGTGCGGCGTGGCCGTGGGCTCCCTGTACAACTACTTCCCCACCAAGGCCGATCTGATCGCCGCCGTCATCGAGGACTTCTGGCGCGGCGCGGCCCACCGGGAGACCTGCGCCCCCCGCCCCGGCGAGCCCTTCCCCGACTACGTGGGCCGCCTGTACGAGGAGCTGCGGGTGGATCTGGCCGCCTTCCGCTCCGACTGGCTGCGGCAGGTCTCCGCCCTGGGGGCCGAGGAGCGGCAGAAGGGCCGGGCGCTGGAGGAGCGCTGCTTCACCCACCTCAAGTCCGGCCTGCTCCACGCCCTGGAGGGCGACCCCGCCGCCCCCCGCTCGGGCCCGGCGGCCCAACGGGAGGACTTCGTGGACTTCGTCTTCTCCAATATGATGGCCCTGCTCCGGGCGGGCCGGGAGGACTGCGCCTACCTCCGGCGGCTGCTGGAGGCCGTCCTGCGCTGAAAATCCGCAGACAGCGGATTTTCTTCTGTCAATCAGTGAACATTGTTCAGAAAAGGAGTTTTTCTACTATGCAGGCTATTTTTGAGACCGCATTCGACGTTTTGTACCTCTGCACCGTCATCACCCTGGGCGTGCTGATGGTCCGGGGGGCCAAAACCCGCCCCATCCGCCTCTTCGGCTGGATGGCGGTCATCCTGGGCTGCGGGGACGCCTTCCACCTGGTGCCCCGGGCGTTCGCTCTGTGCACCGATGGGCTGGAGCACCACGCCGCCGCCCTGGGGGCGGGCAAATTCGTCACCTCCATCACCATGACAATCTTTTACGTGCTGCTGTACTACGTCTGGCGCTCCCATTTCCGCGTGGAGGGCCGGGCCGGCCTGACCGGGGCGGTGTGGGCGCTGGCCGCGCTGCGCGTGGCCCTGTGCCTCTTTCCCCAGAACCAGTGGCTGGTCTACAATCCGCCCCTGCTGTGGGGGGTGCTGCGCAACCTGCCCTTCGCCGTGCTGGGGCTTATCATCATCGTGATTTTCTACCGGGAGGCCCGCCGCACGGGCGACCGGGCGTTCCGCTGGATGTGGCTGGCCGTGACCCTGAGCTTCGGCTTCTACATCCCCGTGGTGCTCTTCGCCGAGGCCGTGCCCCCTGTGGGGATGCTGATGATCCCCAAAACCGTGGCCTACGTGTGGATCGTGCTGATGGGCTTCGGGGCCTACCGGCGGGAGCGGGCGCAGTGAGCGCGTTGCTCCGCCGGATCGCCGCCCGCCTGCCCAAGGTGCCGCCCCGGGGGCTGCTGCTCACTGCCGGGCTGGTGTGGCTGGCCGCGGGCTTCAACATCGCGCGGCTGGGCTGGCCCGGCTTTCTGGCCCGGGGGCTCTCCCCCCTGCCCTGCCTGGGGGCGCTGGCCGTCTTTCTGGCCTTTTTCCTGATGATCTTCCGCAAGCTGGTGCGCAGGCACACCGGGCGCATCCTGGCCTATGAGGAGGCCCGGGTGATGATCCTCTACTTCTTTGACAAAAAGAGCTATCTGCTCATGGCGGGCATGATGACCTTCGGCATCCTGCTGCGCCGCTCAGGGCTGGTGCCCCCGCCCATCCTGGGGCCCTTCTACGTGGGGCTGGGCGCGGCGCTGATGGGGGCCGGGCTGGGCTTCCTGCGCCGGTTTATCCGCACGTCCCCGCCCGCCGCTCCGGAGGAGGCGCCCGGCGGCTGAGCCGCTCTCCCTTTTATGTGATAAAGGCGGCCGAGGGTGGACGGGCGATTCGTGAATCGCCCCTACGGGCCTGGAACGGCGGGCCGATGTGGGCATCGGCCCCTACGCTACGGGGATGAAACGGATTGCCGCGTCGGCCCCGCCGGGCCTCCTAGCAATGACGGGCCGCGTCCCCCTTGCGCGGCGGCGGCCAAGCTGGTATAATAGTCATAATTCAACCGCTAAATTGTATCACGCTTTACATTCTTCTCCCTGAAAGGGTGTAATAATAATCGTCAAACGAATGAGTTTGAGGAGGCCGCCGCCATGTACGAGTACCCCGTCACCCGCTCCAGCACCTTGAAGCCCAAGCCCGACCCCAAGACCCTGGTCTTTGGCAAGACCTTTACCGACCACATGTTCCTGATGGACTACGACGCCGGGCAGGGCTGGCACGACGGCCGCATTGTCCCCTACGCCCCCCTCGCCCTGGACCCCTCCGCCATGGTGTTCCACTACGCGCAGGAGGTCTTTGAGGGCATGAAGGCCTACCGCACCCCCGACGGCGGCGTGCAGCTCTTCCGGCCCATGGAGAACGTGAAGCGC
The DNA here is from genome assembly GCA_022846095.1 of Oscillospiraceae bacterium. Taxonomy (NCBI): domain Bacteria; kingdom Bacillati; phylum Bacillota; class Clostridia; order Eubacteriales; family Oscillospiraceae; species Oscillospiraceae bacterium. Next base: position 199,920 of record AP025583.1, on the reverse strand, counting down.
ATCAACAGCTCCTGCGAGCGGCTGTGCATCCCCCAGCTGCCCGAGGAGGCCGCGTTCGAGGCCATCCGCCAGCTGGTGAAGCTGGAGGCCGACTGGGTGCCGGACGCGCCCGGCACCAGCCTGTACATCCGCCCCTTCATCATCGCCACCGACGCCAGCCTGGGGGTCCACGCCTCCCACAGCTACCTGTTCTGCGTCATATGCTGCCCCGTGGGCGCGTACTATAAAGAGGGCATCAACCCGGTGCGCATCTACGTGGAGAACGACGACGTGCGCGCCGTCCACGGCGGCACGGGGCACACCAAGTGCGGCGGCAACTACGCCGCCTCCATCCGGGCCAGCGAACGGGCCGAACAGCGGGGCTACGCCCAGGTCCTGTGGCTGGACGGCGTGGAGCGCAGGTACATCGAGGAAGTGGGCTCCATGAACGTCATGTTCAAGGTGGCGGGCGAGGTGATCACCCCCGCGCTCACCGGCTCGGTGCTGCCCGGCATCACCCGCAAGTCCTGCCTGGACCTGCTGCGCGCCTGGGACGTCCCCGTCAGTGAGCGGCTCATCACCGCCGAGGAGCTCTTCGACGCCGCCGAATCCGGCGCGCTGGAGGAGGCCTGGGGCACCGGCACCGCCGCCGTGGTCTCCCCCATCGGGGAGATGGGCTGGAGCGAACGCTCCTGCACCATCGGCGGCGAACAGATCGGGGCGCTGACCCAGAAGCTGTACGACACTCTCACCGGCATCCAGTGGGGCGCCCTGGAGGACCCCTACGGCTGGACCGTGAAGATCTGTTAACCGGGTTAAAATTGATACGCGGCAGCAGGACGGGTAAGCGCTTACCCGTCCTGCTGCTCTTCTGCGTCAAAGGAGTATCTGGAATAAATGGAAATTACTATCGACGGCTCCCAGTTTGAATACCGCACGGACTACCAGGACGACAAGGCCCTGCGCGCCAGCTTCGATTCCCTCGCCGGGCGTGTGTTCGGCAACAGCTTTGAGCGCTGGTTCCAGGAGGGCTATTGGGATGACCGCTACCGCGTCCACTCCCTGTTTTCCGGGGGGCGGGTGGTGGCCAACATCTCGGTCAGCCCCTTGGATTTACAGATCCTGGGGCGCAGCGTGCACGCCGTGCAGCTGGGCACCGTGATGACCGACGCCGAGTTCCGCAACCGGGGGCTGCAGCATTTCCTGATGGCCCGGGTGCTCACCGACTGGGCGGACAAGTGCGACGCGGTCTTCCTCTACGCCAACAGCTCGGTGCTGGACTTCTACCCCAAATTCGGCTTCGCCCCCGCCCGGGAGTACCTGCACTCCCTGCGCCTGGAGGGCAAGGCCGGCGGGGAGCGGGTCCGGCGGCTGGACCTGTCCCGCCAGGCCGACCGCGCCCTGCTGCTGGAGCGCTACGGCCGGGGCAACCCCCTCTCCCTGTGTTCCTGCGAGCACAGCCCGGGCCTTTTGATGTACGAATGCCTGGGCGCTCTGCGGGAGAGCGTCTACTACCTGGAGGAGAGCCGGGCGGTGGCCATCGCCCAGGCGGACGGCGCCACCCTCCACCTCCACGACGTGTTCGCCCCTGGGGGCTGCACCCTGCCCAAGATCGCCGCCGCCCTGGCCGGGCCGGAGACCCGCCGGGTGGTGCTGGGCTTCACCCCCAGGGACGGGGCCGCCTGCTCGGTGCGCCCCCTGCGGGAGAAGGAGAGCACCCTGTTCTTCCTCAACGGGAAGAAGGATCTTTTCGGCGCGCGGCAGCTGCGCTTCCCCCTGCTCTTCCACACGTAAGGCGCCCCATGTTCCCCTTGTTTTTCCAGGCTCTTTCCCGTATAATCAGCTTAACGCAAGGAAATACGGAAAGAGAGGACACCCCATGCGGAAAGCCTGCCTTCTTGCGGCCGCCGTCCTGCTGACGGCGGCCCTTTTTACCGGCTGCGAGGCCGCCGGCCTCCCGGCGCCCAGCGCCGCGCCCACGTCCGCCCCGGACAGCGCCGAGCTGGACCGGACGCTGGACGCGCAGCTGGGCCTGCTCAGCCAGCTGGTCACCCCCCAGGAGCGCGGCCGCGCCCTGAGCTATCTGGAAAAGCTCTGGCCCCTGCGCCAGGAGCGGCTGGAGCAGGGCCGCTACGAGAAGTCCCAGGAGGAGGCCTACCTCCTGGACAAGCTCCACCAGCTCTACGAGCGCTACACCGTCAAATACCTGGGCGGCGGAGGCGGCTGGGGCTACACGAACCCCCGGGAGCGGATATTGGCCGAGTACCGCATCTCCGGCGGACAGCTCCAGGAGAAGAAGGTGGCCCCGGCGGGCGGGTACGGCGGTGAGGACTATGTTTCCCTCTGGGAACAGATGACCGCCATGCTGCCCGAGGGGGCCTTTGAGGCCTTTACCCGCTTCACCGTCTTTACCGACGGCCAGGACGAGACCCTGGCCTACGTGACCCCCCTGAACGGCGACGGCTCCGCCTGGGAGATCGCCGTGGACCCGGCGGACGCGGGGGACGGGGACTGGTTTACCGAGACGGTGCTCCACGAGTACTGCCACTATCTGACCCTCAACGAGACCCAGGTGGACTACACCGACGACCAGACCGTGTCCACCTACAACGAGGAGGGCATGGTCGCCCACCCGGGCTCCTACCTGGACGACTTCTACCAGGCCTTCTGGAGCGAGCTTCTGGACGACCGGCTGGCCGACCTGGACTCCTTTAACTTCTACCGCCGCCACGAGGACGAATTCCTCACCGAATACGCCTCCACCGACCCGTCCGAGGACATCGCGGAGTGCTTCTCCCACTTCGTGTTCTACGATCCGCCGGAGGAGGACGGGGTGCGGCGGGAGAAATACGAGTTCTTTTTCGCCTACCCGGAGATGATTGCGCTGCGCGCGGACATCCGCGCCCGGCTGGGGCTGGACCCCTGAGAGGAGCGCCATGGAGCTGACCATACGGCCTGAACGGCCAACGGATTACCCGGCAATTTACCGCCTGGTGCGGGCCGCCTTCGCGGGCAGCGAACACACCGACGGGGACGAGCAGAACCTGGTGGAGCGCCTGCGGCGGACCCCGGACTATATCCCCGCCCTCTCCCTTTTGGCCCTGGACGGTGAGCTCCCCGTGGGCCATATCCTGTTCTCCCGCATCCGCGTGGGGGAGGACGAGGCCCTGGCCCTGGCGCCCCTGGCCGTGCTGCCTGCGTACCAGGGCAGGGGCGTGGGCTCCGCCCTGGTGGAGGCGGGCCACCGCGCCGCCGCCGGGCTGGGGTATACCCACAGCATCGTGCTGGGCCATCCGGGGTACTACCCCCGCTTCGGCTACCGCCCCGCCGCCCCCTACGGCATCCTTTGTCCCTTCGACGCGCCGGAGGACGCCTTCCTGGCGGCAAACCTGCGGGGGGAGCCGGTGTCCCTCCGGGGCGTTGTCGCCTACGGCCCGGCCTTTGGATAAAAGGGCCGCAACACTACAAGACAGGAGGCCGCGGTATGGAATTGTTGACCGTCACCAGCCCCGATTTTGAGGAGGGCGGCTGGATCCCGCGCAGAAACTCACCCCGGGGCGAGAACCGCTCCCCCGTCCTCCGGCTTAATGGGCTTGCGCCCGGGGCCAAGTCCGTCGCCGTCACGCTGGACGACGCCTCCCACCCCATCTTCCCCAATTTCAACCACTGGCTCATCTGGAACCTGCCCCCGGAGTCCCTTATTCCCGGCGGTATCCCCGCGGGGGAGGCCGTGGACAGCCTGGGCGGCGCAATGCAGGGCCGCGCTTACGGGCGCAACCGGTACAAGGGGCCCAAGCCCCCCCTGCGCTGGACCCACACCTATGTGTTCACCGTCTATGCGCTGGATTGCCGGCTCAACCTGTCCCCCGCGTGCAGGAAGCCGGATCTGCTGGCCGCCATGGAGGGACATATCCTGCAGCGGGCCGCGCTCTCCGGGCAGTTTCAGAGCGGCAGGCCGTGAGGCCCGCACCGGCTCCCATCTGTTCCTCTGTATCCGCAATCCTTCGGCAAACCGGCGGGGCAAGCGATGCTTGCCCTGCTTTTTTTAAAGTTCCGTCACGTTTGCCCCCGCGGGGGTGTATAGAGAGTGAACACGTTTTAGAGAGGGGGCGGTTATATGCCGGATCAAGCGGACGAGGCCCTGGCCCGGCGGCTGGTGGAGACCTACTCGGACATGCTCCTGCGGCTGGGCTATTCCCTGCTGGGCTCGGTGCCCGACGCCCAGGACATGTGCCAGGAGGTGCTGCTCAAGCGCCTGGCCCACCCGGGGGACTTTGAGAGCGCCGCCCATGAGCGGGCCTGGCTGGTGCGGGTGGCGGTGAACCATTGCAAGAACCTGCGCCGCAACGTCTGGCGGCGGAGCACGGTGGGCCTGGACTGCCTGGGGGAGCAGGCGGACTTCCAGCCCGAGGAGGGCGGCGTGCTGGAGGAGGTCCAGCGCCTGCCCGCCCAGTACCGGGAGGTGCTGGTGCTCTACTACTACCTGGGGTACGACACCAACGAGATCGGGCAGCTGCTGGGCATCCGCGCCGACGCGGTGCGCGCCCGCATGCGGCGGGCCCGGCAGAGGCTGAAACCGGAATTGGAGGGACTGGGCTATGGCAAACTATCCTGAGGAACTGGAGCGGCTGTCCTTTTCGGCGCAGCAGAAGGAGATTCTGAAGCGCCGGCTCCTGGCCGGCGCTTCAGCGGCGGCGCGGCCCAGGCCGCGCCGGGACCGGCGGCCCGCGGGGGCCTACCGGGCCCTCATCGCCGCCGTGGCGGCGGTCTCGCTGCTGATCGGCGCGGCGGGGGCGGTGTCCCTGATGGGGGCCTCCCCGGCGTTCCGGGCCCTCTTCGGCGCCGCCACCCCCGAGGAAGAACAGAACCTGGGGGCGCTGGCCGTGGGCCAAGTCTTCCGGGACAAAAACGGCTCGGGCGCCTTCCTCACCGTGCAGGAGATCGTCTCCGACCAGGAGCGGCTCTACGTGCTGATGGACTTCACCGCGCCCGAGGGCACGGTGCTGCCCGTGCCGGACGGCTCGGGGCGGGACAAGAAGGGCTACTGGCTCTCCGACGGCGGGGACGGCGCTCTGAGCAGCACCTTTTACCGGGACGAGGCCTGCACCCTGGGCGCCCCGCCCTACGGGGGCTGGTCCTACGGCTTCGACTCCCTGGCCGACCCGGACCCCGGCGACAACGTGCTCCCCCTGCTGTTCACCGTGTCCACCGACCGGGGCTTCCCGGAGGAGGCCGGGTACTGCCGCATCAGCGGCATCTCCGCCCTGTCCACGGCGGTGGACGGTGCGCTCACCCAGGTGCTGGAGGGGATGGACCTGGAGGTGGTGGTGCCCCTGCGCGGCTCCGCCCCGGTCTACTCCTTCTACGGGCGCTGCGGGGTCAAGCTGGGGGGGAGCACCATGGCGGTGGCGGAGCATCTGACCATCTCCCCCATCTCCATCTCCCTGGATCTCATTATCCCGGACAGCGCGGCCTATGACGCGGCCTTCGCCGCCCAGGGGCCGTGGCCGGTGTACGTGCTGCTCTCCGACGGCTCCCGGGTCTCCGCCCGCTTCCCCGACCAGCCCTCCGGGCGGCTGGACCGGTTTTACGGCGAGGACGGGGCGCTGATCTGCCGGGTGGACCACGCGGTGCTCACCCTGGAGAAGCCCATCGACGTGGGGGAGATCGTGGACATCGTCTTTGTGGGGGACAACGACCCCCACGGGGAGGAGACGCCGGGCAGGACCGTGCATTTCCTCTTCTCACCCAACTATTTCTCCAACAACGCCTACTGGGACGGCGTCAGCAAGACCTGGGGCACAGACAACGAGGAGCCCGGCGCATAAGCGCCGGGCTCCTCTGTTTTGGATACAGTTGCGGTTAGCGGGGGTTCTTGATGGCGGCCTGCGCGGCGGCCAGGCGCGCGATGGGCACGCGGAAGGGGGAGCAGGAGACGTAGTTCAGGCCCACGCCGTGGCAGAACTCCACGGAGGTGGGGTCGCCGCCGTGCTCGCCGCAGATGCCCAGGTGGATCTCGGGACGGGTCTTGCGGCCCAGCTCCACGGCCATCTTCACCAGCTTGCCCACGCCCTTCTGGTCCAGGTGGGCAAACGGGTCGGACTCGTAGATCTTGGTGTCGTAGTAGTAGCTCAGGAACTTGCCCGCGTCGTCGCGGCTGAAGCCGAAGGTCATCTGGGTCAGGTCGTTGGTGCCGAAGGAGAAGAACTCGGCCTCGGTGGCGATCTCGTCGGCGGTGAGGGCGGCGCGGGGGATCTCGATCATGGTGCCGACCTCGTACTTCATGTCGACGCCGGCCTCCTTGATGAGCTTGTCGGCGGTGGCGACCACCACGTCCTTGACGTACTTGAGCTCCTTGACCTCGCCCACCAGGGGGATCATGATCTGGGGCTCAATCTTGTACTGGCCCTTCTTGGTGACCGCGATGGCGGCGTTGATGACGGCGGTGGTCTGCATCTCGGCGATCTCCGGGTAGGAGACGGCCAGACGGCAGCCGCGGTGGCCCATCATGGGGTTAAACTCATGCAGGCTGTCGATGACGTTGTGGATCTTCTCGGCGGTGATGCCCAGCTCGCCGGCGATCTCCTGGATGTCCTCCTCCTTGGTGGGCAGGAACTCGTGCAGGGGGGGATCCAGGTAGCGGATGACGACGGGGCAGCCCTCCATGGCCTCGTACAGGCCCTCGAAGTCGCCCTGCTGATAGGGCATGATCTTGGCCAGGGCCTTCTTGCGGTCCTCGGTGTTCTCGGCCAGGATCATCTCCCGCATGGCCTTGATGCGCTCGCCCTCAAAGAACATGTGCTCGGTGCGGCACAGGCCGATGCCCTCGGCGCCGAAGGAGCGGGCCTGCCTGGCGTCGCGGGGGGTGTCGGCGTTGGTGTAGACCTGGAGCTGGCGGATCTTGTCGGCCCAGCCCATCAGGCGGCCGAAATCGCCGGAGCCCACGTCGGCGGCCACGGTGGCCACGGCCTCGCCGTAGATGTTGCCGGTGGAGCCGTCCAGGGAGATCCAGTCGCCCTCCTTGTAGGCCTTGCCGCCCAGGGTGAACTGCTTGGCGGCGTAGTCCACCACGATCTCGCCGCAGCCGGACACGCAGCAGGTGCCCATGCCGCGGGCGACCACGGCGGCGTGGGAGGTCATGCCGCCGCGCACGGTCAGGATGCCCTGGGCGACCTGCATGCCCTCGATGTCCTCAGGGGAGGTCTCCAGGCGGACCAGGACCACCTTCTCGCCCCGCTCGTGCCACTCCTTGGCGTCCTCGGCGGTAAAGACCACCTTGCCGCAGGCGGCGCCGGGGGAGGCGGCCAGGCCCTTGCCGATGACGGCGGCCTTCTTCAGGGCCTCGGCGTCAAACTGGGGGTGCAGTAGGGCGTCGAGCTGCTTGGGCTCCACGCGCAGCACGGCGGTCTTCTCGTCGATCATGCCCTCGTCCACCAGGTCCACGGCCACCTTCAGGGCGGCGGCGGCGGTGCGCTTGCCGTTGCGGGTCTGGAGCATGTAGAGCTTGCCGTTCTCGATGGTGAACTCCATGTCCTGCATGTCCTTGTAGTGCTGCTCCAGGCGGTTGGCGATGTCCGCGAACTGCTCGTAGACCGCGGGCATCTCCTCGTGCAGCTTGGAGATGGGGGAGGGGGTGCGCACGCCGGCCACCACGTCCTCGCCCTGGGCGTTGATGAGGTACTCGCCGAACAGGGCCTTCTCACCGGTGGCGGGGTTGCGGGTGAAGGCCACGCCGGTGCCGGAGTTGTCGCCGGAGTTGCCGAAGACCATGGACTGCACGTTGACGGCGGTGCCCCAGTCGTAGGGGATCTCGTTCATGCGGCGGTAGACGTTGGCGCGGGGGTTGTCCCAGGAGCGGAACACGGCCTTCACGGCCTCCATGAGCTGCACCTTGGGGTCGGAGGGGAAGTCCTCGCCCTTCTCGGACTTGTAGAACGCCTTGAAGCGCACCACCAGGTCCTTCAGGTCCTCGGTGTCCAGCTCGGTGTCCTGGGTGACGCCCTTCTCGGCCTTCTTCGCGTCGATAATCTCCTCAAAGCGCTTCTTGGACAGCTCCATGACCACGTCGGAGAACATCTGGATGAACCGGCGGTAGGAGTCGTAGGCGAAGCGGGGGTTGTTGGTAAACTTGGCCAGGCCCTCGACCACAACGTCGTTCAGGCCCAGGTTCAGGATGGTGTCCATCATGCCGGGCATGGAGGCGCGGGCGCCGGAGCGCACGGAGACCAGCAGGGGGTTCTCGGGATCGGCGAACTTCTTGCCGCAGATCTCCTCCATCTTCGCCAGGTTGGCATAAATCTCGGCCTCAATATCGGGGTTGATGGTGCGGCCGTCTTCGTAATACTGGGTGCAGGCCTCGGTGGTGACGGTGAAGCCCTGGGGAACGGGCATGCCCAAATTGGTCATCTCGGCCAGGTTGGCGCCCTTGCCGCCCAGCAGCTCGCGCATGCTGCCGTTGCCCTCGGCAAACTGATATACGTACTTATGGTTAGCCATTTTGCATTCCTCCTAATTAGCATTCCGGGATTATTATACCATCAGAAAACGAGATTGCAACAGTTTTCAGGCGAAATGATGCGGTTTTATCACTTTGTACTGCATAGTTTTGCTTTATTGTTCATTTTTTGTTCACACCTGCGGCTTTTTCGCAAAAGGCGGCCAGATACGCCCGCACCGACCGGGTCATTTCCCCGGAAAACTCCGAGTTGTACTTGCGCGCGCAGAAGGCGGCCAGCCAGTCCCGGTAGGGGCGCGCCCCCGCGTGGGGGGAGAGCATGGCCTCCAGCTCGGCGGGCTCCATGCGGCGGTAGGCGTTCTCGTGCACGATATGCTCCAGCGCCGCCCGCGGGGGCTTGGGCCGGTCCTTCTGCTGCTGCGTGGGCCAGCCCATCACCAGCATGGCCGCCGGAAAGACGTACTCCGGCAGGCGCAGCAGGGCGCGGTGCTCCTCGCAGCGCTCCATCACGTCCCCGATGTAGCAGGAGCCCAGGCCCAGGCTCTCCGCCGCCACCACCGCGTTCTGGGCGGCGATCAGGGCGTCGTCCACCGCCAGCAGCAGATCCCCCTCGCCGGGCAGGCGGGGGCCGCAGCCCCCGGCCTCAAAGGCGTCCTGCCACTTCTGGCAGTCGGCGCAGAAGATCAGCACCACCGGCGCCCTGGCGATGAAGGGCTGGTTGTCGCAGGTGACCGCCAGCTTCTCCTTGAGGGCCCGGTCGGTCACGTCCAGGATGGTGTAGAGCTGCTGGTTGCCCGCCGTGGGGGCCTGGACGGCGGCCTCCAGAATCGCCCGCTTGGTCTGCGCGTCCACCGGCTCCTCCGTGTAGGCCCGCACCGATTTGCGGCGGTACAGGCTTTCGATAATCTCGTTCATACCCGCTCCGTTCCGGCCAGCAGCTCCCGCTGCCGGGCCTTGGTCAATTTGGCGAACACCAGCTCGTAGGAGTGGTCGCACATCTGCTTCAAAACCTCGTCGGGCACCGCCCCGTCCAGATACACCGAGTTCCAGGTGCGCTTGTCCGAGTAGAAGCCGGGCACCACGTCGGGATAGGTCTCCCGGTAGGCCTCGGCCAGGCGGGGGTCGCACTTCAAAAGCACCATCTCCCGGCCGTCGTGGGGCTTGTACTTGGGGTCGGGCCGGCAGGTGGCGGCGAACTGCTTGCCGTCCACCCGGTAGCGGAACCACCCCCACTCCTCCTTGTAGTCCTTTTCCGCCCCCGGCTTGGCGCGCAGGTATCCGTCCAGCCATTCGTATCGGTTCATGGCGCTTCCTCCCATAATAAGATGGATTTACTATATCAAATCCGGCCCCAAACCGCAACAGCGCACTTGTCCGCCCCGGCCCCGGCGTGGTAAGATGGGTGGGCGAAAGGGGGCGAGGAGATGGACGGAACCTTTGAAAACCGGTACGGCGTGCTGGCCGGGCGCACCGCCACCCACATCTACCTCCTGCCCTCCCCCGCCCTGCGGCCCTACGTGGCCCACTACACCATCTGTCCGGGGACCGCCGGGGGCCCCGGCGGGGGCGGGCTGCTCACCCTGGTCCCCGACGCGTCGGGCTGCCTGGTCTTTACCGACGGGGGGGATGGGCTGGAGAGCCGGGTCTACGGCCCCACCACCGCCGCCGTGACGGTGGAAAACGACCTGGGCGCCGGGCCCCTGCGCTTTTTCGTGGAGTTCCGCCCCGGCGGGGAGTACGCCTTCCTCCCTGTGCCCCAGTGGGAGCTGGCCGACCGGGTGCTCCCCCTGGCGGACCTGCACCCCGGCCTGGCGCGCGCCATGTCCCGGCTCTGGCGCGCCTGCCCCGACCTGGACGAATTCGTGCGCGGGGCGGACGCGGCCCTGGCCGGGATCTGCCGGGACACCCTGGACTTTTCCCGCCTGCTCTCCCACCTGGCCGCCAGCCGCGCCCCCTCCCCCGCCGCCGCGCTGGCGGCCTACACCGGGTACAGCCAGCGCCACCTCTCCCGCCTGCTGCGGGAGGGGGCGGGCCTGTCCGCCAAGGCCTTCGCCCGGGTGCTGCGGGTCAACGCCGCGGCCCGCTCCCTGCGGGAGGGCGCCCCCTCCCTGACCCGGCTGGCCCAGGAGCTGGGCTACTACGACCAGTCCCACTTCATCCACGACTTCCGGGCGGTGTGCGGCGTGTCCCCCTCCCGGTACCGGGCGGGCCTGTCCGATTTTTACAATGAACCGCTGAAGTTTTAGGGTAGACTTCCAGTACAATACAAAGGAGGTTAACACAATGGATATGAGATTTGAAGGCGTGCTCTTCGCCGTGCGCTCCATGGCGGTCTCCCGCCCCTTTTACGAGAACGTGCTGGGCCGCAAGGTGGCCATGGATCTGGGCACCAACCTGGCCTTTGAGGGCGGGCCCGTGCTCCAGGAGGGCTTCGCCGCGCTGGTGGGCTTCCCCGAGGAGAACACCGTCTACCGGGCCTACAACAGCGAGCTCTACTTCGAGACCGACGATCTGGACGCCGAGGCGGAGCGCCTGCGCGCCGCCGGCGTGGAGCTGCTCCACGAGATTAAGGAATACCCCTGGGGCCAGCGGGTGCTGCGCTTCTTCGACCCCGACGGCCACCTCATCGAGCTGGGGGAGAACATGCGCATCGTGGTGCTGCGCTTCCTGGCGCAGGGCATGACCGAGGAGCAGGTGGCACAGCGCACCGGGTACCCCCTGGGCGTGGTGTGCATGTTCCGCGACGGCACCATGCCGGAGCACGGCTAACCGGGCCGCACATGAGCCGCTTGTTACCTTTTAAAACACAGGAAAGGGCGCTGTCCAGACGGACAGCGCCCTTTCCTTATGCCTCCCGGCGGCGGCGCAGCGCCCGGCCCACCAGGAACAGGGCCAGCGCCAGGGCCGCGATGAAGATCCAGTTGAACACGTCCCACCAGCCGCTCTGGCCGGGATAGCTCTCATGCAGCACCACCCGGTTGATGAACCAGTCCAGGGGGGCGCAGAGCAAAACGCCCGCCGCCGCCACCGTCCATTTGTTCATGGGGGTAAAGGTGTGCAGCAGCACCACCGCCCACGCCAGAGCCAGCGAGGCGGCGGTGATGGGCAGCGCCACGGGGAAAAGCCAGCCCTTCACCGGGGCGCAGGCCTCGACGACCGCCAGGAGCACGGGCAGCAGCAGGCTCAGGCACAGGCAGCACCAGAGCAGCTTGCGCCGGCGCATGTAGTAGAAGGGGGCCGCCGCCCCCCAGGCCAGCGCGCAGGAGGCCAGCACGATGGGGCTCCAGGTGGCCGTGCGGTTAATCGCCAGATCGCACAGCATACAGATAAAGACCGCCAGCAGCAGCCCCGCGGTGTAGACCGCGAAGCACACCTGCCCGGCCCGCAGCAGCCTGCGCCGCCGCGCCCCCTCGTCCGGGGCCCGGGCCGGCGGCGGTGCGGGCGCGTCCTCCTCCTCCCCGGACAGCAGCGCCCGCTCGGTGGTGCCCAGCGCGTCCGCCAGGGGGGACACCAGCGTGATGTCGGGGTAGCTCAGCCCCCGCTCCCATTTCGACACCGCCTTATCGGTCACGCCCAGCCGGTCGGCCAGCTCCTGCTGGGTCATGCCCAGCATCCGGCGGCGCTGGGCGATAAAAAGCCCTGTTTTCGCCTGATCCATTCTTCCACGTCCTTTCCGAACCCTATTTTACCCCGGCACCCCTGCAAATAGCAAGCAACCGTGCCGGAGGGCGGGGTAAACCACTGGTTTACCCCGCCCTTCCTCTCTGGAACCCCTGAAAAAGATTGTCTTTCCGGGCCCCTTATGATAAACTTATTTCTATATATGCGAACGATCCCGGGGCGGGGCGTTCCAGACAGAGGGATGGGTTTCATGTTCTCACGAAAAAAGATATTGGTCGTGGAAGACAACGCGCTGAACCGCGGCCTGCTATGCCAGATCCTGGCCTCGGATTACGACGTGCTGGAGGCGGAGAACGGCCAGGAGGCGCTGGAAATCCTGGGGCAGTACGGGGAGGGCATCTCCCTGATCCTGCTGGACATCGTCATGCCCGTGATGGACGGCTACACCTTCCTGTCCATTATGAAGGCCGACCCCGCCTACTCCTACATCCCCGTCATCGTCACCACCCAGAACGACGGCGAGTCGGACGAGGTGGCCGCCCTGTCCCACGGGGCCACCGACTTTGTGGCCAAGCCCTACAAGCCCCAGATCATCCTGCACCGGGTGGCCAGCCTGATTAACCTGCGGGAGACCGCCGCCGTGGTCAACCTGGTGCAGTACGACCAGCTCACCGGGCTGTACAGCAAGGCCTTCTTCTACCAGCAGGCCAGGGACGTGCTGCTGCGCAACCCGGAGCGCAAATACGACATCATCTGCTCCGACATCGAGAGCTTCAAGCTCATCAACGACGTGTTCGGCCTGCCCGCGGGGGACAAGCTGCTGCGGGGCATCGCGGCGCTCTACCTCCAGAAGCTGGACGGCAGGGGCATCTGCGGGCGGCTGAGCTCCGACCAGTTCGCCTGCCTCATCGAGCGCAAGTGGAGCTACGGCAATGGGATGTTCCTGGAGGCCGGGGAGAAGATTAACACGCTGCTGGAGGCGCGCAGCGTCGTGATGAAGTGGGGCATCTACGCGGTGGAGGACCGCTCCATCACGGTGGAGCAGATGTGCGACCGGGCCCTGCTGGCCGCCCGCAGCATCAAGGGCCAGTACGGGAAGTATTTTGCCTACTACGACGACACCCTGCGCAACCAGCTGTTAAAGGACCAGGCCATCACCAACAGTATGGAGGCCGCCCTGGCCCAGGACCAGTTCCAGGTCTACTTACAGCCCAAATACCGCATTTCGGACGAGCGCCTGATCGGCGCGGAGGCCCTGGTGCGCTGGATCCACCCCCAGCTGGGCTTCCAGTCCCCGGGGGACTTCATCCCCCTGTTCGAGAAAAACGGCTTCATCACCAAGCTGGACCAGTACGTCTGGGCCAAGACCTGCGCCATCCTGCGCGCGTGGGACGACGAGGGGCTGCCCCCCATCTCGGTGTCGGTCAACGTCTCCCGAGCCGACATCTACAACGCGGACATCACCCACATCCTGATGCAGATTGTAGAGAAGTACGGCCTGCCCCCCTCCCGGCTGCACCTGGAGATCACCGAGAGCGCTTACACCGAGAACCCCGGGCAGATTATCGACACCGTGGGCCGCCTGCGGGAGCTGGGCTTCATTATCGAGATGGACGACTTCGGCAGCGGCTACTCCTCCCTGAACATGCTCAACGAGATGCCCATCGACATCCTGAAGCTGGACATGAAGTTCATCCAGAGTGAGACCGCCAAGCCCAACAGCCAGGGTATTTTACAGTTCATCATCGGCCTGGCCCGCTGGATGCACCTGAGCGTGGTGGCCGAGGGGGTGGAGACCAAGGAGCAGCTGCGCCGGCTCATGGAGATCGGCTGCGACTTCGTACAGGGCTATTATTTCGCCAAGCCCATGCCCTGCGCGGAGTTCGAGGGCCTGCTGCGGAGTATGGATTCCTCCGCCGCGTCCGCGGCGGAGGGCGCCCCGGCCCGGGAGGGCCGGGATCTGCCCCTGCTGCTGGTGGCCGACGAGGACCCGGTGTACCGCGACATGGTGGAGCAGGCCTTCCAGGGCCGCTACCGGGTGGCCTGCACGGCCAGCTGCGCGGACACGCTGGCCTATATCGGGGCCCACAGGGACCTGTCCGCCGTGGTGCTGAGCCTGAGCCTGCCGGAGGGCGGCGGCCTCAAGGTGCTCCAGGCCGTCCAGCGGGACAGGGAGCTGTGGGATCTGGCCGTGGTGGCCACGGCCCAGCCCGACCCGGAGCTGGAGCGGGAGGCGCTGGATATGGGCGCGGACGACTTTATCGGCAAGCCCCACTTTACCCAGAGCCTGCTGAAACGGCTCAAACGGGTGACGGACGGGCAGGACGCGGGGCGCGGACGGGCGCAGGGAGAGGAAACGGTATGACGCTGCAAGAGGAAGCAAAGCAGACGGTAAGGGCCTTTTGCAGGGCCTGGTTCGAGCAGCGGGACGCGCGGCGCACCGCCCAATTCCTGACCGACGACATCCAGTTCGTGGGCACCGGTGAAAACGAGTACGCCCGGGGCAGGGCCGAGATGACGGCCTATCTGGAGGAGGACATCCGCGAGATCGCGGAGCCCTTCTCCATTGAGCTGCCGGTCATCCTGGAGCGCGAGCTCTCCGATACCATATACATGGCCTCCGCCGAATTCACGCTGCGCAACAGCGTATATACCTGGCGGCTGCGGGGCTTTTTCGTCCTGCGCCGGGAGGGCGGCCGGTGGGGCGTCTGCAACCTGCACTTCGCCGAGCCCGGCCGCAGCCAGGGGCCGGGGGAGCACTACCCCCAGACCGTGGTGGTGGAGCGGGTCATGAAGCAGCGGGAGGAGCTGCTCAGCAGCTCCATCGCCGGGGGCATGATGGGGGGCTATCTGGAGCCCGGCTTCCCCTTCTACTTCGTCAACCGGCGGATGCTGGACTACCTGGGCTACCGGGACGAGGCCGAGTTCGTGGGGAGCATCGGCGGGCTTATCTCCAACTGTATGCACCCCGACGACCGGGCCCTGGTGGACGAGGCCGTGTTCCGCCAGCTCGCCGCGGCGGAGGAGTTCGTGGTGGAGTACCGCATGCGGAAAAAGGACGGCACCTACATCTGGGTCCACGACGTGGGGCGGCGCACCCTGGCGGAAAACGGCAAGCGCGCAATTACCTCGGTGTGCATCGACATCACCGCCCAGCGCAAGGCCCAGGACGAGGTGCTGCACCTCTACAACAACATCCCCGGCGCGGTGTTCCGCTGCCGGTTCGACGCGGATTTCTCCGTCATCGACGCCAACGACGGCCTGTTCGACTTCATCGGCTACACCCGGGAGGAGTTCGCCGCCCTGGGCAGCCGCATGTCGGCGGTCATCCACCCGGAGGATCTGTCCGTGATGGCGGACGTGCTGCGCGCCCAGCTGGCCGGCGGCAGCACCATCCAGAACCAGAACCGCCTGATCTGCAAGGACGGGACGGAGAAGTGGATCTCCATCAAGGCCCAGCTCATCCGCGAGGAGAGCGGGGAGGAGTTCTTCTACTGCGTCTTTGTGGACATTACGGACGAAAAGCGCCTGCAGGGGCGCATCCAGGAGCTGTACGAAAAGGAGCTGTCCTACTTCGCGGAGCTGGCCTCCGCCGGGGAGAGCATCCAGGGCCGGGCCAACCTCACCCAAAACCGGATGGAGAGCTACCAGTCCGCCTCCCCCGCGGCCATTTCCTGGCCGGGGGACACCTTCGGCGAGGCCATGGACCGCCTGGCCGCCTCCGCCGTGGATCCCGCCGCGGGTGAGGCGCTGCGCACGGCCCTGGTCCGGGAGAAGCTGCTCTCCGACTACGCCGCGGGCAAGTCCGACTACCACTTCACCTTCCTGCGCCGGCGGCAGGACGGCGGGGTCTTTTGGGCCAGCACCAGCTTCCGCTCCTACCGCAACCCGGGAACCGGCGACGTGGTGCTCTTCTTCTACACCTTCGACGTCACCGAGCAGAAGCTCCAGGAGGAGTTGCTGCACAAGGTGGCGGCGCTGGACTACGACATCATCACCGACATCGACGTGCGCCGGGACACCCACCGCCCGGTCGCTTATAAAAGCGCCCAGAAGAACATCATTCCCAGCAAGGGCCCCTATCAGGCCAGCATCCGCGCCCTGGCGGAGCAATATATGGACGAGGGGGCGCGGCGGGAGTACCTGGGCAAGCTGGACTACGCGTACATGGAGGAGCGGCTGGGCAGGGAGGATTCCTACTCCTTCTCCGTGGAGATGCGGGACGAAAACGGCGTGTCCCGGGTCAAGCGCTTCCAGGTCTTCTACATCAGCCGGGAGCTGGGCCGGGTGTGCATGGCCCGCACCGACGTGACCGACGTGGTGCGCCAGGAGCAGCGGCAGAAGCAGGAGATCTCCGCGGCCCTGGTGGCGGCGGAGCAGGCCAACGCGGCCAAGTCCGACTTCCTCTCCCGCATGTCCCACGAGATCCGCACGCCCATGAACGCCATCATCGGCATGTCCACCATCGCCGCCCGCTCCATCGGGGACGACGAGCAGGTCATGGACTGCATCTCCAAAATCGGCATCTCCTCCCGCTTCCTGCTCTCCCTCATCAACGACATCCTAGATATGAGCCGGATCGAGAGCGGCAAGATGCTGCTGAAAAACGAAAAAATCCCCACCGAGGAGTTCCTCAACGGCATCAACTCCATCTGCTTCTCCCAGGCCGCCGCCAAGGGGGTGGACTACGACTGCATCGTGGACCCCGTGCTGGACGACTACTATATGGGCGACGCCATGAAGCTCCAGCAGGTGCTGATCAACATCCTGTCAAACGCCATCAAGTTCACCGGGGAGGGCGGGAAGGTCACCTTCTCCGCCGCGCCCCTGCACAGGACCAAGCACTGCGCCGTGCTGCGCTTCGTCGTCAACGACACCGGCGTGGGCATGGGGGAGGACTTCATGCAGCACCTCTTCGAGCCCTTCTCCCAGGAGTCCACCGGCACCACCGCCCTCTACGGCGGCACGGGGCTGGGCCTGGCCATCTCCAAGAGCATCGTGGACATGATGGACGGCAAGATCACCGTGCGCTCCATCAAGGGCATCGGCTCCGAGTTCACCGTGGACGTGAAGCTGGGCATCACCGAGGAGGAGCGCCTGCGCCACAACCAGAAAAAGGCGGCCTACAATTTCTCCCACCTCAAGACCCTGGTGGTGGACGACGACGTGGCCGTGTGCGAGAGCGCGGTGGTCACGCTGCTGGAGATGGGCGTGCGGGCCGAGTGGGTGGACAGCGGGCGCAAGGCCGTGGACCGGGTGCGCTCCTGCTGGGACCAGGGCCGGTACTACGACATGATCCTCATCGACTGGAAGATGCCCGAGATGGACGGCCTGGAGACCGCCCGCCGCATCCGGCAGATCGTGGGCCCCGAGGTCACCATCATCATCATGACCGCCTACGACTGGATCTCCATCGAGCACGAGGCCAAGCTGGCGGGGGTCAACCTGCTCATGAGCAAGCCCATGTTCAAATCCTCCCTGATCTCCGCCTTCTCGCGGGCGCTGGGGGAGAAGGAGGAGCAGGCGCAGCCGGCGGCCGCCGTGGAGTACGACTTTTCGGGCAAGCGGGTGCTGCTGGCGGAGGACAACGCCATCAACACCGAGGTGGCGGTGATGCTGCTGGAGGCCAGGGGCTTCGCCGTGGACACGGCGGAAAACGGCCTGCGGGCCCTGGAGCGCTTCAGCAAGTCGGAGCCCGGGTACTACGACGCCATCCTCATGGACATCCGCATGCCCCTGATGGACGGCCTGACGGCGGCCACCAACATCCGCCACCTGAGCAACGCCGACGCGGGCAGCGTGCCCATCATCGCCATGACCGCCAACGCCTTTGACGACGACATCGAGAAGAGCAAGGCCGCCGGGATGAACGCCCACCTGGCCAAGCCCATCGAGCCGGACCGGCTCTACCAGACGCTGTACGACTTTATTTTCGGGAAGGAGGTCTGACGATGCAGTCGTTTAAGGACAAATTCGAGGCCTACGGCGGCGATTACGAGGGCACCATGGCCCGCTTTATGGGCAACGAGGCCATGTACCGGAAATTCCTGGGCATGCTTTTTCAGGACCAGAACCTGCAAAAGCTGGGGGACGCGCTGGAGGGCGGCGACATGCAGGCCGCCTTCGAGGCCGCCCACACCCTCAAGGGCGTGGTGGGCAACATGGGCCTGACCCCCCTCTACCAGGCGGTCTGCGCCATCGTGGAGCCTCTGCGCGCCAAGGAGGGCGCGGATTACGCGGCGCTCTACCGGGCCGTGCGGGCGCAGTACGCCCGGGCGGAAGCCCTGAAAAACGACTTGGCGGGAGGGGAACGGGCATGACGCAGGTTCCCCTCCCCACCACCGATCAACTGTCGGCGGCGCTGGACAACGCGCCGGTGGCAATCTATGTCTGCGCACTTGACAGCCTGAAATTGCTCTACGCAAACCGGCTGGCAAGTGCGCTCTTTTTAAAGGCGCCGGACATCCGGGGCCTGACCTGCTACCGGGCGGCGGGCATGGAGGCGCCCTGCCCCTTCTGCCGCCGGGGGGAGCTCAGCCGGGACAAGCTGCTCGTGCGGGAGTTCCGCCACCCGGCCACCGGGCGGATCTACCGGCTGAGCGGAAAGCTCCTCGACTGGGGCGGGCGGGACGCGCACATCGAGTACATCACGGACGTGACGGACCAGCTGCGCCTGGAGCGGGAGCTGGCCTCCTCCAAGGAGAAGACCGAGGACATCATCAACGCCATCCCCGGCGGCGTGGCCATCTACCGGGTGTCGGACATCTTCGAAACGGTGTACTTCTCCGACGGGGTGCCCGCGCTGAGCGGCTACACGGTGGAGGAGTACCGGGAGCTCATCCGGCGCGACGCCATGGAGATGACCTATTGGGAGGACACCGCCATGGTGGCCGCCCGGGTCAGGGAGGTCGTCCGCACCCGCTCGGTGGACCAGTTCGAGTTCCGCAAGCAGCACCGGGACGGGCACATCGTCTGGGTGCGGGTGCAGGTCAAGTGGATGGGGGAGCAGGACGGCCTGCCCCTGCTGCACTGCGTGTTCCACAACATCTCCGACCTCAAGCAGGCCCAGCTGGAGATGGACCACCTGGTCAACTCCATCCCAGGCGGCATCGCCAGCTACCGGGTGGAGGGGGAGCGCTTCCTGCCCACCTTCTACTCCGACGGGGTCATGGCCCTTTCGGGCCACACCCGGGAAGAGTACGAGCGCATGGTGGCAAACGACGCGCTGGACGTGATCTACCCGCCGGACCGGGACCGGGTGCTGGCGGCCGCCCGGGTGGCGCTGGCCGGCGGCCAGGTGCTGGACGTGTCCTACCGTATGCGCCACAAGGACGGCAGGCTGGTGTGGATCCACCTCAACGGCCGCCGCATGGGGCCGCCCGCCGGGAACACCAGCTTTTACGCCGTCTTTACCGGCATGTCCGAGCAGACCCGGCTCTTCCAGAGCCTTGCAAACGCCACGGCGGACAGCATCTACGTCATCGCCAAGGACAGCTACGACCTGCTCTACGCCAACGAGTCCAAGGCCCCGCTGCCGGGCCCCGACTGCGTGGGCCGCAAGTGCTACGAGGCCCTCCACGGGCAGGCCGCGCCCTGCCCCTTCTGCACCCTGGGCACCCACCGGGCCGACGGGGAGGAGCACGACATGTCGGCGGACGGGGCGGGGCGGCACTTCACCACCCGCTTTTTGGAGACCGACTGGAACGGCATCCCCGCCTACGTCAAGTTTGTCCGGGACGTGACGCAGGAGGTCAACACCCGCCGGGAGAAGGAGCGCCTGGAGCAGTACTTCCAGACCCTGGTGAGGAACCTGCCCGGCGGCGTGGGCGTGGTGCGCTACGCTCGGGACGGGGCCATGACCACCGAGTTTTTGTCCGACGGCTTCGCCGCCGCCACCGGCATGACGCCGGAGGAGGCATGGCAGCTCTACCGGCAGGACGCCCTGGCCGGGGTGCACCCCGACGACCGGGAGGCCACCCGCGTCAAGGTCGCCGCCTTCGCCGCCAGCGGCGAGAGCCACTGTGAGCTGACCTTCCGCCTGCGCAGGGGCGGCGGGGGCTACGTCTGGATGCGCAGCGCCCTCTCCCGCCTCCAGGACGCGGACGGCGCGTGCCACATCTACATCATGTACCACGACGTGACCCGGGAGCGGGAGGAGCGGGAGGCGCTGCGGCGGCAGTACAACGAGCTGATTATGAAGCACTACAGCGCCCCCGACCCCGATATTCTGGTGGTGGGGCACTGCAACATCACCCGCAACCGCATTTTGGAGATCATCGACCACACCGGCTCCGATCTTTTGAGCACCTTCGGTTCGGTGCGGGAGGCCTTCTTCACCGGCCTTTCCGGCCTGGTGGCGGAGGAGGGGGAGCGCCGCGCCTTCCTGGACACCTATCTCAACGCCCCCGCCCTGGCCGCCTTCCGCCGGGGGGACACGGAGCAGATCCTGCGCTGCTTCGTCCGGCTCCCCCGGGAGGCCCGGGGCCGCTACGTCCAGTTCAAGGTGAACCTGGTCTCCGCCCCCGACACCGGGGACGTGACCGGGATCCTGACGGTGACGGACATC
Organism: Oscillospiraceae bacterium; assembly: GCA_022846095.1. Taxonomy (NCBI): domain Bacteria; kingdom Bacillati; phylum Bacillota; class Clostridia; order Eubacteriales; family Oscillospiraceae; species Oscillospiraceae bacterium. The sequence goes on along the minus strand of AP025583.1, from coordinate 179,299 downwards.
ACCGAGCAGACCATCTCCGACCGGATCCTGCACCAGCTCTCGGTGACCAGCTACGACTTCGTGGTGGACCTGGACCTGGAGCGGGACACCTTCACGGTGCTGACCAGCAGCGGCCACGCGGGGGACATTCCGCCCCACGGCAGCCACTCCGGCCGCACGGCGGAGATGCTGCGCGCCGCGGTGGTGCCCCGGGACCGGGAGGCCTACGCCGCCGCCCTGGATCCCGCCGGGATCCGCCGCCGCCTGGCGCGGGAGGGGCCCTACACCTTCTCCTACTCCCTGACGGACGGGCGCGGGGACATCCGCGCCAAGAACACCACCGTCTCCGCCGTGGATCTGCGCCTGGGCCGGGTGTGCCTGGTGCGCTCCGACATCACCGACTCCGTGCGGGAGCAGCAGGGGCTTATGAACGTCATCGCCTACACCTTCGAGCTGATGGGCTTCATCAACCTCCACAGCGGCGCGCTCTCCCTCTACACCCGCCAGACCGTGCTGGAGAACCTGCCGCCACGCCAAATCGGGGACTACAGCGCCTCGGTGCTCCGCTTCGCCGCCGCCTGCGGGGCCGAGGGGGGCGCGGAGGAGATTGTGGAGCGCTTCCGGCTGGACAACATGCTGGCCCGGCTGGAGGCAAAGCGCTCCGGCTACGACTTCGTCCTGGCCCAGCGGGAGGGTGACACCCTGCGCTACAAGCAGATCAACGTGCTGTGGGGCAGCGCCGACCACCGCACGGTCTGCTTCGTGCGGGCCGACGTGACCGACATGCTCTCGGCCGAGCGGCAGGCCAAGCAGGCGCTGGAGCAGACCCTGGCCCTGGCCGAGCAGGCCAACCGGGCCAAGAGCGACTTCCTCTCCGCCATGAGCCACGACATCCGCACCCCCATGAACGCCATCATGGGCATGACCGCCCTGGCCCGCGCCCACCTGGACGACCGGGCGCGGGTGGCCGACTGCCTGGGGAAGATCTCGGTGTCCTCCAGGCACCTGCTCAGCCTGATCAACGACATCCTGGACATGAGCAAGATCGAGCGCTCCAAGATCGCCCTGAACCGCGTGCGCCTCTCCCTGCCCGAGCTGCTGGGCCAGCTGGCCGACATGGTGGGGCCCCAGGCCGGGGCGGCCGGGCTGGCCCTTGAGATCACCGGGGCGGGGGTCGCCCACCCCGATTTCTACGGGGACGGCCTGCGCATCAACCAGATCCTTATCAACCTGCTGAGCAACGCAATTAAGTTCACCCCGGAGGGGGGGCGCGTGGCGCTGCTGGCCGAGGAGCTGCCCGCCCCGGAGGACCGGGTGCGCTACCGCTTCTGCGTGCGGGACACGGGGGTGGGCATGCCCCCGGAGTTCCTCGCCCGGATTTTCGAGCCCTTCACCCGCAGCGGCAGCACCCAGCGCGTGGAGGGCACGGGGCTGGGCCTGAGCATCACCAAGGGCCTGGTGGATCTGATGGGTGGGTGTGTCTCGGTGGAGAGCGAGGTGGGCCGCGGCTCCCTCTTCCGTGTGGAGCTGGAGTGCGAGCGCGCCCAGCCCGGCGGCGAGCCTCCCGCGCCCACGCCCGTCCCCAACGCCGGGGCCCTCTTTACCGGGCGCCGCTTCCTGGTGGCCGAGGACAACGCCATCAACGCCGAGATCCTCTGCGAGCTGCTGTGGATGGAGGGGGCGCAGTGCGTGGTGAAGGACGACGGCGCCCAGGCCGTGCAGGCCTTCGCCTCGGCCCCGCCGGGCACCTACGACGCGGTGCTGATGGACGTGCAGATGCCCGAGATGAACGGCTACCAGGCCACCCGGGCCATCCGCGCCCTGTCCCGGCCGGACGCCGCGGGCATCCCCATCGTCGCCATGACCGCCAACGCCTTCGCCGAGGACGTGCAGGCCAGCGTGGAGGCCGGGATGGACGCCCACGTGGCCAAGCCCATCGACATGGAGGTGCTGCGGGCCACCCTGTACCGGATCCTGGGCGGCGCGGGATAGGCAAATTTTATGGTTGCATCCCGCTTGTTCAAATGATATAATACCGGTATTTCCACCATACTTCTTAGTTTAGTTAATGGAGGTACCTGTAATGAAAGAGCTTGAAAACAAGATCGCCCTCGTCTCCTCGTCCACCCGCGGCATCGGCCTGGCCTGCGCCAAGGCCCTGGCGGAGCAGGGGGCCAAGGTCTACCTGGGAGTGCGCCGCCCGGAGGCGGGCCGGAAGATTGTGGACGAGATTACCGCCGCGGGCGGCCAGGCCGGCGTGGCCTTCTTCGACGCCACCCGGGAGGAGAGCTTCACCGGCATGGTGGAGGAGGTCGCCGCCAAGGAGGGCCGCCTGGACATTCTGGTGAACAACTACGGCACCACCGACGTGAAGGCCGACCTGGACCTGGTCAACGGCCCCGCCGAGGACTTCTTCCGCATCGTCAACGTGAACCTGAAGAGCGTCTACCTGCCCTGCAAGGCGGCGGTGCCCCTGATGATCAAGAACGGCGGCGGCGCCATCGTGAACATCGGCTCGGTGGGCGGACTCTTCCCCGACATGAACCGCAACGCCTACGGCGTGAGCAAGGCGGCCATCCACTTCCTCACCAAGAACATCGCCACCCAGTACGCCCGCCAGGGCGTGCGCTGCAACGCGGTGCTCCCCGGCTTCACCGCCACCGACGCGGCCATGGACAACATGTCCCAGGCCTTCCTGGACATGTTCTTGAAGAACGTGCCCCTCAACCGCCCCGGCAGGCCGGAGGACATCGCCAACGCGGTGGCCTTCCTGTGCAGCGAACGGGCCGCCTTCATCACCGGGGAGATCCTGCCGGTGGCCGGCGGCTTCGGCCTGCCCACCCCCATGTACAGCTCCTATATGGGCATGGGGGCCCAGGGCTGATTCCCGGCAGATCAAAAAAAACGTGGGCGAAACCGGAGTTCCGGTTTCGCCCACGTTTTTTTGCATGTATCAGCTCTTGAGGAAGGCCTCCTTGCCCAGCGCGAAGGCCTTCAGGTTGAGCTCCACCGCCTTGGCGGGCACCTGGGCCCGGATGGCGCCCAGCATAATCTCCTCGGAGTAGGGCAGGGTGCCGGTGGCGAAGGCCGCCCCCAGCATGACCACGTTGACCGCCTTGGCGCTGCCGGCCTCCAGGGCCAGGCTCCGGGCGTCCAGCATGACCACCTTTTTGCACATCTGCTTCAATGCGCCCTCGATGGCATCCAGTGCGGGGTACTCCACCGCGCCCACCTTGGCGTCCACGGGGGCCTCGGTGATGGTGTTGACGATGGCCACGCCGTCCCTGGCCAGGTAGGGCAGGCCGATGCGCAGGCCCTCCAGGGGCTCCAGGGCCACCACCAGGTCGGCCCGGCCCTTGCGGACCAGGGGGCCGTGGATTTCGCCGATGCGCACGTGGGAGGCCACCGCGCCGCCCCGCTGGGCCGCGCCGAAGGTCTCGCCCACCCGGACGTTGAGCTCCTCGCCGGTGGCCTCCTTGCTGCGGATGGCCGCCTCAGCGATGATATGGGAGGCCAGAATACTGCCCTGGCCGCCGACGCCTGCTACAATGATATTTCGTTCCATTCTTACTCGCCTCCCAACGTGATGGCGTTCTGCGGGCAGACCTGGGCGCACAGGCCGCAGTCCACGCAGCTGATTTCGTCAATGGAAGCCTTCTTGCCCGCCACGTCGTACTTCACGGCGGGGCAGCCCAGCTGCACGCACAGCTTGCAGCCGATGCACTTGTCGGGCTCCACCACGGTCTTGGCCATGCCCTTCCTGGTGCGGCGCTGGAGCTGGAGCTGGCACTCGCCGTAGAGGATGACCACGGAGGGCCCCTCGTACTCCAGTGCCTTGGTCAGCGCGTCCACCGCCGCGGCGCGGTCGTAGGAGCTGGCCACCGCCACCGACTTCACGCCCAGGGCCTTGCAGGTGCCGGGCACGTCGAAGCCCTCGTAGTCCTCGCCGCAGGGGTTGTAGAGGGTGTTGGGGTTGGGCTGGTGGCCCGTCATGCAGGTCCAGTAGTTGTCCAGGATGACGAAGGTGATGTCGGTCTTGTGCTGCACCGCGTCCACCACGGAGGGCAGGGTGGCGTGGAGGAAGGTGGAGTCGCCCGCCACCGCCAGCACCTTGCCGTCGGTGTAGCCCGCCTTGGCCTGGCCCATGGCCATGCCGATGCCGGAGCCCATGACGTAGATGGTGTCCAGCAGCTCGTAGGGGGAGGTCACGGCGTACTTCTTGCCCGGCTCGTCGCTGGCCTGGTTCTTGGCGGAGAAGATGCCGTAGCCGCCCTGCTCGTAGCAGCCGATGTCGCCGTTGACGATGTGGTTGCCCTTGAACTTCTTCAGCGCCTCGCGGATGGCGGAGTAGGAGCCCAGGTGGGAGCAGCCGGCGCACAGGGTGGAGGAGCGGGGGATCACCAGGTCCTTCAGGGCGGCCCGGGCGGCCTCCCGGTCGTCCCCGGCCAGACCGCGGCCCAGGGCCTTGGCCAGGCCCGCCGTCACGATGTCGGTGTTCAGCTCGCCGTAGGGGTTGAAGATGCCGTTGTAGCTCTTGCCCACGATCTTCACGCCCGGCGCAACCTCCTTGAGGTAGGCGCGCACCAGGTTCTCCACCACCGGGTCGCCCTCTTCCACGATGATCAGGGTGTCCAGGCCGTCCACCAGCTCGGCCACCAGCTTTTCGGGCAGGGGGTAGATGAAGCCCAGCTTCAGGTAGCTCACCTGGCCCGCCAGGCCCAGGTCGGCCATGGCCTCCCGGGCGTAGGCGCCGCCCAGGCCGGCGGCCAGCACGCCCACCTTGGCGCCGGGCGCCTTCTCCAGGCGGTTGAACCGGCTCTCCTCGGCCAGCGCGCGGGCACGGGGCAGCACGGTGTGCAGCCACTGGTGCTTGGACAGGGTTCCGGGAGGGCCGTAGACGTTCCAGCGGTAGGCCGTCTTATAATGCTTGTTGAAGGCGATCTGGTTGCGCCCCGCCTCGGGCTCGGCCAGCAGCACGTCGCCGGAGGCGTGGGAAATCCGGCTGACCGAGCGCAGGAACACGGGCAGCTCCACCGCCTCGGAGATGCCGAAGGCGGCGCGGGCCATGTCCTTGGCCTCCTGCTGGTCCTCGGGCTCCAGGCAGGGGATCTCGGCGTAGGCCGCCAGGGCGCGGGTGTCCTGCTCGGTGGAGGAGTAGTGGGCGTCCGGGTCATCGGCCACCACCACCACGAAGCCGCCCTTGCAGCCGCCGTAGGGCAGGGTCATAAAGGTGTCCATGGCCACGTTGAGGCCGGCGTTCTTCATGGCCGTCATGCTCCGGGCCCCCACCAGGGAGGCGCCGGCGGCCATTTCAAAGGCGATTTTTTCGTTGATGCTCCACTCCACGTAGAAATCGGCGTCCTTCTGGGCGTCCATCAGGACCTCGCCGATCTCGGAGGAGGGGGTGCCGGGGTAGGCGGCCATGAGCTGTAATCCGGCCTCGACGGCGCCGCGGGCGATGGCCTCGTTGCCCATGTAGAGCAGCCGCTTGCCCGGGGCCTCCAGAATGTTGGAACTCATTATTTCTCCCCCTTTTAGTCGTAGTAGTGCTGGCTCAGGGCCTTCTTCGGGCACACCGAGACGCACAGCCCGCAGCCGTAGCAGGTCTCGGGGTGGAAGACGGGCTTCTTGTCCTCCATGGTGATGCTGTCGTACACGCAGGAGCGCAGGCAGCTGCCGCAGCCGTTGCACAGGGCGGGGTCCACCTCGGGCGCGACGGGGGTGTGGATGATGGTCCTGCCCTGCGCGGCCCGCTCGGCCACCCGCTTGTGGGTCAGCCCGCGGATGTCCGCGATGGAGCTGTAGCCGTGGCTCTCCAGATAGGCGGCGATCTCGTCGCGGATTTTTCCATATGTATCGGGGCCCATCAGGTTGCTCTTGGCCGCCACGCCCACGGCGCTGGCGCCCGCCATGAAGTACTCGATGGCGTCCAGCCCGCTGCTGACCCCGCCGATGCCGATGATGGGCAGGTCGGTGACCTCGGCGATCTCGTAGATCATCTTGAGCACGATGGGCTTGATGGCCGCGCCGGACAGGCCGCCGAAGCCGTTGGGGCCGCCCAGCAGGGGCATGCCGGTCTCCGGGTCGATGCACAGCACCGGGCCGATGGTGTCGGCCGCCGCGATGGCGTCCGCCCCCGCCTCCTGCACCGCCACGGCCCACTCCTTGATGTTGTAGAAGTGGATGGCGCTGAGCTTGGCAATCAGGGGGATCTTTGTGACCTTCTTAATCTGGCGGATGTGGTCGGCGTAGACCCTGGGGTCGTGGGCCTCGGGCAGGGGCATGTTCATGCCGGGGTACATGGCCTCCAGGATGCCGCCCATGTGGGGGCAGGCGGAGGGGTACTCCAGCAGGGTGGCCCCGGCCTTCTCGCAGTCGGCGGCCAGCTGGGCGCTCTCCTCCACGCAGGTGCCGGCGAAGTTGGCCACCACGGGTACACCGCCGGAGAGGGCCACGGAAAAGTCCCGCTCATACCACTGCTTGGCGGGCACCACGGTGGCCAGCACGCAGTTGACGAAGCCGCTGGGGAGCTTTTTCATGCAGGGCAGGGGGTCGTGGGGGGGCTGCTCGTAGGGTACGATGGTCTTGGTGGTGATGGCGCCGGGGCCGAACCCGGCGACCTTCTTGATCCGGTCCCCGTTTCTGCCGTCCTCGCAGGACGAGGCGATTACGGGGCTTTGCAGCGTCACGCTGCCGATCTTGACAGAGAGATCCATGCTTTTCCTCCTTACAAGCGTTCCTTCCTGTTTTTCGGTACAAGCCTTCAACGGATACGGGGTTCCGCCCGGGCGCCTCAGCCGCCCGCGCCTCTCCCCCTGCGCGCCATGCCAATCCGTGCAGGTATGTTCGGGTGCTCTGTGCTCATGCCACGCTCCTTTCCACCGTCGGCAGGGATTCCCCTCCCTTAGGAAACCAAAATTTTATCATATATCGTAAAGCGGTTTCCGCCATAGGCCAAGGTCGTTTTTTTCCTACTAAACTATAGTATATTTTATTTATAGTACATATATACAAAAAATAGAAGTGATTTTTCCCGCTATTTATGTATAATATAAGTCTGCATACCCCACTTGTCAAGCCACAAAAACAAAAATTTATAGGCCCTGTTTCAATTTTTAACTTGACTTGCCGTTCATTGTTGTTTATAGTTTTGTTAATAATACAAGGCCTTGTTATTATTCACCCCCCGTGTGGCAGTAGAATTTCACCGCGCTTACAGGGATTATTTTGTTAAGTGGAGGTCGAGCTACGTGGAACACGGTTTATTGATCCTGGTCATTTTAGTCATTTATCTCCTTTTCATGCTTTTTCTGGGATTCTATTTCAAAAGCAGGGTGAATACCTTCAGTGACTTTATTCTCGGCGCCCGGGGGCTGCCCTGGTTCGTCATCGCCATGACCATGCTGGCGACGCTGGCCAACGCACAGCAGACCCTGGGTATCGCAGGCACCAGCTACAACACCGGCCTTTCGGCCATGATCTGGTTCTTCCTGCTGGTCAACGTGTTTATCTACCCCATCCTGATCCGCCTGGGCTCCCGCTACCGCTACCTGAACTTCTCCACCATCGTGGATCTGGGCGAGGCCCGCTTCCCCAACAGCGCCCGCATGACCATCCTGCTCAGCGTGTGGCAGGTGGCCTGGGGCATCGTCTCCACCGCCATCTGCATCTTCGGCGGCGCCCTGGTCATTGAGACCATCTTCGACGTGCCCATGGAGGTGGCCACCGTCATCGTGGCCGTAATCACCGTGGTCTACTGCGTCATGGGCGGCCTCAACGGCGTGGTGTTCACCGACCTCATCCAGTGGCTCATCATCATCGCGGGCACCGCCTTCCTGGTCCCCGCCGTCTTTATCAAGTACGGCTCCTTCACGGGCTTCTTCTCCAACCTGCTGGGCACCACCGGCATGGAGCCCGTGGCGGGCACCACCCTGTGGGCCGGGTTCACCGACCTGTTCACCCTGGCCCCCGGCGTCACGGTGCTGGGCCTTATCGCCATGGGCATCGCGGGCTCCCTGTGGATCCCCATCGACCTGGGCTTCATGCAGCGCATGCTGGCCGCCAAGACTCTGAAGGACGGCCGCAAGGCCTGCATGGGCTTCGTGGTCATCGTCACCCTCTGGGCCTCCATCATGGTCATCATGGGCCTCTACGCCCAGGCCCTGTTCCCCGGGGTGCTCAACACCGACACCGTCATCATCCTCATGGCGGACGCCGCCCTGCCCGCCCTGGGCACCGCCATCTTCGTCACGGCCATCGCCGCGGCGGTGATGAGCACGGTGTCCACCTACCTCAACGCGGCCTCCGCCATCCTGACCAAGAACATCTACAAGCGCTTTATCCGCAAGGACGCCGACGACAGGCAGATGATCCGCGTGGCCCGCATCTGCGTGGTGCTGGTGGCCGTGGCGGCCATGGCCTTCGCCCCCATGATCCGGGGCGGCGGCGTATTTGCCACCGCCATCACCGCCCAGATGGTCATGTGCGCCTCCCTGACCCCCCTGATCCTCCTGGCCACCTACTGGCGGCGCATGAGTGAAAAGGCGGCCTTCTGGGGCTGCATCGTCAGCGGCGTGGTCACCCTGGGGCTGATTATCAACGCCGGCGGCGGCAGCGCCGTCTTCAACGGCGCGGGCATCGGCGGCATCCCCGCCGTGTTCATCGGCCTGGCCATCTCCCTGGTCATCTACATCGGCATCAGCCTGGCCACCCCCTACGACCGCAGCAAGGTCGGCCCCGACTTCCTGGCCCTGTTCGAGAGCAAGGAGAAGGCCGACAAGACCTCCAACAAGGACATTCTCGTCATCGGCATCGGCGTGGCGGTGGTGCTCATCGCCATTCTGGTGCGCAAGTTCGGCGGCGGCGCGCCCACCTCCTGGCCCCCGCTGGGCGGCTTCGGCGCGGTGCTCACCAACGGCTTCTTCCTGCTGGCGGGCGTGGCCATCCTCATCATCTGCATCTACATCCTGATCCGCTCCGTCAAGTGGGTGCGCTCGCTGAAAAAGGGGGACGCACCGGAGGAGGAGCCCACAGAGCCCTCCAAAAAGGCCTGAGGCCCGTTTCCAGGCAAAGAATAAGCCCCCGCCCGCCGGATTTGGCTCCGGCAGGCGGGGGCTTTGCGCTTTTTTCCCCGCTGTGGTACAATAACCCCAAACCTTTGCTGAGAGGTGGACGCCATGATCCCTCCCCTGCACGTAATCGCCCGTATCCGCAGCGATTTCCCCACCAAATTCGGCATCCCCCGCCAGAGCGGCCTGGTGGAGGGGCTGCGCGCCGCCGTCGTCTTCGAGCCGGAGTACCGCAATCCCGACGCGCTGCGGGGGCTGGAGGGCTTCTCCCATATCTGGCTCATCTGGCAGTTCTCCGCCGCCCTGCGGCAGGGCTGGTCCCCCACGGTGCGCCCGCCCCGCCTGGGGGGTAATACCCGCATAGGGGTCTTCGCCACCCGCTCCCCCTTCCGTCCCAATTCCCTCGGCCTGTCCTCGGTGCGGCTGGAGGAGATCCGGCACGACCCGGAGCTGGGGGGCGTGCTGATCGTCTCGGGGGCGGACCTCATGGACGGCACCCCCATCTTCGACATCAAGCCCTACGTGCCCTACGCCGACTGCCACCCGGAGGCGGCCGGCGGCTTCGCCGGGCCGGACGGGGGCACGCTGCTGGAGGTGGAGTTCCCGCCCCGCTGGCTGGAGCGGGTGCCGGAGGGCAAGCGGGAGGCGCTGCGGGGCGTGCTGGCCCACGACCCCCGCCCACCCTACCAGCAGGACCCGGAGCGGGTCTACGGCATGGCCTTCGCGGGGCTGGACGTGCGCTTCACCGTGGGGGGCGGCGTGGTTACCGTCTGCGGGGTGGAGCCGGCGCGGCAGGATAAGGATCAGTCCTCGGACTGATCCTTTTTTCTTTCGTTTTTTCTCTCACGTGGGGCGGGAGGCGCGGTCCGTCCGCCTTATTTTGTGGAACTTTCACCAAAACGACAAAAACAGTGTGCGTCTGCACAATCCTTTTGTCCATTGTGCCGCAAAACGCGTTCTCCTGCCATATGACTTTGCCGCGCTGTTCCGCTAAAATATAGCTTAGATGATTACAATCGGCGTAGTGCAAATGCACCGGCAGGCTGCGCCTGAGTGCATGGATTGAGGTGATGTAAGGATGGCATTGGAACGTCCCGACGCCCTGCCCGCGTGGGCGGAGGACTGCTTCGCCCGGATCTCCCCGCTGATCTACGGCGTAAACGAATCCCTCTGGCGCTTCGCGGAGCCCTCCGGCGCGGAGCACCGTTCGGCCGGACTGCTGGCGCGCGTGCTGCGGGAGAACGGCTTCTCCGTCCGGGAAAACGTCAGCGGCCGCCCCACGGCGTTTATCGCCTCCTACGGCGCGGGCCGTCCGGTGGTCGGTTTTCTGGGGGAGTTCGACGCGCTGCCCGGGCTGAGCCAGCAGGCCGGGGTGCCGGCGCCCGCCCCGGTCACGGAGGGGGGCTTCGGCCACGGGTGCGGGCACTGCGCGCTGGGCAGCGGCTCCCTGGCCGCGGCGATCATGGTCCGCCGCTATCTGGAGGAGCACCGGCTGGCCGGGACCGTGCGGTACTACGGCTGCTGCGACGAGGAGGTGGACGGCGTCAAGCCCCTGATGGCCCGGGACGGGGAGTTCGACGACGTGGACTGCGTCTTCTCCTGGCACCCCGGCAGCGAGACGGGGGTGCCCAACAGCGAGCTGGCGGCAATGCAGTCCTTCCAGGTGGTCTTTACCCCGGAGGGGGAGGCCCCGGCGGACGCCACCGTGGACGCCTGCGAGCTGATGAACGTAGCCGTCAACTATCTGCGGGAGCACGTCTCCCCCGACGTGCGCATCTCCTACGCCCATGTGGACGCGGACGCCCCCGTCCCCGTGCGGCAGCGGGGGCGCACCACCCTGGCCTACACGGTGCGCGCCCCCCGCGCCCGGGAGGTGCGCGAGGTGCTCCAGCGGGTGGTGGCCTGCGCCCAGGGCGCGGGGCTGATGACGGATACCGCGTCGCGCATCGTGATGAAAAGCGGGTACGCGGACCGCTTCCAGAACCACGTGGCCGCCAATATCCTCAGCGATGCCGCGCGCGGCGTGGGGGCCCCAAAATGGGACGAGGCGGACTACGCCCTCGCCAGGGCCTTCCTCGCGCAGTACGGCCCCCAGCAGCGGCAGACCGTGCGGGAGATGATCGGCAGGAAGTACCCCGGGGAGTCCGCCGAAGCCGTGCTGTATCGCCCCCTGGACCCCCTGGTGGAGCCCTTCAACCCGGAGGTGTGCAAGCGCAGCGGGGCGTCCTCGGACGTGGGGGACGTGGGCTACGCGACGCCCACCGCCTCCATGCGGGTGGCCTGCGCGGCGCTGGGCACGCCCGCCCACTCCTGGTTTATGACGGGCATGATCGCCTCGTCCATCGGGAAAAAGGGCATCGCCTGCGCGGCTGAAATCCTCAGCGTCGCCGCCATCCGCGTCTACCGGCAGCCGGAGCTTTTGGACGGCGCCCAGGCGGAGCGGCTCAAAAAAATCGGAGGGACAAATTAGAAGGAGGACTTCTCATGTCAGTGGAACACGCCGCGGACCTCGTGTCGCGCGCAATCGACCAGCGGGAGCAGGAGTTTATCGGCGTCAGCGACGCCATCTGGGACTGCGCCGAGGGCGGCTTCCAGGAGTTCCGGTCCGCGGATCTGCTCTGTAAGGCCCTGGAGGGCTACGGCTTTACCGTCACCCGGGGCCTGGCCCGCATCCCCACCGCGTTCAAGGGCGTGTGGGGCAGCGGCCACCCGGTGGCGGGCTTTCTGGGCGAGTTTGACGCGCTGCCCGGGCTGAGCCAGCAGGCGGGCTGCACCTGCAAGCGCCCTGTGGAGGCGGGGGCCTACGGCCACGGCTGCGGCCACAACCTGCTGGGCGCCGGGGCGCTGGCGGCGGCGGTGGCCCTCAAGGACTACCTGGAGCAGACCGGCAGGCCCGGCACGGTGGTCTACTTCGGCACGCCCGCGGAGGAGGGCGGCGGCGGCAAAACCTTTATGGCCCGGGACGGGGAGTTTGAGGGCGTGGACTTCGTCTACACCTGGCACCCCGGCTCCATCAACCAGATGCGCGCCAACCACATGGCCGCGACCCTGTCCAAGGTGTACGAGTTCAAGGGGGTGTCCGCCCACGCCGGGGCGGCCCCGCAGCTGGGGCGCAGCGCGCTGGACTCCTGCGAGCTGATGAACGTGGGGGCCAACTACCTGCGCGAGCACGTCTCCGGCGATGTGCGTATGCACTACGCCTACCTGGACGCCGGCGGCCCCGCGCCCAACATCGTGCAGGACCACGCGGCGGTGAAGTACATCGTGCGTGCGCCCTATATCAGCCAGGTGGTGGAGGCCTTCGCCCGGATCGACCGGATCGCGGAGGGGGCCGCCATGATGAGCGGCACCACGGTCACCTCCCGGACGGGGGGCGCCTACTCCGAGTTCACCCAGAACGTCGTGCTGGCGTCAGTGCTGGACGAGGCCCTGCACGAGATCGGCGCCCCGGCCTGGGATGAGGAGGACTTCGCCCTGGCGAAGGAGTTTGCCGACTCCCTCAGCGAGAGCGAGAAGGCGGCGGGCCGGGCCATGATCCAGGCGCGCTACGGCGCGCAGGCGGTGGAGGAGAAGCTCGCCCGCCCCCTGGACACCATCGTGGGCGAGTACACCCCCGACAAGGTCACCAACGTCTTCGGCGCCACCGACGTGGGGGACGTGGGCTTCGTGGTCCCCACCGCCAAGCTGAACGTGGCCACCAACGCCCTGGGCACCCAGCTCCACACCTGGCAGATGACGGCCCAGGGCAAGTCCCCCATCGGGCGCAAGGGGATGCTGGTCGCGGGCAAGGTCATGGCCCTCGCCGCCGTCCGGGTGATGGAGCGCGGGGACATTCTGGCCGCCGCGCGGGAGGAGTTCCTCGGGAAAAACGGCGGCGTGTACGACTGCCCCCTGCCGAAGGACGCCGTGCCCCCCGAAGCAATCTGACGCGAAGGCCGCGTGGAGGTAACACATGTTTAAGTACATACTGAAACGGCTCTTTCAGGCGATCCCGACGTTTATTGTCATCACGGTGGCGGTGTTCCTGCTGTCCAACGCGGCGCCGGGCAGCCCCGTGGACCTCGTCAAGGCGGCGGGCGACCTGACGCCCGAGGCCGAGCAGGCGCTGCGGGTCCAGTACGGGCTGGACAAGCCCGTCGTGGTGCGCTACGCCGGCTGGCTGGGGGACATGCTGCACGGGGACTTCGGCACGTCCACCCGCACGAACCAGCCGGTGTGGAGCCTGGTGCGGGAGCGCATCGCCCCCACCCTGATTCTGACCCTCACCGCCCTGGTGGTCTCGCTGCTGATCGCGGTGCCGCTGGGCATCATGGCCTCGCTGAAGCCGTACTCCGGCTGGGACACCGTCTCCTCCTTCCTGGCCTTCCTGGGCGCGTCCACACCCAACTTCTTCGTGGCCCTGGTGGCGCTTTACTTCTTCTCAGTCCTGCTGCACCTGCTGCCCGCCATGGGCATGTACTCCAGCGGGGGCGGCGGACTGGGCGATCTGGCGGCGCACCTGGTGCTGCCGGTGGGGGTGACGGTCATCCGCATGATGGGCACCTACATCAAGCAGACCCGGGGCAGCATGCTGGACGTGATGAACGAGGAATACGTCAAGACCGCCCGGGCCAAGGGCCTGAGCGAGGGCGCCGTGGTGGTCAAGCATATCCTGCGCAACGCCCTCATCCCCATCGTCTCCTGCATCGGTTTGAACATTCCCTATCTGGTAGGCGGCTCCACCGTCACGGAACAGATCTTCGGCTGGCCCGGCATGGGCAGCCTGCTGGTGCTCTCCATCAACCAGCGGGACTACAACGTCATCATGGCCATCACCGTGCTCATCGCCGCGGCGGTGCTGATCGCCAACCTGATCGTGGATCTGCTCTACGCGTATCTGGACCCCAGAATCCGGTTCGACTAAGAAAGAGGTACGGGATATGTCCAAAAAAGACAGCTTCATTCATAATTTCGCCAAGCACAAGCTGGCGGTCGTGGCCTTTTTCATCCTCGCGCTGGAGATCCTGGTGGTCGTTATCGCGCCCGGCGTACTGGGCCTGGACCCCATCACCTCCGACACGGCCGCCTTCGGCAGCCCCCCCGGGGCCGTCCACCTGCTGGGCACCGACGACGTGGGCCGCGACCTGCTCGCCCGCCTGCTCTCGGGCGGCCGAGTGTCCATGCTCATCGGCCTGGGCGCCACCCTGGTCAGCGTGGCGGTGGGCCTGCCCCTGGGCCTGGTGGCCGGCTACTACCGGGGCAAGGCCGAGACGCTGATTATGCGCACCGCCGACATCTTCCTCTCCTTCCCCTCCATCGTGCTCAACCTGGTCATCGTGGCCGTGTTCGGCTCCAGCGTGCAGCTGCTGATCGTAACCATCGGGGTGCTGCACTGGCCCGCCGTGGCCAAGCTGATCTACGGCAACGTGCTCTCGGTGCGCAGCCGTGAATTCGTGGAGGCGGAGCGCGCCATCGGCAGCAGTGACGCCAAGATCATCTTCAAGACGGTGCTGCCCAACTCCATCGCGCCCCTCTGGGTCTCCCTGGCCTTCCGCATCTCCAACGCCATGCTCACCGAGTCCGCGCTGAGCTTCCTGGGTGCCGGCGTGCAGCCGCCCCAGGCCTCCTGGGGCAACATCATCCAGGCCGCCAACAACCTCACCGTGCTCACCAGCCGCTGGTGGCAGTGGATCCCCGCCGGGCTGTGCCTGATGCTGACCATCGTGTGCCTGAACTTCGTGGGCGAGGGCGTGCGCGACGCGCTGGATCCCAAGATGAAGAGACTGTAGGAAAGGAGGTTTTGTTCCATGTCTGAGGTGATTTTGGACGTCCGGGATCTACAGGTCAAGTTCCGCGTCAGCAAGCGCGACATGCTGACCGCCATCCAGGACGTCTCGTTCCAGATCCATAAGAAGGAGATTCTGGGCATCGTGGGCGAGTCCGGCTGCGGCAAGAGCGTCACCGCCAACACCATCCTGCGCCTGCTGCCCAAGCAGACCAGCACCATCTCCAACGGCAGTATCCTCTTTCACGGCCAGGATCTGACCAAGCTGACCAACCGGGAGATGCGCCAGGTCCGCGGGGACAAGATCTCCATGATCTTTCAGGAGCCCATGACCTCCCTGAACCCCGTGTACCGCATCGGGGACCAAATGGTGGAGATGTACCGGGCCAAGAACAGGCGCATGAGCAAGAAGGAGGCCTGGCAGAAGTCCATCGCAATGCTGGAGAAGGTGGACATCCCCTCCCCTGCCGAGCGGATGCGGGACTACCCACACCAGCTCTCCGGCGGTATGCGGCAGCGGGTGATGATCGCCATGGCCCTCTCGGCCCGGCCGGAGCTGCTGATCGCCGACGAGCCCACCACCGCCCTGGACGTGACCATCCAGGCCCAGGTGCTGCAGCTGATGAAGCAGCTCCAGGAGGAGATGGACACCTCCATCCTTCTCATCACCCACGACATGGGCGTGGTGGCCGAGATGGCGGACACGGTGATGGTGATGTACGCGGGCCAGGTGGTGGAGTATGCAAGCGTGCAGACCATCTTCAACCGCCCCATGCACCCCTACACCAGGGGCCTGCTGGCCTCCCTGACCCGGGCGGACCGGGACATGGAGCGCCTGAGCAGCATCGACGGCACCGTGCCGCCGCTGAGCCGGATGCCCGAGGGCTGCCGCTTCCACAACCGCTGCACCGCCTGTCCCGGCTGCGGCGGCGCCTGCGAAAAGCAGACGCCCCCGCTGCTGGAGGTGGAGCCAAACCATCTGGTGCGCTGCTTCGCCTGCGCCGCGGACGGACAGGAGGGGACGTAATGGCAGAACCGCTGTTGAAAATCCGGGGCCTGAAAAAGCACTTCCCGGTGGGCGGCGGCCGGAAGGCCCCCGTGCTCAAGGCCGTGGACGGCATCGACCTGGACATCTGCCCCGGCGAGACGGTGGGCCTGGTGGGCGAGTCGGGCTGCGGCAAGTCCACCTTCGGCAAGGCCGTCATCAACCTGCACGCCCCCACGGGCGGCAGCGTGATCTACAAGGGGCAGGACATCTCCCACTACAACACCCGGCAGATGCGCCCCCTGCGCCGGGATCTGCAGTTCATCTTCCAGGACCCCTACGCCTCCCTGGATCCCCGGCAGACCATCTTCTCCCTGGTCAACGCCCCGCTGGAGGCCTTCAGCCTGGGCACAAAGCAGGAGCGCACCGAAAAGGTGGAGTCCATTCTGGGCTTTGTGGGGCTGGACGAGTCCCAGTTCCACAAGCTGCCCCACGAGCTCTCCGGCGGCCAGCGCCAGCGGGTGGTCATCGCCCGCACCATGGTGATGGACCCCTCCTTCATCGTCTGCGACGAGCCGGTCTCCGCCCTGGACGTGTCGGTGCGGGCCCAGGTGCTCAACCTGATGAAGGACGCCCAGAAGCGCTCCGGCGTCTCGTATCTCTTCGTCTCCCACGACATGAGCGTGGTTCGCTACCTGTGCGACAAGGTGGCCGTCATGTACCTGGGCCGGCTGGTGGAGTTCGGCACCCGGGAGGACATCTTCTCCTCCCCCCTGCACCCCTACACCAAGGCCCTGCTCTCCGCCGTGCCCATCCCCGACGTGGGCGCAAAGCGGGAGCGCATCCTGCTCACCGGCGACGTGCCCAGCCCCCTGCACCCGCCCGCGGGCTGCCGGTTCAGCAACCGCTGCCCCCTTGCGAAGAAGGACTGCTCCGCCATCTCCGGGGATCTCTTCCCGGTGAGCGGCACCCACCTGGTGGCCTGTCCCTACGCAGCCCGGCCGGAACGGCCGGAACCGTATACCGACATAAAAGAGGAGGATTTGACATGAAACGTACCATGAAACGGGCGCTCTGCCTGCTGCTTACCGCCGTGATGGCGGCCGGCCTGCTGGCCGGATGCGGAGGAAGCGGGGACGGCGGGAACGGGGCCGTCACCGCCAACGGGTCCGGCGGAAGCGGAAGCGACGGCAAGGAGGTCGTCATCAACCTGGGCATGAACTCCGGCTGGACCGACCTGGTGCCCTACAACCAGGCCACAGGCGGCAACTACAGCATCCTGGTGCTCACCCTGCTCTACGACCGCCTGTTCTACGTGGACGCCGACGGCAAGATCTGCCCCCGGGCCGCCGAGAGCTGGGAGATCTCCGAGGACAAGCTCTCCTGCGTGTTCCATCTGAACCAGGGCGCCAAGTGGCACGACGGCGAGCCCGTCACCGCCGCCGACTACGTCTTCGCCGTGAACATGATCACCGACCCCGACTGCGGCGTCACCTCCAAAAGCCACTACTACATCCTCACCGGCACCGACACCAGCGGCACCGCCGACGGCACCCCCCTGGGCGTGGAGGCGCTGGACGACTACACCGTGAAGTACACCTTCGACGAGCCCATCAGCCAGGACGTGACCTTCACCCTGTACCTCCAGGCGTACATGCCCCTGCCCGAGCACCTGCTGCGGGACGTGGCCCCCGCCGACTACCTGAGCCAGGATCTGTGGAACCACCCCATCGGCAGCGGCCCCATGAAGTTTGAGAGCACCATCGCCGGCAGCGAGCTGGTGCTCACCGCCAACGAGGACTACTACCTGGGCGCGCCCAAGTTCGACAAGCTGCGCATCCAGGTCATGAACGCGGACAGCTCCACCGCCGCGCTGATCTCCGGCGATCTGGACCTCATCTACCCCGCCCCCACCAAGGACAACTTCAAGGCCATGGAGGCCGCGGGCAGCCTGTCCTGCTACTACATGCCCTACGCCTCCTCCCAGCGCTGCATCTACATCAACAACCACGTGATCACCGACAGCCGCATCCGCCGGGCCATGGACATGGCCATCGACCGCGAGAGCCTGGCCGCCATGCTGGAGGGCACGCCCATCGAGACCCCCGTGACCCTGGCCAGCAAGTACCTGGATCCCACCATCACCTACACCTACGACCCGGAGGCGGCCAAGGCCCTGCTGGACGAGGCCATCGCCGACGGTGCCTACGACCCCGGCCAGGTCATCACCCTGGTCACCGGCAGCAGCAGCGAGGGCGAGAACATCTGCAGCCTGGTGCAGCAGAACCTGATCGCCATCGGCATGAACGTGGAGGTGCAGAAGATGGAGGCGGCCACCATGTTCGCCGGCTTCTACGACGACACCGTCACCATGGGCACCGTCACCAAGGGCTCCAACCTCAACCCCATGTACATGCGCACCTCCCTGACCAACAAGCGCACCTCCTACATGCAGTGGCCCACCGACCTGTGGGACGACATCGCCATGGAGTTCATGTCCGCCAAGGACGAGGCCGAGGAGATGGCGGTCATGAAGAAGTTCCAGGAGACCTGGCTGGAGGAGGTCCCCTCCCTGTTCATGGTGGCCACCTACCAGAACTACGCCTACAGCCCCCGCCTGGGCGACGGCGAGAGCCTGGGCATCGAGTACGCCGACCTGGGCTCCCTCCCCGTCTGGCTCTGGAACGTCAAGTCCTGAGCGCGGAGATGGAACACACGGTTACGCAGGGCCACATCACCGACATCCCGCTGTCCGAGGTAACCTCCCGGCGGCGGCGGGTGCTGGAGCGGATCTCCGCCTCCGGCTGTAAGGGCGCGGTCTTTTTCTCCGCCGCCTCCCAGACCTACCTCACCGGCACCACGCTGATCGCCACCGAGCGCCCCATGGCCCTAATCCTGCGGGACGACGGCCGGGCCGCCCTGCTGGTGCCCCGGCTGGAGCTGGAGCACGCCCGGGACTGCTGCAAGGGTATCGACCTGCTGGAGTGGTACCCCGAGTACCCCTCCCTGCGCCACCCCATGCGCTACCTGGCCGACCTGCTCGCCGCCCTGGGCATGGACAGCGGCACGGCGGCGGCGGACAGCGACGGGTACGGCGCCCACTTCGGCTACTGCGGCCCCAAGCTCAGCCAGGTGTGTGGCGATCTGAGGCTGGAGCTAATTCCCCGTCTGGTGGAGGAGCTCAAGCGCATCAAAAGCCCCTTCGACCTGCTCCTGCTGCGGGAGAGCGCGCGCTGGGCCAACCTGGCCCACGCGCTGCTCCAGGGATATACCCGGGAGGGCCTGGGGGAGATCGAGGTCAGCGACCGGGCCTCCCAGGAGGCCACCCAGGCCATGCTGAAGGCCCTGGGCCCGGACTTCCGGCCCAACCACGGCACCAACGCCCACGCGGTCTACCGGGGGCAGGTGGGCCCCAACTCCTACTACCCCCACGCCGTGACCTCCAACTGCATCTTCCGCCGGGGGGACACCCTGGTCACCGGCGCCACCGCCCCCGTGCTGGGCTGCAACACGGAGCTGGAGCGGGTGCTCTTCCTGGGCGCGCCCAGCCGGGAACAGGAGGGCTTCTACCGCCACGCGCTGGCCATCCAGGACATCGCGCTGCGCGCCATCCGCCCCGGTCTCCCCTGCGCCGACGTGGACAGGGCGGTGCTGCAGTACTACGAGGAGAACGGCCTCATGCCCTACTGGCGGCACCACACCGGGCACTGCATCGGCTTTGCCAAGCACGAGAGTCCCTTCCTCGACCAGAACGACATGACCATCCTCCAGCCGGGCATGGTGTGCACCATCGAGCCGGGCCTGTACGTGGAGGGGCTGGGCGGCTTCCGCCTGTCGGACACGGTGGCGGTCACCGAAACCGGCGTGGAGCGCATCACCTACTATCCCACCGGGCTCGACCAGATCGTCTGCGACCCCTGAGCCCGCCGGGGAAACCACTGAAACGAGGGATCATATGCTTCTCATAAAAAACGGATACGTCAAGCCCATGGACGCCCCGGATCTGCCCTGTGGCTGCGTGCTCATTGACGACGCGGGGAAGATCGCCGCGATCGCCGCCGTCCTGGAGGCCCCGGCGGGGGCGCAGGTCATCGACGCCGGCGGGCGCCTGGTCACCCCCGGCTGCGTGGAGGCCCACTGCCACGTGGGCCTGGACAATGAGGGCACCTGCTGGGAGGGGCACGATTTCAATGAGACCGCCGACCCCGTCTCCCCCCAGCTGCGGGCCATCGACGCCATCAACCCCCAGGACGAGGGCTTCGCCATGGCCCTGCGGGGCGGCGTCACCGCCGTCTGCACCGGCCCGGGCAGCGCCAACGTGGTGGGCGGCACCTTCGCCGCCGTCAAGACCTTCGGCAAGAGCGTGGACGAGATGGTCATCAAAAACCCCGTGGCCATGAAGTGCGCCTTTGGCGAGAACCCCAAGCGCTGCTACGGCGTCAACCTCAAGAAGAGCCCTCTGACCCGCATGTCCACGGCGGCCCTGCTCCGGGAGCTGCTGTTCAAGGCCCGGGCCTACCGGGACGCCAAGCAGGCCGGAAAAGAGCCCCCCTTCGACATGCAGCTGGAGGCCATGCTCCCGGTCATCAACGGTGAAATTCCCCTCAAAGCCCACGCCCACCGGGCGGACGACATCCTCACCTCCATCCGCATCGCCAAGGAGTTCGGCGTGGGCCTCACCCTGGACCACTGCACCGAGGGGTACCTCATCGCCGACGTGCTGGCAAAGGAGGGCTACCCGGCCTTTGTCGGCCCCCTCTTCGGCGCCAAGAGCAAGGCGGAGGTGCGCAACAAGTCCTTCAAGACCCCCGCCGCCCTCCACGCCGCGGGCGTGCCCATCAGCATCATCAGCGACGGCCCCTTCATCCCCCTTCAGTACCTGACGCTGTACGCCGGACTGGCCGTCAGCTCGGGGCTGGACAGGGAGGAGGCCTGGCGCGCCATCACCATCAACCCCGCCGTGCAGACCGGCATCGGCGACCGCGTAGGCAGCCTGACCCCGGGCAAGGACGGCGACGTGGTTATATGGACGGCCGACCCCCTCACCGAGGTGGGCGGAGAGGCCTACCTCACCATCGTGGACGGCAAGATCGCCTATCAGGCGGGCTAGGCCGCGGTATCCCGGCGGGCGGCGGTCCCCTCCCCGCCCGCCGGGGCCGCCCCGCCCGGAAAGGAGGCAGCGGATATGGCGGCTTCGGCGCAGGACGCGCAGTATCAAAGGATGGTGGAGGCGCCGGTCCCGGCCCTGGTGGTCCGGCTGGCGGTGCCGTCCATCATCACCATGATCATCTCCTCGGTCTACAACATGGCCGACACTTTTTTCGTCTCCAAGCTGGGCACCAGCGCGGCCGGCGCGGTGGGCGTGGTCTTCTCCCTGATGTCCATCATCCAGGCCGTGGGCTTTACTCTGGGCATGGGCTCCGGCAGCCTCGTCTCCCGGCAGCTGGGCGCAAGGGATCAGCGCGCCGCGGATACCACCGCCAGCGTCGGCTTTTTTTTTGCGATAGGAATCGGCGCCTGCCTGACCCTGTTCGGCACCCTCTTCCGCACCCAGCTCGTCCGCTTCCTCGGCGCCACCGACACCATGCTGGCCCAGGCGGAGCAGTACGCGGCCTATATCCTCTACGCCGCCCCGCTGATGTGCGCCACCTTCCAGATGAACAATATCCTGCGCAGCGAGGGCAAGGCGGCGCTGGGCTCCTTCGCCGTCACCACCGGCGGGGTGCTGAACATGCTGCTGGACCCCCTGCTCATTTTCGGCCTCCGCATGGGGATTACCGGCGCGGCCCTGGCCACCGCCCTCAGCCAGTGCGTCAGCTTCTCCATCATGCTCTCCATGTACCTGTCCGGGCGCAGCGCCATCCGCCTCAGCCTCCGGCTGGTCCCCCGGGGCCTGCCCGTGCTGCTGAAGATCGTCACCGTCGGCTCCCCCTCCCTCTGCCGCCAGGGGCTGGCCAGCCTGGCCTCCGTCTTTTTGAACCGGTCCGTGCGCATCTACGGCGATTCCGCCATGGCGGCCATGACCATCATCTCCCGTGTCACCCATTTCCAGGGCAGCGTCATGCGGGGGCTGGGGCAGGGCTGCCAGCCGGTGACCGGCTTCAACTTCGGCGCGAAGCGCTTTGACCGCGTGTACGCAGCCAACCGCTTCACCGTGGCGGCCAGCACCCTCTTTATGGTGGGCGTCTCGGCGGCCATTTTCCTCTGGGCCCCGGAGATTATGGGCCTCTTCCGCAGGGGGGACGCGGAGGTCATCCGCGTCGGCACCTTCGCCCTGCGCGCAAGCTGCGTTGCCGCGCCCCTGTCGGCGCTGGTGACCACCACCAACATGACGCTGCAGAGCACGGGCGAGTCGGCCCCGGCCATCTTCCTGGCCTCCTGCCGGCAGGGCATCTTCTTCCTGCCCCTCATCTGCCTGCTGCCCCTGCGGTTCGGCCTGCGGGGCGCCCAGATCGCCCAGCCCCTGGCGGATCTGCTGACCTTCCTGGTGACGCTGCCCTTCTATCTCCGCTTCTGCCGCCAGATGCAGCGGCTGCACGGGGAGACGCCGGGCCCCTGTTCGCCTTAGAGCCGCGGCCCCCGGCGAATCCGGTCTTTCTCCGTTGGTCAGACGCACAGGAATGTAAAACACGGCCCCCAAAAAACAATTCAGCCGCCCCATGCATCGCAAATCCGCTGCCGCTATAATTGTTATAAAAGGGACCCCCAAAATTGCGAGGTGTTGAATTTGACCCATTACACACAGGGCCTGGCGGACTTTTTAGCCGGCCTGCGCTACGAGGATCTCCCGGCCGAGGTCGTGGACCGGGCGAAGAAGCTGACCATGCACACGGTGGGCGCCACCCTGGCGGCCAAGCACATGCCCTGCGCGGCGCGGGCCCGCGCCGCCGCGCTGGACACCATGGGCCGTGGCGGGCCGCGGCTCGCCACGGTCTGGGGTCAGCCGGGTAAGGCCCCCGTGATGGGGGCGGTCTTCGTCAACTGCACCGGCGCGGACACGCTGGACTGGGAGGACTGCTCCTGGACCGGCCACCCCACCGCCGGCTTCATCCCCGTGTCGCTGTCCATGGCGGAGGCCATGAACCGCTCCGGCAGGGACTACCTCACCGCCGCCGTGGGCGGCTTCGAGGTCTACCAGCGCATCGCCGGCTACATCCAGCCCCCCCAGGACTGGAACCTGGGCAAGCAGGGCTGGGGGCTGGCCACCTGGCAGATCTTCGCCGCCTCCATGCCCGCGGGCAAGCTGCTGGGGTGCAGCCCGGAGCAGCTCAACCAGCTCATCGGCGCCACCGGCTGCGCCACCACGGTGGTGGAGACCATTATCCACCGCCAGATGTCCGACTTCTACCACCTGCAGTTCGGCTTCACAGGCATGAACGGCGCGGTGCTGGCGGGCATGGCCCGGCGGGACGAGCTGGACAACCTCCAGAACATCCTGGACGTGGAGGGCGGCTACGCCTACATGATGCGCGGCTTTGAAAACGACGGCTGGCTGGACCGCAACCTGGGGGATGAGTTTCTCTTCAACGAGATCCTCTTCAAGTACTGGCCCGCCAACATGTGGGTGCAGACCCCCCTGTGCTGTCTGGACGCCATGCGCGCCGAGCACGGCTTTACCGCCGAAGAGATCTCCTCTATCGGCGTGACGCCCGGCTTCCAGGCCCGGGACGCCTTCCGCCCCGAGGGCTACCACAGCTGCAAGGAGGCCCAGTTCTCCATCCCCTACTGCCTGGCCGCCTATCTGCTGTGCGGCCGGCCCGGGCCGGGCTGGTTTTCCGCGGACAAGCTGTCCGATCCGGCGGTGCTGGAGCTGGCCTCCCGCGTACATCTGGACAGGGAGGAGGTCTGGGGCCTGCGCAAGTGCTTCAACACCTTTATGGAGGGCTCCTTCCCCCGGGTGGACATGACGGTGACGCTGAAAAGCGGCGCGGTGCTGCGCCGGCAGATGCAGTTTCCCAAGGGCCACCCCCGCAACCCCTTCGGCTGGGAGGACTGCGAGCGCACCTTCCGCATCGGCGCGGAGATCGCCGGGCTGGGCGCAGAGAAGACCAGGCGCTTCATCGCTCTTTGCCGGGATCTGGAGCACCTGGAGAATATGGCCGAACTGGCCCAATGCTTGGAGTGTGGAAGATGAAAAAAATCGCGATTGTCGGGGCCGGCGGGACCGGCCACACCCTGGCCGCCGAGCTCTCCCTCCGGGGCCATGAGGTCCGCCTGTGCGACGGCGAGGCCTACCGCGCCGTCCTGGAGCAGTCCGCCGCCCTGGGGGAGATCTCCCTCACGGGCAGCATGGGCGAGGGGACGGCCAAAATCCACCTGATCACCACCGACGTGGCCCGCGCCCTGGAGGGCGCGGAGCTGGTGATCTGCTGCACCGTCGCCAACCGGGATCAGGAGGCGGCGGAGCTCATCGCCCCCCACCTGCGCCCGGACAGCGTGGTGCTGCTCAGCTCGGGTGGCCTGGGTACGCTGGTCTACCGCCGGGTGTTTGACGCGCGGGGCCTGGACGGCGTGGTGGTAGGCGAGTCCTGCGGGAACATCTTCCCCTGCCGCCTGCTCAAGCCCGGCCTGTGCCGCATCGGCCTGCCCTACACGAAAAAGAAGGTGGCAGCCCTGCCCTATTGCGACACCCCCAGGCTCATCGAGGCCTTCCGGGGCGTGTACGAGTTCGAGGCGGCGAACAGCATCCTGGACACCGCTCTCAACGGCCCCAACCTCATCGGGCACATCGTGCTCACTCTGCTCAACGCGGGGGCCATCGAGACCGCCACGGAGCCCTACTACGTCTTTCAGCAGGGCGTCTGCCGCAGCGCCATGAACCTGGCCGACGCCATGTTCGAGGAAAAGAAGCAGGTCATGGACGCGCTGGGCCTGCCCGCCGGGGCCTCCTCCTCCGGCACCTACCGCAAATACCTGGACCCCCAGGTCCACGAGTACGACAGCTTCAAGCTCCTGGCCGGGCCCGACGCGGTGACCAACCGCTACATCACCGAGGACACCCCCACCCTGGTGTGCCTGTTCATCTCGGTGGCCGGGGCACTGGACATCGACGTGCCCCTGTTCCGGTCCATGGAGCGCATCGCCTCGGCGGTCAACCGGGACGACTACTACGCAGGCGGCCGCACCCTGGCCAACCTGGGCCTGGGCCATCTGCACGGCAGGGACGCGCTGCTGGACTTCTTCAGGAATCGGCGCTGAGACGGGAGGAACACATATGCCCTATGGAACGCTGGGGCGGCTGGCCGTGGTCAGCCCCGCCCCCGGAGTGAACGTGAACACCCAGCTGCACCGCAACCTCCACCCCGACATCGGCATCGCCGGCGTCCCCGTGGACTACGACGCCGTCACCTGCGAGGGCATCCAGGCCATGAGCGCGCGCACGGTGGAGGCGGTGAAGCTCTTCAAAAAGACCTACAGCCCCGACATGGTCTTCTTCGCCTGCACCACCGGCAGCCTCATCGGCGGGGACGGGTACGACCGGCGCATCGCCGCCGAGCTGCGGGAGGCCGCGGGGGCCCGCCACGCCTCCACCACCACCACGGCGGTGCTCCGGGCGCTGGAGCGGCTCCGGGCCCGCCGCCTGACCATCGTCACGCCCTACCCCGACGAGGTCAACGAACGGGAGCGAGTCTATTTCGAGCACCTGGGCTACACCGTGGACGAAATCGCGGGGCTGGGCCACAAGGACCCCAAGCTGGTGCCCAGGACCAGGCCCGAGGAGATCTACGCCCTGGCCAAGAAGTGCTGGAAGCCCACCAGCGAGGCCCTCTTCGTCAGCTGCACCGGGCTGTGCATCCTGGAGGTCATCCCCGGCCTGGAGGAGGAGCTGGGTGTGCCCCTGGTCACCAGCAACCAGGCCTCTGTCTGGGAGATCGGCGAGTTCTTCGGCCACCACAGCCCCGGCGCCGCCGGGCGGCTGGGCAGGCTTTTTCAGGCCGCGCCCGGCGGGAAACAGGAGGTGAGCGCATGATTTTCGACTGCAAGATGGGCCGCAACACCCTGGAGGAGCTGCTGGACAAGGAAAACATCCGGGAGCTGGTGGAGTACGAGCGCTACTGCCGGGACTACGAGCACTGGGACCAGATGCGCGCGTGCTACCACGACGACGCCACCGTGTGCACCTCCTGGACCACGGCCGGCATCGACGAATTCGTGGAGGGCTCCCGCAAGCGGGCCTCCATCCCGCCCCGGCACAAGATCTTCAACACCATCGTCTGGCTCAACGGCAGCCGGGCGGTGGCGGAGTGCATCGCGGTCATCCAGATCCGCTGCAAGCTGGACGGGGATCTGGTGGACATGACCACCCACACCCGCATCCACTTCCGCCTGGAAAAGCGGGAGGGCGTGTGGAAAATCTCCAACATGGGCGGCGTGTACGAGAAGGACATGATGCACTCGGCCTACGCCAACGGCAAATTCACCACCTCGCCCGAGCTGCTCGCCCCCTACCGCCCCTCCTACGCCAACATGATGTACCGCCAGATCCGCTTCGGCGGCAGCCCCAACCCGGACATGATCGGCGAAGACCGGCCCGAGACGGTGCAGGCCATGTACGACGAGAGCAGCGCCTGGCTGGGCCTGTAACGCAAAAAAGGCGCGGCCCCAACCGGGGCCGCGCCGTGAGGAAACCAACCGACAATCTACAGGAGGTGCTTTTTTATGGTTAAAATCGGACTCTTAGGCAGCGGAAAGCTGGGCGGGATCATCGCCAGGGGCCTGCACGAGGGCAGGGTGCCCGGCTGTAAGCTGGTGGGCATCCTGGATCAGGATCTGGCCCACGCCCAGGCCCTGGCGGACGAGACCGGGGGGCCGAGGGCCTGTTCCGCGCTGCCCGAGCTGCTCTCGCTCAAGCCCAACTTCGTCCTGGAGGCGGCCACCGCCGACGCCCTGAAGCAGTACGCGGCTGACATACTCAGCGCCCCCTGCAATATCATCTGCCTGTCCATCGGCGCGCTGAGCGACGGGGATTTCTACCGCCGGGCCGAGCAGGCCGCCCTGGAGCACGGCTCCAAGCTCTACCTGTCCTCCGGGGTTATCGGCGGCTTCGACCTGGCCGCCACCGCCGCCATGGTGGGGCCCCTGGACGCCTCCATCACCAAGCATAAATACCCCACCGCCAGCCCCGAGTGCCCGGCGGGGCTGCGGGAGCTGCCCGACCGCTACGAGGCCAGCGTCCGGGATGCCTTCGCCATGTCCCCCCGGCACCTGAACATCGGCATCGCCGTGGGCCTGGCGTGCGGCGGCGATCTGGACCGGGCCAAGATGAAGGTGGACACCGTGCCCACCGACACCTACATGGGCTTCTCCCTGGAGCTGGAGGGGGCCTTCGGCGCCGCCCAGCTCCACGTCCAGCAGGGGGGCGAGGACAGCGTGCTCAGCGGGCCCATGCTGGCGGGCTGGAGCTCCCTGGCCCTTCTGAAGCGCCTGACCTCCCCCATTACCTTCTAATTCATGATTACAAGAGGTGTTTAACTTGACCGAGTATACCAAGGGGCTTGCAAAATACATCGCCGGGGTGCGCTACGAGGACATCCCCGCCGAGGTCATCGACCGGGCCAAAAAGCTGACCATGCACTGTGTGGGCGCCACCCTGGCCGCCGTCCCCTCCCCCAGCGTGCGCTACGCCCTCTCCACCGCCCGGGACACCGTGGGCGAACAGGCCGAGCTGATGTCCACCGCCTGGGGCCAGAGCGGGAAGATGCCTATGAACGGCGCCATCTTCGTCAACTCCACCGGGGCGGATACCCTGGACTGGGAGGACTGCTCCTGGACGGGCCACCCCACCGCGGGCTTTGTCCCTGTGGGTATGGCCGTGGCCGAGGCCCTGGGGAAGCCCGGCAGGGACTACCTCACCGCCATCATCAGCGGCTTTGAGATCTACCAGCGGGTGGCCGGGCATATCCAGCCCGACCCCGACTTCGACATCGTCAAGAACGGCTGGGGCCTGTGCTCCTGGCAGATCTGGGCCTGCTCCATGCCCGCCGGCAAGCTGCTGGCGTGCGACGAGGAGCAGTTCAACCTGCTCATGGGGGCCACCGCCTGCGAGACCCCCGTCATCGACACCATCATCCACAAGCAGATGTCCGACTTCTACCACCTGCAGTTCGGCTTTACCGGCATGAACGGCACCATGCTGGCCCGGATGGCCAAGCGGGGTGAGCTGGACAATATGTACGACATCTTCGACATTGAGGGCGGCTACGCCTACATGATGCAGCGGGGCGACAACGCGGGCTGGCTGGACCGGAACCTGGGCACCGAGTACATGTTCAATGAGATCCTCTTCAAGCATTGGCCCGCCAACATGTGGATCCAGACCCCTCTGGACTGCCTGGACAAGCTGCAAAAGGAGCACGGCTTCGCCGCCGGGGACATCGAGGCCATCCACATCACGCCCGGCTTCCAGTTCCGGGACGGCTACCGCCCCGAGGGCTACCGCAGCGTCAAGGACGGCCAGTTCTCCATCCCCTACTGCCTGGCCGCCTTCCTGCTGCGGGGCGAGCCCGGCCCCGGCTGGTTCGACGAGGACAAGCTGGCCGACCCCGGCCTGCTGGATCTGGCCGGCCGGATCCACCTGGACCGGGAGACCGTCCTGCCGTTAAAGCACTGCTTCAACATCTTCACCGGCGGCTCCTTCCCCAAGGTGGACATGACCATCACCCTCAAGGACGGCACGCTCATCCGGGGCGGGCTGCAATTCCCCAAGGGCCATCCCCGCAACCCCTTCGACTGGGAGGACTGCGAAAAGACCTTCCGCATCGGCGCCAGGGTGGCCGGGCTGAGCCCGGAGCGCACCGAGGCCTTCATCGCCCTGTGCAAGGATCTGGAGCACCTGGACAACGTGGCCGCGCTGGCCGAGTGCTTGGCGCGCTAGTGCCTACAGGCTCACCGTCTCATACAGCAGGTACGCAAGCCGCAGCGTGAGCAGGTCCTCCAGCTGGTACACACAATACCCTGTCAGCTCCTCGATGCGTTTGAAGCGGTGCTGCAGGGTATTGCGGTGTATATAGAGGCTCTGGGCCGTCTCGCCCATGTTCATATTGTTCTTGAAGTAGGCGTCCAGCGTCTCCATGTACAGGCTGTACTGGGGGTCGTCCAGGATGCTGTGGAAGGTGTGCCGGACGATGTGCCGCTTGACCTCCTCCGGAAGGTAGGCCGTGATATTGCCGAGGATGAGGGATTTTCCCGAGAGGATCGACAGCTGCGGGAACATGCGCTCCCCCATCCTCAGGCTCTCCACCATCTGGTGGTACTGGTCGGAGTAGTCCTCCATACAGCAGCAGCGCCTGCCGATCACCGCTTTGGCCTCCAGGCGGTAGTTGTCCCGGGCGTCCTCGATGATGAGGTCGCACAGCTCCGTGAGCTTCTTCTCGTACTGGGCGGGGGTGTGGCCCCTGTCCGCGCAGAGCACGAGGACGGCGGCGTTGTCCGCGTCCGGGAAAAACAGGTCCCCGTTGAAGGTAAAGCGCCGCTCGAACAGGGGCAGGATGTTGCCCAGGGCGTTGTTGAACAGCGGCCCGGCGCTGCGCAGGCTCTGGGGCGTGGCCGGGCCCGAGAGGGGCGAGAACTTGACGGCCAGAATTGTGCGCGGGATCCCGGGGTCGATGTGGTGGGCGCTCAGGGCCTCCCGCAGCCTGGCCCTGTCGGAGTGGCAGGAGAGCAGGCGCATCAGGATCTGGGCCTGGGACGCGTTGCGGATGGTCTCCGCCTGGATGTCGAACTCCCGCTCCAGCAGCATCTCCGCGATGGTCTTGGCCATCTCCAGGTAGGGGGTCACCTGCTCCTCCTTCCCGGACAGGCCCACCGCACCCACCAGCTGGTTGCGCACAAAGAGGCAGCGGCCATTGCCCCGCTCCTTGACGGGGCGTCCCTTGCGCACCAGCGTCTCCCCGTACTGGCTGCGGTACTCGCCGATGCGCTGGGACGCGTCTGTATGGCGCTTCCCCACCACGCAGGGGTCGCTGGCGCCGACCACGGTGCCCTCCGCGTTGATGACGACCACGTCGTAGGGCTGGGTCGCCTCCAGCTTTTTCACCAGCCGGCCCGCGAGAATGGGCGTTATCTCCATATGCAGCGCCTTCTTTTCCGTCAGTTTTGGATGTGAATATCATAGCATATAAATCCACATTCGACAACTGTCACAAGTTCTATAAATGTACATTTTATGCCGTTTTGGCGTCAATAAACCCGTTTATTTCCAAAATTATAGACCGCTGGTGCGCAGCGGGCAGGGAGAGTAACATGTGCAAATACGCGGTTATAGGGTTTGGCTGCGCGGGCTACCACGCCGCCAAGGCGCTGCGTGAGCGCGCCCCGGACAGCCGGATCGACGTCTACTCCGACACCGGCGAGGCCCCCGCCAATCCCATGCTGACCACCTACTACGTGGCCGGGAAGATCGGCCGCGAGGCCCAGTTCCCCCTGGGCGCGCGGGAGGACATCGTCCGCGCGCTGGGGCTGCGCCTGTTCATCCATACTCCCGTCAAGCGGGTGTGGGCCAGGGACTGCGGCGTGGAGCTGGAGGACGGGCGGCGGGAGGTCTACGACGCCATTGTCCTGGCTACCGGCTCCCAGGCCCTGGTCCCCCCCATCCCCGGCCGCCCGGAGCAGGACGTGTTCGTCATGCGCACACCGACGGACGCGGACCGGCTGCTGGCGCGGATTGGGCAGGGGGTCTCCTCCGCGCTGGTCATCGGGGCCTCCTGGGTAGGAGTTAAGGTGGCGGAGGCCCTCTACGCCCACCGCGTACCCACCGTTATCGCGGACATGGCCCCCCGGATCTTCCCCACGGCGGTGCTGCCCGGCCCCGCGGAGATCATCCGCGCCCGCCTGGACAAGCTGGGCGTGGGCCTGAAGCTGGGGTGCGGCATCCAGGCCATGCGGCGTGAGGCGGACGGCATCGTCTCCGTCTTCCAGGACGGGAGCGAAGTCAAAAGCGAAATCGTGGCCCTCTGCCTGGGCGTGCGGCCCGCCGTGGGCTGCCTGGATAAGGACGAGGTCGCCATCGGCCGGGGCATCCGGGTGAACCGCAGGATGGAGACCAGCGCCCCCCGCATCTATGCGGCGGGGGACTGCTGCGAGGCGCAGGAGGTGGCGACCGGGCAGGTCATGCCTGTCAGCCTGTGGGCCAACGCCGTGCTCCAGGGGCGGATCGCCGGGTGCAACGCGGCGGGCGGCCGGGAGGAGTACCAGGGCAATTTCATCCACAACGTCACCCATTTCCTGGGCATGGATTTCATCGGCCTGGGGGACAACCGTGCCCAGGGCGAGGCGCTCACCTACATCTCGCCGGAGGGCTGGCGGCTGGACATGGTCTGCCGGGAGGGCAGGCCCGTGTGCGTCAACCTGCTGGACAACCACGGCCTGTCCGGCCCGCTCAAGGCCCTGCTGCTCAAGCAGCCGTGCGGCCCGCCGGGCAGGCTGGGGACGGAGGCCGCCGCCACGCTCAGCGCGGCGGGTCTGCCGGAGCACATCATCGAAATACTGGAAGGGGGAGACTATGGCAACGCTTGAGCAAAGGCTTGCGGCCAAAATTCCCGGCGCGGACACCGGGATCACCATAAAAAAGACGGTCTGCGACATCTGCGCCCCGGACCACCACTGCGGCATCGACGCCTATGTCAAGGACGGGAGGGTCCTCAAGGTGGAGGGCTCGCCCGACCACCCCTACAGCCGGGGCAGCCTGTGCACCAAGGGCCTGTGCAGCCGCCAGTACATCTACCGGGAGGACCGAATCCGCACCCCCATGAAGCGGGTGGGCCCCCGGGGCTCCGGGCAGCTGGAGCCCATCTCCTGGGACGAGGCCTACCGCACCATCGCACGGCGCCTGAACGGGGCGAAGGCCGAGTACGGCCCCCACAGCGTGGCCTTCTTCGCCGGGCACGGCAAGTGGTTCCGTCCCATGATGCAGCGCTTTGCCTATGACTTCGGCTCGGTCAACTACGGCTCCGACTGCAGCGTGTGCAACCTGTCCCTCATCTTTGCCCGCATCCTCAGCGCGGGGTGCAATTTCAGGGCCGACCTGACCCACGCCAATACCTTCCTGGGCTGGGCCTTCGGCGGCTACTACTCCGGCTACCGCGACGTGCAGGAGGTACAGCAGCTCAAGGCCCGCGGCGGCAAGGTGATCATCGTCGACACCCGTGTGACCCCCGCCTCCAAAAACCTGGCGGATCTGTTCCTCCAGATTAGGCCCGGGACGGACGGCGCGCTGGCCCACGCCTTCGCCAAGGTGATCATCGACCACGGCTGGATCGACCGCGATTTTGTGCGGGAGCACACCCACGGCTTCGGGGCCTACCGGGACTACGTCCAGCAGTTCGACCTGGAGACGGCCAGCCGCATCACGGGGGCCCCCGCCCAGCTCATCTACGAGGCCGCAAAGCTCTACGCCACCAACGGGCCCGCCTGTATCAACGAGGCCTGCTTCAACATGGCGCACAACTTCAACGGCCAGCAGAACTACCGCGCCGTCACGGGGCTGAACGCGCTGACCGGGAACTTCGACCGCGCGGGCGGCGCCCTGCCCTGCGGCGGCACCTACAACATGCGCGATGCCGGCTTTCCCACCCGGGAGGGGGCGTTCAGCTCTGCCAACCGGCCCAGCCACCCCCGCATCGGGGAGGGGCGCTTCCCGATCTGGGATCTGTTCTGGCTGGAGTACCAGGCGGTCACCCTCTTCGGGCACATCCTCGACCCCGGGGACTACCCCGTCAAGGCCCTCTTCGCCTCGGGGCTCAACGTGCGTATGCTGCCGGACACGGACCAGACGCTGCGTGCGCTGGAGGCGCTGGACTTCTTTGTGGATGTCGACCTCTTTATGACGCAGGCCACCCGCTACGCGGACATCGTGCTGCCCGCCTGCACCTCCTTTGAGCGGGGCGAGCTGAAGGTCTACCCCGGCGGGTACGCCATGATGACCAAGCCCGTCATCCAGCCCCTGTACGAGTCCAAAAACGACGTGCAGATCTTCTCGGAGCTGCTGCCCTACCTGGGCCTGCGGGACGAGCTGCTGGAGCGGGGCTACGACGCCTGCATCGACTGGATCCTGGAGGGGACGGGCCTCACCGCCGAGGGCCTGCGGGCGGCGGACGGCTGCGTGAAGGTGGCGGCCGCCCGGGAGTACGTGCCGGGCAGCTACGTGGCCGGCGGAATGAAGACCCCCTCCGGCAAGTGGGAGTTCCAGTCCAACATCATCGCAAAATTCACCGCCTCCCATCATCTGGAGCCCCTGGCCACCTACGTGGACTGCTTTGCGGACGACGAAAACCCGGAGTTCGCCGCGCGCTACCCCTATCTCCTGACCACCGGCACCCGGATCCCCAACAGCATCCATTCCCGCCTGCACGAGGTGCCCTGGGCCCGCAGCCTGCGCCCCCAGCCCCTGCTGGAGCTGAGCCCCTCGGACGCCCGGGCGCTGGGCATCGGGCAGGGGGACCCCGTGGAGGTGGAGAGCCCCTACGGCAGGCTCTCGCTCCACGCCAAGATCAGCGGGAAAATCCAGGCGGGTAACGTCCAGCTCGTCCACGGCTACCGGGCGTGCGACTCCAGCCGCCTGATGAGCCCCCGGCACCTGGACCCCTACTCCGGGTTCCCCTGCTACCGCTCCAACCGCTGTACCGTCAGAAAGGCCGAGGGATAGATGAAATATACCATTCTTTATTACCCCGAGCAGTGCTGCGCCTGCGGCGCCTGCAGCGTCGCCTGTATGGATCAGAACGACATCGACGTGTCGGCGGGACAGAGCCCCTACCGCCGGGTCTGCGAGTACGAGCCCCCCCGGGAGGCGCCCGGCACGTGCGACTACCTGTCCATCTCCTGCCGCCACTGCGCCGACGCCCCCTGTGTGGTAGGCTGCCCCACGGGCTGCCTGCAAAAGGACCCCGCCACCGGCATGACCGTGGCGGCGCGCGGCAAATGCATCGGCTGCCACAGCTGCGCCATGGCCTGCCCCTTTGGGATCCCCCGTTTTGACGGGGTTGACGGGAAGATCGTCAAATGCGACGGCTGCTCCGTGCGGCTGGAGAGCGGCCTCCAGCCCGCCTGTGTCCGGGCCTGCGCCTTCGGCGCGCTTAAATGCGTGGACGAGGATGCATTCCAGGCGCTGGAGCGGGAGCAGGCCCTGACCGCCATGCTCAAGGCCGTCAACCACCTCTAGCCATACACAGATTGGAGGCAGCGATGAAGTCTCAGACCGGCCATCCCCGCCCGGCGTGCAGCGCGGTGATCCTGGCCGGGGGCCGCTCCCGCAGGATGGGGCGCTGCAAGGCACTGCTCCCCCTGGGCGGGGAGACCCTGCTCGCCCGCCTGGCGGGGCGGCTCTCCGCTTTCCCCGAGATCCTGATCTCCGCCAACGACCCCGCGCTGGGCGCCGGACTTCCCGCCCGCGTCGTGGCGGACCGCTTCCCGGACGCGGGCCCGGCCGGCGGGCTTCACGCCGCCCTGGCTGCGGCAAAATACCCCTTTATCCTCTGCGTCCCCTGCGATCTGCCCAACTTCAGCGCAAAGGCGGCGGCCTGCCTGCTGTCCGCCTTTCCGCCGGGCGCGGACGCGCTGGTCTGCGTCGACGGGACGGGCCGCGTCCACCCGCTGTGCGGGATTTACGCGCGCACGGCGCTCCCGGCCATCAGTGAGCAGCTAATAAATCGCCGCTTCCGGATGATGGAGCTGCTGCGCCGCCTGGACTGCCGGTACCTGTCCACCGCCGGCCTGCTGCCGGACAGCGTCTTTTACAACGTCAATACGCCGCAGGCCTACCGGCGCCTGTTGGCGGATACCCGTCCGGCAGAGCAAACGATAGGAGGGAATCCAGCATGGAGCAATGGAAGTTTTCAGAGCTGCCCTACACCCGGCCTGACTTCGAGGCCGTCAAGGCCCGCCTTGTAGCGGCGGAGCAGGCGGTGCGTAAGGCCGGGAGCTATGCCGAGGTGCGGCGGGCCATCCTGGCGTGCGACGCCGGGGACCGGGAGCTGGCTACCCTGGTCACCCTCGTCCATATCCGCCACACGCTGGACACCGCGGACGCCTTCTACGAGCAGGAGGAGGAATACCTCGGCGACGCCCAAATCGCCGTCACGCCGCTGCTGCTGGCCGTGTACCGGGCCATCGCGGACAGCCCCTTCCGCGCCGACGTGGAGGCTGAGTTCGGCAAGCAGTATTTTGTACAGATGGACATCCAGGAGCGCCGCTTTTGCGAGGCCAATATCCCCCTGATGCAGCGGGAGAGCAAGCTCAAGAACGAGTACCAGAAGATCATGGCCGCCGCCGCCATCGAGTTTGACGGTCAAACGCTGAACCTCTACGGGATCCGCAAGTATTTCGAGGCGGAGGACCGCGCCGTACGCGCCGCCGCCTTCCGGGCCTACTCGGACTTCTACCGCGCCCACGAGGCGCGCCTGGAGGAGATCTGGGACGAGCTTATTGCCATCCGCAACGAGATGGGCCGCAACCTCGGCTATGAGAATTTTGTGCCCCTGGGCTATCTCCAGCAGCGGCGCGTGGACTACGGCCAGGCGGAGGTGGCGGCCTTCCGTGAGCAGGTGCGCACCGTTCTGGTGCCCCTGTGCGAAAAGCTGTACGCCGCCCAGGCCCGGCGGCTGGGCCTGGACCGTCTGCTGGCCTGCGACGAAAAGCAGGTGTTCCCCGACGGCAACGCCGTCCCCATCGGCGGGGAGGACGTGCTCGTTGAGGCGGCCCGGAGGATGTACCACGCCATCAGCCCCGAGACCGGGGAATTTATCGACTTTATGATTGACCATCAGCTCATGGATCTCCAAAACAGGCCAGGCAAGGCCGCCGCCGGTTATATGACCAGCCTGCCCAGTCTGGCGGCCCCCTTCGTCTTCTCCTGCTTCAACGGCACCATCGGGGACGTGCAGGTGCTGACCCACGAGCTGGGCCACGCCTTTGCGGGCTATATGACCATGCGCAGCCAGCCCCTGAAGGACTTCTTCTCCAAGTCCACCGACATCTCGGAGATCCACTCCATGGCCATGGAGCAGTTCGCTTACCCCTACGCGGAGTGGTTCTTCGGGGATCAGGCGGAAAAATTCCGCTTCGCCCACCTCCAAGAGGCGCTTACCTTCGTGCCCTTCGGCGTGGCCATCGACGAATTTCAGCATATCTGCTACAGCCGCCCCGAGCTGACGCCAAGGGAGCGCACCTACGAGTGGCACAAGCTGGAGCAGAAGTACATGCCCTGGCGGCGGTACGAGGACGACGAGTTCATGGAGCGCGGCGGCTACTGGTACCACAAGCTCCACATCTTCCTCTACCCCTTCTACTATATCAACTACACTCTGACCACCATAGGCGCCCTGGAGTTCAAGCAGAAGATGGCGCAGGCGCCGGAGGATGCCTGGCAGGACTACCTCCGTCTGTGCCGGCTGGGCGGCAGCAGAGGCTATCTGGACACTCTGCGCTGTGCAAACCTCTCCAGCCCCTTCGACGAGGGGGCCGTGGCCCGCGCCACCGCCTACGCCGGGGAGATCCTGCTCAGGGAGCTGGAGACACAGGGCTGCCTGTAAACACGCAGCGGAAACATGAAAGCGGCGGCGGGCCTGAATAGGCCCGCCGCCTTCTAAAGCTGTTAAACGTACAAAAAGCCCGTAACCTGGCGGTTACGGGCTTTCTTGGAGCTGCTATCCAGATTCGAACTGGAGACCTCATCCTTACCAATTACATATTGGCGTTTTTTATCTTTTGCAATCTGTCGCAAACTTTTCCCTATTTCCCTTGCGCCGCTAAGGATACGGGCTTTTATCCTTCGCAGCCTCTCGTATGCTCTTGTCCCTTATTTCGAACTTTTTTTGTAATACCGTATGGGTTTTGTCTGGGTTTTTATCGGAAACAAATTTCCGACAAATCCGCAGCCGGTTGCGGATTTGTCTTCTTGACAGTTAGACATATGGCACCGTATAATCTAAATAAGGGGTGATACCGATGGAAGACAAGGCGTTGCTTGAAGCTATCGGCCAGATGCTGGCCCAGCAGAAGCAGGAAATCAAAACAGAACTACGGCAAGAACTTATGCACGATATGAAAGTGCTACTTGATACCGAGGTGCAGACCAAGTTTAATCTGTTGGCTGAAGGGCAGGAGGATATACTCCGCCGTATGCCCAACGAAGACGATATGGACATTATTGACGGACGGCTGGATACCTTGGAGGCCGTGATTAAGAAACACACCCGCGAGATTGCCGAACTTAAAAGGGCAAATTAGAAATGGCTATATAAAACGGGCGGTGCTGCGTATGCGGCACTGCCCGTTTTGTATGCTAAGGCTCGGTCACCCACATCCCCAAGCGAGCCAGAGCGCCCCTAAAGGGTGTCCGTTGAACCTCCCCCCCTTCCTCAGAGGCGCAGTGCTCCGAATAGGCCGGGAGGTAATTAGGCCAGAAGAACGAGCCTCTCCCGCTCTTATGGTGGGGTATTTAAGATACCCCACCTCGCGGCGGAGAAGACCTCAGAACAAAACGAGCAGGCCACCCTTTGCCCTGGGGTGGCCCGCTCGCATTGCATACACACGCTAATCTATACCCTCCTCAAATCCGCAACCGGCTGCGGGTTTGAGGGCCCGAGCCTTACCCGCAGGAATGTCCACCGAGCGGGCCGGGAGCCGCCCAGGCCACGGGAACGGGCACCATCCGCAGGAATGGCCGCCGAGCGGGCCGGGAGCCGCCCTGGCCGCAGGAACGGGCACCGCCCACAGGAATGGCCCCCGAGCGGGCCGGGAACAGCCCTGACCGCAGGAACGGGCACCGCCAGCAGGAAATCACCCCCGGCGAGCTGAGCGCCGCCCAGGCCACGGGGACGGGCACCGCCCGCAGGAATGGCCACCGAGCGGGCCGGGAGCCACCCAGGCTACAGGAACAGGCAGCATCCACATGCGGGCGAAACTCATTTTCGAGCGGGCCTCCCCGTTTCTACATGGGGAAAAAATCTTACGCCAATGGTGCCATGCGGTCTTGCGCCAACAAACTTAAACTTTCGAGGGGTGGGGGGAGGTAACCGCACGCGGGCGCATGCCCGCCCAAGCATCCCGCCCTTCCCAGATATTTGCCCCCGTATAACACCTCTGGTTTAGCCCGTTTTATATACGCTGCGGGCGGTGAATCTCTGATGCGGGACTTTTTCTCACACCCGAGAGGCCTCGGGGTCTTGCGACCCACGTCTTGAAACTTTCCGCCCCTGGGGGGAGGTACGGGCCGTAGGCCCCGCGCACGTGCCCCCACACACCCAGTCGCACCTGCGCCAGAGCATCCGGGCATGTACGTAGCCAGCACGCCGTGAAGCGACCGATTTTTACTCATTTTGGGGCCTGTTTTGCCTCGCGTGCGCTCCTGCTACGCGGGAGCGACAGGTAAAACAAGAAATGCAGAGGAAACCACGCTATGCCGTTTCCGGGCATCGGGGAGTCTTTGCCGCAGAACAGACAGCCTGCGGTGTTGCGCCGTGGTAAGGCATACTTTTTTGCCCACCCCCCGGGGTAGGCGGATATACGGCCAGTGTCACGCGGGGCCCTGCTCCCCCACCCTCTCCCGGCCCTATGTCAATCACGCTTTCGTGCTTGCACTGCCTGCAATACACCGTCAGGTTGCGCGCCTTGGTTCCCATGCGCAGCTTCAACACCTTCCCGGCCCTGCATACCGGGCATATCACCCACATGGCCCCGTTGGTCTCCCTGCACCGCACCGTCGCCATATCTCCCATCCTGACCGCCCCTTTCTGTCCAGCCCTCACACGTGCTCTCGCGAGCGGGCGCGCGCTGTCTGGCCTCAAGATAAGCATAGCCCGAATCCCTTAGCGCTTCAATGGGTTTGACCGTCTTTCTACACCCACCGTTCTAAAGTTATATGTCACTATAAAAAAGACTAAAGGGGCTCCAAAGCTCTGTCCTCCGGCCTCCGATTCTCCCAGTATTTAGGAAGTACACAGTACTTAATATAACAGTAACTACCAAACTCTGTAACCTTCTCCTCCCGCTCGATGACATGACATCCGGGAGGAGGTGCAAGGGTTTCATCCTCTGCAGCAAAGCTGGTTGTCACCTTGGGCTTAACCATGTTTCGGCTGGCCGTCCACATCTGCGCCCCCACCGGGCGGCCCTGTACGCCCTCCTTGGTCACATACCCGGCCCACGTGGCGTACTCCCGGCTCCCGATATACTCGATGTCAACGACATCCCCATGGGGCCACAGGCTGCGGATCACCTCAATGTCCCGCTCAGTGGCCTTCAGGACAATATGGTGGTGGAGCTTGCCTGCTCCGTGCTTGTCCTCGGTGACATACACGTATTTCATGGGAATACCCCGCGCCTTGCGGTACTCCCGCAGCAGCTTCAGGAAGCGCCGCACGTTCTTGACCGCCTGGGCCCGCTGGGCGGGCAAATCGGTGGGGCGGTAGGTCAGGGTAAGGAAGAGGTCGCGCCGGGTGAAATTGGCCGCCAGGAGCATTTCCAGCCGCCCACGGGCTGTCTTGTCGTTCATGGCTTTCTGCGCCGCGCTGGTGATGCGGGACTTGGCCGCCCGCGCCCGCTCGCCGTCGCGGGGCTCCGGGGCGTTATACAGGATGGTCTTGACCAGGTTCCCCGCTGTGATAGTCTTTTTCCGTTTGGCCATGATGGCACCTCTCGTTAATAGATAAGAAAGAGCCGGAACAAACCGCATACCCGCTCGGGACATTCCCCAGTGGGCGCTGTTGGCTCCGGCTCTGGCACTGCGGCGTGGGCCCTGGCTCTCCGATTTTCGCCGGCAATGAGTGAGCCGGGCCCGCCCCGGCGCGTGTCTCCTGCACTGGCCACGCGGGCACCGGCAACCTTGTATCACTGGGGGCTATTTCATGAGGCCCGCGCCGCCGAGTGGGAAGCGGTAGTACCGCCCGGTATTCCCGCAAAACCACTCGTGCGTATCCGCTCCTCCAAATGGGCTCAAGCTTAGGATGGTTTCATTCCTGCAATCCACAATTCCCGCCAGTGTTCCTGCCTGCGGGGGGTGCTCCAGGTAGACGGCCCGTCCGTGCATGTCCTTCAGGTGTGCTCGGGTCAGCGGGGGATTCTCGGCGCACAGCGCCGCGTATCGCAGGGCCTCCAACGCCACTTCCAGCGTGGCCCGCTCGCGCTCCTGGGCCTCTCTGCTCCGCTTCTTATCCATCGGGGCGGCCAGCGCCACCTTCAACGCCTTAACCGCCTGTAAGTACCCCTCTGCGGGGTGAATCAAATAATTCATAAATACTGCTCCCTTATTCCGGCTTGATGATGTTCCTGGACGCACCCCATACCCGCCTACAGGGGACAGGGGTTTCCCCGGCCTCCACGGCCTGCCGCATGAGCAGGGCGGCCAGCTCATGGCACCCGCCCTCCAGTCTCAGCCGCTCCGCACTTGCGGGGCCATGCGGCCACAGCGCTGCCAGGGCGGCCCCGTTGGCCTGGGAGGTATTGAGTATCACGCGGTACATGGGCCCGCGTTCATCGGTGGCCCACACCACACCGTAGGCATAGCGCAGGCCTTTCCCACAGCCGCTATAAACCGTACGGACAGCCCTTATCCAGCTGTAAAAATGACATCCCGCCAGCTCCCGCGAGCGGGGGCGCTGGGCCCCGTCGTATGCCAGGGTGACCAGGGTATCCCCCGTGGCAAAGTTGGCCGCCAGGAGGCGTTCCAGCCGCTCCAGCGACCGCCTCAAGTTCCCCCGCCTCATGCTGCGGCTGGATTTCGTGCCGCGCTGAGCCATCGCCTTACCCCGCATGAGGCCGCCCCGGCCTCTCCAGGCCCACAGAGGGTACCCACATGCGCCCACAGGGCACGGGGGCGTGCCCTGCCTCCACGGCTTCCCGCATGAGCAGGGAGGCCAGCTCGCGGCACCCGTCCCCCAGCTCCAGCCGCTCCGCACTGGCGCGGCCATAGGGCCACAGCGCAACCATAGCGGCAACGTCGCAGTCTGTTGCGACGAGCACAACGCGGTGGATGGGGCCGCCGTCCTCCTGGCCACAGTCCGTCCCATAGACATAGCGCAGGCCCTGTCCCTGCTCGCTGCGCAGCCCGCGGACAGTCTCCAGCCAATCCCGCAGATAGCAGGCCGCCAGCTCCCGCGAGCGGGGCCGGTGGGCCCCGTCATATGCCAGGGTAACCAGGGTATCCCCAGTGGTGAAATTGGCCTCCAAGACGTGCGCCAGCTTCCCCAGCGACTGATACAGGTTCAGCCGCTGCCTTGCGCTGTCCGACTTTATACTTCGATTTTTCATCTACCCGTCCTCCCGCTCGTATACGCCACAGGGCGGGGCCGCAGCCCCGCCCACATTTTCGGTTGTCGGTTATGTTTCTCCCAAAGGGGTTTCAGGGTGCCAGAGCTGGCGGGGAAAGTCCCCGGCCAGCTCTCCGGCCAGCATGGCCCCGTAGCGGAAGCCGTTCACGAACCCCTGGAGCTCATAGGCCGTTGCGCACTCGCCTATGGTGCAGTCCAGGTCATCTGCCACATCGTCCCCCAGCAGGGCGTAGAGCCGGCACAGGACGCGCTGGGGCTCCGTTAGGTCAAGGTACCGGGCGTGGAGCGGTAGCAGGGCGGTTTGCCCGCTCGGGTTGGAGCAGGCGTAATAGAGGGCTTTCAGAAACGCAATGTCCATGCCTCACGCCCCCCTTTCAAGCGGCGTCCCGCCGCCCTGCACGCGGTGGTTCTCGAATACCTTCCCGCACAGGAGATGAACCAGAGCGTCCTGCTGCGCCTCCATCTCCAGCAGGAGGTGTCCGGCAACACCCAGCAGCTCCTGCAAGCTGTCCGCATGGTAGTCCAGGACGGTTTTCACTCCGGCGTCAAAGGGTGCCTCCCGTATGTAGGCACATGGTCATCCGTGGCCTCCAGCACAGTCTTGATGCCGCCGAACATGGCCTGCACGTCCTCCGCGCTGCTCTTGGCGCTCTCCAGGAAACGCCGGGTCTCCAGGTCTATCATGCCCGGTCACCTCCTGCGGCGGAGGTGGCGCACTCGACCATGAGCCGCACCCCCATGCGGAAGCCGTTCACAAACCCCTGGATCTCATGCTCGGCCTCCGTGGCCGCGCACAGCTCCTCCAGCTCCGCCGTCTCTCCCTGCTCCACGGCCCATCTGGCCCGCTCGCTGGCCTCCTCGGCGCTGGGGAGGTGTACATACTCCCGGTTCATGCTCTCAACAGTAAAGCCGCCGCAGGCCAGATAGAGGGCCTGGATAATTTCACAATTCGGCATTTGACAAAACCTTTCTGCCCCTGTAAAATAGAGGCGTGGAATAGATGGGCTTGCACTTGTCGTTCCCGTGGCCGTCCTGGTGGTTGTGACACCGGGGCGGCTTTCCCTATGCCCCCGCCTGCGGTCGGGCACCGTGCCGGGTAGACGGTGTGCCGTCCATACCAGCAGGGCGGGTAGGGCCACGGCGGCCATGAGCGCGAGCGGGCCGAACGGCTTGTCCAGCAGCGCTTCTGACGACAGGGCCACAGCCAGGGCGGCAAGAAGGGCCGCGCCTTCCCACATGGATAGACGCATACTCACGCCCGTTTCCGCCCTGCGGCGCTGATGTCGGTG
This sequence comes from Oscillospiraceae bacterium, assembly GCA_022846095.1. NCBI lineage: Bacteria > Bacillati > Bacillota > Clostridia > Eubacteriales > Oscillospiraceae > Oscillospiraceae bacterium. The sequence goes on along the minus strand of AP025583.1, from coordinate 136,952 downwards.
ACCTTTGCCGCCCGTTCCCCCGTGCCGCTCCCCTCCGGCTCCTCCGTGGTTGCCCCCAGGCGGCGGAGCAGCGCGGGCACGTTGATGTAATACGTGCTTCCGCTCTTCACATGGGGCACCGTCCCGTCCAGGCACCCCTTGCGCAAGAAGTACATGGAAAAGCCGGTGGTCTTGCACGCCTCCTGGATTTTCTGGAATGGAACCTGTCTTTCCCTTGCCATAGTTACTCTCCTTTCATCGTACCGCGCCCGCTCGGGCGCTTTTTTCATGGGCAAATCCGCAACTGGTTGCGGATTTGGGGATTATGCGGGTTTGTCGCTGCCGACATCCTTGCTTTTCCGCTCGGGTTCCTTCTCCTTAATGGTAAACAAGTCATCAAAGGATTTTCCGAGTGCTGCACAAATTTTTCGTGCATTAACAGGTCTAACCGTGCCAGATTCGCCGCTTTCAATCTTATGAATTGCAGAAGCGCTAACTCCAGCCTTTTCTGCTAAGTCCCTCATGCTCATACCGTTGTAAACGCGCGCTGTGAAAATACGTTCTCCATTTCCAGATGCTGTAACTACTCTGCGTACCATGGTATCACCTCCATTTACATCAATGATTTGTTGAGTTTACGCTTTTAGTATAGCTCAACAATTCGTTTAGTTCAATTGACAGTGCATACAAAAACTCAATGATTTATTTAGTTATTATGTTGCACACTCAGACTCAATGAATTGTTGACTTAATGCGCAAAAGTGTATATAATTAAACATGAAGGGAGGGCTACCATGTGGGCAATGGCGGACTAGCAGACAAAATAAAGCGTGCCAGAATTAGTGCAGGAATGACACAATCAGAAGTTGCACAGCTTTTAGAAATTACCCCGCAGGCTATCAGCAATTATGAACGCGGCACAAATCGAGTAGACGTAGAGACACTAACCAAACTTTGCGATATATACCACACCTCAGTTTCCGACATTTTAGCAGTCGGAGACGAAATTACACTTTTTACAGATGGAGATGGAAACCTTTATACCTCTCTTAGCGAATTAGAATCTATCAGTACTAAGGATATTTCAGAATATGAAAAGCATCTATGGGAAGAACTGCATATAATGTCCAATGAAGAGGCAAAAGCGAATATCATTGCACATATAAAGCGCGATAACATTACGGGGCTAGAGTTATATATTGCGTTTTATCTTGTCCAAGGGCAATATGAAGGACTACTTGATGATTTGCCTCAGCAATACGTGATTCGGCTTCTCCATTCAAAGGTACTATTGAGCGCACAGCAAGAATTAATGGGTATTTTCCCCGGTGATAGTGTAGGGCTAAAGAAAGAATTATTAAAACTGATTGATTATGTAGAAAAATAAAACCCGCTCGGAGGCTGCAACCTCCAAGCGGGCAACGCGCACAGCCCCACACCTCGCAAGTATAGGCCCTGTATGCCCTTTTATTCTAGCACACGGGGCCGGAAAAGGGAATGATTTTATGCCGTCTACCAGGAGAAAGGCCAACAAATCCGGCTTGGTTTTCTATGAGATTCGTGTCAGCCGCGGGCGTGGCGTCGCGCCCCTTTCCACACGGTGGTATCCCCCTGAGGGCTGGAGCCAGCGGGCCATAGACCGGGAGCTGTCCAAGGTGGCCGCCGATTTTGAGCGCCAATGTGACGCGGGCGAGGTCATCAGCCGCGCGGAGCAGGCGGAACGGGAGCTGGCCGCCAAGCGGGAGTCCGCCAAGGTTCAGACCCTCAGCCAATATGGGGAAGAGGTCTTCATGCCTGCAAAAACCATCTCCATGGCGGAGAACAGCCGGTGCAGCTTCCAATGCCAGCTCGACCGCTGGATCTACCCCGCCCTTGGCAACCTGAAAATGCCCGATATTACCCCGGCCAATATATCCGCCCTGCTGCTGTCCATGCAGGCCCAAGGCAAAGCCCACGCCACAGTCGTAAAATGCTATACCATCCTCAACGGCCTGTTTAAAATGGCCTATCTCTCCGACACCATACCCAAGAACCCCATGGACAAGGTGGAGCGCCCCCGCCCCCGCAAGGATGAAGCCAGGGAGCCGGAGGTGGAGGCCTACACGGTGGAGCAGGTACGCCGGATACTTGCAGCCCTGGACAACGAGCCGCCAAAGTGGCGTGTGCTCATCCGGCTCCTCATCGATACAGGGATACGGCGCGGAGAGTGCTGCGGCCTGAAATGGGAGAACCTGAATTTCAAGGACAGCACCATCACCATTGCGGGCAACCTCTGCTACACACCTCAGAAGGGGGTATACCTGGACACCCCCAAGAATGGAAAGGCCCGCGTGGTTGACGTAGACCCGGAGATTATGGCGCTGCTCCGCTCCCTGCGGAGCGAACAGGCCGCCCACGCCATCAGCTCCTTTGTTTTCACTCAGGACAACAGCCCTGAGCCGATGCACCCGCAGAGCCCTACCCGGTACATGAAAAAGTTTTCCGCGCGCTACAGCGTCCTCGACTTGCACCCCCACAAGCTGCGGCACACCTTCGCCAGCATCGCGATCACCAGCGGGGCCGACATTGCCAGTGTATCCGAGAAGCTGGGGCACAGTGATAAAGGCGTCACGCTGCGGATGTACACCCACGCCGACCAGGAGAGCATGAAGCGGGCCAGCCAGATTTTCAGAAACGCCCTAAAGAATGACATGAAGATAGCCGGGCAGGGATGACCTGCCCGGCTACTTTTTTGGGCCCCGTCTGGGTTTTTGTCTGGGTTTTTCAGAGCATCCCTTTTCGGCTCAAAAAAGTAAAAACCCCGTAACCATTGCGGTTACAGGGTTTTTCATGGAGCTGCTATCCAGATTCGAACTGGAGACCTCATCCTTACCAAGGATGTGCTCTACCACCTGAGCTACAGCAGCATATCGGACGCGATTGCATCCGAAGTGGCGACGCGGAAGGGACTTGAACCCTCGACCTCCGGCGTGACAGGCCGGCGTTCTAACCAACTGAACTACCGCGCCATCTTTTGTATCAAGACAGCGAACTTGCTGAATGGATTCTGGCAGGGGCAGAAGGAATCGAACCCTCGGCACGCGGTTTTGGAGACCGCTGCTCTACCTGCTGAGCTATACCCCTATATGGTGGGCCTTCACGGGCTCGAACCGTGGACCGACCGGTTATGAGCCGGTTGCTCTAACCAACTGAGCTAAAGGCCCATGTGCCGGTCTTGTTATATTAACGGTTTGCCGTCACGTCACCGTGACGGCAAATCGTCTTTTATGGCTCCCCAAGTTGGACTCGAACCAACGACCCTGCGGTTAACAGCCGCATGCTCTACCAACTGAGCTATTGAGGAATATGAAAGGGTCCGGCCTGGTCAGGCCAGACCCTTGGTGTTGGCACTACCTATTTTCCCGGCCCGTCTCCAGGCAAGTATCTTCGGCGCAGGTGAGCTTAACTTCCGTGTTCGGGATGGGAACGGGTGGACCCTCACCGCAATCAGCACCAACTCTTTAACCGTCTCCGGCTAAAAGCACTATAAAATTTTACTACGCGCAGTTTGCTTTGTCAAGAAAAACTTTGAAAGAAAGTGGTGACCCGTGCGGGAATCGAACCCACGTTTGCGGCGTGAGAGGCCGCCGTCTTAGCCGCTTGACCAACGGGCCAGATGGTGCGCCTTCAGGGATTCGAACCCGGGACCCACTGATTAAGAGTCAGTTGCTCTACCAACTGAGCTAAAGGCGCATACTTTCTTTCAAAAGAGAAGCGCTGTCGCCAGCACCCTCAAAACCGAACAATATAGATTTAAGATAGAGTTCACAAGCACGCCTGCTTCATTCATGTTAAGGTCAAGCCCTCGGCTTATTAGTACCGGTCAGCTGCACACATTACTGTGCTTCCACCTCCGGCCTATCAACGATGTAGTCTACATCGAGCCTTACCTCATAAAGAGTGAGAGATCTAATCTTAGGGGGAGTTTCACGCTTAGATGCCTTCAGCGTTTATCTCGTCCATACGTAGCTACCCAGCTATGCCCTTGGCAGGACAACTGGTGCACCAGAGGTATGTCCATCCCGGTCCTCTCGTACTAAGGACAGCTCCCTTCAAATCTCTTACGCCCGCAACAGATAGGGACCGAACTGTCTCACGACGTTCTGAACCCAGCTCGCGTGCCGCTTTAATTGGCGAACAGCCAAACCCTTGGGACCGAATACAGCCCCAGGATGCGACGAGCCGACATCGAGGTGCCAAACCTCCCCGTCGCTGTGGACGCTTGGGGGAGATCAGCCTGTTATCCCCAGGGTAGCTTTTATCCGTTGAGCGACGGCACTTCCACTTGCATACCGCCGGATCACTAACTCCAACTTTCGTTACTGCTCGACCCGTCGGTCTCGCAGTTAGGCTCGTTTATGCGTTTACACTCACTGCACGATTTCCGTCCGTGCTGAACGAACCTTTGAGCGCCTCCGTTACCTTTTTGGAGGCGACCGCCCCAGTCAAACTGCCCACCTAACAGTGTCCCCCGACCCGATTCAGGGCCGCAGGTTAGAAAACCAGCAAATCAAGGGTGGTATCCCAAGGATGACTCCATCTAAGCTGACGCCCAGACTTCCAAGTCTCCCACCTATCCTGTACATGATTTACCGATTTCCAGTATTAAGCTACAGTAAAGCTCCATGGGGTCTTTCCGTCTAGTTGCGGGTAACTGGCTTCTTCACCAGTACAACAATTTCGCCGGGCGGGCTGTTGAGACAGTGCCCAAGTCGTTACGCCATTCGTGCGGGTCAGAACTTACCTGACAAGGAATTTCGCTACCTTAGGACCGTTATAGTTACGGCCGCCGTTTACTGGGGCTTCAATTCAGACCTTCGGATTGCTCCTAAGCCCTCCTCTTAACCTTCCAGCACCGGGCAGGCGTCAGCCCCTATACGTCATCTTTCGATTTAGCAGAGACCTGTGTTTTTGGTAAACAGTCGCTTGGGCCTATTCACTGCGGCCCCCCTTAGGGGGCTCCCCTTATCCCGAAGTTACGGGGTAATTTTGCCGAGTTCCTTAACAACCCTTCTCCCGTTGGCCTTAGGATTCTCTCCTCATCTACCTGTGTCGGTTTGCGGTACGGGCGCCTTAGTATTCCTCATGCCTTTTCTCGCCTCAGAACATCGGAGACTTCCCTACTATAATTTCGGTCCCTTACGCCCCGGTCAACCAACGCCGGGGTTCCCCTATTTCCAAGTGTCAGCATGCTTAAAGTTCGGCGGCTACGGAATTTCTACCGTATGTGCATCGACTACGCCTTTCGGCCTCGCCTTAGCTCCCGGCTTACCTTGGGCGGACGAACCTTCCCCAAGAAACCTTAGATTTTCGGCCATTATGATTCCCACATAATTCTCGCTACTCATTCCGGCATTCTCACTCGAATACAGTCCACCAGTGCTTCCGCTCTGACTTCACCCCATATTCGACGCTCCCCTACCCCTGCCTTGCGGCAAGCCCAAGCTTCGGTTACATGCTTAGCCCCGTTATATTTTCCGCGCAGAGTCACTCGACCAGTGAGCTATTACGCACTCTTTTAATGAGTGGCTGCTTCTAAGCCAACATCCTGGTTGTTTTCGCAACTCCACATCGTTTTCCACTTAGCATGTATTTGGGACCTTAGCTGTGGGTCTGGGCTGTTTCCCTTTTGACCACGAGACTTATCTCACGTAGTCTGACTGCTGACCATCAATTATCCGGCATTCTGAGTTTGATAGGGTTCAGTAACCTTATCGGCCCCTAGCCCATTCAGTGCTTTACCTCCGGTAATCTAAGTCAACGCTAGCCCTAAAGCTATTTCGGGGAGAACCAGCTATCTCCGGGTTCGATTGGAATTTCACCGCTATCCACAAGTCATCGCCGGTCATTGCAACGAACGTGCGTTCGGTCCTCCATGGAGTTTTACCTCCACTTCAACCTGCTCATGGATAGGTCACCCGGTTTCGGGTCTATTGCCACCAACTTTATACGCCCTATTCAGACTCGCTCTCGCTTCGCCTCCGGTACTGAATACCTTAAGCTTGCTGGTAACAATAACTCGCCGGACCATTCTACAAAAGGTACCTCATCACCCGTTAACGGGCTTTGAGTGCTTGTAAGCACAAGGTTTCAGGTTCTATTTCACTCCCCTTCCGGGGTCCTTTTCACCTTTCCCTCACGGTACTGCTCCTCTATCGGTCATCAGGTAGTATTTAGGCTTGGAGGGTGGTCCCCCCAGTTTCCCACCGGGTTTCACGTGTCCGGCGGTACTCTGGATACTCACTAACACAAATCGCCTTTCGCCTACGGGGCTGTCACCCGCTCTGGCCGGCCTTCCCATACCGTTCGACTAGACTATTGTGCCGTTGTGTGAGTCCACAACCCCGAGGAATAAATCCCTCGGTTTGGCCTCTTCCGCGTTCGCTCGCCACTACTAGCGGAATCTCTGTTGATTTCTCTTCCTCGCCCTACTTAGATGTTTCAGTTCAGGCGGTTCCCCACGTACGCCTATTTTATTCAACGCACGTTGACAGAGTATTGCTCTGCCGGGTTTCCCCATTCGGAAATCTACGGATCAATGCGTATGTGCCGCTCCCCGTAGCTTATCGCAGCTTGTCGCGTCCTTCTTCGGCTCCTGATGCCAAGGCATTCCCCTTGCGCTCTTATTAGCTTGACCTTAGTAGAATCAGTCTTACCTGATTCTATTAATATCATGAATTATGCAGGCTCACAGAAGTTGTTCAATTTTTGGCTAATTGTTATTTCGTTACCCATTCACTAGAACGACTTTCGCCATTCTATTAAATCAATTCCACAACATTTTTGCTTAATTGCCCTCTGTTGCTTGCTTTACAATACTTTCAATCTACATTGTTCAGTTTTCAAGGTGCAGGCTTCCAACCCTAATCACTTAAGGCCAGATTTAAGTGCTCAACTCTTTCATTGAACACTTAAATCTAATCTTAAATTGGTGGAGATAATCGGGCTCGAACCGATGACCCCCTGCTTGCAAAGCAGGTGCTCTCCCAGCTGAGCTATACCCCCGTGCCCCATTGAGAAAAGTGGTGGGCCCAAGTGGACTCGAACCACCGACCTCGCGATTATCAGTCGCGCGCTCTAGCCAGCTGAGCTATGGGCCCATCTCAACAGCGTGTACCCTCTAAATTAAACAACGTGAAGTTCTCTTCCACCAGAAATGGTCTGACCTTAGGACGTTACGAATAACCTAAGTTATCCGAAGTCTCCTTAGAAAGGAGGTGATCCAGCCGCACCTTCCGATACGGCTACCTTGTTACGACTTCACCCCAATTATCGAACCCACCTTCGGCCGCGCCCTCCTTGCGGTTAGGCTACGGACTTCGGGTGTTCCCGACTCTCATGGTGTGACGGGCGGTGTGTACAAGGCCCGGGAACGTATTCACCGCGGCATGCTGATCCGCGATTACTAGCGATTCCAACTTCATACAGGCGGGTTTCAGCCTGCAATCCGAACTGGGACGGCTTTTAGGGATTTGCTCCACCTCGCGGTATTGCTTCCCTCTGTTAACCGCCATTGTAGTACGTGTGTGGCCCAGGACATAAGGGGCATGATGATTTGACGTCGTCCCCACCTTCCTCCGTTTTGTCAACGGCAGTCTCGCTAGAGTGCTCTTGCGTAGCAACTAACAATAAGGGTTGCGCTCGTTGCGGGACTTAACCCAACATCTCACGACACGAGCTGACGACAACCATGCACCACCTGTCTCTACTTTCCCCGAAGGGCACCTAATGTATCTCTACTTCGTTAGTAGGATGTCAAGCCCTGGTAAGGTTCTTCGCGTTGCTTCGAATTAAACCACATACTCCACCGCTTGTGCGGGCCCCCGTCAATTCCTTTGAGTTTCAACCTTGCGATCGTACTCCCCAGGTGGGATACTTATTGTGTTAACTGCGGCACGGAGGGGGTCAGACCCCCCACACCTAGTATCCATCGTTTACAGCGTGGACTACCAGGGTATCTAATCCTGTTTGCTCCCCACGCTTTCGCGCCTCAGCGTCAGTTACTGTCCAGCAATCCGCCTTCGCCACTGGTGTTCCTCCGTATATCTACGCATTTCACCGCTACACACGGAATTCCGATTGCCTCTCCAGCACTCAAGAACTACAGTTTCAAATGCAGGTTATGGGTTGAGCCCATAATTTTCACATCTGACTTGCAGTCCCGCCTACACGCCCTTTACACCCAGTAAATCCGGATAACGCTTGCCACCTACGTATTACCGCGGCTGCTGGCACGTAGTTAGCCGTGGCTTATTCATGAGGTACCGTCATTTGTTTCGTCCCTCATAAAAGAAGTTTACAACCCGAAAGCCTTCTTCCTTCACGCGGCGTTGCTGGGTCAGGCTTGCGCCCATTGCCCAATATTCCCCACTGCTGCCTCCCGTAGGAGTCTGGGCCGTATCTCAGTCCCAATGTGGCCGGTCAACCTCTCAGTCCGGCTACTGATCGTCGCCTTGGTGGGCCGTTACCCCGCCAACCAGCTAATCAGACGCGAGTCCATCTAAGAGCGATAAATCTTTGGCAGCAGAGCCATGCGACTCCGCTGCATTATGCGGTATTAGCAGTCGTTTCCAACTGTTATTCCCCACTCCCAGGCAGGTTACTCACGCGTTACTCACCCGTCCGCCACTAAACATACTATTCCGTTGTCCGAAAACTCCTTCATAGCAGTTCCGTTCGACTTGCATGTGTTAAGCACGCCGCCAGCGTTCATCCTGAGCCAGGATCAAACTCTCAATAAAATGGTATCTATACAGCCGAGGCTGTCTAAATCATTCTATTGAAACCATGAATCATAGCTTCAAAGAAATTTGTCAAGAGCCTTTCCAAACAATTGCTTGTTTTAGAAAGGACTTCTCGTCCTTTTCTGGTGCTTCAAGTTCTTCACGTTGTTTAATTTACAAGGTGCACGCCGCCTCGCCGGCAGGAACTGTATTGTACCACACTCGGTAACCGCTGTCAAGCACTTTTTTCAAACTTTCTTTCGGCTTTTCAGCCGCTTTCCAGCCCTTTTTGTACTTTTCATCCAGCCGCCCGCGTCTCACGCGAACTCGCTTAGTTTACCATAGCCGGTTCAACTTGTCAAGCACTTTTTTCAGAAGTTTTTCGGCCGCTCGGCCTTCCCTCTTCAATTCAGTGCCCCGTCCGTCAGGCGCTCGATTAATATACCAAATACTTCGCCCTATGTCAACTCCTTTTTTCATTTTTCTCACGTCTTTTTTGTACGGACAATATCTGCCAAGCGCCTGTACTTCGGAACACAAGATATGCTGTCCCAACCCGTTCCAATTTATACCTTCCTGCGCAACTTTCCCAAAAGAAAAACCAGCAGGGGCACCACGAAGCCCAGAACCAGATTCCCCGCCGTGGCCCAGCGGTCCAAAAACGCGGTCAGTGAGAAGGCGTCGGGGAACAAAAAGAGGGCCCCCGCCAGGGCCAGGGCAACAATGACATAAGGGGAATACCGCTCTATGGAGGGGCCCAGCAGGCTGCCCGCCATGGCGCGGCAGGAAAAGACCAGCAGCCCCAGCAGCGCCAGATCGGAAAAGACCCACAGGGCCACCACCACCGACTCGGCCCGCTGGAAGGCCCCCTCCAGGCCGATTCCCTCCGCCATGGAGAAGAAGGGGGTGTCCATGCGTCCCACCAGCTCCGGGCCGAAGTTGCCCAGGCAGGCGAACTGCATTGCGGTCAGCACCAGGCAGGCCGCGGCGGCCCAGCGCATGCCCCGCCCCCGGTTGTCCTCCCTGGGCGCCACGCCGCCCCCCAGGAAGGCGGCAAAGACCGCGTACCCCAGCACCGACAGGGCGGGCAGGGTGGCACGCAGGGCCGCGGGCAGATCCCCCACCCATATGGGCAGCACGTTGCGGGCCTCTACATTGAATAAGGAGAAGAAGATCGTCAGCGCCAGCACGGCGGAGAGGGCCAGGTAGAAGATCTCCCCCGCCCGGGCCAGGGCGGGCAGCCGCCCCCGGCCCATCCACAGGGCGGCGCCCAGCAGCAGGACGATAAACAGGGGCAGCGCCGCGTTTCGGTAGCCGGTGGAGAGGATGCGCAGGGCGCACCGCCGGGCTCCGGCGCTCAGCATCACCACGCCCCAGGCCAGGTAGACCGCCGTCAGCGCCTTGCCCCCCGCCGTCCCCAGTACGGCGCGGAAGGCCCCGGCCAGCCCCTCCCCCTCGCCCGCCGCGCGCTGGAGGGCGAAAAACACCCAGCACAGTCCCAGCAGCACGGGCAGGGCGAACAGGGTGGACAGCCACCCCGCCCGCCCGGCCAGCTCGGCGCCCCGGGCGGGCAGGATCTGGATGGCGGGGGACAGTATGGCTGAAAAGAGCAGCACCAGCAGCTGCCGCATGGAGATCTTGTCTTGTTTCATAATCCTCCCCCAGGGACGTCCGGGCGGGGCGTCCTTTTCTCTATTCATCCGCGTCGTACCCCCGCAGGACGCGGGCCTGGACCTCCACCTGGAACTCCAGCGCGGACACGTCCCACTGCGCCCGGACGGCCTGGGCGCTCCACGGCGCGGCCAAGCATGCCATGTCCTCCAAGTCCAGGAAATCGGCGTCCAGCTCCCCGGCCAGGGAGAGCGCATTCTCGATGCGCGCCTGCTCCACGCCGGCCAGCATACGCACCAGCCGCCCGCGGTCCTCCGCGTCGTCCATGTCGCTGTGGGGGGGCTCCTCGGCCACGTTGGCCTCCACCCGGCAGAGGATATTCAGTCCGGTGAGCCGTCCGCCCTCAAAGACCGGGCGCACGGAGGTCTCGGCCCCCACCACCCGCAGGGCGGCGCCGTCCAGATCCACCACGTCGGCGTCCACCTGGCCCAGCAGCAGGTTAATCCCCCTGGCGGCGTTTCCCTCGGCCCAGCCCGCCAGGCGCCCATCCTTGATAATGCCGTAGCCCACGGCGGTGAGCTCGCCGTTCTCCCCCAGCTCCAGCGCCGGGGCGAAGGTGCTGCCGGTGGCGGAGAGATCCTCCAGCGCCTGTTTCACAGTGCGGGGTGTGGCGTGGGAGATAAGCCCCGCGTCGTCCTCCATGGCCTCCAGGCGCCCGGCGGCCGAGCGCCCCCCCTCCGCCCCCGCGGAGAGGGCCTCCCGGGCCGTATTCCCCCGCATCAGGTAGATATTCGTGTCCAGCCGCATTTCAATGTCGCGCAGCACGTAGTCCAGCGCGGGGCGCACGTCCCGCCGCGCGAGGGTCTCGCCCAGCAGGAGCTGGCCCACGTGGCCGTAGAAGATATAGGAGGCGCCGTCGGCCTGCATGTCCAGCAGGGCGCTGCTGATGCTGCGCCCCTGCCGGGCGAGCACGGTGGCCTTGCTCTCCCCGTTCTGCACGCCGGTGGACGCGCTCACCGCCACGCCGTCCTCCCACGCGTCCAGGCCCAGGATCTGCATCAGGGCCGCGCCCTCGATCTCCCGGGCGTAGGGCAGCAGGTCCAGCCCCCGGCACCCGCCCAGCGGGAGCAGGAGCAGCCCCAGCAGCAGCGCCGTGATCCACTTTTTCATCCCTGGTTCCTCCGGTTGCGCGTATTCAGGATCGAGGGCCGCAGCTTGACGCTGGGCAGCGGCTGGCGGAGCACGGCGTGGCCCTCCACCTGCTCGCCGCGGTTGGAGGCGAAGGGGGACAGGTAGGACACGCCGAAGCTCTCGATGCCCGCCAGGTGGTAAATGAGCGCCGCCGAGCCCAGCACCATGCCGAACAGCCCGATGGCGCTGGCCAGCACGGCCAGGAGGAAGCGCCAGATGCGCAGCGCGCCCCCCAGCTCCTGGCTGGGCATGGTGTAGCCCGCGATGCCCGCCACCGCCACCACAATGAGCACCGCCGGGGAGACGATCTTGGCCTCCACCGCGGCCTGGCCCACCACCAGGCCGCCGATGATGGAGACGGTCTGGCCGATGGACTGGGGCAGCCGCAGCCCGGCCTCCTGGAGGATCTCGAAGGCCAGGAGCATGATGAGCACCTCGAACACGGTGCCGAAGGGCACGTCCTTTTTCGCCGCGATGATGGACAGGGCCAGCCGCGTGGGGATCATCTCCTGGTGGAAGTTGACCATAGCCACGTAGAAGGCGGGCAGCAGCAGGGTGATCAGCATACAGGTGTAGCGCACCACCGTGAGCACCGAGGCCAGTATCCAGTTGTTGGACTTGTCCTGGCTGGCCCGGAGGAAGCCCCCCAGGGTGCCGGGGGCCAGGTAGCCCAGGGGCAGGCCGTCGATGAGGATGCCCACCTGCCCCTCCACCAGCCCGGCGCAGAACTTGTCGGGCCGCTCGGTGTACTGGATCAGGGGGAAGGCCGTCCCCGTGCGGTCCACGATATACTCCTCCACGTTGCCGGTGGCCAGCACGGCGTCGATGTCGATGTGCTCCAGCCGCCGCTCCACCGACCGCACCAGCGCCGGGTCCGCGATGTCCTCTACATATAATATATCCACCGTGGTCAGGGACTGCCTGCCCACGATCTGCTCCTTGATCTTCAGCTCCGGCGCCTTCAGGTGGCGGCGGGTCAGGCTGGTGTTGGTTCGGATGCTCTCCACGAAGGAGTCCCGGGACCCCTTGAGCACCGTCTCGTTCTCCGGGGAGCTGATGGAGCGCTTCTCCTCGGTGCCCACATTAAAGGAGAGGGCCTGCTTTTCCCCGGGGAATAGCAGCAGGCAGTTGCCGCCGATGAGGTCGGACACCGCCGCGTCCATCGTTTCCCGCCGCTCCGCGTCCAGGTTGTAGAGGGCGCCCTTCTCCATGCGCGCCATCACCGACTGCATATCCCCCTCTGCCAGGGCGGCGTCCTGGGCCATGGGGCGCAGCACATAGTCGCTCACCCGCTCCATCTTGACCATGCCGCTGACGTAGCACAGCGTCACGCACCGCGCCCCGTCCCCGGCCAGCTCCACCTGCCTGTGGGAGAAGTCCACGCAGTCCCTGAACACCTGCTCCAGGCTCTCCAGCGTGAGGGGCAGGTCGATGCGGGGCTCCTGCCGGGGGTGGGGCGGCACGTAATCCCGCTTTCTGCCGAAAAAGCCCATAGGCGCGCTCCTTCCTCTTCGGCCCCCGCGTGGGAGGCCTCAAAATCCATTCCCATCCAGTATCCCCCCTTTTACGGTGGGATATACGGGCGCCCGCGCCCGGGCAACCGCCGATTTTATGTCTCATTTGAGGCACTTTTCTTCGGCAAAAACCGATTTTTTCAGTCCCGCTGAATTTTTTTTGCAACCCCCTTGCAATTTAAAAATCATCTGCTATAATTGCTTCATATCACTCTTTATACCGATGAGTTTAGAGAGTTTGTATCAACTTACTTTTCAGTAAGTATCCCCGGCCATTTATTACTTTCAGTAATAATTCGATTATTATAATCGAGATTACATAATTAGTCCATCCTGCGTCCCGGAGCGGGGCGTCATCTATATCAGCCTTAAAGGAGGACCTTTGCATGAAGCCCTTTTCGCAGAAGACGGCGGATTTGCCGCCGGAGCGGGCCCAGGCCATCGACGCGATCATCGCGCGCCACGGCAGCGACCCCGCCCAGCTCGTCAGCATCCTGCTGGACGTGGAGGCCGCGGTGGAGCGGCACTACATCCCCGAGGCCGCGGCCTACTACGTGGCCGAGCGGCTGGGCGTGAAGCCCACCCAGGTCTACGACGTGATCTCGTTCTACGCGGCCCTGCACGACAAGCCCCGGGCCAAGTTCACCCTCCAGGTGTGCGACAGCGCCCCCTGCCGCGTGAACGACAGCGACGCCCTGTGCGCCACCCTGTGCCGCCTGCTGAATCTGGAGGTGGGCGAGGTGACCTATGACGGGCGCTTCTCCATCGAGAAGGTCCCCTGCTTCGGCGCGTGCGACGTGTCCCCCGCGGTGCGCTGCAACGGCGTGGTATACGGAAATCTGAACAGCGAGGAGCGTATCATCGATATGCTCCGCCAGCTGGATTAAGGAGGGGCGGACATGGCTAAGACGGTTACCTTCATCACCCGCAATTTCGGCAAGTACGACCCCGCCTCCCTGGCCTCCTACGAGTCCATCGGCGGCTTCCAGGCCCTGCGGCGCGCCCTGGACATGGACGGGTACGACATCGCCAAGGTGCTCTCCGCCAACGGCATCCAGGGCCGTGGCGGCGCGGCCTACGACATGGGCCGCAAGTGGACCCAGGCCCGGGACGTGCAGGCCGAGCACAAGTGCGTGGTCTGCAACGCCGACGAGGGCGAGCCCGGCACCTTCAAGGACCGCACCCTGCTCAGTAAGGACCCCTTCCAGCTCCTGGAGGGCATGATCATCGCCGGCTGGTCGGTGCAGGCGGACAACGGCTACATCTACCTGCGGGAGGAGTACTCCCACCTGCGTCCCCTGATCTCCTCCGCCATCCGCCAGTGCGAGGAGGCGGGCTACCTGGGTGAGGACATCCTGGGCAGCGGGCTGAACTACCGCATCCACCTGTGCACCGGCGCGGGGGCCTATGTCTGCGGCGAGGGCTCCGCCCTCTCCGAGTCCATCGAGGGCCACGCGGGCCGTCCGCGGAAGAAGCCCCCCTTCATCAAGCAGTGCGGCGTGTTCCACCTGCCCACCTGCGTGAACAACGTGGAGTCCCTCTCCCTGGTGCCCGGCGTGCTGATGGACGACGCGGGCTTCTACAAGAGCCAGGGCACCGAGGACTGCCCGGGCACCAAGATGATCTCGGTGTGCGGCAACGTGAAGAACCCCGGCGTGTTTGAGGTCCCCTTCGGCATCACCCTGCGGGAGATCATCTACGACCTGGCCGGCGGCATCCCCGACGGCCACGCCCTGCGGCTGGTGCAGCTGGGCGGTGCCTCCGGGCGCCTGGCCTCCCCCGCCCAGCTGGACACCCCCTACACCTACAACGGCATGAAGAAGGCCGACCTGACCCCCATCGGCTCGGGCGCGGTGCTGGTGGTGGACGAGCGCACCAGCGTCATCGGCTTTCTGCGCATGACCCAGGCGTTCTTCTCCCACGAGAGCTGCGGCCAGTGCACCCCCTGCCGGGAGGGCAACCGCCACATCTCCCTGATTCTGGATAAAATCGCCGCCGGCGAGCACACGGAGCACGACGTGGTCAACCTCCAGAAGTTCGCGGGCATCATGTCCGGGGCCTCCCTGTGCGGCCTGGGCGAGACGGCGCAGTCCGCCCTCCAGTCCGCCATGAAGCGCTTCCCCGAGGTATTCGCTGTGAAAGAGGAGGTAGCCGTCCGATGAGCATGGTACATATTAAAATCAACAATCTTCCTCTGGAAGTGGAGGAGGGCACCCGGATCATCGACGCGGCCCGTATGCTGGGCATCGACATCCCCCACCTGTGCTACCACCCGGACCAGAGCGTGAAGGCCCACTGCCGCATCTGCATGGTGGAGGTGGCCGGCCAGCGCAAGCTCCAGGCCGCCTGCTCCACCCTGGTCAGCGACGGCATGGAGATCCGCACCGACACCAAGAAGGTCTACGACGCCCAGGTGGGCGTGCTGGACCTGATCCTATCCGACCACAAGCAGGAGTGCCTCTCCTGCGCCCGCAACGGCAACTGCGAGCTGCAGGACCTCTGCCGCCGCTTCAACCGCCTCAAGCCCGACCTGCCCGACATCTCCAGCGACGAGCCCTTCCGCCTGGACAATCCCTCCATCGTCCGCGACCCGTCCAAGTGCATCAAGTGCGGCCGCTGCGTCAAGGCCTGCGACGAGGTGCAGGGCATCTCGGCCCTGACCTACTCGGGCCGCTCCGCGGGCTTCAAGGTGACCACCGCCTTCGACCTGCCCATGGACCAGACCGACTGCGTGCTGTGCGGCCAGTGCACCCTGGCCTGCCCTGTGGGCGCGCTGGTGGAGGTGGACTACACCTCCAAGGTGCGCCACGCCATCCAGGACCCCAAAAAGCACGTGGTGGTCCAGGTGGCCCCCTCCGTGCGCGTGGGCCTGGGCGACGACTTCGGCATGGAGCCGGGCGCGCTGGTCACCGGCAAGATGGTCACCGCCCTGAAGATGCTGGGCTTCGACAAGGTGTTCGACACAAACTTCACCGCCGACCTGACCATCATGGAGGAGGGCAGCGAGCTTCTGGACCGCATCAAGAACGGCGGGAAGCTGCCCATGATCACCTCCTGCTCCCCCGGCTGGGTCAACTACATGGAGAAGCACCACCCCGAGCTGTGCGACAACCTCTCCACCGCCAAGAGCCCCCAGGGCATGTTCGGCGCGGTGGTCAAGACCTACTACGCCCAGCGCATGGGCTGGGACCCCCACGACGTGGTCTCCGTGTCCGTCATGCCCTGCACCGCCAAGAAGTACGAGGCCACCCGCCCCGAGCTGGGCCGGGACGGCTACCGGGACGTGGACATCGTCCTCACCACCCGTGAGCTGGCCAAGCTGATCCGCTACGAGGGCATGGACCTCAAGCATCTGCCCGAGAGCGACTTCGACTCCCCCCTGGGCGTGGGCTCGGGCGCGGGCGCCATCTTCGGCGCCACCGGCGGCGTCATGGAGGCCGCCCTGCGCACCGCCTACGAGGTGTACACCGGCAAGACCCTGCCCCGCCTGGAGTTCGAGGCGGTGCGCAACGACATCAACGCCATCCGCGAGGCCACCATCGACCTGGACGGCACCCCCCTCAAGGTGGCCGTCGCCAACGGCCTGCGCAACGCGGAGGAGATCATCCGCCGGGTGGAGGCGGGCGAGGCCGACTACATCTTCATCGAGATTATGGCCTGCCCCGGCGGCTGTATCGGCGGCGGCGGACAGCCCATCGGCACGGACAACGCCAAGCGGGACGCGCGCATCAAGGCCCTGTACGAGCTGGACCGGAGCCTGCCCCTGCGCAAGAGCCACGAGAACCCGGACATTCAGACCATCTACCAGGAGTTCTTCGGCGCGCCGCTGAGCCACAAGAGCCACGAGCTGCTGCACACCCACTACCACAAGCGCCCGAAGAAGCACGACTTCTCCTATCTGAATAAATAAGAAAAGGAAGCCCCGCGGCGCATGCCGCGGGGCTTCTTCGTCCTGTCCTTGTGGGGGCCGCAGGGCCGGGGCAATCCGGCCCTTACCGGCTCTTCACGCCCCCGGAATACGCCGGGATCCGCTCGCCGCTTTCGGCCTGCCGGGCGCTGCGCTTCTCCCTGCCCCGGCGCAGGGCCTTGACCGCCTCGCACACCACCACGGGGGTCACGGCCAGCGCCAGCACGGTGCCCCACTCCAGGGGGCTCATGGGCACGGTGGAGAAGATGGTCTGGAGGGGCGGCACGCACAGCACGGCCAGCTGCATCCCCATGCCGATGAGGAACGCCCGGTTCATGGCGGGGTTGGAGAAGATCCCGATGTGGAAGAGGGAGGCCCGCTCGCTGCGCACATCAAAGGCGTGGAAGAGCTGGCACATGGTCAGGGTGGCGAAGGCCATGGTGTTGGCGGCGGCGTTGGCCTCGCCGGGGTCGGAGAGCACGTACTCCCCCAAAAAGTAGGCCGCCAGGGTGAGCACCCCCACCATCACCCCCTGCCAGGCCAGGCGGAAGGCGAAGCCCCCGGCGAAGAGGCTCTTGTGGGCGTCCCTGGGGCGCTGGGCCATGACCCCGTCCTCCACGGGCTCCACCCCCAGGGCCAGGGCGGGCAGGGAGTCGGTGACCAGGTTGAGCCACAGCAGCTGCACGGGCACCAGGGGCATCTGGTGGAAGTCCAGCAGGGTGGCCAGGAAGATGGTGATGATCTCCCCGATGTTGCAGGAGAGCAGGTAGTGGATGGCCTTCTTGATGTTGGCGTAAATCCCCCGGCCCTGCTCCACGGCGGAGACGATGGTGGCGAAGTTGTCGTCGGTGAGGATCATGTCGGCGGCCCCCTTGGCCACGTCGGTGCCCGATACCCCCATGGCGCAGCCAATGTCGGCCACCTTGAGGGCGGGGGCGTCGTTGACCCCGTCCCCGGTCATGGCCACCACCTTGCCCCGCTTCTGCCACGCCTTGACGATGCGCATCTTGTGCTCGGGGGAGACCCGGGCGTACACGGAGAACTTCTCCACGTCCTCCTCCAGCAGCTCCTGGGGCATGAAGTCCAAATCCTCCCCGGTGATGGCCAGATCCCCGTCCCGGAAAATTTCCAGCTCCTTGGCGATGGCCACGGCGGTGAGCTTGTGGTCGCCGGTGATCATCACCGGGCGGATGCCCGCGGCGTAGCACTGGGCCACCGCCTGCTTGACCTCGGGCCGGGGCGGGTCGATCATGCCCATCAGGCCCACAAAGGTGAGCCGCTGCTCCAGGCTCCCGCTGTCGAGGTCTTTTGGCAGGAACTCCAAATCCCGGTAGGCCACCCCCAGCACCCGCAGGGCCCGGGCGGCCATGGCCTCGTTGGTCCGCCGCGCCCGGGAGAGCTGGCCGGAATCCATCCGGCAGCGGCGCAAGAGCACGTCGGGGGCCCCCTTCACGTACACCCGGAAGCCACCCTCCGGCCTGGGGTGGACGGTGGACATGAGCTTGCGCTCCGAGTCGAAGGGGATCTCCCCCCGGCGGGGGGCCTCGGCCTCCAGCACGTTTTTGTCCACCCCCTCCTTGGCGGCGGCGGCCACCAGGGCGGTCTCGGTGGGGTCGCCGGTGCAGACCGGCTCCTTCCCCCGGTATGTAAGCCTGCCGTCGTTGCACAGGCACCCGATGGTCAGCGCCAGCCTGCGCTGGTCCTGGCGCAGGGTCCACACGTCCACCACGGTCATCTTGTTCTGGGTGAGTGTGCCCGTCTTGTCCGAGCAGATCACTCCGGCGCAGCCCAGGGTCTCCACGGCGGGCAGCTTTTTCACGATGGCGCTGCGCTTGACCATGCGGGACACGCCCAGGGCCAGCACGATGGTGACGATGGCGGGCAGGCCCTCGGGGATTGCCGCCACGGCCAGGGAGACGGCGGTCATGAACATGCCCAGAATCTCCTTGCCCTGCAGCAGGCCCACGCCGAACATCACCCCGCACACGCACAGGCAGATGAAGGACAGCGCCTTGGAGATCTCGGCCATCTTCTTCTGGAGGGGGGTCTCCGTGTCCTCCTGGCCCAGCAGCAGCCCGGCGATGCGGCCCACCTCGGTGTCCATGCCGGTACCGGTGACCACGGCGGTGGCCCGGCCGCCCGTGATCACCGTGGCGGAGAGCACCATGTTCCGCCGGTCGGCCACGGGGGTCTCCTCGGGCAGGCTGTCCAGCACGGCCTTGTTCACGGGCACCGACTCCCCGGTCATGGCGCTCTCGTCGGCCTTGAGCCCGGCGGCTTCCAGAATGCGGGCGTCGGCGGGCACCAGATCCCCGGCCTCCAGCTCAATCAGGTCGCCGGGCACCAGCAGGGCGGTCTCCAGCCGCACCAGCTCCCCGCCCCGCACCACCCGCGCCAGGGGGGCGGACATCTTGCGCAGGGCCTCCAGCGCCCGCTCGGCGTTGTTCTCCTGGGAGATGGAGATGCACGCGTTCACCACCACGATAAGCAGGATAATGGCGGCGTCCAGCCAGTCCTCCCCCCCGCTGGCAAAGAGGGACAAAGCCGCCGCCGCCAGCAGCACCAGGATCATGGGGTCCTTCAGCTGCCCCAGCACCCGCAGCAGCAGGCTCTGCTTGCGGTGGCCCTCCAGCTCGTTTCTGCCGTACCGCTCCAGCCGTTCCCCGGCCTGCGCGGGGGTCAGGCCCCGCTTTCTGTCGCTCTCCAGCGCCTCAAGGACCTGGCCGGCCCCCATGCTGTGCCACGCGCCCATTGCCGTCTCTCCTTTGTTATCCATAATTTTCCTTTTAAGACAAGCCCAGTATACAAGCCCTGCCTGTCCGATTTCAAGGGAAACTTGACGTATGGAAAAAAGAGGGGCGCAATTGGTTTCATGCGGGGGCCGCTACCCCCGCCCCCGGCGCAGGGCCTCGGCCATCCGGCCCAGGAAGGCCCCGTTGGTGGGGGCGCGCCCGGGGTCGCCCATCATGGTGCGGTATAGGGGTGCGCCCGTCTGGTGCAGCCTGCGCACCAGGGCGCGGATGTTCTTCTCCACGCAGGCGTAGCTGGTGCCCAGCGCCTGCACGGGCACAAAGTAGGCCTCCTTCAAATACATCCGCCCGGCCTTGGCCAGGGCCTGGGCCGCCAAAGCGGCGGGCAGGTAGCCCGCGTCCTCCCGCCGGGCCCCCATCCGGTCCAGCAGGGCGCAGGCCGGGCCCCGGTCCACGCCTTCGGGCAGGAAGAGGGCACCGATGACCTCGGGCAGCTCGGCGAAGTTTATGGGCTTGAGCAGGTAGTAGTCCGCCCCCAGGAGGAAGGAGCGGGCGATGACCCCCTCGTCGCTCACCCGCGAGAGGACCAGAATCTTGGGGCGCACGGGGGGCGGCGCGGTCTGAAGCGCCTTGAGCACCCCCAGCCCGCTGAGCTGGGGCATGACCATGTCCAGCACCACCAGGTCGGGCGCCTGGGTGCGGATTTCGGCCAGGGCCTCCCGGCCGTTGCGGGCGCAGCCGCAGACGGCCATGTCCTCCACGCCGCGGAAATAGGCCTCCAGCAGGGCCAGGGCCGCGGGGTCGTCCTCCACCAGAAGTACCCGGAACATCAGTCGTCCTCCCTGCCCAGGTCCTTCACGACCCTATAGGCCTGCCCGAGCACGCGGACCAGCAGATCCCGGTCCACGGGGGCCAGGGCGGAGAGCTGCCGGGCCACCGCGTCGCTGCCGGGATCCAGAAAGGCGCGGCCGCTGGTCAGGTAGTCGCAGGACACCTCCAGCGCCCCCGACATGCGGCTGAGCACGTCGGAGCCCATGCACTTTTTGCCCCGCTCCACGTCGAATATGTACTGGGTGGAGACCTCCACGCACTCGGCCAGCTGCTCGGCGGTGAGGCCGCGCTCCGTGCGCAGGGTGTGGATACGCTCCCCCATGCGTATACAGAATTGCTCGTTCCTTTTACTCACGGGCCACACCTCGCAAAAATCAACTATAGGTATAGCTTGCCACAACTATAGTATTTGTGAATCATCTATAGTTGATGCTCTTATCGTCTATTGTTGATATTTGCAGCAAAGCGGGGCAATTTGGCAAAAAAAGAAGGCTCCGCCACAGCGGAGCCTTCTTTTCAGTTGCGGATTAGGCCGCGGGGGACGCGGAGGGAGAGGGCGCGGCGCTCTCGGGGGCCTGGCTCTCGGGCGCGGGGGTGGCGGAGGCGGCCAGGGCGGCTTCGGCCTCGGCCTTGCGCTCCTCCAGCACCTCCTGGAGCTTGTCGTAGAAGGCCTTCACGTCCAGGCTGTCGTACTCGGCGGTGGTCTCCACCTTGGCGTCGGCCACCCACTGGTCGATGACCACGTTCATCTGGTAGTCGGGGAAGATGGCGCGGGTCTCGTCGGTGTCGGCGGACAGGCGCTCGATGATGTGGTAGCCGTACTCGGTCTCCACCAGATCGGAGATCTCGCCCACCTGGAGGGCCAGGGCGGCGGTCTCGAACTCGGGCACCATCTGGCCGGAGTAGGAGAGGTAGCCGTCGGGGGCGTACAGGTTGCCGTCGGCGTCCCGGCCGTCGTCGCTGCGCTCGTTCATCACCCTGTCAAACTCGGCGGCGGGGTCGTCGGCGGCGCGGATCTGGGCCAGCAGGGTCTCCGCCTCGGTCTTGACCGCGGCCTTCTCCTCGTCGGACATGGCGGTCTTGTCGTCGTTCATGGTGGACAGGAGGATGTGCTTGACGTTGTAGATGCTGCTGGCGTCCAGCATGGCCTTCATGCTCTCGTCGGTGGGGGTCAGCTCGGTGCCCTCGGCGGTGAGCTTCTCAATGAGGCCGCTGTTGAGATAGTAGACGGTGTTGAGCTTGCGGAAGGCGTCCTCGGTGATGCAGCGGGTGTCCAGCCACTGCTGGATGGTCAGGCCCTGGCTGGCCAGGGAATCGCTCACCTGCTGCATCTGCGTGTCAATCTCGGCCATGTCGGCCTCGCTGGGCTCCACGCCCATCTCGGCGGCCTTGGTCTGCACCACGCGGTAGAGCTTGGCCGTCTCAAGGGCGTCGTTTTTCAGGTAGTCCCCGGCGGGCATACCGTCGATCTCGCCCGCCCAGGCCTCGTCGTCGGCCAGTCCGCCGTACTGCATCTGGGTGGAGATGCTGTTGGCCAGCCAGAAGAGGTACTCCTCCGCGGTGATGGGCTGGCCGTCCACGGTGACCACGGCGGTGTCCTTGGCGATCCCGGCCGTGCGGTAAGCGATGTCGTCCGCGGCGGGCGTGGGATTCTTGTCCCCGCCGCAGCCGGCGAGGCTCCCCGCCACCAGCGCGGCTGCAAGAGACACGCCTACGAGCTTTTTCAAATTCATTTTTA
Organism: Oscillospiraceae bacterium; assembly: GCA_022846095.1. NCBI lineage: Bacteria > Bacillati > Bacillota > Clostridia > Eubacteriales > Oscillospiraceae > Oscillospiraceae bacterium. The sequence continues at coordinate 114,669 of AP025583.1, read as the reverse complement.
TCCGATCCTCCTAAATCAAGGCTTTTTCCACTATACCACTATTTTTTCGGAAAGACAATGAGAACGAACCCGGATTTACCGAATATTCACATGTCCTCCTCCCCCGGTCCGGTGGCGGCGTAGTCCTCCACCAGCTTGCGCCCGAACTTGAGCGCGTCCTCGCCTTTTTTCAGCCGCAGGGCCAGGTAGGGCCGCTCCCCGGCGGAGAACAGCAGCCGCCCCCGGTATTTCGGCATCCCGCACAGGGCGGACACCCGCTGCAGGTCGAAGCCGTCCAGATAGCAGTTGAGGCTGCCCCCCTTCTGGCTGATTTCGGAGATCCCGTTGCGGGCGGCGTCGGCGCGCAGCAGGGCCACGGCGATGAGGTTGTTGACCGTCCTGGGCGGGTCGCCGTAGCGGTCGATGAGCTCGTCGGTGAGGTCGTCGGCCTCCTCCTCGCTGCGGATGGCGGCGATGCGGCGGTACAGGTCCATGCGCTGCTCCGGGGAGGGCACGTAGCGGTCGGGGATGGAGGCGGCCACACTCAGGTCGGCGGCGCACTCGGGGAGCTTTTGGGGCTTCTCGCCCCGCTCCTCCAGCACGGCCTCCTCCAGCAGCTTGAGGTACATGTCGTAGCCCACGCTGAGCATAAAGCCGCTCTGCTCGGGGCCCAGCACGTTGCCCGCCCCCCGGATCTCCAGATCCCGCATGGCGATCTTGAAGCCGGAGCCGAACTCGGCGAACTCCCGGATGGCCCCCAGCCGTTTGGCGGCCACCTCGGTGAGCACCTTGCCCCGGCGGTAGGTCAGGTACGCGTAGGCCCGGCGGTTGGAGCGGCCCACCCGCCCGCGGATCTGGTGGAGCTGGGCCAGGCCCATCTTGTCCGCGTCCTCGATGATCAGGGTGTTGACGTTGGAGATGTCGATGCCCGTCTCGATGATGGTGGTGCACACCAGCACGTCCACCTCCCCCTCGCTCATGCGGGTCATCACGTCGTTGAGCTCCTCCTGGGTCATCTTGCCGTGGGCCACAGCCACCTCCACGTCCTCCCCCAGCATCTCCTTGATGCGCGCGGCGGTGCGGGTGATGGTCTCCACCCGGTTGTGGAGGTAGTAGGCCTGTCCGCCCCGCTCCAGCTCCCGGCGCAGCGCGTCGCAGAGCACCCCCCAGTCGTGCTCCAGCACGTAGGTCTGCACGGGCTGGCGGTCCATGGGCGGCTCCTCCAGGGTGGACATGTCCCGGATGCCGGACAGGGCCATGTTCAGGGTCCGGGGGATGGGGGTGGCGGAGAGGGTGAGCACGTCCACCTGCTTGGACAGCTCCTTGAGCTTCTCCTTGTGGGCCACGCCGAAGCGCTGCTCCTCGTCCACCACCAGCAGGCCCAGATCCTTGAACTGCACGTCCTTCTGGAACAGGCGGTGGGTGCCGATGAGCAGGTCGATGCCCCCGTCGTGGAGGCGGCGCAGGGTCTCCTTCATCTGGGCGGGGGTGCGGAAGCGGGAGACCACGTCGATCTCCACCGGGTATTTGGCGAAGCGCTGCTTGGCGGTGAGGAAGTGCTGCCGGGCCAGCACGGTGGTGGGCACCAGGATAGCGGCCTGCTTGCCGTCCAGCACGCATTTCATGATGGCCCGGAAGGCCACCTCGGTCTTGCCGTAGCCCACGTCGCCGCAGAGCAGGCGGTCCATGGGCCGGGCGGTCTCCATGTCGGCCTTGATCTCCGCGATGCACCTGAGCTGGTCGTCGGTCTCGGCGTACTCGAACTCGTCCTCGAACTCCTTCATCCATGGGGAGTCCGGGGAGAAGGCGAAGCCGGGCTGGCGCTGGCGCTGGGCGTAGAGCTGGATCAGCCCCTTGGCCAGGTCGGCCACCGCGCGCTTGGCGCGGGTCTTGGCCTTCTCCCAGTCGGCGCCCCCCAGCTTGGAGAGCTTTTTCGTCTCCTGCGCGTCCTCGCCGCCGCCGATGTACTTGTTCACCAGATCCAGCTGGGTGGCGGGCACGTAGAGCACGTCGGCCCCGGCGTAGGCCAGCTTCACGTAGTCCTTCTCGACGCCGTCCACCGTCATCTTGGTCATCTCCACGAAGCGGCCGATGCCGTGGTGCTCGTGGACCACCAGGTCGCCGGGGGACAGGTCGGCGTAGGAGCCCAGCTTCTCCCGGTTGGTCACCGCCTTCGTCCGCTTCCCCTTCTTGCCGGGCAGGGCCTGGCCCTCGGTGAGCACGGCCCACTGCCCCCTGGGGTACTCCATGCCGGCGGACAGGCCCCCCACTGCGATGACCGCCTTGCCATGCTGGGGCAGGTCGTGGAGCTGGAAGTCCACGGCGGTCTTGAGGTTCTGCTCCCGCAGCAGGGCCTGGAGGTTCAGGGCCCGCTGCTCGCTGGACACCAGCACGATGGTGGCGAAGCCGTCCCCCACGTAGTGGGCCAGGTCGGAGACCGCCGTCTCCAGGCTGGCCCCGTAGGAGGGCAGCTGCTTGGCCAGGATATTTAATAAGGTGCGCGGCCGCCTGGGGTACTGGGCGGAGGCGAAGGAGTCCAGGTAGCACACCGGGTACTCGTCCAGCACCGCGCACAGCTCCTCGAAGGTGCGGGCGAAGACCGCCAGCTCCCCGGCGAGGGTGCCGTTTTCCATCAGGGCCTGTCCGTCCTCGTTCAGGGCCCAGGTGTAGTGCCCCGCCCGCTCGGCCACCCGGGGGCTCTCGCTGAAAAAGACCACCGCGTCTTCGGGCAGGTAGTCGGCCGCCGTGGCCATGTGGGGGTAGACCAGGGCCAGGTAGCGGTCCAGGGCCGGGAAGGAGGTCTGCGCCGCCAGCCGCTCCCGGTCCTCCTCCAGGTGGGCGAGCAGGTCGGCGTTGTCCCCCCGGCGCTTGCGGGTGCGGGAGATAAGTCCGTCCATGGCCTCCAGCAGCCCGCCGTACCCGCCGGGGGCGAACTGGGGCAGCACCTCGGCGGCGGGCAGGATCTCCGCCTCCTTCAGGTTCTCGGTGCGCCGCTGGGTGTTCACGTCGAACAGGCCCATGGAGTCCACCTCGTCGCCGAAGAACTCCACCCGCACGGGCCCGGCCTGGGCCGGGGAGAAGAAGTCCAGGATGCCGCCCCGCAGGGCGAACTGGCCCACGCCCTCCACCTGCTCGCAGCGGGCGTACCCGGCGGCGGTGAGGGTCTCGGCCAGCTCATTGAGGTTGTACTCCTCCCCCAGGCGGATGCACTGGGCGGCCTGGGTCAGCAGGGTTTTCGGCATGGTGCGCTGGAGCAGGGACTCCACCGTGCACACCAGCACCCCCGCCTCCCCCGCCGCCAGGGCGCGCAGCACGGACAGCCGCCGGTGCTCCCACTGGCGGGAGACCACGGCGGCGTTGTGGAAGGTGAACTCCCGGGCGCTGAGGCTGTAGACCCGCTCGCCGCAGCAGGCGGCCAGGTCCCGGGCCATGCGCTCGGCCTCGGCCTCGTCTGCGCAGATCACCACCACGCTGCGCCCGGCGGCGGCGCGCACCCCGGCGGCGAAGTGGGCCCGGTGGACGGCGGACAGGCCGGAAAAGGCCAGCGGGCAGGCCCCGCTGTCGATGGCGGCCAGGAGGCTGTTGAATTCGGGGACGGACGACAAAAGGTCCGTAAGGCGCATGGTCTTCCCCTCCATTTAGAAAATATTGGAAGCTACGGGCGCAGAAAGCCGCCCGGGCGGATGGAAGCGGTTGGAATATTTATTATAGCGCCCTCCCCCGCCGCCGTCAAGCGCAAGGGGGCCGCCGCCTGTGGGGGAGCCGCCCCCTTTGGGGGCTCAGGCCCGGGGCTTGTCTCCACTGTTGAAGCATCTTTTCAAAAATAAAAGCCTTTTCCCAATGTTATATTGCGCGATTCTTGTCTGGCCACTCCGATCAATGCTTTGTCAATACGCAGGCTTTCCGCATGCTCCGACAGCCACCGATATACGGACATTACTTCCCGGTATGCCGCCGGATATGGATGCCCAGGCAGCAAATGATAATCCGGGAAGACCACCCTGCAGTTTGCTTCCAATGCATAGGTGCAGGCGAGCTTTTTATGGTAGGAGGACGCCTTGTAACTGAACGCGCCGCCATGCATGTAGAGCAGGCACGGAAGCTTATCCGCCGCTGCGGCAGGCTCGTACAGTGCGACGCTTAGCGGCAACCCGCTGTTTTCCCGCACTATCAGCTGTTTGCACTTGATTCCCCTTGGAATCCTCGTCAGCTTTAAAGCGAGCATTTGATAGATATTTGCCGTCCTTATCATGAACTTATGATAGGGGATCCTCCTTGCGATGCGTTTCAGCTCCGGATCTATCAAATCTGTGTAATCCATCTATGTGTGCTCCAAATCAGACTTTGTCGGGCACGCCTGAGAAAGGGACGGCCCCGCATCCCCCTCCGCCGCCCGGCAGAGGGCCACAATGCCCTCCACGGTGCGGAAAGCGTCCCCCGGCACCCGGGTGGGCTGGATCTCCACTCCCAGATCCTCCAGCTCCTCCAGCAGGGTAATCAGGGCCAGCGAGTCCATCCACCCCCGCTCCACCAGGTCGAGCCCCGGCTCCAGGGCCTCCCGGGTGCCGCAGGCCCCGGCGATGATCTCTTGTATGCGCGCCTCGGGTATCAATTCGCTCCCTCCAGTCCGTTCCGGTCAATTTTCCCGTTGGGGTTCAGGGGCAGGCGCGGCAGGCGCCGCCACTGGCCGGGCACCATGTACCCCGGCAGGCGCCCGGCCAGCGCCGCGGAAAGCTGCGCCGGCTCCGCCGTCCCCTCGTAGAAGGCCCGCAGGCCCAGCACCCGGCCCGCCCGGTCCCGCCGGGGCAGCACCGCCGCCCGCTCCACGCCGGGCAGGGCCTCCAGGGCCCGTTCGATCTCCCCCGGCTCGATGCGGTAGCCCTTGTACTTGATCTGGTCGTCCAGCCGCCCGGCGCAGTAGAGCTCCCCGTCCTCCCAGTACCCCCGGTCCCCGGTGGCGTACACCGGGCCCCAGGCCGGGGAGATACTCCCGCCCCGCAGTAGGATTTCCCCATGTTCCACCGAAATGTCCACCGCCCCCGCAACCCGCCGCCCCACGGGCAGGCGCGCCCGCCCGCACAGCTCCGGGGTGATCTGGGCCGCGCACACGGCGCAGGCGGCCTCGGTGGGGCCGTAGGCGTTGAGCAGGGTGAGGCCGGGGAAGCGCTCCAGCAGCCGCGCCGCCGTCCCGGGGGGCAGCTCCTCCCCGCAGGAGAAGACCGTCTCCAGCCGGGGCAGCAGCCCCCGGTGAAACCCCCTGTCCAGCAGGCACAGCCGCAGGAAGGAGGGGGTCGCGGCCAAAAAGGTGCCGCCGCTGGCCTCCAGCCGCCGGAAGAGGGCGGAAAAGTCCCCCTTCTCCTCCCCCGTCAGCCCCACGTGGGTGCCCCCCCACAGCAGGGAGAGGTACAGGTCGGCCACCGACAGGTCGAAGGAGTAGGGCGCGGCCCCCACGCACACGCCCCCCGCCGCCGAAGCGCCGGGCAGCGCGGCGGCCCAGCCCAGGAAATTTTCCAGGTTGCCCACCGTGATGGGCACGGGCTTGGGCACCCCGGTGCTGCCCGAGGTGAACATCACGTAGGCCGTCCCGGCCGGGAGGGTAAGCCCCTCCGCCATGCGCCGGATCTCCGCCCGCCGGGCCGCGGGCGCCTCCGGGTCCAGGGGCACGTAGGGCCGCTCGCAGCGCAGGCAGGCCAGGAACTCCACCGGCGTGTCCACCCGCCGCGCCGCCTCCACGAAGACCGGGCCCGTCCCCTCCGCCAGGGTACGGGCCCGTTTTTCCACCTCCGGCCACAAATCCCCCCAGGCCAGGGCCTGCCCGCCCGCGCACAGGGCGGGCCTGTCCCCCAGCCGGGCGCCATTCTCCCGGATCTGTTCCAGCAGCATCTACACCGCCCCTATCTCGTCCGCCGGGATGAGCGCCGGGTCGAAGAGCACCCTGGAGTGGTTGTCCAGCACCAGCTCCCGCCCCAGCCGTTCCCCGGTGGCCCGGTCCACGGCCTCCCGCCACACCCGGCTGACCCGGTACCAGCCGTCCGCCTCCTCCACGTAGCGGCTGCCCTCCTCCACGATCCTGTACCGCAGGGGGAAGGGGCGCTGTGCGCGCAGCTCGCCGCACAGGTCCTCCCCCTCCTGCCAGATCAGCAGCTGCACCGCCTGATCGGTGGTGTTTTTGAACTGGTAGTCAATATGCTTGTAAAAGACCGACGTGCCCGTGCCGAAGGGCACCCGCCGCCGCTCGTCGGGGAAGAGGGCGTCGGAGTGGTGGTGCAGCTCGGTGACGGTGAGGGGGCTGTTGAGCACCAGCCAGTGGATCAGGTTGGCCAGCTGGCACAGCCCGCCGCCGGGGGCGGAGGTGAGCTTGGCCCCGGCGATGGCCAGCCCGGGCAGGTAGCCCCGCCGGGCCGTGGGCGGCCCCACCAGCCCCCAGAAGGAGAAGCTCTCCCCCGGGGCAATCACCACGCCGTTGATGGTTTCCCCCGCCAGGGCCAGATTGCGCACCTTGTTTTGTTGAAGGCCCATGTCCACCCCGTGCAGGCGGCGCAGCATGGCGGAGCGGTGGCCCTTCACCAGGGCGGGCAGCGGCTCGGCCCGGCGGGCGCGGGCGTAGGTTTCCCGGGAAAAGAGGGTTTTCAGATCCCGGAGCAGGTACTCCTTGCGCAGGGAGATGCGGTAGCACAGCCTGTTCCGCCTGCAAAAGAGCTTCCGCCGCGCCATTTTGTCCACCCCCCTGCCCGTTTCGTCCCTATCCGAGCTGCGCCAGCAGCCTTTCCGCCCCGGCCTTCATGTACAGCTTGTTCCCGTGCGCCGCCACGTACTCCAGGTGCTCCCGCGCCTCGGCCTCCCGGCCCTCCATGCGGCAGAGGGCGGCCAGCTCCCAGCGCCACGCCACCTGCATCCGGGCGGTGGCGGCCCGCTCCAGCGCGGCCAGGAAGATGGGCTCCAGCCCCTGCGTCTCCCCCCGGCGCAGGGCCAGGCAGGCGCGCTGCCCCTCCAGCATCCGGGCGGTGGCGGGCTTTTTGTCCGCGTGCGCCTCCATGCGGTCCAGCCAGGCGGCGGCCTCCTCCAAATCCTCCGCCAGGTCGAGCCGGCAGGAGCAGTAGCTCAGCGCCATGGAGGAATTCTTCCAAATGCGCCGGTTGTCCTCCAGCCCGGCCAGCTCCGCCGCGGCCTCCTCCCGCCTGCCCAGGAGGAGGAGGGCCAGGCCCCCATCCAAGCGGTAGATGACGCTTTTGGGGTTCTGTGCCGTCACCGTCCGGCACAGCTCCAGCAGGGGCTCCGGGTCGCAGTCCTGTTCCAGTGTCCGAACGGCGGCGCGCAGGCGTCTGGAGACGCCGAAGTTGATAAGGAACCAGCCTCCCGCGATCCAGCACAGGCACACCGCGTAGATTGCCGGAAACGTAAAGCCCCCCGCCCGCAGCAGCGCCACGACGGGCAGGCTCAGCGCCACCCAGATCCAGTAGGCCGCCCGCGCGTGGGTCGTGATCCAGTCTCTCATGGCACGCTCCTAATTGAATTTGTTCATGGCTTTTTCCAAGCCTTTTTCGAGGATGCACTCCACCGCGTCGGCGGCCCGCTTGACGGCGGCGTCCACGGCCTTTTTATCCTCTCCGGAGAATTTGCCCAGCACCCAGTCGGCCATGTCGTAGTCCGGGTGGGGCTTCTCCCCCACCCCCAGCTTGACCCGGGGGAAACAGTCGCAGCCCAGGTGCAAAATGATGTTTTTCAGGCCGTTGTGCCCCCCGGCGGAGCCGTTTTTACGCACGCGCAACTTGCCCACGGGCAGGGCCACGTCGTCGGAGATCACCAGCACCCGCTCCGGGGGGATCTTGTAGAAGTCGGCGGCCTGCCGCACGGCCTCGCCGGACAGGTTCATATAGGTCACCGGCTTCATCAGCAGCACCTTCACCCCGGCCACCTCGCAGGTGTTGGTGAGGGCGCGGTACTTGAGCTTCTGGATGGGCACATGCCCGCGCTCGGCCAGCTCGTCCGCCACCCGGAAGCCCACGTTGTGGCGGGTGCCCTCGTACTCTTCGCCCACGTTGCCCAGGCCCACCACCAGCCACTGAACCCCGCCCTTTTCCCTATTCATGCCAAACAAACGGTCCACCTCGTTGAAAGAATTTCGTTCCCATGCTATGATAAAGAGGCCCTGTAATCCACTAGAAGGGAGTGAGCGCCATGCTCGACCAATCCGGATACCTGGATGTCAACGGCCGCCCCCAGTTCCTCTCCCTGCGCGCGCAGAGGGAGGGTCTGCCGCTGCTGCTCTACCTCCACGGAGGGCCTGGGGACGCGGCGCTCCCCCTGGTCCGCCGCTACAACCGCGCCCTGGAGGGGCGCTACACCGTTGCGGTGTGGGAGCAGCGGGGGGCGGGGAAGTCCTACTACCCCTTCTCCCCCGGAGAGCCGCTGACCATCCAGACCTTTGTGGACGACCTGCACTGTATTGTAACCCATCTGCTCCGGCGTTTCCACCAGGAAAAACTCTATCTGCTGGGCCACTCCTGGGGCAGCGTCCTGGGCCTGCAATATCTCCGGCAGCACCCGGAACTGATCCACACCTACGTTGGCTGCGGCCAGGTGGTGAACATGCGGGAGGGCGCCCGGCGGCAGTACGGCTACGTCCTGGCCGAGTGCCGCCGCCGGGGCGATCACAGGGCGCTGGAGCGCCTGGAGCGCATCGACCCCGCCTACACGGGGGAGGACTGGCTGGACGATCTGCTGTTTGTGACCAGGCGGGTGGTCAAATACGGCGCTTCGCTCTACGGCTGTTCCAGCTACAACAAGCTGGTCAAGGCCTTCCTCTTTTCCCCCGGGTACAGTCTGCGGGATCTGCTGAACCGGGAGAAGGGCGCCCTGCAGTCCATCCGGCGGCTGTGGCCCGAGCTGATGGGCGTGGATTTCACGCCCGTCACCTCCTTCGGCGCTCCGGTGGTCTTTCTGGAGGGCCGCCACGACCGCCACGTCCCCTCCGAGCTGCTGGCGGCGTATTACGAGAGCCTCACGTCCCCCAAGCGGCTGCACTGGTTCGAGCGCTCCTGCCACTTCCCCCAGTGGAGCGAGGCGGACAAATTCAACACCCTCCTGTGCGCGCCGGACTAGACAAAACAGGGGCGGGGCCGACGCCCCGCCCCTGTCCTTGTATGTGGTGTTACACGAAGAGCTTGGACACGGAGACCTCTTCGTAGATGCGCTCGATGGCCTCGGCGAACATGTGGGCCACGGAGACGTACTTGATTTTGTCGCACTTCACGTCGGGGCGGGGGGGCACGGTGTCCAGGAAGATGACCTCGCGGATGACGCTCTTCTCGATGCGATCCACGGCGGGGCCGGAGAGCACGCCGTGGGAGGCGCAGGCGTAGACCTCGGTGGCCCCGCCCAGCTCCACCAGGGCCTGGGCCGCGCCGCACAGGGACCCGCCGGTGTCCACCATGTCGTCGAAGAGGATGACCTTCTTGCCGGTTACGTCGCCGATGATGTTCATGACCTCGGAGGAGTTGGCCTTCTGGCGGCGCTTGTCCACGATGGCCAGGCCCATGCCCAGCTTCTGGGCGAAGGCGCGGGCGCGGGCCACGCTGCCCACGTCGGGGGAGACCACCATGAAGTCGGGGTCGTCGCCGAAGCGCTCGGTGAAGTATTTTGTAAAAATGGGGTTGCCCAGCAGATTGTCCACGGGGATGTCGAAGAAGCCCTGGATCTGGGAGGCGTGCAGGTCCATGGTGAGCACGCGGTCGGCACCGGCGGCCACGATCATGTTGGCCACCAGCTTGGCGGAGATGGGGTCGCGGGGCTTGGTCTTGCGGTCCTGGCGGGCGTAGCCGAAGTAGGGCATCACGGCGGTGATGCGCCCGGCGGAGGCCCGCTTGAAGGCGTCGATCATAATGAGCATTTCCATCAGGCTGTCGTTGACGGGCGCGCAGGTGGACTGCACCACGAACACGTCCGAGCCGCGCACCGTCTCGTAGATGGACACGAAGTTCTCCCCGTCGGAGAACGCGCCCACCTCGGCGTTGCCCAGTTCCAGGCCCATTTCGCGGCAGATGGCCTCAGCCAGGGGGCGGTTGGAGTTGCCGGAGAAAATTTTAATGTCCTTGCCGTGTGCGATCATTTCTACATCCCTCACAAAATCATGATACGTTCTATCAGATATAAACCCGCCGTGCGGGGGGCGCTACTTGCTTCTGCGGGCGCGGCGCTTGGCGGCCCACTGCTTTTTGACCACCTGCTGGGCCCTGGCGATGGCCAGGCTGTCGGCGGGCACGTCGTCGGTGATGGTGCTGCCCGCGGCGGTGTAGGCCCCCTCGCCCACGGTCACCGGGGCCACCAGGTTGGTGTTGCAGCCGATGAAGGCGTGGTCGCCGATGGCGGTGCGGAACTTGGACGCGCCGTCGTAGTTCACCGTGACGGTGCCGCAGCCGAAGTTCACGTGCCCCCCCACGTCGGCGTCCCCCACGTAGGTGAGGTGGGAGATCTTCGTCCCGTCCCCGATGGTGGAGTTCTTCAGCTCCACAAAGTCGCCCACCTTCACGTCCCGGCCCACGTGGCAGTGGGGCCGGATATAGGCGAAGGGCCCGATCCTGGCGCCCGCGTCCACGGTGCTCTCATTGAGCTGGGAGGCGTTCACCGTCACGCCGTCGCCCACAATGCAGTCCCGGATCATGCTGTTGGGGCCGATCTCGCAGTTTTGGCCGATGGCGGTGGCCCCCCGCAGGATGGTGCCCGGCAGCAGCACCGTGCCCGCGCCCACCCGCACGGTGGGGTCCACGTACACGGTGTTGGGGTCCATGATGCGCACGCCCGCGTCCATCAGGCGGCGCACGCTGATGTCCTTGGCCCTGGCCTCGGCCTCCATGCGGTGGTCGCTGTCCCGGCGCAGGATGGCCGCGCCCTGGAACCACACGCAGTCGCCGCACTGCTTGTCGGCCTCGGCGGTCAGCGCCTCCTCAAAGCCCCTGCCCGCCCGCAGGGCCCCGGCCAGGGCGGCGGCGGAGACGCGGCAGGCCCCGGTCTCGGCCCGCCCCGCGGGCAGGGCGGAGCCGGTCACCAGCTGCCGCGCCGCGGCGGCGGAGAGCAGCACGGGCCGGGTAAAGACGGCGGCCTTGCCCTCCCGCTCGTCCAGGAAGGCGAGCAGGCGCTCCATGGCGTCGGCGGTGCCGTCGGTGACGAACTGGCTGCCCTGGGGGAAGCAGGCCTCGGCCCGCGCGCGGTCCCCGTCCTGGCAGACCACAAAGAAACGCTCCACCCCCGCCGCCTTCAACGCCTCGGCCAGCCAGACCGCCGCCGGTGCGAAGAGCAGGTCCTCCAGCATGGGGGAAGCGCCGGACCCCTCCCGGGGAAGAAACACGATAGCGCCCACAGGCTCCATCCGCGCGTCACACTCCTTATGTCAGCGTTAATTTCACTTTGATTATATCAAACGGCCATACAAAATGCACTTTAAATTTCAAAAAAAGTGAGGAATGGCAGCGGTATCATGGATTCGCACAATTCCGCCCGGTTTCGCCCCCGCTTTCTGAACATTATCACGGATTTCGTCCGCCGCGCGGAGACAGTTTTCCGCCGCCCCGTCAAAATGAAATCTGCCGCTGCTCAGAACGGCAACGGCAGGGACGGCTCCTTAGATGCATCCCGGTACGGGATCCCGTAAATCATGTAGTACGCGCAGTAGAGCAGTATTTCAGAGGGCTTCGGCTTAACGGGCTGTTTGCCGATGATCCTGTGCAGACACTCGCTGCTCCCCTTCTTCCAGCAGTGGTCCGCGCCGCGGTAGATGGCGCGTTCCGCTGTACCCAGGCTTTTGTGGAGCTCGGCCGCGACGGCGGGATAGACGTCCTTGGTGAAATTGATGTCGTCCGGATGTTTGGTTTCAAACAGGTCGGCGGTCTTCCACACAGCCACGACGAACGGGCGGCGGCCTATGAACTTGATGTTGGGATCGATGAATTTTACCAGCTCATCGGCCTTCTTTTCATTCTCTGCTTTAATGTGTTTCATGGTGATCATCCTCTCCTTTCCAGATGATCCCACAATACAACACAGAGCTTCAATTATACTATTTTAGACAGTTGTAGACCGATAAAATTTTGCACGCAAACGGTCGGCGTTTTTGCACGTGTTCCCATCTTAAAATATGTCCATTATAAAACGATTGGGCCCACGGTTTTATTGCAGAAATCAGGATTTATTTTCTTGAAAGCGTATTTTTTCATCTTCCGCGTCATCGCGGGACGCAGTAAGGCCGCCGGGAGCGCTGCTCTCGGCGGCCTTATCCATTTATAACCCTTCTCACGCACCCGTCACTCGCCGCGCATCTGTGCCAGGGATTCCCTGGCGGCGGCTACGTGCTCTTCGGAAATGGGCGTGATATGGAACGTGCCGATCTCGTTGCCCTCCACGTCGAACAGGGGGATAATCAGCCGGTCGTTGGCCGTGAGCATGGATTCCAATGCCTCCTCGGGGGTGTTGACCTCGGGGCCCTCCACGTCCTCCCGCAGGATGTAGCCCTCCACGCTATTCTCGCCGACGGCGGAGATCAGGTCGGGCGCATAGCCCATCGTTTTAATCAATCCCTGTGGGCCGTAGGTCTGGCCCTTGGAATTGACGGGATACTGCCCGTCCACCAGGTACAGGTCGGCAAGCGCCGTCTGATAAGCGTCCTCGCCCATCTCGTTCAGGGCGGCCACAGCGTTGTCCACAGCCTCCTGCGGCACGGGGGAGAGCTCAAAGGTGCCGATTACGTTGCACTCCTCGTCGTACAGGGGGATCGTCAGGTTTTGGTTGGCAATGGCGGTGTGCAGCAGCGCCCCTTCCCGCGTGGTGATTTCGGGGTCAGTGTCCGTGCGCAGGATGTAGCCCTCCACGCCGTCCTCGCCGATGGCGGAGATCAGATCGGGCAGCCGGCCCGTCACGCGGACCAGGGACTGGGGGCCGTAGGTCTGGCCCCTTGAATTGACGGGGTACTGCCCGTCCACCAGATGCTCCTCGGCCAGCGCCTCCAGCCAGGGAGAGACAGGCTCGTCCGTATCGTATATGACTTGGCCGGACGCCAGCGCCCCGCAGGCCAGGAGCGCGGCCGCCACCAATACGGCGGAGAGAATACGGGCTGCTTTTTTCAGCTTCATGCTTGCCTCCAATCTTTTATATAACGTACCAGGGGAGTGCTGTTCATAAGAATAACGTTTCAGGCTCCCGCTCCATGACAACAAAATCCGAAATTTCTCTATTTTTCGACAGCACCGCCCGTTATAAGGCCGCCGGGAGCAGCGCTCCCGGCGGCCTTATCCATTTATAACCGTTCTCACGCACCCGTCACTCGCCGCGCATCTGTGCCAGGGATTCCCTGGCGGCGGCTACGTGCTCTTCGGAAATGGGCGTGATATGGAACGTGCCGATCTCGTTGCCCTCCACGTCGAACAGGGGGATAATCAGCCGGTCGTTGGCCGTGAGCATGGATTCCAATGCCTCCTCGGGGGTGTTGACCTCGGGGCCGATCACATCCTCCCGCAGGATATAGCCCTCCACGCCATTCTCGCCGACGGCGGAGATCAGGTCAGGCTGATAGCCCACCACATTAGCCAGCGCCATCGGCCCGTAGGTCTGGCCCTGAGAATTGACGGGATAATCTCCATTCACCAGCCATTCGGCAGACAGGGTTGTTTCCCGCTCAGCCTGATCCATTGCCGCAACAGCGGCCCAAGCGGCGTCGATGTCCTCCTGCGGCAGAGGGGAGAGCTTAAACGTGCCGATTGCGCTGCCCGATGCGTCATAGAGGGGGATAATCAGATTGTCATTGGCCTGGGCCGTGTGCAGCAGCGCCTCCCGCAGCGTGGTAACATCGGGGTCGATGTCCCTCCGCAGGATATATCCCTCTACCCCGTTCTCACCAGTGGCCGCAATCAGGTCGGGGGCGTGGCCCACCATATTGGCAAGCAGGCCCGAGCCGTAGCTCTGCCCCTGGGCATTGACAGGATACTGTCCGTTGCTGTCCAAGGTCGAGGCCAGCTTCGTACTGGCAGAGCGGTTCTGCGCAAGGGGGGTGTCCGGCGCGACGACGGTCGTATATCCGCTGCCGTTGTACAGCTTTGCCAACCCGCCGCCGTAAATATAGCCGGAGAACCTCACGCTCCCCGTATTCTGGAACGTATAGTAATTGCTGACCGGGTTATAGTCCATCGGGCTGCTGGCCAGCACGTTGCCGCCGTCCTCATACAGGCTGGGTGCGGTACCCATATACCCGGAAGGCACCTTGACATGGCCCTGCGTCTCGATCCAAACCGAGGAGAAGGCTGTTTTGCCGTCGATGTACATAATCGAATAGATGTCATAGGTCTGCCCGCCCGCGCTGCGGGTGGTCGTGCCGGAGCGGTGCTGCGTGCTGTTCGCTGCGGCGGGGTTGGGGATGTCGGCCCCCAGGGCGCTGACGCTGAGCAACATCACGGCCGCCAGGGCCGCGGAAAAGATGCGTGCCGTATATTTTGCTTTCATGACTGCCTCCAATCATATGTCTGGGTGTGGTTCTTCCTTTGGGTTTTAACTGTGCATGGGACTCACCTCCAATCCATGCACATTCATGCGCGATGGATTAGTAGGTGTCGGACTTGGTGCCGGTCAGATGATCTGTCCCGGCGGTACCCTTGACGGTGATGTCGTAGTCCATGCGGTAGGTGCCCCTGCTGACGGGGGTGTACGTCTCCTTAAATTCCAGCCCGCTCACCGGCCAGGAGGTTAGATACCCGCCGGCCCGGTAGAGCGTTACGGTGCCGGATACGGTAAGCCTCGTGCCGGGGATGGGAGTAATATCCACAGAACACTTAACCCCAGAACTGGAAGCAACAATATCCGGCCAGACATCAATCGGGTTGGTATAACGGGGCGTTACAGCGACGGCACCGACAGAGAAAATCAGCGCCAGGGCCAGGGCGAGAGATAAAACACGTGTTTTCATTTGTAGCATTCCCCTTCGGCTTTAGATTTGACAGCTCTTCTGTCTGCCTTCACTCTATAAACCGCTCAGGGATTAAATCTGTCACACAATATTCTAAACTTTTTATAATTATTTTTTAGGCGTGTCCTCCGCAATTCTGAGTATTTCGTCCACATCCAAATTGGATGCCATCAAGAAGGCCGTGCTCTGATCTGCACTTGTCCAGAGCAGATAGGTGGGTGCGCCTTCGGTATTGCTGGTAAAGAGAGATGCTGTATGTCCGTTCACCTCAACCTCGCTGTAATCGGAGTGTTCGTTGTCCACGTTGAAGGAACCGCTCTGTCGGGCCGGCATGGAAGACAGAATAAAATAATACCCGTAATCGGTTTCATATGTCACCTGAAGATGCTCCATATCTCCATCCCACTTGGCCTGCGTCTCCACAAACCCCTCCGGGATATAGGCGGGCCGCCAGTCCTCGGTCACGCCCTTGGGGTCGCGGCTGATAAACGTAAACTCGGTAAATTGCTCCGTCCAGCGCACCGTCCGCTCCATCACCCACGCCCTGGCGGAGGGGCTGCCCGCCATCACAGCGGCGAAGAGCACGGTACAGCACAGCACAAGGCAGGCCGCCGTCTGGAGCGCCTTTTGCCATACGGGCCGGGCCTGTCTGCGGGCGTAGCCCACCGGGTCCGAGAGCAGCTTGCGTTCCCTGCGCAGGTAGCGCGGGGAGAAATCCGGGCGCGGGAACTCCATATCCGGGTCGAACACGTCCGGGAACTCGGCGCGGAGGTTTTCTTTCAGGGCGCGGCGAACCAGCTCCTCAAACTCATTGTCCGTCATGCTCGTACCCCTCCTCTCTCACCTTTTCCCGCAGGAGCCTCAGCCCCCGCGACACGCGGGTGGCCACCGCTGACGGGGTGATGCCCAGCCTGCGTGCGATGGTTCCGTTGTCCCATTCCGCCACCAACCGCAGCTCCAGCACCTCCCGGTACGTCTCCGGCAGGGTGTGGATCAGCTCAACCAGGCGGTGGTACTCCACGGTTCCCTCGGCCTGGGCGGGTGCGTCCCACCCCTCGGCCAGCGGCAGGGTGCGCTTTTCCTTCTCCAGCATGTTCAGCGCGGTGTGCTTTACTATAGTAACCGCCCAGGCCATCGTTTCGTCCCAAGATCTTTGAGAAATTTCTAAAAATTGTTCCGCGTGCCTGTCTATCATCTTCACCATAGCGGTGTGAACCGCGTCCTCCGCCAGTTCCCGGGAGGGCAGGATCCGCCGTGCCACGGCGAAGAGCCGGGGCGCGAACCGCTGGTAAAACTGTTCAAAGCGCGCTTTCGCCTCGTCCCCCTCGATGAGGGAGAGATAAAACGCAAGCATGGCGGCGCCCCCTTCGTCTTTTTTTCCCATTATAGCATAAAACCGCCTGCGGCGAATCTTCGCCGCAGGCGGTTTTCAAATTTTTCTCTGGGGCGCGGCCCTACGCCATGGCCAGCAGCCTGCGCCGCGCCCGGTTCCACAGCCGGGTGACCTCGGCGGTGGCGCAGAGCTTGTCGGCCAGGTTGACCACGTAGCTCTCCCGGTAGCGGGGCATTTTTTTCGCCAGGGGCCACATGTGGGAGATGATGATGTTCTCCTCCTTGTCGGTCAGCCCGCCGCACAGCTCGGCGGCGTTTTTGGCGGCGGCCTTGGGGTGGGCGAAGCACTGGTTGCCCTCGTACTTGCTGTGGTCGTGGGAGTCGTAGAGGTACAGGTCGTGGAGCAGCCCGCCCCGGGCGGCGGCCACGTAGTCCACGCCCCAGCGCCGGGCCAGGCGGAAGGCCACGTAGGCCACGAAGACGGAGTGCTCGTAGCAGTTCACGCCGGGGTGGTGGGGGATGGCCTGCATGGAGCGCACCTCGTCGCTCACCAGCAGGTCGCTGACGCAGTTTAAAAAGCATTTCCAGTTTTTCTCGTCAAAAAGTTCCATAGAAATACGTCTCACCTTGGTTTCATTCAGTATTTATGCCCCTATTATAATGCGCCGGGATCGGTTTGTCATCGGGTTTTTGGAGGAAAACAAAAAATCATAACAAAAACTTAAGTTTTGGATACTTGTATCGTAAGGCGCGTCCCGGCTATACTAACTGTACTAGTTCACTTCATACAGTCTACCCCGGCTTGACCGCCAGGGGTGAAAGGGGACCGGAAATGATCAGTCTCAACTACCGCGACGCGCGTCCCATCTACGAACAGGTGAAGGACGGACTGCGCCACCTGGTGGTGACGGGGGCCCTCCAGTCGGGCGACAAGCTGCCCTCCGTGCGCGCGCTGGCCTCGGCCCTGGCCATCAACCCCAACACCATCCAGCGGGCCTACGAATCCCTGGAGTCTGAGGGCTATCTCTACACGGTGGCGGGCAAGGGCTCCTTTGCCGCGCCCCAGACCGGCATCAACCTGGAGCGCCGCCAGGCCCTGCTGGGCCAGTTCGACCAGACGGCGGCCGAGCTTTTGTTCCTGGGCCTGACGGCCGACGAGCTGGCCGGACGCCTGCGCCGGGCCGGAATCGGCCTGGTGGGAGAGGAGGACAGGACATGATTGAAGTAAAGCACGTGGTCAAGACCTTCGACGGCTTCCGGGCCCTGGACGATCTGACCATGACGGTGCCCGACGGCGCGATTTACGGCCTGGTGGGCCCCAACGGCGCGGGCAAATCCACCATCCTGCGCCACATCACGGGGGTGTTCCGCCAGGACAGCGGCGAGGTGCTGGTGGGCGGCGAGCCGGTGTACGAGAACGCGGCGGCCAAAGCCCGCCTGGCCTCCATTCCGGACGACATCTACTATTTCCTCTCGGCCTCCACCCGGGATATGGCGGCCTTTTACAAGGGCTTCTACCCCCGGTTCGACGAGGCGCGCTACCGCGCGCTGAAGGACGTGTTCACCACGGTGGACGAGCGCCACCCCATCCGCCGCCTGTCCAAGGGGATGCAGAAGCAGAGCGCCTTTTGGCTCTCGCTGTGCTGCCGGCCCGATCTGCTGGTGCTGGACGAGCCGGTGGACGGTCTGGACCCGGTGATGCGCCGCCAGGTGTGGAGCCTGCTGATGGGGGACGTGGCGGAGTACGGCACCACGGTGCTGGTCTCCTCCCACAACCTGCGGGAGCTGGAGGACGTGTGCGACCACGTGGGCATCCTCTCCCACGGCAAGGTGCTGGTGGAGCGGGCGCTGGCCGATTTGCAGGACAACGTGGTAAAAATGCAGGTGGTCTTTCAGGAAAAGGAGCTGCCCAAGCTGCCGGACGACATGGACGTGCTGCACACCTCCCAGGTGGGCCGCATCCACACCCTGATCGTGCGCGGCAACGCCGCCGAGGTCACCAACCGCCTGGCGGTGTACGCCCCCATCCTGCTGGACGCGCTGCCCCTGACCCTGGAGGAGATCTTTATTTACGAGCTGGGAGGTGAAGACTATGCAGTCCGAGACATCGTCCTCTAAGCAGCGCAGGCCCGACCCCTGGTTCAACGCCTGCCTGCTGCGCAAAAACCTAAAACGCTTCTGGCCCATCTGGGCGCTGTACGCGGTGGTTTGGTTCCTCACCATGGTGGCCCCGCTGCTGATGGAGCTGCGCTACGAACACTCCGCGTCCACCCTGGCCTACCTGACCCAGTCCGCGCCCCTGACCGCCCTGCCGGGCATGGGGCTCATTACCGCCCTGCTCTTCGGGCTGATCGCCGCCATGGCGGTGTTCTCCTACCTGTACCAGGCCCGCTCGGCCGCCCTGATGCACACCCTGCCCATCCGGCGGGAGGGTCTGTTTCTGACCAACTACCTGTCGGGCCTTGCGTTCCTGGTGGGGCCCAACGTGCTCATTTTCTTCCTGACACTGGCCGCCCAGGCCGGGCTGGGCAGGGTGTGCTTCTCCGCCCTGTTCACCTGGCTGGTGGTGCAGAGCCTGTTCTGCCTCTTCTTCTACTCCTTCGCCGTGTTCTGCGCCATGTTCACCGGCCACATCCTGGCCCTGCCGGTGTTTTACGGCATCCTAAACGGCCTGGTGGTGGCGGTGGTGTGGCTGGTCAACGCCCTGATGCAGGAGTACCTGTTCGGCTACGTCTCCACCGACAGCCTGTTTGAGTTCGCCTTATGGCTCACCCCCGTGGGCAAGCTCTTCACCGCCGTCGAGGTGGAGCAGATCGCCGGCGTCTGGGTCCTCCACGGCCTGGGCACAGTTTTCCTCTACGCCCTGGTGGGCCTGGGCCTGGCCGTCCTGGCCCTGCTGGTCTACCGCCGCCGCCACCTGGAGGGCGCCGGGGACGTGGTCTGCGTGGGCTGGGTGCGCCCCATCTTCAAGTACGGCGTGGCCTTCTGCGCCGCCCTGGCCCTGGGCATGTTCCTCTATGTGATCTTCGGCTGGAGCAGCAACGGCATCTGGCTGCTCTTCGTCTTTATGGTGATCTGCGGCGCGGTGGGCTACTTTGTGGCCGAAATGCTGCTGAAAAAGTCCTTCCGGGTGTTCAAAACGAGCTGGAGGGGCTGGGCCTTCTTCTCCCTGGCCCTGCTGATCCTGGCCTGCGGGCTGGAGTTCGACCTCTTCGGCTTTGAGCGCCGGGTGCCCAGCCCCAGCGGCGTCAAGGAGGTTTACCTCGACTGGGTGCGCTCCGCCCCCTACGACGACGGCAACTCCGAGCTGGTGATCACCGATCCGGACGGGATTGCGCGCTTCACCGCCCTCCACGCCGCCATCGTGGCGAATAAGGACGCCATCGAGCGCCGGGACTACGGCTACGCCTCCGAGGTCCGCGCCCTCCCGGTGGACACCGCCGCCACCGCCGAGGTGGAGACGGCCACCAGCACCAGCCTGCGCCTGACCTACACCATGAACGGCGGCACCCTGGTCCGCCGCGACTACGGCTTTATCCCCGTCACCGAGCAGGCCCTCTCCGACCCCGCCTCCCCCGCGGCTCTGCTCTCCGATCTGATCAACGACCCGGCGGTGGTGGAGCGGCTCTACTTCTCCAACTGGCAGCCGGACCACCGGCTGGTCAGCGCCGCCCTGGAGGTGGTGGACAACACCTCGCTGGGCAATACCCGCTCGGTTTCCGTCTCCCTGGACCAGACCGAGGGGGACGCCCTGGTGCAGGCCGTCCGGGACGACATCGCCGCCGGGCGCTACCACCGCTACCTGCTCCAGAACGAGGAGCGCCTGCTCAACTGCTCCCGGACCGACCTGACCCTCACCTTCTTCGTCCCGGCCCAGGGCGACCGGGACAGCTACACCTATACCATCACCATCACCCCCCAGGCCACCGCCACCGCCACCCTCTCCGCCCTGGCGGACCTGGGCCTGCCCGGTGCGGGCGGGCGCCTGGTGAACCAGGCGGGCACTCCCCTGGCCGGCTGATCCGCCCCAAAGCAGCCCCGGACGCGCCCGCGTCCGGGGCTGTTGGCTGTCAGATGCATCCAAATGGGCGCAATTGGCCCTTTTCCACAATCAGGCGCGGGTTTTCCACCAAAATACCATCAAAAGCCCGGGGAAATGGCCTCCCAGCCCTGTTGATTTTTCCGACCAATGAGTTTATAATGGGCCCCGAAGGGTATTTTCCAGCGAGGGATCAAATATTTTACTTTGGAGGTCTCAATAGCATGAAAGACGTGTACGTAGTGAGCTGCTGCCGCACCGCAATCGGCTCCTTCGGCGGTTCCCTGAAGGACGTCCCCGCCGTGGAGCTGGGCGCCGCCGTCATCAAGGAGGCGCTGAAGCGCGGCAATGTCAAACCGGAGCAGCTGGACGAGGTCATGTTCGGCTGCATCCTCACCGCCGGCCTGGGTCAGAACCCCGCCCGCCAGGTGTCCATCAAGGCCGGCGTCCCCGTGGAAGTGCCCGCCTACACCGTCGGCATGGTGTGCGGCTCCGGCATGAAGAGCGTCATCGAGGGCGCCCGCGCCATCCTCTGCGGCGACGCCGACATGGTCATGGCCGGCGGCACCGAGAACATGTCCGCCGCCCCCTACGCCATGCCCGCCGCCCGGTACGGCGCCCGCATGGGCGACACCAAGATGGTGGACACCATGATCAAGGACGGCCTGTGGGACGCCTACAACAACTACCACATGGGCACCACCGCCGAGAACATCTGCGACGTGTGGGGCATCACCCGCCAGGAGCTGGACGAGTTCGCCGCCTCCTCCCAGCAGAAGGCCGAGGCCGCCCAGAAGTCCGGCCGCTTCGACGACGAGATCGTGCCCGTCATGGTCAAGCAGAAGAAGCAGCTGGTGGAGTTCAAGGTGGACGAGTTCCCCCGCCCGGGCGTGACCGCCGAGGGCATCTCCAAGCTGCGCGGCGCCTTCCCCGTGGGCCCCGAGGGCGTGGAGAACGAGATCAGCCACACCTTTGAGGTGACGAAGGTCCACGAGGCCGACGCCCACAAGCACGAGCAGCGCGTCACCGCCGCCAACGCCTCCGGCATCAACGACGGCGCGGCCGCCATCCTGCTGGCCTCCGGCGAGGCGGTGGAGAAGTACGGCCTCAAGCCCATGGCCAAGCTGGTGAGCTGGGGCCAGGGCGGCGTGGATCCCAAGATTATGGGCGTGGGCCCCGTGCCCGCCTCCCGCAACGCCATGGCAAAGGCCGGGCTGAAGATCGAGGACATGGACCTTGTCGAGGCCAACGAGGCCTTCGCCGCCCAGTCCATCGCCGTGGCCCGCGAGCTGAACTTCGACATGGACAAGGTCAACGTCAACGGCGGCGCCATCTCCCTGGGCCACCCCGTGGGCGCCTCCGGCGCGCGCATCATCGTCACCCTGCTCCACGAGATGCAGAAGCGGGACGCCAAGCGCGGCCTGGCCACCCTGTGCATCGGCGGCGGAATGGGTGTTGCAACCATCTTTGAGAAGTGCTAAAATAATTTCACATTCTGCGCAGAAAAAAGGACGGAGTTCCGCCCTTTTTTCTGACGCACAATAAAAATCGCGATTAAATATTACATCGCGTGAAAATCAAACTACTAGGAGGGTATCAATAGTGGCAAAATTCATTTCCGTACAGGAAGCCGTTGATCTCATCCCGGACGGTGCCACCATCATGTTCGGCGGCTTCATGGGCTGCGGCAACGCCCACAAGATCATCGACGCCCTGTCCAAGAGCGGCAAGGGCGGCTTCACCATGATCGGCAACGACGCCTCCATGCCCGGGGGCCCCCTGGGCGAGGAGTACTACGGCGTGGCCAAGCTGGTGCACAACAAGCAGGTGAAGCACCTCATCGCCACCCACGTGGGCCTGAACCCCGAGGTGGCCCAGCAGATGAACGAGGGCACCCTGAAGGTGGACCTGATCCCCCAGGGCTCCCTGGCCGAGATGATCCGCGCCGGCGGCGCGGGCCTGGGCGGCGTACTTACCCCGACCGGCGTGGGCACCATCGTGGAGGACAACAAGGACTTTGTCTGCGGCAAGGTGGAGGTGGACGGCAAGACCTACCTGCACATGAAGCCTGTGAAGGCCGACTTCGCCATCATCAACGGCTACAACGTGGACAAGGCCGGCAACGTCTGGTACAAGGGCACCACCCGCAACTTTAACCTTGTGATGGCCACCGCCGCCAACGTGGTGATCGCCGAGGCCGACCAC
Source organism: Oscillospiraceae bacterium (assembly GCA_022846095.1). Lineage (NCBI taxonomy): Bacteria > Bacillati > Bacillota > Clostridia > Eubacteriales > Oscillospiraceae > Oscillospiraceae bacterium. The sequence continues at coordinate 92,170 of AP025583.1, read as the reverse complement.
GTGGTCGAGACCGGCGAGATCGCCCCCGAGAACGTGCACACCTACGGCGTGTTCGTGGACTATGTCGTGGATGGAGGGAAAGCGTAATGGAAAAGTCTGAAATCAAGGGCTATATCGCCAAGCGCGTCGCCAAAGAGCTGAAGGACGGCGACGTGGTCAACCTGGGCATCGGCCTGCCCACCCTGGTTCCCAACTACCTGCCCGAGGGCGTTCACGTGACCCTCCAGTCCGAGAACGGCATCATCGGCACCGGCACCCTGAACGACAGCAACCGGGACCCCCTGTACGTCACCGACGCCGGCGGCTCCCCCGCCGCGGTGGCCCTGGGCGGCGCCTTCATCGACTCCGCCACCTCCTTCGGCCTGATCCGCGGCGGCCACGTGGACGCCACCATCCTGGGCGGCCTGGAGGTGGACCAGGAGGGCTCCCTGTCCAACTGGATCATCCCCGGCAAGAAGGTGCCCGGCATGGGCGGCGCCATGGACCTGCTGGTGGGCGCGAAGAACGTCATCGTGGCCATGGAGCACACCGCCAAGGGCGCGCCCAAGATCCTCAAGAAGTGCCGCCTGCCCTACACCGCCGTGCACTGCATCACCAAGATCATCACCGAGATGTGCGTGCTGGACGTGACCCCCGACGGCCTCGTGATGACCGAGATCAACCCCGAGTTCACCGTGGACGACGTCAAGGCCGCCACCGAGGCCGACTTCACCGTCGCGGCCGACCTCAAGCACATGTCCTGATTACCGAACTTGCAGAGCGCCCCGGGCTTATGAAAAGCCCGGGGCGCTTTCGTTCGCTGTCTCGGCTTCGGCGGAAAAGGCGGTTTGTCATAGCGGGGAGGCACGGCCTCCGGCGGCGCGATTCTTTGGTTGCAAAGAACCGCGGAAGAAACAACCAGGGCTCCGCGGCGGTGCGGTTCAGGCAACCTGCAAACCCTGTAAGCGCTCAGGGCTCGGTTCGGTCTGGCACTTGAGGCGACTAGGGCTCCCGCCCCTGCGGCATATGACCCGCCCAAACCAAAAGTAGTTGCAATTTAAGTACTGCCTTAACAGCCGCCCGTACTGCCCTGCCCCATATAACGCTTGGCACTCGTAGGGGCCGATGCCCTCATCGGCCCGCCGCTCCAGGCCCGTAGGGGCGATTCACGAATCGCCCGTCCACCATTTGTACAGGCGCCCTGGGAGTTTGTCTTTTACGTCAGATCCTCCGGGGCGTCCACGTCGGCCAGCTCCCGGGCGGACCCGGCCTCCACCAGGGTCAGCAGGTCCGGGTGGCGCTTTACCACCGCGCCGCCGCCTATGTCCCCGGCCAGGGCGGAGAGCTCCCCGAACAGGCGCCTGGGGAAGACCACCGGGTTGCCCCTCCTGCCCTGCCAGCCCAGGGCGGCGATACGCCCCGGCTCCGCCCGGAAGGCCGCGATCAGCTTTTCCACGCTCGCCCGCGCCAGCCAGGGCTGGTCGCACACGGCGAAGAGGATGCCGTCCAAATCCGACAGGGCGCCCACCCCCAGCCGCACGCTGGCGGAGATCCCCTCCTCCGCGCCCGGATTGGGCAGCGCCAGGTAGCCCGCCCGCGCCCCCCGCGCCAGGATCTCCCCGTACCGGCTCACCAGCACGGCCCGGGCAAAGAGCCCCGGCGGCAGCGCCGCCATGGCCCGGTCGATGAGGGGCGTCCCCTCCACCCCGGTCAGCAGCTTGTTGCCCCCGAAGCGGCGGCCTGCGCCCGAGGCCATCAGCACCGCCCCCACGCAGGCGGGCTTCACCTCCAGAACCCGGCGGGCCCGCGCTTGACGTACCGCCCCCGGCGCTCCGCCACCACCGCTCCGCCCTGGACGCACACCTCGCCGCACAGCAGCACGGTGTCCGCCCGGCCGGAGAGGGCGAAGCCCTCGTAGGGCGTGTAGTCCACGTTCTGGTACTGGGCCTCCGCCCGGATACTGCCCGTATAATCCGGGTCAAAAATCACAATATCCCCGTCGCTCCCAACGGCCAGCACCCCTTTTTGCGGATACATGCCGAAGAGCCTGGCTGGCTGCTCGGAGAGCACCCGGGCCATATCGACCTCGGAGATCCGCCCGGCGCGTACGCCCGCGGTGTACATCAGGTTGGGCCGGTGCTCCACGCCGGGGATGCCGTTGGGTATTTTGGAGAAGTCCTCAAGCCCCAGGGTCTTGACCCCCCGGAAGTTAAAGGAGCAGTGGTCGGTGCCCATGGTGTCGATCTCGCCGCCCTCCAGGGCCTGCCACAGGGCCTCGTTGTCCTCCGGCTTGCGCAGGGGGGGCGATAGCACGAACTTGGCCCCCTCGAAGCCGGGCAGGGCGTAGCGCCCGTCGTCCAGCAGCAGGTACTGGGGGCAGGTCTCCACGTAGCAGGCCTGGCCCCGGGCCCGGGCGGCGCGGATGGCCTCCAGCCCCCGCAGGGTGGACAGGTGCACGATGTTCACCGGCACCCCGGCCTGCTCCGCGATGGCCAGCCAGCGGTTTATGGCCTCGGCCTCCACCACCGGGGGGCGGGAGGCCGGGTGGGCCTCCGGCGAGTAGCGGCCCGCCGCCTTCATGGCGGCGATGCCCCGGTCCACCAGGTCGCCGTTTTCACAGTGGCAGCCCACCACGCCGCCTTCGCGCCCCACGCAGCGCAGCACCTCGTAGGCCACCGCGTCGCTGACCCGCAGGTTGTCATAGGCCAGATAGACCTTGTAGGAGGTCACGCCCTCGGCGGTCATGTCCCGCAGCTCGTCCCGGATGCGGAGATCCCAGTCCTTGATGGTCATGTGGAAGCCGTAGTGGCAGGAGGCCGCGCCGTCGGCCCGGCCGTGCCAGGTCTCCAGGGCCGAGGCCAGGGAGGCCCCCCGCAGGGGCTCTGCGAAGTCCAGGATGGTGGTGGTGCCCCCGGCCAGGGCGGCCCGGGTGCCGGTGGCCCAGTTGTCCGCCGTCTCGTTGGGCAGGCCCTTGTTCATCTCGAAGTGGGTGTGGGTGTCGATAAAGCCGGGGAAGACCAGCTTCCCGGCCGCGTCCAGCACCCGGCTGTCCCCCACGGGCAGGCCGGGGCCGATCTCCACGATTTTGTCCCCGTCAACCCGCAGATCGGCCCTTTTCAGGCCGTCAGGCAGCACCAGGGTGCCGTTTTGAATGAGCGTGCGCATAATGGAAACCTCCTCTGCCCTACGGGATCAGCCACAGCAGGACGGGCACGGCAAGCTTGGCGATCACCGACACGGCGGTCACCGCCACGAAGGGGGTCATGGCCTGCTTCCGGCCCCCCTGCTCCTCCTCCCAGCGCGCGAGCATGGTTTCGAACTTCTCCTGGCGCATGTGGCTGCCGCTCACCAGCTCGGAGAGCAGCTTCACCGTCGCGTAGGCGGCGTAGGCGAACCACAGCAGGAAGAGCACCAGCCGGGCGGTGGACTTCTCCGGCCGGAGGAAGAAAAAGACGATAATGAGCGCCAGGGAGGCGAAGGTGGCCAGGCGCTGGATCCAGTTTGCGGTTCTCGCGGGTTTTTCGTAACTCATATGTGTAACAAGTCCTTCCTATTCAGGCATCACGCCGTTTTGCGCAAAGGCGGCGAGCAGCGCGTCCATCTCGGGGGGCACGCGCATGGGCTCCCCGGCGGCCCTGATGCCGTTGGCGGTATCCTTGAGGCCGTTGCCGGTGACGATGGACACCACGGTGGCGTCCGGGTCGATGAGCCCCAGCTCCAGGGCCTTTTTCACCCCGGCGGTGCCCGTCACCCCGGCGGGCTCCCCGAACACGCCCTGGGTGCGGCCCAGCAGGCGCATGGCGGCGAGGATCTCGGCGTCGGTCACGTTGACGGCCACCCCGTGGGACTCCCGGATGGCGGCGATGGCCTTGTCCGGGTTGCGGGGCACCCCCACGGCGATGGAGTCGGCCAGGGTGTCCTCCTCCATGGGCCGCCAGGGCGCGCCCTCCTCCACCGCCCGGTTGATGGGGCGGCAGCCCGCGGCCTGGGTGGAGATGAGCTTGGGCAGCCTGTCGATGAACCCGGCGGCGCAGAGGTCCTTCAGGCCCTTCCACACCCCGGCGATGGTGCACCCGTCCCCCACGGAGAGGGCCACGTAGTCGGGCACCTGCCAGTGGAGCTGCTCCATAATCTCCAGGGCCACCGTCTTCTTCCCCTCGGACAGGTAGGGGTTGATGGCGGCGTTGCGGTTATACCAGCCCCAGCGGTCGATGGCGGCCCTGGACAGCTCGAAGGTGTCCTCGTAGCTGCCCTGGACGGAGATGACGCGGGCGCCAAAGACCATGAGCTGGGCCACCTTGCCCTTGGGGGCCCGCTCGGGCACGAAGATGTAGGTGCGCAGGCCCGCCGCCGCCGCGTTCCCCGCCAGGGAGGAGGCGGCGTTGCCGGTGGAGGAGCAGGCGATGGTGTCCGCCCCGGCCTCCAGGGCCTTGACCACCGCCAGGGCGGAGGCCCGGTCCTTGAGGGAGGCGGTGGGGTTGAGGCCGTCGTCCTTAATATACAGCCGCCGCAGGCCCAGCTCCCCCGCCAGGTTGTCCGCCCGGTAGAGGGGGGACCAGCCCACCCGCAGGGGGGGCGCGGGGGAGTCCGGCTCCACCGGCAGGAAGGGCCGGTAGCGCCACATGGAGTTGTCCCGGCAGTCGGCCAGGGCGGCGGGGGAAAAGACCGAGCGGATGTACTCGTAGTTATACTGTATGTCTAATATCCCGCCGCATTTACAGGTTGTAATGCCGGGCGCGGCCTCGTACTCCGCCCCGCAGCGCACGCACTTGGCGCAGGTGACGTTTTTCAAGCAAGCTCCTCCTTCCAAGGCCCCCTACAGGCTCTTGAGCACCCCGGTCTCCTCGTTGAAGGCGTCGATCAGCGCGTCCAGCGCCTCCGCCTGGCGGTGGACGGCCTTCCAGGTGCCCTCCTGATCGTACCACAGGGCGTTAAGCTCCTCCGCCGTGCGGCCCTGCTGCTCCACCCAGGTGTAGTACTTCAGGTTGTGCACCCGCTTGCGCTCGGGGTAGGTCAGCTCCAGCATGGAGTCGGTGCGCACGCCCAGCATGTGCAGGCTGTGGTCCACCGCCGCGGCCCGCGCCGAGTAGGGCCCGTGCTCCTGGGCCAGCTCCTCGATGCGGGAGCCGTACATGACGGCGGAGTCGGTGAGCACGGTGGCCAGCACGTCGTGCTCCGTGAACTCGTAGTACTTGGCCATCTTGATGCAGCACAGCACGTTGGCGATGCCGGAGATGCCCAGCAGATCCAGCTGCTCCACCACCGCCGGGTCCACCCCGGCCTCCTCGACCAGGTAGCGCCGCCCGTCCGGGTCGTTGAAGAGGCGCAGCAGGCGCTGGGAGTCCTCATCGTCGATGGCGATGACCATGTCGGTGTTCTTTACGTTGTGAATCCAGGGCACGTGCTTGTCGCCGATGCCCTCGATGCGGTGGCCGCCGAAGCCGTTGTCCAGCAGGGTGGGGCACTGGAGGGCCTCCCCCACCGCCAGCTTCATGGCGGGGTAGACCTCCTTGAGGTAGTCGCCGCAGCCGATGGTGCCCGCGCTGCCCGAGGTGAAGCAGGCCCCCGCCAGCCGGTCGCCGGGGCGGGCCAGGGCCTCGAAGGCGCTTTGGACGGCCTCGCCGGTGACCTGGTAGTGCCACAGGTGGTTGCCCATCTCCTCGAACTGGTTGAAGACCATCATGTCGGGCTGCCGCTTGAGCTCGTTGGCCTTGTCGAAGATCTCCTTCACGTTGCTCTCGCACCCGGGGGTGGCGATGACCTGGCCCGCGATGGATTTGAGCCAGTCGAAGCGCTCCCGGCTCATGCCCTCGGGCAGGATGGCCACGGAGTCCACGGCCAGCAGCTTGGAGTTGAACGCGCCGCCCCGGCAGTAGTTGCCGGTGGAGGGCCACACGGCCTTGTGGCGGGTGGCGTCGAACTGCCCGGTGACCAGCCGGGGCACCAGGCACCCGTAGGAGGCCCCCACCTTGTGGCACCCGGTGGGGAACCACTTGCCCACCAGGCAGAAAATGCGGCAGGGCACGCCGGTGAGGGCGGGGGGCAGTTCAATGACGTTGGGCGTGTCCCGGTACAGCCCGCCGGCCTCCACGGGCTCGTTTTTCCAGGTGATGCGGAACAGGTTCAGGGGGTTCACGTCCCACAGGCCCACGGCCTTCAGCCGGGCCTGCACCTTGTCCGGCACGGTTTCGGGGTGCTTCATCTGCTGGAAGGTGGGGATAATCACGCCGCTCTCCCGCGCCTTTTGGATATTCCGGGCGAGGTTTTCGCTGTTTTTCGTCAGATCGATCACGTCATAGCCCTCCTTATATAAGTTGCGCTCCGGCCCACTATGGAAACCCTTTGGTTTCATGATAACACACCCTTGAAATAAATCAAGCGTAATAGAAATGATTTTAGCGCTTCAAAATTTTTTTCAGTAAACTGCTGAAATGCCGCCGCACCCCTTTCTTTTTCCGTGAAACTGCTGTATACTGACTGCAAGAAGACGGGGAAAACGCACAATCACTACAACTGCACAGCTAAGGAGGTGCAACCATGGAAGTCGGAAGACCCATGATCCGCGTGGACGCCGCCGATAAGGTGACGGGCCGCGCAAAATACACCGACGACCTCTGCGACCGGCCCATGCTGGCCGCGAAAATCCTGCACGCCACCATCGCCAACGGCTGGGTGCGCGCCATCGACGTGTCGAAGGCCGCCGCCCTGCCCGGCGTGGTGAAGGTACTCACCTGCTTTGACGCGCCCGGCATCCAATACCCCACCCCCGGCCACCCCTGGAGCGTGGAGGAGGCCCACCAGGACGTGTCCGACCGCAGGCTGCTCACCGACCGGGTGCGCACCTACGGGGACGACGTGGCCGCCGTGGTGGCGGAGGACGAGATCACCGCCCAGCGGGCGCTGAAGCTCATCGAGGTGGAGTACGAGGAGCTGCCCGTGGTGCTCACGCCCGCCCAGGCCATGGCCCCCGGGGCCCCCGTGCTCCACGCCGAGCACCCGGACAACGTGCTCAAGCACACGGTCTTTCACGTAATTACCCCCGGCGCGGACGTGAAGGACGCCGACGAGGTGCTCTCCGACCCCCAGTACCGCCGGTTCGCCGGGCACTACGAGACTCAGCAGGTCCAGCACTGCCACATCGAGAACCCCATCTCCTGCGCCTGGATGGAGGGCGGGCGGATCACGGTGGTCTCCTCCACCCAGATCCCCCACATCGTCCGCCGGGTCGTCGGCCAGGCCCTGGGCATCGGCTGGGGCAAGATCCGGGTGATTAAGCCCTATATCGGCGGCGGCTTCGGCAACAAGCAGGAGGTGCTGTACGAGCCCCTGAACGCCTGGCTCTGCGTCCAGGTGGGGGGCCGGGCGGTGAAGCTGGACGTTTCCAGGGAGGAGACCTTCCAGAACACCCGCTCCCGCCACCCCATCGACATGCACGTCAAAGCGGCGGTGAACGGCGAGGGCCGCCTCATGGCCCGGGCGTGTGTGGCCTACTCCAACCAGGGGGGCTACGCCTCCCACGGCCACTCCATCGTGGCCAACACGGTCACCGGCTTCCGCCAGTGCTACCCGGACGCGCTGGCCCACCGCAGCGAGGCGTACACGGTGTACACCAACCTGGCCGCGCCCGGCGCCATGCGGGGCTACGGCATCCCCCAGAGCTGCTTCGCCTCCGAGTGCTTTATGGACGACATCGCCCGGGAAATGGGCTGGGACCCCTACGAATTCCGCCTGAAGAACATCATGCGGGAGGGATTCGTGGACCCCACCAACGGCATCACCTGCCACACCAGCGGCCTGCGGGAGTGTATGGAGAAGGGCCGGGCGTTTATCCACTGGGACGAACTGCGGGAGAAGTACCAAAACCAGACCGGCCCCGTCCGCAGGGGCGTGGGTATGGCGGTGTTCTCCTACAAGACCGGCGTGTACCCCATCAGCCTGGAGACCGCCTCCGCCCGCATGGTGCTCAACCAGGACGGCACGGTGCAGCTCCAGCTGGGCGCCACCGAGATCGGCCAGGGGGGCGACACGGTCTTCTCCCAGATGGCGGCCCAGTCCCTGGGCATCGCCACGGAGGACGTACATATCGTCTCCTTCCAGGACACCGACACCGCCCCCTTCGACACGGGGGCCTACGCCTCCCGCCAGACCTACGTCACCGGCAAGGCCATCAAGAAATGCGGCGGGCAGCTCCGGGAAAAGATCCTGGACTACGCCGCGGAATTGACCAAGCTGGACGCGGGCAACCTGGACATACGGGGTAAGGACGTGGTCTGCACCGCCGACGGCGCGGCCGTTTTGAAGCTGGAGGATCTGGCCATGGAGGCCTTCTACTCCCTCACCCACTCGGTGCACATCACCGCCGAGGCCACCAGCCAGTGCAAGAACAACACCTTCGCCTTCGGCTGCTGCTTCGCGGAGATCGAGGTGGACCTCCCCCTGGGCAGGATCAAGGTGCTCAATCTGGTGAACGTCCACGACTCCGGGCGGCTCATCAACCCCGCCCTGGCCGAGGCCCAGGTCCACGGCGGCATGAGCATGGGCCTGGGGTACGCCCTGAGCGAGGAGATGAAGTTTGACCCCAAGACGGGCCGCCTGCTCAACGGCAACCTGCTGGACTACAAGCTGCCCACCTCCATGGACCACCCGGAGCTGCACGCCCTGTTCGTGGAGACGGAGGACCCCTCCGGCCCCTTCGGCAACAAGGCCCTGGGGGAGCCCCCGGCCATCCCGGTGGCCCCCGCCGTGCGCAACGCGCTGCTCCAGGCCACCGGCGTGGCGGTCAACAGCCTGCCCCTGTCTCCCCAGAAACTGGTGGAGGCGTTCACGGAAGGAGGGCTCATTTAGATGTACGATATTGAAGCCATCTACCGCGCCCAGTCGGTGGACGACACCATCTCCGCCCTGGCGCGGGACCCCGGGGCCGTGCTCATCGCCGGGGGCACAGACGTGCTGATCAAAATCCGGGAGGGAAAGCTGGCGGGCTGCCGCCTGGTCTCCATCCACGATTTGCCCGAGCTGCAAGGGGTCTGCCTGGCGGAGGACGGCACGGTGGAGATCGGCCCCCTCACCACCTTCCGGGGCCTGACCTTTAACGACATCATCCGCTCCACCGTCCCCGTGCTGGGGGAGGCCGCCGACATGGCGGGCGGGCCCCAGCTCAGGGCGGCGGGCACCGTGGGCGGTAACGTCTGCAACGGCATCACCTCGGCGGACACCGCCTCCACCCTCACCGCCCTGGGCGCCCTGCTCCGCGTGAAGGGCCCCGCCGGCGAGCGGGAGGTCCCCATCGGCCAGTGGTACAAGGGCGTGGGCCGGGTGGCGCTGGAGCACGGCGAGATTCTGACCAAGATCCGCATCCCCAAGGCCAGCTATGAGGGCTGGACGGGGCACTACATCAAATATGCCATGCGCTCGGCCATGGACATCGCCACCCTGGGGGTGAGCTGCCTGGTGAAGCTCTCGGCGGACAAGGCGGTCTGCGAGGACGTGCGCCTGGCCTTCGGCGTGGCGGGCCCGGTGCCCATGCGCGCCCCCGCCGCCGAGGCGGCGGTGAGGGGCCTGAGCGTCGCCCGGGCGGTGGCGGAGATCGGCCCCGCCGCCCTGGCCGACGTGAACCCCCGCACCAGCTGGCGGGCCTCCAGGGAGTTCCGCGTCCGGCTGGTGAAGGAGCTCTCGGGCCGCGCCCTGGCCGAGGCCGCGCGGAAGGGAGGGGCCCAGGTATGATGGAAATTCTGCATATGACCGTAAACAGCCGCCCCGTGGAGGTGGCCGTGGACCCCAGGGAGTCCCTGGCGGACACCCTGCGCACGCGCCTGGGCCTGACCAGCGTGAAGAAGGGCTGTGAGGTGGGCGAGTGCGGGGCCTGCACCGTCCTGGTGGACGGCGAGGCCATCGACTCCTGCATCTACCTCAGCGTGTGGGCGGACGGCAAGTCCATTCTCACCGTGGAGGGCCTCCAGGAGCCGGACGGCACCCTCTCCCCCATCCAAAGGGCCTTCGTGGAGGAGGCCGCCGTCCAGTGCGGCTTCTGCACCCCCGGCATCATCATGAGCGCGGTGGAGATCGTGGGCTCGGGCAAGACCTACACCCGGGACGAGCTGCGCAAGCTGATCTCCGGCCACCTGTGCCGCTGCACAGGGTACCAGAACATCCTGAACGCGGTGGAGCGCGCCGTGAACGAGTGCAATAAATTCGTCGGCAGGGACGCGTAAGCAAGGGCCCCGGTTCTCACGAACCGGGGCCCTTTTCATCAACCGCTCCTCACCACCCCCGGAGCTTCCGGTTGGCCGCCCGCACCTGCCTGCGCACGGAGAGGGTGGTAATCAGCCAGATGGCGGCGTAAATGGCGATAAACACGCCGAAATACCCCAAAATGCCGCCTGGGATAAACGCCGCCCAGCGACAGGCCAGCACAATGGGCAGCATCGTGAGGCTGACCGCCAGAAAATGCAGCACGGTCTGGCGGGTGAGGCTCCAGCGCTCCACCTCCCAGATACAGGAGGCGGCGGCAAAGACGAAGCCCATCACGCAGCACAGCAGCCACTGGAGGGCCACGGCCGCGGACTGGGCCCCCACGGCCTCCTGAAAGGCGGGCACCACGGGCGAGTACCGGCCCTGCCCCCAAATCAGGGAGGTAATTACGGTAATGGAATAGCCGATGAACACGCCGACGGGGATGCCCACCAGTCCCCGGCGCAGCGCTTTTTTCCCTGTCATAGTGAAAAGCCCCTCTCTATATGCCTAAAAAGGCCTTGATTCTGCCCATGTACCGCCGGGAGACAAAGGCCGCGTCGCCGTTGTCCAGCCGCAGGCTGAGCACCCCCGCCATGCTGAGATCCAGGCTTTTTACATGGTCGAAGTTGACAATCTCCCCGTGGGAGATGCGCAGGAAGGCCGTGCCCGCCAGCCGCTCCTCCAGCTCGTAGAGCCGCAGCCGCAGCGTGAGCGTGTCCCCCTCCGTCCGGGCCAGCACGCCCTGGCCCTCCGCCCAGATGCGCCGTATGTCACCCGGATCCAGCAGCAGCACCTCCCCCGCCCGCCAGCCGGGCAGGAAGCGCGCCTCCCCTGTGCCCAGGCGGCGGGCCAAGTCGGACACGGCGCCGCTCAGTTCCCCGGTGAGTATCACGACCTTGGGCTCCGCCCTGCCCGGTTCCAGTCTGATTTCTACCTCCATCCGTCCCTCCCCCTTTAATGGCTCAAGGATACCACACCCGCCGCACCCCGTCGACCGCTTTCCCATAAGTGGCGGGAAATTGCGTATACCCGGCGCACGGCTTGTCCGGTTTTTACAATCCTTTTCCGGGGCCCTGTGCTATCCTGTCATAAAAGCAATTGAGCGGAGGGCCTTGTATATGGATCAGAAACCGGATTTTGAAGCATTCCTCGCTTCCGTGGACGGCGGGGACAGGGAATTTGTGCGGGCGCTGCACGGCGCGCTGACGCAGGCGGGCTGCAAGCTGGAGATCAAGCAGGCCAAAAGCGGCTTCGTGGCCTCCTACGTCCGCAATAAAAAAACCGTCCTCAACTATGTGTTCCGCAAAAAGGGTCTTATCGCGCGCATCTACGCCAACCATATCCAGCAGTACATGGAGCTGCTGGACGCCCTGCCCGGCGACATGGTCCGCGCCATCCAGGACGCGCCCCCCTGCAAGCGCCTGTTGGACCCGGAGGCCTGCAACCCCAAGTGCGCCATGGGGTACGACTTCCTGCTGGGGGGCCAGCGGCTGCAGCGCTGCCGCTACAGCGCCTTCCAGTTCCCGGTCTGCCCGGAGCACAACCCCCACATCCAGGCGCTGGTGCTGCGCGAGGCGGGGGCCGCATAGCCTCCCCTGTCAGGGGCCGGTCCATCCGCTCAGGCGGATAAGGCGCACTCTGTCATTGCGAGGAGGCCCGGCCTCCGGCGGCGGGATTCTTTGCTTGCAAAGAACCCCGGGAAGAAACAATTGGGGCCTCGGCCCCAAACCCCGGGGCCCGGCGGCGGTGCGGTTCAGGTAACCTGCAAAACCTGCATGCGCTCAGGGCTCGGTTCGGTCTGGCACTTGAGGCGAGTAGGGCTGCCGCCCACGCGGCACATGACCCGCCCATATTTGATAGTAGTTGCGGTTCAACAGGTGCCTGAAAAGCCGCACGTACTGCCATGCCCCGTACGGCGCTTGGCATTCGTAGGGGCCGATGCCCATATCGGCCCACCGCTCCAGGCCCGTAGGGGCGATTCACGAATCGCCCGTCCAACATCGGCCGCCCTATCCCCCAAGTACGAAAATAGCGGAGGGCCCGGCTTCAAGCCGGGCCCTCCGTTTCTCCGTCTTATACCCCGACGGCCTCACCCGCGGCGACGCGGAACACCTTCTCCACGTCCTCTTTCTCCGCGTGGCCCTCGTGGACCTTGACCCCGTCCACGTAGTAGCAGGGCACGTAAAAGTAGTCGTACCCGTCGGCAAAGGCCTTCTCCTCCCGCTCGTCCACGATGCGCAGGGGGATCTCCCGCCACTCGGGGTGCTCCGCCAGCAGCTCCTCCTGGAGCGCCAGCGCCAGCTTGCAGTGGGGGCAGCCCTTCAGCTTAAACATCAGAATCTCTTTCATGTCGGCTCCTTTCTACGTCCGGATCACAAAGCTCACTTCTATTTTTCCGCCGCAGACCATACCCAGCTCGGCGGCGGCGTGGGACAGATCATAGGTTTTCCGCATCTCGCGCCCGCCATCCGCCCAAAGCACCAGAGCGTCCTTTTTGGCCTGGAACTCCACCGCGCCGCCGCCGATGGTCCCGGCGCAGGTGCCGTCGGGCCGCACCAGCATCCAGGTGCCCTCGGCCCTGGGGGCGGAGCCGCTTTTTTTGACGATGGTGCACAGCACCCCCGGCTCCTCGGGGGGCGGCACCGCGCCGGGGCCCTTCCTGGCCCGCTCCTGCACGATCTCCGCCAGGATGGACACGGCGATCTCCGCCGGGGTCTGGGCCCCGATGCTCAGGCCGATGGGGGTGTGTACGCCGGAGAGCACCCCCTGGGCAAAGCCCTCCTCCCGCAGCGCCTTCATCACGGCGGCCACCTTGATCCGGCTGCCGATCATGCCCGCGTAGGCGTACTCCCCCCGCAGCACGTGGGCCAGGCAGTCCTTGTCGAAGGCGTGGCCCCGGGTGAGAATGACGAAGTAGTCCGTGGGGCGGCTGCCCAGCTTGTCCAGCGCCTGGAGGAAGGGCTCGGCCAGGATCCGCGCGGCCATGGGGAAGCGGGCGGGGTTTGCGAACTCCGCCCGGTCGTCGATGACCACGATCTCAAACTCCAGCCGCTGGGCCATGAAGGCCACCTCCAGGGACACGTGGCCCCCGCCGCATAAAATCAGCCTGTGCACTGACCATTCCTCCTTGAAAAATATAGCAGGCCCTCCAGCACGCCGCCGCCGATGGCCCGGGCCTTGTCCGAGATGGTGAAGCAGTGGCGGTACTGGCACCGGGGGTCGATGTCCCCGGACTTCATGCCCCGGGTGACCTCCAGCCCCTCGGGCAGCATCCCCCGCACCGTGCCGGGCATCAGGGCGTACACCGGCGCGCCGTCCACCTCGGCCACCAGATCCCCCTGCGCCACCGTGTCCCCGATACGGGCCACAGGGTGGAAAATCCCGTCGGCGGGGGCGCGGATGATCCGCTGGGCGCTGTACCCCCCCACGTCGCCGGGCACCCCGGTGTTGGGGATGGCGCAGCCCTCCAGCAGCAGGCGGCCCAGGTCGTGGCCCCGCATGGTCTCCACCACGCCGTGGCAGTCCACGCCCGCGGTGAAGCCCGGCCCCAGCCCCAGCACGATGGGCGCGTCGGCCAGGCCTGTCCCCGTGTTGCGCTTGGCCAGGATGGCGTCCACCTCCGCGTCAAAGGCCAGCGCCCCGCGTATGTCCGCCGCCGGGTCCACCAGCACGGGGATCTCCCCCGCCGCCAGAATCGCCCCGGCTTCGGCCCGGTCCGCCGCCCGCCGGGCGGTGATCCCCTCCACCGTGGCCGCGCCGTCGTAGACGCACTGGGAGAAGGCCACCGTGCGCCGCACGGCGGTGGGCCGGGGGATCTCGGTCATCACCAGCGCAAAGCCCGCCCGGTGCAGCCGGTGGGCCACGCCGGTGGCCAGATCTCCGGCGCCCTTGATTAAAACCAGCATTTCCCGTCCCTCTCCTCTTCGTCGAAGCAGGTCACCGCCGCCGGGATGCCCAGCGCCCGGAGCCAGTCCATAATTTCCCGCCCGGCGGTCTCGGTGCCGGGGGTGTCCGCCTTGTTGAGCACGCAGCGGAAGGCCACGCCCTCCCCCACGCCCTTCCGTCCCCCCGCGGGGTCGGACAGGAGCTTTACCACGTCCACGGGCCCCACCCGGTCGCCGGGGCCCTTGCCCAGCAGGGCGCACACCCGCTCGGGCCGGTGGCAGGCCTCTGCGATGGGGCGGAAGAGGCTGTCCAGCCCGGCCACCGCCACCACCGCGTCGCTCTCGGGCGGAATCACGGGCTCGTGATCCGCGGGGGCCTTCAGGGGGTGGAGCTTGGCCCCGTCCCCCTCCACCAGCAGTACCCCGGCGGCGGCCTTGGCCCGCGCCAGGCTGCCCACGCCGCGCACCCGCTGGTCCTCGTTGAGGGCGCCCAGGGTCAGCACCCCGTACCGCTCCAGCAGAGGGGGCAGGCCGCCCTCCTCCGCTCCGTCGGTGAGGAAGAGCCCCGGGTGGGGCAGGATGTGGGTGGTGGTGGTCACCACCACGGTCTTGCCCCGCGCCCTGGCCTCGTGGGCCAGGGCGTACATCAGGGTGGTCTTGCCGCCCCCGCCCACAAAGCTCACACAGCGGTGCGCATCCATATCCAGCTCCAGCGCCTGCCACAGGCCCATTGCAATCCCCCGCTTCCAAATCCGTCCCGCCCGCACAGCCGGGCGGGGGTCTTATCCAATCACGTGCAGATGCTCCAACAGGATTTTTACGCCGATGCCGATGAGCACCAGCCCCCCGGCCACCTCGGCCCGCCGCTGGAAGAGGCAGCCCAGCCGCCTGCCCATCAGCCCGCCCAGCACGGAGAGCACAAAGGCCACCAGACCGATGACCACGGCGGCGAAGAGGATGTTCACGTCGATAAAGGCCATGGACACGCCCACGGCCAGCGCGTCGATGCTGGTGGCCACCGCCAGCACGGTCAGGCGCTTGGCGGACAGATCGGCCGCGGCCTGCTCCGCCTCGCCGCAGCCCTTTTTCAGGGCCTCCCAAACCATACGAGCGCCTATGAAGGCCAGCAGGCCGAAGGCGATCCAGTGGTCCACGGCCTCGATGTACGAGCTCACGCCGCTGCCCAGCAGCCAGCCCAGCAGGGGCATGGCCAGCTGGAAGAAGCCGAAGTAGGCGCCCATCTTCACCGCGTGCTTCCAGCCGAAGCCGGGCACCGAAATCCCGCTGGACACCGACACGGCGAAGGCGTCCATGGCCAGGCTGACGGCGATGAGGAATGTCTCGATCAAAATGGCTCTCCCCAATCAAAACTTTTTCAGGTGGACAAACTGAATTATAGCACACCCGTACAGCTTATTCCACTCCCTTGCAAAAAAGTCCGCTTGCGGTTATGCTAAAGGGACAAGATACGGTGAGGTGGAGCGAAATGACGCACGAGGACTATATGCGCCAGGCCCTGGCGCTGGCGCGGGAGGCCATGGCCGAGGGCGAGGTGCCCGTGGGCTGTGTGGTGGTGTGGGAGGACGGCCGGGTGGTGGGCCGGGGCCGCAACCGCCGGGAGACGGGCAAAAACGCCCTGGCCCACGCGGAGCTGGAGGCCATCGGTGAGGCCTGCCGCACCCTGGGGGGCTGGCGGCTGCACAAGGCCCGGCTGTACGTGACGCTGGAGCCCTGCCCCATGTGCTCCGGCGGCATCATCAACGCCCGGGTTGCCCAGGTCTACTACGGCGCGCGGGACGCCAAGGCGGGTTGCTGCGGCTCGGTGCTCAACCTCTTCGAGGAGCCCTTCAACCACCGGCCCCAGATTACCGGCGGGGTGCTGGAGGAGGAGTGCGGGACGCTTCTGCGGGAATTTTTCCACACTTTGCGGAAAAAAGGTGGAAAACCTAAGGTGATTTAAAGCATATTTAACAATTGGCCCTACCTTTTTTAACATTCCCCCGGTAACATAATACTTGCAAGAGACAGGACTTCTTTTCATTCTATCCTCCAATCTCCAGGACGGGCAGCGGCCTCAAAACCGCTGCCCGTCCTGGCATTTTTCCCGTTTTTCCGCCCTTTCGGGAAACGTTACTTGAACTTTACATAAAAAAGCAAAGATTTAAAACTCCTGTAACAAACGCCGATTTCTTTGTTAACATCTCCCGGTTATTATAATACTTGCAAGAGACAGTTTCTTTTCATTTCATTGTATCCTCTTTCCTTCGGTTGGGGCCGGACGTCAGGAGCAGGCGTCCGGCCCTTGCCGTATGCGGACGTGTATGGGGGCGGGCCAAAGGCCCGCCCCCATACACGTTTTTTATCAGAAATAGGTCTTTACCAGCTCGTCCAGGGCCTCCCGGTCCGCCTCCACGTAGGACTGGTAGTTGGAGTAGGTCTCGCTCCAGCCGGAGGCGCCGTAGTCCCCGGGCATGGGGAACAGGTTGTACGCGATCCCCTTGGAGATGCCCTCTATCATCGCCAGTTCCAGAACTCCGAAGTCCAGGTCGGTCTGCACGTGCGCCTTTAAAATATGGGCAACATCCTGGAGCCTGTCAAAATCCTTCATTCTCATGGCCTGTTCCGCCGCCTCGCGCAGAAATTCCCGCTGCGTCTCCGTGCGCCCCGCGTCCCCGTAGGTGTAGCCGGTGCCGTCGTTGTTCTTGCGGAAGCGCAGCAGCGCCATGGCCTCCGCCCCGCCCAGGATTTGGGGCCCCCGCTCCAGGTGGATGTGCAGATCCTGGTCGGGATCGTCGTAGTCCATCTGGACGGTCACGTCGAACTCCACGCCGCCCATGGCGTCCACCAGCTCCCCCACCGCCGCCTGATCCAGCACAACGGTGTACTCCAGCTCGGTGCCCAGCAGCCCGGAGACGGCCTGGCGCAGGGCCTCGGCCCCCGCCTCGCCCCCGCCGGCGGCGCCGTAGACGGTGTTGATGCGCTGGATGTCCCAGGGCACGTCCACCCTGGTGTCCCTGGGGATGCTGATTGCGTTGAGCTGCGTCCCCTCCTCGTCGTAGCGGAAGCAGACCGCCATCAGCATGTCCGGATCCATTTCCTCCTCCACCTGGCCCAGCACCAGGAAGGAGATGCTGCGCTGGGTGATATGTAACACCTGGGGCGTGGGCGCGGGCGGGGGCGTGGGACCCGACCGCGGCTCCTGTACCGCAGGGAAGGGGGGCTCCGCCCCCGGCCCGGTAAAGGTGCACACCGCGGCCAGCCCCACCAGGAGCACCGCCGCCGCGCACAGGGGCAGCCACGCCTTTTTCCGCCCCGCCAGCCGGGCGATCCGCTCCCGCATGGCCCCCTTCCCCGCCGCCATGGCGGTGGTGGCGCCCAGCAGCGTCCCAGGCCCGTTCCGGCGGCCCACCAGGGCCAGCAGGGTCTCGCCGTAGGGGATGCGCTCCCCCTCCCCCAGCGCAGCCACCGCCGCCTCGTCGCAGGCCAGCTCCCCGTCCCGGCGGGACAGTGCGGCCGCCAGCCACACCAGCGGATTCCACCACCACAGCGCCAGGCAGAGCAGCCGCAGCAGCGCCCACCAGCAGTCCCCGTGGCGCAGGTGGCAGAGCTCATGGGTCAGCACATGCCGTAAAGTAGTTTCGCTTTCCGTCGATTTTTGGGTTAAATAGATCCTTGGACGGAACACCCCGGCCAGACAGGGGGAGGGCAGCCCCTCGGCCAGCAGCACGGGCACGGGGCAGTCCTGGTGCCCGTGCACGGGCTCCGCCCCTCTCAGGCGGCGGAGCAGCCGCAGGTTGGCCCACAGCAGGCCCGCCCCGGTCAGGCAGCTCCCCGCCAGCCACACCCAGCCCAGCGCCGTCCACAGCGGCACGGCGCGTTCTGTGGAAGCCGCCGGCTCCGCCTCCCCCGCCGCCAGGGCCGCGCCGCCCGGCTCCGCCGTCCCCTGCCCCGCGGGCAGATCCTCCGGCGTCCACCCCGCCCCGGGCAGGGAGATCCGCACCTCCGCCGCCGGGGGCTCCACGGCGTTGAGCACGCTCAGGGGGCTTCCCGGCAGGCTGAAGGGCAGCAGCAGCCGCACCAGCACCGGCAGCCACAGGGCGTAGCGCAGGCGCATGGGGACGCGCCCCCCGGCCAGGGCCCGGACGCACAGCACCGCCAGAATCAGCACGCTGGAGGAAAAGGCGATCTCACGCATCCCCGCCGCCCCCCTTCGCCTTTTGGAGGATCTCCAGCAGCTCGTCGATCTCCGCCTCGGACAGGGCCCGGCTGTCCACCATGGAGCTCACCAGCAGCCCCACCCGCCCGCCGAACACCCGGCCCAAAAAGCGCTCCGTCTCCTCCAGCGTGGCCTCCTCCCTGGGGTAGGCGGGGCTGTAGGCCCTGGCGCGGCCCTCCTCCCGGTAGGTCACCGCCCCCTTCTTCTCCATGCGGTTGAGGAAGGAGATCACGGTGTGCCTGCCCCAGCCGGTCTCCTCCTCCAGCGCCGCCGTGAGCTGGGCGATGGTGCGGGGGGCGCTTTGCCAAAGCGCCTCCATCACCCGCCACTCCGCGTGTGAGAGTCCAATGTGCCGATCCATAGGTCGCGCCTCCTTGGTAGTCATCTGTCTACCATGATGCTATCACACAGGTAGACGTTTGTCAACCATCAACTTATAAAAGGGGCGCCGGACATCCGTCCGGCGCCCCTTTCGCATATGGGTTCAAACTATCCGCACTGTAAAATGACCCACACCCGGTCGAAGCGCCGGGCCTTCAGGTCCCCTTCGCGGATGTAGAAATAGAGCCTGCCGCAGTCGCCGAACATCAGCTCAAAGTTATCCTGGGCCACCGTGTCCAGCTGGAACAGCAGCCTCCAGTCCGTGGCGGCCGCGGCCTCCTCCAGGTCCTTTTTCGGGATCTGCTCCCAGGTACCGCCCAGGTAGTATCCACGGCTGACCAGTTCGCACTCCCGCGTCATGTTGTTTTGGATGATGTCCGGCCACCCCAGCAGCTTGGAGCAGTTGTCCGCCAAATCCGCCCCCAGGGCAGCGCGGGCCTCCTCCAGGCTGTCCCAGTCCGTCTCCCCGGGGTACAGCCGCGAAAAATCCTCCCACACAGGCAGGGAGATTTCGCCGGACAAGCGAATACCCATCGCCGGGAGGCGGAAGTCCTCCTCCAGCCCGGCGGGGAACTCCGCCCGTCTCAGCCCGGACAGATCCTCGAACCAGCAGACCCGCGCACAGCCCGCGTCCGCCGGGTCAAAGCCCCAGCGCTGGGAGTCCAGCTCGTAAAAAAAGGAGAGCAGGCCCGTCTTTGGCAGCAGGCCCTCCCGGTCCAAGGGGGCCAGCTGGGCGCAGTTGAACTGGGCCAGAAATGCCAGGGGACGCGCCTTCACCTCGTCGTCGCCATATGTGGCGGTCTCGAAGGTGGGCCACACAAAGCCGGCGGGCACGTCCGGCGCGCCGCCGAAGCGGGTGGCGCCGGGGCCGCCGCCGTTCGGGCCGCCCATCTCCAGGCGGATCATCTCCCTCCGGTGCCGCAGGAGCTTTTCTTCCATGCTCATAGACCGCGTCCCTCCCTCTCCTTCCGGCAGCGGGCGTAAGCTCCTCCGCCCACCGAAAAACTACCGCTCTTCCCTAAAGTACGCCAAGCCAAGGCTCGCTGGCGGCTGGTTTTCGCGCCGTTGACGGATGCTGACGAAGATCAGCACCAGCACGGTGGCGATATAGGGCACGATGTCGAAGATGGGGATCAGGCGGGTGCCCGTGCCCATGGCCGCGCCGGTGGAGACGTAGAGCCGCAGCACGCTCAGCGCGCCGAAGACCAGGGAGCCGATAAGGGCCCTGGCGGGGCTCCAGGTGGCGAAGATGACCAGGGCCACGGCGATCCACCCCTTGCCGGAGATGCAGTTGTGGTTCCACACGCCGCCGAACTGGGCCATGACGATGTACATGCCGCCCAGGCCGCAGATCCCGCCGCCCAGGCAGGTGGCCAGGTACTTGTAGCGGGTGACGTTGATGCCCGCGGCGTCGGCGGTGGCGGGGCTCTCGCCCACGGCGCGCAGGTGCAGGCCCCGGCGGCTGCGGCCCAGGAACCAGGCCAGCACGATGGCCAGCGCGATACCCAGGTAGACCATGAAGTTGTAGGACAGGAAGATCTTTCCCGCCCCGGCCATGGTGGAGTTCCCGGCGAAGATGGCCTTGGTGGCGTCGCTCACGGAGGCGTGGCCGCCGGCGGAGGAGTTCATAATCTCGCCGAAGAAGTTGCCGAAGCCGGTGCCGAAGATGGTCAGGGCCAGGCCGGTGACGTTCTGGTTGACCCGCAGGGAGACGGTGAGCACGCTGAACACCAGCCCGCCCAGGCCGCCGGCCAGCAGCGCGCACAGCACGGCCACCAGCGCGGCGATCCCGCCGGAGGCGGCGGCGCCCGCGGCCTGCTCGTAGTAGTAGGCCCCGGCCAGGCCGGCCACGCCGCCCATGAACATCATGCCCTCCACGCCCAGGTTCAGGTTGCCCGACTTCTCGGTGACGATCTCGCCCAGCGTGCCGAAGAGCAGCGGCGTGCCCGCGGCCACCGCGGCCACCAGGAAATTAGTTACGTCCATGCCCGCGCGCCCCCTTTCCCCGGAAAATGAGCCTGTAGTTGATAAAGAATTCGCACCCCAGCATGAAGAAGAGGATGATGCCGGTGAGCATCTCGGCCGCGGAGGCCGGGATCTGGTACAGGGTCTGGATGGTGTCCGAGCCCTTCTCCAGCACGGCCAGCACGATGGCGATGACGATCATGGCGAAGGGGTTCAATTTTGCCAGCCACGCCACGGTGATGGCGGTGAAGCCGATGCCCCCGGCGGTGTTCTCGGTGAGGGTGTAGCTGGCGCCGGAGACCTGGAGGAAGCCCACGAAGCCGGACACGGCGCCCGAGAGGAACATGGTGCGCATGATGATCTTGGGCACGCTCATGCCCGCGTACTGGGCGGTGCGCACGCTCTCCCCCACCACGGCGATCTCGTACCCCTGCTTGGAGTACTTCAGGTACCAGAACATGGCCCCGGTGAGCAGCAGGATGAAGATCCAGCCGATGTGCACCCCGAAGACCGAGGGCAGGCGGGCCGCGTCGGTGAACATGGGGATCTTCGGGTAGGAGGTGGCGGGGTTGATGTCGGGCCCCCAGGGCCCGGCCTGGAGGTATTTGACGAAGCCCAGCACGATGTAGTTGAGCATCAGGGTGAACAGGGTCTCGTTGGTGCCCCACTTGGCCTTGAACACGGCGGGCAGCAGGCCCCACAGCCCGCCGCAGACGATGCCCGCCGCGCACATCAGCAGCAGCAGCGCCGGGCGGGGCAGCTTGTCGGCCCAGAAGAGGGCGAAGTAGGTGGCCCCCAGGCCCCCGGCCAGGATCTGGCCCTCTGCGCCGATGTTCCAGAACTTCATCTTAAAGGCGGGGGCGATGGCCAGGGCGGCGCCCAGCAGGGGGATGGCCTTTTTGGCGGTCTCCCGTATGCCCCGCGCCTTGCCCAGGGAGCCCAGCACCATGTCCTTGTACACCAGGATGGGGTTGTGCCCCAGGGCCAGCACGATAAGCGCGCCGGTCAGCAGGGCCAGCAGCACGGCCAGGGCCCGGATGGCCCAGGCCTTTCCCCGGGGAATGTCGTCCCGTTTTACCAGCCGGACCAGCGGCTCACGTCCGGCCGCCGCGGTTTTGGTTTTGCTCACGCCTTACCCCCCTTTCCGCTCTGGGTCATCAGCAGGCCCACTTCCTCTTTGGTGGCGGTCCTGCCGTCCACGATGCCGGACAGCTTACCGCCGCACAGCACCGCGATGCGGTCGCAAAGCTCCAGCAGCACGTCCAGATCCTCGCCCACCAGCACCACCGCCACGCCCTTTTGCTTCTGCTCGTTGAGCAGGCGGTAGATGGTGTAGGAGGAGTTGATGTCCAGCCCGCGCACCGGGTAGGCCGTCATGAGCACCGTGGGGCTGGAGGCGATCTCCCGGCCCACCAGCACCTTCTGCACGTTGCCGCCGGACAGCCGCCGCACCGGCGTGGACACGCCGGGGGTGACGATCTCCAGCTCCCCGATGAGCTGCTCCGCCAGCGCCCTGGGGGGCTTGCGGTCGGCGGCCGGCCCCCTGCCGCTCTTGTAGGTCTTGAGCATCATGTTGTCCACCATGTCCATGCCCGCCACCAGGCCCATGCCCAGCCGGTCCTCGGGCACGAAGGCCAGGGACACGCCGATCCTGGCGATCTGCATGGGGTTCTTGCCCACCAGCTCCTCGCCGGAGCGGTTGACGCTCACATGCTGCCCGGCCACCGGCTCGTCGGGGTGGGGCGGGTAGTAAATAATGTGCCCCTCCCGGACCTTTTGCAGCCCCGCGATGGCCTCCAGCAGCTCCTTCTGGCCGCTGCCCGCCACCCCGGCGATGCCCAGGATCTCGCCGCCCAGGGCGGTGAAGGACACGTTGTCCAGGGTCACCACGCCCTCGCCGCTGACGCAGGTGAGGTTTTGCACCTCCAGCCGGGGATTGCGCTTCTCCACCAGGGGGCGGTCGATGTCCAGGCTCACCGCCCGGCCCACCATCATCTCGGTGAGCTGCTGGGGGCTGGTCCCGGCGGTGTCGATGGTGCCGATGTACTTCCCCTTGCGCAGCACGGCCACCTTGTCGGAGATGGCCATCACCTCATTGAGCTTGTGGGTGATGATGACCACGGCCTTGCCGTCCGCCTTCATGTTGCGCAGCACCTCAAAGAGGTTGTCGGTCTCCTGGGGGGTGAGCACGGCGGTGGGTTCGTCCAGGATCAGGATGTCGGCCCCCCGGTAGAGCACCTTGACAATCTCCACCGTCTGCTTCTGGGACACCGACATGTCGTAGATCTTCTGGTTGGGGTCAATGTCGAAGCCGTACTTCCCGCTGATGGCGCGGATGTCCTTCGCCACCTGGCGGCGGTCCAGCCTGCCCTGGCCCTCCAGGCCCAGGATGATGTTCTCCGCCGCGGTGAGCACGTCCACCAGCATGAAGTGCTGGTGGATCATGCCGATGCCCAGGTCGAAGGCGTCCTTGGGGGAGCGGATGGTGACGCTCTTCCCGTTGACGCGGATCTCGCCGCTGTCCGGGAAGTAGATGCCGGAGAGCATGTTCATCAGGGTGGTCTTGCCGCTGCCGTTCTCCCCCAGCAGGGAGAGGATCTCCCCCCGCTGCAGCTCCAGGGACACCTTGTCGTTGGCCACGACCTCGCCGAAGGTCTTGGTCAGCTCCTTCAGCTGGATGGCGCAGGTATTTTCCAAGCCGGATCACCTCTTTCAGTATGAAAGCCCACCGAGGGGCCTCTCCCGCCCTTTTCCCCGTCCGCCGCACGCGGCGTACAGGGAAAAGGGCGGGGCTGCGGAACCGCAGCCCCGCCCAGGGGTATTCGTCTTGCCGGGGGATTACTCGACGATGGTCACGCCGTCGATGACGTAGCCGAAGTAGGGGGCGCTGGTCTTGCCGCCCGCCACGTCGCTCTCGTGGAAGCTCTCGCCCCCAGCCAGGTTGAGCTCGTCGCCGGTGAAGGGGTCCACGCCGTGCATGGGGCCGCAGAAGACCGCGATGGAGCCGTCGGCAATCTTGGCCTCGGCGCTCTCCAGGACCTCCTTGGTGCCGGGGGCCAGGATGGCGTCGTTGAGCTCGGTCAGCACCACCGCGCCGTCGGCGTAGCCCTTGCAGGAGTCCACGGGGATGGCGGTGCCGTCGATCATGGCCTGCACGGCCTCGGTGAAGTAGGGGCCCCAATCGATGCGGGAGGACACCAGGGCGGCGCCGGGGGCGGCCTGGATCATGTCGGCGTTGTAGCCCACGGAGAAGCACTTGTTGGCCTCGGCGGTGGTGGAGGGGGCGGTGGAGTCGGAGTGCTGGCTGACCACGCCGCAGCCCCGGTCGATCAGGGCCTGGGCCGCCTTGCCCTCCAGGTCGGGGCTGTTCCAGCTGTTGGTGTAGATCACGTCCATGGTGACCTCAGGGTACACGCTTTTGGCGCCCTCAAAGAAGGCGGTGTAGCCGCTGATGACCTCGGCGTAGGGGTACGCGCCCACGTAGCCCAGCTTGGGGTTGGCGATCTCCTTGGCCTTCATGCCGGCCACCACGCCGGCCAGGTAGCGGCCCTCGTAGATGCTGGCAAAGGCGTTGTGCAGGTTGGCAAGGCCCGAGGAGGCGGCCTGGTTGCCGGTGAGCTGGACGAACTGCACGTCGGGGTTGTCCTTGGCGGCCTCGGTGACGTAGTCCTGGAAGCCGAAGCTGGTGGCGATAATGAGCTGGCAGCCGGAGTCCAGGCAGGCGTTGATAGCGTCGGCGCACTCGTCGCTCTCGGCGGTGTTGTACTTCACTACCAGCTGGTCGTCGGCGATGCCCAGGTTGGCCTGCATCTCCTTGGTGCCCATGACCATGTTGTAGGTGTAGCCCTTGTCGCTCTCGTCGCCGATGTGGATGAAGCCGATCTTCAGGTCGGCCAGGGCGATGCCGCTGCCCTCGGGGGCGGCGGGCTGGGTGGCGGGGGTCTGGCCCTCGGGCGCGGGGGCCTGGGTGCCGGGCGCGTGGGTGCTGGTGTTCCCGCCGCCGGAGCAGGCGGCGAGGGCGAAGACCATCGCCAGGGCCAGGGTCAGCGCGAGCAGTCTCTTTTTCATGTAGTTTCCTCCTTTAATGTCGTATGCAAGAGTGACTATAAAAACGGCCGCGGTTCTCCGGCCGGTTTTAACCTTCGTCCCCGCCTCAGCGGCGGTGGGGTCGCGCCTACGGGCTTCCTGTCACGCTGCGGCGGCTGCGCGACGCGGTTCTAAGCCCCTCCGACTTTGCAAAAACGCGCCACAGGCTTGCGTGGGTCGCCTGTTCTGCGTTTTCGCGCCGCTTCGGGTCTTAGCCCGCTGCTCCGCACGCCTCCGCGCTTCTGTTTTAACAAAATTCCAACGTCCCGTTCTCGTTCATGTACTTAATCCGCGCCAAGCTCTCCACCCGCACGCCCATGGAGCGGATCAGGTCCCCGCCGGGCTGGAAGGCCTTCTCCACGCAGATCCCGGCGCCCACCAGGGTGGCCCCGGCGTCATTGACGAGATTAATGAGGCCCTGGAGGGCGGAGCCGTTGGCGAGGAAGTCGTCGATCAGCAGCACCCGGTCGTCGGCGTGGAGGAACTCCTTGGCCACGATGATGTCGTACACCTTGCCGTGGGTGAAGGACTCCACCTTGGAGGTGTACACGTCCCCGGCGATGTTGCGGGTCTTGTTCTTCTTGGCGAAGATGACCGGAACGTCAAAAAACTGCGCGGTCACGCACGCGATCCCGATCCCCGATGCCTCGATGGTCAAAATCTTGGTAACCCCGCAGTCGCCGAACAGCCGTAAAAACTCCTTGCCGATCTCCTGGAAGAGGCCGACGTCCATCTGGTGGTTGAGAAAGCTGTCCACCTTCAGCACGTCGCCGTTTTTGATTTTCCCGTCCCTGCGGATGCGCTCCTCTAACAGCTCCATAAATCCGGCCCCTTTATACGTTCATTTTTTAACAAGCCCAAAAGAAAAACTTACTTTCATTCTACCGAACGGGCGGACTTTTTGCAACAAAAGTATTGTAACATATTGCATCAAAAAATCCCAGCCCCAGCGGCGGGTTTTTGGAAATTTTGTCGTACCGACTCCCCGCCGTTGTACTTTCGCGCGGATTTTGGTATAATGGCCGCGTATGCCAACCCACCCGCTCCACGACATAAGGAGGCAAACCATGAAACGTCGCTTCGTCCCGGCCCTGCTGGCCGTTTTGCTGCTCTTCTGCGCCACGCCCCTGAGCCCGGCGGCCCGGGCCTTTTCGGACACGGACGGCTCCTGGGCGGCCCAGACCATCGACAAGGCCGCGTCCTACGGCCTGATGCAGGGCTACCCGGACGGCACCTTCGGCGTGGGCAAGTTCATCACCCGCGGCGAGTTCGTCACCATCCTGGGCCGCATGTTCGCCTGGGAGAGCGTAAGCCCCGCCCAGCCCTCCTACATCGACTGCCCGGCGGACAAGTGGTGCTACGCGGCGGTGGAGACCGCCCGCGCCCACGACGTGATGGAGGCCTCCGGCGCCTTCCGGCCCGACGACGACATCAGCCGCGAGGAGATCGCGGTGATGCTGGTGCGCGCGCTGGGGTACGACGGCCTGGCCCGCTCCCTGGCCGAACTTGCCCTCCCCTTCGGGGACGTGAAGGACAACGCGGGCTACATCGCCATGGCCTACGACCTGGGCATCATCACGGGGGTGCAGGCGGGGGACGCGCTCCAGTTCCGCCCCTCCTTCTCGGCCTACCGGGAGGAGGCCGCCGCCATGCTGGTGCGCTGCTATGAGCGGCTGAGCGCCAAGGTGGACTGGCTCCACGGCTTCTACGCCTTCTCCTCCTACAGCCAGATCAGCCTGACGGCGGCCATGGACGGCGTGTCGGTGGGCTGGGCCTCCCTGGCCTACGACGCCCAGCGCGGCCCCTGGCTCAACTCCACCGCCGAGGGGGGCAACGACTGGATCAAGCCCTCCGACCCCACCCCGGCCACCGATTTCTTCGCCCAGCACAGCCTGCCCTATAACCTGAACGTCTTTGCCTCGGCGGGGGACAAGGTCGCCCTGCCCGACGGCTCCGAGACCTCCACCGTGGCCGCGGTGGTCTCCGACGCGGGCCGCTCCGCCGCCGCCGTGGAGGCCCTGGCGGCCGCCTCGGCGGACTACGCGGGCCTGACCATCGACTTCGAGGGCCTGCGGGAGGGCCTCAAGGCGGATTACGCCGCCTTCATGGCCGACCTGCGCGCCGCCCTGCCGGCCGACAAGACCCTCTACGTCTGCGTCCAGCCCGGCCCCTGGTACCTGGGCTACGACTTCAAGGCCCTGGGTGAGAGCTGCGACAAGGTGATTTACATGGTCCACGACTACCAGTGGACGGACGCGTCCTCCAACGTGGGCACCGCCAACACCAACTCCCCCGTCACCCCCTTCCCCGACGTGTACAAGGCCCTGCGCGCCATCACCGACCCGGCCGCGGGGGTGCAGGACAGGTCCAAAATCGCCCTGGCCATTTCCTTCGGCACCGCCGCGCTGCACATCGACGAGAACGGCTACCTGCTGGACGGCACGGTGAACCACCCCGCCCAGGAGACCCTGGCCCAGCGCCTGGCCCAGGACGGCACGGTGGTGACCTACGACGAGACCTACCGCAACCCCTACGCCATTTACACCACCGAGGACGGCACGCGCTACAAGGTGTGGTACGAGGACGAGCGCAGCGTCACGGACAAGCTCCTCCTGGCCCGCATGTTCGGCATCAACGGCGTGTCCCTCTGGCGCATCGGCAATATCCCCACCTACGGCAATTACGACGTCTGGTCCGCCGTCCTGGGGCTGCGGTAGTACAAAGCCCCCCCTATGAAGCCCGTCATTGCGAGGGCCGCAGGCCCGCGGCAATCCGTCCCCACGTCCACCGTTCCCGTAGGGGCCGATGCCCACATCGGCCCGTCCCCCTGCGCGCCTACCCTACGCGCTTCTTTGTCACGCTGCGAAGCCTCCGCGACGGCAGATAAGCCCCCGCTCCGCGAAAAATGCCGTTGAGCCTTCCGTGAGACGGCTCAACCTGTTTTTTCGTCTGCGCGGCGTCTTATCCGCCTGCTCCCGGCTTCTCCGCGCTTCTCCTTAATTCATCAAACGGAGCTGATTTTTCCATGTCCGAAACGCGCAAGGCCCAGGTAAACGAGTTCCTGCTTATGACCCTGGGCACCGCCCTCGTGTCCGTCGGGGTGTACTTTTTCAA
Organism: Oscillospiraceae bacterium; assembly: GCA_022846095.1. NCBI lineage: Bacteria > Bacillati > Bacillota > Clostridia > Eubacteriales > Oscillospiraceae > Oscillospiraceae bacterium. The sequence goes on along the minus strand of AP025583.1, from coordinate 64,312 downwards.
GTTCCCCAACAACTTCTCCATGGGCGGGGTTTCGGGCCTGTCCATCCTGCTGGGCAAGGTCATCCACGTGAGCTGGCTCACCCCCTCCACCTTCAACTCCATCATCAACACGCTGTTTCTGGTCCTGGGGTTCCTGCTGCTGGACAAGGGCTTCGGCTTCAAGACGGTGTACTGCTCGGTCCTGTACGCGGGGCTGGTGCAGGTCTTCGAGTGGCTGTGCCCCATGACGGGGCCCCTCACCGACCAGCTCATGCTGGAGCTCTTCTTCGCGGTGATCCTGCCCGCCCTGGGCTCGGCCATCCTGTTCAATATCAACGCCTCCACCGGCGGCACGGACATCGCGGCCATGATATTGAAAAAGTTCTCCGGCCTGGACGTGGGCCGGGCGCTGCTGTGCTCGGACGTGCTGATCGCGGCGGCGGCCCTCTTCGTCTTTGACATCACGGCGGGGCTGTGCTCCCTGCTGGGCCTGGTGCTCAAGTCGGTGCTGGTGGACAACGTCATCGAGTCCCTCAACCGCCGCAAGGCCTTCATCATCATCACCTCCCACCCCCAGATCGCCAGCGCCTTCATCACCGACGAGCTAAACCGCGGCGCCACCATCTGGGACGGCATGGGGGCCTATACCAAGCAGGGGCACCAGGTGGTGCTGACGGTGCTCACCCGGGCCCAGGCGGTGCTGCTGCGCCGCCACCTGAAGCAGTACGACCCCCACGCCTTTATGATCATCACCAACTCCAGCGAGATTTTCGGCAAGGGCTTCCTCCGCGCATAGCGCCCCTGATTGTCCATTATCAATTATCAATTATCAATTCTCCCCGAGGTGATTGTATGGAAAACAGCATCCCCGCCTGCCTGGTCTGCGGCGCGCCCCTGGTCTACCGGGAGCAGGCCGTGGAGATGGCCTGCTCGAACTGCGGGAAGCGCTTTCTCTCCAACGCGGCCTGCGAACACGGCCACTATATCTGCGACGACTGCCACGGCGCGGCGGGGCGGGTGGCCATCCGCCTGTACTGCGCCCGCACCCCCTCCAAAAACCCCATAGAGATCGCCCAGGCCATCATGGCCCTGCCCAGCATCCACATGCACGGCCCGGAGCACCACGCCCTGGTGGGGTCGGCTCTGCTGGCGGCGTACGCCAACAGCGGCGGGGCGGTGGAGCTGGAGCCCGCCCTGGACGAGCTGGAGCGGCGCAGCCGCGCCGTGCCCGGCGGGATCTGCGGGCTGTGGGGCTGCTGCGGGGCGGCGGTCAGCGCGGGGATGTTCGCCGCCCTGGCCACAGGCTCCACCCCTCTGGCGGGGGAGGCCTGGGGCCTGTCCAACCGCATGACGGCCGCCTGCCTGGAGGCCATCGGCGCGGTGGGCGGCCCCCGCTGCTGCAAGCGGGACTCCTTCCTGGCGATCCGGACCGCGGCGGGCTTCTGCGCGGAGCACCTGGGCGTGCATATGGAGCTGCCCGGGCGCATACGTTGCCCCCACTCCGCGCGCAACCGGGAGTGCCTGCGGGCGCGCTGTCCCTTTTTCCCCTCATAGGGGAGGTTCTGGCACAGGCGAAACGTCCAGTCATTGCGAGGAGGCCCGGCCTCCGGCGGCGGGATTCTTTGCTTGCAAAGAACCCCGGGAAGAAACAACCAGGGCCTGCGGGCCCTGGACCCATGGGCCCCGCGGCGGTGGGGTTTAGGTAACCTGCAAAACCTGAAAGCGCTCAGGGCTCGGTTCGGTCTGGTACTTGAGGCGAATAGGGCTGCCTGGTTTAAGGTGGCTTCGCCCGAAATCATCCAGGTGTCCCCCGGACACCTGGACCCTGCGGCACATGACCCGCCCAGACTAAAAATGGTTGCGATTTGCGATTAAAGAAGTGCATGAAAAGCTACCCGTACAGCCGTGCTCCGGTCGTCTGCCTGGCACTCGTATATTCCACCTCAGACCCCTCATAGGGGAGGCTTAGCATCCTGCTCAGCCTCCTCCTGTCTTGACAAATAGTCCTTCAAAACCTTGACGACGAGGTTTGAGACGCTTCTCTGCTCCCGTTCCGCCTGACGCGCAAGGCTTATTTTAAAGGCACTCGTCACCCGGATCCCGATCTGCGCGTTGGCCTTCGGCGGCGGCTCCATGTTTTTCAGCTTCATGACAAATACCACCCCGGCCTCATTATCCCGGTTTTTGTCCGGCCGCATTGCAAATGCACAAGCAGCTTGACATTTCCCGCGCTCAGCGCACACGATTTCAGGCAAGCGCATATCTCAGCCGCTATTTTAGCATATTGACGTTGGCAAGCTGCGGTTTTCACATCTATCGGCATTTATCGGTATGAGGTGATTCCTAATCGTGTGTGCGGCGGCGATCCCCCGCCCCGGCTTGACAAGCGGGGGCGTATTTGATACACTGTGGTGAACATCGTTCAGATTGGAGGGTGCCATGAAAAAGTACATCAACATCGCCTTTGTCTACGCGATCCTGGCCATGGCCGGCGGGGTGTTCTACCGGGAGTTCACCAAGCTCAACGGCTTCACGGGCCGCACGGCCCTGTCCTTTGTCCACACCCACCTCTTCCTGCTGGGCATGGTGGTCTTTCTGCTGGCCGCCCTGTTCGCCGGGCGCCTGGCCCTGGAGGGCTGCCGGCTGTGGAGGCCCTTCCTGGTGGTCTACAACCTGGGGGTCGCGGTCACGGCGCTGCTGCTGGCGGTGCGCGGGGTCGCCCAGGTGCTCTCCCTCCCCCTCTCCCGGGGGGCGGACGCGGCCATTTCGGGCGTGGCGGGCCTGGGCCATATCCTCACGGGCGTGGGGCTGGTTTTCTTCTTCCTCTGCCTGCGCCGCTGTGCGCGGGACGAACAGGCGTAACCGCCACGCCGTAGGGGCCGATGCCCACATCGGCCCGCGCGAAAAAACGGATTGCCGTACCATCCCAGGGGTGGCGCGGCAATCCGTTTTCTTTTACTCCACCGTTTTCAGGGACTCCACCATGTCGATGCGCCGCAGCCTGCGCCGGGCGGCCAGGTTGACCAGCGCGGAGAAGAGCACCGTCAGCCCCACAGCATAGAGGTAGCTCATGGGCCGGGCCTGCCTGCCGAACATAACCATGTCGATCTCCACGGTGAGCACCAGCCACTGGTGCAGAAACTTGCCCATCACCAGCCCCAGGGCCACGCCGAACACGGTGAGCAGCACGTTCTCCCGGTAGACGTAGGCGCTCAGCTCCCGGTCGTAGAACCCCAGCACCTTGAGGGTGGCCAGCTCCCTGAGCCGCTCGGTGATGTTGATGTTGGTCAGGTTGTAGAGCACCACGAAGGCCAGGGCGGCGGCGCAGCAGATGATCAGGATCACGGCGTAGTCCACGCTCTCCATGCTCTTGCTGAACGTGGCGCGGGCGTCCCGGATGCGGGAGACGGCGGTCACCCCAGACAGCGGGATGAGGCCGGAGGCCACGGCGTCCGCGTTCTCCTTGGTGTCCTCGGTGTAGGTGACCATCAGGGTGTTGGGCCGGGCGGCCTCGCCGTACAACTTCTCGTAATATGTCCCGGTTATATATACGTAGTGGAATACATAGTTCTCCGTAATCTCCACCACGGGCACCTCCACCCGCTCGTCGCCGTCCAGAGTCACGGTGTCCCCCACGCCCACGCCCAGCAGCGCGGCCAGCTTTTCGGTGAGCACCGCGCCCTCCTCCGGCAGCGCGACGGGGCTGTGGTCCAGCCTGTGGCGCAGGTGGATGAAGTCCCGGAAGCGCTCCGTGTCGCTGACGGCGAAGAGGTAGCCGTCCACGGCGCGCTTGCCGCTCTCCACGCTCAGGGAGGTCTGGTAGCTGGGCATCCACTCCTCCACCAGCCCGTCGCTGTCCAGCGCCCGGGTGATCTCGGCCAGCTCGTCGGCGGTCACGTCGTCCACCAGCCCCACGTTGGCGGAGTAGGTGGAGATCTCGTCGTACTGCTTGTCGAGGATGTCGTAGATGGAGTCCCGCAGGCCGAACCCGGTGACGATGAGGGCGGTGCACCCGCCGATGCCGATCACCGTCATCCAGAACCGCTTTTTATACCGCAGCAGGTTGCGCACGGTCACCTTGTGGGAGAAGGACAGCCGTTTCCAAACCGGCCGCACCCGCTCCAGCAGCACCCGCTTCCCGGCGGGGGGCGCCTTGGGGCGCATCAGCTCGGCGGGCACGGCGGTCAGCTCCGCGATGCAGGCCGCCACCGCCGCCCCGGTGACGCAGCACACCGCCGCCGCCACCGCCAGGGCGTTGACCGCCGGGGAGGACTGGAACTTCAGCTCCCCCACGGTGTAGAGGATCTTCCAGGCGTTGAAAATGATGGCCGGTATGCCCGCGCACCCGCACCACAGCCCCGCCGCCGCGCCCAGCAGGCTGGCGAAGAAGCCGTAGCCCACGTACTTGAAGGCGATGGTGCCCTTGCCGTAGCCCAGGGCCTTCATGCAGCCGATCTGCACCCGCTGCTCCTCCACCATCCGCGTCATGGTGGTCAGGCACACCAGGGCGGCCACCAGGAAGAAGATGATGGGGAACACGGAGGCCAGGTTGCCCATGCGCTCCGCGTCCTGGGAGAAGGAGACGTACCCCGTGTTGGTGTTGCGGCCCAGGATGTACCACTTGCAGTCCCCGATCTCGCTGATTTTCCGCCTGGCGTCGTTGAGCTCCCGCCGCGCGTCGGAGAGCTTCTGCTCCGCCTCGGCCTTGCCGTCCTGGTACTCCCGCAGGCCGTCGGCGTACTCCTGCTCCCCGTCGGTCAGCTCCGCCAGCGCGTCGGAGAGCTTTTGCTCCGCCTTGGCAATTTCCCGGGGAAGCTCCTGCTTGGCGTCGGCCAGCTCGGCCACCCCGTCGCGGTACTGCCGCCAGCCGTCGTCCAGCTCCACCCGTGCGTCGGTGAGCTCCTGCTCCCCGTCCACCAGCTTAATCCAGGCCTCGTCCAGCTCCTTCTGCCCGTCGGCCAGCTCGGCTTTGGCGTCGGAGAGGTCGGCCCAGCCCTCGTCCAGCTCCCGCCGCCCGTCCCCCAGCTGGGTCCAGCCGTCGTCCAGCTCGGCCCGGGCGTCGTCCAGCTCCGCCTGGGCCTCCAGGGCCTTGGCCACGCCGTCCAGGTACTCCTGCCGGGCCTTTTCGTACTGCTCCTTCCCGGCCTCGTACTGCCACCGTCCGCTCTCCAGCTGGGATTGCCCGGCGGAGAGCTGGGCCTCCCCGGCTTCAATGGCCGCGCCCATCTGGGCCAGAACCTCGCCCGGCGCATAGAAGGCCCCTGTGAGGGCGGCCACGGCCCGCTCAGGCGCGGCCTGGAGCATCAGGAGCAGGCCCAGGGCGTCGTCGGGCAGGGCGCCGTACAGCGCCTCCAGCTGGCCGGTGTCCTGCCCCTGGGCGGCCGCCATCTGGATCTGGGCCCCCAGCAGCTCCTTCAGCGGGGCCACGCCGCCGCCGTAGAAGTCCATGATCTCCGGCACGTTCCCCTGCTGGGCCTGGAAATAGGCGCCCAGCCGGTAGCCGGTCACCTGGGGCGTGTCCCCCAGGGTGTAGATCCCCCGCTGCTCCCAGTCCCCGGCCACGGCCTGGTACCCGGCGGCCTGCATGGCGTAGATGTTCTTCTGCTGGGCCAGCTGCTCCCGGCCCTGGGAGAGCTGCTGCCCCCCGGCGAAGAGGCCGTCCAGGCCCTTCTGGAGCTCCGCGTCCGCGTCCATGAGCTGCCGCCCGCCGTCCTCCAGCTCGGCCAGGCCGTCCACGTACTGGGCGTAACCGTCCGCGTACTCCGCCTCCCCGTCCAGCAGCTTCCGGTAGTTCTCCTGATACTCCGCCTCCCCGTCCAGCAGGGTCTGGTAGCCCGCGTCGTAGTCCTTCCTGCCGCTCCACAGCGTGGCGGCCCCGTCGTTGTACTCCGCCCTGCCGTCGGCCAGCTCCCGCACGCCGTCGGCGTAGTCGGCCTCCCCCTGCTCCAGGTCGGCCAGGGCACCGGGCAAATCGGCCTCCGCGTCCGCGATCTTCCGCCGGGCGTCCGCGGTCTCCCGGGCCAGGGTGGCTTTCCCGTCCCCGTACTCGGCCCAGCCGTCGTCCAGCTCGGCGCGCGCGTCCTCCAATTTGACGCGGGCGTCCTCCAGCTCCCGGTCGGCGTCGGCCTTGGCGTCGTCGTACTCTTTCTGCGCGTCGGAGAGCTTCTCGTTGGCCTCCCCCACCACCTCTCCGTACCGCAGCCCCGCCCGCTCGTCCCCCAGGGGCTTGAGCGCGTCGATCAGGTCCTCGGTGAGATCCTCGTAGGCATCGCCGTAGCACAGCAGCTCCGCCGCGCCGTCCGCGATGAGGTATGCCTCGGTGTAGGCCTCCAGGTCAAAGGCCCCCTCAGGAAGCAGCACGAAGGCGCTCACCCGCCCGGTGCCCAGGGTGGAGGAGCCCCGCTCCACCGATATGTACAGCGGCCAGTCCGCCGTGCCCACCACGGTGAAGGCGCTGTGCCTCAGCGCGTCCTCCATGTCGCCGTCCCCGGTGTCCAGCGCGATGGTGTCCCCCAGGGTAAGCCCGGCCTTTTCCAGCAGGGCCGGCTCCACCAGGCACTCGCCGTCGTTCTCCGGCATCCGGCCCTCCCGCAGCATGGGCTTGTTGATCCCCTTGCCCGAGATGGAGTGGGCCTTGAGGATAAGGTCGTTGTCCTCCAGGTGGAGCAGCGCGTCCACGGTGTAGGACCCCTCGGCCGCACGCACCCCCGGCTGGGCCGCCAGGGCCGCCACGTCGTCCTCCGATACGCCCAGGGTGGACAGCACCCGCACGTCCATCAGCCCCAGCGCGTCGAAGTAGGCGTCGGCGGAGTACTCCATGTCGGGCGCCGTGGCCCGCAGCCCCGCCAGAAAGGCCACGGCCAGGGCGGAGAGGAGGAAGATGGAGAAGAAGCGGCTCAAGGTGCGCCTGACCTCCCGCAGCGCGTCGGTCAGCACCCGGTTCTTCTTCACCTCTCACTCACCTCCTCTGCCCGTCTTTGTCGCGCGGCGGGGGCAAGCCCCCGCCCTACGTGTCATTGCGAGGGCCGTAGGCCCGCGGCAATCCGTGCCCGTCTCCGCCGTCCCCTATGAGGGGAGGTGCTCCAGTGCGCACACTGGGGCGGAGGGGTCAACCTCCGCGCTTCCCTGTCACGCTGCGGGTTGGGCGCATGGCCGGGTTGCTAACTCACCCCTCCGCCGAAAATGCCGCCGGGCTTCCGTGAGCCGCCCGGCCTGTTTTTCGGTCTGCGGGGCTCGTTAGCGCCCCTATGCGCCTACCCTCCGCGCTTCTTCCTGTCACGCTGCGAAGCCTCTGCGACGGCAGATAAGCCCCCGCTCCGCGAAAAATGCCGTTGAGCCTTCCGTGAGACGGCTCAACCTGTTTTTTCGTCTGCGCGGCGTCTTATCCGCCTGCTCCCGGCTTCTCCGCGCTTCTTTTTACCACTCAATTTCCTCCACGGGCCTGGGGTGCCCGTTGCGCTCCAGCAGATCCACCCTGCCGTTTTTGATGTGGATCACCCGGTCGGCCATAGGCGAAATGGCGGTGTTGTGGGTAATCACCACCACGGTCATGCCCTGCTCCCGGCAGGTGTCCTGGAGCAGCTTCAGGATGGCCTTGCCCGTCACGTAGTCCAGCGCCCCGGTGGGCTCGTCGCACAGCAGCAGCTTGGGGTTTTTGGCCAGCGCCCTGGCGATGGCCACCCGCTGCTGTTCGCCGCCGGAGAGCTGGGCGGGGAAGTTGTCCAGCCGCTCCCCCAGCCCCACGTGGCGCAGCACGTCCCCGGCGTCCAGCGGCTTGCGGCAGATCTGGGCCGCCAGCTCCACGTTTTCCAGGGCGGTCAGGTTCTGCACCAGGTTGTAGAACTGGAAGACGAAGCCGATGTCGTGCCGCCGGTAGCGGGTCAGCTCCTTCTGGCTGTAGCCGCTGATCCGCTGCCCGTCCACCAGGATCTCGCCGCCGCCGCAGGAATCCATGCCCCCCAGGATGTTGAGCACGGTGGTCTTCCCGGCCCCGGAGGGCCCCACGATGACGGCGAACTCCCCCTTTTCGATCTCGAAGGAGACCCCCTCCAGCGCCCGGATAACCACCTCGCCCATTTGGTAGCGCTTCTCCACGCCCTCCAGGCTGATATACGGCATTTCGCACCCCGTCCTTTATTAAACAGGTGTTGATTATTGCTTTCAGTTCCATTATACTAGGAATACGGGGGGTTTCAATCGCCAAAAAGGACCCCCGCCGTGGCAAAACAAACAGTTTAGCTGTTAGACGTTGAATAACGTGCAGATCGAAAAAAACTGACGGGGAGGGTGGCACATGGAGCAGAGCACGGACCGCCGTGTACGCCGCACACGGGCCCAGCTTCGGCGGGCGCTGACCACGCTTTTGGCGGAAAAGGACCTCGGCGGCATCTCGGTAAAGGAGCTCACAGACCTGGCGGACGTGAACCGGGGCACCTTCTACTGCCACTATAAGGACATCTTCGACATGCTGGAGCAGGTGGAAAACGAGCTGTTCGCGGAGTTTTCGGCGGTGATGGACGCCTACTCCACGGCGGATCTGCGGGACGGGCTGCGCCCCATCCTGGCGGACGTGTTCCGCTTTGTGCGCAAGAACGCGGACCTTTGCACCGCGCTGCTGACCAGCCGGGTGGACAGCGCCTTTTTCCAGCGCCTCAACGGGGTCATTTATGAGAAATGCATGCGGGAGTGGGGGGATCTCTACTCCCTGCGGGACACGGCGGACGGCCGCTACTACCTGGACTTCCTGGTGGCGGGGGCGGTGGGCATGGTCCGCACCTGGGTGGCCGGGGGCCTGAAGGAGAGTCCGGAGGACATGGCGGCGCTGGCGGAGGGCATCATCCGCTTCGGCGTGCAGTCCCTGCGCGGCGTGTAGCGCCGGTTTCATCGGCCGGAAAGGAGGATTTGCAGTGAAGCGATACGCCTGTGCGCTCCAGTTCCTGACTTCGCTGGCCCTGGCCGCGGCCCTGGCGGGCTGCGCCCCGCCGGAGCCCGCCCCGAGCCCCACCCCGGACCCCACGTGCCTTGAGGCTTTTCAAGACGCCGCGGCCGATCCCCGCCGCCTGCTGGCGTCCAGGATACTGGGCGAGAAAACCGTGGCGGCGGTCGTGGTCCCCTCCCCCGGCACACAGTCCTACAGCTCCACCTTTCTCCTGGGCTCCCTGGACAGCGCCACCGGCGCCGCGGAAGAAGTCGCCCTCTCCCTTCCCGTGCCCCGGTCGGACAGCAGCCCCGTCTGGCTCCGCTTCGCCGAGGGGAGCGCCGGGCTGGAGGTCCAAATCCTGGCCGAGACGATCGGGGAGGACAGCATGGGCCGGCAGGGCGGCGGCCTGCGCTATGACGGCGGGCGGTGGACCTGGATTTGGCCTGCATGCCCCACGGATCCGGCCTACGATGCCTACTGGGCCTCCTATTGGTTCCAGGCCTTTGATTCCGCCCCCTTCCGCATCTTGCCGGAGAACACCGGGCGCTGCTCCGTCTCTCTTCTGGAGGAGCAGGTGGCCCAGCGGGTAGTCCCCGGCTGGGAGGCCCGTGGCGTGCCCATTTGGGGCTATGAGCTGTGCCCCCGGCTGCTGGAAGCGCTGCCCGATCTGGACGGCTACGGCACCGATCCCGCGGTGTGGGCCATGGATTACCGCCTCCTCCCCGCCGACGCGGACGCCGCTCGGGCCGCCGGGGCCGTGCTGGACGGCCAGGGCTGGATTCTCCCCGAGGCGGACGCGCTGGACGCCTCCGTCTTCACCGCGGACGCAAGGCAGCTGTGCACCTTCCCCATGGGCGGCGGCGCCGACCAGGACGCCGTCGCCCATGCCCGCACCCTGCTCAGCGCGCCCCGGCCCGCCCCCGGCGGGGACGGGCTGCCTGCCGTGGACGGCGCCGGACGCTACGACCCGGAGACCGGCTTCTATTACAACGACGCGGGCGGCTTCGGCCTCTGGATCGCTCCCGGCCACCGGGACGGCTACCTCTTCTACCAGGAGGAGGTGGACGGCGCGCTGGAGGTGGCGGTCTACTACCGTCCCCTGTACGCCTGGTGGCTGGCCCACGGCGGCGCTGTGGACGGCTGTGTGCGCCGGATACGGGTGGTGGATGCGGCCCGCTACGCCCGGGACTATGAGCAGGGCGTCTATTACGCCAGCGGGGGCGTCCGTGAGCTCTGCGTGTGCTTGAACGTCTACCCCTTCGCCCCGGTTTTCCACCAGGGCCGCTTCTATGTGCAGCAGCCCACCTCCCTTTTCGCCGATTTCCCTCTGGACAGCCCGGTCCAGGCCGCGCTGCTGGAGGAGGCCCGGACCGCCGCCACCGCCAGCGCCCGTATGGCGGACATGGACAACACCGTCCCCCTGCTCGACACTTTCTTTGTCAACGAGGCCCTGCCCACGGATCTCGACTTTACCCTCATGACGCTTGACGGGGCCCTCCCCTTCGAGGCGTGGAACCGCTTCGGCATCGGTACCCAGGGGGCGCTTCCCCTGGGGGAGCCCCGCTCGGTGCGCACCAGCACCCGCTATACCGCCGCCCCCGGCGACCGCTGGGAGCGGGCGGACTACGGCGATCTCACCGCCACCTATTACGTGACGGCGGCGGGAGAAAAGACGGTCACCGCATTGGACGCCACCGGCCCTTACTCCATGTTCCGCCGCGGGGTGTGCGTGGGTGCGGACGACTTCGAGGCCAGGATCTGCTTTGACGGCGGCGACTACGGCTACGCCCTGGAGGAGCCCTTGGGCCAGCTGCCGGCCGCCAACCCCTACCGCTTTTTTATCACCGAGACGGAATCCGGTGTGCCCCTCCCCTGCCCCTATCGGCTGAACTTCTACCTCTCGGACGGGGTTATTTCCCGGATTGAGATGTACGCCGACCTTCTGGGCGGCGCGGATCCCTTTGACTGAACAGGCGCCTGCGGCGAATCCTCGCCGCAGGCGCTTTTTTGTGTTATACTGTAGAAAAACCACGAAAGGCGGCGGTTCCGGGTGCTTACATTTTACCTCTCCCTCATCGAGGGGGATCTTCCAAAGGCGCGGTTTGCGCAGTTCTACGAGCGCGCCCTGCCCCGCCTCTACCAGGTGGCCCTGCGCATCCTGCACACCCCCGAGATGGCGGAGGACGCGGTGCAGGCCTCCATGCTCAAGATCTTGGACCGGCACCTGGAAAAATTTTTAAAGATTTCTCAGAAATCGTGGGACGAAACCGAGTTCTGGGCCGTTACTATAGTGAGGAACACCGCGCTGGATATGCGGCGCAAGGAGGCATGGACGGCCCCGCTCCCGGAGGAGTGGAACCCGCCCGCGCCGTCGGACACGGAGGGCGAGGCGGGGCGGGACTATCTGCGGGAGCTGATCCGCGCCCTGCCGGAGGCCTACCGCGCCGTGCTGGAGCCCAAGCTCCTGCTGGAGTGGGAGAACGTGGAGATCGCCCGGACGCTGGGCCTGACGGAGGCCGCCGTGGCCAAGCGGGTCGCCCGCGGGCGCAGGCTGCTGATGGACCAATTGGAGAGGGGGGAGTATGTGTGACCGACGAGGAATTTGACGCGCTGCTGCGCCGCGCCCTGGAGGACAATATCCGCGCGGAGTACCCGGACGTATTCGACCCCAACGTGGAATTCCCCTGGCCCCCGCACTCCCCCCGCTATCTGCGCTGGGAGAAAAAGCTGCTGGCCGACCCGGTGGGCTTTGCCCGGAAGCAGGCCCGTCCCATGTGGAAAAAGGCCCTGCGGGCGGCGGCCTGCTTCCTGCTGTGCGCCGCCACAGTCCTGGGCGCGATGCTGGTGCTTAGCCCCTCCGCCCGCGCCTGGGTGACCGAGCGGGCGGTCTATTGGACGGACTCCTTCACTAAATTTAAATACATTAGCACCGAGGGAGTGCCAGTTTCTGAAACTTGGCGTCCAGCCTATATCCCGGAGGGTTTTGAAGAGACAGACGTAGACTGGACGGAAGAAGCTGGTTATCTTAGAGTAACCTATGAGAACCCCGATGGTAAATTAATTTATATCACTTCGATGCCGGCCGGGCAAAACGGCTCTATAAATGTAGACAACGAACACTCCGATTACTATGATATTGAGATTAACGGCCAACCTGCGTCACTGTTCATCAGTAACACCGAGGGTTATCCAAGCTATCTAATTTGGTCAAATGCGGATATGACCACCATGTTTTTGCTTTCAACCAATTATGACTATGATATACTCATTCCTATGGCGGAAAGTGGCCCCTAATCCCTGATTTTCTGTCACGGATGACCCCCTTCCATCGTTAATAGAGTAAAAGGAGGAATCGGCCATGTCTACAAGCTTTATCCCCGGCACAATTCTACTCACTTTTCTATATATCTTCTGGTTTGCCTTTGCGGTCTGCGGCCTCATCATCCTGATTCTGCTGATCCGCGTCCTGCTTCTGCTGATCCGCTATTTGAAAAAGAAGCTGAACCCGTAGGGGCGGTTCACGAACCGCCCGCCCCGTCTTGTTATATGGAGGGAGTATTATGAGCCTGAGTGGTCATAACAGCCGTATCCAATCCGTCATGAACGCCGATTTAGTCGCAAACGAACCCGGCTGCACCCGTTCCCGGGATGAAAAGGCGGCCCTGCGCCGGGCAAAGGAGGCGGAGCGCGCCTTCCGCGCGTCCAAGGGCTATGCGCCCGACACCTTCTGGGACCGCCTGAAAAAGCGCCTGTTCCCGTAGGGGCCGATGCCCACATCGGCCCGCCGCATCTCCTTCCAAACGAAACGCGCGTGGACGGCCCGAGATGGGCCGTCCACGCGCGTTTTCCCGCTTACAGCGTAATCTTCCGTCCCGTGCGGCTGCTCTCGCCCGCCGCCTCCAGGATCCGCAGCACGGTAATCACCTGCTCCTCCCGAACGGGGAATTCCTCCCCCCCGGCCAATGTGCGGTAGAGCGCGTCGTAAAAGAGCCCGTAGTCCCCCGGCAGGGTCTCCACGGCCTGGGAGCGCAGCAGCCCGTCCGTGCCCGGCGCGGTGAGGCGGCCGTAGTCCGCGGGGTCGTCCCGTCCCCAGTCCGGCCCGCCCGGCGCGGCCCCGCCCTTGAGTGCGGCCTCCTGCACGTCCAGCCGCTCCTTGACGTAGCTGCCCCTGGTCCCCCGCACGGTGAGGTGGGGCCCCGGCTGGGCCGCCATCTGGCTGGCCGCCAGGGTGGCCCGCATCCCGGGGTAGAACAGGTGCACCACGAAGTCGTCGTCGATCTCGCTGCCCGGCCTGCGGGCGGCCAGATCCGCCCACACCGCCTCCGGCGCGCCGAAGAGGGCCACCACCTGGTCCACCAGGTGACTGCCCAGATCGTAGAGGGTGCCCACGCCGGGCTCCCCCCGCTCCCGCCAGGCCTCCTTGGCCCGCCAGGTGCCCGCCCTGGGCACGGGGGTGAAGCGGTCGTACCGCCCCTGCCACTCCACGATCTCCCTCAGCTCGCCCGACTCCACCAGCCTGCGGGCCGTGCGGTAGCCGCCGTCCCAGCGCCGGTTCTGGTAGACCGCCAGCAGCCGCCCCGTCTCCCGGGCCACAGCGAAGAGCCCCTCCGCCTCGGCGGCGGTGGCGGTGACGGGCTTTTCCACCACCACGTGCTTCCCCGCCCGCATGGCCTGCTGGGCCAGGGGCACATGCAGGGCGTTGGGCACCCCCAGCACGATGAAGTCCGCGTCGCTCTCCAGCAGCGCCCCGTACTCCCGCACGGTTTTTACCTCCGGGTAGCGCGCCCGGCAGCGGTCCGTGCTGCGCTCCCAGACCCAGTCCAGGGAAAAGCGGGGGTCGGCGGCCAGAAACGGCGCGTGAAAGACCTCGCCGGACAGCCCGTACCCGGCCAGCGCCCCTTTCAGGATTCTATCCATTGGGCATCCCTCCTTTTCTCCAGTCTACCACACTCCGGGCCGGCGGGAAATATTTTCTTTTCCCTCGACAGGGTTCGCGTTTCTTTTCCGCTATTTGTGGTAATATATGGATATGTAAATAAATTCCACTCCAGAAGGAGGACTGAATATGCCGTTTCTCCGCAAAAAGGGGCTGTTCGAGAGCAACAAGGTGCTCTTCCTGCCCGTCGAAGCCATTGTGCCCAACCCCATGCAGCCCCGCAAGGCCTTTGCCCGGGAGGGGCTGGAGGAGCTGGCCGCCAGTATCCGGGAGCACGGGGTGCTCCAGCCCCTGTCGGTGCGCCGGGCGGAGGGCGGCTTCGAGCTGATCTCCGGGGAGCGCCGCCTCCGGGCCTCCAAGCTGGCCGGCCTGAAGGAGGTGCCCTGCATCGTGGTCAGTGTGGACGCGCGGGAGTCCTCCCTGCTGGCCCTGGTGGAAAACCTCCAGCGCCGGGACCTGGACTTCGTGGAGGAGGCCGCCGCCCTCCAAAAGCTGATCAACGCCTACGGCCTGTCCCAGGAGGAGGCCGCAAAGCAGATCGGCAAGTCCCAGTCGGCGGTGGCCAACAAGCTGCGCCTGCTGCGCCTCCCCCCCGACGTACTTACCCTCCTGCGGGAGAAGGGCTTTACCGAGCGCCACGCCCGGGCCCTGCTGCGGCTGGAGGGCGAGGACAGCCAGCGCGCCGCCGCCGCGCACATCGTGGAGCAGGGCCTCACGGTGGCCAAGAGCGAGCAGTATATTGAAGGCCTGCTGACGGACAAGCCCGCACCCAAGCGCCCCACCTTCCTGATTAAGGACGTGCGCTTTTTCCTCAACACGGTCACCCGGGGCCTCTCCATGATGAAGACCGCCGGGGTGGACGCCGCCTGCGACCGCAAGGAGACCCCCGACTCCATCCTGCTGACCATCCGCATCCCCAAGCAGATCTCCTGATTTTGTTTCCCCTCTCTTTTCCCTATATCGGGCCGGATGTTTCACGTGGAACATCCGGCCCATCTTTTCTTTCCCTTTGTTTCACGTGAAACATTGCAAAATCAGTTGAATTAAGCCGCGCGGGGCCTTATAATAGAGCTTGTCTCTATGAAGCGAGAGAAAAGGCAGGTGCGCTATGGCAAAAACCATTGCAATCGTGAATCAAAAGGGCGGCGTGGGCAAGACCACCACCTGCGTCAACCTGGCCCACGCCCTCAAGACCCTGGGGGCGCGGGTGCTGGTCTGCGACTTCGACCCCCAGGCCAACAGCACGTCGGGCTTTGGGGTGGACAAGACCGCGGCCTCCCCCGGCATCTACGACGTGCTGATCAACGGGGCGGATCCGGCCAAGGCGGTGGTCAGCACCGTGTACGCCGACGTGCTGCCCTCCAACAAGGGCCTGGCCGGCGCCACCATTGAGATGATCGGCCTGGACCGGCGGGAGTACCGCCTCAAAGACGCCCTGGAGGGCCTGTCCGCCAATTACGACTATATCTTCATCGACTGCCCCCCCTCCCTGGAGCTGCTCACCCTCAACGCCCTGTGCGCGGCGGACACGGTGCTTGTCCCGGTCCAGTGCGAGTACTACGCCCTGGAGGGCCTCAGCGACCTCTTGTCCACCATCCGCATCGTGAAGCGCTCCCTCAACCCCCAGATCGCCCTGGAGGGCGTGGTGCTCACCATGTTCGACGGACGCACCAACCTGTCCATGCAGGTGGCCGAGGAGGTCAAGCGCCATTTCCCCGGCCAGGTGTACGCCACCGTCATCCCCCGCAACGTCCGCCTTTCCGAGGCCCCCAGCCACGGCAAGCCGGTCTCCGCCTACGACGCCCTCTCCCGGGGCGCGGAGGCCTACGAGGCCCTGGCCAGGGAGGTCATGGAACACAATACAGCGCCCGTGTAGGCCGGGGTCCGCCCCCGCCGCACCTATATAGAAAGGACTGATCCTATGCCATCGGAACGCGGCCTGGGCAAGGGCCTGGGCGCCCTGCTGGGCGACGCGGCCCTCCAGAGCCAGGAGGGGGGCTCCCTCTCCCTCCCCATCTCACAGGTGGAGCCCGGCCTCAAGCAGCCCCGCAAGCGCTTTGACGACGATTCCATCGCCGACCTGGCCGACTCCATCCGCACACACGGCATCATCCAGCCCCTCACCGTCCGCCGCCTCTCCTCCGGCTACTACCAGATCATCGCCGGGGAGCGCCGCTGGCGGGCCGCCAAGCTGGCCGGGCTCTCAGAGGTCCCGGCGGTCATCATCGAGGCGGACGACCGCACGGTGATGGAGCTGGGCTTGATTGAAAACCTCCAGCGGGAGGATCTGAACCCCATTGAGGAGGCCTCCGGCTACCGCACCCTGATGGAGGAGTACGGCCTCACCCAGGAGGAGGTCTCCCAGCGGGTGGGCAAGTCCCGCCCCGCCGTGGCCAACGCCCTACGCTTGCTGGCGCTGCCCGACGCGGTGCACCTGCTGCTGGAGGAGGGCAAGCTCTCCGCCGGCCACGCCCGGGCCATCCTCTCCGTCCCCGGCGGGGAGCTGCAAAAGCGGCTGGCCCAGAAGGTGGTGGCCGAAGAGCTCTCCGTCCGCCAGACCGAGGCCCTGGCCAAGCGCCTCACCAGGGAGCCCCAGCAGGGGGAGCCGGGCGCCGACCCGCTGAAAATCTACCGGGAGGCCGCCGCCAAGGAGCTGTCCACCCGCTTCGGCCGCCGGGTTTCCATCGTCCAGGGGGCGAAAAAGGGTAAAATTGAGCTGGAATACTACGATCAGAGCGATCTGGACACCCTGCTCTCCGCCCTGGAACAGCTCTCCCCGAAGGGAGGAGCCGGTCTTTGAGCAGCCACCTTGACCCCAGAGAGCACGACCACGCCGCGCTCCAGCACGAGGCGGAGCACGAGCGTCCGCCCCGCAGGAAGAGTTCGGTGCTCTTCTACCTGGTAATCCTCTTCGCCGCCGCCTTCCTGCTGCTGCTCATGTCCTACTTCATGCAGCAGCGGGCCAATCAAGAGGTCATCTCCGGCCTGGAGAATAAATCCGTATCCGCCGTCCAGTCCCTGGACAGCCTATTGAAAGAGAACGAATCCCTTAAGCAGCAGGTGACGGAGATGGAGGAGCAGAACAACGCCCTCAAGACCGAGGCCTCCGCCGCCACCGTAAAAAACGGGCAGCTCTCCGCCGAGAACGACGCCCTGCGCCGTCAGGCCCAGGCCATGGACTGGCTCTGGCGTATCCAGCGCGCCTTCTCCCGGGGCGCCTACAGGGACGCACGCGAGATGGTGGAGCAGTTTGAAGCCACCGGGCTTGTCCCCTCCCTGCCCACCCTTTCCACCGACGGCACCGAGGGCCGCACCCCCGCCGAGCAGTACCAGGCCATCCTGGACGCTCTGAAATAAAACATTTGCTTGTTTCACGTGAAACATCTGCGAAGCGCGGAGGGTAGGCGCATAGGGGCGCTAAGACGGCATGAAGACGAAAAAACAGGTTGGGCCGCCTCACGGAAGGCCCAACGGCCTTTTTCGCGTAATGTCGGCTTAATAACCCGGCCATGCGCCCAACCCGCAGCGTGACAACCATTCCATTATTTCTATGAGGTGATAAACGATGATAGACATTAAATTCCTGCGTGAGAACCCCGACGCCGTACGCGAGAACATCAAAAAGAAGTTCCAGGAGGCCAAGCTGCCCCTGGTGGACAAGGTGCTGGAGCTGGACGCCCGCAACCGCCAGACCATCAACGAGGCCCAGGCCCTGCGCGCCGAGCGCAACGCCCTGTCCAAGCAGGTGGGTATGCTGATGGGCCAGGCCAAAAAGGACCCCTCCAAGCTGGAGGAGGCCGAGGCCGCCAAGGCCAAGGTGGTGGCCCAGGCCGAGCGCCTGGCCCAGCTGGAGAAGCTGGAGGACGAATTGGCCGGGGAGATCCGCCAGATCATGCTGGTGATCCCCCAGATTATTGACCCCTCCGTGCCCCTGGGCCCCGACGACAGCGCCAACGTGGAGGTGGAGCGCTTCGGCGAGGCCGTGGTGCCCGCGTATGAGATCCCCTACCACACCGAAATTATGGAGTCCTTCGACGGCATCGACATGGACGCCGCCGGGCGGGTGTCCGGCTCCGGCTTCTACTATCTGCTGGGGGACATCGCCCGGCTTCACGAGGCCGTGTTGGCCTATGGCCGGGACTTTATGATCGACAAGGGCTTCACCTACTGCATCCCCCCCTTCATGATCCACGGCAACGTGGTGGAGGGCGTCATGTCCTTTGCCGACATGGAGGCCATGATGTACAAGATCGAGGGCGAGGACCTCTACCTGATCGGCACCTCCGAGCACTCCATGATCGGCCGCTTCATCGACCAGATTCTCACCGAGGACAAGCTCCCCCAGACCCTGACCTCCTACTCCCCCTGCTTCCGCAAAGAGAAGGGCTCCCACGGCATTGAGGAGCGGGGCGTGTACCGCATCCACCAGTTCGAGAAGCAGGAGATGATCGTGGTCTGCAAGCCCGAGGAGAGCATGGAGTGGTACGAGAAGATGTGGCGCTTCTCCGTGGAGCTCTTCCGCAACATGGACATCCCCGTGCGCCAGCTGGAGTGCTGCTCCGGCGATCTGGCCGACTTGAAGGTCAAGTCCTGCGATATTGAGGCGTGGAGCCCCCGCCAGCAGAAGTATTTCGAGGTCTGCTCCTGCTCCAACCTGGGCGACGCACAGTCCCGCCGCCTGAAAATCCGCGCCAAGGGGGCCGACGGCAAGACCTATCTGCCCCACACCCTCAACAACACCTGCGTCGCGCCCCCCCGTATGCTCATCGCCCTGCTGGAGAACAACCTCCAGGCCGACGGCACCGTAAAGGTGCCCAAGGTGCTCCAGCCCTATATGGGCGGCAAGGAAGTCCTGATTCCGAAGAAGTAGGCAGCAGCGGATTGCCGCGGGCGCTAAGCCCACGCAAGGACGGAGCGGGAGGTTTCTATGAAACGGATTATTTCCCTGTTTCTGGTTGTTTGCATCTGCTTTTCCCCCGCCCTGGCGGCGGGGGGCGGGTTCTCCGACGTGCCCGCGGGGAGCTGGTACGCCAAAGCCGTGGAGGCCTGCGTGGACGCCGGGCTCATGTCCGGCACCGGGAGCGGGAAATTCAGCCCCGAAAAGCCCCTGACTGGCGTCGAATGCCTCGCCCTGGCGGCACGGCTCCACGAGATCCAGAACGGCGGGGACGGCGTACTGCCCCACGCCCCGGAGGACTGGGGTAAAATTACCCTCACCACCGAGGACGGCACCGTGATTTCAGACTATGGGGACAGCGATACGTGGGATTGGACGGGTTTCAGCGCTTACAAGAGCTATCTGTCCCACAGCCTGAATCCGTCGGAGCGTGAAGCGCTGAGCGGAGAACCCTACGAGCTGCGCGCCACCGTGCGCCTGGATGGGAGCACCTACACCGGCACGGCGAAAACCGTCGTCAAGTACGGCGAAACCTTGATTTACTTTGTCCCCACGGGCAATAACGGGGCCGATTACTTTTTGAAGAAGGCCGTTTACCAGCAGGCCGCGCCGGGAAAATGGTTCCGGGACGCCTTTTACTACGCGGAGTCCCACGGGCTTGCCAGCCGCCTTCCCGAGACGAGCGTGTTCAGCACGGGCCCCGTCAGCCGGGAGGCGTTTGCCCGCTACCTGACGGTGGCCGCCGGGGAGCTGACGGCCATCAACCAGATTACCGAGCTGCCCGACACGCAGGACAAAACCGTCCTGGCCCTGTACAACGCCGGCATCCTCATAGGAACGGACCAATACGGCACGTTTGGCGGGCGCCTGGGGCTGAGCCGGGCGGAGGGAGCCGCCATGCTGGCACGCGTGCTTCAGCCGGAGCTGAGGCTAACCTTTACCCCCGCCCCCCTGCCCTACCGGGACTACACCCTCACCGAGCTGGATCCGGGAAAGCGCGATTACACCATCGAGCGGCGCGGCGCCAATCTGCTGCTCATCACCTATCCGCCCGGCGGTCTGCCCATGGGTTCCGCCCTGCTGCGGATTGACGGCTCCCTGCTGCCCATGGAGCTGGGTGTGGACGTGGTTACATGGGCCGACAACGGCCTGGTTCTTCTCTCCAAGAACTATCCAAACACCTTAAATGGCGTTATGGACGCCGCCGACGGGCACATGGTGCTGCCTTTCCAGGAATTCTACGACTGCATACTGACTCCGGACGGCCATATTCTAACCCGGGAAGCGGTAATAAAACCAAATAACAGCTGGATCCTGTGGGATCAGACGGGCACCCAGGTCGCCGCCCTCTCCGCCTATGGGCCCGCGTCCTGGACAAGCTACAGCGGCGGACTGAGCCTGTGCACCGACCGGGAAGGACGTAACGGGTACGTGGACGCCGCCGGCGAATGGGTGATTCCCGCCCAGTGGGACATGGTGGGGGTTTTCCAAGGCGAATACGCCCTGGTAAAGTACGGCGGGAGGTGGGGCGTCATCGACCGCTCCGGCCGGACGGTCGTCCCCTGCCAATACAATATGCTGTCCGACTGCGGCGGAGGGCTGTTCCACTACAACAGCGGCGACGATATGGACCAGGGCTGGGTGTGGGCAGACGGCAGAACGGCGCGCAGCGCATACGCCGGGAACGGTGCAACCTACTCCGGCGGATATATTGCCACTGGCAACCGCTTTCTCAACGCCGACGGCGTGCCCGTCACGCCGGAATTCGAGTGGGTGGGGCCCGTGGCCGGGGACGGCAGCGCCTTCGTAGGGCTGGACGGCAAGATCTACCGGCTCCAATTCCAGGGTTAGGAGGTTTCTATGAAACAGATTATTTCCCTGTTTCTGGTTGTTAGTATCTGCTTTTCCCCCGCCCTGGCGGCGGAGGGCGGGTTCTCCGACGTGCCCGCGGGGAGCTGGTACGCCCGGGCTGTGGAGACCTGCGTGGACGCCGGGCTCATGTCCGGCACCGGGGACGGGCGGTTCAGCCCCGAAAAGCCCCTGACCGGCGTCGAATGCCTCGCCCTGGCCGCGCGGCTCCACGAAATCCAGAACGGCGGGGGCGGCGTGCTGCCCCACGCCCCGGAGGACTGGGGGAAAATTACCCTCACCACCGAGGACGGCACCGTGATTTCAGACTATGGGGACAGCGATACTTGGGTTTGGTACGTCTTCACCCACTATGGCGAGGGCTACCTCTACCACCCCCTGGGCACCCCCGAGCTGGACGCCTGGGGCGAGACCCAGCACGGCAAGCCCGCCACCGTGACGGTGGACGGGGTGGACTACAGGGGCAAGGTGGAAAAAACCATGCCCTTCGACCGCTTCACGCTGGTCTTTTACCCCGAGGACGAGGACACGGCCACCCCGGCGCTCCACCGCGCTTATTTGCAGCGGCCTGCGCCGGACAAGTGGTACCGGGACGCCTTTTACTATGCGGAGACCCAGGGACTGCTGGAGCGCTTTCCCGACACCAGCCTCTACGGTACGGAAGCCGCCACCCGGTTGGATTTTGCCCATTACCTTGCGGCGGTGGGCGGGCTGGAGCCCGTCAATGCGATCACCGAGCTGCCCGACACGACGGACGAGGCGGTTTTAACCCTGTACAACGCGGGCATCCTCAACGGCCTGGACGCGTACGGCACCTTCGGCCGGGATTTGGGCCTCACCCGGGCCGAGGGAGCCGTAATGCTGGGGCGGGTTCTGGAGCCGGAGACCCGGCTCACCTTCACCCCCGCCCCCCTGCCCTACCAGGACTACACCCTCACCGAGCTGGACACCCAGGGCGGCTACCGCACCGAAGCAACCCCCAGCACCGGACTGCTCGCCCTCTTTTTCCCCGACCCGGATCCGAGTAAAAGTCCCCCGGGCACCAACGGCATTTTACGCGCCGACGGCTCCCTGCTGCGGCTGGAGGAGGGGGTCTTACTGGGGGGAGGAACGGATGAAACCGGGCTGCTCTCCCTCAACAAAATCGGGCCGGGGGGCGGCATCGGCGTGATGGACGCCGCCAGCGGGGAGATGGTGGTGCCCTTTGGGGCGTATGAGACCTTTATCGTCACCCAGGACGGGCACATCCTCACCTGCCCCGACCAGAACGCGCCCCAACCAGTCTGGACGCTGTGGGACGGGAGCGGGACGGAGACCGCCACCCTGACGGGGGACGCGGACTGGAGCAACTACAACGAGGGCCTTGCCCCCCGGGTGGACCCGGAGACCGGGCTATGGGGCTACGCGGACGCCTCCGGGGCGTGGGCCATCCCCGCCCGCTGGGACGCGGCGGGGCCCTTCCGGGACGGCTGCGCGGTGGTCACCGACGGGGACAGCGGCCTGCGTGGCGCCATCGACAAGAGCGGCAATGTCCGCGTCCCGGCGGCCTATGAGAACCTGTTCAACCAGGGCGGCGGGCTGTTCATCTACACCGACTGGCGCACCAGGGACGCCGGCTGGGTGTGGGTGGACGGCAGGACTATGCGCAGCGCCTACACAAACTCCAAAGTCAGATATTCAGGCGGGTATATCGCCCTGGATCATCGCTACCTGAACGACGGCGGCGTGCCCGTCACGCCGGTATTCGATTGGGTGGGGCCCGTGGCCGGGGACGGCAGCGCCTTCGTGGGGCTGGACGGCAGGGTCTACCGGCTGCAATTCGCGGGGTAGGGTTTTGCCCCCCACCCGGCTGCGCCGGGAGCCCCCCTCATAAGGGGGCCATATCAGAGAGAAAGAAGGATTATATGTCCGCAAAAGAGAAAACCAGCGGCTTTATGGCCGAATTCAAACAGTTTATCGCCAGGGGCAACGTGATGGACATGGCCGTGGGCGTCATCGTGGGCGGCGCGTTCAAGGCCATCGCCGACTCCCTGACCCAGGACATCCTGATGCCCTTTATCGGCATCTTCGTGGGCGAGGACACCTTCGCCGACCTGATGCTGGAGATCGGCGGCGCGGAGATCCAATACGGCAGCTTCCTCCAGTCCGTCCTGAACTTCATCATCATGGCCTTCGTGGTGTTCTGCCTCATCAAGGCCCTGAACCGCTTCCACCGCAAGAAGGAGGAGGCCCCCGCGGCGCCCCCCGCGCCGCCGGAGCCCTCCAACGAGGAGAAGCTGCTGACCGAAATCCGCGATCTGCTGAAAAAGGAGAACTAAATGGACGAGCACAACAACACCCCCGGCGGCGAGGAGCGGGAGCCCTACACCCCCGCCTCCCCCGCCAAACGCATCCTGGCCTGGGTGGGCGTGGCCTACATGGTCATCATCATCCTGCTCAACCTGTACGCCTTTACCAACCAGGGGGGCATGATCCGGGGCATCGGACCCCTGATGCTCTGCCCCGCCGTGGCCGGGCTGGGCGTGCTGTCCGTAGTCCGCTACCGCAGCGGCCAGAGCCGGGGCGGGCTTGTGGGGGCCGTGCTCATGGTGGGCCTGTGCGCCGTGGTCTTTATCGGCGGCCTGGCGGTGGGCATCCCCGCCCTGCTGGGCCAGCTGGGGGGTTAGCGCGTGAGGGAACAGATAGCGCGGGGCCTGGAGGCGCTGGGCCTCACCCCTCCCCCGGGCGCGGCGGAGGCCCTGGCCGAGTACGGCAGGCTGCTGCTGGAGAAAAACCAGGTGATGAACCTGACCGCCATCACCGAGCCGGACCAAGTGGCGGCCCTGCACTTCCTGGACTCGGCCGCCCTGCTGGCCATGCCCGGTTTGGGCGGCGCGGCGGGGGAAGCGGGCGCGGCGGACGGGAAAACCAGCTTCGCGGGCAAGCGCCTCATCGACGTGGGCACCGGGGCGGGCTTCCCCGGCCTGCCCCTGCGCCTGCTGGAGCCCTCCCTGAAGCTGACCCTGCTGGACAGCCTGGGCAAGCGGGTGGCCTGGCTGGAGGAGGTGTGCGCCGCCCTGGGGGCGGGGGACACCGTCTGCATCCACGCCAGGGCCGAGGAGCAGGCCCTCCTGCCCGGGTTCCGGGACGGGTTCGACTTCGCCGTGTCCCGGGCCGTGGCCTCCCTCAACCTGCTGTGCGAGATCTGCCTGCCCTACGTCAAGGTGGGGGGCCGCTTTTTGGCCATGAAGGCCGTGGACTGCGGCGAGGAGCTGACCCAGGCCGGGCGGGGCATCGCCCTGCTGGGCGGCAGGCTGCTGCCCTGCTGGGATTACCGCATCCCCGGCACCGATGTGACCCACCGGGTGGTGGTGGTGGAGAAAATCGCCCCCACCCCCAAGGGCTATCCCAGACGTTGGGCAAAGATCCAGAAGGCCCCTTTATAAGGCCGTCCTTTTTGGTGAACCTCACAAAAACATTTGCTTCGTCTGTCTGATTATGGTATAGTTAAGTTGTATGACTGGGAGGATGTCTATGGGCTGCGCAATCGTCGTCACCTCGGGCAAGGGCGGCACGGGAAAAACCTCGCTCACCGGGGGGCTGGCCTCCTGCCTGGCCGCCATGGGCCACAGGGTGCTGTGCATCGACATGGACATCGGCCTGCGCAACCTGGACCTGTCCCTGGGCATGAGCGACAGGGCCTTTATGGACTTCACCGACGTGCTCGCCGGGCGCTGCTCCCTGGAGCGGGCCGCCCTCCCCCACCCGGTCATCTCCGGCCTGCACCTGCTCACCGCCCCCGTCTCGCCCCCCGCCCGGCCCCTGGAGGAGGCGGCCATGCGGGATCTGGTGCGGCAGGCCAAACACGATTTCGACTACGTGCTGATGGACTCCCCCGCCGGGCTGGGCGAGGGCTTCCATCTGGCGGTTTGCGCCGCCGACCGGGCCGTGGTGGTCTCCACCACCGACGCCTCCGCCCTGCGGGACGCGCAGCGCACCGTGGGGGAGCTCAGCCGCATCCTCCCCCGCATCCACCTGGTGGTCAACCGGGTCCAGCCCAAGCTGCTGCGCCGCCTGCACACCACCATCGACGACGCCATGGACGCCGCCGGGCTGCCCCTGCTGGGCGTGGTGCCCGAGGACCAGCAGGTCACGCTGGCCGCCAACCAGGGCCAGCCGCTGATCCTGGTGGCCAGCAAGGGCGCCGCCGTCGCCTACCTCAACATCGCCCGCCGCCTGGACGGGATGAAAATACCCCTTATGAAAATCAGATGAAGCATATGCATTATAGGAGGAAGAAGCCATGAATATCGCCCTGATGAGCCACGACCGGAAGAAAGAGCTGATGGTGCAGTTCTGCATCGCCTACTGCGGGATCCTCTCCAAGCACACCATCTGCGCCACCAGCACCACGGGGCGCCTGGTCGCCGAGGCCACGGGCCTGCCCGTGCAGCTCTTCCTCTCCCACGCCCACGGCGGAAGCCAGCAGATCGGCGCCCGCATCGCCTACAACGAGATCGATATGGTCCTGTTCTTCTCCGACCCCCAGTCCAACGACCTGGACGACGACATGAACTATATCACCCGCCTGTGCGACCAGTACAACATCCCCTTCGCCACCAACGTGGCCACCGCCGAGATGCTCATCCACGGCCTGGAGCGGGGCGATCTGGACTGGCGCGACATCATCAACCCCAAAACCAAGCCCTTTACCGCGTAGGTAAGGATTCGCTGCGCGTCCTTACCCCCGTGCGGGCCCAGCGCAGCGGGCCGCGCGGGGAGAGGAGGAGCAAGGGAGCGGCGCGAGGAATGGCCGCAGGGCCGTCCCGAGTCAGAGCGGACTTTGCTCCGACGAGGGTTGACATTCCCGCAAAAGTGGGATACTATCTTTAAATACGAACCGTGAGGACGGGGACTTAGTACGCCGTGTGACCGCCGGACAGAGAGGGGAGCCTTTGGCTGAAAGCCCCCCACGGAGGGGCGGGCGGAAGACAGCCCCAGCAGCGGGCCCGGAGACGGGCGCGGCCCCCCTGCCGCAACACAGGGCGCTTAAGGGCGCGCTTTCCCCCGGGAAAGCCGCGCTGAACATGGGTGGCACCACGAAAGTATGCGCTTTCGTCCCGTGAGTGGGACGGGAGCGCGTTTTTTATCCCCCCAACGGCCCCATATCTGAAAGGAGATTAACCTATGGAACGCATGAAACCCCGCACCCTCTCCGGCTTTATGGAGCTGCTGCCCCAGCGGCAGGTCCAGTTCGAGCAGATGCTGGAGACCCTGCGCACCACCTACTCCCGCTACGGCTTCACCCCGCTGGACACCCCCCTCATCGAGGCCAGCGAGGTGCTGCTGGCCAAGGGCGGCGGCGAGACGGAGAAGCAGATCTACCGCTTTACCAAGGGGGACACCGACCTGTCCCTGCGCTTCGATTTGACCGTGCCCCTGGCCAAGTACGTGGCCCTGCACTACAACGAGCTGGCCTTCCCCTTCCGCCGCTTCCAGATCGGCAAGGTCTACCGGGGCGAGCGCGCCCAGCGGGGGCGCTTCCGCGAATTCTACCAGGCCGACATCGACGTCATCGGGGACGGGAGCCTGGACATCGCCAACGAGGCCGAGATCCCCTCCATCATCTACGACACCTTCACCGCCCTGGGGCTGAGGCGCTTCAAGATCCGCCTCAACAACCGCAAGGTGCTCAACGGCCTGTTCCGCCTGCTGGGGCTGGGCGACCGGGCCGGGGACGTGATGCGCACCATCGACAAGCTGGAGAAGATCGGCCCCGAGAAGGTGCGATCCATCCTCACCGACGACTTCGCCGTGCCCCCCGAGGCCGCCGACCGGCTGCTCTCCCTGCTGGCCGAGGCGCGCCCCATGGCCGCCCTGGAGGCCCTGAAGGGCCGGGACGAGGGCTTCGACCGGGGCGTGGAGGAGCTGGGCGCCGTTGTGAAGTACATGGCCGCCTTCGGCGTGCCCGAGGACCACTTCGCCGTGGACCTCACCATCGCCCGGGGCCTGGACTACTACACCGGCACCGTCTACGAGACCGTCATGCTGGACCACCCGGAGATCGGCTCCATCTGTTCCGGGGGCCGTTATGATAACTTGGCGGAATATTACACCGAAAAACAACTCCCCGGCGTTGGAATCTCCATCGGCCTGACCCGCCTGTTCTACGTGCTGGAGGAGCAGGGCTACCTGAACGACGAGGTGCTCACCGCCCCCGCCGACGTGCTGGTGCTGCCCATGACCGACGAGCTGACCCCCGCCATCTCCCTGGCCACCGCCCTGCGGCAGGCCGGCGTGCGGGCCCAGATCTACACCGAGCCCAAGAAGTTTAAGGCCAAAATGACCTACGCCAACCGGCTGGGGGTGCCCTTCGTGGCCTTCCTGGGGGAGGACGAGGTCGGCTCCGGCACGGTGTCCGTCAAGGACATGGCCAGCGGCGCCCAGGAGACCTGCCCCGTGGGCGAGGCCGCCGGGCGGATCCTGGAGAAGCTGTCCCAGCGCGGGCAGGGCGCCCCCATCAAGGACCGGGATTAGGCCGTGAGGCGGGAGGAGTTCCGCGCCATCGAGGCGTATATGCTCACCTGCATGGGGGACGCCGCCCACGACCGGGAGCATGTCTACCGGGTGCTCTACGGGGCGCTGGACATCGCCCGGCACGAGCCGGGGGCCGATTTGGACGTGCTCACCGCCGCCGCCCTGCTCCACGACGTGGGCAGGCCCGAGCAGTTTGCCGACCCGGCGGTCTGCCACGCCGAGGTGGGGAGCGTTAAGGCGTACCGCTTTCTGACGGGCCTGGGCTGGGACGCGGGCCGGGCCGGGCACGTGCGGGACTGCGTGCTCACCCACCGCACCCGCACCGACCGGAGACCCGCCACCCTGGAGGCGAAGATCATCTTCGACGCGGACAAGCTGGACGTGAGCGGGGCCGTGGGCGTGGCCCGCACCCTCTTCTACGGCGGGGAGATCGGCCAGCCCCTCTACCTCCTGGACGGCGACGGGGAGATCCTCACCGACCCCGGCTCGCCCCCCTCCTTCCTGCGGGAGTTCAATTACAAGCTGCGGGGGCTGTACGGCGGCTTCCACACAGCGCGGGCAAGGGAGCTGGCCTTACAGCGCAGGGAGGCCGCCACGGCCTTTTACGGCGCGCTGCTCTCCGAGCTGGAGGGCTGCCGCCGGCGGGGCAGGCCCCTGCTGGACGCGCTGCTGGAGGAATAGGCGGCACAAAAAAGTGCGAGGAGACGGGAACATGAGAAAGCGCTTACTCTTTCTGGCGCTGGCCGCTCTTCTGGCGGGGGGCGGGCTGTTGTGGCACTACCGCCCGGTGACTCTGGCGGCGTTCTGCCCCGGCTTTTCGGCGGATCGGGTGCTGAGCGTGGGCGGATACTACACCGTTTACCCGGACGCCGACAGGGCTACGGACGACAGCGTTACCACCCATGGCAGCTTCACCTTCCGCCCCGGCGACCCCAAGATGGAGCAGGCCGCCGGGCTGCTGGAGCGCGCCGTGTTCCACAGGGACAGATTCTTTGACGGCGGCTCCATGTCCAACACCATCCGGGACGGCGACGTGTCGCTCAGCCTCGATTTGCTGTACACCCCGCCGAATGCGGAGAATGGGGACTATACCGGAGTGGGCCTCTCCCTCTACCAGGGCAGCGGCCAACTGTTCCTGATCAGCGAGGGCAGGTCCTTTTCCTGCCGGGTGGACGGGCACACCTGGGACGCCCTTCTGGGTCTGATCGGCGCGGAGGGCTGAACGGAAAAACGCCCTGCAACGGCAGGGGAAACGATGCCAAATAGTATAATCTAAGTATGATTCAACAATAAGGAGAGATTTTTATGGTTCAATCCCGTACCCATACCTGCAACGAGCTGCGCATGCAGCACGTGGGCGAGCAGGTCACGCTGGTGGGCTGGATGGAGAACGTGCGCGAGGTGGGCTCCGCCCTGGCCTTCGTCATCCTGCGCGACTTCTACGGCACCACCCAGATCGTGCTGGAGACCGAGGCGCTGATCCAGCAGGTCAAGGGCATCAACAAGGAGAGCACCATCCGCGTACAGGGCGTGGTCCGCGAGCGCGACAGCAAGAACCCCAAGCTGCCCACCGGCGACATCGAGGTGCTGCCCGCCAAGATCGAGGTGCTGGGCCGCTGCCGCCACAACGAGCTGCCCTTCCCCGTGGGCCGCAGCCGGGAGGCCGACGAGGCCGCCCGCCTCAAGTACCGCTACCTGGACCTGCGCAACCCCGACGTGAAGAAGAACATTATCCTGCGCTGCAACGTGGTGGCCGCGCTGCGCAAGGCCATGACCGAGCAGGGCTTCCTGGAGATCACCACCCCCATCCTCACCGCCTCCTCCCCCGAGGGGGCCCGGGACTACCTGGTGCCCGCCCGGAACCACCCCGGCAAGTTCTACGCCCTGCCCCAGGCCCCCCAGCAGTTCAAGCAGCTGCTGATGGCCTCCGGCTTCGACCGCTACTTCCAGATCGCCCCCTGCTTCCGGGACGAGGACGCCCGCGCCGACCGCTCCCCCGGCGAGTTCTACCAGCTGGACATGGAGATGGCCTTCGCCACCCAGGAGGACGTGTTCCAGGTGCTGGAGGAAATTTTGCCCCCCATCTTCGCCCAGTACGGCGTCCACCACGCGGCCTCCCAAGCCCCCTTCACCCGCATCCCCTTCGCCCAGGCTATGGATACCTACGGCTCCGACAAGCCCGACCTGCGCATCGACCTGACCTGCACGGACGCCACCGGGCTGCTGGCGGACTGCGGCTTCGGCCCCTTTGAGGGGAACGTGGTCAAGGCCGTGCCCGTCTCCAGCTTCAACGCCACCCGCAAGCAGATCGACAAGCTGTGCGCCGACGTGGAGGTGCAGTCCGGCCAAAAGGCCTACTGGTTCCGCCTGGACGAGAACGGCGAGCTGGTGGGCGGCATCTCCAAGTTCCTCCAGGCGCGCAAGCAGGAGGTGGTGGAGGGCCTGGGCCTGAAGCCGGGCGACTTCGTGGGCCTCACCGCAGGCAAGAAGCTGACCGCCCAAAAGACCGCCGGCGTGCTCATCAAGCTGCTGCCCGCCCTGGCCCCGGAGCACATGGACCGGGAGAAATACGAGTTCTGCTGGATCACCGACTTCCCCATGTACGAGATCGGCGAGGAGTCCGGGGAGCTGGAGTTCTGCCACAACCCCTTCTCCATGCCCATGGGCGAGCTGGAGGTGCTGGAGCAGGCCCACCGGGGCGAGATCGACCCGCTGACCATCAACGCCTACCAGTACGACCTGGTGTGCAACGGCGTGGAGCTCTCCTCCGGCGCGGTGCGTAACCACGACCCCGAGATCATGATCCGCGCCTTCGAGCTGGTGCGCCTGGGCGAGGACGACGTGAAGGCCAAGTTCCCCGCCATGTACAACGCCTTCACCTACGGCGCGCCCCCCCACGCGGGCATCGCCCCCGGCGTGGACCGCATGGTGATGCTGCTGGCCGGGGAGGACTCCATCCGGGAGATCATCCCCTTCCCCATGAACAAAAACGCCCAGGATCTCATGATGGACGCCCCCGGCGCGGTGAGCCAAAAGCAGCTCGACGAGCTGCACATCGCCCTGGTGGAGCCCGAGGAGGGGTAGTCCCCTCCCTATAGAAAGTGAGTGTGTGCAGATGAAACGGCAACGAGTGTGCGCGGTACTCCCCCTCCTGCTGGCGCTGGCCCTGCTTCTCTCCGGCTGCGGCGAAAAGCGCGGCAGCCTGACCAAGCCCGCCAACGCCTCCTTCACCCCCAGGCCCTCCCCGTCCGCCACCCCCTCCCCCACGCCCGCGCCCGAGGAGACGATGGACCCGGAGACCATGGATCTCATCAAGTACAACGCCTATATCAACCTCAACAACGAGCTGGTGGAGCTCAACGACAGTATCTACAACTACTTCCGGGTGGTGGCCGACCAGCCGGACTTCGCCATGCTGCCCGACACCGACCTGCCCTACGCCTTTAAGACCCACTCCTTCAACACCGACTGCATCGAGGACGCGGCGGCCCTGGCCGCCATGGAGCCGTCCTACGGCGCGCTGGACGACCTGGTGCTGGCCCTGGAGGCCCCCACCACCGTGCTGATGGACACCATGGACCAGGTGCACGACAGCAATATTACCGGCAGCAGCATGGTCTACGCCGAAAACCAGTACGAGAAGCCCAAGGCGTGGCACACGCTGATCTACGAAAACCTGGGCGCCTACGAGGCCGTGGTCTACAACTTTTTCGACGCGCTGACCGAGCTCGCCGCCCAGCGCTCCGCCGAGGCGGAGCAGCAGATGCTGGACGAGGGGAACCTCATCATCTACAACGCCAGCCACACCATCACCGTGGCCAGGCAGGTGCTGGATGAGTTCACCGCCCAGGGCATCAACGACGCCAACCTCACCCAGCTGGATCTGACCAACATCCGCACCCTGCGCGAGGACCTGTCCGGCACCATAGACAGCCTCAACGCCGCCTTCAGCGACCCCGACCAGAGGATGAAAGAGTCCATGGGCACCAACAACCCCTTCAGCGGGATCAACGACCGCCTGCTCTCAGCCCTGGACTGGCTCATCAAGCAGGTGGAGAGCGGCCAGCCCCTGGACCGCCCCGGCGAGGAGATTTTGGGCTCCATCGTGCACTACCAGATCTGCCTGTCCAGGTGCATCGACGAGTACAACAGCGTCTTTGCCAGTTGATTTTTGTCTCATTGCACTAGAGCGCCCCGGATTGGATGATCCGGGGCGCTTTCCATATCCAGCGGCAAGGACGGCGGGCGATTCGTGAATCGCCCCTACGGGCCTGGAGCAGCGGGCCGATGTGGGCATCGGCCCCTACGGTACGGGGATGGGACGAATTGCCACGGGCCTGCGGCCCTCGCAATGACGTAGGGCGGGGGCTTGCCCCCGCCTCGCCGCTTACAAAGGCCGCAGCCTTGGCGTCTTTCCCACCCCTTTCCACGCGGAAAGGGGTGCCCCCGCCGGGCAGGCGCGCTCCCCGCGAGGGGGAGACGGATTGCCACAGGCGCAAGCGCCCTCGCAATGACAGGGCGTGCGCTCCAAATACTCGCTTATAACCTTTATAATCAGGTTAGAGACGGTTCGACTCTCCCGCTTCGCCTGGAGCTCCAGCTGCTTTTTAAGCTCTCCCGTAACCCGTATTCCAATCTGCGCATCCGTCTTTGGCATCAGCCCGCCCCCAAGCCTAAGCATTGGTATTATGAAAACCCGGCAGACATTATATAAGATTTCGACTTGGAATATACCAACAAACGTTGGTCTTTGGCACGTCAGCGGAAAAATAAAAGGGCCCCGGACCGTGTGAATCCGGGGCCCAAAAGCCGGTCACTCAAAAGAGCGCACGGCAGGAGGGGACAACGCTTATTCCTTAATGATAATGCCCAAGCGGCGGGCTAGGTCGGCGGCCTGGAAATAGTCCACGGTCAGACCCTTCAGCTCCTCCCCGCCCTCCGAGAGCACCAGGCCCTCCAGCTTGCAGGTGCTCAGATCCAGCCCGGCCAGCGGAGTGTGGAAGAAGCTGGTGCGGTGCAGGCGGCAGCCCTCCAGCGCCACGCGCTTGAAGCGGCAGCGTGCGAAAACCGCCTCCAGCAGGTCGCAGTCCGTCAGGGCCGCTTCCCGCAGGGTGGCGCCGGAGAAGTTGGCGTAGCGCAGGCGGCACTGCGCCAGCACGCACTTGTGCCAGGCGCTCTCCACCAGCTCACAGCCCGACCAGTCGCAGCCCTCCAGGCGCACCCGGTCCAGATCCGCCCCGTTCAGGCGGCACCCCACCAGGCGGCAGCGGCGGAAGGTCACGTCCCGGAACCGGGCCCCGGAAAGGTCCTCACCCTCCAGGGCCTCGCCCTCGAACACCGTCTCGGCAACGTCCCCGTCGTCGTCCAGGGCGGCGCGGACCGCTTGCAATAAATTCATGGGGCCGTGGGCTTAGAACTTGACGCGCTCGGCGATATAGGCCCGCACCTGGTCGATGGGCAGGCGCACCTGCTCCATGGTGTCCCGCTCCCGGATGGTGACGCAGTTGTCCGCCGGGGTGGCCTCGTCGCCCACGGTCTGGAAGTCCAGGGTGATGCAGAAGGGGGTGCCGATCTCGTCCTGGCGGCGGTAGCGCTTGCCGATGGAGCCGGCGTCGTCGTAGTCCACCATGAAGTCCTTCGCCAGCTCGTCCCGCAGGGCCTGGGCCGGGGCGGCGAGGACCTCCTTCTTGGACAGGGGGAGCACCGCGCACTTAAAGGGCGCCAGAGCCGGATGCAGGCGCAGCACGGTGCGCACGTCGTCCTTGCCGTTCTTATCCTGGCCCACCACTTCCTCGTCGTAGGCGTCCACCAGGAAGGCCAGGGTCACGCGGTCCGCGCCCAGGGAGGGCTCGATGACGTAGGGGATATACCGCTCGTTCTTCTCCTGGTCGAAGTAGCTCATGTCCTTGCCGGAGACGGTCTGGTGCTGGGTCAGGTCGTAGTCCGTGCGGTCGGCCACGCCCCACAGCTCGCCCCAGCCGAAGGGGAACATAAACTCGAAATCCGTGGTGGCCTTGGAGTAGAAGCTCAGCTCCTCCGGCTCGTGGTCGCGCAGGCGCAGGTTCTCGTCCCGCAGGCCCAGGTTCAGCAGCCACTGGTGGCAGAAGTTGCGCCAGTACTCGAACCACTCCAGATCCGTGCCCGGCTGGCAGAAGAACTCCAGCTCCATCTGCTCGAACTCCCGGATGCGGAAGATGAAGTTGCCCGGGGTGATCTCGTTGCGGAAGCTCTTGCCCACCTGGCACACGCCGAAGGGCAGCTTCTTGCGGGTGGTGCGCTGGATGGCCGGGAAGTCCACAAAGATGCCCTGGGCCGTCTCGGGGCGCAGGTACACCGTGTTCTTCGCGTCCTCCGTGACGCCCTGGAAGGTCTTGAACATCAGGTTGAACTGGCGGATGTCGGTAAAGTTGTGCTTGCCGCAGGTGGGGCAGTGGATGTCGTGCTCGTCGATGAAGGCCTTCATCTCCTCCTGGGTGAAGGCGTCGATGGCCTTCTCCAGCTCCACGCCGTGCTCGCCGCACCAGTCCTCGATCATCTTGTCCGCGCGGAAGCGCTCGTGGCACTCCTTGCAGTCCATCAGCGGGTCGGAGAACCCGCCCAGATGGCCCGAGGCCACCCAGGTCTGGGGGTTCATCAGGATGGCCGCGTCCAGGCCCACGTTATAGGGGTTCTCCTGCACGAACTTCTTCCACCAGGCCCGCTTGACGTTGTTCTTCAGCTCCACACCCAGGGGGCCGTAGTCCCAGGAGTTGGCCAGGCCGCCGTAGATCTCGCTGCCGGGAAAAACAAAGCCGCGGTTCTTGCAGAGGGCCACAACCTGATCCATCGTCTTTTCTTGATTTCTCATACTCACTATCGACCTTTCTGATTAAAATGAAAAGTCCGCCCTAAGCATACGCTTAGGGCGGACTTGCATCCGTGGTACCACCTAAATTCGGGGCGCGCTTCCATGCGCCCCGCACTCTTGCCCAATAACGGGGGGTCTCCCGGCGGGCGCCTACTGGGATTTACTCCGTTCGGGCCGCGGCTCCCGGGCGCCTTCCCCGCGCTGCTTCGTGGGCCTTCCACCAGTACGGCCCCTCTCTGCTCCCGCGCGCGCAGGTACTACTCCCGTTCCTCGCCTTTTCCTTATGTGATGGGTATTGTATCACCTTATTTTTGCCCAGTCAAGCGGATCTTACCCGCTTTACTCAAACAAAATCAGCCCGAAACAGTTGCGCTGCTCCGACCGGTCGCGCAGCGTGTGGATCTCAAGGCCGTTGTTGCGCGCCGTGGCGAACACGTCGATGCCGCAGGATTCCATGGCGGGAACCACCTTGTCCGGGAAATTGCAGCCCTCCGGATTGCACTTCTTGCAGATCTCGCAGGGGCCGCTGCCAAAGCCGATGGCCTTGTAGTAGCCGTCCAGAAAGGCCTCCCGCACCACCTCTGCCACCATGGCCGAGGTCTCCCAGTGGTGGACGCAGAACAAGACCGCCCGGTGGTAGCAGTCCAGAATCTCCTGGGTCTGCTTCCAGGTGGGCGCCTCCGGCGGGCAGCAGTGGGTCTTGCCGTACCGCGCACAGCCGTATTTGCACTTGAATACCGTCCAGGCCGCCGTCTCCACCGTGCGGGGGTCGATCTCTATCGCGGGGTCCGCGCCCCTGGCGCGCAGCATCTCCATGTACTTTTCCAAATCCAAGCCCGGTGCCTCCTACACGTCTTATGTGTACAGTGTATTCCCCGGGAAGCGGATTGTCAACGAGAGGCGTTGACATTTTGGGGCGGGCTGGGTATAATAAATGCAGAAAGGGCGCTGTTGCATAGACAGTCAGCCCTCACACAATGGCAGTTGTGGACCGAAGCCCACGTTAGCCGCCGGGAGGTCGAGTCCTGGCGGCTAACACGCTTTTATGGACAGTATGTAGAGCAAAACGCCCACGCATACCAACAACCTCAGAATTTGCATCCCTCGGTGCCCCATCAAGCATCACCCCCTTTCGTAAGGGAGTGGCTAACCGCCATTCTGCAACAGCGCTTGTTTTTATTTTACCTGCTTTGTCGAATCTTGTCAATTAGGCTGAATGTTCTTCAGGGGCGTTGACATTTCGGGGCGGGCTGGGTATAATAAATACAGAAAGGGCGCTGTTGCATAGACGGTCAGCCCTCAAGCAGCTAGGTTGTGAGCCGAAGCCCACGTTAGCCGCTAGGAGTGTGAGTCCTGGCGGCTAACACGCTTTTATGGACAGTATGTAGAGCAAAACGCCCACGCATACCAATAACCTTAGAATTTGCATCCCTCGGTGCCCCATCAAGCATCACCCCCTTTCGCAAGGGAGTGGCTAACCGCCATTCTGCAACAGCGCCATTTTTATTTTACCTGCATTGTCGAATCTTGTCAATTAGAAGGAGCGTGAGCGGTTCTATCAAGAATCGCTCACGCTCCCTTTGCCTTCCCTATGAGGGGTTGGAGACGGGGATAAGACACATTTGTGTTGCAATTTGTCATGCATACAAGGCAATCAAATTATTGTACAATTGCATTACAAATTGTATTGCAGGTGATTTTTATGTCTACTCCGTTCCGTCTACCCACCGCACCGGGTACCACGCCTAAAAACATCCGTTTTCCTAACGACATCATTGAACAGGTGGAGGAATCGATTAAAGGTACCAGGGTTACTTTCTCGCAGTTTGTCATAGAGGCCACCCGCGTTGCACTTGAAAACCTAAAGGTGCCCTTATGATGGACAAGCGTTATCTTTTCCTCGCCTGCGGGCCGTTTCCAAAAAAACATCTGCCCGCCCTCATTGAGACAGCCGCCGCGTGCTGCAAGCAGGCCCACCGGGAGGGTTCCACGGTTTTTACGGATTTCATGTCGTTTCACCTCCCCACCTCCTGGCTGGACGAGCGCCCGGACGAGCTGATCTCCACCTCCCTGCGCCGTTCCTTCCCCGGTCTGCGCTTTTACTACGACTTCCTCTTCTGCCCCGGCGACAGAGTAGAAGCCTTCTGCTGCCCCCAAGCCACACACCACTCCGTAGGCCTGCGCTTTTTGGCGCGGGAATCCGGGGCACGCGGTATTCCCCTGGAAAAGCACCTGTTTTAGGACAGCAGCATGTCCACGTCCTCCACGGTGAGGTGGGGCTGGAGGGCCAGGTTGATGCCGTAGCCGATGACCTTGGACAAATCGGCCACGGACTGGTCGATGTCCTTGGGGGTGACCACCAGCCCCCCGCCGGCGCCGCCCAGGGCCTCGGGGGGCAGCTCGCCGCCGCCCGCCTGGCTGAGCACGTCGGCGGCCAGGGTGCCCGCGTCCACCACCGTGGGCACGCCGATGGCGATGACCGGCACGCCCAGCTTCTCCCGGTTCAGAGCCGCCCGTGCGTTACCCACGCCGGAGCCGGGCACGATGCCCGTGTCTGCAAGCTGGATGGTGCGGCACACCCGGGAAAGGGCGCGGGAGGCCAGCGCGTCCACCGCCAGGACGCAGGCGGGGCGCACCTTCTCCACCACGGCGGCGGTGAGCTCCCCGCTCTCCATGCCCGTGGTGCCCAGCACCCCCGCCGCCAGGGCGGACACCGGGCGGAAGGCCCCAAAGTGCTCGGGAGCCTGGGTGACCAGATGGCGGGTGACCAGGGTGTGGTCGGCCGCGCGGGGGCCCACCGCGTCGGGGGTCATGGCCCGGTTGCCCAGGCCCACCACCAGGGCGGGGGCGGAGGGCGGCAGATCGCCCAGCAGCTCCCGCAGCTCGGCGGCCAGGGCGCGGGCCGCGCGGCCGAAGGCGTCCTCCTCCCGCCGGGCCAGCCCGTCCAGTTCCACGGTGACGTAGGCCCCCACGGGCTTGCCCAGGGCCTCCGCCCCGCGCTCGTCCAGGATGCGGATGGTGGTGGTCTTGAAGCCCTCCCGCTCCCCGTCCCGGGCCTCCACGCCCTCCAGACGGGTCTGCTCCTGGGCGTCCTCCTCCCAAAGCGCCTTGGCCTCCAGGGCCAGGTCTGTTCGCCGGTTCAACATAGCCGCTCCTCCTTACACCAGATATGGTGGTGTTTCCGTTTTTCGCCCGCAAATACAGAGACGGGCTGAAAAACTTATCTTTTTTTCAAAATAACAGTTGCATTTTTCCCATTTGGCTGTTAAAATATAAATCTGCACGGGCAAACTATCAAATAACGTGTAATCGTCATCGGAGGAGGTGTTTGGTTTGCCGAATATCAAGTCTGCCAAGAAGCGTGTCCTGGTGAACAAGACCAAGGCCATGCAGAACAAGACCGCGAAGTCCGCGCTGAAGACCGACATTAAGAAGTTTGAGGCAGCGGTAGCCGAAGGCAGCCGCAGCGAGGCCGATAGCGCTTACAAGGTGGCCGTCAAGGCCGTCGATAAGGCCGTTGGCCATGGTCTTCTGCACAAGAACAACGCGTCTCGCAAGAAGAGCGCCATGACCATCAAGCTGAACAAGCTGGCCTAAAACCATTTGGTCGAACAAGCCGTCTGCTGTCGCAGACGGCTTTTGTTTTGTTTTGTTTGAGCGCGGAGGGTAGGCGCGCAGGGGAGCTAAGACGGCATGGAGACGAAAAAACAGGTTGAGCCGTCTCACGGAAGGCTCAACGGCATTTTTCGCGGAATGGCGGCTTAGCGACCCGGCCGCGCGCCCAACCCGCAGCGTGACAGGAGCGCGGAGGTTGACCCCTCCGCCGCTGCGGCGGCACCTCCCCTCATAGGGGAGGCATAGATAGAACACCACGGCCCTCGCAATGACAGTCACGCGGCGGGAATGGTGGATTTTTGCGCACGTTTGGTATATAATAGAAGCTACTGTTTTGAGAGGGGGCGGACATGCTGAAACAATTCCTGGCGCTGCCGCCAATCAAGTTCATTATGGAGCTGCTGGACATCTACTTCTCCAAGCGGGTCTCCCGCTCCGCCGCGGAGCTGGCGTACTTCCTGATCCTGTCCTTCTTCCCCATCCTAATCTGCATCAACGCCTTCATCGGCCTACTGAACCTGGACCCCAACGCCATGATGAACCAGGCCGCCCCCTTCATCCCCAAGGAGAGCCTGGGCATCCTGGCCGACTACATCACCTATATCAGCGACAACCAGTCCTCCGCCCTGCTGGTGGGCGGCATCATCATGACCCTGTTCTCCGCCTCCGCCGCGTTCCGGGCCCTGATGAACATCATGGCCGACATCTACGAGCGCAAGAGCTACCACGGCGTCTGGCAGATTGTGGCCAGCTTTTTGTTCTCCATCCTGTTCCTGGTCACCATCTACCTGTCCATGGTGGTGGTGCTCACCGGCGACTGGCTGTTCCACCTCATTGAGGACTTCTTCCACCTGGAGTCCTACCGCCTGCCCTGGGACTGGCAGTGGCTGCGCTTCCTCATGCTCTTCGCGCTGGTGCTGCTCTTCGTACTGCTGGCCTACCGCCTGGCCGCGCCCAGAGGCAAGCCCAGGCCACCCATCCTCACCGGCGGCTTCCTGGCCGCCGTGGCCCTCTCCGCCGCCTCCATCCTCTTCTCCTGGTTCATCGGCATGTCCTCCCGCTACTCCCTGGTATACGGCTCCCTGGCCTCCGTCATCATCCTGCTGGTGTGGCTGTACCTGTGCGGGAACATCCTCATTCTGGGCAACGTGTTCAACTGCGTGTGGTACAAGCGGAAAAAGCTGCGGTATCTGCGAAAGATGAAGGATCTGGGGAAACCGGCCGATTCGTGAAGCGCCCCTGCAGGACGTCAAAAAAGCCCCGCCCGGTCATGACCGGGCGGGGCTTTCTGCCTGTCTCATCAGGGCAAATAGCCGTAGGGGTTGACGGAGGTGCCGTTGATCTTCACCTCAAAGTGGCAGTGGTTGCCGGTGGAGCGGCCCGTGGAGCCCACCCGGGCGATGGTCTGGCCCTGGTAGACGTGGTCGCCCTTGGACACCAGCACGCTGGAGCAGTGGCCGTAGTAGGTCTGCTTGCCGTTGCCGTGGTCGATGATGACCAGGTTGCCGTAGCTCCAGTTGCTGCCCGTGGCCCGGCCCGCGAAGGTGACGGTGCCGCCGTCGGCCGCGGAGATGCCCGTGCCGTAGGAGGTGGCGATGTCGATGCCGCCGTGGTAGCTGTAGGAGCCGAAGATGGAGCGGTAGCCGAAGCCGGAGGTGACGCGGCCGTACACGGGCCAGATAAAGTAGCCCTTGGGCATCCAGCTGGGCCGCTCCTTGGTGCCCACCGCCACCACGGTGGTGGTGGCCTCGCTGAGCACCTGGGTGTTGGTGACGGTGCGGCCCGTCTCGCGGCCGTTGAGGTAGGTCACGTCGGCGCTCACCAGCGCCTCGCCCTCCACGCCCTGGGTGAGGACCTTCTTGTCCCCCTGGTACATGGAGTCGTCGTTCACCTGCTCCACCGGGCAGGGGATGGCCTCGGTATAGCTCACCGCGTCCACCGTCTGCACCGATAGGAAGGGGATCTCCTCCTTGATGTTGAGGATCTGCCCGATCTGGAGCCTGTTCACGTCCACGCCGGGGTTCAGGGCCTCCATCTCCTCCATGCTCATGCCGTTGGCGAAGGCCAGGGCCATGAAGGTATCGCCCTTCTGCACCTCGTAGGTGGTCTGGCCGTTGGTGTTGGCCGTCAGGGTGGCGTACATGGCGTCCAGATCCTGCTGCAGGTCGGTGGGGGTGTACTCGTGGGTGATGGTCACCGCGTCGGTAAAGGAGGCGGAGACGGTGTTCTCAGACTGGTAGGTGTGCTTGATGGAATCCAGCAGGGCGTCGATGTCCGCCTTGTCCGCGGCGGTGCCGATGACCTGGCCGTTTACCGACAGGACGTAGGACTTCATTACCTCGCCGATCTGGTTGAAGAGGTAGGTCTCAAACCCGGCGGTGGAGGGGATCTTGTCCCGCTGGGTGAGGGCGAAATCGTAGGCCACGTCCTCCTCCAGGGTGTAGTCGTACCCCAGGATGGAGGTGGCCCGGGCCTCTACCCGCTCCACCACGCGCTCGAATACCTCCTGGTTCTGGACCAGCCCCAGGGGCACCCCGTCCACCGACACCACGTAGGCCGGGGTGTACACCGTGCCCACCACGGAGCACACGCCCACCACCGTGGCCAGGGCCAGGAAGGGCAGCGCCCCCCCGTTCCGGCCCCCGGCGAGGGCCCGGTCGAACCGGTGCAGGACGCCCGCGTGGCGCTGGCGGAAGCCCTCGGCGCGGCCCTCCAGCTCCAGCACGCTGCGGCGCAGGCGCGCGGCGAAGGACTCCTTGACCGCCTCGCCGCCCTGGCTGCGGCGGGACCGGGGCGCGCGTAAAATCTCATCCATCGGGAAAGACCTCCCTTGACGTTTTCGTAAAAAAACAGCCGAACTATCCCAACACGAAGGAAAAGTGACAGAACGACTATAAAAGATTACAAATGGTTACAGAGTTTATAATACACGCTTTTTCCCCTCCCGTCAAGGTTTTTCCGCCATATCCGGGCCGGGCGCGCCTACGGGCGCGGCGCTCCGGCGCGGCACGACATCTTGTGGCGATTTTCCCCTTTTTGCGCGTTTTGCACAAAAAAGCACGCCCCGGCGGCATTGCCCACCGGGGCGCTGTGCTTTATTTTTCGGCGTTTTACCGGGCCGCGAAGAGCAGCCCCGCCAGAGGCGAGAGGGCGATCATCACCACGGAGAAGCTCATGGAGGACACCGAAATCAGCGTGGCCCGGCGGTCCGAGGGGATCATGGCGTTGAGGCGGGCGTCGGTGAGCAGCTGGAAGCAGTCGTCCCCCAGCCCGGCCAGAAAGCCCCCCGCCGCCATCAGCAGCGGGGAGCCCGTCAGACCCAGCGCCACGCCCAGGCACACCAGGGCGGCGTCCAGCACCCCGGCCAGCCAATAGGGCAGGCGCTGGGCCAGGGGGGCCAGGCGGGAGCCCGCCACGTTGCCCAGCGCCACCACCACCAGCAGCGGCCCCAGGGCGGCGGGATTGTCCAGGGTGGCCACCAGGCTGCTCTGGAGGAAGAAGCCCAGCAGCGTGGCCCCGGCCCCGATGAGGGCGTTGAAGAGCATCAGCGCGCAGGCGCGGGGGCAGGCGCGCAGGAAGCCCGCCGCGTCCCGGGCGCACAGCAGCAGCAGGCCGGGCAGCTCCCGCAGGCGGGGGGTGGTCCGGCCCGCCTGGGCCTCGGTCACCACCGGCTCCGCCAGGGAGAGCGCCACGCAGAAGGCGGCGGCGGCAAAGAAAATATCCAGCGCGTAGCTGCCCACGTGGCCCAGCTTCACCGCCAGCCCAGCCCCGCACAGGGCGGCGGCCCCGGCCACGCGGTAGACCACGTTCTGGGCGGAGGACAGGCGGAGATAGCCCCCCTCCTCCCCCGCCTGGATGAGAGAGTCGTAGGTCAGCGCCTCCCGGGTGCCGGAGATCAGGTTGTAGCTCACGGCGGTCAGGGCCATGCCCAGGCACACCCCCGCCATGCCCCGGGAGGTCATCATGGCCGCCGCCGCCAGGGCGCAGAGCACCTGGGAGGCGGCCAGGGTCTTTTTCCGGCCCAGCAGGTCGGCCAGCATCCCCGAGGGGATTTCGCCGCACAGGCTCACGATATGGAAAAAGCCCTCCGCAAGGCCGATCTCCACCGGGGAGAAGCCCCGCACGGCCAGCAGCGCCACCCAGGCCGTACCCGCCAGGTGAAAGTTGCTGAGGAATTCCAGCGCCAAAAGGCGGCGGATCTGTTTTTTCAGGTTCATTTTGGTTGTTCCCTTCCTGTTTTATGGTGAACAGCGAAGGGACAAGGGCGCAAAAAAGCCGCGGCGACCGCCGCGGCCCCTCAGAATTTCTTCTAAAAAGGCTGTGGGTTCCGCCGTCTGTTCCGCAAAAAGGGCGCACTTGTCCCTTGTGCGGCGGAGGCATTCCCAAAAGATTCCATAACCAAGCCGTCGTACCAGCCCATGGCGCGCCCTCCTTTCAGAGCAGATTGAAATCAGTATACAGGATACACAGAGGGATGTAAAGTGGCAAAGTCAGGCTCTCCACCTCACCCGCAGGAATCACGCGCGGGCGGATGTGGGCATCCGCCCCTACGGGCCCTTCTATTATTGATATGGGTCGATAATTCCTCCCTTGGCCTCAATTCCTTGGTACTATGGCACCATATCATGTGATTGGAGGTTATTTCATTGACGAAAAAAGAGGAGTGGTCGCGTGCGCTGGGACATAACATCCACCGGTTGAGAAAAGAAAAGAACATGACGCTCAAATCAACCGCCGCCGCGCTGCATATCTCACCCCGCACCCTGAGCAGGCTGGAGCGTGGGGTCATCGGCAAGGGCATGAGCGTCGATGTTGTTTTGGATGCCGCGCGGCTCTTCCACATCAGCATGGCGGCGCTGTATGGCCCGGTTGATGAATACGGGCCGGGCGATTCGTGAATCGCCCCTACGGGCCTGGAGCGGCGGGCCGATGTGGGCATCGGCCCCTACGGTACGGAGGAAGAGACGGATTGCCGCGCTCCTGCGGCCCAAAGCCTCCCCTATGAGGGGAGGTGCCCACGAAGTGGGCGGAGGGGTCGGACCCCCCAGTCAGCTCCGCTGACAGCCCCCCTCATAGGGGGGCCGGGGGTAGAGACGGATTGCCGCGGGCCTGCGGCCCTCGCAATGACGAAAGAGCGGGGACGGCGCTGCCGTCCCCGCTCTGTTTCCATCCCGCCCTTTGTTTACTCGCTCAGGGCGGCGGTGATAATGGCCATGGAGTAGACCTCCTGGGCGTTGCAGCCCCGGGAGAGGTCGTTCACCGGCGCGTTCAGGCCCAGCAGGATGGGGCCGTAGGCCTCGAACCCGCCCAGGCGCTGGGCGATCTTGTAGCCGATGTTGCCCGACTGGATCTCCGGGAAGATGAAGGTGTTGGCCTGGCCGGCCACCTTGGACTCCCGGCACTTGGTCTCCGCCACCGCGGGAGAGACAGCCGCGTCGAACTGCAGCTCGCCGTCCACCTCGAAGTCGGGGTGGGTGGCCGCCAGCTTCTCGTAGGCGTGGCGGACCTTGTCCACCCCCTCGCCCGCGCCGGAGCCCTTGGTGGAGTAAGACAGCATGGCCACCTTGGGCTCCACGCCGAACACCCGGGCGCACTGGGCCACCTCCCGGGTGATCTCCACCAGCTCGTCCTCGCTGGGCGCGATATTGATGGCGCAGTCGCCCATGGCAAGCACGTCGTTGCCGCCCACGGAGGAGCGCACCATGATGAAGCAGGAGGACACGATGGACGCGCCCGGCTTGGTCTTGATGAGCTGGAGGGCGGGGCGCACCGTGTCCGCGGTGGAGTAGGTGGCGCCGCCCAGCAGGGCGTCGGCCTCCCCCAGCTTCACCAGCATGGTGCCGAAGTAGTTGCCCTGCTGGAGGGCCTCCCGGCAGGCCTCCTTCGTCATCTTGCCCTTGCGCAGCTCGAACATGGTGTCCACCATCTCGTCCATGCGCCCGTAGCTCCTGGGGCTGAGGATCCGCGCGCCGCGGATATTGAAGCCCGCCTCCTCGGCGGCGGCCTTCACCTCGGCCTCCTCACCCACCAGGATGGGAGTCAGCCAGGTGCCCGCCAGCAGACGGGCGCTGGCCTCCAGGATGCGGGGGTCGGTGCCCTCGGGGAAGACGATGGTCTTGGGGTTGGCCTTCAGCTTGTCGATCAGGGTTGCAAACATGTGCAGGACTGCCATTCTATGTACCTCCGTTTATTAAACTGAGTTTCCTAAACTCAATGTTTCACCTCACTAATGTAACACTATCCCGTGGGTATTTCAAGCGACAAATGGGCAAAAATCCGCTTTACTTTTCGTATTTCTTCTACTATACTATACACACTGTTTTTCAACGAGGTGTGTGTTACTGTGGTTAATTCCGATTTTTCCCGCTGCCTGTCCCTGCTGCGCCAGGAGAAGGGGATCTCCCAGCGCGCGGCCAGCAAGGATCTGGGCATCAGCCAGGCGCTGCTCTCCCACTATGAAAACGGCGTGCGGGAGCCCGGCCTGGCCTTCGTCGCCCGCGCCTGCGACTATTATAATGTATCCGCCGACTATCTGCTGGGCCGCAC
Source organism: Oscillospiraceae bacterium (assembly GCA_022846095.1). Classification (NCBI taxonomy): domain Bacteria; kingdom Bacillati; phylum Bacillota; class Clostridia; order Eubacteriales; family Oscillospiraceae; species Oscillospiraceae bacterium. The sequence goes on along the minus strand of AP025583.1, from coordinate 20,187 downwards.
CCTCTCCCGGGACGGCACCACCATAGTTTCCCCCGACGACCTCTACGACTACTCGGCGGAGAAGGACAACGTGCTCCACGGCAGCATTATGGCCACGCTGAACAAAAAGCTGCTGGTCAACTCCATCGGCGTGCTCTTTGATTTGCTGGGCAAGACCGGCTGCAAGGACGCCATCCGCGCCTGCGCCGAGTACCTCTCCGGCGCCATCTACAAGATGTTCCGCCACCTCTACCGCGCCGACGGCACCCAGAACGAGGACTTCTTCGCCATACCCGCCCGGGAGTTCGTCTGCAGCATCACCGACGCCGACATGATCTGCGCCGAGGTGGACTACGTGGACGCCCTGGCCCAGCACGACAAGGACAAGGGCTTCTTCCCCACCATGAACCACGACGCCCTCAGCGGCAACTACCCCGGCCTCTACCAGTCCCTGCTGCAGATCATCCACGCCACCGGGGAGCGGGTCACCCGCCGGCTCAGCTACAGGAGAAGCGAGAAGAAATAAACACCGCCGGCGGGGGCCTGCCCCCGCGGCGGCGGATATATGAGGTGAATTTCTTGACCGATCAGAGTAAAATACGCAATTTTTCCATTATCGCCCACATCGACCACGGCAAGTCCACCCTGTCCGACCGGCTGATCGAGAAGTGCAACGCCGTCTCCCAGCGGGAGATGTCCAGCCAGCTCCTTGATAACATGGACCTGGAGCGGGAGCGGGGCATCACCATCAAGGCCCGCGCCGTCCGGCTCAACTACCAGGCCCTGGACGGGGAGACCTACGAGCTCAACCTCATCGACACGCCGGGCCACGTGGACTTCAACTACGAGGTCAGCCGCTCCCTGGCCGCCTGCGAGGGCGCGGTGCTCATCGTGGATGCCGCCCAGGGCATCGAGGCCCAGACCCTGGCCAACACGTACCTGGCCATGGAGCACGATCTGGAGATCCGCGCCGTCATCAACAAGATCGACCTGCCCGCCGCCGACCCCAAGAAGGTGAAGGACGAGGTGGAGAACGTCATCGGCATCCCCGCCCAGGACGCGCCCGAGATCTCCGCGAAAATGGGCATCAACATCGACGCCGTGCTGGAGGACATCGTTAAGAACATTCCCTCACCCGCCGGGGACCCCGCCGCACCCCTCCAGGCCCTCATTTTCGACAGCCAGTACGACGCCTACCGGGGGGTGATCGTCTACTTCCGTGTGATGCAGGGCACCATCAAAACCGGCATGGCCGTGAAGATGATGGCCGCCAACGCCCGGTACGAGGTGCTGGAGTGCGGCCACCTGCTCCCCCTGGGGCTGGAGCCCTGCGGGGAGCTGATCGCCGGGGAGGTGGGCTACTTCACCGCCTCCATCAAGAACGTGAAGGACACCCAGGTGGGCGATACCGTCACCGGCGCGGACAACCCCGCGGCCGAGCCCCTGCCCGGCTACCGCCCCGCCCGGCCCATGGTCTTCTGCGGCATCTACACCGAGGACGGCTCCAAGTACCCCGACCTGCGGGACGCGCTGGAAAAGCTCCAGCTCAACGACGCCTCCCTCTCCTTCGAGCCCGAGTCCTCCGCCGCCCTGGGCTTCGGCTTCCGCTGCGGATTTCTGGGCATGCTCCACATGGAGATCATCCAGGAGCGGCTGGAGCGGGAATTCGACCTGGACCTCATCACCACCCTGCCCTCCGTCATCTATGAGATTACCAAGACCGACGGCAGCGTGGTGAAGGTGGACAACCCCCACAACTACCCCGACCCCGCCCTCATCGCCGAGGCCAGGGAGCCCTACGCCAAGGTGTCCATCATCTCCCCGCCCGACTACGTGGGCAACATCATGCCCATGTGCCAGGAGCGGCGGGCGGTCTTCAAGGACATGCAGTACCTGGACACCAACCTGGTGGAGCTGCACTACTCCATGCCCATCAACGAGATTATCTACGACTTCTTCGACACGCTCAAGGCCCGCACCAAGGGCTACGCCTCCCTGGACTACGAGCTGGACCGCTACGAGACCAGCGACCTGGTGAAGGTGGACCTGCTGCTCAACGGCGACGGGGTGGACGCGCTGAGCTTCATCGCCCACCGGGACAAGGCCTACCCCAGGGCCCGCAGGCTGTGCGAGAAGCTGAAGGAGAACATCCCCCGCCAGCTCTTCGAGGTGCCCGTCCAGGCCGCCATCGGCGGCAAGGTCATTGCCCGCGAGACCGTCAAGGCCATGCGCAAGGACGTGCTCGCCAAGTGCTACGGCGGCGACATCACCCGGAAAAAGAAGCTGCTGGAGAAGCAGAAGGAGGGCAAGAAGAAGATGCGCAGCCTGGGCAGCGTGCAGATCCCCACCGAGGCCTTCATGGCCGTGCTCAAGCTGGACGAGGAGTAGGGCATGGCGAAAACGCCGCTGCTGGACGCGCTGCGGGCCTTTGTGCCCAGGGACGCGCTGCCCATGCACATGCCCGGCCACAAGCTCAGGCCCCTGCCGGTGGCCGAGCTTTCCGGGTACGCCGGGCTGGACGTGACCGAGCTGGGGCCCACCGGCGACCTCTTCTCCGGCGGGGGGGCCATCGGGGAGGCCGAGGCCCTGTGGGCCGAAGCGTTCCACATGGCCCATTGCCTCTTCCTCACCGGGGGCTCCACCCAGGGGGTGCTCTCCGCCCTGACCCTGGCCTGCGCCCCCGGCGCTCAAATCCTGCTGGACCGGGGGAGCCACCGCTCCGCCTACAACGCGCTGGCCCTGCTGGACCTGGACCCGGTCTACCTGGACCGGCCCTGGCTGGAGGGACCGGGTGTGGCCGGGCCCATCTCCCCCGCCGCCGTGGCCCGGGCGCTGGGGGCCCACCCGAATATCAAAACGGTCTGTATTACCTCGCCCACCTATTACGGCGTGTTGTCGGATCTGCCAGCCATCGCCCAGGCGGTGCACGCCCGGGGCGGCACGCTGGTGGTGGACGCGGCCCACGGCGCCCACCTGCCTTTCCTGGGAAATTACGACCTGAGCGCCGCCGATCTGGTTGTGGCCTCCGCCCACAAGACCCTCCCCGCCCCGGGGCAGTCCGCACTACTCTTCGCCGGGGCGGCCTTCTCCGGCCGGGAGATCCGCCGCGCCGCCTCCCTTTACGGCAGCTCCAGCCCCTCCTACCCCATGCTGGCGGCCCTGGACGGGGTCCGGGCCTGGCTGGAGGAGGAGGGCGCCGCCGCCTACCGCCGCACGGCGCAGCTGACGGCGGGACTGCGCGCGCGCACCCCCGGCCTCACGGAGGAGCACGCCCCCCTGGACCCCTGCCGGTACGTTTTCTGCTGCGCCGACGGCTTCGCCGCCCAGCACGCCCTGGAGGGGCAGGGCGTCTATGTGGAGCTGGCCGACGCGGGGCACGTGGTGTGCATCCTGACCTGCGCCGACGGCCCGGCGGAGTTTGCCCGCCTGGAAGAGGCCCTGCGCCCCCTGGCCGGGGCCGGGCGTGCCGCCCCCTGCGCCCCTCCGCCCCCGCCCCAACGGGCACTTTCCCCCCGCGCCGCCTGCTTTTCCCCCTGGGAAACCCTGCCCCTGGCGCGGGCCGAGGGGCGGATCGCCGCCTGCCAGGTGGCCCCCTATCCCCCCGGCGTGCCCGTGGTGGCCCCCGGGGAGGCCGTTACAAAAAAAACTATCGCATATTTGGATCAGATCGGTTATAATATAATGGAAGACATAGAAGTTGTCCGAGCCTGAAGTGTGTGCGGGTGCGGGCAAACCGCATTTTTCCACAGGAGGGATACGTATGAAGCTGATCCTTGCCATTATCAACCACGACGACGCCGGTGCCGTCACCCAGGCGCTGACCAAGCGCGGGTTCTCCTCCACCAAGCTGGCCACCACGGGCGGCTTTTTGATGGCGGGCAACGTCACCATCCTGGTGGGCGTGGACGAGGAGAAGGTCCAGACCGTCATCGACATCATCAAGGAGCAGTCCCACAGCCGCAAGCAGATGATCCCCACCACCACCGAGATGAGCTATGGGTACTACCCCAGTATGCCCGTGGAGGTCGTCGTCGGGGGCGCCACCATCTTCGTGGTGGACATCGAGCGGTTCGAGCGCGTCTAAATGAACCTGTGCGCCCTGGTGGGCAACGAGGCCCTCAAGCGCCAGCTCGACGCGCAGTGCGCCCGGCGGGGCCTCTCCCACGCCTACATCCTCTCCGGCGCCCCCGGCTCCGGCAAGCGCACCCTGGCGGGCCTTCTGGCCCAGGCCCTGGTGTGCACCGGCGAGGGGGATACGCTCCCCTGCGGGGCCTGCCCCGGCTGCCGTAAGGCCGCCGCCGGCATCCACCCGGACGTGATCCGGGTGGGCGCGGACGGGAAGGACATCACCGTGGCCCAGGTGCGCGCCCTGCGCGCCGACGCCTATATCAGGCCCAACGAGGCCGCGCGCAAGGTCTACGTGGTGGAAAACGCCCAGAGCATGAACCCCAGCGCCCAGAACGCGCTGTTGAAGCTGCTGGAGGAGGGCCCGGCCTACGCCGCCTTCCTGCTGCTGACTGACAACGCCGCCGCGCTGCTGCCCACGGTGCGCTCCCGGTGCGAGGGGCTCTCCCTCTCCCCGGTGGGCGCGGACCAGGCGGCGGCGTTTCTGCGCGCGCGCTACCCGGACAGGGAAGCCGGCGCGCTGGAGCGCGCCGCGGCCGCCTGCGGGGGTATTCTGGGCCGGGCGGTCAAGACGCTGGAGGGCGGCGGCCAGGAGGACGAGGCCGTCCAGATTGCCGCGCGCACCGTGCTGGAGCGCCTGGCAAACCGGGACGAGCTGGCCCTCCAGGCCTACTGCGTGGAGCTGGAGAAGTGGGGCAGGGACGCGCTGTGCGCGCTGCTGGACGAGCTGATCCTGCTCCTGCGGGACGCGCTGGTCTGCGCCGGCGGCGGGCCGGACGAGGCCGACCCCCAGCGCCGGGCCCTGGCCCGCGCCGCGGCGCAGCGCATGTCGCCCAAGGCCCTGATGGCCGCGGCCGGCACGGCGGAGCAGCTGCGCACGGCCTGCGGCTACAACGTGGGGGCGGGGCACCTCTGCGGCTGGCTCTGCGCCGCGCTGGCACAGCTCAATTCGTAAACACACGCGGGCGCCGCGAGAGACGCGCCCGTTTTCGGAGGTTCACCTATGACCGAGATTATCGGCGTCCGCTTCAAAAGCGGCGGCAAGCAGTACTATTTCGACCCCCAGGGCCAGGCCGTGGAGGCGGGCCGGGGGGTCATTATCGAGACCTCCCGCGGCATCGAGTACGGCGAGTGCGTCCAGCCCAACACCATGGTGGAGGACGAGACCGTGGTCCAGCCCCTGCGCCCCATGGTGCGCATCGCCACCGAAAAGGACCTGGAGATGGTGGAGCGCAACCGGGAGAAGGAGAAGAAGGCCTTCAAGATCTGCCAGGAGAAAATAGCCGAGCACGGCCTGGACATGAAGCTGGTCGAGGTGGAGTACAATTTCGAGGGCAACAAAATCCTCTTCTTCTTCACCAGCGAGGGTCGGGTGGATTTCCGCGCCCTGGTGAAGGATCTGGCCGGGATCTTCCACACCCGCATCGAGCTGCGCCAGATCGGCGTGCGGGACGAGGCGAAGATGCTGGGCGGCCTGGGCATCTGCGGCAAGCCCTTCTGCTGCGCCACCTTTTTGGACGAGTTCCAGCCCGTGTCCATCAAAATGGCGAAAACCCAGTCCCTCTCCCTCAACCCCACCAAGATCTCCGGCACCTGCGGGCGGCTCATGTGCTGCCTGAAGTACGAGCAGGAGGCCTATGAGGACGCGGTGAAGCGCATGCCCAAGCAGGAGTCCTTCGTGGAGACCCCCGACGGGGTGGGCACCGTCAACCAGGTCAACCTGCTGCGGGAGACCGTCAAGGTACGGCTGGACCACCAGCCCGAGACCCCCCAGTGTTACCATAACTGCGAGATCTGCGTGGTGCGCAACGGCAAGGGCAAGCGGCCCGAGGGCTACGTGGCCCCGCCCGCCGAGGAGCTGGCCAAGCTGCGCAAGGTCACCCCGCCCCCCGAGAGCGAGGAGGACCGCCTCTCCGCCAGCCTGGGCGAGGCCCTGTCCCACCTGGGCGTGGCCGCACCCGCCGCACCGGCGGCAGCCGACGCCCCCCGTGCCGAGGACGAGGACAAGCCCCGCCGCAGGCGCAGGAGCGGCCGCGGCAAGGGCGGCGAACGCGGGGCCGAGCCCCAAGAGCGCGCGCCCAAGGCCCCCGGCGGGGAGCCCGCGGCCAAGCCGCGCCCCCCCAAGGGGGACAAGCCCAAGGACGACCGGCCCCCCCGTGGGGACAAGCCCCGCCAGGACCGGCCCCGCCCCGACAGGCAGGACAAGCCCGCCCCCCAGGCCGGGGCGGCCCCCCAGACCGGGGCGGTCCCCCAGGCCGGGGCGCAGGACGCCCCCAGGCCCGAGGGCCAGGACGGCGAGAAGAAGCCCAGCCGCAACCGCCGCAGGCGCTACCGCAAGCCCAGGGGCGAGGGCGGCGGGGGCCAGCCCCCCGCCGGTTCCTAGATCAGACGCAGGGCCGCCGTACTCCGTTTGGAGTACGGCGGCTTTTTTTGCATAATGGGGCGCAAAAGGCTCCACTATAACACCAGGCTTTTTGCACGTGGTAAGCTGGACATGGGAGGTGGGGCAATGAAAACCTATCGGACGGCGGAGGTGGCGGCCATCATGGGCGTGCACCCCAACACCGTGCGGCTCTACGAGCGGCTGGGCCTGATCCCGGCGGCGGAGCGGAAGGAGAACGGCTACCGGGTGTTTACCGGCCGCCACCTGGCCCAGTTCCGCCTGGCGCGGCTGGCCTTCCGGGTGGAGGTGCTGCAAAACGGCCTGCGCCGCCAGATTGTGGAGACGGTAAAGACCGCGGCGGCGGGGGACTACGCCGGGGCCTCCGCCCTGGCCCGGGACTACGTGCGCCGGGTCCGGCGGGAGCGGGCCCACGCGGAGGAGGCCGCGGCGCTGGCGGGCCAGCTCCTCTCCGGCGCGCCCACGGCGGAGACGGTCCCCATGCGGCGCAAGGAGGCCTCCGCCGCCCTGTCCATCTCCATGGACACCCTGCGCAGCTGGGAGATGAACGGCCTGCTGACGGTCAAGCGCCGGGAAAACGGCTACCGGGTCTACACCGGGGAGGACGTGCGGCGGCTGAAGATCATCCGCGCCCTGCGCTGCGCCAACTACTCCCTGGAGGCCATCCTCCGGCTGCTGCGGGCGCGCTCGGCCGACCCGGAGGCCGACGTGGGGACGGCCCTCAACACGCCGGGGGCGGACGACGACATCGTCTCCGCCTGCGACAGGCTGATTATCTCCCTGGGCGCGGCGGAGGAAAACGCCCTGGCCATGCTGGAGCTGCTCCGGGACATGCAGCGGGAATTCGGATAACCCTCCACTTTACCACCAGTCTTACGGCTGGTGGTATTCTCTTTTCTGTCAAACGAAAGGAGGAACGATTATGGACGACGTCATTCAGGTGGAGGGGCTGTGCAAATCCTACGGCGGGCTGTGTGCGCTGCGGGATTTCAGCCTGTCGGTGGGCCGTGGCTCCGTCTTCGGGCTGCTGGGGCCCAACGGCGCGGGCAAGTCCACGGCCATCGAATGCATCCTGGGCACCAAACGGCCGGACGCCGGAACGGTGCGCATCCTGGGCATGGACCCGCTGACCCGGCGCAGGCAACTCTTCGCGCGGGTGGGGGTGCAGTTCCAGCAGGCCAACTACCAGGAGAAGATCAAGGTGGGGGAGCTGTGCGCGGTCACGGCCTGCCTCTACAGGGACCCGGCGGACTGGCGGGGGCTGCTGGCCTGGTTCGGCCTGGCGGGCCGGGAGGGCGCCCTGGTGCAGGAGCTCTCCGGCGGGCAGCGGCAGCGGCTGTTCATCGTGCTGGCCCTGCTCCCCAAACCGGAGGCCGTCTTTCTGGACGAGCTGACCACCGGGCTGGACCCCCGGGCGCGGCGGGAGGTGTGGGGGGCCCTGTCGGAGCTGAAGGATCAGGGGCTGAGCATCCTGCTGAGCTCCCACTTTATGGACGAGGTGGAGGCCCTCTGCGACCGCATCTGCATTCTCAGGCGCGGGCTGACCGTCTTTTCCGGCACGGTGGCCCAGGCGGTGGAAGCCAGCCCCTTCGCCCGGTTCGAGGACGCCTATCTTTGGTACACGGAGGAGGAAAAAGATGAAAGCCTTTTGCACAATGCTCAAAATTGAGCTTAAGCTCTCCCTTCGGGGCATGGACATGGTGATCTTTGCGCTGCTGATGCCCCTGGCCGTGCTGGTGATCCTGGGCCTGCTCTACGGCGGCAGGCCCGCCTTCGAGGGGGCGGGGTACAGCTTTCTGGAGCAGTCCTTCGGCGCGCTGGCCTCCATCTCCATCTGCGCCGGGGGCGTGATGGGACTGCCGCTGGTGGTGAGCGACTACCGCAGCCGCAAGATCCTCAAGCGCTTCCGGGTGACCCCCGTCAGCCCCGCCATGATCCTGCTGGTGCAGGTGGCGATCTACACGCTGTACGCCCTGGCCTCCCTGCTGCTGCTCCGGGCGGCGGGCTTCCTGCTGTTCGGCGTGCGGCTCCGGGGCTCCCTGCCCCTCTTCCTGGGCGGCTATCTGCTGGTGCTGCTGTCCATTTTCAGCATCGGCCTGCTGGTGGGCGGCCTGTCCCCCAACACCAAAATCGCCGGCGTGCTTGCCAGCGTCCTCTACTTCCCCATGCTGATTTTCTCCGGCGCCACCCTGCCCTACGAGGTCATGCCCGCCGCGCTGCAGCGGGTGGCCGACCTTCTCCCCCTGACCCAGGGCATCAAGCTGCTCAAGGCCGCCTGCCTGGGCCTGCCCGCCGAACATGCGCTGGTCCCCGGCCTCGTTTTGGCCGCGCTGGCGGTGATCTGCGCCGGGCTTGCCGTCCGGTTCTTCCGGTGGGAGTAGGGGTCCGTTTTTTTCCGGCGGGTCTTATTGTGGTTGACAAAGGGATCGTGATGTGATATATTTGTCTCATTAAGTGATATATTTATCACATCACGAGAGGATGGCCACAGTGAAAAAGAGACGCGACATTAAAATACCCGCCTGGATGGGGATTCTGGGCCTGCTGGGCTTTTTGGGGCTGCTGCCCGGCGACGCGCACAACTCGCAATACTTTTTCTTTATTTTCTTCGGCTTTTTCGGCTGGTACTTCTGGTCCAAGCTGATGGGGCAAAAGGAGGATGAGCGGCTGTTGGAAAATCAGCGGCGGGCCGCCCAGGTCATGTGCACCCTCTTTTGCCTGCTGGCCTTCCTCCTGCTCTTCGCCCTGTCCAAGGGCGTTCCCGGCTCCACGGTCCTGCTGGCGGGCTCCCTGGGGTACGGCCTGTGTATGATCCTCTCCCCCGCCCTCATACTCTACTTTGACCGGGTTGCCGACTGATGGGTGAGTTCTTATGTAAACTCAAGGAGCACCGCATCCGCGCCGGCCTCACACAGGAGGAGCTTGCGGAGCGGGTGGGGGTACGGCGGGAGACCATCATCCGCCTGGAGGCGGGGCGGTACAACCCCTCCCTCAAGCTGGCCATCGACCTGTCCAGGGCGGTGGGGGCCCCCATCGAGGCGCTGTTTCTCTTCGATTAGGGCAAGCCCCCCGGCCCCCCTATGAGGGGAGGCTTTGAGCATCCTTACCCGCCTGATTTTAAAAACAAGGAGGCGGACGCAATTGCGTCCGCCTCCTTGTTTTGTCCACACTCCGCCGTGGCACTGTGGATAACTTATTTGAATTTGCGGCTCTGGGCCACCGCCAGCTCGTCGCAGCGGTTGTTGTACCTGTTTTCCGCGTGGCCCTTTACCCAGTGGAGATTTACCGTGTGGAATTCGCACAGCGCCAGCAGGCGCTCCCAGAGGTCCGGGTTCAGCGCGGGCTTCTTGTCCCCCTTCACCCAGCCCCGGGCCTTCCAGCCCTTGGCCCACCCCTTGTCCAGCGCGTCGATGACGTACTTGGAGTCGGAGTAGAGCTCCACCACGCAGGGCTCCTTCAGGGCCTCCAGCGCGGAGATTACCCCGGTGAGCTCCATGCGGTTGTTGGTGGTGTGGGCCTCGCCGCCGGACAGCTCCTTTTCAAACGCCCCGTACCGGAGGATGGCCCCCCAGCCGCCGGGGCCGGGGTTGCCCGAGCAGGCCCCGTCCGTATAGATGGTGACTTGTTTCATTCCTGCTCCCCGGCGTCCCCGCCGGTTTCCTCAAGGGCGATCTCCTCCGCGGGAATCTCTTCCTCCTCTTCCTTCTCGGCGCGGGCCAGGGAGATGACCTTCTCCCCCTCCCCCAGGTTCATGATCTTCACGCCCTGGGCCGTGCGGCTGTAGAGGTTGACGCCCGCGGCGCCCATGCGGATGATGACCCCCGCGTCGTTGATGACCAGGATGTCGTCCTCCTCGCTGACCACCTTGACGGCCACCACGCAGCCGGTCTTCCCGGTGACCTGATAGCCCTTCAGGCCGTAGCCGCCCCGGTTCTGGGGGCCGTCGGCGCGGATATACTCGTCCATGGGCGTGCGCTTGCCGTAGCCGTTCTCGGTGACCATGAGCACCTGGTGGTCGTACTTGGCCCGGGCGGCCCCCACCACGAAGTCCCCGGGGCGCAGCCTGATGCCCCGCACGCCGCAGGCGTCCCGGCCCATGCAGCGCACGTCGCTCTCCTTGAAGCAGATGGCCATACCCTCGTGGGTGGCGATCAGGATGGCCTGCTCCCCGTCGGTCTCCCGCACGCAGATCAGGTCGTCCCCCTCCTCCAGGGTGATGCAGCGGATGCCCGCCTTGCGCGCCGTGTTGATGGCGGAGAGCTGGATGCGCTTCACCGTGCCGTTGCGGGTGACCATGACCAGGTAGCGGTCGTCGCTGTACTCCCGCAGGTGGATCATGGCGGTCACCTTCTCGTCGCTCTCCACGGGCAGGACGTTGACGATATTGGTGCCCTTGGCGGTGCGGCCCGCCTCCGGGATCTGGTAGCCCTTCTTCCGGTGCACCCGGCCCCGGTTGGTGAAGAAGAGGATATAGTCGTGGGTGGAGGCGGTGAAGAGGGTCTCCACCACGTCTTCCTCCTTGAGGGACTGGGCCGTGATGCCCCGCCCGCCCCGGCGCTGGGAGCGGTAGGTGGACACAGGCGTGCGCTTGATATATCCCGCGCTGGTCAGGGTAAAGACGCACTGTTCCTCCTCGATGAGGTCCTCGATGTCGATGTCGTCCTCCGCGAAGCCGATCTCGGTCTTGCGGTCATCTCCGAACTTGTCCCGGATCTCGGTCAGCTCGGTCTTGAGCACCTGGCACAGCAGCTCATTGGAGGAGAGCAGCTCATTGTAGTAGGCGATCTTTTTCGCAAGCTCCTCGAACTCCGCCTCCAGCTTCTCCTTCTCCAGGCCCTGCAGGCGCTTGAGCTGCATGTCCAGGATGGCCTGGGCCTGCACCTCGCTGAGCCCGAAGCGCTCCATCAGCTTATCCCTGGCGTCGTCGTAGCTCTCGCGGATGATCCTGATGACCTCGTCGATGTTGTCCTGGGCGATCAGCAGGCCCTGGAGCAGATGGGCCCGCTCCTCCGCCTTGCGGCGGTCGAAGATGGTGCGCCGGGTGATGATCTGCTTCTGGAACTCGATGTACTCGTCCAGGATCTGCCGCAGGGTGAGGATCTTTGGCTGCTTCTGGTTGTTCACCAGGGCCAGCATGACCACGGCGAAGGTGGTCTGCATCTGGGTCTGGGAGAACAGGCGGTTCAGCACCACCTGGGGGTTGGCGTCCTTCTTGAGCTCGATGACCAGGCGCATGCCCTTCTTGCCGTCGGACTCGTCCCGCAGGCCGGAGATGCCGTCCAGCCGCTTGTCGTGCACCTGCTCGGCGATGTTCTCCACCAGCCGGGCCTTGTTCACCTGGTAGGGCAGCTCGGTGACCACGATGCGGGTGCGGCCCTGGCCGAACTCCTCCATCTCGGTGCGGGCCCGGACGCGGATATGGCCCTTGCCCGTGGCGTAGGCCGCCCGGATGCCGGAGCGGCCCATAATGATGCCCCGGGTGGGAAAGTCGGGGCCCTTCACGTGCTCCATCAGGTCCTCAAGCCCGGCCTCCGGGTTGTCCAGCACGCAGATGGCGGCGTTGATGACCTCACGCAGGTTGTGGGGGGGGATATTGGTGGTCATGCCCACGGCGATGCCGCTGGAGCCGTTCACCAGCAGGTTGGGGAAGCGGGAGGGCACCACCCGGGGCTCCTTCATGGACTCGTCGAAGTTGGGGTCCCAGTCCACCGTCTCCTTGTCGATGTCCCGCAGCAGCTCGTTGGTGATCTTCGCCATGCGGGCCTCGGTGTATCGGTAGGCGGCCGGGGGATCGCCGTCGATGGATCCGAAGTTGCCGTGGCCGTCCACCAGGGGGTAGCGCATGGAGAAGTCCTGGGCCAGACGCACCAGCGCGTCGTACACCGAGGCGTCGCCGTGGGGGTGGTACTTGCCCAGCACGTCGCCCACGCAGGTGGCCGACTTCTTGTAGGGCTTGTCGCTGGTCAGTCCGCTCTCGTACATGGAGTAGAGGATGCGGCGGTGCACCGGCTTCAGGCCGTCCCGCACGTCGGGCAACGCCCGGCCCACGATGACGCTCATGGCGTACTCGATATACGCGTCCTGCATCTCGTGCTCCAGGTTGATCTCTATAATCTTCTGATCGGGAAAGGTAATATCCTTTGTCTGGTAGTCGTCCTTCTTAGCCATATATGAAGTGTCCTTCCATCCGTTGAGAATTGAAAATTGAGAATGGATAATTGATAATTTCGCTGCGGCGGGCGCACCCCGTCCTGAATTCTCAATTATACATTGTCAATGATCCATTTCGTCCCTAATAGTCCAGGTTCACCGCCCGGGCCGCGTTGCGCTCGATATACTCCCGGCGGGGCTCCACCCGCTCCCCCATCAGGAGGGTGAAGATCTCGTCCGCCGCCACCGCGTCCTCCATGGTGATGCGCTTGAGGGTGCGGGTCTCCGGATTCATGGTGGTCTCCCACAGCTCCTCCGGGTTCATCTCGCCCAGGCCCTTGAAGCGGCTGATGTCCACCTTGGCGTTCATATTGTCGCCCCGCATCTCGGCGGAGACACGGTCGCGCTCCTCGTCGGAGAAGGCCACCCGGGTCACCTTGCCCCGCACCAGCTTGTACAGCGGCGGCACGGCGGCGTACACGTAGCCCTTGTCGATCAGCGGGCGCATGAAGCGGAAGAAGAAGGTCAGCATCAGGGTGCGGATATGGGCGCCGTCCACGTCGGCGTCCGCCATGATGACCACCTTGTGGTAGCGCAGCTTCTCCGCGTCGAAGTCCTCCCCGATGCCGGCCCCCAGGGCGGTGATGACCGGGGTGAGCTTGTCGTTGCCGTAGACCTTGTCGGCCCGGGCCTTCTCCACGTTGAGCATCTTGCCCCACAGGGGCAGGATGGCCTGGTACCGGGAATCCCGGCCCTGCTTGGCCGAGCCGCCTGCCGAGTCGCCCTCCACGATGTAGAGCTCGGTCAGCGCCGCGTCCCGCTCATAGCAGTCGGCCAGCTTGCCGGGCAGGGTGGCCCCGTCCAGGGCGTTTTTCCGGCGGATGTTCTCCCGGGCGCGGCGGGCCGCCTCACGGGCCCGGTTGGCCGTGAGGGCCTTTTCCAAAATGGCCTTGCCCACCTGGGGGTGCTCCTCCAGGTACTCCTCCAGCTTGTCGGAGACAAGGCCCATCACCAGGGTGCGGATCTCGCTGTTGCCCAGCTTGGCCTTGGTCTGGCCCTCAAACTGCGCGTCGGTCAGCTTCACCGAGATGATGCAGGCCAGGCCCTCCCGGCAGTCCTCGCCCGAGACCTTCTCCTCGTTTTTCAGCATACCCACCTTCTGCCCATAGGCGTTGAGGGTGGTGGTCAGGGCCCGCTTGAAGCCCTCCTCGTGCATACCGCCCTCCGGAGTGTGGACGTTGTTGGCAAAGGAGAGGATCAGCTCGTTATAGCTGTCGTTATATTGGAACGCCACCTCGGCCATGGAGTCGCCCTTCTGGCCGGAGATGTAGATCACCTCTTCGTGCAGGGCGGTCTTGTTGCGGTTGACATAACTCACAAATTCCCGAATTCCGCCGGCGTAGTGCATCACGTCGCTCTGCTCCTGCCCGGCGCGCTCGTCGATGGTGCGGATGCGCACCCCGGCGTTGAGGAAGGCCTCCTCCCGCATACGGGTGTGGAGGGTGTCGTAATTGTACTCCGTCACCTCGAACATGTCCGGGTCGGGCTTGAAGACCACCTCGGTGCCGTGGCGGTCGGTGGGGCCCAGGATGGTCAGCGGCTGGGTCACCGCGCCCCGGGCGAACTTCATCTCGTAGATCTGTCCGTCCTTGTAGACACGGACCTCCATCCACTCGCTCAAGGCGTTGACCACGCTGGCACCCACGCCGTGCAGGCCGCCGGAGACCTTGTAGCCCCCGCCGCCGAACTTGCCGCCCGCGTGCAGGATGGTGAGCACCACCTCCAGGGCGGGCTTGCCGGTCTGCTGCTGGATGTCCACCGGGATGCCGCGGCCGTTGTCGATGACCGTGACAATGTTCCCCTCGCCGATCTTGACCGTGATGTCGTCGCAGTAGCCGGCCAGCGCCTCGTCGATGGCGTTGTCCACAATCTCGTAGACCAGATGGTGCAGGCCGCTCTCAGAGGTGGAGCCGATATACATGCCGGGGCGCTTGCGCACGGCCTCCAGCCCCTCCAGCACCTGGATCTCGCTGGCGCCGTACTCGTGCTCCACCTGCTCCATTTGTGTCGTGCCGTTTTCCAGTTCTTCAGACATACTTTAACCTCCGTTGGAATCTGTCAATTATTCAAACACACCGTTCTCCGCCCGTTTGAGCAGAGTGGCTGTGGAAAGCTGCGAGAGATAGACCCTGGACACGCCGTCCCGGCCGCGGCACAGGACGAAGGCCTTGGGCAGATCGTCCGAGACGTTGACCACCCTGCCCTCCCGCTCCGCCCGCTCCAGAAAGGCGCGGGTCAGGTGGGAGGCGCTGGTGTTGTCCAGGTCGAACAGGCCCACCACCTCCCGGTAGGGGACCACCACCGATTGTCCCAGGTGCAGATACATAGGGATCTCCTCCTGTTTCTGTTAGGAGGCCCGGCCTCCGGCGGCGGGGTTCTTTGGTTGCAAAGAACCCCGGGAAGAAACAACCAGGGCTGCGCTTTTTAAAAGCGGCTACGCCCGAATGCATCAGGGTGTCCCCCGGACACCTGGACCCTGCGGCACATGACCCGCCCAGACTTGAAAATAGTTACGATTCAAGGAGTGCCTGAAAAGCCGCCCGTACTGCCATGCCCCATACAGCGCTTGGCACTCGTAGGGACCGATTCCCACATCGGCCCGCTGCTCCAGACCCGTAGGGGCGATTCACGAATCGCCCGCCATCGCTCGCCCTATCCGCCTGAGCCGCAGCTCTTTCCCGCTCATACGCGCCTCCTCACTTGTCCTTGATCACACGGGGCGACCAGCGCCGCTTCCACCACCGCCAGCCCAGCAGCAGGCCCAGCAGCAGGAAAAGGGCGGGCAGCCCCGGGAAAATGACCAGCTGGGTCCACGGGGAGACCTCCGGCGAGGTCCACAGGTTGTACCGCCCCACCCCGATCAGCGCGGCCAGGGCGATCACGGCGCAGGGGGGCAGCAGCCTCCAGGCCTTTCTGCGCGGGAAGCGGCACACCACGTATTCGATAACGGCGCCCGCCGCCAGGGGCAGCAGGCAGAACAGCGCGAGAATGATGGGCATACGGATCTCCTATTTCTTTTTCGTCACCTTGGGGTGGATAAGCCAAATAACCCAGCCTGCGAGGGCGCCCAGGAGGAAGCCCTCGGCCAAAATTCCCCACACCCGGATTACGCCGCTGCGCACCAGCGAATTATAGGCGGGCAGGGGCAGGTAGAGCGCTCCGCCGTAGAAGCTCCACAGCAGCAGCAGCACCAGCGCCGCCAGCACGACGGGCAGCAGGCGCACCGCCAGCGGGGCGCGGATGCGGCACAGCCAGAGCTGGATGGCCAGCCCCACGCCCAGCAGCGCCAGGAAGAGGACGGCGGCCAGCACCGGCCCGCCCCCCGTCAGAAACAACAATGAGGTATACAAAAACATGGCTAACTGACGATGGCCCCCTCCCGTACGTGGAACACGGCCCCCTGCTCCAGGCCCCGGAGCCCCTCCTCCTCGCAGCAGGTGATGAACACCTGCCCGCCGCTGATCCGGCCCAGCACGAAGTCCCGCCTGCGCTCGTCCAGCTCGGAGAGCACGTCGTCCAGCAGCAGCACCGGCCACTGGCCGGTGTCCTCGTGGAAGATTTCCCGGGAAGCCAGCTTGAGGGAGAGGGCCGCCGTCCGGGTCTGGCCCTGGGAGGCGTACTGCCGGGCGCTGCGCCCATCGATCTCCACGCTCAGATCGTCCTTGTGGGGCCCGGACAGGCAGCTGCGGCTGTCCAGCTCGGCCTGGCGGTGGGCCTCCTGGTGCTCCAGCAGGGCGGGCAGGATCTCCCGCACGCCCCCCTCCGGATTGCGCACCGTCTTGACCGTCTCGTAGTGCAGGGCCAGCGCCTCCCGCCCGCCGGAGAAATCCTGGTGGATGGGGGGCGTGAACTGGCCCAGCTTGCGCACGAAATGGGCCCGGTAGTGGATGATGACCGCCCCCACCTGGGCCATGCGCAGATTGAACTCGTCCAGCGTGTCCAGCAGGGAGGGCTTCTCCTCCCAGTCCCGCAGAATGCGGGTCTTGTGCTCGTAGAGGCGGCGGTACTCGGCCAGCGCCTCGGCGTACCGAGGACGGAGCTGGCAGATACAGTCGTCCAGGAAGGCCCGGCGCTCCGCCGCCCCCGCCCGGATGAGCTGGAGATCCTCCGGGCAGAAGAGCACGGTGTTCAGCACGCCGGACAGCTCCCCCGCCGTCTTGAGCCGCACCCCGTTGGAGAAGAGCTGCCGCCGCTGCCCCCGGTGGAGCCGGGCCTCCAGGGTGAAGTCCCGCTCCCGGGCGGAGATCTCCCCCTTCACAAAGGCGGAGTCCACGCCGAAGTAGATGAGCTCCCGGTCAAAGCGGGCCCTGTGGGATTTGGCGGTGGAGAGGTAGCCCAGCGCCTCCAGCAGGTTGGTCTTGCCCTGGGCGTTCTCCCCGTAAATCACGTTGAAGCGGGGGTGGAAGGCGGCGTCCACGTGGGCGTAGTTGCGGAAAAAGTCCAGACTGACCGAACGGATGATCATACCAGCTTCAAAACGGCCCCTGCCAGGGCCACCTCGTCCCCGGGGCGCAGCTTGCGCCCCCGCTGGGTGCACACCTCGCCGTTGACCTTCACCAGGCCGGACTGGATCATGGCCTTGGCCTCCCCGCCGGTCTCGGCCTCTCCCTCGAACTTCAAAAGGCCCTCCAGCTTGATAAACTCGGTGTGGATCTTGACCTCACGCGGCTCCATGGGCTACTCCCCCGCCTTCAGGCGCACGGGCAGCACCATGTAGAGGAAATTCTCCTCCCCCTCGGCGGGCAGGATTACGCAGGGGGAGACCCCGGTGGTCAGCTCCAGCCGCACCCGGTCGGCGGGGGCGGCCTTGAGGGCGTCCATCAGGTACTTGTTGTTGAAGCCGATCTCCAGCCCGCCGCCGTCCCCGGACAGGGGGCACACGTCGGCCGCGTCGCCGATGGCGGTCTTGGTGCTGATCTTCAGCACGTTTTCGTCAAACACGCAGCGTAGGGGGCTTTTCAGCTTGTCCGAGATAATGAGGCTCACACGGTCGATGGAGGACAGCAGGGCGCGGGTATCCCCCTCCACCTGGATGGAGTTGTTGCGGGGGATGGCCTGCCGGTAGGCCAGAAACTCCCCCTCCAGCCGGCGGGAGACCAGCATGGTGGAGCCCACCTTGAACATCACGTGCCGGGCGCCCTGGGTGACGCTGGCGGCCTCCTCCACGTCGGAGCAGATTTTCTCCACCTCGCCCAGGGCGGCGCCGGGCACCACGAAGGAGAAGGACTCGCTGCCCTCCTTGGCCTCGATGGCCTCATGGCGCAGGGCCAGGCGGTAGCCGTCCACCGACACGATGGTCAGCCCCGCCTCATCCACCTCAAAGAGGGAGCCGGTGTGGATGGGGCGGCTCTCGTTGTCGCTGACGGCGAAGAGGGTCTGGCCGATCATGGCCTTCAGCTTAGTCTGGGGCAGGGTGAAGGAGTTCTGGTACTCCACGGTGGGCAGCTCGGGGAACTCCTCCGGGTCGGTGCCCAGAATGTTGAACTCACTCATGCCGCACTTGATGTTGACCATATAGTTCTCCGCGCTGAACACCACCACGTCGTCGGGCAGCTTGCGGATGATCTCGCCGAAGAGGCGCGCGCCCAGCACCAGGGTGCCGCCCTGGGCGATGTCGGCGGGCACGGTGGTGCGGATGCCGGTCTCCAGGTTGTAGCCGGTCAGGCGCAGTTCCCGGTCGGCCTCCAGCAGGATGCCCTCCAGCGCGGGGATGGAGCTCTTTGGGGACACCGCCCTGGATGCGGTGGAGATGGCCGCCTGTAAAAGGGCCTTTTCACAGCTGAATTTCATAGATGGACCTCCGTTTCGTGGATTTGGATTCTTTGCTCACTGCGCGCAGCGCGCAAGGAGAGGAGAGGGGTTTTAGATCGTAACAGACGCCGTAGGGAAAAATCCTGTGGAAAAACGCCGAAAACGGCTGGGCCGGAACGAAAAGCGCGTCCACAGGGGTTGTGGAGAAATCGGATGCTTGTCCACAGCGGGGCGGCAGAGCGTGAGTTTATCCACAGGAGCCCCTGTGGATTTCCACATCGGCGTGTGGAAAAGGGCACACCCCTCCCTACTCGTAGCGGGCGTTGATGTTGGTGTTGATGTCCTTGATGACCTCGGCCACCTCGGGGCTCTGCTTCATCAGCTTCTCCACCCGTTCGATGGAGTGCATCACCGTGGTGTGGTCCCGGTTTTCAAACTCCCGGCCGATCTCCTTCAGGGACAAATTGGTCATGCGCCGGATCTCGTACATGGCGATCTGGCGGGCCAGCGCGGTGTCCTTGGTGCGGCCCTGGCCCCGGAGGGCGTCGTTCTCGATGGAGTAGAACTTGCAGACCTCCTCGATGATCACGTCGGGCGAGGGCAGGAAGTCCGCCTTGTCCTTGAACATGTCCTTTACGGCTTTGGTCACCACGTCCACGTCCACGCTCTCCCCCATCAGCTCCTGAAAGGCCAGAATCTTGTTCACCGTGCCCTCGATCTGGCGCACGTTGGAGGTGATGTTGTCGGCGATGTACTGCAAAACGGGGTCGGGCAGGTTCATGCCCCGGCGGATGGCCTTGTTTTTGATGATGGCCACCCGGGTCTCGTAGTCGGGGGGCTGGATGTCCACGGGCAGGCCCCACTCAAAGCGGGTGCGCAGCCGGTCGTCCAGGCGCAGCATCTCCTTGGGGGGGCGGTCGGCGGTGAAGACGATCTGCCGCCCGGCCTCGTAGAGGGTGTTGAAGGTGTGGAACATCTCCTCCTGGGAGCTCTCCTTGCCCGCGATGAACTGCACGTCGTCCATCAGAAACACGTCGGCGTAGCGGTACTTCTCCCGAAACTCCGCGTTGCGCCCCTCCCGGATGGCCTGGATCAGCTCGTTGGTGAAGGCGTCTCCCTTGATGTAGAGGATGCGGTAGTCCGGGTGATCCCGGTGGATGCGGTGGGCGATGGCGTAGAGCAGATGGGTCTTGCCCAGGCCGGATTCACCGTAGATGAACAGCGGGTTGTAGCTGTGGGCCGGGTTCTCCGCCACCGCCAGGGCGGCGGCGTGGGCGAATTTGTTGGACGAGCCCACCACGAAGCGCTCGAAGGTGTACTCCTCCGTGCCGGGCAGAAAGGCCGCGTCCTCGCCCTTGGAAAAGTCCTCCAACTCCCCCTCGCCCAGCACCACCACCTCGAAGTCGGCAGAGAACAGCTCGTGCAGCGCCTTCTGCACGGCGGGCAGATAGCGGGAGAGGATAATGTCCCGCTTAAAATTGGAGGGGGTGTGCAGGACGAATTTGTCGGCGTCCAGCGAGACCGCCCGGGCGTCGTCAAACCAGGTGTTGATGGTTGTGGCGGTCATCTCGTTCTCCATCAGGGAGAGCACCTTGGCCCAGATGTCTGCGGGGGAATTCATGTCAGGGACCACCCCTTTTCGTCGGTTGTTCGCGCCCCAGCGCGGAAAAAAAGGAACCGCCCGGAGCGATTCGTTTCTAGACAGGCTATTATACCAAAAA